>NZ_JAEMEF010000009.1 GCF_016785945.1 Olleya sediminilitoris | reverse complement strand
AGAGAGGGGATTTTCAATGTTGACGAGATCTGTAGTCTCTGCGTATATATTAACCTTATTCCTCTCTTTTGTGCTTTCTTATTTATATGTCTTAAATTTAATGTTTTTATTAAAATGCTAACTTAAGACGTGTATAGCTCATTGCGGCTGAATTCCTAATCGGAATTCTTTGCAATTTGCTATCTTTCGGTTACGGCGGAAAATCATAGCTGATTTTCCGCAACGAGCCATACACAAAACCGTTGTAAAACATTTCAAAACGCACTCTGAATGGAAATAATAAACAAAAATGACATTAAAAAGTACTATAAAATTTTCGGATATATAAATCTAATTTTCAGCATTCTACTTGTGCTTTTTATACCTGATATTGACTTCAAAGAACGGATAATAACCGTAATAACAATTAATGTTGGATATCATATGCTCTATTGGTTTTTTTCTAGTATTCCAAAAGACTCAACACGAATGAATAATAATTTTAATAAAATTGTCGGAACTGGAATGATAAAGCTTTTTGCGATATTTGGAATCGTTTGTTCATTCACTATAATCTACTTTTTCATTTCGAAAGCTATTTCTGAAAAGGAATATATCGGTTTGTTTGGAATATGTATTCCATTCGGGCTTTTTTTCGGAGCATATTCTTTATGGGTTGATTTGAAAAATGAATAAAAAACGTTTTACAACATCATCTATAATTAATTGTTTTGGCAAGTGATTATTTGGCTTTTCAAAATAATAGAAGTTCAGAGTTAAATATTATAAAAAAAGGTGTACACGTTAATACTACAGTCATCCAACGTATAGCAAACTCCCCTGTAACATGATATAACATTTCTACAGTTTTACGTCCTTCTCCAACTGCATTTTCTGCTAATGAAAACGATAAACCATTAGAAAACTAGATGTTTATCATTTAAAAAAACATCAATAATGGTTAGCTAGCTAAAATGGTAACAATTATCCAACCGTATTGTTTTTTGATGATATCCATATAATTATTTAATACATCGTATTATTATTAGCAGATGTTTCTGGTATTTGCTGTATGCTATCCCAATGTTCTACAATTTTTCCATGGGTATCAAACCTGAAAAAATCCATAGTAATATATTGGTCGTTATCTGGCCAGATTTGATGGGTATGCAATGCTACCAGATCATCTTCGGCAAGTGCTCTTACAAAATTAATTGACTTTATTGGATACTCTTTTTGCATACGATTAAAATAATCAATAAATCCTTGTGGACCATCGGCAACCATTGGGTTATGCTGTATATATTTATCTCCAACATATAACTCGACTGCTTTTGTTGGATTGCCCTCGTAAGCCATTTTATAAAATGCGATAGCGTTTTTTTTATTTTGTGCTATATTCATAATTTAGATTTTAATTCGGTTAATTCTTTCTCTAGAGCCTCAGCTTTTTCTTTAAATTTTTGCATTGCTTTTTTTAGTTGACCAACTTTTTTTAAAAGCTCGTCATCTTGCAGTGCTTCAAAAGATTCAATATTTTCTTTTACTTTATATTTTGCTTTAGCGCCACACTTTGGGCATGATCTAACGTCTGACATTTGTTTGATTTTTAAACAAATATCTTATAATCATGTAATATGCTAAAGATAAATATGAGTGCAAAAATGGTAAATATCGAACCTGAACTTACAAATAGTTCTTTTTAAAGTTGTTTGGCGTAAAACCTGTATGTTTTTTGAAGTATTTTACAAAGTTTGTAGATTCTTCAAAACCTAGCGAATAGGCTAATTCCGTACTTTTTATATCTGAATTTATTAGTAATCGTTTTGCTTCTAAAACAATAAATTGATCAATAAATTGCTTTGCTGTAATAGATACTGTTGCCTTACAAACGGTATTTAAATGTTTGTAAGTAATATTAAGTTTTTCAGCATAAAAATCTGCATTTCTACTGGCTTTAAAATGAAGCTCTAAAAGTGCTTTAAAATCTAAAAAGATATTAACTTGTTTAGATTGCTTTAAATGAAAAGGCTGGAATTGCTTTAAGCCTTCTAACTTGGAGAAAATGATAGAATATATTGATTTATAGGTGTTTTGCTGATTTAAATCTTCTGTATGATTGTTATACTCCTCATAAAACAAATCAAAATAACGTATAATATTAGAATCTTGTGGCACTTGAATACTTGGTGAAAATAAATGCGTATTAAACAACCTTAAATATTCATTTTTTGGTGAATTATTTATCTGATTTTTTAAATAGGTTTCCGTAAATAATAAAATATAACCCTTTAATTTTTTAGTAAATTGAAAGGCATTTATTTGCCCTTTAGACAGATGGATAATGGTGTTTTTCTTTACAGGATGCCACACAAAATCTACCAATTGCTTGCTTTCTCCCTGCGTGTAAAAAACAATCATGTGAAAAGCAACCTGATGTGCTTTTTCTGGATTATGGTCTATAATTTCGGTTTTACGAGAGGCAAGACTTTCAATGGTTAAAATTTCAATACCACTATTTTCTGGTTTTTTAGAATCGAAAACAATTTGTGGCACCTTTTTTTGCATTACATTTTTGTATTAGATTTTTCTAAAGCTTTTCTAATATGGTCACTATCCCAATGATTGTCAAAGTCTACAATACCTCTTTTAAAGTCTGCATCTAATAATTCTTCTTGCTTTTTAAGCTCCTTTCTGGCTTTAAATATATATTCCTCATCACGTTTTGGTGCTTTTGCTAAGCGCCTTAAACTTGTTTCGTCATACTTAATAAAGTTTTTCACTTGTCGCTTTAAAGTATATTTTCTAAAACCTAATTTATGTAAAACATCACTAGCTAATGCCAATGAAGTATCTAAAGATTCTCGATAAAAATTTTCATGACCAAGATTTAATAACTCGTAAGCATCTTCTCTGTTTTTAGTTCTAATCATGAGCTCGATGTGTGGATATTTTTCATTTACAATTTTAGTAATTGCCTTAGTTACACTTAATCTATTAGTAGCAATAATTAAAATTTTAGCTTCGGCAATGCCTGCCGATTCCAACAAATCTAGACGTGTTGCATCACCATAATATACTTCAAAACCCATTTTACGAAGAAAATCTACTCGGTTTGAATCTTGATCTAAAATAGTAGCTTCTACGCCATGTGATCTTAAAAAACGACCTACCGTACTTCCAAAATTACCAAAACCAACTAAAATTATTTTTTGTGATTTTGCAATATGATCCATTGGACGTTTTATTGATTCTTTAGTACCAACTTTTGGAAGAATAAAACGCTCGTTTACAATACTAATTATTGGTGTTAATGCCATACTTAAGGCTGTAATTACCAGCAGCATATCCATTTCTTGTTGTTCTAAAATATTTAAACCGAAAGCAAAAGACAATAATACAAAAGCAAATTCTCCAACTTGTGATAAGCTAAAAGTTAATAGCAGTTTTTGGTCTAATTTTAAATTAAATACACGACCGGTAACAAATAAAACTACCGCTTTTAATATAATTATAGCAATTAAAACACCACCAATAGTAAGCGGACTTTTGGCAATAACTATAAAGTTTATTGAAGCGCCAACTGCCATAAAAAACAAACCTAATAGTAAGTTTTTAAAAGGTTCTAGAGTGCTTTCTAATTCGTGTTTAAACTCACTATTAGATAATACTACACCACCTAAAAAAGCACCTAAAGCCGGACTGATACCTACCAATTCCATAATAAATGAAATTCCAAAAACAATTAAAAATGCGGCAGCAATAAGTAATTCTCTTACATCTGTTTTTGCAACTTTTCTTAGCATTGGTACAATGACATAACGTCCTAAAGCAATAATTACTACAACCGATAGTATAATGGCTATTGTTTGAAGTACTAAAGGTAAACTTTCAATTAGACTAACAGATTCAGTATGTCCATCGGTTTGTGTTTCTGTATTAGAATTAGATAATAATGGCATTATACCAATCATGAAAATCACTATAATATCCTGAAACAATAAAATGGAAAAGGCTGAAGTTCCAAAAGTAGTTTCCATCAAACCTTTTTCTTTTATGGTTTGCATTGCAATTGCTGTAGATGATAATGCTACAGCCATAGAAATTACTAAAGCGACTTCCCAATCGTATCCTAAAAAAGTAAATAATAAATAGGATAATAACATGGTACCTCCTACTTGTATTCCTCCCATACCAAGTATGGTTTTCCGCATGTTCCAGAAATTTTTAGGTTCAATTTCTAATCCAATAAGAAACAGCATCATTACCACTCCAAATTCTGCAAAATGCAATATATCTTCGCCTTCTTCTCCAATAAAACCTAAAACATAAGGTCCAATTAATACACCAGCCAATAAGTATCCAATAACCGAACTTAAACCTAATCGCTTTGCTATAGAGACACAAATAATGGCTCCAAGCAAAAACATTATAGCTTCAAAAAGTAAACTTCCTGTCATATAATTAAGAGCTTTTAAGTTGTGGTATATCGTTAATAAAAGATTTTTTCTCAAAATCGTTTATTGATAAATTGTTTTGAAGCAAATCAATTAATTTACCGTAATTAATTTTATAATCGTTTAATTTTTCATCGGAAAGATTATGTGTTCCCATAACTGCAAATGGCGGATAATAAGTCATACCGCATAAATTAGCAGTTTGCTCAAATGGTCTTAGAAATTGTTCAACAGTAAAACTATTATATCCGGCTGAACAGTAAACTTCTTTAGAACCTCCAGTTGTTATAGCATTTAAACATGTTTTATTGTGTAGCGCTTTACCTTCTGGCCCATAAGCCCAATTAAACTCTAATACCATATCAATCCATTGTTTCATTAATGGCGGACAACTATACCAATAAAAAGGATGATGCCATATAATTATATCATGTGATTCTAATAATTTTTGCTCTCTAGGAACGTCTATATGAAAATCTGGATACTCTTCGTATAAATCATGAACAGTCACATTTTCTTTATCATTAATATGATTAATTAAAGATAAATTAGCTCTGGATTTTTCAAGTTTTGGATGCGCAAATAGAATTAGGATTTTTTTCATATTAACAGTAGTAAATTAGGTTTATGTTATAAAATCAAAAGAAAGTTTTATTCCGTTTATAATCATTCCTGTACCAATAATAGCAATAATTAAACCCATGATCTTTCCTATAACAGAAATTACATTTTTCCCTACAATACTAACAATTAAATCACTTAATCTAAAAGTGAAATATGTTAGTAAATTCATAAAACCATAAATAAGAATTACTATTATAATATGGATAGTTTCTACATTGGCAACAAAATTCATTGCTGTAACAATGGTTCCAGGACCAGCTAAAATCGGAATTGCTAAAGGTGAAACAGCTATATCTTCATCTACATGAACATGTTTAAGGCTTTTTACGTTAGAACGTTTTGATTGTAACATATCAAAACCAATAAAAAATATTAGTATACCTCCTGTAATTTTAAATGCAGGAATACTAATATTAAATAATTCGAAAATATATTTTCCTAATAACACAAAAACTGCAACGATAACAAAGGCTATAATATTTGATCGTCTGTTAATGTCATGCTTTGTTTTTTTGTCTGCACCTTGCGTTAAAGATAAAAAAACCGTCATATTAGAAATCGGATTTGTTATCGCAAAAAAGGCAGTAAACACTGCTATTGAGAAAGTTATTAGGTTATCCATTAATTTGAAAATTTAATTTAGCAAGAACTTGAATATCTTTTTAACTAAAAAATTAATTTTCTATAATTTAACAATTAAATTCAACTTTTAAACCAAACTACTTGTAATCTCTAATAATGTTTGAATTTTAGCCTCATCATAAGCATCAGGATGTGCATTACTAAAGCTACCTTTATCATTATCAAAATACTTGCCTGACTCATTTTTATTTGCTTCAGACATGGCTAAATCATAAAGAATATCTACACCTTTTTCTGCTGGAGACCAATGTTGTCCGTAAGCTTCTTTAGCCATTTTGGTATTTAATAAAGAACCTGGATTTACAGCTATAGTCGTAATATTTGGATGTTGTTTTGCAAAATAAAAACTCCACATGGTTAGTGCCAATTTACTTTGCGCGTAAGCTTCGTTAGCACTGGTAGATACATCGCCTGTTAAAATACCTTTTTTAACTGAAGATTGTGCTGCAGAACTTAAATTTACTATTCTTGTTGCTGACCCTTTTTTTAGAACCGAAATAATGCTTTCTGTTAAAATATAAGGCGCTAAATAATTAACAGACATTCTAATATCTAATCCGTCTTTTGTTTTTTGTAAAGGTGCTTTAAAAATACCTGCATTATTAATTAAAACATCTAAACTTGATACTTCATTTTTAATTTGTTCCGCAAGTTGTTTTACAGCATTTAAATCAGAAAAATCGGCAACAAATCCTTTTATATTTTTGTTGTTTGAAGCATTTTTAATTTCGGCAATAACACTGTCTACTTTAGCTTTGCTTCTTCCATGAACATATACTTCATGGCCTTCTTTAGCTAGTTTTAAAGCAGTAAGTTTTCCAATACCGTCTGTACTTCCTGTGATTAATATATTCATATTCTATTATTTTTTTTAATTTTTAAAATGGCGCAAACGTATCTTTAGTTCCTTTTGGCACGCTCCAACGTTCATCTACTGAAATATTTTCTGATGTTACACTCTCTGACGTTAAGTTATTTACATTACCATAACTACTTGTACTTCCTCTTGGCACTTGCATTCGATCTCCGTATAACCAAACTACCAAATTACTACGTTGTCCGCTAGTAATAGGATGTGTAGCATGTGGCACATTACCTCTGTGAATAATTGCTTTTCCTGGTTCAAAAATAGTTTGCACTGTTTTTCCGGAAGCTTTATCATAGAAATCAACTTCAGATCCTGTAAATACTTCATCAGGTAAGTTAATATTAATATTTAAAGTAGCTGCTGAAGCATCTGTGTGTGCATGTAAATCTTTATCCTTATCTGGATTATATTGAATTGAAAAACCAAACGTTTGGTTATCGTAACCATAAGTACCAAGCAATAAACGTGCAATTGGACGCATATAACGATTCATCATGTCGTTATAAAAGGCCTGGAAACTTGGTGCAGCTAGATGACCTTCAGAACGCTCATCTAACATCATTCCATAACGATTTAATTGTATTCCATATGGTGCACGTTTTGGGATTTCAGAATTTACTACGTCTTCTAAATACTTACGGAATTCTGCTAAGCGTTCCACATCAAAAAATTGCGTCACATAAACACCCGGAATAATTTCTTCCCATAAATCGGCAACAGCATTTTCTTTTTCTGGGTTTTCCCAAGCGTCATTTATTACTTTTCGCAATTTTGGATCAAGCAGCGATTCATCAGGAATTAGTAAATTGTCTTTGTTTTCCATTTCCCATGTTGCCCATGCTTCTTCTAGTAATTTTCTGTTGCTATTCCAAAAATGAGATACAGAAGGTTCACGTTTTAATGACGCTTCACGAGTAAGTTGCTTAAGTGCACGTGCTTGTTCTAGTGCATTGGTATTTGTTATTGTTTTCATATCTAATTTTTTAGATTCTTTTTTGAATATCGATAACTACTAGTTTCTGCATTTAGCTTTTGTAATCAAATTATATTATGAATTGAAAAAGCCACACATAATATTAAATATTTGGTGGCTTCGTATAATATTAATCGATACTTGGGATTTAATTATATTTTAAAATTAAAAGTTATTTTGAAATCACTTTATAATTTCCGTTACTTCTAATATAAAGCACCGTTTCTTTTTCTGCTGAAATAATTGAAGTTGCGTTTTCTGCTGCTCCGAAATAAGATGGTGCGTTTAATTCCTTTTTAACTTCTTTTTTAGAAAACTGATGTAAAATTCCACCAGAAATAACTACAGCTCTAAAATTCGGACTTAAATTTTTAATTTTTCCTTTAAAACCAGCTGGTAGTTTTAAAAGTGTAGCACGTAATTGATTTTTTTCATGGCTTCCCCATAAAAAGGCAGTTTCTACATTACTTTTTTCTGAAATCCATTCAATATCATTGGCATTTAACCAAACTAAATTCGTTTTATCAACATTAACAGGTCTTTCTCCATTATCAAAAGCTTCAGATGTTGGCTTTACCAAATATGGTCCTTCTTGTATATCTAAAAAAGCCATATTTTCCTCACCATCTGCTGCAGTAATATGTGCTTCTCCTGCTGGTTGTTGCCAATAAGATCCTGCAGGTAGCCATTGTTTTTCTGCATTTTCATCATCATTATGCAATAAACCTTTAATGACCACACCACGATACGTAATGTTGTGAATGTGTGGTGGCGAAGAAAACCCTTTATTGAATTTCACTAAAAAACCTGCTGGTTCGTTTTTGGTTCTGTCTCCCCAAAGTTTTCCTGCTGCTGGACTTTTATCACCTCTTAAAGGATTTAACCAACCCCATTCTACAGTATCTGCAGTGACTACCTCGTTTGTAGACTTAATATTGTCTGTTGTTGGTGTTTGTGCATTGGTGAAAATACTTGCTATTAGTGCGAATGTGATTAAAATATTTTTTTTCATGACATTAAATTTCAAGAGAAATACTAATTATATTTCAGTGAATAATTCACTTTCTGGCAATCTAGATTTTGGTGTTTTATCTGTTGAATTAAAATCAGAATCTGCTCTGTAACCTATAGAAACAGCAACTAAAGCAGTAAAACCTTTTTCTCTTAAACCAAATTCTTCATCTAATGCTTTTACATCAATACCTTCCATTGGAGTTGCATCAATACCTAAACTAGCAACACCTAATAAAAAGCTTCCTATGTTTAAGTAGACTTGTTTTTCCATCCAGTGTTGTTGGTCTTTTAAATCGTATTTGTGAATCCCAGCAAACGCTTTAACAGCTCCTAAAAATCCGTTTTTTATATCTTCATTTGGAAACCTACCATTCTTATCTTCAGTATCTGCAATATGTTGGTAATAAGCATCATCTGCATCAATTTTAGAACAGAATAATACAACTGCTGATGCATTAGTTACTTTAGGTTCATTAAAATGAAAGAAACCTTGAGTTCCTTTTGCAATACGTGCTTTACCTTCTGTAGTTTCTGCAACTATAAAATGCCAAGGTTGCAAATTTACACTCGATGGGCTCATTCTTAATAAATTTTTGACTTCTGCCATATCTGCTTCAGATATTTTTTTTGTTGAGTCAAATTCTTTAGTTGTGTATCTCCAGTTTAATGTTTCAGTTAAATTCATTTGTATATGTTTTAATTATGTTGATTTTTTAATTATACTATAAAAAGTATAGTGCAAAAGTAATTAGAGAATCTAAAACACACAATAACGGTCAAAAAGGATAGTATAAAATATTACACTAAAAAAAAATGTATACCCAACAAAATCAATACTTTTAGCCGAATGTTAAATTTACTATAAAAAGTATAGTTGTATAAATAAGTATAGTATTTTATCTTTGCCAAAGATTTAATACTTAAAAAATAATTATGTATACGTTTAAAGGAAAGGAATATCCATGTTGTGCCAGTTTAACCATGGGAATTATTGGAGGAAAATGGAAAACGGTAATTATGTTTCATTTAATTGATACAACCCTTCGTTATAATGAATTAAGAAAAGAAATGCCAACAGTTACAGAGCGTACATTGAGTTTACAATTAAAAACTTTAGAAGAAGATGGTATTGTAAAAAGAAAAGTATATACTTCTAAACCACCTTTAAAGGTAGAATATTCGTTAACCGATTTTGGTAAAACTTTAATTCCTGTAGTGCAATCTATTGCAGATTGGGGTGTTTATGCTGTTTCTGAACAAAAATAATTAAGTTTATCAGCTTAGTTTAAAAAAACAATTGATTAAAAGTGTATTAAACATATCAAAGATTAATTGTAAATTGACAAAAACAAATTTTTCTACTAAGTAAATATTTATCTTATGTAGGATATTCCCTTCTAATACTAATGCTAAAAATTAAACTACATTTTTTTGATATTCTGTTCGTTATTGCTTTATCAATTGCAGTTGGTATGAGCGTAATAATGGAAAAAAGTCAATTGCTTTACATTTGCCCAGTAGTTATTGTTACAATATTTTTAAAATATATTAGTGTTGTTAAAAAAAATACGGATCCATTATTTTTATTAGCTCTAGCAGCTTTATTTTGTATTAATTTTTTAACATTTTATTCCTTTCATGATTATTTTGGAGAAATATCTTTGTTAACTTCATTATATTTAATCTTATATACATTTTCATTAAAAAAATATTTAATACAAAGTAAATTAAAGTCTTTGTTGTCAATATCATCTGTAATTGGTGGTTTTTTAATAGCTTACATAAGCTATGCTGTTATAGAACTTTTATTAGATAAAATCCCCAACAATAGTCAAATTTACATGTTTATTTGTGCTATTTGTGTTTTAATTTACACAGTCACTTTTGCAATTGTATATCTTAATAATAATTATAAAAACGGAACTATTTTACTTACATCAGGATTATTCTCGTTGTTTCAAATTGGATTATCTCCAATAAATGAATACTTTTTTTACAACCAAACCTTTACGGTAATAATTATTATTTGCCATTTTATGGCTATTTATTTGTTCATGAAATTTATTTCTGAAACTAAACCAGTAGATCCTAAAAACATTAAAAAGCAATATTTTTAAATAGAAAAAAGGATAACTTTTACATTACCCTTTTTTCATGTTACAAATCAATCAACCAAAATCAAGCGTAACTAATTCATTTCTATAATACCTACAACTTCATAAGCTCTGGTACCATCTATTTGTACTTTTTCGTATAATATATTAGCGTATTCATAATACGTTTCGTCGTTTATAACAACTTTTTCATAATCATCTGGTAACTCATAAACAATAGTACCAACTTCTGGATCTACTACTTCATATTGGTTATTTATTTGAATATAAAATATACCATGAGCATTGTAATAATTATTATAACGTACTCTTTTATAGTTTACAGGTAAAGTTTTAATTCTAAAACCTACCTTTGGAGCTATTACAATGTAACGACCTCTAGATTGTGTGTAATACTTATTATTAGCATAGTAATAGTTTTGTCCTCTATGCGTTACAACTGTTCTATTAGGCACATTTCTAACCGAAACTACTTTACGTTTTGGTGTTTTATAGGTCACTTTTGTACTTGGTACACGCTTAGCAACTGTACGTTTAGTTGTAGTTGTTGTAACTTTTTTATTACTAGTACTTCTTCTAGTTTGTGCTTCTGTTTGTGCTGCAAATGCTACCAACAATACTGTTGGTAATATGTATGCTTTTATAAATGTTTTCATAATTTAAAAATTTAATAGTTCAACTTTATTTTGCTATTAATACTAAGACGTTTATTAGTATTAATAGTTTAAAAGTATCTGAATTATTTCTGTTAAATAATGAAAGTTGACAGCTAGCTATATTATATCTATCAATCCGATTATTTTTTATAGATGAGATTGTTTTATAAGGTAAAATTCCTGAAAATTAATGCAAAGAATTAGTATTAATATACTCTAAAAACTTAGGTTTATTTAGTTGATTTTTATTGATAAAGAGATAGTTGCACTAAAAATAAACTAACTAAGATTAAATATAATTTCATATTTTAAGGTGTTTTAATTTTACACTTCAAAGGTGAAACTATATGCTATCTTATTATAAAGCGATAGACGTTTGAGGGTTTTGACTATACGAAATCGGGAAATCTATCGACGAGAATTTTGACTTTTTAAAAAATTAACACTTTTTAAGAATTACGTATTGCTTTCTACCCTACTTTTGCAAACTTAAAATTAATTATCAAGAATCTCTAAAAAGGAGATAGCAACCTGCAATAACGAGCAAGGTGCTAAATAGATAAGCCAATTAATTGGAACAAATGTTAACTCATATTTCTTGTTTTTTGATTGCTATTTCCTTTTTAAAATGAAAAAGAAAAATGGCAAGTCCACAACAAATTACTCCAAAATTTACAGCTTTAATTCCGCTATTCGTATTTGTATTTACGTTTTTAGGTGTTGGAATTTATCAAAACGATTTTTATGCACTTCCTGCGCCAATTGCAGTTATCGTAGGTATTATAGTCGCATTTTTAATGTTTAGACAATCAATTAATTCTAAAATTGAAACGCTTTTAAAAGGTTGTGGAGATGATAAGATTTTAACCATGTGTTTAATCTATTTATTAGCAGGTGCTTTTGCTACCATAACAAAAGCTACAGGAAGTGTTGACACTATTGTGAATTTAGGGTTAGACTTTATTGCCATACAATACATTTACTTTGGTGTGTTTATAATTGCTGCATTTTTATCGGTTTCTACAGGAACTTCGGTTGGCGCAATTGTAGCTTTAGCACCTATTGTTATTGGTTTTGCAGACAAAAGCAGTGTAGATTTAGCAATACTTTGTGGCGCACTTTTAGGCGGAAGTATGTTTGGTGATAACTTATCTGTGATATCAGACACTACCATTGCAGCAACCCAATCGCTAGGCTGTAAAATGAGCGATAAATTTAAGCAGAACATTAAAATAGCGTTGCCAGCAGCTTTATTTACTATTGCTATACTAATTATTCAAGGTTTAGAATTAGAAACTAATGTTGAAGACGCTACGGTCTACACCTATTCTATTGTTAAAATATTACCTTATTTATTGGTAATAATATTATCTATAATTGGTGTGAATGTCTTTGTAACTTTACTTTTAGGTGTTATTGCTGGTGGACTTTTAGGAATTATTTATGGCGATTTCACACTTATTGAATCTACAAAACTAGCTTACACTGGTTTTACAAGCATGACCGAAATATTTTTACTATCGCTATTAACTGGTGGTTTAGCTGCTTTGGTCTCTAAAAACGGAGGAATAGACTACATATTAAAAAATATTAAAAAGCTTATAAAAAACAAAACCTCTGCACAATTAGGAATTGCTTCTCTGGTTGGTACTATAAACATGGCAATTGCTAATAATACAGTATCAATAATTATTACTGGTCCAATTGCTAAAACGATTAACGATGAGTATGGATTAGACAATAAAAAAACAGCTTCAATTTTAGATATTTTTGCTTGTATTGTACAAGGTATTTTACCTTATGGAGCACAAGTTTTAATGATTTTAAGCTTCTCTAATGGTAAGATAGATTACTTAGATTTAGTATCTAATACTTGGTATTTATTACTATTATTTATTTATACAATATTATTTATATCATTTAAACCTTTACTTTTAAAAATTAAACATAAATAATTGTAAATAAAAATTTTATATAAATTTAAAAAGCATCTAAAAATTAATTTTAGATGCTTTTTTTACTTATTATTTATTGGCTTTAAGCCTTTGGGTAATCTGTGTAACCTTCAGTTCCTGTGGTGTAAAATGTGTCTTTATCCCAATCTGCTAATTCAATATTTTTTTCAAAACGCTCTACTAAATCTGGATTAGAAATAAATGGTTTTCCGTAAGCAACTAAATCGGCATTACCAGCTTCTAAAACTTGGTTTCCTTTGTCTTGATCAAAATCGGTATTAATCATTAATGTTCCGTTGTATAATGGTCTAAAATGTTTTGCAATTTCTGTGACAGCAAAAGGTACTTCAGAGACATCTGTAAAAGGTTCAGATAAATGAATATAGGCTAAATTGTAATCGTTTAACTTTTTAATAATGTATTCAAACGTAGGAATAGTTTCTTCATCTACTGTAATTCCAGACATACCATGTAACGACGGATTAAAACGTGCTCCTATTTTTTCCTGCGGAATCACTTCCTTCATAGCATCTAAAACTTCGAAAAAGAAACGCGCTCTATTTTCAATCGAACCTCCATATTCATCAGTTCTTTCATTGGAACAGCCATTAAAAAATTGCTGAAACAAATAACCGTTAGACGAGTGTATTTCTACACCATCAAAACCAGCTTCTATCGCATTTGCTGCTGCTTTTTGAAAATCTTTAACCGTTTGTTTAATCTCATCAATAGTCATTGCTTTTGGTGTCACTGTATCCTTAAAACCATCTGGTGTAAACGATTTAGCATTAGGATTTATGGCTGAAGCAGAAACTGGTAAATCACCATTATGAAAATCTGGATGAGACATACGTCCAACGTGCCATAATTGTATAAATATTTTTCCGCCTTTATCGTGTACACGTTTGGTTACTTTTTTCCAACCCTCTACTTGTGCTTCTGTATGGATTCCTGGCGTATTTATATAACCAACAGCTTGTTTAGATACTTGTGATCCTTCTGTAATTATTAATCCAGCCGATGCACGTTGCTCGTAGTATAAACCTTGTAAATCGTTTGTTGGTACTTTACCATTATTATCAGCACGACTACGTGTCATTGGTGCCATAACTACTCTATTATTAATTGTAATATTCTTTTTGTAAGGTGTTAAAAGGTATTGTTTGCTCATAGTAATTTTGATGTGTCTTTATTACAAAATTATAAAACAACTATTTTATTGACGATAATTTTTCAAAAGTTTAACGCAGTTATAAAAAAGATTTTTCAACTTTAAATGTAGCAAGTT
Source organism: Olleya sediminilitoris (assembly GCF_016785945.1). Lineage (GTDB taxonomy): Bacteria > Bacteroidota > Bacteroidia > Flavobacteriales > Flavobacteriaceae > Olleya > Olleya sediminilitoris. Next base: position 130,625 of record NZ_JAEMEF010000009.1, on the reverse strand, counting down.
CATTTATAAATTAATCAAACACTATGATTTCTCTTACAAATGAAATACATATAATACATTAAAAAACAATGTATTATATCAAAATTTGAATTCTTAATTTTAAAAAAATAGTATATTGCATATCAAACACTATTAGTTTATGATTGCTCCAGAAAAATACATTAAAGAAGCAGAACGGTTAACAGAATTAAAATCCTATAATATACTTGACACTTTACCTGATCAGGATTATGATGGTTTAACTAAAATCGCTGCCCAAATATGTGAGGTACCAATTGCGTTAATCAGTCTTGTAGATGACAACAGACAATGGTTTAAATCCAGTTATGGTTTGGACGCAACCGAAACGCCTAGAGACGTATCCTTTTGTGGTCACGCCATAAACGATAAAAATAATACGCTAATTGTTGAAGATGCTAGAAAAGACGAACGCTTTTTTGATAACCCTTTAGTTATTGGTGGACCAGAAGTAATTTTTTATACAGGAGTACCCTTAAAATCTTCAAACGGTTTGCCATTAGGTACTTTGTGTGTTATTGACTCTAAACCAAGAGTTTTGTCAGACAGTCAAAACGAAGCACTAAAAGCTTTATCTAAGCAAGTCATAAACCTTTTAGCATTAAGAAAAAAGAACTACAAACTAAAAGACTTAAACACGCAATTAGAAGAAAAAAATTCTGATTTAGAGCAATTTGCGTATGCTGCTTCTCATGATATAAAATCTCCATTATCAAATATATCTAATTTGGCAGGAATGTTTTTAGCTGATTATAAAAATAAGATTGACTCCAACGGAGTTGATATTATTGAACTTATTTTAAAATCTACAGAACAATCTTATAAATTTCTAGATCGTTTAATGGAATACAGTACTAAGCTAGACCAACTTGAAGACGTTAAAGAAGATGTTACCATTACAGCCTTTAAAAAAGACATTTTAGAGTATTACGCAAATGATCCAATATTAGACCTTACTTTTACCTCTACTTTAAATAAATTACACATTAATACTGTTATTATTGGTCAAATTTTAACTAACCTTATTAATAATGCTGAAAAATATACAGATAAACCAACAGTAAAAGTTAATGTTGATATTTCTGAAACAGAAACTCATTACAAGTTTATTGTAAGCGATAACGGACCAGGCATTAAAGAAGAATACCTAGAAAAAATCTTTAAAATATTTATCAAGCTATCTAAGACAGACAAATACGGTAATGAAGGTTCTGGTTTAGGATTACCCATTGTTAGTAAGCTAGTTAACAAATCAGGAGGCACAATTAAAGCGAGTTCTACAATTGGTGAAGGTTCCTCATTTCTATTTACAATTCTAAAATAATTACTCTTAATTTACACATTCATCTTAGTTGTTAATTTTATAAATAAGTAACATATTTTGCTAAAATATAAACCTATGTTAAAAAAAAAGAATGAACATTCATTTTTATGTATATTTGCATGAGAATTTAAACAGAAATGGCAAAACTTCAAAAAAGTATAGATAAACGTAACGCATTGGTAAAAGCGACAATCGAGTTGGTAAACAACAACGGTTTTCATGCAACACCAATGAGTAAAATAGCTAAAATGGCAAACGTCTCACCTGCTACTATCTATCTATATTTTGAAAATAAACAAGATTTAGTAAATAAGACTTACGTCGAAGTGAAAGCCGAATACACTAAATATGCATTCGCAACTTATAACGAAACCATGCCTGTTGAAGCTGGCTTTAGATTAATTTGGAATCGTATTGCGGACTTTAAACTTAAAGAGTGTGAAAATGCTATGTTTTTAGCACAATGTGATAACACACCAATGATTGATGAGCTAAGTAGACAGGAAGGTATTAAACACCTGCAACCACTACTCGACCTTTGGGAACGTGGCAGACAAGAAGGTATTATTAAACCGTTGTCTGATTATTTACTGTACGCTTATGCCATAAATCCATTATCGTTTTTAATGATTACCCAAAAACGTGGTGTTTTTACATTAGATAAAGCACATTTAGAAGAAGCCTATCAATCAGCATGGAGCAGTATAAAAGTATGTCAATAACATGAAAAAAACAGCAATTATATTAGGTGCATCAGGATTAACAGGTGGTTTATTATTAGACCAATTGATTAATGATGAGCGTTACGAAAGCATCAAGCTATTTTCACGTTCAAAACTTCAAGGCTTACCAAATAAAGTCACGCAATACATTGGTGATTTATTAGAATTAGAACAGTTTAAAAGCGATTTTACTGGAGATCAAGTCTTCTGTTGTATTGGTACCACCAAAGCTAAAACGCCAAATAAAGACTTGTACAAAAAGATAGATTACGGTATTCCTGTTTCTGCTGTAAAATTAGCTAAAACTAATGGTATTGAAACGTTTTTAGTCATTTCGGCATTAGGTGCTAATTCAAAAAGCAGCGTGTTTTACAATAAAATCAAAGGCGAAATGGAACGTGATGTTTTAAAACAAGACATTAAGAAAACATTCATTTTTCAACCGTCATTAATTGGTGGTGATCGAAAAGAAAGTCGCACATTAGAAACTATTGGCAAAGTAGTATTTAAAGTTATACAGCCTTTATTCTTCGGAAAACTAAAAAAATATAAAATTACAGATCCTGAAAATATGGCTCAAGCAATGATAAATCTAGCTAATAGCAAAAATTATTCTGAAGTCATTATTAATTCAAACGATATAAAAAGAATCACAAAAAACAACTAATTATAAATATGGAATTACTAGACAAATTAAATTGGAGATATGCTGCTAAAGCAATGAATGGTAAAATAGTACCAGAAGATAAAGTGCAACGCATTTTAGAAGCTGCACGCTTAGCTCCTACATCATCTGGATTACAACCTTTTGAAATTTTTGTTGTAAAAAGCCAAGATATTAAAGAGCAAATTAAACCAATTGCTTGGAACCAATCTGTAATTACAGACTGTTCTCACCTTTTAGTATTTGCTGCTTGGGACCATTACACACCAGAGCGTATTAACTATATGTTTGATTTAACTAATGATATTCGTGGGTTTAAAAACGAAGGTTGGGAAAATTACCGACAAATGTTATTAAGCATGTATCCACAAAAGGATCCAGAAGACAATTTTAACCACGCTGCAAAACAAGCCTACATTGCTTTTACTGAAGCTTTAACTGCTGCAGCTTTTGAAGGTGTAGACGCAACACCTTTAGAAGGTTTTGAGCCAGACGCTGTAGATAAAATTTTAGGATTACGTGAAAAAGGATTACGTAGTGCTGTTATGTTACCTATTGGATATAGAAAAGAAGATGAAGATTGGTTAGTAAATCTTGTAAAGGTTAGAAGACCTATGGATGAGATTGTAACTGTAATTGAATAAATGAAAAAGAATATGAAAACGATACAATTAAAAAGTAGACCTGAAGGAAAACCTACACTTTCAAATTTTGAATTTTTAGAAGAATATAAAACATCAACAATAACTGAAGGTGAGATTTTATTAGAAGCTGCTTATGTTTCTGTAGATCCTTATTTAAGAGGACGCATGAGCGATGCAAAATCTTACGTTGAACCTTTTAAGTTAAACGAGCCAGTTCATTCTGGTGTTGTGGCTAAAGTTACAGCGTCTAAAAACGATAAATTTCAGGTTGGAGATTATGTTTCTGGTATGCTAAACTGGTCGACACAACAAGTGTCTAATGGAGAAGGCTTAAATAAAGTAGATCCAGAAAAAGCACCTTTAAGTACTTATTTAGGTGTTTTAGGTATGACAGGTTTAACAGCTTATTTAGGCTTAACCGAAATAGGGAAACCTAAAAAAGGCGAAACCATTGTAGTTTCTGGAGCAGCAGGAGCTGTTGGTAGTGTTGTTGGACAAATAGCTAAAATTCTAGGCTTACGTGTTATTGGTATTGCTGGTACAGATGAGAAAATCGAGATGCTAAAAAGTAAATTCGGTTTTGATGAAGGTATCAATTACAACACCACAAAAGATATGAAATCTGCCATTGCAGAAGCTGCGCCAAATGGTGTAGACGTGTATTTTGATAATGTTGGAGGACCAATTTCTGATGCTGTTTTATTCAGTATTAATCAATTTGCTAGAATTATAATTTGTGGTGCCATTTCGGTTTATAACGAAACAGAATTACCTAAAAGCATAAGCGTACAACCATTTTTAGTAAAAAACAGTGCGTTAATGCAAGGTTTTATAGTTAGTAATTATGCCGAAAAATTCCCAGAGGCCATTCAAAAATTATCAGGTTGGTTAGCTGAAGGCAAATTAACCTATACCGAAACTATCGTTGATGGTTTTGATAATATACCTCAAGCTTTTATCGATTTATTTGAAGGTAAAAACAAAGGAAAAATGATTGTAAAAATATAATAACCAAAAAAGAAAAAGAAGATGAACAATTTTGATTTTAAAAATCCTACAAAAATTATTTTTGGAAAGGACACAATAGAAAAAGTAAAAGAAGAAATTCCTGCAGATGCTAAAGTATTATTGCTTTATGGTGGAGGAAGTATCAAGAAAAATGGTATTTACGACCAAGTAAAAACCGCTTTAGTAGACATTGATGTCACTGAGTTTGGAGGTATTCCTGCAAATCCAGAATACGCTAAACTAATGGAAGCTTTAAAAGTTATAAAAGATGAAAGTATTACGTATTTACTAGCAGTTGGTGGTGGATCTGTAATTGACGGAACTAAATTTTTGTCTGCAGCAGCAGTTTACGATGGTGATACACCTTGGGATATTTTAACCAAAAATATTAGAACCGAAAAAGGCATGCCTTTCGGTACCGTTTTAACATTACCAGCAACAGGATCTGAAATGAATTCTGGAGCAGTAATCACACGTGAAGAAACTAAAGAAAAACTTGCAATGGGTGGACCTGGTTTATTCCCTGAGTTCTCTATTTTAGATCCGCAAGTAATTACGTCTATTCCAGAACGTCAATTAGCAAATGGTTTAACCGATGCGTTTACACACGTTTTAGAACAATACATGACGTATCCAATTGGTGCCTTATTACAAGACCGTTTTGCCGAGAGTATATTACAAACATTAATAGAAGTAGCACCAACGGTTTTAAAAGACCCAACAGATTATAAAGCAGCTTCTAACTTTATGTGGAGTTGTACTATGGCTTTAAATGGGTTAATACAAAAAGGTGTACCAACCGATTGGGCAGTACACGCAATTGGTCACGAATTAACTGCATTATTTGGTATAGATCACGCACGTACTTTAGCAGTTATAGCACCAAGTCATTACAAGTTTAATTTTGAATCTAAAAAGGAAAAATTAGCGCAATATGGTGAACGCGTTTGGAATATAACTGAAGGGAGTACAGACGACAAAGCCTATGCTGCAATTGAAAAAACAGTTGCTTTTTTCCACAAATTAGGTATTGATACGAAGCTTTCAGATTATACTAAAGATTACGAAGGAACCGCAGAAAAAATTTCTGAACGTTTTACAAATCGTGGTTGGACTGGATTAGGTGAACACCAAAGTTTATCTCCAGATAAAGTAGAAGAAATAGTAAAAATGGCTTACTAATAAGCCTTTTTAATTGTCATGATGAATGCAGTCGTAATGCTATAATAGCAAAAATTCTAAGGTTTTCGACTGTATTCAGAATGATGATATTTGATTTTTAAATCATTCATTTTAAATGAAATTATTAAAAACAATAGCTTTAACGCTAACAATAATTACAGCTTTAAGTTGTAAAGAAAACACAAACAACACAACTTCTGAAACCGTTTCAGGAGATAAAATAGAAACCAAAAAAGAAAAAGAAATGAACGTATTATTTGTATTAACATCTCATGATAAATTAGGAGATACAGGGAAAAAAACAGGATTTTGGGTTGAAGAATTCGCAAATCCTTATTACACTTTATTAGACAAAGGTGCTAAAATTACTATTGCAACACCAAATGGAGGTGCTGCACCAATAGATCCAAGTAGTGATTTACCAGATGCTGCAACAGAAGATACTGAGCGTTACAATAAAGATGAAGAAACTAAAGCATTAATTGCAAATACACACAAGTTAGCTGATTTAAATGCAGACGATTTTGATGCTGTATTTTATCCTGGAGGTCATGGACCATTATGGGATTTAGCAAACGATGAAACGTCAATTGCTTTAATTGAAAAATTTAATACTCAAGAGAAGCCTGTAGCATTTGTATGCCACGCTCCTGCTGCATTAAAAGGTGTTAAAGGAACAGATGGAGAACCATTAGTAAAAGGTAAAAAAGTAACAGGATTTACAAATTCTGAAGAAGCTGCTGTTGGTTTAACAGATGTTGTGCCATTTTTAGTGGAAGACATGTTAAATGAAAACGGTGGAATCTACTCTAAAAAAGAAGATTGGGCAGCTTACGCTATCCAAGATGGTAATTTAATTACTGGACAAAACCCAGCATCCTCTGAGTTAGTTGCTGAAAAGTTATTAGAAAGCTTAAAATAAGCTTAATTATATAGTATAAAAAAGGGTTAACCATTTGGTTAACCCTTTTTTTGTTAGTTATAGTTTTATGAATGTCACAGTTTATTTTATAACTTTAATTTATCAAATCCTATTTTATAGATATTTCCATAACCATTTAATGGACTATTAGAGAGTGCTTTCAAAGTTTTTACATGGTCTATTTTATTGTTATTAAGTGGTTTTCTTTCACTTGTAAAATAAAAATTATTTGATTTCCAATCTACAAACGGACAATAATCTAATTTATCAGAGTTTACAGTTTTGCCTAAGTTTTTGGATGCTGTCCATTGCCCTAAACTGTCTTTACGACTGATATACAAATCGCCTCCACCTAAACCATCAGATCTTCCAAAAGAACTAAAAATAAGTATGTTTTCTTCAGGATTTATATAAGCATTAAATTCAAAAGCAGTGGTATTTATTGCTTCAGGTAATAGTTTTGGAGCTTGAAATTTACCATCTTTAAATTCAGACATAAAAATATCTTCTCTACCTATACCAGACGCTTTGGTTGCTGTAAAATATAAATTTCCATTATGACTTAACGATGGATAATACTCATCGGTTTTAGTATTAATAATAGAATCTAAGGCAACTGGATTAGACCAACCATTGTTTACACGATTGCTATACCAAATATTATAATCGTTTCTTGTAGTGTCATTATAAATAGGTCTGTTTGATGCAAAATACAACCGGTTTCCGTTGTTGCTGTAAAAAGGTTCTATATCTTGATATTTACCTGATATATTTAATATTTGTGGCTCAGTCCAAACTCCCTCCTCTTTAGTCAGGTATACTAAACATCTTCTATTTTGTTTGTAATCTCCTAAAGTATAAATAAGCTCATTGCCTTGTGGTGATATTGCCAAATCCCTTTCGTATAATGGTGTAGAAATAACGTGTTCGCCAAACAATGTTAATTGATTAGCAGTTGTTGTAATGTTTATAGTATTTGTTACTGGTATGTCTTTCTTTTTAGTCTTTGTCTGGCAGTTAAACAGAATAAAATTTAATAAGAGGATGGTAATGTATTTTGTTTTGGACACTATTTTTTGATGTTTTGTTAGTTTAAGCTTGGTTGATTGTTTACTTTGTAAGAGTATTAACGGTATTAATTTAAATTCTAGTAAAGCAACTTTTATTTAGAGCGTCATAACACATTATCTCTATTTTTATATAATTTAATAGCCTTAACATATGATACTCCTCCGGAAACTGTCATGTTGGTTAAAAATCTAATTTGTTCTGGGTGATGTTTTTTAATCCAACTTAACAATTCACTTTTATTTTTATCCCAAGTCTGGTAATCAAAATTTAAATAATCTGTTTTAATACTTGCTATTTTATTGTTTTGAAAACTTAGGGTTTGATTCATTACAAATGGTTTTTCATGTAGAAAAGCAATCCGCTTCCCTATCTTTGAAATTTTGGCTTTAACAATGTCATTATCTTTTGTAATTGTTACAACTTTATAGTTGGGTTTAAAAACAGAATCCCACTTTAAAACCTCAAAATATTCTTTTTTAGAATATGTGTTTTTATGTTCCCCTTCTATTGTTATAATTGTGTCTGCAATTAATTTTGATATTTTAGAGTAGTTTGAATTGTTAATACTTTTAAAGTATTGTTTAGCAATCTCTACTCTGTCAATTTCATTTTGAGGGTTTTTACAGGATAGCATTCCTATTGTAAATAGCAATAAAAGGATTATGTTTTTGTTCATTTGTTATCAGGTTTTGTGAAATATTATTTTGTGTGTCACTACTAACTGCGGTAAATTATATTAATATAGGTTGACTTATTTTTAGATTACATTATTAAAAATTAAGCTGGTCTTTCAGGAATGTAAACAACCTTTACTTCTACTTCATTTCCGTAGGTTACTAATATGGAACATAATACAGACACATTTTCTCCGTTATGGGTTGCAGGTTTCATATTAGGCATTTTTCTTAGCACTCTTAATATTTCTGCTTGAACGTTTACTTCAGAATCTCTTACTTTCATACCAGTTAGAGTTCCGTTTTCGTTGATTATAAAAAATGCTTCTACTTGTTTTGGTTCTGATAGATTTAAATCTTTAGTTATACTTAGGTTAAACTCTTGCTTAATAAATGTTGATATTTTATTATTAAAACAGTCTCTTGTTTGTGTTACAGATAAAGCTTCACACCCATTATATATTGGTACAACTTCTACATCTTTTAATAGTATGCTATTGTCGGTAGTAAAAGTTGCTAACCCGTCATCATGAGAGACAATGCTGCATAGACTTGCTAAGGCCTGCTCCTCTTGTTTTGTTATATTACCTTGTGCCATCACTTGTTCTTGAACCGCATTTATTTTTGTTATTAAATCACTTTCTGTGGTTTTTATTGTGTTGGTTTCTTCCTTACAAGATACGCTTAATAAAATAATACAAATTATTAAAAATCTTATTGCATTTTGGAATTCCAATGTTGTGTTACTATAGAGTTTGTGTATCATAAGTTTTTGTTTTTATTACTTGTTGCTAATGGTTTTGTGTATGATTTAGTTATGTGTTTAAGTTAGTAAATAAAAATTAAATAGAAAATCTGAAGGATTTTTGTAAATCAATTAGGTCTATGCCAATTAAATAGTCACATTTTAACGTTATGCGCTTAACTAATTAAGTTGCTAATTACGATTAGTGCTAACTGACTTTATGCTATTATGCTTTAAACCTATTATAAGCATACTATAACTATACTATAAACACGTTTTAACCATGCTATAACCACGCTATAACCTATATTGAAACATCTTGCAAACCCCTTGTAAACAGCTGCATAACAGCTGTTTTGTGTTGTTTTTGATTTTATAGCAAAAAAGGCAGAAATTATTACTTTGAATTGTACGACATTATGTTAATTAAAAGCGTTGTAAACACAATGGTTCTTGTTGGATAATTTATGAACGCTTAGTAGCCAAAGGAAAGGGAAAAAGTTAGTAATAAACTTTTAACAGAAGCTTTTGTTATGTCAAAATCAGGACTTAGTTATGATAATAATTACAGAAGTGTTTTATTAAACAATTAATGCGTTTTTACTTGATTTTTAACACAGTACTTTGTTACCACACGTTTTTATTCTAAATCAGATAATAAAAGCTATTAATTAATATTCCAATTATTAAAGAAATTCCGAATAAACTGTAACTTTTTTTAATCGATATTTTATTCCGAATTAGTTTTATTCCATAAAATATATTCGCTAAACACAAGAATATATTAATATACAAAACCCAATCAGGATACATAAAAGCAAACAGAATATCTGTAAAATGATAATAGTAGTAAAGAGTTGCCATTTGATATATCCAGAATATCGATAGTATTATCTGAATTAGACCTAAAACAATATTATTTTTCGTTTTCAATTCTGTATTTTAATTTAATTTCTGATTTTCTAATTCCGTAAACTTTTGTTTGTCAGTTGGCAAAATATCCACTAATTCAAATAGTTTTTTATCCAATAAATTAAAGTCAACCAGACTTAAATAAAGATCAACAACATTTCGGTCAATCATTACTTTTCCGCTTCCAGCCCAATGTCGGTCAGTTCCGTTTTTCTTTATTCCAGAAACCCAATATTCATCTCCGCTTTCAATGTCGTAATAATTTCCTGCGATTCCTTGTGCATTTGAGTTTTTAAGAGCCTTTCCGTTAAAGTAAACAGTTCTACCAGATTTGGAAAATTCCGCCATTCCAATCCACGCAGGTCCAGTATCTCCAAATCCGCTTTTCAATTCTATATATTTTAATTCAGGTTTCATTTTTTCTCAAATGAGTGGTAACGGTCTTGTGTATGAAACGTAGCGTATAAATGAACGCTAACCTTTCGGATATAGCACGAGCCGAATTTTTTTATTTTTATGTTTAATTTTCTATTCTAAATATAACCAAATAAAAAATTTGGCGTACTTTGTAAATATACAAAACCTCTCGTAAAGCCTATAATAGCTATGTTTTATACACGTTGTTACCTGCTGGCTTTTCTCAGCCTCTTATCAACTAAAGCTAAATATTTCATTCCATTTTGATTTGGAATATCAGTATCATTTTCAATTTGAGTAGCAGCATATATTGCTCCAGCTAAAGCAGTTGCACCTCCAATTATAGCTCCATCTGTTCCAGCAGTAGCTAAACCAATTGAACTTGAAACAATTCCGCACACAGTACCGAAAAAGACTTTACCAAATTTGCTTTCTCCCATTTTTGCACTTAGTTCCAATTTACTATGCTCTAAGTCTTTAATCGTTTCTATGAATAAAGGACTTTCTTCTTCTATATTTGGATTTAAAGCGATTAATTCGACTTTAGTTTTAAAAGCGTTCAAAATATCTCTATGCTTATCCTTAAACTTTCTAAGTTGCATTAAATCGATATTTTCAGGAAATGGTATTAGTTGGTCTAAAATAGTTTCTCTTTTATGTTGTTCTTTCTGTTTGGTTTTAAAAACTTTCTTCGATTTTGTTGCGAGTGTAAACCGTTTGTAAAAAACATCGGTGGTTGGTAAATAATTGAGTTTTTTACCAACTACTGAAGCCAAGTATGTCATCATTTCGTTAGCTGTCTTTTGCTCAACAATAAACCATTCGTAGTTTTCCCTTTTAGCTAAACCTATTTCTTCTAGATGATTAAAGAGTTCATTGTCAAATTTATTTACGCTAATTCTTGGTCCATTCAGCCTAAATTTATTTTCATTTATTCTTCCATACCTACCTCTTTCAAATCTATGTAAACGTGACTGTAGTTTGAAATTTTTACTTTTTGTATAATCTATAAAAGGTTTTGATAATTGGAATGGTTCATCTAAAACCTCCATTGGATTTATTGGAATTACTAATTCATTTTGAACCAATTCTCGCATAAATGGTTCATAGTTTTCAGGTTCGTAAAAGTAGTTTTGAGGAACAATCGAACCTACTGTTTCATAATATAATAGAGAACGAGTTGTCCAATCCGTTCTTGGAATATTTATGTAAGGATAGTATAATAAATTTTCCATAGTTTGGCTTTTTGTCTTATATAAATAATCTGTAATCATATGTTCTACCTTCAAATCTTGCAAGTAGTTTTCCAATTCTCGCAATCTTATTTGATGAGTCGATAGTTGAAGGAAGCTTTGAGTATAAATCCAATGAATTCCAATTCATTTTAGTTAAGCTTAAAATTTCTGTTGAAATTAAGTCAATATTAGATTCTCCGTAATGCTTAGTTATTTTTACTGGTGCTGGGATACTTCTACCTCCTAAGTAGAATTTATAATTCGGTTGTCGAACAGAAGGAACAATTCCGTGAGTCCATAATAGGGCAGTGTGTTTATTCGTTACAATACAAGTTCCTCTTGAAATGGGAAACTTATCTACTTGTAATTCTTTATTATATACGCTCATTGCTACAAAACGTGCATCTGGTTCAAAACTGATTTCAACAAGGTCTATTTTTTTGATTCCAGCTTTATGTAAACTAGCTTTAATTCCGTCTATTTCATCTTGTGTAAACTTTGTTCTTTTGTGTATAACTACTCTTTCAGGAAGTTTATCTAGTGATTCGTAAAACAACTCTCTAATTGAAACTCCAAATTGAAAAGCATCTTTAAATGATAAAAAAGGATTGTTTTGCTTATCAAGGAAATAGTTGTCGATTTTAGATAACTTATATTTTAAACCCTGACCGTTTGAATCATATATGTGACTACAACCAATAACAATTTCTGATTTATCTTTTATTTTAGAGATACTATACCCAATTCCAGCATATGCTGTGTTTTTTTCCTGATTATTTAAAATCCAAGGTGTTCTTAAAGATTTCACATAAAATGATAATGATAACCACCAATTAATTTGACAAGTTAAATTGTCTTCTAATGTTTTCTCTCTAATTAATTGTGTTGCAATTCCTTTTGAAGCAGCAAATGCTTTTACATAATCGTGTAAATCAAAACTTTCTTCTTTGTTTACAAAACTTTCAAAATTTTGCCATTCGTTTGGAATAAAAATAACGATTGTACTTTGACTTTGGGTATTCGCTATTTGTTCAATTTTTGAAGTAATAAGTCTAGCGAGTTTAATTGCATTTTCGTGTGCTTCAAGTTCATTTTCACCTCTAAAATCAATATCTAACCAACTTCCATCATTCTCATAGTATGGAATGTTTAATGGTATATTATAAATTGAAGAAAAGCCAGGGTAATCTATTAAGTAATCAGGGTTTTTATTATCAGTTGAGTGTTTTGTTTGTAGTTTAGAAAGAAAGGTGTAAAAGTTATGTGAATATTTCTCTCCACAAATAACGGATAAGTTTATTTCATTAGATAATATTACTCCATTTAGATTAACATCATAAGGACGATTATTTACTAAACCTCTCATTGGATGGTAATCTTTAAATTCCATATCTGATGAAATGTTTCGAAAAACAAGTTGTGGTTCTTTAAATTGCACACCTTTAAATTGAGTATGTCTATTATCGTATTCTTTTGGTGCGTAACCTCTAAATTTAGGGTCTAGAACATTTATTTCTCCAAAAGCTGTACTTGCAGATATTTGAAATTCAAGACCACTACCTGATTGAAGAGGATATTCAAATTTTATTCTTGGTTTATCAAATAAAAGCTTATTCCAGTTTTCTAATATTTCGTCATACTTATTGTTATATAATTTCTCTAAGTTGTATTTACTAATGGTTAGTTTTTCTGTTTTTGAAATTTCTTGGTCAGAGGTTAAGTTTATAGTTGGTGTAAAAGTTAAGTAACCAAAGCTTTTGTTTTTATCAAAGTAAAATGAAAGAAATATTGCTTTATGTATTTTGATGCCCTTATATTCACTTTCATTCGAAGTTAACCATATTTTATTTTTATTATTCGTGGAAATTCTTTTGTCATTGGCAAAATGTTTCAAAATTGCTTGCAGCATTAAAGACTTGAAAGCTGATACATTTTCTACATCAAATTTACTTATAGATTCTCTTTTTATATCACTTTTTAAAAGACCATTAAATGCTTTTGAAATATCGGTTAGTGTTCCTATGGCAAATACTTTTCTTTTAAAGGGGACTGCACAAATATTATTTGTTTGACAAATTGTTTTTAAAAAACTCCAAGGTTTTTCTTCCTTATAGTCAATTTCAAATTGAAATACCTCTTTTGGGAAAACAACAGGATGTAAATTACTTTTAATATATTTCCCTGTATTTGAAAAATTTAAATGAAACTCTGTTTTTAAATACTCTTCATTTTCTGAGCTTTCAAGTGCATTTTGAATTTCTTGTGAAAGAGAATTATTATCCTCAAATGCTGATTTAGCTAAATGAATTATAGTCTTATCAAATCCGTCTGTTGTTACGTAATGGGCTTCTCTTCCAGAATCCCGAACATTCCTAAGCAACTTAGCTACTTCGTCCGATATTTCACTTCCATAACCACACCAATAAAGTCTTCCAGCTCCTTTCCGAGTGAAAGCTTTTGTTAATGCGTCCATTAAAGATTTATCTCTTCCACTATAACCAGTAATTATCAAATTTTTATCTAGATGATAACTAGAAAGATTTTCAATAAACACTTCATTTTGAGAATCTAACTCTTCTACTGTATTTTTTAATGAACTGAATTTATAATCACCATGAAGAGCGATTGCAAGAAGTTCCTTGTTGCTTTGATTCCGATAGATTCTATCTACATTATCTAGATTTATTTCTATTGGTGTAAGTTTGTTCTGATGAGCTGAACGAACAATAAGTCCGTCAAAATTAGTAGTCCAAACAGACTTGATGATATTATGTTCTGCAAGTAAGCATAATAGTTTATATCCAATATAGGGCTCTTTATTTTCTATTAGACTTAAAAAGTATTTTCTTCTATCATCACTAATTGGATATGCCTTTTCTGCAAAAAAGGAATATTCTTCATTAGAGTCTAATTCAGGATATTCTCCTTGACTATCCAGCCATTTTTGTATGCTTTTTCTAACAGAATCCTCTTTGTAATTTTTATAATAATCAGATGCGTTTATATTCTTAGAGAGATAAATGTCTTTTTTCCATTCCCAAATACAGTCATATGCAGATTGAATTCCTGAACTTATTGAAGCACCAGCTCCTAACAAGATTGAATGAGGAACATCAGTATTTCTTTTAAAAGACCTTAAAAAAGCATCATAATCTAGTCTTAATTCTTCTGTCATTCAGTTTGTTTTTTTTAGCTTGCAGGTAACGTGTTTGTGTATGGTTAGTTGCGTGTTTGAGCAACTAATTTAGTAAACAAAAACGAACTCGATAAAATACCGAAGGAATTTTCCAAATAAACACTTGCCCAAGCAATTAAATATACACGTTGTTAGCAAACGTTTTTTTATTCCTTAATGAATTTAATTGATCTTCCGTTTTTCAATTTCAAGAAGTACAATCCACTTGTTAAGTCCTCTATGTTAATTTTCTCATTATCAATCGCACTTCCGTTATAAACTTCAGCACCCAAATTGTTATAAATGGTATAAACTTCTGATTTAATTAATCCAGAAATTTGAATATAGTCAATACAAGGATTCGGGAATAGTTTTACAGTTGTTTCAGATATAGTAAAATTATCAACACCTAAAGTACTACTGGTAATATCAACTTTAAACATAAAATCATTCGTCGTAAATTCTGTTGTATTACTGTATGCACTTCCTGCTGGATATATACTTGAGTTTGTTAGCCTTGTAGCAAAGGTGCCACTAATTATAGCCCAAGTATATGTTGAATTATTAGTAAGCGAAATATTTAAAGCAGAAAAATCAAAAACTAAATTACGTTCAGTAGTTGAAGTCGCCGCAGTTGTAGTAGCGGTAGCAGAGCCTAATAGAGTTCCTCCGTTTCCTGCTCCAGAATATACTCCTATAGTTGCAGTTTGCCCATCTGTAATTGCTAAAACAGATATTTTATCTAATGTACCATTTCCACAAGCAGTCCAGCTATTTCCTATTCCAATAGTAGGAGAGAAAGCAGAAGTAAGGGTAGTAAAATTAGCATCAGTAACCGTGCCTCCATCATTTGAATCAAAAGAGCACTGAGAATAAGAATTAGAAATTGAAAAAATAGTTAGTAAAAGAAAAGATAGTAGGTAAGTAGTTTTTTTCATAGTAGAATAGGTTTTTATAATTAAAAAATAAATTAAATGTAAAAAAATAAATCAAGTTATTAAATAGACTTTATCTTTTTCAAATGTTTGCTAACTGTTTATATAACAACTAACATGGTTGTTTTTGGGGTTATATTTCCCGTTATGACAACTTTTAGTAACTTATATTAAATAAGTTTTATTTTATTATAGTTGTATTATTAAAGGCTAAATTACAATAATGCACTTGCAAGTACAATACGTATAACTACGTATTTTTTTGCCTGTGTTTATTTTGTGTTTTGATAGGTAGTTGTAATTAAGTGTTTAATTATTAGACCTTTTATGACAGGACAGTTGTTTTTAAGTAACCTTAAAATAACTATTTATAAATTGTACTAAAAATAAAGAAAACGCCTTACAAGGCAATTATAGAAGTCTGTTTTTAAAATTTATTGGCTTGTGCAACGGTTACTATTGTTAGCTATAGTTTTTTGTTTCTACTTATGGCGAATATCAGAGTTGAATTAGGTAATACCTTTATAGTTTTTCTAATTTTATTCTCGTAATTATTCATTAGTTTTACTTCTTGTGTAAATTGTAGCATTAGATATTCAGTACTTTTTTCAGATATATAAGTGTATTTAAGTCCTTTAATTATGAAATCACAAGCACCATCAATTAGGTTTAAATAATAATATTCTCCTTTTAGTTTAATTCCAAAGGAGTTTGCATAAGCATAAGTTTCGTATTTTATTTCTGTTTTTCCGCTTGTTGTGTTTCCTTTATACTTTTTACGACTTACATCGTACACTTTGTGTTCGTCTTTTTCTATTTCTAATTTAGCAAAACTTCCTTGAAAATCTAATAGAGATTGCAAGTTTAAAGTGTTCTTTCATTATTTTCTGGTCGTTTTAATTACTGCCAACTTGTGTTATACTCACCTTTTTACATCAAAAAGATAAAGTGACTAACAAATTAGGCTTCTAAATTAGTCATTATTACATAATACTAAAATTTAGGCACAAAAAAAGGCCACCTTCTTAGGTAGCCTTTTTTAATTGTAATGGATATATATTAGATAACTTTTACGTTTACTGCATTTAATCCTTTGTTTCCTTCTTTTAAATCGAATTCAACCTCATCTCCTTCTCTAATCTCATCGATTAATCCAGAAATATGTACAAAATGGTCTTTATCAACTCCTTCTTCAGTTATGAAACCAAATCCTTTTGTGTCGTTGAAAAATTTTACTGTACCTCTACTCATTGTAATATAATTTATTTTATTAATACTTAATAGTTTACAAGTATAATGCCAAATATTGATACTTCAATTTTTTTATTCAATTATTTTTCATTTTTATTACAATGATAACTTTAAATTCATTTTAAATATGCATTAAATTAACCTTTATTACTAGGTATTGTTTGCATAACTTATATTTTACTAGTGATTACGTGTTTATTTAAGCCTATTAGTAATTAATCTGTTTAAAGTACAATGGTATTATTAAAATACATAAAAGACCAAGTATTAAGCTTGGTCTTTTATAATTGTTACTATTTAATTGGTATTATTAACTATTGTTAAGCATTATTGCTTTGGTGTTAACAAACTCTGTGATACCAAAACCACCATGCTCGCGTCCATAACCAGAATCTTTAATACCACCAAATGGCATATTTGGATGTGCTAATCCGTAAGAATTAATGTTTATCATACCTGTATGAAAATGATTTTTGGCTAATTGTATTGCTTTGTCCTCATCTTTACTAAAAATTCCGCCTCCTAGTCCAAAACGACTATCGTTAGCTATTCTCATGGCATCCTGATCATCTTTAGCTTTTATAAGTGATGCTACTGGTCCAAAAAGCTCGTCATCATAAGCTGGTTGTCCAGGTTTAACGTTTCCTAATACAGTAGATGGGTAATAATATCCTTTTGTATCTGGTATTGTACCACCACATAAGACCTCTGCGCCTTTATTAACGCTTTCTTCAACTTGATTATGTAGTTTGTCTCTTAAATCTTTTCTGGCTACAGGACCTAATTTAGAGTCCTTGTCCATTGGGTCTCCATGATTAATTTGCGACATGCCCTTTACAAAAGCTTCTTTAAATTGATCATAGACTTTGTCTACAACTACAAAACGTTTTGCTGCAACACAGGTTTCTCCGTTATTGTAAGTACGACCAAACACACTAGTTTTTACAGCTAAATCCACATCTGCATCCTCTAAAACTAAATAAGCATCGTTACTCCCTAATTCTAAAACCGTCTTTTTTAAAGCTTTTCCTGCTTTTTGTGCGATATACTCACCTGCTTTAGAGCTACCTGTAAGCGTTACACCTCTAACTAGTTTATGCTCTATAATTTTATCTGACGTGTCATGATCTATAATTAAAACAGTGAATAGGTTTTTAGGTAAACCAGCGTCTTCAAATACTTTTTTAAGCATTAAGGCAGAACCAGTAACATTTTTAGCGTGTTTTAATAGGACTCCGTTTCCTGCCATTAGGTTAACTATGGCATATCTTATGGCTTGATATAATGGGAAATTCCATGGTTGAATACCATAAATAACACCTAGAGGTGCTTGTTGTATGATACCTTTACCACCATTTTCCATGGTTCTGACTTCGTCTTCTAGTTTTTTTCTACCTTCGGTTGCAGTATACTCACAAATACCAATACACAATTCAATTTCTTCATGACTTTGCTTGACTAATTTACCCATTTCTTGGGTCATAAGTTTTGCGTTATCGTCTTTTACTTTTTTAAGTTCTTCGCCAATGGATTTTACTATTTCAGCACGATGATCTAAAGATTTAAGTCTCCAGTCTTGATAGGCTTTATCACAGTTGTTGACTGCTTTTAAAGCGTCTTCTTCTGTCATGTAATCATAATGCTGTATTTCTTTTTCTGTTGCTGGATTTATAGTTGAAAATCCTTTATTTGATGTCTTTGTCATATTCTTTTTCATTTTCTTTTTAATTAATACTAGTCTATCGGGTTGTTAGGTATTACGCCTCTCCTCTAGCAGGATAATCTGCTTTTAAGATGTAATCAATACCTCCTAATACGTCATTAAAACTTGGACGTCCAAATGGCATAGATTGTAAAGATTCCCAATACACGGTTTGGTCAGGTGTTAGTAAAAACAAGCCTGGTTCTGTAAACAGTTCTGGTTCGTCCTTAATCCCTTCCGAAATGAATAAACCCCATTGTCTTGCTTCGTCTATAGACAAACCATAACCTAATGGTATGTTTGCTATCTCCCACTCGTCATGTGTTGCTTTTGCAACCGTTTCTGTATCACTACTTATGGCTATGATATTTACACCACGCTCTGTAAACTTGCTCACCTTTTTTTGAAGTTCTTCTAACTGAGACTTACACACTGGACAGTGTTTACCTCTGTAAAATAATATTAAGGTGAAATTTTTTGGCGATTGGTCACTTAACTTCCAAGTGGTGTCGTTTACTAATTGTATTTCTAGTTCTGGTGCTTTTTCTCTTGGTTTTATCATTGTATTGTATTTTTATTAAAAGCGAAAGTTGATTGGTTAACCGAAACCTTAGGCTTTTGTGATTATAATTTTGTTTACACAAAGGTCTTAAGTATTACCAGTAAAAGCATTATACAATTATACAAGTGTGTTATAGGATTATCATGTTTTTAGAATATAAAAAAGCCTCAAGATATTATTGATATCTTGAGGCTTTTAAAATTTAGAACTAAAATTATTTTATATAGTATACACACGTACTTTCTTTTTCTTAAGTCGTGTATTGTTTATTTTGTCAATAATACTGTTTGATTTAGCCTTTGGTACTGCTACAAATGCGCAATCTTGTTTAAGCTCTATGACTCCAATTTCTGATTTTTCAAGATGACATTGTTTAAATAACACTCCAGCAATATCTCCTTTTGATATTTTATCTTTTCGTCCTCCTGAAATAAATAAGGTGGTCCAATCCGTAGCCATCTTGGTAAGCTTTCCTTTTGGTGTTACTGTGTCATCAACAGTGATAAAATCTGGTAAACGCTCTTCTTCCCATTGTAATACGTAAGCTGTCCCTTCTGTATTCATACGAGCTGTACGACCATTACGATGGGTAAATTCTTCGGCTTTTAAAGGCAATTGATAATGAATGATATAATTAAGCTCTGGAATATCTAAACCACGTGCAGCCAGATCTGTAGCAATTATAATTTGGTGTGTCCCGTTTCTAAACTTAATTAAAGCACGCTCTCTATCTATTTGTTCCATACCGCCTTGAAAACAACCATGCGCAATATTATTTTTATTTAAAAAATCGCTTACATATTGTATGGTGTCTTTGTAATTACAAAAAACAATACCAGGTTTGTTACCAATGTCATGTAAAAGATCGACTAAGGTTTGAAGCTTATTTTTGTCAGGAGACAATACGTGCTTAATCTGTAATTTTGAAATTTTAGTATCCGAATAATCTATAATGATTTGGTTTTCTAAACCTACAAAACGTGGAATGTCCATATCTTGAGTTGCAGAAGTAAGGATTCGTTTTTTTATGTGAGGCAAATTATTGATAATTTGACTCATTTCCTTTTCAAAACCAACTTCTAAAGACTTATCAAACTCGTCTAAAACCAACGTGTTTATATTATCTACAGCAAAAGTCTCGCGACGTAAATGATCTGCAATACGACCAGGAGTACCAATAATTATAGCAGGTGTATGTGCTAAGTCAATTTTATCTTTACTAAAAGGACGTCCTCCATACACTGCATTGGCTTTAAAACCAGAACCCATTGTGCGCACAACTTGCTCTATTTGAATGGCTAACTCACGTGAAGGCACTAAAATTAATAATTGAACCTCATTACAATTAGGGTCTAAAGCTGTAATGGTAGGTAATAAAAAGGCTAGTGTTTTACCTGTCCCTGTTGGTGATAATAGCACAGTGTTTTCTGTATTAGCAATAGATAACAGTGCTTCTTCCTGCATTGGATTAAGTGCTTTGATATTTAATTTATCTAAAATATCTTGTTGTATCTTTAAATAATTAGACATAATTATTGTTTCTTTTTTACCTTTTTAGTGGTTTGCTTTTCTACAATAGTATTGCTTTCTGCTATATAATTAGCCAAGATTTTATCTACTAATTCTTCTTTTGTTAAATGATGAAATATAGTTTTGACTTTTGCTTTAAAATCTTCAGGAATATCACGATTAGGTTTTGTTTTAAAGATCTTTCTTGCCCATAATAATCCGTTATTTTGCTCGATGCTTTTAGCATCTGCTTTTTGATATTGCTTAAACGTGATCCCTAACTCATCTTCAAATTCTGGAATATCTTGTACTTCATCTTCTTGAATTACACTTAACGCTAACCCCTTTGCTCCTGCTCTAGCTGTACGACCACTTCTGTGGACATAAGCTTCATAAGTATCTGGTAAATGATAATTTACAACAAAAGCTAAATCTTTAACATCTATACCACGAGCAGCTAAATCTGTTGCTACTAAAATATTAATGTGACCCTCACGAAATTGTCCCATAATACGATCACGAATTCCTTGTGATAAACTTCCGTGAATAGCACCTGATGAAAATTTATTAATTGCTAAGTTTTTTGCTAATTTGTTAACTGCCGCTTTGGTTTTACAGAAAATGATACCACGTTGCCCATCGTTGGAGTTTAAAAAATGCATTAAAACATTTAGTTTTTCAATAGGCTGTACAACTACAAACTGATGCTCTATACCTTGATGCCCTACAGTTTGCATATCCGCTTCAATTGTAGTTACTGTTTTAGCCAAGCTGTTTTGTACCAATTGTTTTATGGTTCCTGGCATTGTTGCAGTAAATAACAACGTACGCCTTGATTTTGGTAAGGCTTTAATAATAGCCTCAAGCCCTTCTTTATGTGCGCTAACCATTTCGTCTGCTTCATCTAAAACAAAATAATTAATTTGACTGACATCAATAGCTTTACGATCTATAACATCTGCTAAACGACCTGGAGTAGCAACTACAATATGGGTTTGCTGTTTAAGTCTTTCTATTTGAGGTTTTATAGGTATACCACCAAAAACACCTGTAATTGACACTGCTAACTCTTCAGAATTAAAACTGTCTAAATTTTTTAAAATCTGTTGTCCTAATTCTCTTGTTGGAGCTAATATAACTGTTTGAATGTTGGTATTCTCTGGATTTACAAGTTGTAATAGCGGTAATCCAAATGCTGCGGTTTTACCAGTACCCGTTTTTGCAATAGCGACAATATCATCCTTAGAATTAAGGATTACAGGAATTGCTTTAGATTGAATATCTGTAGGAACAGTGATGTTTAAATTAGATAACGTGTTATTTATTACACTATTAATTCCTAAACTAGAAAACGAATTTGACATATATTAAATTTTGTACAAAGATAGCTTGTAAATTTAAAAGAACACACAAAGCAACAGTAGTTTAAGTATAGTAAATAAAAAAGCTTTATGAGTTACCATAAAGCTTTAAAGGATTTGCTATCAATCTATTTACAAAACCTAACTATTACTTTCAATAAAGTTAGTAATATCTTCTACTGTTATTTTTGGGTTTGCACCTTCACTACCTGCTACAATAGCTCCAATTGCACATGCAAAATCTATAGCTTCTTGTGGATTATCATTATTTAATAACTTATTGATTAAAGTTGCTAAAAATGAGTCTCCTGCTCCAACTGTGTCTATGACTTGAATTGGGTAACCTTCGTTATAATAAAACTCATCATAATAATACAGAATAGCACCTTTATCTCCTTTTGTAACACAAATAGACTTGGTATTTGTCTGTTCTGCAATATATTTGATTTTATCTTCTAAGGATTGTTTATCAAATTGCATATCAGCACAAACCATATCAATCTCGTCATCATTAAATTTAATAAAATCAGCTTCATCCATTAAATCCTTAACAATATCTATATCATAATAAGGTGGTCTTAAATTGACATCAAATATCTTGTTTTTTGCAATTTTTAAAAGCTCATACAAGGTATGCTTTGTCGTACTTTCTCTTGCAGCTAAACTACCATAAACAAAAGCATCTGCATCTAAAGTAGCTTGTTTAGAAGCTTCGGTTAACTGGATATTATCCCAAGCTCTAGGATATTGTATATCATAAGTTGCCTGACCATCTAAATCTAAGGCTACTTTTACTTTTCCCGTTTGAAGTGTGTCATCAATCTGAAGGCTTTCGGTATTAATCCCTTTGTCTACAATAAAAAACACTCCTTTTTTACCTAATTTATCTTTACCTATTCTACTAATGATAGAGACATTATTATTTAATGATTTTAATCTAATTGCAAAATTTAGAGGTGCACCTCCAATTTTTTTGTGAGTAGGAAAAACATCCCATAATACTTCTCCAAAACAAACTATATTTTTCATACTACTTTATTATTAATAAGTACTATTAATACTTTTTAAATTATCTTCAATATTTTTATTTGTGATATCTTCATAGGCATTTACAAATGCTTTAGTAAAGACAGGATTCTGTTTTAAAGTTCCAAAAACCGATCCCAATTCTAAAAATGCAATAGGATTATGTTTTGCCTCTTTCGCTTTTTCACCTAATTCTTGTTTTAAAGCGTCCTTTATGATTAAAGCGTCTCCATTTTCATTAGTACCCAAACTATAAATAGCCCAAGCTGCTGTTACAAATGCTGCCAATCCTATATCTCCTTTATTTTCTAATTGTGATTGAATGGTTGGTAGAATAAAAATTGGATATTTTGCTGAAGTTTCCGAACAAATACGATCAATTTGATCTTTAATATTGATGTTTCCGAAGCGCTCTAACAATGATTGCTTGTAGGCTTCTAAATCAACACCTTCTAAATCCCCTAAAGTTGGCGTTACTTCTTCATCCATATAATGCTTTAAAAAGGCTCTGATATTTGGATTATTAACCGCTTCATCAATAGTATTGTAACCCATTAATGCACCTAAAATCCCTAATACTGAATGTCCAGCATTTAATAAACTTAGTTTCATTTTCTCATAAGGCACAACATCTTCAACAAACTGTGCTCCTACGTTTTCCCAAGCTGGTCGTCCTGCAATAAAATCATCTTCAATAACCCATTGTTTAAAAGGTTCGCAAACTACAGGCCAAGCATCATCGATACCAGACGTTTCTTTAAGATGTGTAATATCTTCTGCTGCAGTTACAGGTGTAATTCTGTCTACCATTGCATTTGGAAAAGAAACATTTTCGTTAATCCAATCTACTAAAGCTGGTTCTGCTTTAGACACATAACTTAATAGCATATTTTGTGTCATGTAACCATTACCTTGAATATTATCACAAGACTGAATAGTGATTCCTTTTAATCCACGTTCTTGTCTTAATTTTAAAGCTTGTGTTAGGTAACCAAATATTGTTTTTGGTGCATTAGGGTGTTCTAAATCGTGAATAATTAACGGATTTGTAAAATCGAATGTTTTGGTTGCTTCGTTATAATTATAACCACCTTCCGTAATGGTTAAAGTGATGATTTTAACCTCTGGACTCGCCATTTTCTCAATGACCTTTGTTGGATTTTCTGGAGCAAACAGATATTCTGTTATCGCACCAATAACACGTTTAGTATGTGTGCCATCTAATTCTTTAACAATTAAAGTATACAAACCATCTTGTTCCTTTAGTGTGTTGTATATTTTAGTGTCAAAATCTAATAAAGCTACACCACAAATTCCCCAATCTTTTACGCTTTCGTCTTGTAATAGTTGATCGGTATAAAAAGCTTCATGCGCTCTATGAAATCCGCCAATACCAACATGTACGATTCCTGTTTTAATATCAGATCTACTATACTTTGGTATTGCAATTCGTTCTCCAATTGCAGAAAGGTTTTTCGTATTTAATTTTAAGTTTTCCATTACAGAATATATATTTATTTGCTTTCGAATCTTTGTAATAATACTGCGAAAATGATGATAGCGCCTTTAACCACTTGTTGTGGATAGGAAGGCACATTTAATAAGTTTAAAATGTTTCCTATTAATCCTAAAATAAGCACACCCATTAAGGTGTTTATTGCAGTTCCTTTTCCTCCGTTTAAACTTGCTCCACCAATAACTACAGCAGCAATAGCGTCTAGCTCCCAAGCCATTCCCATGTTTGGAGATCCTAAGTTGGTTCTAGAAGCCACAATAATAGCAGCAGTTGCAGCTAAAGCACCAGAAATGGCATAGACTAAAAATTTATATTTATTGACTTTAATACCAGATAAACGAGACGCTTCTTCATTACTACCAATAGCGATTATTAATCGTCCAAAAACATTGTAACGTAGCATAACCATAGTGCAGATAACGATGATAAAAAATACAATTGCAATATTAGGAATACCCAAAGTTGAGTTGTTTGCAAAGTTAGACATGTATTGTCCTCCAACTGTTGTGAATGTAACAGGAGACCCTTTAGAATAGATAAAACTTAAACCTCTAGCAATAGTCATTAATGCTAAAGTTGCCACAAAAGGTGCCATTTTTTGATAAGCAACGAGGTAACCAGAAACACTTCCTAAACCAAAGCCAATCACTATAGTCATTAAAATAGCCAATGGTAAAGCAAAAATATTAACCAAAATAGCAAAGGCAACCGCTAATAATGCTACCATAGACCCAACCGATAAATCAATACCACCTGTAAGTATTACGATTAGCATACCTATGCTAATAATACCAATACCAGATACTTGTTTTAATAAATTTGAAAGGTTGACAGATGTAAAAAACACATCCGAAATTAGTGCAGAAAAAATTACTAATAATATAAAAATGAATATTGTATTATACTTGACTAAGAACTTTAGTATGCCTCCTGGAGTACTAAGTTGTTGTTTTAATGTTAAAGCCATAACGTTAATGTTTAATTAGTTTAGTTATTTTGTTTTAAAGGTTCTCCAATGGAGTATCGTAAAATGTTTTCTTCTGAAAATTGTTCTTTTTGCAATTCGCCATAAATAGTACCTTCATGCATTACCAAAATACGGTCAGAAATGCCCATAATTTCTGGCATATCGGAAGATATTACAACAACACCAACCCCTTTTTTAGCAACCTCATTAATAAGGTTATAGATTTCAATTTTTGCACCTACATCCACTCCTCTAGTTGGTTCATCAATAAAAATGACTTTACTATCAATACTTAACCATTTCGCTAAAGCTACTTTTTGTTGATTTCCACCACTAAGATTTTTCACATTAACCTCAGAGTTAGGTGTTTTGATGTTTAATTTTTCAATTAAACCTAATACCTTTTTGTATTCGTTTTCTACATTTATAAAACCTAGTTTACTAGAAATAGATTTAAAACTAGTCACACTAATATTTCTTCTTATAGATAGTGGTAAAAACACACCTTCCTCTTTTCTATCTTCGGAAACAAAACCAATTTGATAACCAGCAGCATCTACAGGAGAATTCGTTTTTATTTCATTTCCTTCTAAAATTAAAGTTCCAGATTTCTTTTTATCTGCACCAAAAATTAATTTTGCAGTTTCTGTTCTTCCGCTTCCACCTAAACCAGCAATACCAAGAACTTCACCTGGTTTTACATTAAAAGAAACATCATTTACTATAGTTTCTTTGGCAGTTAAATTTTTTACTTGAAATATTGGTACCTCTCCAATTTTATTCTCTCTTTTTGGATACAAATCTTTTAATTCACGACCAATCATTAAGTGAATTACGCCATCTTTATCTGTTTCTGAAATAGGCATACTTCCTGTATCTAAACCATCTCTAAGTACAGTTACTGTATCTGCTATTTTGAAGATTTCGTCTAAATGATGCGATATATATATAATGGAAATACCTTGTTCTTTTAATTTGAAAAGAATTTGAAATAATTTTTTTACATCTTTAGGATCAAAAACTGTTGTCGGTTCATCTAAAACCAAAATTTTAGTGTCTTCTGAAATAGCTTTAGCAATTTCAACCACTTGCTTTTGTACAATACTTAAGTCTTTTACTTTTGCGGAAGCATCAATTTTAAAGTCCAAAGAATCTAATAATTCTTGTGCATCCTGAATTAAGCCTTTCCAGTTCATCCAAGATTTACTAGCACCTAATTTGTGTAAATAAATATTTTCTGCAACCGATAAATCATTCACTAAAGACAATTCTTGATAGACTACATTAATCCCTAAAACCTGACCTTCATGTGTGTTTTTAGGTTTAATTTCCTCTCCATTTAAAACCACTTTACCAGCATCTTTTTGATGCACACCACTTAATATTTTAATTAAAGTAGATTTTCCAGCACCATTTTCACCTAATAATGCATGAATTTCTCCTGACTTTACTTTTAAATTCACATCTTTAAGTACAGAAACAACTCCAAAACTTTTGGAAATTCCTGACATTTCTAGACGATATTCGTTTGTTGAATTTTTCATGTCTAATAAATTAAAAGATTGCGTTTGGATTGTAGTACTTAGCAGCATTCTCTTTGGTAATTAATAAAGGTGCTGTGTATGATTTTTTATCAAAATCGGTTTTACCATTCATATATTCTACAGCATATTGTACTGCATTTTTACCAATTTGTACAGGACTATTCATTGCTGTACAACCATAAAAATCGGTTTCCATGATATATTTAATGGCTTCTTTTTGACCATCTGCACCAGCAACAATTAAAATATCATCGGTTTTACCAGCTTGTGCAATCGCTTTAATAGCACCTAATACACAAACATCCGATTCTGTAATGACTACATTAACATCTGGATGTGCTACTAAAATATCTTCCATAGCTTTCAGTCCTCCTGCATAAGACCATTCTGTATACGCTTGTGTTTTTACATTTAAGTTAATTTTACCAAGCGTACGTAATTGTTCTTCGGTAATCCCTTGTAATAAACCTTGTTTACGTGTACGACCCACTGGGTTTCCTGCATTTCCGCTTAATAAAGCAATATTCATAGGTTTGTTTCCAAACTTTTTTGCTAACCATTCTCCTGCTAATTCACCATTAGCCAAGTTATTAGATTGTATAGTGGTTACAAATTCTGCTTCAGGACTAATAGAACTATCAATAATAAAAACAGGTATACCAGCAGCTTCTGCCAATTTAGTGACGCCAACCAAGGCATCTGGATCTTTAGGGTTTAATAATAAAGCATCCACGCCTTTGGTAATTAAATCTTCAACAGCAGCAATTTGCTTATTAATATCATCTTGACCATCAGCCGATAAAAATGTCATTCCATTTTTTTCTGTAGTAGATTTTATGCTTTGCCATAATGCTTGATAGTAAGGCGCATTTAGTGAAGGTGAACAATAGCCTATTTTTTTACCGACTAAATCGATTTCGCTTTTAAACACATCTCCAATGTCTTCATGAGAATTTGAAGATGTGTTTACATCATTTAATTGCTCTGCACAACCAGAGCACAATAATACAAGTACAACCATTGACAATGTCAATTTAAAAGTATTAACTATAGTAGTTTTAGTTTTCATAATTAGTTTGTTTATGATTTTAACACAATGAAAGTTAAGGGATTATATTTAGCTATTAAAATAAAGTAAGGTCTAATTGGATGACTGTTTTTTCTTGTTCAGGATTCCACATTAAAGTCACATCCACAGGTACTTTATATTTATAAATCTCTAATTGTTTATTAAATGTAGCACCAACATTAATAAGGTTTCCTGCACCTTGAGTATAAAACGTTTTATCTGTAATAAAAGACCAAGCTCCTCCTGCAAATAGAGACAAGCTAGAGTTACTATTTTGCCATACTTTGCTGCTAACCTCAAAATAATGTGTCCAAGAGTTTTCTAAATCTCCATTATCTTGTACTTCATAATCTCCAGAACCACCATTTATAATAGTAGCAAAATATAATAATGTGTTTGGTGTTACATTATAACCAAAATTTAAATCTACAAAGTTGTAACCTTGTGTTTTGTCGTAACTCCAGTAACTTAACTTATCACCTCTTTCTTCAACTCCTGTATAGTTATTATGAGTTACAGCTTCAATAAAAAATTTATCTGAAAAACGGTATTTTGTATAAATTGAAACTTCTTTATAATAAGCACTTTCGTTTTCACCAGTAACTATATTATCTACATCTACGGTAGAGAAACTTGCTCCTCCCCAAAAACCAAAAGTGAATTTTTTATTTTTAGAGTTGTATTCTAAACTACTCGCTATCATAGCTCCTGGATGTACTACAAATCCGTGCCAAGTATGCATATTTTTTAGATGTGCACTAATACTAAACGGAGAATACTCTTCCTTTTCTTCTTCTTGGGCAGAAACTATATTTAAAGTGAAACAGGCTAAAAGACATAAAACGATTGTAGTTGTTTTTGATTTTTGGTTCATAATTAAAGTAGTTTTAGTTAGTTTATTTATAAACGTCATAATTACGTTTGTTTTTCAAATGTATTATAAAAAAAATTACAAAACCTAATAAATAGCAAAAAAAGTATGTTAAATTAACATTTATGTATGCTATATTGACTTTATGGTGTCTATTATTCAAATAAAAAGTGTTATTATTGCTAATGTGAATTTGACGTTTAATTAAAGTTAATACAAGTTTTTTAGATTAATTTTTCGTTATTTATTGAAGCTGAGATAATTATGAAGCCTGAAAAAATATTAAACATATCGGTAGATTGCGTTGTATTTGGATATGATACAACTACTAAATCTTTAAACGTTTTAATGATAAAGCGTTACCTAAAAGATAAACAAAAAATTTTAGTTAATGACTATGTATTAACTGGTTATCATGTATATACGCATGAAAAACTGGATGATACAGCCACTAGAGTCTTGAAGGAATTGACTGGGTTAACAGATCAGTATAAAAAACAATTTAAGGTATTTGGAGACCCAAACCGTTTGTCAAATGAAAAAGATTTAATTTGGATTAAAAATGAAGAGTTTAATTTAAGAACCATTACCGTTGCCTATTATTTTTTACTAAAAACTGAAGATGTAGATTTAAGCAAGAACACTAATGATGCCGAATGGTTTCCGGTGAATGAGTTACCGCAAGTTGGATTTGATCATGAAAAAATTATCATGGAAGCATATGATGATTTAAAAGAAAAATGTCTGTCAGAGCCTATTATATTTGAGCTTTTACCTGATAAATTTACTATTAATGAAGTTCAAGATTTATACCAATCTATATTAGGTATTGAAATTGACAACAGAAATTTTAGACGTAAACTAATAAATAAAAAATATATTATTGCTTTAGACGAAAAACAAATAGGTGTATCCAAAAAACCTGCGCAATTATATATGTTTAGTAAGGATATTTATGATAAAGTTTTTCAGAAAAACTATTTAATAACTATTTAAAAATAAAAAACCCATTAAGATTAACTCTTAATGGGTTTTTTATATGTGCTAAATCTAGCTAATTATTAGATTTTTTTCACTTTTACAGCATTCATACCTTTCATACCTTTTTCAAGTTCAAAAGATACTTTGTCATTTTCAGCAATTTGGTCTATTAAACCACTGACGTGACAAAAATACTTTTCGTTATTTTCTGTGTCAATAATAAATCCAAAACCTTTAGAGGTATCAAAAAATGATACTTTACCTTTTCTTACTGGATCTTCTTCTTCTCCTTCAACTTTTTTAGGAACTCCTAAAACAATTTCTTCTGCATCAATCTTTTCTCTCATCTCTGGATCTGGTGGAGTATCTACCAAATTACCATTAAAGTCTACATATGCAAACTGGATACCATCAGAACCTCCATTAGCCTCTTTTTCGGCTTTACGAGCTTCCATCTTCTTACGCTTATCTTCTCTTTTCTTTAAGCGTTTTTTTTCTTTTTCACTTTTATTAAATGTTTGTTGCGATTTTGCCATTAGCGTTTTTAAATGTGTGTATTAAAATGAATTCATAAAAAGCAGAAAGTAATAAAAAGCTATGTTCTGCTTAACAATTTTAACGTCGTAGAAAGCGACTGTTACAAATGGTTTACCTGCTTTTATGAGTTACAAAGATACTAACTTTTTAATTAATTGTATGTTAAGTCTTTAAGCTATTTAGACTATTTTTTTAAATTTTGTAGCTTTTTACGTTTAAATCTAGAGAAAATAATGATTTTTTTCTTAGAATTTATAAAATATACTCCTGTTAATAAAACAACAGCTGCAACAATAGACTGCTTTGTAATCTGCTCATCCAAAACATACCATCCCAAAAATAAAGCAATTACTGGATTAACATAAGCAGAAGTAGACACCTTTTCTGTAGAGACTTCTTTTAATAAATAATTAAATGCTGTAAAAGCAACAATACCACCAAAAACAATTAATAACAGCATGGCGCCTTGTGCATTTATACTCCATTTTAAAGGTGACGTCCAAACTTCTTTAACTGTTAGGCTAAAAATGACTAAAAACAAACTAGCAAAAACCATTTGATAACCAGTAGCTACAAAAAAGTTTTTTGGCAAATCTGCTTTAGACACAAAAATGCTACCATAACTCCAGCTTAAAACACAAGTAAAAATAACGACTATACCAATGATACCGTTTTGGTCTAATTGCAATGTATCTTGACTAACCAATAAATACATACCTATAACACCCAAAACAACACCAATAATAGATTTTGTTTGAATTTTAGAGCCTTGTAAAATACGCATTAAAAAAATAACGAATAACGGTTGTGTTGCTGCAATAAGTGCTGCAAAACCGCTATCTACATATTTTAAAGCCCATACAAAAACACCGTTACCATACACTAAAAATAAAAATCCAGCTAAAGCCGAATTTTTTAATTGTATTGTACTTGCTTTAAGAGATATTTTTAAAATTTTAGCAATACCAAAAATTAAAATCCCTGCGCAAAAAAACCTGATGGATGCCAAAAATAATGGTGAAACCTCTGACACCACAACCTTATTAAGTAAATATGTTGATCCCCAAATACAGTAAATAGAGAAAAATGCCAGTATAATTAGTATAGATTTTCTTGTACTATCCATAACGTTAATTTTAAACGAATTTAGTGATAAATCACTTGATAAAACCTAAAAAAAGAAAACTATAAATTATCTTTACAAAAAAGATAATTATTATGCTAAATACATTTAGAATTGTAGCTTTATTAGAAGGTTTATCATATCTATTTTTAATGGCTGCTGCTATATACAAACGGTTACCTGGAGGAGATGACTATTACGTCAGACTACTTGGTATGCCACATGGATTACTGTTTGTAGCCTATATTGCATTAGCTTTTTTAATTAAGCCAGAACAAAAATGGTCTAATAAAGTATTTGGGATAGTATTATTAGCTTCTATCCTACCGTTTGGGACGTTTTATGTAGATAAGAAATATCTAAAATCTTAATACTAATTATTTAGACGGTCTTTAACAAACTCTATTTTAGTTTTTCCGTGTGGTTTAGGATTACCATCTTGGTCTAAATTTACCATAATAATATTTTCTACAGTAATAATAGTTTCGCGTGTACGCATGTTTCGTACTTCACAATTTAAAGTGATGGAGCTACGTCCAAATTTTTGTACTTCCATACCAATTTCGACAATATCACCTTCTACAGCTTTAGCCATGAAGTTAATTTCGCTCATATATTTTGTAACCACTTTGTTGTTTTCTAGTTGTATGATGGTGTATAAAGCAGCTTCTTCATCAATCCATGCTAATAACTGACCTCCAAACAGTGTTCCGTTTGGATTTAAATCTTCGGGTTTAACCCATTTTCTTGTGTGAAATCTCATATTAAATCTTTACCTCAAAGATAAATAATCTTAATTGTTAACAACACAGTTAAAAACTATATTTATTGATACGACTATTAGTCTTTATTATCGATATTTTTATTAAAACTTAATAATTATGACTACAAGAGACACACAACTATTAGCCATTAGACCAATTATTAAAAGTATTACTATTAGTCCAGATATGAGTGATGATGAGCGTTTCCAAAACTCCACATTACGTCCAATTATCAAGCTTCAAAACGATTTGTTTATAGCTGTTTTTAGAAATTACATCGCTAAACACAAAAATGTATTTTACCAGTTAACTATTGAAAAACGAATGACTTACATTGAAAACGCTATACACAAAGACATCAAATTTAGAAACAGTTTAAAAGGAATGGTTATTGGGCAATTTACCATAGATGAATATCAAAAATATATACTAAACTCGTCCGCTTTAAATAAGCGAATGATGAATATTGTTAAACAACGTTTACAGAGTAATATTCAACTATTTGAAAAACCAAAAACTTTAAAGGCTGTTTAGCCTGAACAAATACACTATAACTGATGTTGTTTAATCTTTAATTATAGATTCACCATTTAAGTCTGTAGTTAAAACATCACTCATATAATCAAAAAATGGTCTGATGGTTTTAAAATCATCACTAACTTGTTTTGCAAAATCTGGTGCAGTAATCTCTGCATCAGTATATTGCTTAGTAAAAATGAATTGTTTTTTTCTTATTAAATCAATAGCTGGATGATTTTTATCAAAATCTCTTGGAGCTGTTTTTAACTCTTCACCTTGTAAATTTCCCCAAACCTGTTGTAAAGACTTTTCATTAATAATATCTCTAACCTCTTGATCGTCCATTTCAAATTCTTTTCTAATACGCAGTAAATCGTCTTTTTCTGGATTCCAAAATCCGACAGCAATAAAATTATTACTTGGTTCTATCTGCATATAATATCCACCTCGTAATCTAGGTTTGACACGATGGAAAGCTGCTCCAAAATTATTTTTGTATGGTAATTTATTTTTAGAAAATCTTACATCTCTGTAAATTCTGAATATTTTAAGTTTTTCAAATTCGTCGTGGGATTGCAAATTAGTGTACACTTCATTAAACAATATTTTAATTGCTTTTAAAGCTTTATCATATTCTGTCTTTTGATCTGCAAACCAATCACGATTATTATTAGATTTTAATTTATTAAGAAAATTTAAAGCTGTTTTAATGCTCATAACCTGTTTATTTATTTGTAAAAATACAAAAGCCTCAAATAAACTGAGGCTTTTGTTACTGTTAATCTAACATATAATTTATATGTGATAATTATTTTTTCTTTTCACAGCAATGTGATTTAATCTACTGAATCTTCAACGTCATCTGCTACATCTTCTACAGCGTCTTCTACTTTTTCTCCTGTTGTTTCTTCTCTACAACCTGTTAATACTACAGATAAAGAGAATAATAAAATAAAGGTATATGCTAATTTTTTCATGGTTTGTATTTTTTGTGTGGTTAATATTTTGGTTGATTTTTTAATTGAAGGTATTAATCTTCAATGTCATCTCCAGTGTCATCAATGTTGTCTTCAACATCGTCCATAGCGTCTTCAACTTCGTCTGAAGCATCTTCTAGTCCATCTTCAACATCATCAATAGCCTCTTCGACTGTTTCTTCAGTTGATTTTTCTTCTCTACATCCTGTAACCACTAGTGACAGTGAAAATAGAATTAGAAAAGTATATAATAACTTTTTCATTGTTTTTGGTTTAAGGGTTAATAAAAGCTAATCAGTCGACTTATTTTTGCTTCTAAACTATATATAATGACTGATTAGTTTTTTATTTAATTGTATTTATGATTTTACCGCTCCTTTAATTAATGATAGTACAAACAGTACTATAAAAATGAAGAATAAAATTTTAGCAATTCCTGCAGATGCTCCTGCAATTCCGCCAAATCCTAAGACTCCTGCGATTAGTGCTATAATAATAAATGTGATTGTCCAACGTAACATAATTTTTTTGGTTTTAAATGATTAATATTAGTAACTAAAAGTACTTTACTATTAGTTATTTGAGAATGAATTCTCGACTTCCTGAGGTGCATCAAAAGATAATTTGTTATCAAATTGAAGCGTTCTAATAGGAAAAGGTATGTTTATATTTTCTTTGTCATAAGCTTTTTTGATCTCGATTATAGCTTTACTTTTAGATCGCATTTTTTCAAGTGCATTTTCTGCATCAATCCAAAATCTACATAAGTAATTAATCGAGCTTCCACCATATTCTGTAAAGTAAAACTCTACGTCATCGGGTGAATCTATTTGATCAAATGTGTTGCAAATAGTTTGTTTTGTTAATTGTTCTACATGGTCTAAATCTGACTCATATCCTACTCCACACTCCAAGAAAACTCTCATTTTAGTAGTTAGTGTGTAATTTTTTAATGGATTTTCTAAAATCATCTTATTTGGTATAACAACCATGTTATTATCAGCTTCCTTTATGGTAAAATCTTTTAAGTTAATATCTATAACTTCTCCAGAAAACCCATTGGTTTCTACCCAATGTCCTATTTGAATCTTTTTTCTGAAGGATAGCACAATACCAGCAAAAGTGTTAGATAAAGTCCCTTGTAAGGCTAAACCAATTGCCAAACCTGCAACACCTGCACCAGCTAATAAAGAGGTTAATGTTTTACTTAAGTTTAAAATCCCTAAAGCTAAAAACAATCCTGCAAGCACTACAACTACAGAGGACAAACGTCCAATCATGTTAGTTATAGAATTTTGATGTACACGTTTTGATACTAATTTTGTAACGTATTTATTAACGTATTTTGCAATAAAATAAGAGACAAATAAGACTACAATTGCAAGTAATAAATTTGGTATGTTAGATATTATGGCATTTAACCATCCTTCTAATTTGCCTACTAACAAATTATAGGCTTCTGATAATTGATTTTTCATAGTAATTGGTATTATTAGTTAATATTTAAGTAAAACTTAAAGTATTAGCTATTTGTTACCACTTTTTTAAGTTGATCTGAAGTGGTTTTTGACCAAGCATTTAACATCCAACTAGATTTTTCTAATTCTCTGATATAAGCTCCTATTAAGTCAATTGTACCTTCGTCTCCAGCATCTTCAGACTTACTTAAAACTTGTGTCATTTGAGATAACATTGTTTTGTGGTCATTTAACAACTCATCTATCATTTCTTGATCCGTAATCATACTTGATGCTTCAGATAAAGATGATAATTTTAAATAGTCGCTAAATTTACTAACCGGATGATGTCTTAAGGTTAAAATACGTTCTGCTATTTCGTCAACTTTTACTTTAGCTTCATTGTACATGTTTTCAAACTTTTCGTGTAGGTCAAAAAAGTTTTTACCTAACACGTTCCAGTGAAAGCTTCTTAGTTTTTGATAATATATATTGTAATCTGCTAATAAGGTATTTAACTCTATAACTACAGGTAATAGTTTTTCATCTTGCATATTCAAATAATTCATGTGTTCTGTTTTTTTAGGTTGTTAATTATCTCTGGTACAAAGATGCAACACGAATACAGTTTACATGTTATATGATTTTTTTAGAATGTTATAGAATTACAACAAATAGGTATAAAACAGGGTGTTTTCTTAATAAATTAGTGTTAAAATGAAGAAAAATGACTAGTTTTAGAACTTTTACTCAAATTGAATACTATTTAAAATCAGTCCCGAAGCAGGGGCAACGTAATACACATCTCCTGTAAAATCTGGTTTTAAGCTAGCTTCAATATCTTGTAAAGTACGTTTACCTTGTCCTAAATGTATTAAAGCTCCCATCATTAATCGTATTTGGTTTCGCATAAAACCTTTTCCTTTTACACGTAATATGTAGCTTTTCTCAGGAAAAAAGCTAGCAGTATAAATGGTATTCTCTACAATTTCGCATTTTAAGATGGTACGATTATAAATACCATTATCTGTTGGTTTGTAACAATATTTTTTTAAATAATGCTCACCTTCAAACAGTTTAGCTCCTTCTTTCATTAAGTCTATATCTAAAGGATCTAGTATAGTTGTTAAAATTGGAGCACAAAATGGATGAAACTTATCTCCAAAAGCAAACATATAAAGATATTCTTTTACTTTAGAGTGTTGTATAATATTAAACTTACTATCTACCTCACGTATTTGCAAGGCTCTGATATCTTGTGGTAAGTTGGTATTAAACAGTGCTAAAAATGCTTCAGCATCCTCAATAGGTTCTTCTAAAAAAAGCTCAAAAGCTGCACTTTCTGCACTAACCATAGCATCTGTACGACCAGAAGTTAACGTTTTAAATTTCTTTTTTTCTAAAATGAAGTTTAATGTCCTATCAATCATTAAATGCAACGTCTTTAAGTTTGGTTGTTTTTGCCAACCATGAAACCTGTATCCTAAATACTGTACGCTTATCACGTAAAAAAACTTTTTCTGCATATCTAATTTTGAATGCCGAAAATACTGCTTTACGCCACATATCGCAAAAATTTTATACCTTGAAACACTTTAACTAACTAAAAACTTAAATTATGACTAACGTAACCACTCAAAAACCACCAATGTGGTTTTTAGTTATTAGCATTATTGCTTTAATATGGAATGCACTAGGTGTTATGGCTTACCTAGGACAAACTTTAATGACAGATGAGATGATTGCACAATTACCTAAAGCAGAACAAGACATGTATGCTAATTTACCTTCTTGGTACCTTGGTGCATTTGCTATAGCTGTTTTTGCTGGAACTATTGGAAGTTTAGCTCTTGTATTAAAAAAGAAATGGGCATTTAATGTATTATTAATATCATTAGTAGCAGCAATAATACAAATGTGTTATTTGGCTTTTGTAATAAAAATGACTAACGCTATGACACCAATGATAATTTTAGTTGGTATAGCCTTAGTTTGGTTATCAGATTATGCTACAAAAAAAGGATGGCTGTCTTAAAATTATAACTAATAAAAAAACATCAGCATTTAGCTGATGTTTTTTTAATTCATAAATTAATTAAACATTTTAATTAATCCAACAACCATCCCATGGAGTGTTTTCTTCTAAAGGTATATCAAATGGTTCTTGATTATAAGTATTACCAGAAGCACTACCGCTAACTTCTAAAAAACGATAAGCCCAACATTGACTTGGATGTTCAACTATATTATTTGTCAACGTAAGATTAGTCATCTCTTTAAATGCCAGGTGACCATTATCCATAAAGTTATTTGATATTTCTAAATCAGCACCTTTATACATATACATACCACAGTTATTTAATGCATTATCGTATATGTAAGTGGTTGCAGGATTAGTTTTAGGACTATCGTTGGAATACATTATAATACCATTCCAGTTATTAACAGATACTGTACGCATGGTTATGCTATTATTTCTAATAGTCCAATCTGCATTTTTCCAATAGACTATTGGTCCATCAATATACTGGCTATCTTCTCCTTGTAATAAAATATTATCTTCAAGTAAAACATTTTTCCCATCCGTATTTACAATGTCTCCACCTCTATTATTGTGAAAATAATTATTTCTAATTGTAATATTTTCATTTAATCGTCCAGCACCTTCTAAATCAATTCCAAATTGAGGAGCAACTCCATTTGTATGATGAATTTCATTGTTTTCTATCAAAACTTCAGCACTTCCAACAAGTGAAATACCTTGACGTCTATTATCTGAGAAGTTGTTTCTTCTAATATCAATATTTTTTAGTAATTGTTGATCTGCATCACTTGGACTACCAACCAATAATATTCCGTCACCATTAGCTTTACCTAAAGTTACATTTTCAACGGTAACATATTCACTTTCATCTTCAATACAAATTAAATGACCTTCATCATGAGCTACAGCACCATCACTAGTTCTTGGAGTATATTCATGATTATCTCTATCTCCAAGAATAGTTCCTCCAGAAATTACAACATGAGATTTACCACGAACAGCTATTGCACAGTAATTCCATTTATTATTTGGTGCCATTTCAATTATGGCATTTTGATCTAATAACAACGCCATATTGCTATCCAAAACTATTCCTGCTTGATAAATATCATTACCATATTTACCAATTAAATAATGTCCTGCAGGCAAACAAACTTCACCATAACCTTGTGAAATAGCCCAATCAATAGCTGCTTGAATATTATCTGTTGTTTTAACTGGTTCTGTTCTATTGTTTGGTATGTCCCAAGCTTGAAGGTCAATACAATAACGCTCATTAGAAATTTGATCGTAAGGCATAACGTCTATTGGTGTCATGACTCCATTAAACGGATTTGGATTGTCAGGATCTGTTGGACTTAAAGGTGTTACAACCGTAGCTGTTTGGTCATCATCTATATCATCAAAACAAGATGTTAAAGATAAAGCCAAACTTAAAGCTAGGAAGTAGTTTCTAAAATTGATTTGGTTGATCATTTTTCAGTTTAATTATTATACGTACAAAACCCGAAAAAAGACTTTATTTTTTTTCACGTCCTTTTAAAACACTAACTACATCTTTGATTTTAAAACCTTTAGCTTGTAATAACATTAAGTAATGGAACAATAAATCTGCGCTTTCGTTTAAAAACAAATCGTCGTTATCATCTTTTGCTTCAATAACCACTTCTACAGCTTCCTCTCCTACTTTTTGAGCCACCTTATTAATACCTTTTGCAAATAATGAAGCTACATAGGATGTAGAAGAATCTCCACTTTTTACACGACTTTCAATTGTGTTTTCTAATTTAGAAATGAATCCAAAATTTTCAGTATTTGCGTCGTTCCAGCAGGTATCGCTTCCTGTATGACATGTTGGACCTTTTGGATTTACTTGAATTAATAACGTATCATTATCACAATCTAATTTAATGTCAACCAGATTTAAAACGTTACCACTCTCTTCTCCTTTAGTCCATAAACGGTTTTTTGTTCTGCTAAAAAAGGTAACTAATTTAGTATCTTTTGTTTTATTAAACGCTTCTTCGTTCATGTAACCCAACATCAATACATTTTTTGTTGTTGCGTCTTGGATTACTGCTGGTACTAATCCGTCGTTATTTTTATTAAAATCTATGTTCATTTTTTTTGTTTTGTCTGGTCGAGCGCAGTCGAGACCTCTATATTTCAAATAACCTCTCGACTGCGCTCGAGAAGACATTAATTTTTATGAAATGCTGAAACGAATTCAACAAGACGATTTATAGTCGTACTGCTATATTATTATCTCTTAATTCTTCTTTTAAATCTTTTATTGCAATTTCACCAAAATGGAAAACACTTGCAGCCAATGCAGCGTCTGATTTACCATCTTTAAAGGTGTCTACAAAATGTTGAACGGTACCTGCTCCACCTGAAGCGATTATAGGAATATTTAAAGTTTCAGACAGCTTGGCTAAAGCTTCGTTTGCAAAACCTGCTTTGGTACCATCGTTATTCATAGACGTGAATAATATTTCACCTGCTCCTCTACTTTCAACCTCTTTTGCCCAATCAAACAAATTTAATTCGGTTGGAATACTTCCTCCTGCTAAATGGACTATCCATTCACCATTAATTTGCTTAGCATCTATAGCAACAACAACACATTGGCTTCCAAATTTGTTTGCTAATTCGTTAACTAATTCTGGTCTTTTTACTGCTGAAGAGTTTACAGACACTTTATCTGCTCCAGATTTTAAAAGCACATCTACATCTTCAATAGAAGAAATTCCTCCACCAACTGTAAACGGAATATTGACGTGTTCTGCTACTTTTAAAACCATGTCAATCATGGTTTTTCTACCTTCTAATGTAGCCGAAATATCTAGAAAAACCAACTCATCTGCTCCTTTTACTGCGTATTGTTTCGCTAATTCTACTGGATCTCCAGCATCACGAAGGTTTACAAAATTGACACCTTTAACGGTTCTTCCGTTTTTAATGTCTAAACATGGTATTATTCGTTTTGTAAGCATATTATAAAAATCGTTCTAATTCTTTTAAAGAGATTCTGTTTTCGTAAATCGCTTTACCAATAATTACACCTTCACAATTAATTTCTGAAAGCGTTTCTAAATCTTGAATAGTCGTTACTCCACCAGAAGCTATAAGCTTTATTGACTGACCAGAACTACCGTTTGTGCACTCTTCAATGATGTTTTTATACAAGTCAATCGATGGACCTTCTAGCATTCCGTCTTTTGAAATATCTGTACAAACTACATATTGAATGCCTTGTTTTTGATACTCTTTTATAAACGGAATTACCTCTAAACTACTTTCTTCTAACCAACCACTAATGGCTATTTTTTCGTTTTTACAGTCTGCTCCTAAAATGATTTTTTGAGAACCATATTTACTAATCCAACGCTCAAACGTATCTCTATTTTTAACAGCAATACTACCTCCTGTAATTTGTTTTGCACCAGAATTAAATGCTGTAATGATATCGTCATCAGACTTTAAACCGCCTCCAAAATCAATTTTTAAGTTGGTTTTAGATGCAACTTGCTCTAAAACTCGGTAGTTTACAACATGATCGGCTTTTGCTCCATCTAAATCTACCATGTGTAGATACTCGATTCCTGAACCTTCAAACTGTTTTGCAACCTCTAAAGGATTTTCATTATAAATTTTAGTGGTATTGTAATCGCCTTTTGTTAAGCGTACACATTTACCGTCTATGATATCTATTGCTGGTATTATTCTCATGATTAATTTGTTAATCAATCCTGTATTTATTTCAGGATTTCTTTAATTAATATTTGCTGTTTTATTGTGAATCTCGCATCAAGTGCGGAATGACAATACATTATATTTTGTTTTATAATCTGAAACAAGTTCAGAATAACGTTTTATAATTCTATAAAATTCTTCAAAATTTGCTCTCCTGCTACAGATGATTTTTCTGGATGAAACTGTACACCATAAAAATTATCTTTTTGTAAAGCTGAAGCAAAGTCTAAACAATATGTTGTTGTGGCAATGCTTTCTTTACAAGCTTCAGCATAAAAACTATGTACAGAATACATAAACGCTTCGTCTTTAATATCTTTAAACAACTCCGATTTTAAATCTGTTATCGTATTCCATCCCATTTGTGGCACTTTAACAGTATTGTTAAAACGCTTGACGTCTACATCAAAAATACCCAAACCTTTA
Source organism: Olleya sediminilitoris (assembly GCF_016785945.1). Lineage (GTDB taxonomy): Bacteria > Bacteroidota > Bacteroidia > Flavobacteriales > Flavobacteriaceae > Olleya > Olleya sediminilitoris. The sequence goes on along the minus strand of NZ_JAEMEF010000009.1, from coordinate 89,015 downwards.
GTATTACCTTCTTCTGAAGATTTACACATGAGTTGCATACCTAAACAAATTCCTAAAACTGGTTGTTTTAAAGTTGGAATTAAAGTATTTAAACCACTTTCTTTTAGCATTTGCATTGCAGAACTTGCTTCTCCAACACCAGGAAAAATAACTTTATCTGCTGCTTTAATTTCATCTGGATTATTAGATAAAATAGCATCGTAACCTAAACGTTTAAAGGCAAACTGAATGCTTTTTATATTACCTGCTCCGTAATCTATTATCACTAATTTCATTACAATACTCCTTTTGTAGATGGCAAAAACATTTTATTAGCATCACGTTTTACAGCCATTTTCATTGCTTTTGCAAAAGCTTTAAAAATACCTTCTATTTTGTGATGCTCATTAGTACCTTCTGCTTTAATATTTAAATTACATTTTGCTCCATCGGTAAACGACTTAAACAAATGGAAAAACATTTCGGTTGGCATATCTCCTATTTTTTCGCGTTTAAAATCGGCTTCCCATTCTAACCAATTTCTACCTCCAAAGTCAACTGCTACTTGTGCTAAACAATCGTCCATTGGTAAACAAAAACCGTAACGCTCAATCCCTAATTTATTACCTAAAGCTTTGTTGAATAATTCGCCTAAAGCAATCATGGTATCTTCAATCGTGTGGTGCTCATCAACTTCTAAATCACCATCAACTTTTATAGTTAAATCCATTGCACCATGACGACCAATTTGATCTAACATGTGATCGAAGAATGATAAACCAGTATCAATATCATTTTTACCAGAACCATCAAGATTCAATTTAATATATATTTTGGTTTCGTTGGTGTTACGTGTGATTTCTTCTACGCGATCATTAAGTTTTAAAAATTCGTAAATCGCTTTCCAATCTGTGCTTGTTAAAGCGATAGAATCGAAAATGACTTGTTTTGATGTTTCAATTTCATCTGCTCCTAATTCTGGATCTTCAGATAAAAATATACCTTTTGCTCCAAGATTTTTAGCCAATTCCATGTCTGTAATTCGATCACCTAAAACAAAACTATTTTCTAAATCGTATTCAGCTTTATCAAAATACTTTGTTAGTAAACCTGTTCTTGGCTTGCGAGTTTCGGCATTTTCATGCGGAAATGTTTTGTCTATGCAAACTTCAGAAAATACAACACCTTCTTTTTCAAATGCAGAAATCACTTTGTTTTGTGCAGGCCAAAAGGTCTCTTCAGGAAAAGAATCGGTTCCTAAACCATCTTGATTAGTTACCATAACTAGTTCAAAATCTAACTCTGAAGCTATTTTAGCCATGTATTGAAACACTTTTGGGTAGAACTCTAATTTCTCTAAACTATCTAATTGATAATCTACAGGTGGTTCTAATACTAAGGTTCCGTCTCTGTCTATGAATAGTACTTTTTTCATGTTTATATGTTCTTATGAGGTTCTGAAACAAGTTCAGAATGACGTTATATATTTTTTTAAAGCTTCAATTAGTTTTTTGTTTTCAACAGCATTTCCAATAGTAATTCGAATACAATTCTCGACCTGAGTATTTCTGTTTCTAATAATTACTTTTTTATCAATTAAATATTGATAGGTTTTATCTGCATCATCAACTTCAACTAATAAAAAGTTAGCATCTGTAGGATATATTTTTTTTACGATAGGTAATTGACTTAAAGCGTCTTTTAACTTCGTTCTTTCTAAAAGAATAGTGTCAATATTTTCAGAAACTTTAGTTTGATTGTTTAAACTATTTAAAACTGCTTCCTGATTTAAAGTGCTTACATTATAAGGAGGCTTTACACGATTATAAAGCGTAATTATTGCTTCGCTAGCATAGGCAACTCCTACTCTAACACCTGCTAATCCCCAAGCTTTACTAAAGGTTTGACTTACAATTAGATTGTTGTATTTATTGATATTTTTAATAAATGATGCTTGAGAGCTAAAGTCGATATAAGCTTCATCTACAATCACGATACCATTATAATTCTCTAGAATATATTCAATATCATCAGTATTAATTGTATTTCCTGTTGGATTGTTTGGCGAGCAAATAAAAATGATTTTAACCTCTTCAACATCTAAATACGGTTGTAATTGATTTAAGTTTATTTGAAAATCATTAATCAATGGTTGCTTAATCACCTCTATATTATTGATGTTTGCAGACACATCGTACATTCCGTAAGTTGGTGTAAAGGTTAAGACTTTGTCTTTTCCAGGTTCACAAAAAATACGAAAAGCTAAATCGATAACTTCATCGCTTCCGTTACCAATAAAAATTTGGTTAGATTCTACCGATTTAATAGCTGATAACTTTTGTTTAATTTCTGATTGTTGAGGATCAGGATAACGGTTTAATTCTCCAAACGGATTTTCGTTGGCATCTAAAAACACATCTGCTGTACCTTTAAACTCATCTCTTGCAGATGAATACGGTTTTAAAGCTTTAATATTTGCTCTAACTAGGTTGTTTATGTTGAATGTTGTATTCATTTTTATAATTACTGAATAAATTACAGTTCTCTATTATATTCATTTTGTGTGATACTGAAACGAGTTCAGTATGACGTAACGATAGTATTTAAACTTTACCTCTTATTTCTAATTATTAACTTTAAATCTTGCGTCACACTGAACTTGTTTCAGTGTCTCATTATTTTAAATCTTTTAATCTAATTGAAACTGCGTTTTTGTGTGCTTGTAATCCTTCGGCTTCAGCCATTAACTCTATAGTTCTACCTATATTTTGAATACCTTCTTTAGTAATTTTCTGAAACGTGATAGCTTTTGTAAAACTGTCTAAATTAACTCCTGAATACGCTTTACTAAATCCGTTTGTTGGTAAAGTATGATTGGTTCCTGAGGCATAATCTCCTGCACTTTCTGGTGTGTAATTACCTATAAATACTGAGCCTGCGTTTTCAATTCCGTTAACATAAAAGTCATCGTCTTTTGTACATACAATAAAGTGTTCTGGTCCATATTGATTAATTAAATCTAGAGCTATTGCATCCGTTTCAACTAAAATAGATTTAGAATTTTCAATCGCTTGTTTAGCAATATCCTGTCTAGGAAGTGCTTTAATTTGAACCTCTATTTCTTCCGCTACAGCGTTAATTAAATTTTGAGAGGTAGACACTAAAATGACTTGACTATCTGCGCCATGTTCTGCTTGAGACAACAAATCTGAAGCTACATAACTAGCCTTTGCAGTATCATCTGCAACGACCAATAACTCACTTGGACCTGCTGGCATATCGATTGCCACACCATATTTGGTTGCTAATTGTTTAGCGACAGTAACAAACTGATTTCCTGGACCAAAAATCTTATAAACTTGAGGTATAGATGCTGTTCCAAAAGTTAGTCCAGCAATGGCTTGAATACCTCCAACTTTAATAATTTTTGTGACACCGCATAATTGTGCTGTGTATAAAATTTCGTTAGCTATTTTTCCTTCTTTATTTGGAGGAGAACATAAAACAATCTCCTTACATCCTGCGATTTGTGCAGGAACAGCTAACATTAAAACTGTTGAAAATAAAGGTGCAGTACCAGCAGGAATGTAAATCCCAACTTTTTGAATAGCTCTTTTCTCTTGCCAGCAGTTAACACCTTTTGCAGTTTGCACACTAACTTTTTCTGTTTTTTGTGCTTTATGAAAGTTTTCTATGTTTGTTTTTGCTTGTTGTATGGCTTGTTTTAATTCAGTAGAAATTTTAGCACTTGCTAATTCTACTTCTTCAGTAGTTACAGTGTTTGACGCTAATTCTGCTCCATCAAATAATTGCGTGTATTTTGCTACTGCTTGGTCTCCGTTACGTTGTACATCATCAAAAATTTGAGTTACCGTAGTTTCAATATCATTAACGGTTTGCGTTGGTCGTTTTAAAATGTCTGACCATGTCGATGGGTTTGGATTGCTAATAGTTTTCATTTATATCACCATATTTTCGATTGGACAAACAAGGATACCTTCTGCACCATTTTCTTTTAACTCGTCAATAATTTCCCAGAAATCATTTTTGTTAATTACAGAATGAATTGAACTCCAACCCTCTTTAGCAAGAGGTAAAACCGTTGGACTTTTCATACCTGGAAGAATGCTTATAATATCGTCTACCTTATTATTTGGTGCGTTTAGCAATACATAACGTGATTGTCTAGCTTTTAAAACAGACTGTAATCTAAATTGTAATTTATTTAAAATGGCTTGGTTGTCTTGAGAAATTTTAGGAGATACAGCCAATACTGCTTCCGATTTTAAAATAACTTCTGCTTCCTTTAAACCGTTTTTAAATAATGTGCTTCCGCTTGACACAATATCTACAATTGCATCTGCTAAGCCAATATTTGGTGCAATTTCAACAGAACCATTAATTATGTGCAAGTTTGCTTTAATTCCGTTTTTATCTAAAAATTGATTTACTGTGTTTGGATAAGAGGTTGCTATACGCTTTCCTTCTAAATCTTTAATCGAATTGTAAGATGCACCTTTTGGTACAGCAACAGAAACTTTGCATGAAGAAAAACCTAATTTTTCGGCAATTTTAATATCATTTCCTTTTTCTATTAAAACATTTTCTCCAATAATAGCAACATCTACCACTCCATCTTTAAGATATTGAGGAATATCTCCATTACGTAGGTAAAAAATTTCTAGTGGAAAGTTTTTAGCTGAAGCTTTTAGTTGGTCTTTACCATTGTCTATTGAAATACCAACAGCTTTAAGGATTTTCATTGAATCCTCGTTTAATCTTCCTGACTTTTGAACTGCAATTTTTAATTTACTCATTTTAGTTTCTTTTTTATTTTTTATTTTTTTTGAAAATTTGAGTAAATCTTAAAACGACGTTTTTAAAAACAAAAAAACCGCTTGATTTACTCAAACGGTTTTAAAAATATTTTGGATTTATTCAATACATTTCTATCTGGCTTGAGTGCTAGTATGGAAATGATGATGATGTAATTGAATAAAATTCATGTTTCTTTTTTTGTCTTAACAAAGATTGTAAAAATAATATTACAAATCCAAATTTAAGTACCTTAAATTAATGTTAAGCCTTATTGGTTACCTAAAATAATTGGCATACCAGAGTCTCCAGAACCAATAACTACAACTTTACTATTGTTTGATTCTGAAAGCTTTACAGTAGCTTCAATACCTTTATCTTGTAATATTTTATCTGTTAAAGATGCACTTAAAATTTTATTTGCATCTGCTTTACCTTGTGCTTCAATTATTACTTTTTCTGCCTCTTTAGCTGCTGTAACTAACCTAAACTCATATTCTAAAGATTCTTGTTCTTGTTTTAATTTACGCTCAATAGCATCTTTAATTGTTGGTGGTAATGTTACATCTCTAATTAAAATATTGTTTAATTGAATGTACTGAGATTCGACTATTTTTTTAGTTTCTTCAAAAATTTCATCTTGAATAGCATCACGCTTACTAGAATATAATTGTTCTGGTGTATAACGACCTACAACACTTCTAGCTGCACTACGTATAGCTGGTTGTAATACACGACTAACGTACTCTCTACCTTTTTCTTTATGTAATTTACTTAAGTTTTTGTAATCTGGCTGATATAATACAGACGCATCTAGTTTGATATCTAATCCGTTAGAAGACAATACAGACATTTTTTCTGGTAACTCTTGCTGTCTAACCTCATAATCAATAACACTGTTCCAAGGTGCAACAAAATTAATGCCTTCTCCTAAAGGCTCGCTATTAGGGTCAACACCTCCTCCTAATTGATATAAAACGCCTGCATGACCAGAGTCAATAGTTTTAACAGATTTGGTGATAATAATAATTCCGACTATAACTGCAAATAAAACAGGGAAAGCCACTTTTGGTAATTTATCCATTGTAATTTTTTAATTTAAATTAATCCTTTATATTTTCTGATAAACCACTCTAATGCTAAGCTAAGCACGATAATAAAGAGTAAATAATACCAATCTATCAAAGGTACGACACTTTTATTACTTTTTTGAATGGGTTGGTAACGCTTGTCGTTTAATAAGTCATTAACTAATCCTTGGTAATTATTTATAAAAAAAGCGTTTCCGTTACTATTAGTAGCAACTTGTTGTAGTTTTGTTACATCTGCATTTAAAAATTGTTGCTCGACGTTATATTCTATTATCTTAAAATTACCAGAGACTGAAATGTTTTCTGAGGAAGATTTAACTGTAAAACTATAGCTTCCAGAAGCTAAACCATTTAAATTTACTTGGTAATTATTCCCTTTTAAAATTAAAGGTCTTGTTGTTGTTTCTAAAGATTGGTTATTTTTTACAACGATAGATAGTGATGCACTGTCATCAAACTCGTAATTTTTATTAAAAAACTGAGCACTAATTATAATATTATCGCTTCCATTATAAAACGAATTATAATCGATGTTTAATCTGTTTTTTCGCTTGTTAGATGCTAAATACTGTACTAGTTTACCAATAAAATTATCAAATTTCAGAAAACTATCTTCGTTTAAATAACTTTGCGCTCTCCACTTCCAAAGATCTTCTCCAAATAATATAGCTTCTCTCCTGCCATTAATTTCTAGAGTTGTTAATAATGGCTGTTTAGTTTGAATACCTGAAACGGTTTTATACAAAATTGTTTCAGATGGTAAATTAAAATCTGCTTCACCAAAAGTAGATTTTAGAGGCGGAAAATTATTAAAATCTAAATCTTCAATTATAAAAGCTGAATAATTAGTGTTTAAATTAGGTTGGTAATCTTCGGTTTGAGACGTTACTTCTAAATTATAATCTGTTTGGATTTCATTTAAAAATAACCAATCTGTTTTGGGTCCTGATATTACCCATTTATTTTTGTTTTGTTTTTCTAACTCAGCAAATAAAGTCTTAAACAAATTGTTTGGTTGATACAATATAACTAATTGAAAATCATTTAATTGATTTAAAACCTTATTAGGGTTTAAAAATACAACCTCACGCTGTTCATTGCTTTCAATACTCTTCTTTAAAGCACCTAAATCAGGATGTAAAACAGTACTTACAATTGCAACTTTAGACTTTTGATCAATGACTTCTACTGCAAAATTTTTATAGTTATTGGTTTTATTTTTTTCAGTTGATAACGGAATTACTTGCGCTTTGTAATCCTGTACTCCAACACTATTAGCTGATAAATTAAAGTTTAAAACCTCACTGTTTTTTGATTTATCTAAGATAATGACTTTAGAAAATACAGTAGTATTTCCTTTAGTAACGACAAATTTACTTAAAATAGCTTGATCTCCATTATATACAACTATAGCTTCTACAGGAAATTTATTCTTTAAATAAGCATATTTATTAACGTTAAGCTTACTAATTTGCAGGTCTGAATACACAACAGTGTCACCTAAAATAATAGGATAAATAGGTTGATTGTATTTTTTAGCCGAAAATTGATAATCATTACCTATGGTTTGGTTTCCGTCAGACACAACAATTGTTGGTGCAGTACTATTTTTATAGACTTGAGATAACTGCTTAAAAACCTTATCTAAGTTGGTTTGATTTTGATTAAATGATAAGCTATCATTAGAATTTAATGTGTTTCCGAATGAAAACAATTCAATATTAAACTTATTATTTAATTCTGCGTTATTTGATATAGAATTTACAAACTCCTGAGCTTTTACATCTTGTTTTAAGTGCTTTATAGACGATGAATTATCTACAGCAACTACTAAATTTGGTTTTACAATATCATATTTAACTTGCTCAAACTTTGGGTTAATCAATAATAACAATACTGAAAACAAAGTAATGAAACGCAAAAAAGCAAAAAGCGCATTAGATGTTGATGCGCCTTTTGCTTTATATTTATATTGATACAGAGCTAGTAAAAGTGCTACTACTCCTGCTAAAATGATAAATAATACTGTTTCTGTTGGCACTATTCTTTAATTTTTAATAAATCGAATGACTGAAAAAAGCGTGTAATAGATTCATTCTTATCATTTTGAGCAAGACACATAATTTGAATTAAAAACAGTTTATTTTCAACTAAATATAAGTTTAGATAAATAAATGCATCATCCATTTTTATTTTGACATTTCTACCAGGATATCCATTAAACCTAATTTTATTAACAAATTGCAATTCTCCATTTAGACTTGAAACAGCACCTTCTACAGCTTCATTTAATATAGAATTATTATATTCTATAGTTGCATTTTCGAATTGAGATTTAGAAAAATCTGACCTAATTATAGAATATCCAATGTTTTCATCTCTAGAATCTGGATAATATGTTACCATATGCATATCTGAAGTACCATCCTCTGTTTCAATATCTTTAAAAGTGTATTCTGGTTGATTTGGAAACTCTGCAATAAATGCGAGCTCTTCTGATTTGTAATTTACCCATTCCTGAGCGTCTACACCTAAAGTAACTACAAAGAACAATAGAAATAAATAAAAAAGTTTTTTCATGGTTAGTTATTTTTTTGGTGATTTCATTATTTTACTATCAATATTCTTTATGTGTCTAGATTTTACGTTATAAGAAGACAACAGTTTTAGATAGCTGTTTTAAATCCTTTGGTTTAAGAGTAAACGACATTTTTTTATGTTTTAGAAAAATTATTTCTTCTGTAATACCATTAATAATATTTAAAATTTTATTGGAATTTACTTGACTGTAAAGCAAATAACAAAATGGGGTTTTAGTATTTAAAATCATGTCGTTAAGTTCTTGATTACTAATAACTATATTTATAATCAGCAAATAACTCTTCTTTAGAAACAGCATCTTTTTTGTCTATAAATCCAGCGTCATATCCATAAATTAGTTCTTCTGAAAAATATAATGTTTTATCCTTGAGTGTTTTTACTTTAGGCTTGTTAATAAAATCATCATAAATATCTAAAGTTTTATTTTTAGACAATTTATAAACAATATTTTGAAATGCATTTTTTAGGTAACCTTTTTTATAGTTAAATATATCTCCTGTAATTTTCTTTTTTTTAATCTACAACTTCTTTTCTACCATCAAAATCAATAGTAAAATAAAGAGCTCCTAACCTTTTGCGTTTAAACTTGTGATTTAGAAACTTTGCTATGAGAATATTGAGCTACATTAAAATTTCCTATTCTTACTTGTGCTTCAATATGGAGTGAAACAAAAAAATAAGAAAATTACAAGTATTTTATTCCTCATTCACTATACTATTTTAAGTCAACATTCCTCCATCAACATTTAATGTCTGACCAGTAACATAAGCAGACATGTCTGATGCTAAAAACACACATACATTTGCGATGTCTTCTGGTGTACCACCACGTTTTAAAGGAATTGCATTACGCCATTCTTTAACTGTGTTTTCATCTAATTTTGCTGTCATTTCGGTTTCAATAAAACCTGGAGCAATTACGTTACTTCTAATGTTTCTTGACCCTAACTCTAAAGCAACAGACTTAGAAAAACCAATAATACCAGCTTTTGATGCAGCATAATTAGTTTGTCCAGCATTACCCTTAACACCAACTACAGAACTCATGTTAATAATAGACCCTTTACGTTGTTTTAGCATTGTGCGTTGTACAGCTTTTGTCATGTTAAATACAGACTTAAGGTTAACTTCGATTACTTTATCAAAGTCCTCTTCACTAATACGCATTAACAAATTATCTTTAGTAATTCCTGCATTGTTTATTAATACATCAATACTACCAAATTCTGTAAGTACATCCTGAGCTAAAGTTTGAGCTTCGTCAAAACTAGCTGCATTACTTTTATATCCTTTTGCTTTAACACCTAAAGCTATTAATTCTTTTTCTAACTCATTTGCTGCGTCTACAGATGAGCTGTATGTAAATGCAACATTAGCACCTTGCTGAGCAAATACTTGAGCAATACCTTTACCAATACCTCTTGAAGCACCTGTAATTATTGCTGTTTTTCCTTCTAAAAGTTTCATTAAAATAATATTTGATTTGTTTTTGTTTACACGAAAACACATTGTTAGTTTACTATTTCAAATATAGTAATTACAATTTGTTATGTATAAAAAAACCTCATAATTTATAGTAATTATGAGGTTTTTGTATTCTAATTCTTTTTAGTCAATAGACTATTAAAGTTACATTTTCACGTCTTCAGATTTTTCGTAATTAAATAAATGGTCAATATCCATTTCTTGAACTTTTCCTAATTTATTTAAAGCTTTTAAATCAACGTCTTTTTTATTACCAATTACCATGACGTTGTAATCTTCACCTTTTATGTTTTTATTAAAAAACTCGCGTAAGTCTGCTAAAGTCATATCTTTAATAGCATTATACATAGCCTCTCTGTTATCTTCAGAGATTCCTAATTTTTGAAGTCTTTCATAATTCCAGAAAATACTTGATTTATTAATACGCTGTGCAGCTATTTTTTTAAGCGTAGACTCTTTAGCAGCATTAAATTGTGCTTCAGATTCTGGCATATCATTCATTAATCCCATCATAGCATCAACAGCTTCTGGCATTTTATTAGCCTGAGTACCAATGTAAGCCATCACGTAATTAGCATCATCTTTTTCTCTAGCTGTACTGTAGCTTGACCAGGCAGAATATGCTAATGATTTAGACTCTCTAATTTCCTGAAATACAATGGAAGATAATCCACCACCAAAATAAGTATTGAATAATGTTGAAGCAGCCATATTTTCAGCTTTAAAAGGCTCTCCTTTAGCTAAAAACATCATTTCTGATTGTACCATATCAAAATCTACAAAATACACATTTCCACCTGTTTCTTTTTCTTCAAAAGTCATAGCTTCAGGATAATCTTTTAATTGTGCATTAACTTTATGTGATGCATTTAAGGCAGATACAGCATTGTCTATATCTTTACCATAGTAAAACATACGTTGCTTGTAATTTTTTAAATCCTTAGCTAAAGCAACCAATTCTTCAGGATTAATTTTATTTAACTCTGATACCGAAATTATATTACGGAAACTAGAATTTTCGCCATATTTGGCATAGTTAAGTAAACCACGTCTTAAAATACTCCCTTTATTAGTCTTAGTATTTTGTCTTCCTTTAGCTATAGATTGTACATATTTTTCATAAGCTTCTTGATCTGCAACAGCATTATCTAATAAATGTTCTAGTAATTCTAATCCTTTTGGAAGATTTTCTTTTAAACCACTTAAACCAATGTATGTTTTTTCGTTACCAGTATTAACGTAATATTCTACTCCTAACTTATAAAACTCTTTTTTAAGTTGCTCATTAGAATATTTTTCTGTTCCTAAATACTCTAAATAGCCAACAGCTAAGTCTAATTTTTTATCATTATCACTTCCCATGTCAAAAATGATATTCATATCAAACAAATCATTAGTTTCGTTTTCAATGTAAGATACTGTAATTCCGCTATCAGTTTTAGTTTTTTTAATAGCTGAAGCATAATCCACATAGACAGGCTTAAGAGCTTCAGATTGAATGCTATTAAACGCTTCTATAAATTCAGAATTAGATCCTCTGTTTAAATTTACTGGAGTTATTCCTGGGTTTTGAACCTTTACAATATTTTCATCAACACCTTTACGTTTGTAAGTTACTACGTAATTGTCTTTATAAAATGAATTAGCAAAATCAACTAATTCTTGCTTAGTTATCTTTTTAAGATCATCTAAAAATTTAACTTTATCTTCCCAGTTTTCATCATGGATAAAAGCATTTACATACGCATCTGCAACAGCTGTACTGCTTTCGTATTGTTTAAGTTGAGATTTTTTTAAGTCATTAATTACAGCATCAATCATCCAATCTTCAAACTCTCCTTTTTTTAGCTTTTCAATTTGCTCTAAAAGTAATTCTTTAAGTTCATCTAAAGACTGACCTTCTTTTGGTGCTCCGCTTAAAACATGATAACCATAGTCATTTAAAAATGTAGGCGACGATCCTGCATATTGCACTAATTGCTTTTGATTTAAGTTTAAATCCATTAAACCAGCATTTCCGTTAGCTAAAATCATATCTGCTAAAGTTACCAGTTTTTCATCCTCTGTTTTTACACCTCCAGTACGATATGCAATAGAAATACTTTCTGATGTTGGTCCAAAAACTTCGTTTTCTACTACACTTGTTATCATTTCTTCTTTAGGTAATTCTGGATGTTTAACTTCCTTTTTCTCTAATTTACCAAAGCTTTCATTTACTTTACTTATTGTAGCATCAAAATCTAAATCTCCAACCAATACTACAGCCATGTTATTTGGGACGTAATATTTATCAAAATAATTATGAATATCAACCATCGATGGGTTTTTCAAATGCTCGGCAGTACCAATAGTTGTTTGTTGACCATATGGATGGTTAGGAAACAAACCTTTAAGCATTGCTGCATAACGTTTACGTCCATCACTATCTTGGCCTCTATTAAACTCTTCAAAAACAGCTTCTAACTCAGTATGAAATAAACGTAACACGACTTGTCCAAAACGTTCACTTTCAAGCTTTAAAAATTTATCAAGCTCGTTTGCAGGAATTTTATTTGTATAAACTGTTTGCTCAAACCATGTGTAAGCATTTGTACCAGTGGCACCAAGTGAACTTGACATTTTATCATACTCGTTAGCTACAGAAAAATTTGAAGCTGCTAATGATACACGGTCAATTTCTTTATAAATAGCTAATTTATTATCTGGATTTTTTTCTGCTCTATGTTTTTCATATAAATTAGAAATAGTATCTAGATATTTTTTTTCAGTTTCCCAGTTAACAGTACCAATTTTATCTGTTCCTTTAAAAACCATGTGTTCTAAATAGTGAGCTAATCCTGTAGATTGTTTAGGATCGTAGTTAGAACCTGCTCTTACTGCAATGTATGTTTGTATTTTAGGTTCGTCTGTGTTTTTACTTAAATAGACTTTTAATCCATTATCTAAAGTGTATAAACGTAATCCTGTTGGGTCATTTGCAACGGTTTGATAACTAAATCCATTAGCGTCTTTTTGGGTTTCTGACTTAGCTACCGAAGACGCTGTATTACCTTTTTTGCAACTAGCAACTAAAGTAATCATAGCAATAGCTAAGACTAATTTTAAGTGTTTCATTTTTTGATTGATTATATTAATAAAAAAAGTTCGTTAGCTAAATTAAGCTAACGAACTTTAAAGGGTATTATATTTTGAGTATTTTAACAGAAAATCAACAGATTTCTTATCCTAATACTTCTGCTACTTTTTTACCAATTTCAGCTGGAGAATCTACAACGTGGATACCACATTCTTTCATAATCGCTTTTTTAGCTTGAGCTGTATCATCAGATCCACCTACAATTGCACCTGCGTGACCCATTGTACGACCTGCTGGAGCAGTTTCACCTGCTATAAATCCTACGATTGGTTTTTTACTACCAGACTCTTTATACCATTTAGCAGCATCAGCTTCTAATTGACCACCAATCTCACCAATCATAACAACACATTCAGTTTCTGGATCGTTAATTAATAACTCAACAGCTTCTTTAGTAGTTGTACCAATAATTGGATCTCCTCCAATACCAATTGCAGTTGTGATACCTAAACCTTGTTTTACAACTTGGTCTGCAGTTTCATAAGTTAAAGTACCTGATTTAGATACAACACCTACTTTACCTTTTTTGAAAACAAAACCTGGCATGATACCAACTTTAGCTTCACCTGGAGTAATAACTCCTGGACAGTTAGGACCAACTAAACGACAATCTTTATCTTTAATATAATCTGCAGCTTTAATCATATCTGCAACAGGAATACCTTCTGTAATAGTAATAATTACTTTAATTCCAGCGTTGGCAGCTTCCATAATTGCATCTGCAGCAAAAGCTGGTGGCACAAAAATGATTGTTGTATCTGCACCTACTTTATCAACAGCTTCTTGAACTGTATTAAAAACTGGCCTGTCTAAGTGCGTTTGTCCACCTTTACCTGGTGTAACACCACCTACTACATTTGTTCCGTATTCAATCATTTGACCAGCGTGAAAAGTACCTTCACTACCTGTAAATCCTTGAACTATTATTTTTGAATCTTTGTTTACTAAAACGCTCATGTTTTGTATTGATTAAGAAGTTTTATGTTGAATTGTTATTTACTTTACAAAAGTAAGTTTTTGTCTGCTAATTGAAAACGAATTTAATATTTAATTTATTAAAATGATGATAAGCTTTGAGGATTCTCGTCAAACAACTGACTAATTTCGTATCCTTTGTATAATAGACCGTTTTTGACTTCCCAAATGGAAATAAAATGTGCTATTGGTTCGATTTCATCTGATCTTTCAATTGTTGCTGCATAAGCAGTATATCTTGCAGTAATTGTATCGTTTTCTTTTAATAAATGGCTTAATTTATATGTAAACGTTACAAATGACTGCCTTATATCTTGTAATTTGGCTTTAATACCATCATGATCTAAAGCTATATAGCCTTTACTACTATTCCAATGTAATTGACAATCTTTGTCAAACATATTTATAGCATCTTCTGATTTTGCTAAATCTAAATTATAAAAGGCTTTAACAACCGCTCTTGCTGACATCTATTTATTTTTTAAATGTTTGATAATTTCTGGAATTCGCTTAATGTAAGCCAATTCTTTTAATTTTACTCGTGATTCTTCAATTGGAGTACCAAAATAAGATTTACCACCTTCGATAGATTTTGTAACACCTGTTTGACCTAAAACATTAGCTTTTTTACCAATTGTAATTCCGCTGGTAGTACCAACTTGTCCCCAAAGTGTCACTTCATCCTCTATGATACAACATCCTGCAATCCCTGTTTGTGATGCAATTAAGCATTTTTTACCAATTACAGTGTCGTGACCAACTTGAATTTGGTTATCTAGTTTAGAGCCTTCTCCTATAATAGTATCTCCTGTAACCCCTTTATCAATAGTACATAGGGCTCCAACATCTACATTATCTTTTATTACAACTCTACCTCCAGATTTAAGTTGATCAAATCCTTCTGGTCTATTTTTGTAATAAAAGGCGCTTGCACCTAAAATTGTACCAGCGTGTATAGTTACATTATTACCAATTACTGTATCATCATATATACTTACATTGGAATGTATGACACAGTTGTCGCCAATAACAACATTATGACCAATAAAACAATTGGGTTGAATTATAGTATTTTCACCAATCTTAGCTGAAGCTGAAATAGCTGAATTAGCACTTTGAAAAGGCTTAAAATGAGAGGTTAATTTGTTAAAATCTCTAAACGGATCATCACTAATTAATAATGCTTTACCTTCTGGACAATCAACCTTTTTATTAATTAAAACAATTGTAGCTTTACTATTTAAAGCTTTATCGTAATATTTAGGATGATCAACAAATACGATATCTCCTGGTTCGACAACATGAATTTCATTCATGCCTAAAACCTGAAAATTTTCGTCTCCAACAAAGGTGCTATCAATAAGTGAAGCAATTGCTTTTAATGTATATGGTTTAGGAAACTTCATGTGTTAACTAACTATTCTTTAACACGTTCTTTGTAAGTTCCTTTTACAGTTTCTACTTTAATTTTATCTCCTTCATTTATAAATAAAGGCACATTAACAATAGCTCCTGTTTCAACTGTTGCTGGTTTTGTAGCATTAGTTGCTGTATTACCCTTAACACCTGGCTCAGTAGCTGTAATTTCTAAAACAACACTTGCTGGTAATTCTACTGATAAAGGACTATTATCTTCTGTATTAATAATTACTGTTACAACTTCTCCTTCTTTCATTAATTCTGGACGATCTAAAGCTGCTTCTAATAATCTAATTTGAGTATAATCTGCTTCATTCATAAAATGATAAAATTCACCATCATTATATAAATATTGAAATTTATGAGTTTCTACTCTAACATCTTCTAATTTGTGACCTGCTGAAAATGTGTTATCAATAACTTTTCCGTTAGTTACACTTTTTAATTTTGTTCTAACAAAAGCTGGACCTTTACCTGGTTTTACATGTAAAAATTCAATTATTTTATAGATATCATTATTATATCTTAAGCATAATCCGTTTCTAATATCTGATGTTGTAACCATTTTATAATTTTGTTTTAATTTTTAATTTGATTTAAAATAACCTTTCATAATACCTCTATGAGAGTTTTTGATAAACTGAAGTATCTCGTCACGCTCAGTTGTCGCTTCCATTTCTGCTTCAATAATAGCTGCTGCTTGTGTATTATTATAGTTTTTTTGATATAATATTCTAAATATATCTTGAATTTCTCTAATTTTTTCTGTGGAATACCCTCTACGTCTTAATCCAACAGAATTAATACCTACGTAAGATAATGGTTCTCTACCTGCTTTTACAAAAGGTGGTACATCTTTACGTACTAAAGACCCTCCTGTTACAAAAGCATGACTACCTACTGAACAAAATTGGTGTACAGCAGTCATACCTGCAAGTACAACATAATCTCCGATATTAATGTGTCCTGCTAATGTACTGTTATTAGAAAATATACAGTTGTTACCTACAATACAATCATGAGCAATGTGACAGTAAGCCATGATTAAACAATTGTCACCAACAACCGTTTTCATTCGGTCAGTTGTCCCTCTGTTTATAGTTACACATTCTCTAATGGTCACATTATCACCTATTATAGTTAATGTGTCTTCATCGTTATATTTAAGGTCTTGTGGTACAGCAGAAATCACTGAACCTGGAAAAATATTACAATTTTTTCCTATTCTTGCGCCTTCCATTATAGTGACATTACTACCTATCCATGTACCTTCTCCAATAATTACATTATTGCTAATAGTCGTAAATGGTTCTATAACCACATTTTTGGCAATTTTCGCACCTGGATGTACGTATGCTAAAGGTTGGTTCATTTTTATTGTATTATTTTACTTTAGTTATTTGTGCCATTAATTCGGCTTCTGCACATAATTTACCATTAGTATAAGCGTAACCTTGCATATGGCAAATACCACGTCTTATAGGTGTTATTAACGAGCATTTGAAGATTAATGTATCTCCTGGCACTACTTTTTGCTTAAATTTAACTTTATCCATTTTCATGAAAAATGTCAAATAATTTTCTGGATCAGGAACAGTACTAAGTACTAAAATACCTCCTGTTTGTGCCATAGCTTCCACAATTAAAACTCCTGGCATTACTGGAGCTCCTGGAAAGTGACCTTTGAAGAACTCTTCATTCATGGTCACATTTTTCATTCCTATAACTTTGTTTTCAGATAATTCAAAAACTTTATCAAGTAATAAAAAAGGTTGTCTATGTGGTAACATATCCATAATTTGATTTACATCCATAACTGGAGTTTGGTTTAAATCAATATTTGGTACGTTATTACGTCTTTCGTTTTTAATGAGTTTAGACATTTTTTTTGCAAACTGTGTGTTTACAAAATGTCCTGGTTTATTAGCTATTACTTTACCTCTAATACGTGTTCCGATTAAAGCTAAATCACCTATAACATCTAATAATTTATGTCTAGCAGCTTCATTAGGATAATGCAAAGTAAGGTTGTCTAAAATCCCATTAGGTTTAACTGCTATTGCTTCTTTATTAAAAGCTTCTTTAAGTTTTTCCATAGTAGAATCAGATAATTCTTTATCTACATATACTATAGCATTATTTAAATCGCCTCCTTTAATTAAACCATGCTCTAGTAATGCTTCTAATTCATGTAAGAAACTAAAAGTCCTTGAGTCTGATATATCTTTTTTGAAGTTAGATATTTTATTTAAAGTTGCATTTTGAGTTCCTAAAACTTTAGTACCAAAGTCAACCATTGTTGTTACTTGATATTCTTTAGAAGGCATGACTAAAATCTCGCTTCCAGACTCTTCGTCAGTGTAAGATATAACATCAGTAACCTCATAAACTTCTCTGAATGCTTCTTGTTCTTGGATACCTGCTTTTTCAATAGCTTCTACAAAAAACTTTGATGAACCATCCATAATTGGTGGCTCAGAGTTGTCTAATTCTAAGATAGCATTGTCAATATCTAAACCAATCAATGCTGCTAATACGTGCTCACAGGTCTGAATAGTAACACCGTTTTTTTCTAAACAAGTACCACGTTGTGTGCTAGTTACATAGTTTGCATCTGCTTCAATTACTGGAGTACCCTCTAAATCAATGCGTTTAAAAGCAAATCCTGTATTTTCTGAAGCTGGTTTGAAAGTTAATGTTACCTCTTTTCCTGTGTGTAAGCCAACTCCTGTCAAGGATATTTCCTTTTGAATTGTTTTTTGCTTTATGTCAGTACTAACTATTCCCATTTCCTTTTTTTTCTAATTCGTTTATGGTTTTTACCAATTTTGGTAAGTTTTTAAAATATACATAGGATTTATTGTAATCTCCATAAGATAAAGCTGGTGACCCTTGAAGCACCTCGTTATCCTTAACATTACGTCCTATACCTGATTGTGCTTGTATTTTTACATTATTACCAATAACAATGTGTCCTACAATACCAACCTGTCCACCAATTTGGCAATTTTCACCAATTTTGGTAGAACCTGCTATACCTGTTTGGGCAGCAATAACAGTATTTTTACCAATCTCTACATTGTGTGCTATCTGAATTTGATTATCCAATTTTACACCTTTTCTTATAATTGTAGATCCTAATGTTGCTCTGTCAATTGTAGTAGCTGCACCAATATCTACAAAGTCTTCCAATATAACATTACCTATTTGTGGCACCTTGCTATATTCTCCGTTTTCATTTGGCGCAAAACCAAATCCATCAGCTCCTATTATAGCTCCAGAGTTTATAACACAATTTTTACCAATAATACAGTCTGAATAGATTTTTGCTCCAGAAAACACGACTGTGTTATCTTGTATAGTTACATTGTCACCAATATAACTATTAGGAAAAATCTTAACATTATCACCTATTGTTACATTATCTCCAACTACGGTAAATGCACCAATGTAAATATCCTTTCCGATTTTAGCCGAATCTGATATTGATGTTGGTTGCTCTATACCAAACTTATTTAGCTTAACTTGATTATAGTATTCTAATAATTTTGAAAATGACTTGTATGCATCTTCTACTTTAATTAGCGTACAAGTTATATCTTGTTCTGGCATAAAGTCTTTACCAACAATAGCTATTGTTGCTTTTGTGGTATATATATAGGGCGTGTATTTAGGGTTCGCTAAAAAGGTTAAAGCACCTTCTACTCCTTCTTCTATTTTTGATAATTTAGATACCTCTGCCTGAGGATTGCCTTCTACGACACCATCTAAAATACCAGCGATTTGTTCTGCTGTAAATTTCATTGTTAGCAAAAATAGAAAAAATGTACTAAAGTTTGTCTTTTGGATAACATATATAATATTTAGTCACTGTTTTTGATAGTGCTTTTAAATTTAGTTGGTCTGAAGCCTTAACTATATCCTCTACTTTACCGTTTTTGTACAAAATATTTATATTTTGTTTTTTTCTAGTATAAGCTTGATTACTTATTTGTCCAGTAAACACAAAATAATTAGCTTCATGATCGGAAATACTATGTTTTTGTTGCAAAGTTTTTTTATGATTATCTAACACATCTTGCTTAATTGGTTTCTTTTTTATTTTAACCTTTAATAAATGTCTATTAATAATCATATCGCAAAGATTTTTTAGCACAAAATCATCGTGATATTGCCAGTTTTTCATTGCTGAAACAATATCATAATCATCTAGTTTCGCAAAGGTTTCAAGACAATCTGAGTTAAATTCATTTAAAGTAATTTCATTTTCTAAAAAGAATGACAATGGTTTACTTGCTTGTAATTTTACTCCGTTTTTAACTAACTCTTTAGCTCTTTTTAATACTCGTATTAACAATTGCTCTGCTACTAAACTTGTTTTATGTAAATACACTTGCCAATACATTAAACGTCTAGCTACCAAAAATTTTTCAATACTATAAATACCTTTATCTTCAATAACTAAATGGTCATCTTTTACATGTAACATAGTAATTAGACGCTCACTATTTATATTGCCTTCAGATACTCCTGTGTAAAAACTATCACGTTTTAAATAATCTGCACGATCCATATCAATTTGACTTGATATAAGTTGTAACATAAATTTACGATGGTACTTTCCTTTAAAGATTTGGATGGCTAGTGTTAAATCGTCGTTAAATTCAGCATTTAATTCTTGCATAAATAACAATGAAATCTCTTCATGAGAAACACCACTAACAATACTATGCTCCATTGCATGGCTAAAAGGACCATGACCAATATCATGTAACAAAATGGCTATACATAGTGCTTTTTCTTCTTCTTCAGAAATCTTAACACCTTTAAATCTAAGTACTTGAATTGCCTTTTGCATTAAATGCATACAACCAATTGCATGATGAAATCTAGTATGATGCGCTCCTGGATATACTAGATATGACAATCCCATTTGTGAGATTCGTCTAAGTCTTTGAAAAAATGGATGCTCAATTAAATCAAAAATTATAGAATTTGGAATAGTAATAAATCCGTAAATTGGGTCGTTTAATATTTTAAGTTTGTTACTTGGTTTCAAGCTTAAGCCTTTATTTAATTAATATACACAAATATACATGAACAATATAAATATTCTTTGGGTTGACGACGAAATAGATTTACTAAAACCTCATATCCTGTTTTTAGAGAAAAAAAACTATAATGTCACAACTTGTAATAGTGGTACAGAAGCTATAGAAATTCTGGATGACAAAAAATTTGATATTGTTTTTTTAGACGAAAACATGCCAGGATTAACAGGCTTGGAAACGCTACATGAAATTAAAGAAAAGCAAGACACACTTCCAGTAGTAATGATTACTAAAAGTGAAGAAGAATACATTATGGAAGAAGCTATAGGTAATAAAATAGCCGATTACCTTATAAAACCCGTAAACCCAAACCAAATACTTTTAAGTCTTAAAAAGAATTTAGACCACTCTAGGTTAGTGTCTGAAAAAACGACTTCTAATTACCAACAAGAATTCCGAAAAATAGCAATGGACATGGCTATGGTAAATAGTTATGAAGAATGGGCTGATTTATATAAAAAGTTAATTTATTGGGAAATTCAGTTAGAAGACATTGAAGACCCTAGTATGTTTGAAATTTTAGAATCTCAAAAAAACGAAGCCAATACACAATTCGGAAAATTTATAGATAAAAATTATCCATCTTGGTTTGAGCCAAACACAGATGCTCCTACTCTATCACATACATTGTTTAGAGAAAAAATTGCTCCAGAATTAAGTAAAGAACAACCTACATTATTAGTTGTTGTAGACAATTTACGTTATGACCAATGGAAAGCTTTTGAACCTTTTGTAAATAATCATTACAAAAAAACTAAAGAAGAAGCTTTTTACAGCATCCTACCAACAGCAACACAATATGCTAGAAATGCCATATTCTCAGGATTAATGCCACGAGACATGGAAAGCTTACATCCTGAGTATTGGAAAAATGATACTGATGAAGGTGGAAAAAACCTTCATGAAGCTGATTTTTTAAACGCACAAATGAAACGTTTAGGTTTAACAAAACTTAAACATGAATATTACAAAATCACAAATTTAACTGCAGGAAAAAAATTAGCAGACAACTTCAAAGGTCTTAAAGACAACGATCTAACTGTAGTGGTATATAATTTTGTAGATATGTTATCACATAGCAAAACAGAAATGGACGTGGTTAAAGAATTAGCGTCAAACGACAAAGCGTATAGAAGTTTAACGCAAAGCTGGTTTAAAAACTCTCCTTTACTAGAAATGATACAACAGGCTCAACAATTAGGTTTCAAATTAATTATCACCACAGACCATGGTACTATTAATGTTAAAAACCCATCTAAAGTTATTGGAGACAGAGATACAAGTTTAAATTTACGCTACAAAACTGGACGTAGTTTAAGCTACGAAAACAAAGACGTTTTAGCTGCTAAAGACCCAAAATCAATACATCTTCCTTCTATCAACATGAATAGTTCGTTTATATTTGCTAAAAACGATTTATTTTTTGCTTACCCAAATAATTACAACCACTATGTTAGCTATTATCGTAACACCTACCAACATGGAGGAGTGTCTTTAGAAGAAATGATAATACCATTTGTTGTATTAAATCCTAAATAAACTATTTTTGCTTAAAAAAAGTGGAACTAAATTATAACTTAGAGGACGTAGAGGCTATTGCTAAACAAATTTTAGAAACTACTACTTCCAAAACAATATTATTTGAAGGAGAAATGGGTGTTGGCAAAACTACACTTATTAAAACTTTAGTTAAACTTTTAGGAAGTATTGACAATGTTAGCAGTCCTACCTTTTCTTTAGTAAATGAATACAAAGGTCAAAATGATACTATTTATCATTTTGATCTTTATAGAATAGAAGACGAAACAGAGTTATACGATTTTGGTATTGACACTTACCTGTACAGTAATAATTATGTATTAGTAGAATGGCCAGATCTATTAAAACCTTTAATTCAAGACAACTACAGTATTATCCGCATAAAACTGTCAGAAAACTCTACACGCAATCTTACCATAGAGAATTTTAGCTAAAATCAGCATTTTTTTCTTTCAATTAAGAGTGTTTTTTTAATCAATTGCGGTTTTAACCACAGTAAAAAATTCAAAAAAGTCATTTTTTAACATACTTTTAACATTTATCAAGTTTTTGAATTAACTTTTTATCTAAATTCGAGATGTAACTAATTTAATCCCTAGCAAAATGAGAACTAAAAAGTATGTAATAGCGATTGCTATTTTTGGTGGAGTTATATTCTCTGCACAAGCGTCAAATCTTATTGATTTAAATGAACAACAAACAACAGAAATTGACAGAAATAGAATCAAAATCCCAACTCACGGATAATAAATCTTTTATAATAGGCAGTATTATAGCAACATTTATAGCTATAACTCCATATATTTTCTATTACTATGAAAGTGTTCCAGACGTAAAAATTTGGAATACTTTTTTGTTTAATTACGATAGCAAATACTACTTAAGTGCACAAGTAGGAATATGGACTATAATTGGAAAATTTGTTCCGTTATATTTATTAATAATCTGGTTTTTCACCTGTCGTCATTGGTGGTACCATGCATTATTGATACCTATAATCATGTATTTTTTTCAATTTGCAACTGTAATAAACGAGGATTTAAAATACGTAGATACAAACCAATTTCTGTATCTAGTGATTATGATGGCTATAGTTATACCATCTATTTACTTAGTTAGAGCAAGGATTTTTAATAAAATAAACACAGTAAACAAATCACTTCAAGATTTAGAAGATGAACTAACCATAAAACCAAAAACACTTTGGGGAAAAATTAGGCAATATTTTTAACTAGCCTATTGCTTATATACGATTACCAAATGTTTTTTTTATAGATCACAACCCTAAACATGCTAAACAACCTACTAAATACAGCTATAAAATTTAAATTAAAAACAACCAAAAATAAATCTAATCAGACACTACAACAACAGGAAGAAGATTTATTAAGAAAACCGACCAACCTGTGGGAAAAAATAAGACTTTATTTTTAGTACAATAAGTTACAATAATTTTGTAATTTGTTTTTTTAAACTTAACTAAATTATGTCCAAACCACTATCTCCATTTTCTAAAGCAGAATTAATCCCTCAAGAAGAAACTTTAGAGATTTTTAAGCACAAAAGCAGTCTTTTTATAGGAATTCCCAAAGAAACAGCTTTCCAAGAAAAACGTGTTTGCCTTACACCTGATGCTGTATCTGCTATCGTTAGCAATGGTCATCGTGTACTAATAGAATCTGAAGCTGGTAAAGGTGCAAATTTTAGCGATAAGGATTATAGTGAAGCTGGAGCTGAAGTCACAAAAGACACAGCAAAAGTTTATTCTTGCCCTATGATTTTAAAAGTAGAACCTCCTACTCTTGAAGAACTAGACTTAATTAATCCACAAACTACTTTAATATCTGCATTACAACTTAAAACACAATCAAAAAAATATTTTGAAAAATTAGCATCAAAACGTATTACCGCTTTAGCTTTTGAATTTATTCGTGATGAAGATGGTGCTTATCCAGCAGTTAGAGCATTAAGCGAAATAGCAGGAACAGCATCTGTATTAATTGCATCTGAATTATTAAGTAATTCTAGCAATGGTAACGGATTAATGTTTGGTAATATAAGTGGTGTTCCTCCAATAGAAGTAGTAATACTTGGAGCAGGAACTGTTGGAGAGTTTGCTGCAAGAAGTGCTATTGGACTTGGTGCAAATATTAAGGTTTTTGATAATTCTATTACAAAATTACGTTGTTTACAAGCTAATTTAGGTCGTACAATTTACACATCAACATTACAACCTAAATATTTAGGCAAAGCTTTAAAACGCTGTGATGTGGTTATTGGTGCTGTTAGAGGTAAAGACAGAGCTCCTATTATTGTATCCGAAACGATGGTTGAAACCATGAAAAAAGGGTCCGTAATTATTGATGTTAGTATTGATATGGGTGGATGTTTTGAAACTAGTGAAGTCACATCTCACAACAACCCTACTTTTAGAAAAAACGGAGTTATACATTATTGTGTACCAAATATTCCTGCAAGATACTCTAGAACTGCTTCTGCTTCTATAAGTAATATTTTCACACCATATTTATTAGAAATAGCAGATAACGGTGGACTTGAACACGCTATTAGATTTGACAAAGGTTTAAAAAACGGACTATATTTTTATCACGGAATTTTAACAAATCGTGCAGTCGGAGAATGGTTTGACTTAAAACATAGTGATATTAACCTTTTAATATTTTAAATTTGCAATTCGAAAAAATTTAAAATGAAAATATTACAACGTATTGGTTATTATTTAGGAGGTTTTGCAATAGGATTAGTATTATTAGCTTTTTTTTTAAACGGAAGAGGTGTTTCTTGCGAGTATAATTACGGTCCAGAAGGTCGTGTATTAAAAAACATAAGAACTAAAACACTTCAATTTTCTGAAGCCAGCAAAACCACCATTGCAACAAGAACTATTGATACAGCAGCTATTAGCTATTTATTAAAAGAAGGAGATGTTGACTTTTCTAAAAGCCAACCAAGACAAGAACCTTGTGGAATTTACTATATTTCTGGTACTACAAAAGACAAAAAACAATTTGAATTATTAGTTCAAAATTGTGACAGTATTGCAACAATGCAATCCATTAAACAATTAGATTAATAAAATCCGAAAACAAATCAAAAATTAAGAGTAAATATTCCTATTTACTCTTTCTTCGTTTACGCTCTGCTTTTAACAAAGTTAACTCACGACCAGTTTGTCCTGCAACAGATGTGTTTTCTTCTGCACGTCTAATTAAATATGGCATTACGTCTTTTACAGGTCCAAATGGTAAGTATTTTGCAACATTATAGCCTTGATCTGCCAAATTAAAACTAATATGATCACTCATTCCGTATAACTGCCCAAACCACACACGATTATCTTTTTTATCTATTCCTAAATCATCCATTATCTTCATGGCTAAATAAGTGCTTTCTTCGTTATGCGTTCCAACAAAAATTGAAATATCACTTAAGCTTTCCATGATATAATGCAAGCAATCGTTAAAATTTTTGTCGGTTGTAATTTTATCTTTACATATTGGTGAATCATACGCTTTATCAAGCGCACGCTCACGTTCTTTTTCCATGTAAGCACCTCGTACTATTTTATAACCCAAAGTATATCCACCTTGCTTGGCTCTTTTATGCGAAGCTTTTAAATATCCAAGTCTATCATGCCTGTAAGTTTGAAGTGTATTATAAACAATTGGTTTACCTGTATTGTAAACTTTCATCATGTCCTCAGCTAACTCATCTGCAGCTTCTTGCATCCAGCTTTCTTCACCATCAATTAAAACCTCTACATCTTTAGCCTTAGCTAACTTACATATAGCATGATAACGCTCTACAATCCTACTCCATTCTGCAGCTTCTTCGTTAGTAAAAGGTTTTCCTTCCCCTTTTTTCTGAAACAAATAAAAACGTCCTAAACCAGTTGGCTTAAACACAACTATTGGCATTGCTTCTTTTTCATCACAAAAATGAACTAGTTTTATGATTTTTTCTTTAGCGGAATCAAATTGATTTTCAACTGCTTTTCCTTCAACTGAATAATCTAGAACAGAACAAACACCTGCTGTATACATTTTGTCTATAACACTTATACAATCATCCTCATTAACACCTCCACAAAAATGATCAAATACAGTAGCACGTATCAAACCTTCTACTGGTAAATGTGCTTTTAAAGCAAAATTAGTAGCAGCTGTACCAATTCTAACAAGCGGTTGATTAGAAATCATTTTAAATAAAAAGTAAGCGCGTTCTAACTCTGAATCACTTTTTAACTTAAAAGCCACTTCTGTATTTTCAAAAAAAGAGTCCTTTATCATATTTATATTTTTTAAGACGAAACAAATATACTATGTATTACCAATAGTTTTTAAAAAAACTATTAATTTTACAGCTTAACGTTTTTAAGTTTTTCATGACGCCAATTACAACTCAAGACTATAGTATTCAGTTTAACTCCGATTGCTATTCAGCCTTAAGCAATTACATTCAAAACAACACATTTTCAAACATATTTATACTAGTAGATAGTAATACGTCTGATCTTTGCTTACCTAAACTTTTAGCACAATTAAATACAGAATTAACTATAGAAGTTATCGAGATTGAAGCAGGAGAACAACACAAAACCATCGAAACTTGCTTAGGTGTTTGGGAAACCTTATCTGAATTAGGTGCAGACCGAAAATCTTTAATGCTAAATTTAGGAGGTGGAGTGGTCACAGATTTAGGTGGTTTTGTCGCGTGTACTTACCAAAGAGGTATTAAATTTATAAATATACCTACCACTCTTCTATCCATGGTTGACGCATCAATTGGAGGTAAAAACGGTGTTGATTTAGGAGCTATTAAAAACCAAATTGGGATTATTAAAACACCAAACATGGTATTGGTTGACACAGATTATTTATCTACATTATCAAGCCGAGAAATGAGATCTGGATTGGCAGAAATGCTAAAACACGGATTAATTCACAACGAATTATATTACAGTAAGTTGTCGAGATTATCTAATCTAACACTTGAAGATTTAGATCAGTTAATTTACGATTCGATTTTAATAAAAAAAGACATTGTTGAACAAGATCCAACCGAACAAAATTTAAGAAAATCTCTTAATTTTGGACACACACTAGGACATGCAATTGAGTCGTTTTATTTAAACCATAAATCTAAGGCTTTATTACATGGTGAGGCTATAGCTATTGGTATGATTTTAGAAACTTATTTATCTAATAAATTATTAGATTTTCCGGAAGATAAAATGCAGCTTATAAAAGAAAACACCATAAAGGTTTATGGTAAAATTGATATTCCTGAAGCAGACTACCTTCCTATTATAGAATTGATGAAGTTTGATAAGAAAAATATAAAAGGCAATATTAACTTTGTATTACTAAACAGCATAGGTGACCCAAAAATTAATCAAACTACAACTAATGATCTGATAATCAAATCATTTAAGTTTTACAGCAATTAACACTTTTGTATTATAAAAAATCGTAATTTTAAGTAATTGCAAAAATTGCAAGACTCTCCAATCAGTTAAATAAAACTATATTGGTATGCGAAAAATTATTGTAGATTACAAAAAATTGACTCCAGAAGTACTTAATATTTTAGCTTCAAAATTTCCTGATGGTTATGGTGATAATGATATCATAACCTTTGATAATCACAGAAATGAGACTATAGAAGCTGTAGAAGTTAAAACAGAAGACACTATTTACCTTGTCAAAGTTAGCAGTAAACTTCACTATACAATGATAAATTTTGACAACACAGAAATCTTTCAAACCAATGATAATGGATATATTATCACAGATTTAGACAATAAAACACTAGATAATGAAGAAGAATAATTACAAATAAAGTCTTCTTATAACGTTATTATGGTGTATTTCATGACCAATAATTAAAAAACCTAAAGCTCTTACAGACACTTCTCCTGCTCCAGCAATTCCTTTACTTTTTAAAGTTTGATTATCAAAACTTTTAAACAACGTTAATGTTGCTTGCCTCACACTCTCATACTCCTTTAACAAACTATCTAAAGAACGGTTAGATGCATTTGATACATCTACATAATCATTTTCATTAAAACCCAATAATGCTGTTTTGTCTTGTCTAGCAAAACGTAATGCACGATAACAAAAAATACGCTCTGTATCTATAAGATGACTTATAATCTCCTTAATAGACCACTTACCTTTAGCGTATCGATAATCAAGCTTAGAGTCTTCAATAGACTTATAAAAGTCTAAATTAGTATTTAAACCCGAAATCAAACCTGGAATTAATTCTACATCAACAGCTAAATCTATATAACCCTTAAAATAAGGAATATACTCATCACTTTTCAAATCTAAAATTGTCATAAATTGAATTTTTAAGTAATTTAAACAAAAAACGCTTCAAAAATGAAGCGTTTTTAGATTATAATAAATTAAAACGACTTATAAATCGTTAAAAATACTATGCATTAAACGTTTTTTGTCATTTATGCTTTCGTCTAAAGAAATCATAGTTTCTGTTCTGTACACACCTTCAATGTCATCCAACATAAAGATTACGTCCTTTGCATGCTCTGTATTTCTTGCTCTAATCTTACAAAAGATATTAAATTTACCGGTTGTTACATGTGCAACAGTTACATAAGGTATCTCACTAATACGCTCTAAAACAAATGATGTTTTAGATGTATTTTGAAGAAAAACACCAACATAAGCAATAAAAGAATACCCAAGTTTTTTATAATCTAAAGTCAATGATGACCCTTTGATTATTCCTGCATCTTCCATTTTCTTTACTCTAACATGAACTGTACCAGCAGAAATCAATAATTTTTTTGCGATATCAGTAAAAGGTACTCTTGTGTTTTCGATTAACATATCAAGAATTTGATGATCAATTTCATCCAATTTAAACTTTGCCATTTTGTGTTTTTGTTAAATAATAAGCAAAATTAAAACATTTTTAATGAATTATCTATATTAAAAAACAAGAATTTTAAAGATTTAATGATAATTTCACATTGTTTATGATTACGAAATCGTTTTCGTAGTTAATTGACACAACTTCATTATTTGAAGTAAAAACCTTACTATTATTAGCAATCAGCACTTTATGAGCATGAAAATCTGATAAATCCTCAATAGCAATAATTTTTGGAATAAATTTCAGTTGTTTATCAACTAAACGTTCTTGATAGTTAATTCCAATGTCAAAAACACCATTATCAAACTGTGCATTTTTGATTATTATATCGTAAAAAAGCTTTCCGTTTTCTGGAATTTTAAAATAATCTTGATAATTATCGCCTGTAACGTCATGATTTGCAATATAATTTAATGTAACTACCAAAGATTTATATACAAAACGTCTTACCTCTTCCCTTTCATAATCATCTTTATAATGCCCAGCTTCAAATAAGACAGTAGGTGTGTTTAAGTTTTGAAACGTATCACCAACACAATTTATATTAAAACCATCGTCATAACGTCCTATTTGGTCAGGTAAGTCTAATTGAAGCGTTTGGTTTATAGCATTAATAATCTCCATTGCTTGTTTCCTTGCTAATGTTAAGCTACGATCTACATCAGCAGCTGGCGATAAAAAAGATAATGTAGCTATATTATTGGTTTGTCCAGCACTAAATAAAGTACGCTGACCATGTAAATTAAGGCAAAAGTCAGGTTTAAAAGCAGTATAACAGTCTTGTAATACTTGACTTTCTGGCTGAGTTAAAGCTTGTGCATCACGATTTAAATCAACTTGATTAGCATTTAGTCTAGTATAAGCTTCAGATCCATCTGGATTAAGCATTGGGATGATTTTAATAGTGCATTTATCTAAAATAGATATTAATTGACCATCATAAAGGGTGTTTAAAAGATCAAAACAAGCTTTAGTAGTTGTAGACTCGTTACCATGCATTTGAGACCACATCAAGATTTTTTTTGGTCCTTTACCTAAAGTTATAGAATAAATGTTTTTACTCAACACAGATTGACCAATACAATCAATTGTAAAAACATCAGACAGTTTATCCATTAATGGAGTAAGGTCTTTTAAGGTAATATAGCGACCAAAAATTTTGGGTTCTTTATACGTATCATATAAAGTATTTAAAAGTGTATTATCCATAGGTGTTTATTTCGTTTACAAATGTAACACTTTAGTTATTTACATTTGTAAACAAGGTGTTTTACATTTGTAATTTACTTTTGTAAACTATTTACTCTTAAAAGTATTTTAAAATAAGTGCTTTAAACACAAATAGTTACAACCTTATTAGTATTTAAACTAAAATACTTTAAATCAATTAGTTAAACACATGTATTTAAAGTTTAACTTTATATATAACGCTCCTTAAAAACGATTCCAATTGTAACATACACACCTCTTTTTACAATTGTAACATTGTTTATTCAATTGAATTGTTTACATTTGTATCACCATGATAAACAATGCAGAATTTTCTAAAAGACTTCAAAAAGTCATCGATTATTACAGTGAAAGCGCCTCTTCTTTTGCTGAAAAAGTAGGTGTACAACGCTCTAGTATTTCACATATATTATCAGGTAGAAACAAACCAAGTTTAGAATTTGTTTTGAAGGTATTAGACACTTTTCCTGAAGTAGAATTATATTGGTTGATGAATGGAAAAGGACATTTTCCAAAAAGTATATCGATTCCAAAAATTGAAAAACCTCCTACTCCAAAAAAAATGAATCAGGACTTATTTACAAATTCTGAAAACTTAGATTCAGAAATTCCTAAAAATCCAGAATTAAAAAATGTTGAGGCTTTTCAAAATTTAAATCATAATATTTCAAAAGGAAAAAAAATTGATCGTATCGTCATTTTTTATTCTGATGGTAGTTTTTCAAATTATGAAAATTAAAATTTGTGAATCTTACTTAATTTTAAATATCATCTAAAAAATTTCATTTTTTTAAAATCAGAGATATTTTCTCTTTTTTAATTAAAAATACACTTTTTACTAAATAAATTAGTTTTTTCAAATTTCTCGAATTTGATGTTAGGTACACAAATTTTTCAAATACGCGATTTATAGAAAGGTTACTTTTTTGATTAAATAAACAAACATTTGATTAATTTTGTAGTAAACCGTTTTTTAATGAAAGTAAAAATTTTATACCTATTATTAATAACTACATTTTTTAGTTGCTACACTATTGAAAGAGATTGTAAAACTTTTAAAACAGGACAATTTTACAGTGAAGTAAAAATTGGAGATATTACCTACAAATCTAATTTTACAAGAAACGATAGTTTACAAATTGAAACTTATGATGGTAAAATTGACAGCACTCAAGTAAGATGGGTCAATGATTGTGAAGTGATTTACAAAACTATTAATCCTAAAAATATGGCTGAACGTAAAGATGTTCATCTTAAAATTTTAACCACAACGGATTCTTCTTATACTTTTGAATATTCATATGTAGGTGAAATAAATAAACAAAAAGGAACTGCTTATCTAAAACCATAAATTATGTTAGATTTTTTTACTTCAAGTGATGCTATTTTTGCCTTACTTACCCTAACTTTTCTTGAAATAATTTTAGGTATAGATAATATTGTTTTTATATCTATTGCTGCAAATAAATTACCCGAAGAACAACGTAGTAAAGTGACTAACATTGGGTTGTTATTAGCAATGGTCCAACGTATAATACTATTATTTTTTGTATCATTTTTAGTTGGTTTATCAGAACCATTTTACAAGTTGGATTTAGACTGGATGCATCTTGAGTTAAGTTGGCAAGCTTTAATATTATTTTTTGGAGGACTCTTTTTAATATACAAGTCAACTTCTGAAATTAGAGAAAAAGTTGATACACCAAAACATGATGAAGACCAGGTTAAAGGAAAGGTGATTAAGTCCTTACAACAGGCAGTGGTTCAGATTTTAATTATAGATTTTATATTTTCAATAGACTCTATTTTAACAGCTGTAGGTATGACTAATGGATTGTCTGAAAATCATAATTACAACTTAATTTTAATGATCGTTGCAGTTATAATTTCTATAGTCATAATGATTTCTTTTGCTAATAAAATTAGACGATTTATAGAGAGTAATCCTAGTATACAAATATTAGGTTTATCGTTTTTAATATTGATTGGTTTTATGTTAATTACAGAAGCTGGTCACCTATCACATACTACATTTTTTGGTAATACAGTTGGAGCAATACCTAAAGGTTATTTATATTTTGCTATTGCTTTCTCTTTATTTGTTGAGTTTTTAAACCAGAAAATTAGCAAGAAAAAATAAAAAAAGCCATCCTTTCGGATGGCTTTTTTTTTATAAATATTATGCTAAGATTATTTTGATAAATATACAGAAGAAGCTGCTGCTAAACTATTATTAATAAAAGGCGCAATATTACCTCCTGATTCAAAATTATTAAAAGCTAAAATTTGTCCTCCACCATTACCAGCTTCTGCAATATAAACGGTTTGTGTTGTTGCGTCATAAGCTACATCTACTGGATTACCCATTAATGTTGCTGATCCAGAAACTCTAACTTGCTGATCTAAAGCTAAAGTTGCTCCTTCAGAAAGCGTGTTAAATTTATTTGTAAAACCTTCTATATAATGAAAACCTCCATCATCTTGACCATTTGAGGCTTCTCCAATATCAGTCAAAATCATAACGTCTGATTGTACATCATAAGTCAAACCATGAGTTCTAACTATACCTTCAACAGCTATCGTTTTTGTAGCGCTTAAAGACATATCGGTTGTATTATTTAAAAAGTCTGTAAATACTGCTAATTGATTTGTAGTATCAACTATAGCAAATAAATCATCACCTTTAAAGGTAATGCCCCAAAGTTTAAAATCTGTTATTATAGTGTTTCTTAAAGTTATATTATTACCTGATTTTCTATAAATAAAAAGTCGTCCATCTGGTGTAGTAGTATCACCATCTACATCTGCATTATCTGCAACAACAATTAAATTACCATTAACTGCTACTTCCCTAGGACTCTCCATATCATTAGTTCCGTCTGCATCCACATTTATTGTGGTACCAGAAGTTAAAATACTAGTAGTATTATAACCTTCTAAACCTAAATCTGACCTTGACGCTTGTAGTAAAAAATCTTCATCTTGATTATAATACACACCATCTGCTGCTAAACTTGCAGTTATTAAAGTTGAAGTTGTTACTGCACTTTGATCTGTTACATCATAAATGGTAATATTTCCGTCAGAATTATTTGAAGCATATAATTGTACGGAAGCTACTGGTTGGTCATCCATAGCTACAGAATTATCATCATCATCACTGCATGATAATAATGAAATAGTTGTAAATAGGGAAAAAATTGTGATTTTTGTTAATCTTGTTGTTTTCATAAAAGTTAAATATTTATTGGTTTTGCTGTACTTACGTAAACAACAAAAACAAGGTTTTAAATATTTAACATTTTATGATTTACTTAACAATTAAAACAAACTAGCTTGACCTTTGTCGTCAGCATCATTATCTTCATTATCATTAGATTTAGTTTCTTTTTCTGCGGATTTAGTAGTTTCAGAATTATTTTCTTTTTTATCAGAAATTACTTCTTCATCATTTACTTCAACTGTCTCTGCTGCAACTTCTTCTGGCGATTCAAAAGGTATTGGATCTAATAAATTAATAGCATTTACTTTATCTTTAGTTAATTGGTTTCCTAAAGCTGAAATCCCTTTAATAGCAATAAATTCTTCTAAATTAACCTCTTCATTATCCTTTCTATCTTTACCTCTTTCTTTTGAAAATACTATTTCAGCAACTGGTATCCAGTCGGTAGAGACAATTTCTAATTGCGAGTTAGGATGATCTGTTATAAATAATTCTTCTTTATTTTCATTTTCAATTAAAAAACGTTTAACGTAATATCGTTCTTTATCTCCATCAAAATATACTGCAGAAATCGGTTTTTTTGGTATCCATTTTTCCATGATAATCATGTCACTATCAAAATGTAAAGTCACTTCTGGAGTTACTGTCTTTACTATACCTTTTTGATTGATTAACAACAGTTTATCCTCTCCTTTAAATTCGCCAATCAGCTCTCCTCTACCATCAACATTAATACGTTGTACAGTCTCATCAAACCAAATTTTACGAGGTTTTAAAGTAGAAATTCCTTTCTCTTTTAAGTCTACAGATTTGATAGCATATTTAGTCACCAAATTACCTTTAGAAGCACGTCCTTTAATTAAAATATCAGCAAAATCTAAATCCCATTTTAACTTTTTAACACTTCCAACTTGGCGTAAGCTTATTGCTACTACTTCTGCTTCACCATTAGGATTAGCTGAAAAATACCAAGCTTTAGAGCCTTTATTACCATTAGTTAAATCGTAAAGTTTATCACGTGTCATTGCAGTTACCGCAAAACGCTTAACATAAGATGGACCTTTGCTTCCATCACGATAAATCATGTTATAAATGGTACGCTTATCCTTCTTTTTAAAAACCGCTACATGTATGATATTTTTACCAATAAAGGTTTTGCTATCCACTTTAGTAACCATCATTTTACCATCTGTAGTAAAAGCAATAATATCATCAATATCACTACAATCACATACATATTCGTCACGACGCAAAGACGTACCTAAGAAGCCTTCTGCTCTATTGACGTATAATTTTGTATTACGTATGACTACTTTGGTGGCATCAACATCCTCAAAAGCTCGTAATTCTGTTTTACGCTCTCTACCTTCTCCATATTCTTTTTTTAATCTAGTAAAATACGCAATTGCATACTCTATTAAATTTGCTAAATGGTGCTTTACTTCGGCTATTTGTTCTTCTAAAGCATCAATTTTTTGTTGAGCCTTATCAATATCAAACTTTGAAATACGCTTAATACGAATTTCTGTCAATCTTGTTATATCTTCAACAGTAACAGCACGTTTTAAATGCTTAATATGAGGTTTTAAACCTTTATCTATAGCTTCAATTACGCCTTCCCAAGTTTCTTCTTCTTCAATATCACGATAGATACGGTTTTCTATAAAAATACGTTCTAAACTCGCAAAATGCCATTGTTCTTCAAACTCTCCAAGCTTAATTTCTAGTTCCTGTTTTAATAACTGAACTGTGTTATCTGTACTACGACGTAACATGTCTGTAACACCTATAAATAGTGGTTTATTATCTTCAATAACACAGCCTAAAGGCGAAATTGAAGACTCACATGCAGTAAACGCATATAATGCATCTATAGTTTTGTCTGGAGATAATCCTGAAGGTAAATGAATTAGTATTTCTACTTCAGCAGATGTATTGTCTTCAATTTTTTTAATTTTTATTTTTCCTTTGTCGTTAGCCTTTAAAATAGAATCTATTAGTGATGATGTTGTTGTCCCAAAAGGCAACTCATTTATCACTAAAGTATTTTTATCTAATTGATTAATCTTGGCACGACAACGTATTTTTCCACCACGTAATCCATCATTATATTGACTACAATCTGCAATTCCTCCTGTTGGAAAATCTGGTACTAATGTAAAGCGTTTACCTTGTAAATGTTTTACTGAAGCATCTATAAGCTCAATAAAGTTATGAGGTAAAATTTTGGTTGACAAACCTACAGCAATACCTTCTCCGCCTTGGGCTAACAATAACGGAAACATTACTGGTAAATTTACAGGCTCTTTACGACGACCATCATAAGAGGCTTGCCATTCAGTAATTTTAGGGTTATAAACAACGTCTAAACCAAATTTTGATATTCTGGCTTCAATATATCTTGAGGCTGCAGCACGATCTCCTGTTAAGATGTTTCCCCAGTTACCTTGGGTATCTATAAGCAAATCTTTTTGACCAATTTGAACCATAGCATCAGCAATACTAGCATCACCATGTGGATGATACTGCATCGTATGACCTACAATATTTGCTACTTTATTGTAACGTCCATCGTCTAAATCTTTCATTGAATGCATGATACGACGTTGTACAGGTTTAAAACCATCTTCAATAGCTGGTACTGCACGTTCTAGAATTACGTAAGATGCGTAATCTAAAAACCACTCTTTATACATACCAGTAATTCTGGTAATGGTTTCTTGAGGTTCTTGGTTTTCTAAATTATCTAAATTGTCGTTGGTTAGGTCGTCGTTGTCTTCTGCCATTTATTTACTTTCCTCAATTAAATCAAGTTCTACTTTAAGATTATCTATTATAAATTCTTGTCTTTTAGGTGTGTTTTTTCCCATGTAAAAGGATAACAGCTCTTCAATAGACATGTTGTCGTCTAACATTACAGGATCTAATCTAATATCCTCACCAATAAAATGTACAAATTCGTCTGGACTAATTTCACCTAATCCTTTAAATCGAGTAATTTCTGGTTTAGGTTTTAATTTTTCAATTGCATCTACACGTTCTTGTTCTGAGTAACAATAGATGGTTTCTTTTTTATTACGAACCCTAAATAATGGTGTTTGTAAAATATACAAATGTCCTTCTTTAATGACTTCTGGAAAAAATTGCAAAAAGAAGGTTATTAATAACAATCTAATGTGCATTCCATCTACATCGGCATCTGTAGCTATTACTACATTGTTATATCTTAAATCTTCTAAGGATTCTTCAATATTTAAAGCTGCTTGAAGTAGGTTGAACTCTTCATTTTCATATACAATCTTTTTTGTTAATCCATAACAGTTTAAAGGTTTTCCTTTAAGACTAAAAACCGCTTGAGTATTTACATCTCTAGATTTTGTGATACTTCCTGATGCCGAGTCTCCCTCTGTTATAAACAGTGTACTTTCTAAGTTACGTTCGTTTTTTGTGTCTCCAAAATGCACACGACAATCACGCAATTTTTTGTTATGCAAGCTGGCTTTTTTAGCTCTATCTTTAGCTAATTTACGTATTCCTGATAGTTCCTTACGCTCTCTTTCGGCTTGTAATATTTTACGCTGTAATTTATCTGCTGTTTCTGGATTTTTATGCAAATAATTGTCTAAATATGTTTTTAGAAAGTCTGTTACATAAGTACGTACAGTTGGAAGCTCTCCTCCCATATCTGTAGATCCTAATTTTGTTTTGGTTTGACTTTCAAAAACAGGCTCCATTACCTTTATTGCGACTGCACTAACCACAGATTTACGTATATCTGAGGCATCATATTGTTTACCAAAAAAATCTCTAATAGTTTTGACTAAACCTTCTCTGAAGGCATTTAAGTGCGTACCACCTTGAGTGGTATTTTGACCGTTTACAAAACTATTATACTCTTCGCTATATTGTGTTTTACTATGTGTAATTGCTACTTCAATATCATCACCACGTAAATGAATGATGGGATATAGTAGATCGGTTTCGGCTATTTTTTCGGCTAATAAATCTTTTAAACCGTTTTCACTATAAAATTTTTCTCCATTAAAAACTATAGTTAAACCTGGATTTAAATAGACATAATTTTTAAGCATTTTAACTACATATTCTGGTCTGAATTTGTAGTTTTTAAATATTAAATCATCAGGAATAAAAGATACTTTGGTACCTTTGCGTCTACTGGTTTCTTCTAAAAATTCTTGATTTACAAGATTACCTTGCTCAAAGTCTGCAGAAGCACTTTTACCATCTCTAGAAGATTCTACTCTAAAATAAGAAGACAATGCATTAACCGCTTTAGTACCTACACCATTTAATCCAACAGATTTTTTAAAAGCTTTGCTATCATACTTTCCTCCTGTATTCATTTTAGATACTACATCTACCACTTTACCTAGAGGAATACCACGACCATAATCGCGTACAATAACCTTATTACCTTGAATAGAAATTTCGATGGTTTTACCTGCTCCCATAACAAACTCGTCAATAGAGTTGTCTAATACTTCTTTTACTAGAATATATATACCATCATCTGGAGAAGAACCATCACCAAGCTTACCAATATACATACCAGGACGCATACGTATATGCTCTTTCCAGTCTAGTGATCGTATATTGTCTTCGGTATATTTAGTTTGTTCTGACATATGG
The DNA here is from genome assembly GCF_016785945.1 of Olleya sediminilitoris. GTDB lineage: Bacteria > Bacteroidota > Bacteroidia > Flavobacteriales > Flavobacteriaceae > Olleya > Olleya sediminilitoris. Next base: position 50,834 of record NZ_JAEMEF010000009.1, on the reverse strand, counting down.
TTTTGGTGCAATTTAGAGATACTGTGCTAATATAATATAACACATTAAAAAATGAAACACTGACTTAATAAAGTAATTAACAATAGATAATTTATCTGATTAAAAACCTCATTTTTCAAGTATTTCTGCCTTGATTTTTAAACTTTTATTTCTTGTATTAAGTAAATTGGACATGTATTTTTTTAAAAATAAAACATTTGCAATTTTGCCTAAAACTCCAAAAGGGGATTTAAAATAAAATTTGTCTACCATTATTGTTTTATTGTTTTGAACAGAGAAAATATGCTCATGTTTAAAACTTTTAAACACTCCTGAAACCATTTCGTCAACAAAATAATTAGGTGAATTAAATTGTGTTATTTTTGATGTTAGCTGTTGTTTAACACCAAAATGAAACGCTTCCCAAGTTACAGTTTCTCCTAGTTCAATTAAACCAGATGTTTTACCAGCAATAGCTTTTTCTTTTGAATGTTTTAGTGACTCAGTATGAAAATCTATATTTCTTGACAAATCAAAACACGTTTTGATATCTGCATCAATTATGGTTTTAAGTGTTATTAATGGCATGATGTAAATATATACAAAAACGCCATAATGACTAACATCATTATGGCGTTTAAATGTTATTGTAATAATTTATTTACACGTTAAATAAGAAATGCATTACATCTCCATCTTTAACTATATAGTTTTTACCTTCTACACGCATCTTACCAGCTTCTTTAACCTTTGCTTCACTTCCAAACTCTACATAATCATTGTAACCAATAACTTCTGCACGAATAAAACCTTTTTCAAAGTCCGTATGAATAACTCCTGCTGCTTGAGGACCAGTAGCACCAACATTTACGGTCCATGCTCTAACCTCTTTAACACCAGCTGTAAAATACGTTTGTTGGTTTAATAATTTATAAGCTGATCTAATTAATTTAGCTGCTCCTGGCTCTTCTAAACCAATATCTGCAAGAAACATTTGACGCTCTTCGTAATCATCTAACTCGTTAATATCTGCTTCTGTACCAACAGCTAAAACTAACACTTCAGCGTTTTCATCTTTAACAGCGTCTTTAACTAAATCCACATATTGATTACCCGAAACTGCACTGCCTTCATCTACATTACAGACATACATTACTGGTTTGTCGGTAATTAATTGAGACGGTTTGACGTAATCTTTATAATCTTCTTCTGAAAATTCAATAGCTCTAACAGATACTCCTGCTTCTAAAGCTTCTTTAATTTTAAGTAAAACAGCTTCTTCTGCTTGAGCTTCTTTATTTCCCGTTTTAGCAGCACGTTTTACTTTATCTAATTTTTTATCTACAGTTTCTAAATCTTTTAGCTGTAACTCCATGTCAATAGTTTCCTTATCTCTAATCGGATTTACATTACCATCAACATGTACGATATTATCATTATCAAAACAACGCAAAACATGTAAGATAGCGTCAGTTTCTCTAATATTAGCTAAAAACTGATTCCCTAAACCTTCTCCTTTACTAGCACCTTTAACTAATCCTGCAATATCTACAATCTCTACAGTTGCTGGTATTACACGTTCTGGATTAACTAAACTTTCTAATTTTTCTAATCTTGGATCTGGTACGTTAACGACTCCAATGTTTGGTTCTATAGTACAAAACGGAAAGTTTGCACTTTGCGCTTTTGCATTAGACAAACAATTAAATAAGGTTGATTTACCAACGTTAGGCAATCCTACAATTCCTGCTTTCATTTACTAAAAATTTATCACAAATTAAGGATGCAAATATAGTACTATATCATTAACTATTTCTCACTTAACAAGAATTAAATACAACTAAAGTTAAATTTCGTTTTAACTAAAAAATTAACCTAAAGTTTACAATATCAGTAAGTTTAAAACTAAAATTGTAAGAATATTAATATGTAATGTTACATTTTTAACATAAATTAGCAGTAATTAACCAAAATTTCATTTAAATGATAAAAAAACTGAAAATTATGTTTTTGCTGCTTTTTACTGTAGCATTTGCACAAGCACAAACTGGTGTTACTGGAACAGTGACAGACATTAATGGCTACGGAATACCAACCGTTAATGTTGTTGAAAAAGGAACATCAAACGGAACCACAACGGATTTTGATGGTAATTACACACTTAATGTTTCTGACGGAGCTGTATTGGTGTTTAGTTATGTTGGCTATGAAACTAAAGAACTAAGTGTTGACAACACAACCAACTTTAATGTCACACTAACTAGTGGAGAAGCTTTAGACGAAGTTGTATTGGTTGGATCCAGAACAGCTCCTAGAAGTAACGTCAATAGTGCACTACCTATTGATGTTGTTGGAGTCAAAGAATTAACTTCTACTGGACAACCTACATTTGATAAGGCCTTACAGTACAGAATACCCTCTTTCAACACTGTACAAACACCTGTTAATGACGCTACATCCTTATTAGATCCTTATGAAATTAGAAACATGGGACCAAGTAGAACATTAATTTTAATTAACGGGAAACGAAAAAACTTAAGTGCTTTATTATACACACAAACTTCTCCTGGACGTGGAGAAACTGGTGCAGACATCTCTGCAATACCTACTGATGCTATCAAAAGAGTAGAAATACTTCGTGATGGTGCCTCAGCACAATATGGGTCTGATGCTATTGCTGGTGTAATGAATATAATACTTAAAGACAACGCAAATTTTGGTTCTGCAACCTTAAGAAGCGGAATTACAAGCGAAGGTGACGGAGAAATGATTGGTATTGCAGTAAACAATGGATCTACAATTGGAGATAATAAAGGTTTTATTAACTATACTATTGATTTTTCTAAAACTAATTTAGCTAATAGACCAGGAACGGTTGATGCTGAAGGAGAAGCTGGTGATTTTGGAGCAGACCTTGCAGATGTACAGGAGTTTTTAAGTAGAAATCCAGATGCTAATAACATAAATGGTTCTCCTGAAACTGCAGCGTCTAAATTTTTAATTAACTCTGGATTAGATTTAAATGATAATACAGATCTTTATTTTAATGCTGCATATGTATATAAGCGAGTTAATAGTTTTGCTAATTATAGAACACCATACTGGAGAACAGTTGATGAATATCCATATCTAGCAGATTTTTTCCCTGGAGAAAACCCTAATAATGCAGGAGGTTATGATGGATACGTTCCTACTTTTGAAGGACTGTTAAACGATTACAACGGAACTGTTGGAATTAAAACTAAAATTAATGATTGGAATATTGATTTAAGTTATACTACTGGTGGAAATACACAAACTTACACCGTTAGTCAATCTCATAACAGAAATGAAGTGTATGGCGTAAGTTATAATCCAGAAACAGATGAATTTGAAGCAACACCATTATATCAAGCTAACAGTCAACAATCTTTTGATCCAGGAGGAACTAAATTCACCCATAATGTTGGTAACATAGATATTTCCAGAGTACTATCTGACAAAGTTAGTATTGGATTTGGTGCTGAATTTAGAAATGAAACCTTTGAAGTTATTGAAGGAGAATTAGCATCTTATGATGGTGGTGGTGCAGATTCGTTTGCTGGAAATAGCCCTGAAAATTCAGGAAAATTTAACCGTTATAATATTGGTGGATATTTCTCTTTAGACTATGATGTTAGTGATGCTTTTTTATTAAGCGGAACTATAAGAACTGAAAATTACTCAGACTTTGGTAATACTTTTGTCTACAAATTCAGTACTCGCTACAAATTAACAGACAATTTGACTGCAAGAGCTTCAGTTTCTTCAGGATTTAGAGCGCCAACATTACATCAAATTTACACACAAAAAGCTCAATACAGCTTTATACCTGGTCAGGGAATACAAGTAGGAGGTTTAATAAATAACGTCTCCACTCAAGCAAAGCTATTAGGTATACCAGAATTGGATGCTGAAACGTCTAATAACTTTACAATTGGTTTTGGTGGTAAATTAGCTAATAATTTAACTTTTACGGTTGATTATTATAACATATCTGTAGAAGACAGAATTGTATTAGGTTCAGAAATAAGTGCTACAGGAGATCCAACTAATCCATTAGATATTTTACTAACTAACAATAACCTAAGCGATGTTAGTTTTTTCTCTAATGCAATAGACACACGTACCTCAGGAATAGATCTAGTATTAAGCAAAAAAAATATAAGTATTGGTGAAGGTGACTTAGATTTAAACTTATCTGGTAACTATACAATTCAAAACGAAAGAGATGGTGATGTTAAAGACATTGCTTTAGTCGCAAATGCAGGACAGTCTGTTGTAAACGCAACTCAAGAAGCTTTGTTTTTCACTTCTAGACCAAAGTCTAAATGGATTTTAGGTGCTAATTATGATATTAACAAATTTGGTTTCTCATTAAATAACACCTATTTTGGTAAAACCACTTTTAAACAACAAGGTATGAGTGATGATTTACGAACAGAGTTTATACCTAAAATAGTAACAGATTTAGGTATAAATTATAATGCTTCAGAAAAACTAACGCTATCGTTAAACGTTAACAACCTATTAAATGTGTTACCTGAGTGGGAATTTAAAGCCGAAAATGCAGCTGGTGAAGCTATTTTAGCAGATCCTGCAGCTACAAAAAACCAATCTAATTTAATTACATTTAATCAACGTTACTCTCAAATGACTTATGATGGTTACCATTTTAGTCAACTTGGGACAATGTTTAATTTATCTTTAAACTATAAGTTTTAAAAAACTAACCCTCTAACTAAAACCAAAAAAAAGCAACTCAATTTTGAGTTGCTTTTTTAATTTTAATATAAAGGATTAAGCTAAAGCTTAGGTTTTATAATTTATCCGTTTGGATGCATAAACTTTTGTTTTCCTAACAATACATCTTCCGCTTCAACATTGTCATCATCAGGTACACAACAATCTACAGGACAAACTGCAGCACACTGTGGCTCTTCATGAAAACCTACACACTCTGTACATTTGTCAGGTACAATATAATATATCTCATCACTTATTGGTTCTTGTGCTTCGTCTGCATCAACTTCTTTTCCGTTAGGCAATACTAAACTTCCGTCAAGACTTGTTCCATCTTTATATCTCCAATCGTCAGCACCTTCGTAAATTGCAGTATTAGGGCATTCAGGCTCACAAGCTCCACAATTAATACATTCATCTGTTATAATAATAGCCATATTGTAATTTTTCTTTTTGGTTTACTTAACTTTGTGGTGCAAAAATAAAGCCAAAAAAGGTGTTATACAAATAATAATGAGCAACAAAGATTACATATTAGAAGCTTTTGTAAAATTAGGTCAATTTATTAGTCAATTTTCTTCAGAAGGAATTACTAAAAATGAAACCATTCCGCATAACGATTTGTTTTTTGATGGTTTTAAACATCAAATCAAATTAGCCAACGAATATAACGGTTGGTTTACTCAAAAAAACATACAATTTGCATTATATGGTTGGAGTAAACAATTATCTGAAGACAACCTTAATCTATGGACTAAAGATTATAATTTTAGCGATGTACAACCAAAAACTGTTGCTATTATTATGGCTGGAAATATTCCTTTGGTTGGTTTTCATGACTTTTTAAGTGTTTTAATAACAGGTCATAATGTACTAGTTAAGCAGTCCTCTAATGACAAACATCTACTCCCCTTTTTAGCTAAGTATTTAGAAACTGTAGCTCCAAAATTAAAAGGAAGTATTAGATTTACTGAAGATAAATTAGAAAATTACGATGCAGTTATTGCAACAGGAAGCAATAACACAGCACGTTATTTTGACTACTATTTTAAAGACAAACCATCAATAATAAGAAAAAACAGAAATTCGGCAGCCATCTTAACAGGTCATGAATCCTCAGAACAGTTAGATTTGTTATCTGAAGACATTTTTAGATATTATGGTTTAGGATGCCGAAACGTATCAAAACTATTTGTCCCTAAAAACTATAATTTTGATGCATTTTTTGAAGCCATGTATAAATGGAACCCTATTATTAACGAAGCCAAATACGCTAATAATTATGATTATAATAAAGCTGTATACTTAATGAGCGAATTTGACATGTTGGAAAATGGTTTTTTAATGATAAAAGAAGACCAGAGTTATGCCTCACCAATTGCCACTATTTTTTATGAATTTTATGATTCAACTGAAGCTTTACAGCAAAAAATTAAAACTGACAAAGACCTAATACAATGTATCGTAGCTAGTGGCTTTGATGATAATGAAATTCCGTTTGGTAAAACTCAAAAACCTGAGCTTTCAGATTATGCAGATGATGTGGATACCATTACATTTTTATTAAAAATCTAGTTAATAAATTATTATATTCTTAACTTAAATTAGTACAATAATTATCACCTTTGTTAATTGTAAAAAATAAAACATAATTTCTGTTAAACAGAAACAAAATTTGTAACCATGCAAAGACATAATTTTAGCGCAGGACCATGCGTTTTACCACAAGAAGTATTACAAAAAGCATCACAAGCTTTATTAGATTTTGACAACGGTTTATCTTTAATTGAAATATCCCACAGAAGCAAGGCTTTTGTTGATGTTATGGAACAAGCTAGAGCCTTAGCTTTAGAGTTATTAGGCTTAGAAGGCAAAGGTTACAAAGCATTGTTTTTACAAGGTGGAGCTAGTACACAATTTTTAATGGTAGCTCAAAATTTACTAGAAAAAAAAGCTGCTTATTTAAATACAGGAACTTGGTCTGACAAAGCTATAAAAGAAGCAAGAATATTTGATGATATAACAGAAGTTGCTTCATCTAAATCAGCAAATTTTAATTATATACCAAAAGGGTTTGATATACCTGAAGATCATGATTATTTTCATTTAACTTCAAATAACACCATATTTGGTACACAAATTAAAAACTTTCCTAAATCACCTATTCCATTAGTTTGTGATATGAGTAGTGATATTTTTTCACGTACATTAGACTTCTCTCAATTTGATTTAATTTATGCAGGAGCTCAAAAAAACATGGGACCAGCAGGTACAACTTTAGTGGTTGTTAAAGAGGATATATTAGGAAAAGTTTCTCGTAAAATTCCATCAATGTTAGATTATAAAGTACACATTGACAAAAGTAGTATGTTTAATACTCCTCCTGTTTTTGCTGTATACACATCAATGCTAACCTTACAATGGTTAAAAGATTTAGGTGGAATTGCTGCTATCGAGAAAGAAAACGAAAAAAAATCTCGTTTAATGTATTCTGAAATTGATTTAAACCCATTATTCAAAGGGTTTGCTGCAAAAGAAGACCGTTCTGACATGAATGCAACATTTACATTAACCAATGACGATTTAAAAGATACTTTTGACACCATGTGGAAAGAAGCAGGAATTAATGGCTTAAATGGTCACAGAAGTGTTGGAGGATACAGAGCAAGCATGTATAACGCATTATCTCTTGACAGTGTAAAAGTACTGGTTGAGGTAATGAGTGAACTTGAAAGTAAAGCCTAATTAACAGTTTTAATAACTGTAATATTTAAAATAAATTAACTAAAGCTGAATATTAAACATTTTAGCTTTAAACCTTAAAAAAATGAAAGTATTAGCAAACGATGGTGTATCACAAAGCGGAATTGATGCATTAGAAGCAGCAGGATTTGAAGTCAGTACAACAACCGTTGCTCAAGAACAATTAATTAATTACATCAACGAGAAAAACATTACTGTACTTCTTGTTAGAAGTGCAACAACAGTAAGAAAAGACTTAATTGATGCTTGTCCAGAATTAAAAATCATTGGTCGTGGTGGTGTTGGTATGGATAATATAGATGTTGAATATGCTAGAGAAAAAGGATTACACGTAATCAATACTCCTGCAGCTTCATCACAATCTGTAGCAGAATTAGTATTTGCTCACCTTTATGGTGGTGTTAGGTTTTTACATGATGCTAACAGAAACATGCCTTTAGATGGAGATTCTCAGTTTAAAAAACTAAAGAAAAACTATGCAAAGGGAGTTGAATTAAGAGGAAAAACTCTTGGTGTTGTAGGATTTGGACGTATTGGACAGGAAGTTGCCAAAATTGGATTAGGTGTTGGAATGAAAGTTATAGCTGCCGATAAATTTATTGAAGCAGCAGATGTTAAAGTAGACTTTTTTGATGGACAATCTGTAAGTTTCAATATTAAAACACAATCTATGGATGAAGTTTTAAAGCAATCTGACTTTGTAACATTACATGTACCAGCACAAGAAGATTACATAATTGATAAAGCACAGTTTGACAACATGAAAGATGGATCTGCTATTATAAATGCAGCAAGAGGTGGTGTTGTTAATGAAGTAGAGTTAGTTAACGCATTAGAAAGCGGTAAATTAGCTTTTGCTGGTTTAGATACTTTTCAAAACGAACCTACTCCTGCTGTACAATTATTAATGAATGGTAGAATATCTTTAACGCCTCACATTGGTGCAGCAACCAATGAAGCTCAAGATAGAATCGGAACAGAATTAGCTACACAAATTAAAAACATACTTTTAAACGGATAAACCATTGTTTTTATCGATGTTTTATAAAGTGTTTGATATATTAAAAGCCACATTGTTAAAATGTGGCTTTTTTTTGTAATTTTAAAATATCAAAATTAAATAACCTATTAAACTTTTATAAAATGGCAGGAATTTTAGACTTACTAAACTCAGATTTAGGAAAAACAATTATCAGTGGTGTTTCAGGATCAACAGGAACTGATCAAGACAGAACAGGAAGCGTATTAACTATGGCTTTACCTGTATTAATGAAAGCAATGGAACGTAATGCTTCAACACCAGAAGGTGCAGAAGGATTATTAGGAGCTATTAAAGGAAAACACGATGGTGGAATATTAGATAATTTAGGAGACCTTTTTGGAGGTGGAGTAAATGAAGAAGTAGTAAATGATGGTGATAAAATTTTAGGCCACGTATTAGGAGCTAAAAGAAATGGTGTTGAGCAAGTTATTGGTCAAAAATCTGGATTAGACTCTGGTGCTGTTGGAAATATATTAAAAGTTGCAGCTCCTATTTTAATGGGTGTTTTAGGTAAACAAGCCTCACAGAGTAATGTAAGTTCTACAAACGGTTTAAGTGGATTATTAGGTGGATTACTTGGTGGTAGCGAAACTAAAAACGAACAAAGCTTTTTAGAAAAAATATTAGATGCAGATGGTGATGGTAGTGTAATTGACGATGTAGCAGGAATGGTATTAGGTGGAGGATCTAAAAAAGGTGGACTTGGAGGTTTACTAGGAGGTCTTTTCGGAAAATAAAATCCAAATTATAAAGTATGTATTTAAAAGCCAAACTTATGTTTGGCTTTTTTATTTGATACAAGTATAAATATTTTGTATTTTTAGTAAAACATCTTGTTATGAAAAACACACTATTTGTAATAACTATCATATTAATAGCCTTTAGTTGTGGTTCGCCAAAACATATAACTAATACAGATAAAGGTGCAGTTCAAGTGGGAGACACAATTACACTGTCTAGTCAAGAAACAGAGTATGATATTATAATTATAGAACCTGGTTTTAATGCATGGCTAAATAGTATAGCACAACCAGAAGGATATTACTCTCAACAATATCTTGAAAATAAAAACTTATTTTATGTTAACGAGTGGAACAGTCGCGTAAGACAGCCACAACGTTTTAGCCCAAGTCTTTACGAATTAAATATAGACTATCAATCCAATATTGATTATGGCTATGAGGTTAATTATAAACTATATAACTACTTTGTTTACTTTCAAAATAGATACAAACAAAATCTTTTAGGTGGTCGGATTCCTCTTAATTAAAGGCTTTTCAATATATTTGCAACGACAAAAATTGAAATGAATACATTTAAAACACGTTGGGAAATCCAACAAAATTGGCAACTCCTATTCCCTATTTTAGGTTTTTTAGCCCTACTCTATTCTAGCTATAAATTAGCTAACCTATTAATTAACAACAATTTGTTATTAGTTATTATCTGTACTATTGTCATCACTTTTGGTTTACTAAAATTCATTTTATTTCTTTTTAAAAAGCTAGAAAATAAATGGAAAGTAGATTATAAATGGGAAATGATTCGCATTTTTATGGTATTTGCTGCCACAGGAAGCTCTTCTGTATTTATTGGAAGACCAATAATTAAATGGTTAGGAATTACTAAAGAAAACTTAAATGTTTTTGTCTATTGGATATTATATATTATCATTGGCCTTATTTTTTATCAAGTCCTATTAGTTTGTTTTGGCTGGTTAGCTGGTCAACATAAATTCTTTTGGGAATTTGAAAAGAAAATGATTAGACGATTTGGATTAGGAAAATTTGTAGATTAATTGAAGCATAACCAACAGGAACAGTATTTTTTATTAAAATATGTAGCAGTAGTTTTACTATTAGCTATATTGCTTCCGTCTGTGGTTAAGTTTACGCATGTTTTTGAAGATCATAAGCACGAGGTGTGCACAGATTATTCAACTAACCACATGCATGAAATTGATTTAGAATGCGAATTTTTCAAATTTAAACTCAATACACAATATTATACACTTTTAGAGAATTTCGATTTAATAATCGAAGACAACTTCTTTAAAATTAAAGATACATATTATAACTTTCAGTTTAATTATCAGCAATTATCCTACTCTCTTCGAGGACCTCCATTTGTAGTTTAAAATAAGTATTTTTTAAACTAATTTTTTTACGATGAAATATTTTATATCGATTTTGTGCTTCTCTGTTTTCAGTTTTGTACAAAGTCAAAATTGCAGTTCTACATTTTCTGGAGAAGTGCATGATTTTCATGATGGTACGCCAATAATAAATGCTACTATTTTTATTGAAAATCTTAACAAGTATACTACTACTGATGTTAACGGACAGTTTTCTATTAATGACCTATGTAACGACGTCATTAAAATAGAGGTCTCTCATTTAGCTTGCGAAACCAAAAAAATGGACGTAACTATTGATGGTGACACCTATTTAGAAATAAATCTAGAACATCATATTGAAGCGTTAAGTGAAGTTGAAGTTAAAAGTGTTAACACCTCTAAATTAACCAAAACTACTCAAGAAACAATTCTAAAATCCGAAACCATTGACCGTTTTAGCTCTCTTAATTTAGGTGATGCTTTAAAACAAATTAGTGGTGTATCCTCTATAAATACTGGTAGCACAATTGTAAAACCGGTTATTAATGGATTACATAGTAGTAGAATTATTGTTATGACTAATGGTGTTAGGCTGCAAGACCAAGAATGGGGAATTGAGCATGCACCAAACATCGATTTAAATACAGCTGGAAGTATTAACGTTATTAAAGGTGCAAATGCTTTAGCCTATGGTGGAGACGCTATTGGTGGAGTTATTGTTGTTAAGCCTTCAAAAATTAGTTTAAAAGATTCACTTTACGGTAAAACAATTATTACAGGTCATAGTAATGGTAGAGGTTATAATCTAAACTCTTCTTTAACTAAAACGTATAAAAAAGGTTGGTATTTAGGTGCTCAAGCTTCATTAAAACGTTTTGGTGATTTTGAAGCACCTGATTATAGCTTAACCAATACAGGTTTAAACACTAAAGGGTTTTCTGTAAATGGTGGTTTTAAAACTTTTGAAAAAGGGTTTAATATATCTTATAGTTATTTAGATAACGAAATAGGTATTTTAAGATCATCACACATAGGAAACGTTAATGATTTAGTAAACGCTATAAATAGCCCTGAACCTTCTGTTATTGAAAATTTTAGTTATGATATTAACGCTCCAAAACAAGAAGTTACACATCAAATCTTTAAAACCGAATTTTATAAACGTTTTAAAAAATTTGGACGTGTAGACATTCAGTATGACTATCAAAACAACCATCGCTATGAGTATGATATTCGTGTTGGAGATGATAAAGACAAGCCAGCTGTAGATTTAACATTAAAAACGCATACTTTAAAAACTAATGTGAAATTAGATTCTAAAAGTAATGTGACCTACCAATTTGGTGTAAATGCAAGTTTTCAGAATAATTTTGCAGACCCAACAACTGGTGTCAGACGTTTAATACCTGATTATGATAAATATGATTTAGGTACTTATGTTATTTCGTCTTTAAGACTAAATAATGACATTAATTTAGACTTTGGCTTACGTTATGACTTTAATCAAATTGATGCTAAAAAATTCTACAGAACAAGTAGTTGGGAAGAACGTGGTTATGACACAGATTTTCCAGATCTTGTTATAGATGATTTAGGCACACAATTACTAGTAAATCCTGTTTTAAATTACCATAATGTATCTGCTTCTGCAGGTATATCTTATCAATTAAATGACAGTAGTGATTTTATTTTTAATTATGGTTTATCAAATAGAGCGCCTAATGCTTCCGAGTTGTTTAGTGATGGTTTACACCACTCTGCAGCAAGAATTGAATTAGGAGACTTACGTATTAAGCAAGAAACATCCAATCGTGTCTCTGGTACGTATAACTATAAAAACGAAGCATTGACATTAAACATTGAAGCATTTTATAATCACATAAGCGATTATATTTTTATAGAACCAATAGGAACAACACAAACCATACGTGGTGCGTTTCCGGTTTGGAGTTATAATCAAACCAATGCTAGTTTATATGGATTGGATCTAACAGCTAATTATAGCTTTAATAACCAATGGTATATAAATAATAAGTCGTCTTTTATAAAAGGAAGAGATTTAACTAGAAATGATGCTTTAATTGATATGCCTTCAACAAAAACTGTAAATAGTATTGGCTATACAAATAAAAAATGGCTGAATTTAAATACCGAATTACAAAGCGAACTGGTTTTTAGACAGAATGATTATCCAAACAATAATTTTGAAGTCTACAACCCTACAACTGATCAAATGGTATTGGTAGATGTAAGTACTACACCTCCAACCTATCATTTATTACACTTACAAAGTAATATAACATTAAATATATCTGAAAAAACCAATTTAAATATTGGACTAAACATTACTAATATATTTAATACAGATTACCGAGAAAACCTAAATAGATCAAGATATTTTGCTGATGATCTAGCAAGAAATATTATGTTACAATTACAATTAAATTATTAACACAAAACACTAAAAATGAAAAATTTAAAACAATTATCTCTTATTTTATTAGCAGCTATTGCATTTGTATCATGCTCTAACGATGATGATGCTACAGACAACCCAGTACCTGTAAATGAAGAGGAAGTTATCACAACTTTAACAGCTACATTAACTCCAGTTGGTGGAGGAACAGAAATTACTTTACAAAAACAAGATTCAGATGGTGATGGACCAGATGATGCGGTAATTACAGTATCTTCTCCTTTAGCTATAGGTACAACTTATAATGTAAGCTTAGAGTTATTAAATGAAACAGAAAGTCCTGCTGAATCAATTAATGAAGAAATTGAAGAAGAGGATGATGAGCACCAATTTTTTTACACAGCAACAAATGATGTAGCAACATTTGCTTACGTAGATTTTGATGGTGACGGAAATCCATTAGGTTTAGAATTTACTTTAACAACTGCTGATGTTGCATCAACAGGAAACATTACAATAGAGTTACAGCATTTACCAAATAAGTCTGCTGAAGGCGTAAGTGATGGTGATAGTACTAATGCTGGTGGAGAAACAGATGTTATGGCTATTTTCCCTATAGTAGTAGAGTAATTTCTATTATTTAATAAAAAAATATCCCGTAAAATTTACGGGATATTTTTTTTATAATCTGTTTTGAAAATGGTTGGACTAACACCAACATTTTTTTTAAAAAAACCTTGAAAAACTACTAACCGAATCAAAGTCCAGTAAAAAAGCTAGTTCTTTAGTCGTTATTTCGCTTTTAATAAGTCTTCGTTTTGCTTCAGTTACTTGTCGCTGTTGTATGATTTGCTTAGCTGTAAGGTTTAATTTTTCTTTTAAAATTTGATTTAATCTTTTAGTGCTTATTCCAATTTTATTAGCATAAAATAAGGTTTTGGTTTGATTTAAAAACTCTGTTTCCATAAGTTCTAAAAACTGAAACACCCTTTTTTGGTTTAAATCTTGATCTAGAAACTGATTGTTTTGATATCGTATTAAATGTAAAATTAAAACCTTCAAAACTGTTTTAAACATTATATAAGAGGCCTCTTTATTATTATATTCAGTTTTAAGTAAACCTATAATACTTTGTACTTGCTTAATTTCTACTAATTTGTTTAAAATAAACTTTGGGTATTTATTAAATAATGACATGACATCTAAAGCATATTCAATATCATCTTCATCTATTAAATCACGTTCAAAATTTATTAAAAGACCTTCAGATGTAGTAAAAACCTCTTGTTTAAACACTTCATTTAAAGGTTTAAAATGAATAATCATCTGGTTATTATCTGCTAAATGAAAGTAAATTCCCATAGAAGCATCTGATAGTAATTGGTTATTACTTTCAAATTGTTCAACAAGTATAATTTTACTATTCCACTGCTCTGTCTTCATTTACTTTTAACTCTACTTCAAAAGTAAGAAGATTTTTCTCATATTTAATACTTAGTTTTTTTTGAAAAAAGAAAGAATAAAACACTTCCAATTATTGCTGCCAATCCTGCTGAAACTGCATAGATTGCAGTATAATTATTAGAAACATACTCTATAAATGTAGATAAAAATTGCCCTCCAAACACACCCATTGAAAATAATCCTAAGTTTTCACCTTGAGTTTTTAAGGTACTTACCTCTAACATCATATGATTTAATAATGGAATTGTAAATCCAAAACCAATACCAATACCAATAAAAATAGTAGTTAGCACCAAAAACGGTAGACTTAGTTTTGTAGATAATACTAAATAGCCTAGCATAAAAAAAACAAATCCTATGGTTACAGTTTTACTCTCTCCAAAAGCACTTACCATTTTAGGCATTTGGCTTGCTGTAATAATAGCTATTACAGATATAAAAGCCATTAAATATCCTGTTTCTGACTCTGTAAAACCAAAAGAATTTGGTAAGTATATGGGTAAAGTTACAAAACCAACAAAAAAAAACATCATAGCTAAAAGTGACGCTATAAATATTAGGTTTACCTGTCTTGTGTTCCTTTTGTTTACGTTTGTATCCGTTGTTATATTCTGTGATCTAAATTTAGTTTTTGGCAATGTTTTAACGACCAAAAACAAACAAATAATAGCTACTAAATAAATATAAAAAGGAAATTGCCAATGTATTTGACCTAACACTCCACCAATTGCCAAAAACACTACTCCTCCTAGCTCTATAGACATGCCTTGCCAAGCAATCATTTTTATTCTAGCTTCTCCCGTAAAGAAATCTGCAATATAAGCTGTGACTGATACTTGTATAGCAACAGTTGCTGCACCAAGTAAAATACGATCTAATATTAATATATAATTATTGGTAATAAACGCACCAATAAAACTTAATACTGCATATGGTATAAGTCCTAAGCTTAAAAGTTTAATTGTACCTAATTTAGGTAATAATCGTCCTATTATTGGTGCAAAAAGAACAACGCCTAGTGATGGTAAAGTAATTAACCAGCTAGGTGAAAATGCTAAATTTTTATGTTGTGCTATACCTGATAATGAAGGCGCAATAACTGTACCTACCATTATGGTTAAACTACTAACAAATAGTAGTGTAAAAATCCCGAAGTTTGATATTTGTTTCATATTACAAATTTCAGGTTATTACCAAACTTAACGTTTACAATACATCTAATTACGTGTGCAAATATGGAAACTATTTTAATTAATTATTATTTAGGCATTACTTGATCTGATTTAGCCTGATCACTAAATATATAAGTATAAAACCACATTAAGGTAAATGATGGTATAATATCTAAACCAGGTAAAGCTTCTTCTATAAAAGAAAATACAGCTGCAATTTTACCTGTTCTTCCTTTATACAATTTTGTCATCAACCAAGCCGAAGCTGGAGCCCAAATAATATCAGAAAACTCACCAATACCAGGTATAATAAAGCTGACATAACCTAAAGCATCAAAGATAATTCCTAAAAAAAGTTTGGTGTATTTGTTTGTGTTATTAATATTCATTTATAATATTTTGTATTTCTAATTAATAGAAAGCAAATAGTATTCCAAAAAAAATAGCAACATATTAATCATAACCTTAAGTTAAAAACTCACATTGCTTTTGCTGCATGTTCTGGTGTTTTAATAACTCTTTGTGTCAACTATATTTACCTAACTATTCAATAATAACTTTATAAGGCTGTTTGACATCTTCAGTAACCTACATGTTATATTCTTCATTTTTTTTGTAAAGCATCTTAAATATAGTTTTCTTTTAACTTAGCAGTATAATATTGTTTCAATTTATTAATTTTTGGATCAATAACAAACTGACAATAAGAGGCTTCTTTATTTCTATCATAATAAGTTTGATGCACGTCCTCTGCTATATAAAAAGGACCTAATTGGGTAACTTCTGTAACAATTGGATCGTTAAATACGTTTTGGTCTTCTAGCAATTGTATAAAAGCTTCTGCTTTATCTTTTTGATCTTCTGTACTATAAAATATTGCAGATCTATATTGCGTTCCAATATCATGTCCTTGCCTATTTAAAGTTGTAGGATCATGTGTGGCAAAAAACAACTCTAAAAGCTCTGTATAGGCAACAATTGTAGCATCATAAAAAACTTGAATGCCTTCAGCGTGACCTGTTCTACCTGTACCAATTTCTCTGTAAGCTGGATTTTTAATGGTACCTCCTGTGTAACCAGAAACTACTTTTTTAACACCTTTAATGCGTAAAAATACGGCTTCGGTACACCAAAAACAGCCTCCTGCAAAAGTTGCTGTTTGTAAATTTTCTTCTTTCATAATATAAAAATAACCAATTTAACATAGCTTATATTTATTCAACTATAGATAAAAGAAATATTTAACGTTTAATTAAGAGATTTTTTTTAGTTCAAATATAGTTTTGCAAAATCAAACTGTAACAATGCTAAAAATAGTTAGTCTTTAGTTCAGTAATCATCAACCAAAACATTAAATGAAATCTTTTTTCACTTTACTATCAGTCATTTTTGTATCACTACAAACGTTAGCACAAGTTAAACCAACGTATCAAATTAAACGCACAGACCATCCTCCTAAAATAGATGGAGTTTTAGATGACAAGGCTTGGAATGATGCACAAATTGCAACAAATTTTACCGAGTTTAAACCTGATGTTGGTGATGTTGCTCCAGACAATAAAAGAACATCTGTTAAAATGACATATGACGATTCTGGGATCTACGTTGCTGCATATTGTTATGATGTAAAAGAAGACATCATGCGCCAATTTACACAGCGTGATAATTTTGGTCAAGCTGATTTTTTTGGATTGATATTTAATCCAAATAATGATGCACAAAATAATACCGAATTTTTCGTTTTTAGCTCTGGTACACAAGCTGATGCTGTTGAAAGCCCAAATTATGGTGAAGACTTTGGATGGAATGCAGTTTGGGAAAGTAGTGTCAAAATGGTTGATGACGGTTGGATTGTCGAAATTAAAATACCATATCGTGCTTTGCGTTTTACGCAACAAGAAGATCCAACTTGGGGAATTCAGTTTCATAGACATTATCGTAAAACTAGAGAACAAATGACTTGGAGTCCAATTGATGTTACCAAAGGTAATGCAGGACTTTATAACGCTGAATTAAAAGGGATTAAAAACATTAGTCCTCCTACAAGATTAAGCTTTTTTCCATATGCTTCTGGATTAGTTAGTACTTTTGATGGTGAAACCGAAAGCGATTTTGCTGCAGGAATGGATATTAAGTACGGTTTAACCGAAAACTTAACTTTAGATGCTACATTAATACCTGACTTTAGTCAAGCAGGTTTTGATGATGTACAATTAAACCTTGGTCCTTTTGAACAACAATTTTCTGAACAACGTCAATTTTTTACTGAAGGTGTTGACCTTTTTAGCAAAGGAAACTTATTTTACTCTAGACGCATTGGAGATCGTGCTTCAGGAAGATTAAATCTTCAAGACAATGAAACTTTTGAAGAGTTTCCTGAAAAAGTTCAACTATTAAATGCTGTAAAAGTTTCTGGTCGTACAAAGCAAGGTTTAGGTATTGGTTTTTTTAATGCTATTACAGAAAAAACAACAGTAGACATCACTAATACAGAAACTGGTCAAAAACGTAGCCAAGTGATTGAGCCATTAGCCAATTACAATATCATGGTTTTAGACCAACAATTTAATAAAAACTCTGCTGTAACCTTAATTAATACTAATGTAACTAGAGATGGTGATTTTAGAGACGCTAATGTAACAGGATTATTATTAGATTTAGTTAACAAGCAAAACACTTACGGAGCAATTGCAGAAGTTAAAATGAGCACCTTTAATGATGTAGCATCAAAAGATAATGGCTATACAGCAAGAGTTGGATTAGGAAAAAATAGTGGTAATTTACGTTATAGCGCGACTTATGATTATGCTGATGAAAACTATGATATTAATGACCTTGGTATATTATTTAGAAATAATTACAGCAATTTTAATGCAGAAGTTAGCTATCGTACCTTTGAGCCAGGAAAAACCTTTAACAATACTTATTTTGGTACTTGGATAAATTATAACCAACTGGCTAATCCAAATACATTTACAGGTGCTAATACTGGTTTTAACTTTAATGGTCAAACTAAAACATTACACAATCTAGGTATAAATGGTAATTTTAATTTTGGTAAACAATATGACTATTTTGAACCTAGAAATGGCTTTAATAGTTATTTTATTACCGAAAACTATGCACAATCTAACGCATGGATATCCAGTAATTACAACTTGTTTTTTGCTCTAGATGCTAATCTTGGTTATGGACGTTTATTTAATGACACACGCAAAAATTTTAACAATATTTGGTTTGGTTTAAATCCAAGATTTAAATTTAACGATAAGTTTTTAATGGTATTAGGTTTTGACTATGACAACTATACAGCAGACAGAGGTTATGTAAATGGTCAAGATATTGACGATAGGATTATTTTTGGTCAACGTGATCGCGTAGACATGACAGCAAGTATTTCTGGTAGTTACAACTTCAACTCGTTTAATGCTTTAACCTTAAGTTTTAGAAACTATTTAAGTACTGTAACTTATGATAACGATATGTATATTTTACAGGATAATGGACGTCTAGAACGGTCTTCTATTTACACTAAAAACACTATAAATAGTGATCCAGATTACGATCCAGACATTAATTTTAATACTTGGAATTTAGACTTGAGCTACACATGGCAATTTGCACCTGGAAGTCAACTAACAGCTTTATATCGTAATCAGATTTTCAACTTATCTAACGACTCTGAAGCTAACTTGTTTGAAAGTACATCAGACTTATTTAAACAAGAACAACGCAACACTGTTTCATTAAGGTTAGTCTATTTTGTTGACTATAACGATATTAAAAACGTCTTAAAAAAACAAAGCTAAGCCATTATTTGTTGTCTAATAATTTATAAAGTAGTAATTTCCGTTCTTTATAAATAACTATGATTAAAGCAAAAAATATACATAAATATTATGGAGATTTACACGTACTAAAAGGTGTTGATGTTCATATCAAAAAAGGCGAAATTGTAAGTGTTGTAGGAGCTTCTGGAGCAGGAAAAACAACTTTATTACAAATTTTAGGAACTTTAGATTTTATTGAAAATAAAAAAGAAAGTCAGCTAGAAATTAACGGTAAAGATATTACTGGTTTAACCGAAAAACAATTAGCACAATTTAGAAATCATCATATAGGATTTATATTTCAGTTTCATCAATTATTGCCAGAGTTTACCGCTGTTGAAAACGTCTGTATTCCAGCTTATATTAAAGGGACTAATAAAAACGAAGCTGAAAATAGAGCTAAAGAATTGCTTGATTTTCTAGGCTTATCACACCGTTATAATCATAAACCAAGCGAGTTGTCTGGTGGAGAGCAACAACGTGTTGCTGTAGCTAGAGCCTTAGTGAATAATCCAGAACTGATTTTTGCAGATGAACCTTCTGGAAATTTAGATAGCGAAAGTGCTGAAAATTTACATAACCTATTTTTTAAATTACGTGACCAGTTTGGACAAACCTTTGTTATTGTTACACACAATAAAACTTTAGCAAATTTAGCAGATCGTAAATTAACTATGGTAGACGGAAACATTATATAACTATGAAGCTATTATTTAACTCCATACTAAACTATGTTAAAAATCCGCGTTTAAAACAATTAAAACACGTTACAACGTCCCAAAAATTAATCATTGTTTTTACAGCAATTCCAATATGTATTTTATTAGGCTTAGGATTTGGATTGTTTATTGGTGCACTTGAAAGTTTGGGTTTATACAGTCAAGATAGTCATGCGATTAATAAATTAATGGAGGAAGAAACTCCTTTTACTATAATTTTTACTGCTGTAATTATGGCTCCTGTGATTGAAGAATTAATATTTAGAGGTCCTCTAACCTTATTTAGTACAAAGTATTTTAAAATAGCGTTTTACCTAATGGCTATTCTGTTTGGATATGTACACATTTTTAATTTTGAAATAACATCACAAATATTGTTACTTTCACCATTATTAGTAGCTCCACAAATAGTTATAGGTCTAGTATTTGGTTACATACGCGTAAGATTAGGATTAACATACTCTATGCTTTTACACGCGTGTTACAATGGTATTTTAATTATTCCAGCTGTATTATTATTAGAATAATTAACACTTTTAAACGCAACTAAATACATCTTTTAGCATCTTGTAAAAAACAATTTTATGATAAAAAAATCAATGTATGTTTATGGATGCTTTCTAGCTATTCAATGCCTTCTATTCTCTTGTTGTAAAGAAAAAACCTATCTAGTTAATTTACAATCTATTGAAATTGTTAATTTAACAGACAACTCACAAGTTACAACTACTGAAGACTTTGTATTATATTTAAATTTAATCTATGATTTAGAGGATATATCTATGTTTTCCAATACTAATATTAATTCAGCATTAGCCACAACTTGTCCTGATAATATTTATGTTTATGAATCTCAAATAACAAATCTAAACATTACAGCAAATACTGAAATTAATGGTATAGCAGCTGGAGAAAGCTTAAATCAAATAATGAGTTTTTCATATTATGATATTGAAAACACTATGGATATAGTAGAATTTTACAATCCATCTGAAACAAATATGAATCATCAAAAATCTCCAGATGATGTCTTATTCATTTTTAACGAAACAATTCCGTCACAAACAGAATTTAAGCTAACATTAACTATAGAAACTTCAAATAGCAATATCTTTACAACAACTTCAAATACATTTATCATTCAGTAACCAATTAATAAATGACACAGCAAGACCTTAAAGAGTTTCTTGATAGTAAAGTAGAACAATATAATACGCCACAATTTATTGATAGTGATCCAATACAAATTCCGCATTTATTCACTAAAAAAGAAGATATAGAAATTGCAGGTTTTTTAAGCGCAACTATATCTTGGGGAAACCGTAAAAGCATTATAAATAATTGTCATAAAATGATGGATTTATTAGAGCAATCTCCATTTGATTTTGTGATGAATCATCAAGAATCTGATTTAGAAAAACTTGAAACCTTTGTACATCGTACTTTTAATGGTGCAGATTTTATAACCTTTATTAAAGGCTTACAACATATTTACACTAACCATAATGGTTTAGAAGCTGTTTTTGCTAAACATGCAACATCAAACAGTTTGCAACAATCTATCCATCAATTTAAACACACTTTTTTTGAAATAGAACACTTACCACGTACCCAAAAACACATTAGTGATCCTCTTAAAAATAGTGCAGCAAAACGCATTAACATGTTTTTACGTTGGATGGTAAGACCCAATACCACTAAAGTAGATTTAGGGCTTTGGGACAGCCTCTCTCCTGCTCAATTATCCTGTCCTTTAGATGTACATTCTGGAAATGTGGCACGTAAACTAGGATTGTTAGACAGAATACAAAATGATGGAAAAGCTTTAACCCAATTAGACAATAGTTTAAGGCAACTAGATGTAAATGATCCAGTTAAATATGATTTTGCCTTATTTGGTTTAGGTGTCTTTGAAAAATTTTAGTATCTTAAATCCAACTTATTAAGTGTATACGTAACTATTATAAAATAATACGATCAAATGATAATACCTGATTATCCAATTAATGAAATTGAAAGACAATCTGAAGTCAACAATTACAAATTAGTGGACACCTTACCAGAAAGTGATTTTGATAATATTACTAGTTTATTATCTACAATTTTTGATGTTCCAATTTCATTAATTACCATTTTAGACGCAGATCGTAATTTTTTTAAATCTCACTATGGAATAGATTTTAATGAAACACCACGAAATACTTCATTCTGTAGTCATGCCATATTACAAGATGACATTTTTATAGTCGAAGATGCTAGAATTGACCCAAGATTTAAAGACAACCCAATTATTGAACTTTATCAAACAATATTTTATGCTGGTGTACCCTTGATTACCAAAAATGGTTATCCTTTAGGCACATTATGTATCTACGATCATAAACCTAGACAGTTATCAGACTCACAAAAACAAGTATTAAAAACCATTGCAAAACAGGTTATTAATTTATTCGAATTAAGGCTAAGCAACAGGTTGTTAGATCAAACTAAACAAGAGTTAACTGAAAGAAACAACGAACTTAATAAGTTTGCTAGTCATGTGTCTCATGATCTTAAATCTCCTTTAGCTAATATTGTATCCTTAACTGATTTATTAAAAGAAGAAAAAGAAAATACGCTTACTAAAGAGTCTACTGAATTTTTAGGCTATATTGAAGACTCAGCCCAATCTTTAAAAAATTATATTGACGGAATATTGATTCATTATAAATCTAACGAGTTATTAAATGAAGACAAAGATTATATAAATGTAAATGATTTGTTTAAAGAGGTACAACGTATACTTTTATTGAATGATAACCAATTAAAAACAACAGTTTATAGCAACCAAATATTTACTAATATTGCTGCTGTTACACAAGTTTTAATTAATCTAGTTGATAATGGCTTAAAATATAATAATAAAGCTAATCCTGAAGTTTATTTGAGTTTTACTGAAAATCAAAAACACTATACTTTTACAGTAAAAGACAATGGTAATGGTATAGCTAAACAGCAACAAGAAAACGTTTTTGAATTATTTAATAACAACAATCAAACAGACGTTAAAGGTAAAAAAGGTACAGGTATTGGCTTATTTACAGTTAAAAATTTGGTCAAAAAATTAGGTGGTACCGTAAGTCTAAACTCACAATTAAATCAAGGAAGTACGTTTACTTTTACTATAGAAAAATAAAAAAGCCTAATCTAAAGATTAGGCTTTTTGATATAAGTAATTCTATATACTATGATTGCTTCATGTATTTAATAAGCTTTTTATTTAGTGTTTCTTGATCTTTATACAATGTTCCACTCATACCTAAACATTGACCATCTTCAAGTTTTAAAGTTTTTTTATCTGTAATATAAGTTCCATCAGTTTTTACTAAAGTCCCGTTATTTAATTTTAACTCTTTACGCAACTGTTCTACACCTGTTGCAGTGTAATGATATACTTTACTATCTAAAAGTATAACGTAGTTTGCATCTTCAATTTGTTTAGCGTCTTGTGCTTGTACTGTGCTTAATCCTAAAAATAAAGCAAAAGCAATCATAATAAAGTTTTTCATTGTAATATTTTTTTAAGTTTGTATCTTAATTAAAATGTAAGTATCTACAAATCATTGTTTAAAATTAAACATTTCAATTTTTGTGCCAAACTATTTAATAAATATTTAGCCTTTTAACCAAGCTTGTCTTGCTGCTTTTTGAGCAGAAGTTGCTTCAGGATTTTCGTTTAATTTAGTTCCTGTTGTATAAGACTGTGTTAATTTAGTTTTGATAACAACCTCTTTTCCTGCTCTATCTAAAACCACATTAATATCTTTACCTGGTTGCCACATGTACATATTAGTTAATATCTTTTGTGCAGAACCCATAGTTAAGGCTTCTCCATCAACAGTTTTTATAACATCACCTGGTAACACTCCATTTTCTGTCCAAAAGCTATTGTCTTTTACAGCTTCGCTAAAAGGAATAGTCATAGTTTCACGATTTGGAGTAAAAATTAAAGCTCCATCGTTTTGGATATAATTAGTTTTTACACGACCAGAATCTAGTTTTAATCCTACTTTTTCAAAATAAACAGAATAGTCTATTGGTGTACCTCCAACAACATGAGTATTTAAAAATTCGCCAACACTTGGGTAAGTCATTGCGATAATTTCATCAATTAATTTATCGTCTTCAAACGGTTTGTTTTTTCCGTATTTATTAGATAATTCTTTCATTAAAGATAAAATACCTCTGTTACCGTTGCTTTCTTCACGCATAATAATGTCAATACACATACCTATTAAGGCTCCTTTCATGTATACGTTATAATATTGTGGTGCATATGGTTCATCCAAAACATTTTCACTCATTTCGGTAAAACTCATACTATCATCTAAGTTAGCAGATGTTTGTATTTTGGATAAAATATCTCCATAAAACTCTTGATTATCTACTAAACCTTGATCTACTTGAAATAAAGTAGCAAAATATTCAGTAACACCTTCATACATCCATAAATGTTTAGAAAATGTTGGTTGGTTGTAATCAAAATAGTGTACATCTTCAGAGTGTACACTTAAAGGTGTTACAATATGAAAAAACTCATGAGATACAACATCTATCATGCTTTCGGCTAAAGTTTCAAAAGGAGAATCTTCACTTAAAACTACAACTGTAGACGTATGATGCTCTAATGCACCAAATCCTTTAGGTGATTCTGGCTTTCCTTCAGATAAATATAAATAGATATCATAACGTGGTGTACTATTAACGTCTCCTAAATATGCTTTTTGAGCTTGCATCATTTTTTCCATTACTTCTTTAATGCTTGCTGCTGTATGTACTTTGTTAGGCGAGTAAACACTTAATACAATTTTAATATCTCCAACTTGAAATTCTTCAACATCTAATTCTCCATAAAACATTGGATTATCAGTAATATCAAAATATCTTGGTGCAAAATAACTTGAAGTTGCTAATTTACCATCTTCACTGGTTGTTTTACCTGTCTCTTGTAATGCAGATGTACGTTTAAAATCTACTGGTGCAGTAACGTCTAAACTATATTGACTATCCTTAAGGCTATCAAAATAACCAATAAATCCGTGTAAATTTAAAACGTAGTTTGTAGGCTCGATATTTGTTCCAGCAGGAGAAAATGGTACTTCTCCTCCTATTCCACCACCAGAATTAGCTTCTTGATCAAATGTATCGTTTGCATTATAAGTAATATAATCTAACTGTGTAGCATTGGCTATAGTCCACGTATTAGTATCTACTTTAGTAGTTGGCAACTCGTTACCTTTATAATCAAAAGCTTTAAAATCGTCAATATATTTTCCAAAATCACTTACAGAGTAAGTCCCTTGTACAACCCTTGGTAATCTGTAATTTACAGTTTGTGTTGTAAAACGTCCTGGATTAATGGTTACAGGAGCTTTATCATTAACGACTTTAGATAAGTCAATGGATGTTGCAATTGGAGTTTGTGACGCCAATTTGTCGGTTGTTTTTGTACTGTTACAACCCACTAATAAAAGTCCTGTTGCTAAAGTAGTTACTAATAGTTTTTTCATTATTAATTATTATGTTTGTTAATGGTCTTATAATAAAAGACGCTTAAAAGTATAATTTGTTACATGATATAAACATTAAGATTTTGTTAAAATGTTATTTTGTGAATAGCTATTATATAAATGCAATTATTATCTTTGACAAACTTTAAAATTAATGCAGTTTAAAAACCCAGAACTTCTTTACGCGCTTTTCTTACTGCTTATCCCTATTATTGTCCATTTATTTCAACTTAGAAAGTTTCAAAAAGAGTACTTTACCAATGTTGATGTTCTTAAAAAAGTACAATTACAAACTCGTAAAAGTGCTACCATAAAAAAATGGTTAATACTATTAACACGTTTACTTTTATTAGCAGCTATTATTATAGCTTTTGCACAACCTTATACTTCAAAAATAAAAGCATTCAATACATCTAAACAAACTGTTATTTATCTTGACAACTCGTTTAGTTTGCAAGCTAAAGGAGCTAAAGGTCCATTATTAAAACGTGCTATTCAGGATTTAATACAAACCCTTCCTGAAAACCAAAACCTATCTATTGTCACAAATACAGAAACGTACTTAAATACTACAATTAAAGCTATTAAAAACGACTTATTACAACTTAATTATTCTTCTAATCAGTTAAGTTATAATGCAGCTTTACTTAAAGCAAAAAAAACATTTAACAATCAAGATAATACCGTAAAAAACTTGATTTTTATTTCAGATTTTCAGCAAAAAAACACTGATTTCACTATTAAAAAAGATACAAATCTAACTGTAAATTTAGTGCAATTAAAACCTGAAAGTATAAGTAATATAAGTATTGATAGTTTGTATATTTCCAAACAAACAGTAAATAATATAGAGTTATCAGTTATATTAAAGACTAATAGTACATCAAAAATTACTTTACCAGTTTCAATTTATAATAATGATAATTTATTATCCAAAGCAACTGTAGATTTAAACCAAAAAGCGTCCACTGTATTTACTATTCCTAATGATCAAGTTACAAAAGGAAAAATAACCATTGAAGATACTCAATTACAATTTGACAACAGCTTATATTTCAATATTAATTCGCCTTCAAAAATTAACGTTTTAGCTATTAGTAATACTAATGACAGTTATTTAAGTCGAATTTTCACAGAAGATGAATTCATTTTTACTACAAAAACAACAAACAATCTAGATTACAGTCTTTTTGACTCACAAAATTTAGTGGTTATTAATGAAATTGAAGCTTTACCAGAAAGTCTAACCACTGCTTTAAAAGCTTTTACAGACCAAGGAGGTTCGGTTGTTTTTATACCAAACACAAACGGAAACCTTAATAATTACAACACCTTTTTACAGCGTTTTAATTTTGCACCTTTTAGCGCAATAAATGCTAACCAAAAGCGTATAACAACAATAAATTATGCGCATCCACTGTATGCTAATGGTGTATTTGAAAAACGAGTAGATAATTTTCAATATCCTAAAGTAGAACGTTATTTTCCTCAGATAAATCTAAAAGCAACACCAATTTTACAGTTTGAAGATAACAAATCTTTTTTATCACAAAACCAGTCTTTATATGTCTTTTCGGCTCCTATAAATACGGATAATTCAAATTTTAAAAATATAAATTTAATTGTTCCAACGTTTTACAACATAGCAAAGCAAAGTTTAAACACAACAACATTATATTATACCATTGGGCAAAATACTAGTTATGATGTGGCTACAAATTTACAGCAAGATGCGGTTTTAACTTTAGTTAATGGTAATGACAAAATCATCCCAGAACAATATTATTTTAATAATAAAGTCCTTATCAAAACTAATGACATACCAGAATTAGCTGGTATTTACGATATTAAAGATAAAACCAAAATATTGGAAAATGTAAGTTACAATTACAATCGTACCGAGAGTAATTTAAACTACCTTAATCTTGATAATTATAATAACGCAACAGTTAGTAACTCGATTACTACTGTTTTAGATAACATAAATAACGATACTAAAGTTAACGAATTATGGAAATGGTTTGTAATTTTGGGACTCGTGTTACTAATTTTAGAAATGCTCATCTTAAAATACTTTAAATGAACGCCTTAATAAAAACAGCAACAATAATTGATCCTTCTAGCAAATTTAATAACCAAGTTTGCGATATTTTAATCGAAAAAGGTAAGATTACTAAAATTGCTAAAAGCATTGATAATACTAACAATTACAAAACTATAACCTTAGATAATTTACACGTTTCACAAGGTTGGTTTGATAGTAGTGTTAGTTTTGGAGAACCTGGTTTTGAAGATAGAGAAACCATTGCTAATGGATTAAAAACTGCAGCAAAATCTGGATTTACAAGTGTGGCTGTACAAGCCAACACAAATCCAATTATAGACACCAATGCCAATGTGGCTTTTGTACTATCTAAAGCTCAAAACAATGCAGTTAACTTACTACCAATAGGTGCTTTAACTAGACACAGTGAAAGTATTGATTTAGCTGAATTATTTGATATGAAAAACGCTGGAGCTGTTGCTTTTTATGATTACAAAAAACCTATAAGTAATCCTAATTTATTAAAAATAGCGCTGCAATATGCAAGTAATTTTGATGGTTTAGTTTGCTCTTTTCCTATCGAAACAAAAATATCTGGCAAAGGAATTGTTAATGAAGAATTGACAAGCACCTCTTTAGGCTTAAAAGGAAGCCCTAATCTAGCTGAAGCTATGCAAGTGGCTAGAGATTTATTTTTACTTGAGTATACGGAAGGAAAACTACATATTCCAACCATTTCAACTGCTGAAAGTGTTGCTCTAATAAGAGAAGCCAAAAACAAAAAACTTGATGTAACCTGTAGTGTTGCCATACATAACTTATGCTTAACTGACGATGTTTTGGTTCAATTTGACACCAATTACAAAGTCAATCCACCACTTAGGATAAAAAAGGATGTTGATGCCTTAATTGAAGGTTTAAAAGACGGAACCATAGACATGGTAACAAGTGATCATAATCCAAAAACAATTGAAGACAAAAAAGTAGAATTTGATCATGCTGCTTTTGGCACCATTGGACTTGAAAGTGCATTTGGAGCTTTAAATACAGTAGTTTCTACAAAAAAAGCTATTGAGTTATTAACACAAGGAAAAACTAGATTTGGTCAAAAAATTAATAGTATTAATGAAGGTGAAGCAGCAAACCTAACTTTATTTAATCCTGATTTAAAATACGCTTTCGCGGAAAGTGATATTGTTTCAAAATCTAAAAATAGTGCCTTTTTAGGTCAAGAATTAAAAGGAAAAGCCTACGGAATAATCGCAAATAATAAAACAGTTTTATAATATAATGAATCAAAACACCATTGAAGAAGGAAAAACACTAGCAGTCGTTAGCTATTTAACCATAATTGGTAGCGTTATTGCTATAATAATGAATGGAGAAAAGAAAAATGAATTTACAAGTTTTCATAACAGACAAGGGTTAGGCTTATGTCTTTTATGGATGTTTATTGCCTATTTTGTTAGTCAATTTGACAACTTCCAAATCTCTATTGCATTTTGGATAAGTATGGGAGCACTTTTGTTTTTAGGTGTAATGACAGCTATTAATGGATCCATGAAACCAATTCCGGTTATTGGACCAATTTTTCAAAAAATTTTTAAAGGACTAGGTAAATAATGGAAAACTTTAACTTACATCACATCACAAGACCATCGTCTTTAAAAGAAAATGCACCTTTACTTATTTTGTTTCATGGTTATGGTAGTGACGAAAACGACTTATTTAGCTTTACAACAGAGCTACCAGAAGAATTATTTATAATATCTGTTAGAGCACCTTACCCAATGCAACCCTATGGTAATGCCTGGTATGCTATTAATTTTGATGCAGAACAAGGTAAATGGAGCGATAATGATCAAGCCATAGAATCTAGAGATTTAATAGCTACATTTATAGATCAGGCTATTGCTAACTATCCTGTAAATAAAGATAGTGTATCCTTATTAGGGTTTAGCCAAGGTTGTATTTTAAGCTATGCAGTAGCTTTAACATACCCAGAAAAAGTAAATAATATTATCGCTTTAAGTGGTTATGTCAATGAAGATTTATTTACTGCTAAAGATGCTTCGGCTTATAAACACCTTAACTTTTACGGATCACATGGTACTGTAGACCAAGTTATTCCTGTGGATTGGGCAAGACAAGCTCCAAAATTCTTAGAAGCATTAAACATTAAACATCAGTTTAGCGAGTTTCCGGTTGGACATGGTGTTGCTCCTCAAAATTTTTACGAATTTAAAGATTGGTTAGTCAATTTGATTTAAACACTACAATTAAATAATCAAAAAAATCCCTAATTATAAATGCTTATTTATTAATTAGGGATTTTTTATTTTGAATCTTTGAGATTGAAAAAATATTTCTTAACCTTATCTAGTATATAAAAGGTAATCTAGCACTTCAAAATCAACATTTTGTTCTGGAGTTATAAAGTATTGTATTAGTAATTCTCCCCAAAATTGACCATCAGAAAAATCAGCAACAATCCATCTGTGATTTAACATTTTTATGGTGTTAAATTGTAATTTTCTACCTTCTGAAGCAGCAAAAGGAATTAAAGGATGTTCTCCATCGGTTTCATTTAATTTATACAATTCGTTTTTTAAAAACGGAATTAATGCTTCAGTATCTAATTGTTTGTTATAAAAATAATCTTTTGCATCTTGGTTGTAACGTAAATCAAACAATGACAAATCTGATAACTCATCATTTAAAGTTGTTAAAGAATCCTTCATGGATTCGTTATTAACTCTTAAAACTTCAATACGTTTACTACTGTCTTCTAATATTTTTTTAGAATTTACATATTGAAACACTACTATTAGTAATGTAAAAATAAACAGGTACATAAAGATTTTGTTCTTCATTTTTTTAAGTTTTTTTAAATCGTAATTTGTAATTGATCGTAAGCTAAATATACGTTATCTGGCAATTGTTTTTGGACTTCTTCATGGAACCCTAACAAATGACTAATATGTGTTAAATAGGTACGTTTAGGTTGTAATATTTTTATAATTGCTAAAGCTTCTTCTAGATTAAAATGCGAAATATGGGCTTCTATACGCAAAGCATTTATAACTAATACATCTAAGTTTTTAAGTTTATCTAATTCGGTTTCAGTAATTGTTTTAAAATCTGTTAAATAAGCAAAATTTTCAAATCTAAAACCAAATACTTGAAGCTTATAATGCAAACCTTCAATAGGAATAATTGTTTTATTATTAATCTCAAAAGGCTTATTTTCAATAGTATTAATAGCTACTGTTGGCGCTCCAGGATATCTATTTTCTGTTTCAAAAACATATTCAAAACGCTTTTTAAGCTCGTTAATCACACGTTTATGTGCATAAATCGGCAATTCGCCTTGTCTAAAACAAAATGGTCTTATGTCATCCAATCCAGCAGTGTGGTCTGCATGCTCATGTGTAAATAATAAAGCATCAATTTTAGTAGGATTATTAAGTAACATTTGTTGTCTAAAATCTGGTCCACAGTCTATAACAAATGTATTTTTATCCCACTCTATCATTATAGAAACACGCAACCTTTTATCTTTAGGATTTTGGCTTAAACACACAGGATGAGTGCTTCCTATAATAGGAATTCCTTGTGATGTACCTGTGCCTAAAAATGTTATTTTCAATGGTTGAAGATTTCTCACAAAAATAGAATATTTTTTTTGTTTGCTATAGTTATTTGATACCTTTGTAAAACTTAACATCATTGTAAATTTTATATGGAAATAAGGCTAAAAGGAGATAAAGAGTTTGAAAATATTCCGTCTCTTAAGGACAAAGCATTACGTATTAATTTAAACGAAAATATTTACGGAACGTTTTCTGAAATTGGAGCTGGACAAGAAACTGTGCGTCACTTTTTTAGAGCTGGAGGAGCATCTGGTACTATTGCAAAAGCAATGTCTGCCTATGATAAAGAATTTAGTGATGCTATTTATGGTATTGAAAACGATAGACGTTACGTAACCGAAGCGCGTTTACGTAAAATGGTAGCTCATGAAATTAGATTAATTGAAGAACGTATTGGAAGAGAAAAAAATCCACACAAAATGTTTTTTAGTTTTGCTAATACTGTGGCAACTATTGATTTTGCTAAAAAATATAAAGGACATGGTTGGGTAGGAATTAAATATCAAATTGATCCTGAAGAAGAAGAATATAACGAAATTGTTTTGCACATACGTTTTAAAGAAAACGATGCAAGATTACAACAAGAAACTTTAGGAATTTTAGGTACAAACCTAATTTATGGTGCTTTTTATAAGTATAACGAACCTAGAAAGCTGTTACGTTACTTATATGATCACTTAGATAAAGATCAAATAGAAATTGATACTATTAACTTTTCTGGTCCAGTTTTTAAAGATGTAGACAACCGTCTAATGAGTTTACAATTAGTTAAAAACGGAATGACTGATGCTGTCATGTTTGCTCCTGACGGAAATAATGTATTACCAGCAAGAGTTTTATACAAAAAAAATATATTAGCGTTACGTGGTAGTTTTAGACCTGTAACTAAAGTTAATATTGACATGTATGAAAAGTCTTTGGAGATGTTTATTAAAGAAAATAAAGTAGACGAAAACAATACTCAGGTTATTTTTGAAATTACTTTATCTAACCTAAGAGCTGAAGGTGAAATTGATGAGCAAGATTTTATGGATCGTGCACGTTTGTTATGCTCTTTAGGACATACTGTATTGATTTCAAACTTCCAAGAATACTATAAATTGGTAGAATACTTCTCTCAATATTCTAAAAACAGAATGGGATTAGCAATGGGAGTAAATAATCTTGTAGATATTTTTGACGAGAAATATTACAGACACTTAAGTGGTGGTATCTTAGAAGCATTTGGTAAATTATTCTTTAAAGATTTACGTGTTTACCTGTACCCAATGAAAGATGAAGATGGTACTTTAACTACCAGTGATACTTTAAAAGTACATCCACGAATGAAAGAATTATATAAATTCTTTAAATACAATGGAAAGGTTGTAGATATCACAGACTTTGACCCAAGTACACTAGAGGTGTTTTCTAGAAGGGTTTTAAAAATGATAAATTCTGGAGAAGATGGATGGCAACAAATGCTACCAGAAGGTGTCTCTAAACTAATTATGGAACAAAGTTTATTTAATTGTGAAACTGAGGAAATTCCTAATAAAAAATAAAACAATTTATAAATTCTATAAAAAAATAAAGCGCTTTTAAGATAAACTTAAAAGCGCTTTTTATTTGTGTAAGCGTAGTAGTTTTAATGTTTCTTTTTAGTGACTGAAGTTTACTGTATGTTTCATCAAGTACTACGATTATAGTATAACAAATCCCGTACCAAAATTTAATTTTTAATAAAAAAACTTATTTTATTACGAATTTTTTGAAATTTTACCTCTAACTCCTTTAAAGAAAGATTTCATATATTTAAAATCAGCTTCTACGTCATCCGTTGGGTAAAAAGGTTCTGATATTTTGTTTTGCTTATTACCAAAGTCCATTGTAAACATAATGATAGGTACATTGGCTTGTTTAGCTATGTAGTAAAAACCTGTTCTCCACTCCTCTACTTTACTTCTAGTACCTTCAGGTGCTAAGGTTAATCTAAACTCTTCTTTATTTTCAAACAGCTTAGCTATAGATAAGACTTTATTCTCTTTGTTTTTTCTGTCTACTGGTACACCACCAACAGCTCTAAAATAATAACCAAATGGCCACGTAAATAATGATTTTTTACCGATAAAATTGGTTTTGACCCGAGTAACCTTACGTAATAGTATGCCAATAATAAAATCGAAATTACTAGTATGTGGTGCTGATATAAAAACAGCCTTTTTAATAGTGTCTTGAGAAAAATTGGTGTTTCCAACTACTTTCCAGCCAATAACTTTAAAATATATTAATTTTGCTAACCAGTACATATTACATTTTTTGGTATAATGCCTTAAGCGTTTCGTGAGTTATTTTGTCTTTCCAGTTTTTACCAATTGCATTTTCCCATAAAGGTTCTAAACTTAAAGCAACATTTATCATAATATCAAAATCTTTGTCAGATAAATCTTTACAAATACCTTGAGGTAAAGTTATATTATGTTTAATCTTCATTTGTTTAAACATTGCTACTCCTTCAGGATAATAATCTTCTAAATGATCGAAAACAATACAGTTACCAATACCATGTTTGATACCTAACAAATAACCTAAACCATAACTCATAGCATGTGCTACACCGACTTGAGAGTAGGCAATACTCATTCCGCCATGCCAACTAGCCATCATTAATTGATCTTGAGCTTCTTCTTCGGTTAAATGATCTCCTAGAAAAATATCTTTACAAAGCTCCAATGCCTTCTCACCATAAGATTGGCTAAAAGCATTTAAATAGGTTCCTTTTAAAGATTCTATACAATGTACATAACAATCCATTCCTGTATAAAACCATTGGTCAGTCGGTACATCTTTGGTTAATTCTGGATCCAATATAACTTGATCAAAAGGAGTGTAGTCACTATTGATACCTAATTTACGTTCTGGACCAGTTAAAATAGTTGTTCTAGAAACCTCTGCTCCAGTTCCTGATATTGTAGGTATACCAACATGATAAACAGCTTCGTTTTTTACCAAATCCCAACCTTGATAATCTTTACTTTCTCCATCATTATTGAGCATTATAGCAACAGCTTTTGCTACATCTAGCAAACAACCACCTCCAATACCTATAATACCAGAAGGACGTTCTTTAAAGTTTAGTATAATATCCTCTACATACTGATCTATTTGTTCTGTTTTTGGTTCTTCTTTGGTAGATACAAAAACTATTTTATCTTGATAGGATAATGGTATTCTTGAGGTTAACCAAGCATTTCCTTTAAAGACATCATCTACAAAAAATATAAATGGTGCTTTAGTGTTTAATCTTTTAGGTTGAATAATATCTGCTAATTGATTAAAACTACCACGTCCAAATACTACATTTGACACCATTGGAAAATTTTTATAACTCATTGACTTTTAGTCTTTATTTGTAAATTTATTACTTATTTAATTGTTCTTGAAATAATTCTGAAAATAAACCAATATGATAACCATCCACTAAAGCGTGATTAACACTAATTGCTACATTCATCATTAATTGGTCATTGTCTTTAATTGCTTTAGCAAATGCTAATTTAGGAACAGATTCTACTGCGCCTGAAGTGGGCTCTTTATGACCGGAAAAATTCACCCAAGGTAATGCTGAGCAATGTATGCAATTATTAGCATTAACTGGTGGAAACAGGTCGTGTGAGTTTTCAATTCTTCGTTTTTCGGCAGATAAATTAGATAAAAACACATTTAAGTCTGTATCATAATTTATAAAAGAAAAACCAAAGGTTTTGTCACTTCTAATAATTGTAGCCGAAGCATGGATAGTATCACAAATTTGAATAGCATCATCTACTATTCTATATTTAAAATTTTCTATTGCATTTATAGCGGTCATGCATGCATGAAGATAAACACCAAAAAAGCTTACATTATTAACTTTAGCATAAGCGTAGGCTTTGCTTACATCAAAAGGAATTGTTACCCCAAAATAAGGATCCTTCAATTTTGAAAAATGCTCAAAATGCTGTTTTCTGTTCCAGGTATTTATATCTAATGTTTTCAATTATAATTTTAATAATTTGGGTAAGTCTTTTAGACTTTTAAGTGTTTGATATTGTTTTAAATCGTTGGTATTAACATCTACTTGCTCATGCAACCAAGTTGTATGAAACGGAACATGTATGGCACTGGCTTTTAAATTAACAAGTGGTAAAATATCTGATTTTAAAGAGTTACCTATCATTAAAAACTCTGAAGGCTTAATCTCTAAATGGTTTAATAATTTAGAATAATTAGCTTCTTTTTTATCACTTAAAACTTCAATATGATGAAAATAATCTAACAACCCTGACTTTTCTAGTTTACGTTCTTGATCCAGTAAATCACCTTTAGTGGCAACAATTAACTTATACTTTTTAGATAATTGTTTAAGTACTTCCTCTACACCATCTAACAGCTCTACTTTTTCATTAATCATATTTTTACCTATATCTAAAATTTTAGATATAGTTGCATTTGAAACCGTATGGTTTGAAAGCTCTAAAGCCATTTCTACCATGGATAACACAAAACCTTTTACACCATAACCATATACTGGAAGATTTTTAATTTCCATTTTAAATAGTTCTTGGTCTATTTTATTTTCGGTTTCAAACTGACTTAAAAGTTTAGCAAATTCTTGCTCAGCGTTTCTAAAATACGTTTCGTTTACCCAAAGTGTATCATCAGCATCAAAACCGATAACTTTAATATGACTATAATCTACTTCCATAGTTTTTTTGCACGTTCTAAATCTTCAGGTGTATCAATTTCTACTCCTTCGATATCTGTTTCAACCATTTTAATACGTTTACCGTATTCTAAATACCTAATACATTCAATCTTTTCTGAAGCTTCAAGCGTTAGCATTGGTAAATTATAAAAATCAAGTATAGCTTGTTTTCTAAAAGCATAGACACCTTTATGTTTAAAGTATTTTACAGCTACAGCTTCATCTCTTGGATAAGGTATTGGGCTTCTTGAAAAATATAATGCAAAATCTTGCTGATCTACAATAACCTTCACTGTATTTGGGTTTTTAATTTCTTCCCAATTAGAAATATTTACCATTAATGATGCTAGATCAACTATTTGATCTTTATCTTCTTTAAAAACCTGAATCAGTTTTTTTAAAGACTCTGCATCAGTAAAAGGCTCATCGCCTTGCACATTAATGACTATATCTATATCTAAATCTTGAACAGCTTCTGCAATACGATCACTACCACATTCGTGTTCTTTTTTACTCATTAAAACATGACCACCAATTTTATTGATTTCGTCATAAATTATATCGCTATCAGTCACCACCACCACATCATCAAATAATTTGGTATTAACTGTTGCTTCATAAGTACGTGTAATGACAGGTTTTCCTCCTAAATCTTTCATTAATTTACCAGGAAAACGAGATGCACTATATCGTGCAGGAATCATTGCTATTATTTTCATCTAAGTTTTAAATTAGAGTATAAAAATAAGGTATTTTAATGGTCTTCTTCAAAAAATTCGTCTTTAAAACCAATTAAATATAGTTTTTCTTTTGCACGAGTAATTGCAGTATATAGCCACCTAAGGTAGTCTTTGTCTATTCCGTTAGGTAGATAAGGTTGCTCTATAAAAACCGTATTCCATTGACCACCTTGTGATTTATGACACGTTATGGCATAACTAAATTTAACTTGAAGTGCGTTAAAGTAGTTATTACCTTTTATTTTTAAGAATTTTTTATAGTTACTGGTTTCGTCTTCATAATCTTTTTGGACTTCTTGATACAATCGGTTAGACTCTTCATATGGTAATGATGGTGTTTCGGCTTCAATGGTATCTAACATTAAAACGGTTTCAAATGGTTGCATTTTAGGGTAATCAACCATACGCACTTTAACTTCTGCAAACCTAAAACCATATAATTCTTTAATGCTAAAGATTTCTAAAACTTCAATAATATCACCATTTGCTATAAAACCAGCTTCGGTTATTGGCTTAATCCAAAAGTAATTATTTTTAACTACCATTAGGTAATCACCTGCAGATAACTCGTTTTCATTAAACAAAATACGACTACGTATTTGTTGATTATATAGGTTTGCACGTTTATTACTTCTAACAATTATACTGGTTTCTTCATGACCCAAACTACTATAAGAGTCATTTATAGCATCCATAATTTCATAACCATCTACTAATCTGACTATATCTTTAAAAGCTTTTAAATTAAATTTAAAGCTGTCATAAAATCCGTCAGAAATAGCTTCTCTTAAAATGGTAGCGTTTTCTAGAATACCAGAATCTTCACCTTGACGTACAACTTCATCAAGTTCCATTTTAGTTACTGACTTATTATAGTTTAAACTAAGCGTATTTACATCTAAAGCTGGACTAATATCTAATTTAACTGGAGGTAACTGAGCAGTGTCACCAATTAAAAGCAGTTTACATTTATGTCCTTGATAAACATATTGCATTAAGTCATCTAATAATGATCCGTTTTCAAATAATTTAGAATCGCTTGGCGAATCCGGTATCATAGAAGCTTCATCTACAATAAAAATGGTGTTTTTGTGTTTATTGGGTTGCAAAACAAACTTTACACCTCCTCCTCTTTCTTTTTTAGGGAAATATATTTTTTTATGGATAGTAAATGCTTCTTTTTTAGAATAATTAGAGATTACTTTGGCTGCTCGACCTGTTGGAGCCATCAAAACTGCACTTTTTTTGATCTTCCATAAATTTGCTACAATTGTACCAATAATAGTGGTTTTACCAGTACCAGCGTAACCTTTTAACAAAAACACTCCATTTTCTTTATCATTTAAAATAAATTCAGAAAGTTGTAAAAGTAAAATATCTTGTTTTGTGGTTGGATTAAACGGAAAATGCTGTTTTATAAGGGAATAAAATTGAGAACTAGTCATTAAATTGTGTGAATTGTAAACTTTTTATCAAATATATAAATCATTTTTACCAACAATGGTTTTAACGAATAAAAAAAAATTGTAGATTTGTCACTGACCTTAATTAAATTTAATAAAATACTATGATAAAATTAGCACTTATTGTACTTGGAGCAATTTTACTAACAATTTTGATTGTTTGGCTTATTGACAAATTTATCCCAACTAAAGCAAAACCTTTTTTAACAATAGCGCTTTGGGCACTTATAATCTTTTTAGGTTATATCACATTTAATTCTGTTTATGGCGAAATTGAATTTAATAAACTTAAAGAAAAACGTTACGCTGCAGCTATTGAGCGTTTAATAGATATTAGAGATGCACAATTAGCACACAGAACTGTTACTGGAAAATTCACTAAAAGTTATGACGAATTAATTAGATTTATCGAAAATGGTAAATTTACATTAGTAGAAAGAAGAGACACTAGTGTTGTTGATGAAGAAAGAACTTTAGCTTATGGTGGTGTAACTATGTTTAAAGACGAAGTTATTGTTGACACTATTGGTTATGAACCAGTAAAAGACAGATTATTTAAAGATACTGACAGATACAAAACCATGATGAATGTACCACTAGCAAAAGAAGGTACTAAATTTACAATGGATGCTGGAATGTTAGAAGATGAAAACGGAAATGAAATTCCTGTTTTTGAAGCATATGTTAAAAAAGATGACATCTTATACGATCAAGACAAAAACTTAAGACTTAAAGAAAATCAAGTAATATCTGTTGAAGGTGTTAATGGTGATGCTTTACGTGTAGGATCTATGAGCGATTTTAAAACACTTGGAAACTGGCCTAAAACTTATGGCAGTAACGAGTAATACAATACATAATTCAAGCAACTTAGAATTGTCCATTCAAATTAGTTTGAGTGGACTTTCTTTTTGTGTTTTAAAAAAAGACAATAATACTGTCTTACACTTAAAGTCTCAAGACTTTAAAATAAAAAAAACACCTACTGAGTTACTAGATGCAGTTAAAGATCTTTTTAAAACAGAAGCGTTATTAAAAATTAAGTTTGATAACATCAACATTATACATGTTAATGATTGGGCAACATTAGTACCCAAACCATTATTTAAAGAAGACGCTTTAGCTGATTATTTAAAATTTAACACCAAAATTTTAAAGACAGACTTCATTACATTTGATACAATAATTAGTAACGACAGTGTTAATGTTTATGTGCCTTTTACCAATGTAAACAATTTTATATTTGATCAGTTTGGTACATTTACTTACAACCACTTCTCTACCATATTAATAGAAAAATTATTAATTTTAGAAAAGCACAATGACCAAGCTAAGGTATATGTTAATATTTCTAGTTCTAATTTTCAGATAATAGCAATACAAAAAGGAAAACTTTTGTTATACAACACATTTGAGTATCATACAAAGGAAGATTTTATATATTACCTAATATTTACTCTGGAGCAATTAAAACTAAATCCAGAAATTATAAACGTGGTGTTTTTAGGAAGTGTTACAGAGGAAGACCCTATCTATCAAATTTCATATAAATACATTAGACATGTGTCTTTTGGAAATAGAAATGACAATTTAGATTTTACCGAAAAACCAAAAGAGAACCACTTACATTTTACATTACTAAAAAGCTTATAATGCGCATCGTATCAGGACAATTTAAAGGAAGAAGGATAACAGCTCCAAAAAAGCTACCAGTACGTCCAACAACAGATATGGCAAAGGAAGCCTTATTTAACATTTTAAATAACCAGTTTTATTTTGATGATATTTCGGTATTAGACCTATTTGCTGGTACAGGAAACATAAGCTATGAGTTTGCTTCTAGAGGTACAGAACAAATTTTATGTGTAGATCAAGACTATGGTTGTATAAAATTTATAAACGAAACTGCTACTAGTTTTGAAATGGATATACAAACCATTAAAAGTGATGTGTTTAAATTTTTAGAAAAAAGCAAACAACAACATACAATCATATTTGCAGATCCACCTTATGATTTTCCTGTTGAAGAATTTGCGAAAATTCCAACCTTAATTTTTGAAAACAAATTACTAGAAACTGAAGGCTTATTAATTGTAGAACATTCTAAACACACAGATTTATCACAATTACAAAACTATACACACTCCAAAAGTTATGGAGGAAACGTATTTAGTTTTTTTGAAAATAAAACTATCGACGAAGAAGAATAAAACAAAAAACCATCTATTACTAGATGGTTTTTTTATAGTTAAGCAAATCTATAAGCCGGATTTTGTACTCTTAACAAAGAGCCCTTATCATTTATCTGAGCTTGCTGTTACCAACACGCTTTAGCTACCTACCCTCTAACAATCGCGCGTGTACGCTCAAACGTTAGTATACATGGTATTGCACCTCATAGAGTTTACCTGGTTTCACTACAGCATGACCTGTACATACTTTCTGTTGCACTTTTCCTCACCTTTCGGTGGATGGCTGTTAACCACTATGATTACACTATGGTGTCCGGACTTTCCTCTTTAAACTAAATTTAAAGCGATAAGGCGATTTACTAAATGCAAAATTACAACAAACAATACATTTGGTATACAATAAACTTTAAATAGTTTCAACAAATACAATAACTATAGTTTTGTTAATAACTATCCATAAAATCAAGGATAAGGTTTCTTAGTTTAATGGGTATTTTTTAAATTTGTTATTCATTATTATAGCATCAAACAGATGTTTAAAAATTCGATATAATTTGGAACACTTTGTAGTATCTGCCAGAAAATATAGACCACAAACCTTTAAGGACGTTGTTGGGCAATCTGCTATTACAAATACCTTACTAAATGCTATTGAAAACAATCATTTAGCACAAGCCTTACTATTTACAGGACCACGTGGTGTTGGTAAAACTAGTTGTGCACGTATTTTAGCTAAGATGATAAATAGTGATGGTACTGAGTCTGAAGACGAGGATTTTGCATTTAATATTTTTGAACTGGATGCTGCCTCAAACAACTCGGTTGATGATATCAGAAATCTAACAGACCAAGTTCGTATTCCGCCTCAAGTTGGTAAATACAAAGTCTATATTATTGACGAGGTACACATGTTATCTCAATCCGCTTTTAATGCTTTTTTAAAGACTTTAGAAGAACCACCAAAACACTGTATTTTTATTTTAGCAACCACAGAAAAACACAAGATAATACCAACTATATTATCACGTTGCCAAATTTTTGATTTTAAACGAATAACTGTTAAAGACGCTAAAAATTATTTAAAATATATTGCTACAGAGCAAGGTATAAATGCAGAAGACGATGCTTTACACATTATTGCTCAGAAGGCAGATGGAGCAATGCGTGATGCATTATCCATATTTGATCGTGTCGTTAGTTTTTCTGGTAAAGAACTAACAAGACAATCTGTTACTGAAAATTTAAATGTTTTAGATTATGAAACTTACTTTGAAAGTACGGACAATATCCTAGAAAATAAAATACCTGAATTATTAATTCAGTTTAATAAAACCTTATCAAAGGGATTTGATGGTCACCATTATATTGCAGGTTTAGCGTCTCATTTTAGAGATTTATTAGTCTGTAAAAACCCAGTAACTATAGAGTTACTTGAAGTTGGTGAAGACACTAAAACTAAATATTTAGAACAATCTCAAAAAGCAAGTCAAGACTTTTTAATTAAAGGAATTAACTTGGCTAACGAGTGTGATTTGAAATATAAAAGCAGTAAAAATCAGCGACTCCTAGTTGAACTTACCCTAATGCAATTAGCCTCTATCACTTTTGATGGAGAAAAAAAAAATAGCAGTCGGTTCATAATTCCACCTTCTTATTTCAAAAAAATTGGAATAACTCCTGTTAAAGTTACAAAACCCAATGTTGAAGCTGTTGTAAGCAACACAAATACAACTGCAAAAGTTTCTGCGGAAGCAGTAAAACCTATTACTCCATCTAAACCAAAAATTGTTTTAGAAAATGGTATTGCAACTAATAAAAAAAGAACATCTGGCTTATCACTAAAAAGTATAAGAGCAAAAAAAGAACACCAAATTAAACAATTAGAAGTTGTTGTTGATGAAGAAAACTTACCAAGAGAACCTTTTCATCAAGATGACTTAACTGAAGTTTGGAATACTTTTGTGTCAAAAATTGAAAAAGAAGGAAAGTTTAATTTAGCATCTATATTATCTATTGACAAACCAACACTGGCAGCAGATGGTGTATCAATTCAGTTGACTTTTCCTAATTCCACTAACAAAGTAGAGGTTGAACGACAGTCTTTTGACCTAATGACTTATTTACGTAAAAATCTTAAAAACTATGATATAGTTTTAGATATTAC
Source organism: Olleya sediminilitoris (assembly GCF_016785945.1). GTDB lineage: Bacteria > Bacteroidota > Bacteroidia > Flavobacteriales > Flavobacteriaceae > Olleya > Olleya sediminilitoris. Next base: position 8,041 of record NZ_JAEMEF010000009.1, on the reverse strand, counting down.
TGTTGATGAACAGTTAGAGACAAAATATGCTTACACACCTGTTGAAAAATATGAAAAGCTTAAAGAAAAAAACCCTAACTTAGAATTACTAAGAAAAACTTTTGATTTAGACGTTTAGATTATGATTAAGTACTCCATTTTAATTATTACAATAATAATTACACTATTTAGTTGTGATGGTCGGTATCATGCAAAAAAACAACCTTTAGATAGAGTTGCTGCTAAAGAATTACTACTGTCTTTTACAGAAAATTTAAAGTACTTTCCTGAAGAATATACTGAGTTTACTAATGACACCATTTTAAGCAATGGTTATACTGTCAAAATAAAAAACTATTCTGACATGGAAAACAATGTGTTACAAACATTTAAAACGTCAACTACTACTAATAAACATTATTTTAGGGAAGTAATAACAGAAGTTGAAGTTTATAAAAATAATAAGCAAATTTTTAAACATGTATTAGATGATGCTTTTTTATCGCTATCTAATACTGATTATGTACTCAACCAAGTCTATATTGACGAAATAAAATCCTTAAACACTAATACGTTACATCTTGTAGCATCAGCATGTATACCAAGAACAGTCAGTTGTCCTGTTTATAATATTGCTATTGATCCTGAAGGTGAGTATTTGATTACAAAAATATAAATATCCAAAAACAATAACTATGCTTGGACTAAAACTACCAACAGATCCACGTTGGGTGAATATAGTAGAAAAAAATATTGAAGATATTTTGACAGACCATGCTTACTGTGAGCAAAAAGCAACAAGTACAGCAATATCATTAATTGTAAGTTTTCCTGAATATACAGATCTGGTTCAAGAAATGGTTGCTTTGGTTAAAGAAGAAATTAGCCACTTTAAAATGGTACATGATTTAATCTTAAAAAACGGTTGGGTTTTAGGTCGTGATCGTAAGGATGATTATGTGATACAACTCTTAAAGTTTTTTCCTAAAGGAGGAAGCAGAACGACTCAATTAGTACACAGACTACTTTATGCTGCTTTAATTGAAGCAAGGAGCTGTGAACGCTTTAGGTTGTTATCTGAGCAGTTAGAAGATAAATCTTTAGCTGAATTTTACCGTAAACTAATGGTTAGTGAAGCTAACCATTATACTATGTTTTTAGGGTTTGCAAGACAATATGGTGACCGAAAAGAAGTGGATCAAAAATGGAATGATTTACTTGACTACGAAGCTGACATAATGAAAAACCTAAGTAAAAACGAAACGATACATGGTTAATTAAACCTGACAAACAAAAAAAAGCCAACTATAACTTATAGTTGGCTTTTTTTTGTTTGATTGTTAAGATTAAAACTTTAATCCAACACCAATTTGCATGTTAGTATTTTTAGCTTCTAAATCAACATCATTGTCATCAAAAACGTTGGTTAAACCGTAAGAATATCTAAAGTCAATAAAAATTTCGTCAGTAATTAAATATTCTAAACCACCTAAAGCAGAAAATCCAAAGTTTTTAAATCCATCTTCGTAAGAATGTCCTTTTAAACTAGCTTGTGGTCCTACACCTATAGATAAACTCTGATCTATTTTAAATTTAAAAAATAAAGGCATTTGAATGTAGTTAATTCTCAAATTTTGCTCTTTAGCACCTTCTGCAGAAAACTGAATTTCTGGAGCAAAAGAAAAGGTTTTAGATATACTATATTCACCAAAAAAACCAATAAAAAAACCATTTCTATGTGCATTTTCAATACCAGCTGGTACTTCTGGATCAAAGTCTAAATTAGAGATTGTATATCCAGCTCTAACACCATATAAAGCATCTTGTGAAAAGCCATAAAAAGAGGCTAGCATGAATGTAAAAAGTAGAATAGTTTTTTTCATATGAAATAAGTTAAATTGGTTAGTTTTTTGAAATAGTTATAAGTGTAAATATAATTTTTTTTGACAAAAACTAGCTATTAAATAGATAAAGTGTATTATTTTAACTTTGTATGACTTGAAACTGTGTCATTATACATACTTTTAATTATTCCGTCTGATAAACCAATTTTTGGAACAAAAATATCTTTTGCTCCACACCATTTCATTGCAGATAAGTATATACGTGTTGCAGGAATAATAACATCTGCTCTATCTTGATTTAAATCCAATGTAGAGATACGCTCTTCGTATGAGTACGTTTGAAGCATGTTATAGTATGAAGTCAAGTAAAAATATGATAACGGTTTACCCATTGCTTTACCTGAAACTTTAAATATTTTATTAATGTTTCCTCCAGAACCAATAACTTGAATTTTGTCGTGTTTAGAGGTTTTTGCTTTTATCCATTGCTCTAATTCTAACCAAGCATCCTTTTTAACCATGTCGTTTAATAGACGAACGGTACCTATTTTAAAAGATTTGGACGCTGTTTTTATCCCTTTATCTATTACAGAAAATTCTGTACTTCCTCCACCAACATCAACATATAAATATATTTTATTAGGATCTATATAAGATTGTAAATCTGTAGCTGCTATAATTGCTGCTTCTTCCTCTCCTTCAATAATATCTATTTGTAGTCCTGTTTTTTTCTTAATTAACTTAGCTAAATCTTTACCATTATTAGCCTCACGCATTGCAGATGTCGCACAAGCTTTATATTTTACAACACCATGTGTTTGCATTAATAATTTAAAAGCTTGCATAGTATCCAACATACGCATGATGTTGTTTTCTGATATTTCTTCTTTTACAAAAACATCTGCACCAAGTCTAACAGGAACCCTAACTAACGAGCTTTTTTTAAATCGTGTAGGTTTATCTTTTTCTTCTACAATATTTGATATTAACAAGCGTACTGCATTTGAACCTATATCTATTGCTGCAAATTTTTGAATTTTAAGCATCTAATTTATTTTTTAAGTAATTATAAGCTTCAAATTGAGACCTAAGTTTAGGTGCCTCATTTTTTTTGTAAATGTTATTTTGTGCTTTATTTAAAATTCTAGCTTTAACATTATCATTCCAACAAATATGAAACGTATGAATTAATTCTTCTTTAATTTCTTGATCATATATTGGACAGCTTACTTCTACCCTATTTTCTATATTTCTTGTCATCCAATCTGCAGATGAGATATAGACTTTTGGATCGTTGTTATTACAAAACACATATAATCTTGTGTGTTCTAAAAACTTATCGACTATACTGATAACTTCAATATTTTCGCTGATACCTTTAACACCTGGAACTAAACAACAAATACCTCTAACAATCATTTGTATTTTAACTCCTGCTTGACTTGCTTCATATAGTTTATCTACCATTTGATAGCTAGATATACTATTCATTTTAAGTTTTATGTATGCAGGTTTGCCATCTTTTACATTACTAATTTCTTTATCTATTAATTGAAAAAGCTTGTTTTTAGTATAATGAGGTGATGTTATAATGTGTTTAAAACGGTGTACTTTATAATTTACTTCAAAAAAGTTAAAAACTTTATTAACGTCTTTTAATATTTTTTGATTTGCTGTAAATAAAGTATAATCTGTGTAAATTTTTGCGGTAGATTCGTTGAAGTTTCCTGTACTAATAAAACCATAACGTTTCATTTTTTTACCTTCTTCTCTTTCAATCATACACATTTTACTGTGTACTTTTAATCCTTGCACTCCAAAAATTAGCTGTATTCCTTCACGCTGCATTTGTTCCGCGTAAGCGATATTTGCTTCTTCATCAAAACGCGCTTGTATCTCCATAGAAACAATAACTTTTTTTCCGTTTTTGGCTGCATTTATTAATGAACTTGCAACATGAGATATTTGTGCTAACCTATATATTGTAATTTTTATGGTTTTAACTTTAGGATCTAAAGCTGCCTCACGTAAAAATTTTACAATGTAAGTAAACGTGTGATAAGGTGCGTATTGCAAATAGTCTTTTTTTGCTATAGCTTCAAAAATACTACCTTCTAGACTTAATCCTTTAATAGGAAGCGGAACAATCTTATCATACAACAAATCTGTACGTCCCAAACTAGGGAAACCCATATAATCTCGACGGTTATGATACCTTCCTCCAGGAATTATACTATCTGTATTATCAATTCCCATTTTGTCCATTAAAAAGGCTAACGTTGATTTATCTATAGTCTTATCATAGACAAATCGTACTGGTTCTCCTTCTTGTCTATCTTTTACACTATCACTAATTTTTTCCATGAAACTTTTAGTCAAATCACTGTCTAAATCTAACTCGGCATCACGAGTGATTTTTATCATATGAGCAGTAATTTTAGTGTAATCAAAAATATTAAAGATATCGTCTAAAAATAGCCTTAACAAATCGTCTAACATGATAATATTATCTGTATCACCATCTTTTGGTAAGACAATAAAACGATCCATATTTTTTGATATTTCTATCAAAGCATATTGGTTATCTTGACCTTCCATGTGCATATTTACCGCAAGATAAGCTGCACTATCTTTAAGATTAGGAAGTTTGATTTCAGAATTTAATACTATGGTTACAAGTGCAGGACTAACTTTATCAAGAAAATATTTTCTAAGGTATTCTTTTTGTTTTTTTGTTACTTTATTTTCTCTTAGAATGAAAATATTTTCGGCTTCTAATTTTTTTTGAATGTCATTTAAAATCTTTAGACTTTCGGTTTGATGCTTGATAACAATGTTGGTAATAATCTCTAATAATTCTGAAGCTTTTATACCTCCTAATTGACTTTTACCTGCTTTACCTGCATAATCTATACGTTTAACAGTAGCATATCTAACTTTGAAAAATTCGTCTAAATTATTAGAAAATATCCCTAAAAAACGAAGTCTCTCTATTAACGGAACAGTCTCATCTGCAGCTTCTTGCAAAACACGATGATTAAACTGTAACCAACTTAACTCTCTATTTATGTACTTTTTGTCTAAAATATGATCAGTCATTTATTTGCAAATTTTACTACAAATATATCTAAATAGATTGGCTATTTTAAATGTTTTGGGAATACAATTTTAGTTGTTTTTCCGTTTTTTATGTCTTTCCATGAAGATTGTTTAAATTCTATCTCTACAAATCCTGATGTTGTTACATTATCAATGCTTATATCTCCTAAAGAATTACATAAATTGGTTAGTGCATAATTATGACCAAATAGCATTAATGTATTAATTGAATTGTCACAAGATTTTAAAACACTTAAAACAGACTCTCCTGAAAAGTCATAAAGTTCGTTTTTGTACTCAATTTTTATAGAATTGAGCTTTAAGTTATCGACGAACAACATTGCGGTTAATTTTGTCCGATTAGCTGGACTAGAAAAAATAGCCTCTGGCTTTAAAATTTTAGTTTTTAAATGTTTACACATTAATACAACATCATTTACACCTCTTTTTTTTAAAGGTCGTTCCTTATCTGAAACATCATATTTCCATGAGGATTTAGCATGCCTAATAAATTGTATCTTTTTATTCATAATAGTCGTTTAAAATCATATTTCATCGATAATATTTTTCAAAAATACATTTTAACGTATTTTTGGGTGCTATAACATATTTATTTGATTCAGAGCAATTTTCATACTTCTTTTGTTGTGCTATTAATTGATTACATCCCTAAAATCTAATAAATAACAATAAACTACAATTAGCACCTGTAGTAGTTCTCCCTTATGTTGTAAATTTTTTTAGTAATTAAATTTAAAATATATTTTAACGCAGTAATATTTATATTATGAGGGTAATTAACAAGTCTCTTACTGGTATATACAAAATAAATGAATTTTGTTTTAATGCTTAAAATTTATAATAAAAAAAAGTTTTGGAAAAAATTAAAATAAATTTTATTAAGCAATTACTATTTATAGTAATCCTTTTGGTTGGCTTATCTGTTAAAGCTCAAGTCAAAAAACAATTTACACCACGTTATAACTCTACTTTAACAGGTGACGTAACAATTATTGCTAATAATATGCTGTCTAGGACAGCTACTGGAAATTACAATGGTAATGGAGATAACCATACTTTTACCAATAACGTTTATGTTGATATAGATAACGATAATACAACCTTTAATTCCAGTAGTGCAAACCTATCTAATCCAAGACCAAATGATCCATGTCTTCAAATTGAAAAAGTACTATTGTATTGGGCTGCTGCAGACAGAGGTACTGATACACCTAATGGAACCCAAACTGACAACCAACCAAACTGGAATTACAATGATGTAAAATTAATGTTACCTGGCCAAACTAGTTATACAACTATAACAGCTGATGATGTCATTTATAGAGGTCGAGATGAAAATCCGCTTATTAACAATGACCCATACGTTTGTGTTAAAGATATTACAAACAGTGTAAACAATTTAAGCAATCCATTTGGTAAATTTCAAGTAGCTAATGTTGAGGCTAAAACCGGCTTTTTAATTTCTCATGAAAACACAAACACTGGTACTTCTGGAGGTTGGCAAATTATAATGGTTTATAAAAGTGAAAATCTAAAAACTAGAAACATTACACTTTTTGATGGTTATGCAAATGTAACAAGTTCTCAAAACAACTTTAATATTGATGTATCTGGTTTTCAAACAGTACCAATCGGAAGCGTTAAAGCAGATATTGTAATTGGTGCTTTAGAAGGAGACAGATCTTTATCTGGTGATAGATTACAAATACGAAATACATTTAATAACTTTGTAGACATTGATGCTCCACAAAGAAACACTTTCAATTTCTTTAATAGTAGAATAACTGTAGGTAATAATAACTTTACAGATAGAAATCCAGCAAGTTTAAATACATTAGGATTTGATGCTTCTGTATTTTCTTTGAGTAATAATGGAAATAATATACTTGACAATAATCAAACTTCCGCAACTTTTAGATTAACCTCTAATCAAGAAACCTATGGTCTTTTTGCTTTAGGTTTTTCAGTTGAAGTTTATGAGCCTATCATACAAACCATTTTTACTGCATCGCCAATTAATATTACTCCTGGTAACACTCCTCAAACAGTTAATTATTCAGCAAATATATCTAATATAGGTAATGATAACGCTAATAATGTTTCTTTATCAACAGTTATTCCACTAGGTTCAGAATTAACATTACCCATTACTGGTTTAACTTCTGGCATAACTTATAATTATGACAATAACTCAAGAGTCTTAACCTTTAATATAGATAATGGTTTACTAGACACAAGTGAAAGTTTAGATTTACAGTATCAAACAACAATTAACGATCAATGTTATTATTTAACAAATAACTGTTCTGATGTTCTTGAATCCAATCTAGTCGCTTATTACAGTGGAGAATTAAATATTAAAGATTTTGTCAGTAATAGTTCCAATGATGTAGATGAATGCAATATTGGAAACAACTTAAATACAACTGTTACTGTAAATGCGCCTGCAGAAGCCACATGGATTACAAATACAAATGATCTTGACAGAACAATTGAATGTAATGATACAAATGCATTAAATTTAGCTCAGGCTTTATTTCCTCAAGCATCATGTTCAGGCCTTACTGTAATTAAAACTTCTGGTCCATTCGTATCAAGTTCAAATTGTCCAACCATTGGTACTTATACAAATACATGGAATTTTACAGATTCTTGTGGTCGTACAATTTCAAATTACGTACAAACAATTACCATTGAAGACACTACTCCTCCTAATTTTGATAGTACGCTACCAAATGACATAACTGTAACTAGTGAAAATATACCAAACGTTCCTACTGTAACAGCTACAGATAACTGTGGAGAGGCAGTTGTATCGTTTTCTGAAATTGAAACTGGTAATATTTGTGATGGTAGTTATACTATAACTAGAACATGGATAGCAACAGATGAGTGTAACTTAACTGTAAGTCATACACAAACAATAACAGTGACCCAACCTATATTATCAGCTAGTATAGTATCTATCACTGATGTATTATGTAATAGTGAAGCTACTGGTAGTATTGATATCTCTGTAACTGGTGGTACTGCGCCTTATTCTTATATCTGGAACGATACTAATAATACAACTACTCAAGACTTAAATAATGTTATTG
>NZ_JAEMEF010000008.1 GCF_016785945.1 Olleya sediminilitoris | reverse complement strand
AAATAACATTAGTAGCTCTTTTTTCAATAGTATTATTATCAGCAGTAAGCACTTTAAATGATGCTCCGACAGCAACATCAGAAACAACAGTAAAGCCAGTTGAGGTTAAATTATTAGCAACAAGTGGAATTAAAAAGAATAAGATTCCTACTCAAGGTTAGTCTTTCGAATTTAAGACACCATATCAAACAGCATACAATTAATAGTCAACTCATTTATTAAAATCTTTACGATCATGAAAACTCTTAAAATAACATTAGTAGCTCTTTTTTCAATAGTATTATTATCAGCAGTAAGCACTTTAAATGATGCTCCGACAGCAACATCAGAAACAACAGTAAAGCCAGTTGAGGTTAAATTATTAGCAACAAGTGGGATTAAAAAGAATAAGATTCCTACTCAGGGATAAGTTTATGTTATTTATCATAAATTTGACAGCAACATTTTTTTGAAATAGATTGAATAAATATTTTACTTTATTATTAGCTGTATTATTAACCTGTTTTTGTTTTGGGCAACAGGCTGATTCAATATACTATTATAGGGCTTTGTCCAAAAATGAGGGTTATTCGAATATTGAAAGGATTAAATATGCCGAAAAAGCAGTTTACCTATCTATTAAATTAGATGTAGATAGTACATTATTAAATAGTAATAAAAATTTATCTTATTTATACATTGTAAATCAAAAGTTTGAGAAATTAAAAAATATAAACTTTGAGAATTTAGAATTGGCTTATGAAATTGATGATACTTTATCAGTTGCAAATGCCAATTATAATTTGGGGTATGCTTATTATGGATTGCAAAAAATTGATAGTGCCTATTTTTATTACTTTAATGCAGCTAAACAATATGATAAATTAAAAGATTATAAGCTTCAGGCAGCTGTATTGCTTAATATGGCAAACCTGCAAGAAGCTGAAAGAGATTATATAGGTGCCCAAAACAATGTAATAAAAGCAATTGAGTTGGTTAAAAAACTACCAATAAACGCTTATAATCTGGATACACAATGGTCGTTGTATAATACTATTGGAATAATTACAGGTGAACTACACCAATACGATAATTCAATAGATTTTCATAAAAAGGCTATAAAAAGTATAAATACAACTAAGGCAAGGTTATATTTAAGTTCTGATGATATATATTATTATAAAATTTATTCCAATGTAAATATTGCTTCTACGTATCGTAAAAAAGGGGATTATAATTTAGCGATTGCAAAATGTAAACAAATTATTAAAGACACTAAATTATTAAATGAAGATCCTACAACTTATGCATACATTGTAAATGAGTTAGCTTATTCTAGGTTTTTAAGAGGTGAATCTAATGATAATGAAATAGAATCTTTGTTCAGGCAATCTTACAGTATTTGTAATTCTGTTTCAGATATAGATGTTAAACAGACCGTTTCTGTAAATTTTGCTGAATATTTTAAATCTAGAAATATTTTAGATTCTGCTAACCATTATGCAAATATTGGCTACAAATTAGGTAAGGAGCTAAGCAATAATAAAACAATATTAAAAGCACTTGTTTTAAAATCTAAAATTGAAACTGGTGAAGCTTCAAAACAGTATTTGTATGAGCATATTAAACTTAATGATAGTTTGATATTAGCTGAAAGAGCAAATAGAAATAAATTCATGCGAATTGATTTTGAAACCGACGAAATCAAACAAGAAAATAAGCAAATGTCAAGAGAGCGTTTGTGGTTGTTAATTACCTCTATTAGTTTATTGGTCGTTTTATTCTTTTTATATATATTAAAAACTCAACGTGAAAAAAATAAAGAATTACAGTTAGAGCGTCAACAACAAGAGGCTAATGAAGAAATTTATAACCTTATGTTATCTCAACAAAATAAAATTGATGAGGCTAAAAGTTTAGAAAAAAATAGAATTTCAAAAGATATACATGATGGTATTCTTGGTAAATTGTTTGGTGTAAGATTAAGTTTAGATGGATTAAATATTAGTAAAACAGACGCAGCAACAAAAAAAAGAGGTTACTATATTTCCGAATTAAAAAATATTGAAGAAGAAATAAGAAAAGTATCGCACGAATTAAACTCGGAATTCATTCATCAAGCAGGTTTTCTTGATATTATTACCGCATTAGTTGAAACCCAAATGACAGCTTATAATATTAATTATAGGCTTGATATTCAGGATGATATTAATTGGGAGTCTTTAAATAATAAAATCAAAATTCATTTATATCGTATTTTGCAAGAAACAATGCAAAATACTTATAAACATGCCAATGCAACATTGGTAAATATTTCATTTAAGTATGAAAAAAATCTATTAACTTTAACTGTTTCAGATAATGGATCTGGATTTGATTTAAACAAGTCTAGAAAAGGAATTGGCTTAAAAAATTTAGATTCCAGAATAAAAGAGATTAACGGTAAGTTAAAGATAGAAAGTAAAATTAATAAAGGAACGACAATAACTATCAATGTCATAGTATCAAGTCATTAACCTATGGAAAATAACACATTAAGAATTTTAATGGTAGACGATCATCCAATGATTATTGAAGGCTACCAACATACATTATTAGCTAATAAAAAACCAAATCAAACACTAGATATAGACATAGCAACAGACTGTGACTCAGCTTTAGATGCAATAAAAAAATCAAGAAGTATGGGTAAACCTTACAATATTTATTTTTTTGATATTAGCATTCCTGCTTCTCAAGATGGTATTTATAAATCAGGAGAAGATTTAGCTAAGTATATTAAACAAGTACAACCAGAAGCCAAAGTTGTAATTTTAACTATGTTTAACGAGGTGTACAGAATCCATAGCATTATTAGGTCTATTAATCCTGAAGGTTTTTTAATCAAAAGCGATTTAACCTCTAGTGAGTTAGCTAGTGCTTTTGATGCAATTCAGAATAATCCACCATTTTACACTGGTACAATTACAAATGTGATTAAGCGTAGTATTTTTAATCCAATTGAAGTTGATGAAATAAACCATAAAATGCTTCATTTTTTATCTTTGGGAGTCAAAACCAAAGACCTTGTTGGACATCTTGGAATTACTTTAAGTGCTATTGAAAAACGTAAAAAAAACCTTAAAGATTTGTTTATAGTCGATGACGGAAAAGACGAAACTTTAATAGCAATTGCTAAGGATAAAGGCTATATATAAGCCGTAATGTTAAAATTTTATTTTTTTTCTCTGCTAAAAAACACCTATAGCTTAAGTTATTATTGAAACATGTGGTTTTTGCCACAACCACCTTGTGGTTTTAGCCATAATGACTAACTTTTATATTCTCTATATTTGAATATAACTTTTAGTATAAGTTAATATTATTCCCAAACAAACTTCTTGTTTGATTAATAGCATTTTTTACATTTACACACTTAATAAAGCAACATTCCTCGATGTTGCTTTATTTATTTTTAATACCTATGCTTTTAGCATTGTTAGTTTATGTCTCATGTTCTAACGATCAGTCTACAAATCAAAAAGAAGAGTAAGTTATCGAAACCAAAACTATGGATAATGCCAAGGTGTATGGTCTAACTGAAGATGTATATAGGGTTATTGCTCAGTTTAAAATTACTTCAAAAGTAGATGTAGAAATTATTAAGACTAGAGCTCTGCATGAGGATATAGAGTCGGAAGCTATTAGAGTAATTAATGACTTACCCAAACTAATTCCAGCAACTTTAAATGGTCAGCCAGTTAATGTTAATTATGCCTTACCAATCAAGTTTAAAATATATTAATGGTACTCTAACTACAAAAAAGTCAAAGCCTTGCTTTGGTTTTTTTGTAGTTTAACTGTAAAATATTTTATTTAATCTATAAAGTCTAGTTTTTTTGAACAAATATTTAATTTCTCTAAAAAATACTATATCTTGATGAAGATTATTAAAATACCTTTATATGAAAAGAGCTTTACCTTTATTTATACTTTTATTATCTATTGTAAGTTTCTTACAGGCCCAGACAATACAGCAATGCAAAAACACATGCACGATTGATAAAATTGTTTACGAAACTGCTTTTTTAGGAGTACAATTTGGAAGTCCATGTGATAAGGAAAGCAAAACAGATAAAGGTGTTATTATAATGAAAGTTATTGATGATACAGCAGCAGCAAGCAATGGTTTGCAACCTTATGACTTAGTTTTAGCTATAGACGGTCTAGAGGTTAATAGACGTGGTGATGCTATCAAAGCGGTTAAAGCTTATCAGCCTTTTGATGCTGTAAGGTTTACTATTTTAAGAGACGAAAAAACACTAATAAAAAACATCACTTTAGGTGCAAAAACAACTAAAGTTGTACAGGAGGAAGTATGTTGTGATCAAGCAGTAAGCTCATTATCTAAAGAGAATATTAGTCTATATCCAAACCCAGCTGTTAGTAAATTAAATATAGCTTTTAAACAAGTAGTACAAGGTCAATATAATATTGCTGTTTATATGACCAATGGTGTTTTGGTACAACAATACGACACACAATTTACTAAAGGTGATTTAAACGAAACAATTAGTGTTGATAAATTGGAAGATGGTGTTTACGTTTTAAAAATCACAAAAGACAGTAATACTTACTCAAATTTATTTGTTGTAAAAAGAAATTAGTACGTTACAAGATTTAGTCATTTTAAAAAGTCGTATTTTTCCGCTATATTAGTTAATTATGAAACAAATAGCTGTGACTTTACTACTTTTAATATTGGTGTCTTGCCAGTATTTTAATGTAAAAAAAACGACACCTGAAGCTATTTTGAATGAAGAGTTAAAAACCTTCAATTGGAACGAAGTAGATAATTATCCTAGTTTTTCAGTATGTGATTCATTTCAAGACAAACAAGATATTAAGTATTGTTTTGAAACTACTTTAGCTAATCATATATCAGAGCAATTACAATATCAAACTATCATTGTTAATCAAGATGTTAAGGATACTATCATGTTATCTTTTTTAATTTCTGAAAAAGGAGAACTCCTTATTAAAGATATTGAAATTGATAGTATAACCATTCATGAGATTCCTGATCTAAAAGCTTCAATTACTGAAAGTTTAAATAGTTTACCTCAAATATTTCCAGCAGTAAAACGTGGTCAACAAGTTAAAACACAATTTAAAATGCCAATTGTACTTCAGGTTAATTAAAACTTTATAAATTAAACTTATAACCTATAGCAAAATCTACAGGGAATTGATCTTCATTATCTTGAACAATAGCAAATAAACTATCATATACTATAGTTACAAAACCTGCTCCAATTTTAAAATCTGCACCAAGTCCAAAAATTAATGGCACATCAAACCCGTTGCTTTTATTTTCAATAGTAATAACGTTTTCAGGAGATTCAGGATATTCATAAGTAGACTTTATACTTGAGGTTGTATAAGTTGCAATTTTAGTTTGTGCATAAATGTTAAAAGTTGTTTTATTTATAAATCTAAAACGATAACCTAAAGCAATTTGATTTAAGTTATATTCAAAATCTCTTGTTTTTAACGACGTTCTAAAATTTAAAAAACCAGAATGTGCTGGCATTGCTTTACTTTCAAAAAACTCTAGTTCTGCTCCAAAATAAGTTGCTTTATTATTATCCGGATTATATACAAATGGATGGTTTGTTACTCCTCCAAAAAGTCCTAATCTAGTTTTTAATTTTAAGCTATTATCCTTAAAGGTATAGTTAGGGTTACTGGCTGCATTGGCTTGATTAAAATATTTTTTTAAACTGTAAAGGGTGAATTTTGTTTTTGAAGCATCAAGATTGGTTGCAGATTTTAAAGTGTTTTTGTATTTAAAATTATAATTATTATTAATTTGTTTGGTGTTTGTTAACTCTATAAGTTGTTCAGATTTATCTTTTATAAAGTATCTAAATTGACCATCAAATGTATTCCAAAGTAAATCATAATCACCTTCAACCTCAGTTTTAAGTGCTATAGTTTGATTATTATATGTAAAGTTGTCTTGAGCAAAACTTAAAGTAGTCACTAGTAAACAAAGTAATAAAGTAAGTGTTTTCATGATCTAATGTATTGGTTTACTGCTAATGTAGAATTTTTTAACCTAAATCACTATTTTTTAAACGAACGACCTTTCCATTTGTATGTTGTAAATAAAGAAGTAAATGCTATATAAACACTAAAAAAAGGATATATAAAACAGCTCCATAAAAAATGATGCAATATGTTTTTATTATTTAAAAATTGACTGGTTTTGTAAATTAATATGAAATCTACGCAGCTTTTTAGTGTAAATAAAATACCAACTGTTTTAAAATTAATTTGCTTTATTAAACCAATAACTAATCCAATAATTAAAATGGCATTTGCAAATAAAACCAACACACCAACTAGTTTAGCAAAAGTGTTGTTGTAATTACTGGTTTTGCTTGCCCAGCGTACACGTTGCGCAATTAAATCTTTTAAATTATCTAAAGGCTTTGTAATTACTATAGCATTTTTGTTTTTTAAAAATGTAACAGTATTAGGGTTGTTTAGTAATGCTTTTTCCATTAAAAAAATATCGTCTCCACTAGCAATGTTTGTGTTTCCATTAAAACCATTTAGTGTTTCAAAAAAATCTTTTTTATAAGCTAAATTTGCACCATTACTTAAAAAAGGTTTTTTTATACCAAATCCTCCAATAGTTGCTCCTATAAGACTAATAAAATCTAATGCTTGAAAAGCATGTAAAAGTGATTTGTTATAGTGGTAAGTTACAGGTCCAGCAACCATTTTAACAGCATTGTGTTGGATAAAATCAGCAAAACTGGTTAGCCAATGTTTAGGTAAAATACAGTCAGCATCTGTAGTAATAATCCAATCGTATTTTGCCTGTTTGATGGCGCAAGTTATGGCATCTTTTTTTGGTGATTGTGTTAGGCGTTGGTTTTTTAATATTTTATAATCAATTGTATTATCTTTTAAATTAAAGCAGTTATTAATGGTATTGATCGAAGCGTCTTCTGAGTCGTCATCTACCAAAATAATTTCAAATAAGTGTTTTGGATATTGTAATTGTAATATGGAGTTTATTAAGTGTGGTAAATTTTGGGCCTCATTTCTAAAAGGAATAATAACAGTAAATGCGGTTTTGGGGTTTTGGTTAGTAATAGTTTCTGTTTTTATGGCATCAAAACCAATAATAAGACTGACTATTAATAATAGATAAAGGCATATTATAATTATAAATGTTACAACCATTAGTTTTTAATTAAATCGAATTTTAAAACATAATAACAACCAACAAGACTTGGAATTGCAAAATTTAAGATCCACATTAAAAGTATGCAACTTAAAACGGGTAATTGGGCTACGTTAACCAAACCGAATAAGTATAAGGCAATACTTCCTTTTATAACAACATCAAAAACTGAAATTGTTGGTATGATTGAAGCTAATAAATACATGCTTGATATTATGGTCATGGCTTGCAAGTAATCTAAATTTACATTAAAAAGTTTTAAAATATAGTAAAACTGAAACGAGAATATCAAATATCGTAATAAGGATAATGTCAAGCCAATAAGGCTATGTTTTAATCCTAAATCGGTTAATTTATTTTTAATCTTTATTAAATCAATTTTTTGTAGTCGATACTTTGTTTGTTGTAATATAAAGAAAACAAAAAAAGTAAAGGTTAGTAGTATTAATAGGCCTTTAACAATATTAAAATAATCAAGTGATATAGTGTGATTTTTATAAAATAGAATTAACCCAATACTACCTACTAAAATAGTAATGCTAAGTTGCATTAGGTTGCCTATTAAATTAATAAATACAACCTGTTTACGTTGTGACTTTTTGTAATACATGGCTTTTGCACCATACTCTCCAATACGATTTGGTGTTATTAATGATGCTGTTAAAGATCCTAAACATTGTGCTGAAGCTTGTAAAAAGCTAAGTTTTTTTAGATTTGAGACTAAAAATTGCCACTTTTTGATTTCTAAAAACCAATTTAGAAACGATAAACTAAGTAGTATTAGACCATTTTTGACTGTAAATAAACGGTTTTGTTTCAAAAAAAGCACAAAACCATTAAAATCTAAGTTGTCATTATATGTAATTTTATGATAAATAAAATAAAAAGCACCAACAACTATACTTAATTTAATAAGTACAACAAAGAATTGTTTAGTTTTGTAAGGCAAGCTAAAACGCATTATTAGTTGGGCAAAGTTGAGGCTTGCAAATTAAACTAAATATTACACAATGTTATCTACTATTAAACACTATTGTATTATTGTAATTACTGTTTTGGCAGTAACAACTTCAAGTGCACAAATTGAAACTAGTAAATGGAAAGCTTTAATGGCTTTAGGTATTAACAGTCCATCTCAAAGTGGTTTGGTTACACCTTTTGAAGCTAATAGTATTAATTTTCCTTCTATAAATTTAGGACTTCAACGTATGTTTACCCCTCAATTAGGAGCAAAATTAGATTTTGGATACAACCGTTTTGCTAATGCAAATAACACACCAGAATTTAAAACCAATTACTCTCGTATTAATTTACAATTTGTTTATGATGCAACACGTTTTTTTAGTTTTTTACCTATTGATACAGGAGTTGTCTTTCATGCTGGACCAGGTTACTCTATGATTAAACCATTAGGTGATTATGGAGATAATAAAACAGCCTTTTTAAACGGAATGGCTGGACTAGAATTTCATTATGGAATAAGTAGGAGTGTTTCAGCTTTTGTAGATACATCTTACATTTATGGTTTTGCTAAAGATTTTGATCCAATTACGGAGGGATTTGGATCCTTTAACGGAAACTTATTAACCGTTAGTGTAGGTATTGCTGTGTCTTTAAGTGGTTGTTATACTTGTAACTAAATGAGCAAAGAACAAATAATTTTAGGTATTGATCCAGGCACAACCATCATGGGTTTTGGATTAATAAAAGTGGTAAATAAAAAAATGAGTTTAATACAGTTAAACGAATTGGACTTAAAAAAATACGATGACCATTACCTAAAACTGAAACTTATTTTTGAACGTACTATTGAGTTGATTGAAACACATCATCCAGACGAGATTGCTATTGAAGCGCCTTTTTTTGGTAAAAACGTACAAAGTATGCTTAAGTTAGGTCGTGCGCAAGGTGTTGCTATGGCTGCAGGATTAAGTCGTGAAGTGCCAATTACAGAGTATGCACCTAAAAAAATAAAAATGGCAATTACAGGAAGTGGTAACGCAAGTAAGGAGCAGGTTGCAAAAATGCTTCAAGGGATGTTAGGTATTAAAACCTTACCAAAAAATCTAGATTCTATGGATGGACTTGGTGCAGCTGTATGTCATTTTTATAATCAAGGTCGTGTAGAAATTGGTAAAAGATATTCTGGTTGGGCAAGTTTTGTTAAACAGAATGAAAAGCGTGTAAAAAAGTAGTAATAATTGTTTTTACAGTTAATAACTGAATAATATGTCAGGAATATACATACATATACCTTTTTGCAAACAAGCTTGTCATTATTGTGATTTTCATTTTTCGACGTCATTAAAAAAGAAAGATCAATTGGTTTTCGCTTTAGCGAAAGAATTACAATTACGTAAAGACGAATTTAAAGACACTACAATTGAAACCATATATTTTGGAGGAGGTACACCAAGTGTTTTGTCTACAAATGAGTTGCAATATTTAATAGATAGTGTTTATTTAAATTATAAAGTCACTGATCATCCAGAAATAACATTAGAGGCTAATCCTGACGATTTAATTATCAATAATATTGACGCATTAAGTATATCAGAAGTACAGTCGTTGTATAAAACTAAATTTGAAGAATTAAAAAAAACAGGGATTAATAGACTTAGTATTGGTGTACAATCGTTTCATGAAAAAGATTTAAAACTAATGAATCGTGCGCACAATGCTATTGAAGCTAAGCGTTGTCTTGAAACCGCAACTCAATATTTTGATAATATAAGTTTGGACTTAATTTATGGTATTCCAAACAGTACTAATCAAGAATGGTTGGAAAATATCCAAACTGCTTTAAGTTTTGGTATTCCTCATATTTCTAGTTACGCTCTAACTGTAGAACCTAAAACAGCGTTGGCTAGTTTTATTAAAAAAGGAATTATTGATAATGTTGACGATGATCTAGCTCATGACCAGTTTCATATTTTAATAGACCAGCTAAATCAAGCAGGTTTTGAACATTATGAGTTGTCCAATTTTGCTAAAAAAGGATATTATAGCAAAAATAATAGCGCTTACTGGTTAGGCAAGT
The DNA here is from genome assembly GCF_016785945.1 of Olleya sediminilitoris. Classification (GTDB taxonomy): domain Bacteria; phylum Bacteroidota; class Bacteroidia; order Flavobacteriales; family Flavobacteriaceae; genus Olleya; species Olleya sediminilitoris. Next base: position 141,460 of record NZ_JAEMEF010000008.1, on the reverse strand, counting down.
CCTATTTAGGAATTGGGCCTTCTGCACACAGTTTTAATGGTAAGCAACGTGCATGGAATGTTAAAAATAACACCATTTATATCAAAAAGATTAACCAAGATCAACTTCCTTTAGAAATTGAAATTTTAACTAAAAATGATAAATATAACGAGTTTATTATGACTGGTTTGCGTACCATTTGGGGAGTTTCATTAACTGAAGTCAAAAAACAGTTTGGAGAATCATTTTTGGAATACTTGTTGCAACAAGCTAATCAGTACATAAATAACCAAATGCTATGTATTGTGGATAATAGATTGAAAACAACACAAAAAGGAAAGTTTTTAAGCGACGGAATTGCTTCAGATTTATTTAAATTAAGGTAATTATAACTTTTTAGCATTGGTTTTATATGTTTTTATTTTTAACTTATAGCAACCTAAAATTAAAAAACACAAGACGCTTAAATGATAACCACAATAACCATTAACACTAAAAAATACACAGTAAATTTAGCTCAACCTTTAGATATTTCAATGCCACTTCGTGCATCCAAAAGCAATGCTAATGCATGGTATATTGATGAGCCTAAAATAGAACCTGTAGTTATTAATGACTGGACAGCTAGTGTAAAGGAAGGTGCATCAATCAACTTTAATACCATTCAATTTAATCCACATGCACATGGTACTCATACAGAATGTGTTGGTCATATTACAGAGCAATTTTATAGTGTAAATAAATGCTTAAAGCAATTTTTCTTTTTATCAGAAGTTATTTCGGTTGCACCAGAATTAATTGGCGAAGACCAAGTGATATCAAAAGCACAGCTTCAATATTTATTAAAACAACGTAAACCGCAAGCCTTAATAATAAGGACTATGCCTAATACAAAAGAGAAAAAATCAAGACAATACTCTAATACCAATTGGCCTTATTTAACAGAAGATGCAGCAACATTTATACGAAAAATTGGCGTAAAGCATTTACTTATAGATTTACCAAGTGTCGATAAAGAAAAGGATGAAGGTAAGTTGTTAGCACATAAAGCATTTTGGGATTTTAATGGTAAACTCAGAAAAAATGCAACTATAACAGAGTTTATTTATGTGCCAAATAAAGTTAAAGATGGCAAATATATATTAAACCTTCAGATTGCACCAATACAAAACGATGCAACACCAAGTAAACCCATTTTATATAAAATAGAACAATAGATGGAAACATTTTTTACACTAGTCGTTGGTGGTATTTTAGCCTTAGGTGCTTATACTTTATACGGATATTTTCAGTCCAAAAAAAAGGTCTCTGCACAATCTATAATTTTATTAGATAAAATAAAAAAAGTCTGCAAATTTATTACTGTAGAAGGTGATTTTGCCGAAATCTATCATTATGAAGATGTTAAAGAGCGGTTTTTAAAATTAGTGTCTAGTAAGAAAAAAGCGCTGGTTGTTATTAATGCTAAAGCTTATGTTGGTTATGATTTTAATAAAATTGAATTAACCTCGAACCCTAAAAAAAAGACTGTAACTATAAGTCATTTTCCGCAGCCAGAAATATTGTCAATCGAAACCAATATAAATTACTACGATAAAAAAGATGGTTATTTTAATAAGTTTGAAGCTACAGATTTAACCAATCTAAGCGAAGAAGCTAAGCAGCATATTATTGACAAAGTACCAGAAAGTGGATTGTATAATGTGGCAAAGCAAGAAGCGTTAGAGTCTTTATTACTTGTTGAAAATATAGTTCAAACTATTGGTTGGACACTAGACTACTCGGCTTTAAAAATCAAATCTAAAGATAATTTAAAATTAAAATAAGATTATTTTGTCGATTATTTTAGCGTTTTATCGGATTTAATATTTTATTTACTTACATTTATAATATGTGACAATGTGATTTGATAACTTGTTTGTAACCAAAAAAAGCTATTGATATGAATAAATTTTTACAATACATTAACGAAGTCCTAGTTAGTTTAGACATTCCGATGTTAGCTGACACTGAAAAAAACATGAATTACAGAATGCTTAAAAAATATTCTAGTAAATCAAAACCATCTCAACAAAAGTAGATGTAATTTGTTCTTAAAATGGATATAGAACAACTCAGAGCATATTGTCTTAGTAAACCAAAATCTACCGAAGATTTTCCATTTGATCAAGATACATTAGTTTTTAAAGTGCTAGGTAAAATGTTTGCATTAGTACCATTAAAAAAATGGGAAGCTGGACTTGCGTCAATTAACCTAAAATGCGACCCAGAATATGCTATCCAACTTCGTGAAGACTATCAAAGTATTGAAGCTGGTTGGCATATGAGTAAAAAACATTGGAATACCATTTACTTACATCAATCTGAATTAGATTTAAAGCTAATTACTAAGCTTTTAGACCACTCTTATGACATGGTAGTTAAAGGCATGACCAAAAGAATGCGAGAAAAACTACATTAACAGTTAAGCTTACCGACAGATATGTGCAATTAACCGAAGTAAATAGTGTAATTATAGAAAGTTTTAATAATCAAGGTTTTATAATGTTATTTTTGAGGTGTTAAAACATATCAAATTCATGAAATTCCCTCTTTTACTAACAGTTATAGGTCTATTTAATAAAAAAAAGATACAACCTACAAAGCAAGTTAAGACTAAACAAGCTTTCAACACTTATAATCATAAAACATTAAAGTCTAGTTTAAAGCAACTAGAATTTATATCTTTTTTAGAAATACATCTGATTAATAAAGAGTTAAATGAGTTTTCTTTGAGTTTTTTGCTTGAATTAACCAAAATTAAACATCAAGCAAAATCCAATACTATAAAATCTATACATTTTTTTAAAGAATAAGACTCTTTTTCCATTCGTCGACACTTAAAGGTTATTCACCTTGTTTAAAATCGGTCTAAACGAAGATTAGTTGTAAAACTTACTTATTATATTAGATTTGGCCTTAATTAATAGTCAAAATACCCTCGCAATGCAAAAAAAACTTAAAATTCTCCTAATAGAAGATGACATGATTGAAAAAATGAAGTTAAATCGTACAACTTCTGCTTTGCAATTAGATCACGAAATTATTGAAGCTAATAATGGTGAAGAAGCCCTTCAGTTATTAGAAAATAAAGACAATTTACCAGACATTATATTACTAGACTTAAACATGCCTAAAATTAATGGTATTGAGTTTTTAGGTATTCTTAAAAAAGATGATGTTTTAAAATATATTCCTACTATCATATTGACAACGTCTAACAATCAAAAAGATTTATTAGAATGTTATAAAATAGGTGTTGCAGGTTATGTTATAAAACCATTAAAATACGAAGATTACGTTAGTAAAATTGAAAAATTATTAGCATATTGGAGTGTAAATGAATTAATTGTAGTTTAATTATGAAAGGAATTGTTTTTACAGAATTTTTAGAACTAGTCGAAGATAAGTTTGGACTAGAAATGGTTGATAATATTATATCAAGCTCAGATCTAGAATCTGGAGGAGCATACACAGCTGTTGGTACATACAGTTTTTCTGAAATGTTACAATTATTACAACACCTTAGTGCTAATACAGGTATCTCTATAGATGATTTGTTATTAGTATATGCAGAGCATTTCTTTGGTGTTATAGAAGAGAGTTATCCAGGCTTATTAGCTACTTATAAAGATCCAATAGAGATGATTTCTTCCATCGAAAATCATATTCATGTTGAAGTCCGAAAAATTTATCCAGACGCAGAATTACCAACCTTTGTTGTAGAAAGTAAATCAGAAAACGATTTAACAGTTATCTACAAGTCAAGTCGTGCAATGCATCATTTTGGTTTAGGATTAATGAATAAAACTTTCGAGCATTTTAACGCAACAGCAAAAATAGAATTAGAAAAAATTAAAGAAGACGGAACTGAAGTAAGATTTGTTATTCATAAAAACTAATGAGTCAAAACCAAGTAGAGTTATTACAACGCGCTTTAAAAAGAGAAAAGGCTGCTAGAAAGGCAGCCGAGAAAATTCTTGAAGTAAAATCTAAAGAACTCTTTGAAGCTAATCAAAAATTACAAGATATCAACTTACAATTAGAAACATCATTAACACAAGCAGACTCACAATTGCAAGGTGTTTTTGAAAACATTGTTGATGCTTACGTTATTACAGATTTATGGGGAAACATCTTAAAAATGAATGATTCTGCTGTAACGCTTTTAGGGTTTGAAGATGCTAATGAAGATTTTAATCTTTTAGAAATGCTTGATCTTAAAGAGAAAGATAAAGTAGAATCTTGGTTTAAAGGTATGCTAAAAGAAGGGTCTTCAACAGATTTTCAAGTTAATATTACTACTAGAGATAAACAGCAAAAGTTAGTACATATTAACTCTAGTTTGATTTATGATAATGATATAGCTGTTGCTGTACAAGGTATTGTTAGAGATATAACCATCCAGAATAAATATAAAAAAAGTTTAGAAGCCGAAAGATTAAAGTATAGCAATATTATTGCTAACATGAATTTAGGGCTTATAGAAATAAATTTGGAGGGTAAAATTATAATGATAAATCAGAGTTTTTCTGATATGTCAGGATATAATCAAGAGCAACTTATTGGTTTTGAAGCAAAAGACGTTTTTACATTAGATAATGAAGAAGCAGAATTAATAGAAGAAGAAAAAAGAAAACGTGTTAAAGGTGAGTCAAATTCTTACGAAATTAAGGTGCAAACTAAAGCAGGAGATGACAGACATTGGTTAGTTAGTGGTGCCCCAAATTATGATTTAGAAGGCAAGCAAATTGGGTCTATTGCAGTAACATTAGATATCACAGATTTTAAAATACTTCAAAATCAAAAAGAAAAATTACTAACTAAGCTAGAAAAAAGTAATGATGAGTTGCAAGAATATGCTCACATCGTATCACACGATTTAAAGTCTCCATTACGAAGTATAAACGCATTGGTCAGTTGGTTAAAAGAAGATAACCAAGGAAAGCTAGACGACGTAAGTCTTCAAAATTTTGCGCTTATTGAAACGACTCTTGAAAAAATGGAACAATTAATTACAGATGTACTTAATTATTCTAGTGTTGGTGCACAAACATCACCTCAAGCTGATGTAAATATTAATAATATGGTATTGGATTTATGCCAAATTCTATATGTGCCAGAACACATTAATATAAAAGTTTTAAACCCCTTACCTATAATTAAAGGAGACAAAACTAAATTACAACAGTTATTTCAGAACTTAATTAGTAATGCAGTTAAGTTTATAGATAAGCCTGAAGGGTTAATACAAATTAATGTAGTTGATTTACCAACGCATTATGAGTTTTCAATTCAAGATAATGGAATGGGTATTGAAAAAAAGTTTCACGACAAAATTTTCAAAATATTTCATTCATTAAATAAAAGTAAAGACTCCACAGGAATAGGATTATCCATAGTTAAAAAAATTGTGGATTTACATGAAGGAGAAATTTGGTTAGAAAGCGAACCAAAAGTAGGCACAACCTTTCACTTTACATTAAAAAAGTAAGACATGAAAACAGTACAGTTAGTTAAACATAAAAATAAAGATTGGCAATATGTTGTTGAAAATCAAGAGTTAAAAGCACCTTTGGTTTTAGTGTTTGGTAACAGGTACTTGTTGGAAGATACTACAATTTATCAAGATATAAAGGCTAAGTTTCCTGATGGTCACATTGTTTTTGGATCTGCATGCGCAGAGATTTCTTCTAATACAGTTAACGAAGAAAGTATTACAGTAACTGCCATAGAATTTGAAAAAAGTACGTTTCAAATTAAAACTAGTAATGTTTTAAATACAAATTTAGATAGTTTTAAAACAGGTAATGATCTAATAAAACAATTACCACAAGACAATTTAAAGTATGTTTTAGTTGTCTCTGAAGGAAGTTTTATTAATGGTAGCCAATTAACTAAAGGGATGAGTGCATCTACCGAAGACAATTTGCTTATAACAGGTGGATTATGTGGTGATGATGCGCGTTTTGAAAAAACATTAGCCTCTTACAACGAAAATCCAAAAGAAGGCGAGCTAGTTGCAATTGGCTTTTATGGAGATACACTAGAGATATCATTTTCAATACATGGTGGCTGGACACCTTTTGGTCCAGAGCGCACAGTTACTAGATCTAAAGACAATATTTTATATGAATTAGATGGACAGCCAGCTTTAAATTTATATAAAACCTATTTAGGCGAAAAAGCTAAAGACTTACCAGGAGCAGCACTATTATATCCATTAAATGTTACGTCTGAAGGCGAAAACCAGTCAATTGTTAGATCTATTTTAAATATTGATGAAGCTGAAAATGCTGTGGTTTTAGCTGGTGATATTAAAGAAAACTCTAAAGTACAATTAATGATGACTAACGTAGATAATATTGCAAATGCTTCTGAGCAAGCCGCAAAACAGGCGTTAGAGCATAGACAGAATAAACCAGAATTAGCATTATTGGTAAGTTGTATTGGTCGTAAATTGGTATTAGATCAGCGTGTAGAAGAAGAAATTGAAGAAGTTATAGAAGTAATAGGTAAAGACACTGTAATTAGTGGTTTTTATTCCTACGGAGAAATTGCACCTTTTCATGGAGAAGTAGCATGTCAGTTGCACAATCAAACCATGACCATAACGTTAATTAGTGAATAATGAATTCGCTATTAAAAAGACAAATTCGTAAATATTTAAGTGAAGATTTAAAAAACAATAAGGAACTAACTCAGTTTTTTAATGCAATAGATAGCTCTTATAATAATTTTGACGAGCAGTCAAACATGATACAAAGAGCCATGTCTATTAGCTCAGACGAGTTATATACAGCCAATCGTAAGTTACAAAACGAAGCAGAAGAGCAAAAAGAAGTCATTCAAAAACTTAAAAGTGTTATTGATACTTTAAAGTTTTATAATTTAACAGAAGAAGATAGCAAAGAAAATGTAGAGCTTACAGGATCTAATTTGGTGGATTTTATTGACAATCAAACTAAAGAAATTGTTCAAATAAATAAGCAAAAACAAGAATTATTAAACGAGTTGGCTTATCAAAATCAAGAGTTAAGTGACTATGCACACATGGTTTCTCATGATTTAAAATCGCCATTACGTAGTATTGATGCCTTAACCACTTGGTTTACTCAAGATTATCAATCTGTTATTGATGATAATGGAAAACAGACACTTAAGCTTATTAGAGACAGTGTTGATAAAATGGAAAAATTAATAAGTGGTATTTTAGAGTACTCAACTATTGGTAAAAACCAGATTGAAGTCTATGATGTAGATTTAAACAATTTAATAGACAATGTTCTAAAAATAATTCAGGTACCAAATCATATTAATATTACAAAACCTAATTTACCAATTGTTAAAGGAGATAAATATAGATTACAACAACTATTTCAAAACCTAATTGGTAACGCTATTAAATATAATGATAAAGACAAAGGATTAATTGAGATTGGAGTAGAAGAACAAAAACAATATTGGCAATTTTATATTAAAGATAACGGAAAAGGTATTGATAGTTCTTACTTTGATAAGATCTTTAAAACCTTTAATAAGCTTGAAAACACACCGGATTCATCAGGAATTGGTTTGTCTATAGTTAAAAAAATTGTCGAATTATATGGAGGAAAAATATGGCTTCAATCTCAAGTAAATATTGGAACAACATTTTATTTTACATTAAAAAAATAACATCATGGAACAACCAAACCAAACCTATATTGATAACCTATCAGGTGGAGATGCTTCTTTTAAACAGCAGTTAATAGACGTAATTAAAAAAGAGTTTCCAGAAGAGCAAAAAGAATATTTTAATAATTATAATGCACAAAATTTTAAACTCGCAGCAGATAATGTGCATAAACTTAAACATAAAATTAGTATTTTAGGGCTTGAAAAAGGATATGAAGTGGCTGTAAATTATGAGAATAGTTTACTAGAAAGTAAATTTGATTATAAAAATGAGTTTGAATCTATACTTGACACTATAACATCATATCTAGAGACCCTCTAAATATTATATATGAATTGTATTGTAATTGATGACGAAGCAACAGCTAGAATTATAATTTCTCAATTATGCTCAAATGTGCCAAGTTTAAATGTTTTAGAAGACTTTCCTAATGCAATGCAAGCCATAAAATACTTAAATCAAAATAAAGTTGATTTAATATTTTTAGATATTCATATGCCTGATTTTACAGGTTTTGATTTTATCGAAACACTTAAAAATCCTCCAAAAATAATATTAACTACTTCAGATCCGAATTTTGCAATCCAAGCTTTTGAGTACGATTGTATAGTGGATTACCTTGTAAAACCAATAACTCAAGCACGTTTTGATAAAGCTATAGTTAAGGCTGAGGCCAAACAAAATACTGTAAAAAAGACTGTTAATGCAGAAAAAGTAGAAGCCACTTCAGGAAACGATTTATACGTCAACATTGACAGACGTTTAATAAAAATAGATATTCCAAGTATTTATTTAGTCGAGGCTAATGGTGATTATATTCAAGTAAAAACAGAAGACAAGAATTATACCGTACATTCTACTTTAAAAAAGATAGTAGAAAAACTACCAGATGATTTATTCTTGAAAGTACATAGGTCATATGTTATTAATGTTAAAAAAATAATTGACATTGAAGACAATAGTGTTCTTATAAAAAAAGATGTAATACCAGTAAGTCGTTCAAACAGACCAGAGTTAATGAAACGATTAAATCTATTGTAATGTATTGTTTTTAAGTGTTTTATGTTTTTTTTGCGCTTTTATTTCAGCATTAATAACCATTTCGCACTTAAAATTTAACAAAAAATCAGTTTAACTGTATTAAAAATCGTTTAACTGTATATTTGTACCATTCGTCTACACTTAAAAATGAGCTAATCGAAAACCTCTAATTGAATCATACATTACTTTTAATTTTATCATCAAATTAATCCAATTAAGATGAAAAAATTATTAATAGTAGTATTAGTATGTAACACATTTTTAATGTCTTGTTCCTCACAAGATGAAACCCAAATAGAAGAATTAAACACTAAAAACATAAATGTAACCTATTCAACTTTAGATTATGAGGTTGTAGAGTTGCTTAATGCTCACCGAATTTCTTTAGGATTAAACAGCTTAAATATTTTAGACAATGCATCAGCAGTTGCAATATCACATAGCCAATACATGGTTGATCAAGGTGAAGCCAGTCACGACAACTTTTACAGCAGATCACAACATTTAAAAAATCAAGTCAATGCAAAAACGGTGTCAGAAAATGTAGCCTATGGTTTTACTAACGCTCAAGCTTTGGTAAACGCTTGGTTAAATAGTGATGGTCATAGACAAAACATTGAAAATCCTGAATTAACAGACTTAGGTATTGCTTGTGAAAAAGACAATTCTGGTAAGCGTTATTTTACTAATATTTTTATTAAAATATAATAATTAAATAGCTTATCTATAAATAGTTACCATTCGTCTACACTAGTAAAGCACTAATCGAAAAACATAAAAAAAAGCCAAGATCTAACCTAAATTTGTATTGTAACAAAAATCCAATATCATGAAAAGAACTTTACCGACCTTTATACAAAAACTTACAGCGATAGCTATATTGGTTTTAAGTTTTTCTGTTACAGCACAAAACATTCCTTTTAATTGTGATTACAGTGCTTATTTATTTCAATACAATGATGTGTATGTAATAGATTTAGCTTCCGGTAACTCTTTTCTTGCAGCAGAAGATATTACCTCTGGAAATATAAACGCAGCAGCTTATAATCCTGCAGATGGTTTTATTTGGGGATATTTAAGCACACCTTCTAATACTATAGTTAGAATTGGTAAAGACTTTCAAACAACATCATTTGTAATTCCAGAATTAACTACAGGTAATAAATATGTTGGAGATATAAGTCCTGACGGTATATATTATTTTAAGGCAGGTGGTACAACTTACTTTAAAGTAGATTTAAATCCAAACTCACCAACATATACTCAGTATTTATCTACCGAAACGTTATCACAGAGTTTAAGCATACATGATTGGGCTTTTAATGCAGTTGACGGAAACTTATATGCAGTAGAAAAAAACAGCAATATATTATATAGGATTAATCCAACAACAAATGTTGTTGAGAGTTTAGGTGAAGTACCAATTTTAGCTGGATTAAAATACACTTATGGAGCAGTCTATTTTGATGCTGACGGACGTTTTTATGTGTCTGCTAACCAAACAGGAACAATATATGTCATTCAAAGTGTACAAGACTTGACCCCTTCAAGTCAGATGAGTTCTAACTTATTTGCTTTTGGACCATCAAGTGCTAGTAACGATGGTGCACGTTGTCCAACAGCTCCTGTATTACAAGAAATTTGCGATAATGGTATTGATGATGATGGTGATGGATTGATTGATTGTGATGATCCTTCTTGTTCAGGATTTGGTAGTTGTGCAGTAATTCCGGCACCAACAACAGCTAATGATGGTGGTTTAGAAAGTAATGGAAGATTATCTGAAGCTATTAACAAACGTAACTTCAATCGTGCTAAAAATAGTTATAAATTTGATCAAAAGTCAGCAAGAAGAGTGACAAAAGACAGTAGTAATACATCTGTAAATAGAGCAGCATCTAATACCACTTTTCAATTACAAGATTTTGTACCGTTAACAACTATTAACGAAGATTATGCAGTAGACTCAACACCACAAGATTTATTAAATATTACTAATGCAACAGAAGTATACTCTGTAGATTACATGCAAAATAATGCTTCAATAGCTTCTGTATTAGCTTTAAAAACTGAAAACGGAGTTTATGAACACACAAAATATATTTGCGATAGATTATTAGGAGGCGAATTAATTTCGGTTTCAACCATGGATATCAATGGTCAAGCTTTTATAAAATCAATTATAAAAAATGTAGACGGAAGTTTTGAATACGTATTAAGCTTATCAGCTAAGCTAGCTAATAACGATGCCAACTTTGCGATTGAGAGTCACTGGAATTTAGATTTATACGAAGAAAACGTAACCTTTTACAACTTCCAAATTTGGTCAGATTCGATAGACGATTTATATAGCTTAGCAGAAGAAGTTTTAATTTTATTGGATGCAGAAAAAGCAATTTCGGGTTACCAATTATCAACTCCTCCAACAGTATTTGTTAGAAAAGGAAAATACAATAATGGAGCATTAGATCTTCAAATTATAAATACAAATGCTACAGGAAACGTAGGGTTTGATTCTGGGTACAGAGTAACAGAAACTAGTGATTTTAACTATTCAAATTCGACTATAGATTTAAATCAAGATTATATAACTGAGTTGGAAGTTTCTACAGGTAATTTATTTGATATAGGATTTAGAATTGGAGACGGTATAAACACACCAGACGATTTATTTATGTCAGATGGACCTTGGGGAGTTGACGATTCTGAAGCTAATACAACAGTAAATAGCTACTTAGTATCTCCAAACACAACGACTTTTGATAGTCAAGATTTTCCAATAGAAAGAAATGTGACATTAAATGCTACAACAGATACTTATGTAGCAGCATACAGAGCTTTAACACCACGTTTTAAAGCAGTAGATTTAAATGACTTTACTAGCTTTAAATTTAAAGCAAAAGGTACTGGAAATTTAGAAATTACTTTAGTAAAACAAAGTATTACAAATTGGGATGAGCAATACAAAACAACAATTGCTTTAACAGATAGTTACCAAAGTCATGCTGTATTGTTTTCAGAGTTTACTTCTACTTTAACTCCTTCATTAGAAGCTAATGATATTGTAACTATTGTATTTACAATGCAAAGCGAGGATGGATCTGTAACTACTAAGCAAATGGATATACAAGATGTACGTTTTTCAAGAGGAAATGATTTATCAGTAAACGATTTTGAAACTGAAACAGTTAATACATTAATAGCTTACCCAAACCCAATGATAGAGGCTTCTAACTTACATTTTACTAGCCAAAAATCTGAAAATGTTGAACTAATAATTTATAACCAATTAGGAAAAATAGTGTACAAAACATCAGTAGAGTCACTAGTTGGAAATAATATCATACCTATAAATAGTCAAAACTTAAGTTCTGGATTATACATTTGTAAATTATCTAGTACTAATACAAATTATAAACCCTTAAAGTTGCTGGTTAAATAGTAACTGCCCATTGTTTTTTGATTGATAGCGAGGGAAGCCAAAAAAGTTAAATTAGTCTTATTTGGTTTCTTAAACAGGCAAGAGAGTTAACTCTTGCCTGTTTTTTTTGTAATAATTTTACAATACTCAAACCTTATTATTCTGTATATTTAAGCATAATTAATCTATCAATTTTGAATAATAAAATTAATCTTAAAGAAGCGATTTCTATTGGAATAGGCGGAATGGTTGGTGGCGGAATTTTTGCAGTGCTTGGTTTGGCTGTTTCTTTAGCTAAAGGAGGTACACCTGTTGCTTTCTTATTTGCAGGTGTTATAGCTTTGCTTACGGCATATTCTTATGCTAAATTATCTAAAAAATTTCCAGAAAAAGGAGGGACAGTAAGATTTGTACATCAACAATACGGAAATGGCATTTTTGCAGGAGGCATCAACAATCTACTTTGGATAAGTTATATTGTAATGTTAGCATTATACGCCTCAGCTTTTGGGTCTTATGCTGCTGAGCTTTTTACCATTACTGGGAAAAAAAATTAGACGTCCGTATTTGTCAAACAGCAATAATAATAATTGCTTTAGTTATTAACTATTTAAGTGTTAGTTTAGTTAGTCGTATCGAGTCTGTTGCTGTCATAATAAAATTAGCCATTTTAATAGCCTTTATAGCAATTGGATTTTATGGATTTTCATTACATCCAGAACATTTACAACAATTAAAACCAAGTAATTGGGAAGCTCCTTTTTTATTGATTTCTGGTGGTATGGTCATTTTTGTAGCTTACGAAGGCTTTGAGCTAATAGCTAATTCTATTTCGGATTTAAAAAATAGAGAACAAAATACTGAAAAAGCCTATTTTGGAGCAGTAGGTTTTGTTGTTGTATTATATGTTTTAATAGCAATAGTTACTGTTGGATCTTTGACTTTTGATAAAATTGCAGATGCAAAAGATTATGTTTTGGCTCAAGCAGCAGCACCAACATTAGGGCAAATAGGATTTACTATAATTACTATTACAGCATTAATTTCTACATTTTCAGCTATTAATGCTACAATTTTAGGAAGCGGAAGGGTAAATTATGACATAGCCGAAGATCAAGAACTTCCAAAATACTTTTGTCGTAAGTTTTTAGGCAAACCAATAGGTTTTTTAATTACTGCAATATTGTCAATAGTGTTAGTTAATTTATTTAATCTCCAAAGCATTTCAACAGCAGGAAGTGCTGGATTTTTATTAATATTTGGTTTAGTAAACTATATTGGATTTAAAAAACATCAAGAATTGAAGTCCAAAAAAAGTATTCATTTAATAGCTAGTATATTATGTTTTGTAGCTTTTTGTACACTAATTGTTCAGCAATTTCAAACTAATATTTCTGGAGTATTAATCGCTTTGGGTGTTATTGTATTTTGCTTTACAATGGAATGGATGTACAAAACGATTAGTCATAAAAGTGGTTTTTAAATATCAATAAACAATATTGTTTGTCTTTATTAAATCAATTTATTTTTTATCTCTAAAGACTGGTTTGTCAAATAATAACCATTTAAAACGCACACCAATTTCGTTAAAAGTAAAACCAGCAGCAGTAGCAGATGCTATATTACTTCGTGTTCCAAATATATTCGCCAAACAACGCTCTGAAAATTTATAGCCTAATTTTCCTTGTATTCTGTAAGTACTTTGGCTTTCGTCGTCGTCAATAAATTGTAATCCAGTAGCAGCAGTAAGCTCATAAAACCATTCTTTAGGTTTGGCTATGTTTTCATCTTTAATAAGGTTTGCAAATACTTCTGCAGCATTAAAGGTTTCTGGTGAAAAGTAAATACTTGGTACCTGATCTTTAAAAGTTATGTATTGGTAGTTTATACCAGCTTTAAGTGATGGTTTTGGTAAAATGTTATAGTATAAAGAAGTAAACAATAAGTTTCTAGCGTTGTCATCACTTTGTTTGGTGTAAAAATATTGAGTAAACCATCCTAAATTAAAATTAGTATTTAAACTATAATTGGCGTAGTAGTTATTTTGTACGATTTCTCGATCTATTAATTCGGCATTAAAACTTTGTATTTCACGTTTGTATCCAACGGTTAAATCTTGCAGTTTAAAAGGTTTAATATTAAAAGATATATCTGCTAAGATTTGTGTGTAGTCATTAGTTGTTGCTGTAGCTGAAGTTAATCCAGCAGTACCTTTTAAAGTTAAATTAGGTAATAATTGATAGGAAGCACCAACACTAAAGTCATTTGAAGTAGCATCGTTATTAGTAACAGGGTTAGTTGTACTACGATAATTATAGCTTCCTAAGATTTTAAATTTTGTTGAAAACGGAAACTCTAAAGTGTTATTAAAAGCAAAAGCTTCATTGTCTCCATTATCAAAACTATAGGATACTTTACCTTCATAAAAAGGGGTAAATGTTGTGTTTAAGTTTTTTATAAAGTTGGTGGCATCCTTTTGATTGTCGTAAAACTTTAATGTGTTTTCAGCAGACTTATATGCAGCTTCATATTTACCTAATGCTTTTAAAGCATTTGCGTTACCCAAGTTTCCGTCAAAAGATGTACTGTCATTAACCAAAATTTGATCATAATCAGTAACACTTTTTTTAAAGTCACTTTTGTAAATATTAAGTGTTGCACGTAAAGCTAAGACCCAATTGTCATTAGGTTTTATTTCAATTAAATTCGCGATTAGCGTGTCTGCAGTTTTGTATTTTTTATTCCAAATTAACGCTTGCGCGTAACGCTCTGTAGTTTGTTGTTTTAGTGTAGCGTCTGTAGTTTCATTTAAGCTGTTATAGGCTTGTGTACTTAAATCTAGTGCGTCTTTTTCTTTACCTTTTAAGTGAGATACTAACGCTAAACCATTTAAAGCAATAATTTTATTGTCAGGATTGGCTGCTAAAGTATTATAAGTAGCTTGAGCATCATCATATTTATTTGCAATTAAATACAGATTGGCTAAGTTTAATAAACTGTCTTTGTCATTGTTAAAAAGTGCAAGACTTTTTTTAAGTAATGCTTCGGCTTCATCGTATTGTTGTGCCTGTTGTTTTTGGTAAGCATAGCCTAAATACATGTATTTTTTAGATGTTAGTGCATTTGGGTTTCCAGGAGACACCTCTAAAGCCTTGTCTACATATTTTAAAGCATTTTCATATTCTTTTAAATTAGAAAGTGTGTTTGCATAACTTAATAGTGCAGCAAAACTTTTTGGATCTTCGTCTATTAAAGATTTAAAATAGGTTTTAGCTTTAGGAAAATTACTAGTCCACAATAAAGACTCTCCATAATTTAGCTTGACTTCAAAATCATCAGGATAATCTGCCAATAGGTTTGTAAATAAGGTGTTGGCGTCTTCAGGTTTACCGTTTAGTCCAATAGCACGACCATAACAAAGTCTTGCAGTTTTATTGTCTGGATATTGTTTTAAAATAGACTGAAAAAAAGTTTCCGCTTTAGCGTACTTACCAGTTTCTAAATAGGTAAACCCTTCTTTCATGTCTTGGGTATATCCCATAAAAGAAGTTGATAATAAGGTAAGTAGAAATATAAATTTAAGTTTCATGTTCTGGTTTTAAGTCATTTGCAAGTTAAGCATTCATTTCCATTCATTCATCTACACCAATCGTCGACTCGTCGAAATTCAACTGAATTTGAAAGGTTTACGTTGCATCTTTGTATCAGAAACAAACAAGAAACCAACATGGCTTTAAAAATATTAAGAAACGATAACACATTTACATTAGAAGGACAAATTGATGCTACCACAGCAAGTAGCTTTCAAACCCATTTTAACATCACTCTTAATACTTTAGAAAACCTAACGATTGATATTAATAAAGTTACTCAAATAGATGCAAAAGGTATGAATGCTTTTAAAGTTATTTATAATAATGCAAAATCATGGGATAAACCTTTTGTAATTGTAGGACTTGGTTGTAAAGATATTTATGAAGAATTACTAAGCATAACTTAATACTTATACCCAAATTTAAACCTTTTAAACTGAAACATTATGGCACTAACAATAACACAACAAGACAATACAATTTTTTTAGATGGTGTTTTAAATACTGCAAACATTACAAGTTTTAAAAAGCATTTTAGCTACATTTTAGAGTCCAATACAAATATGACATTAAATATTGAAAATGTAGAATCTATTGATATAACAGCATTACAAGTTTTAAAAGTTATGTATAGTCAAGCGATAATGAAACAAAATATGTTTTT
The DNA here is from genome assembly GCF_016785945.1 of Olleya sediminilitoris. Taxonomy (GTDB): domain Bacteria; phylum Bacteroidota; class Bacteroidia; order Flavobacteriales; family Flavobacteriaceae; genus Olleya; species Olleya sediminilitoris. Next base: position 125,045 of record NZ_JAEMEF010000008.1, on the reverse strand, counting down.
TGTTGAAGGTAAAAATAGCGAAACTATTTACGAAACCTTTAGCTATCCTAATGTAGCATAACTAAAAACCTTAACCTTAAATCGCTATTAAGATGCAAGTTTTATCGATGTTAAAATCAAGAAAAATATCTCCAGAGCAACTGTTTATGCTAAGTGTATTGGCAGTAAATGGAGGAAACTATTTATACAACCTAATTCTAGGTCGTGTATTAGGACCAGCACAATTTGCAGACGCAGCTGTTTTAATTACCTTTTTGTTGGTGTTATCTTTTGTAGCTATGACATTTCAGTTAGTAACAGCAAAGTTTTCGGTAATTTTTGAAAATGAAACTTTCGCCAATTTTGTAGCTAAAATATATAAGCATGCTACTATTGTGGGATTGGGCTTTGGAGCTTTAATTATAATATTTGCAAAACAATTACAAATTGTTTTTAACACATCGTCGTCAAGCATGTTTACCATATTTGGAATTGGTGTACCGCTTTATTTTTTAATGAGTGTAAACAGAGGTGTGTTTCAGGGTAAAAAAGAATTTAAGTTTTTATCAATTACTTATCAAGCAGAAATGCTAAGTCGATTGGTTATTACCTTAGGATTGATCTTTTTATTTAACATGCAATCATCGGTTGTGATTGCTATCGGAATTTTAATTTCGTTTGGTTTTGGATTAATACCTTTTAAATTTAAAAATTTAAAATTTAAAAATATATTAGCTATTGATGCAACGCAGTCAAAACAAGTTCGTAGCTTTTTTATAATCACTGCGTTTTATGAGCTAACTCAAATTATAATTAATAATAGTGACATATTATTAGTTAAACATTACTTTGACTCTTATGATGCAGGATTATACGCTTCATTAGCCTTAATAGGTCGTATAGTTTACTTCATAGCTTGGATGTTTGTAATGTTATTACTACCAACTGTAGTACAGTTAAAAAAAGAAGGTAAAGCAACAGCGCCAATATTGTTTAAGTATGTTGGTTATATAGCAGGAATTGCAACCGTTATCGTTATTGGTTGTGCCTTATTCCCAAAAACAGCAATTACCATTTTATTTGGTGATAGTTATTTAGCTATGGCTCCTTTATTATGGAAGTACGCTTTGGCAACAGGTTTGTTTGCCATCTCAAATATATTTGCATATTACTATTTATCATTAGACAGATACATTCCTGTTGTGATCTCTGGAGTGTTTGGAATGCTTCAAATGGGATTAGTAATATTTTTTCATGACAGTTTAGAACAAGTCGTACACATGCAGATTATAGCCATGTCGTTATTACTTGTAATACAAATTAGTTTTTTTGTTTTCGACTCTAAGTTGAAACAATAGAATTGAGTGTTTTTTTAGTTTATTTTGGTTGAAGGCTGTAGTTTGTACTACAGCCTTTTTTGTTTTTTGTAGGTTTTGTAACTATCTGTAAAATAGGTAAATCTATAGATTTTTACCATTCGTCTACACCAAAATGCATTCTGTCTAAGGTTAATAGAATAACTCTTTTTAAAAGTCCAAATTTGTAATGTAATCAAGAGACAAGATATTAAAAAATATAAATACAGGTATTATGAAACTAGCAATCGTAACAGCATATCCACCAAGTAAAGTCACACTAAACGAGTACGCTTACCATTTAGTAAAGCATTTTAGACAAAAAGATAATGTAACAGAAATAGTGTTGCTTACAGATAAAACAGAAGGCGTAAAAGATATCGCGTTTACTGAAGCTGGATGTAAGATCACTGTTAAAGAGTGTTGGGCTTTTAATAGCTATACTAACATAATCAACGTTACTAAAGCTATTAATGCAACCAAACCAGATGCAGTATTATTTAACTTGCAGTTCATGAAGTTTGGAGATAAAAAAATAGCTGCAGCTTTAGGTTTAATGTTACCATTAGTTTGTAAGTTAAAAAACATACCAAACATCGTTTTATTACATAATATACTTGAAGAGGTAGATTTAGGATCTGCAGGATTTACAAGTAATAAACTAATGCAAAAAGTATATGGTTTTATTGGTACAACTCTAACAAAATTAATATTACAAGCAGATACAGTTGCAGTAACAATGCAAAAGTACGTTGACATTTTAGAGAAAAAATATAAGGCCAAAAATGTAACATTAATTCCGCATGGAACTTTTGAAGTTACTGAAATACAACCAGATTACAGTTTGCCAAAAGGACCTTTACAGATTATGACTTTCGGGAAATTTGGTACCTATAAAAAGGTTGAAGGTATGATTGAAGCTGTAGAAAAAGTTAGAAAATATACAGGAATGGATCTTGAAGTTGTAATTGCAGGAACAGACAACCCAAATGTACCAGGTTATTTAGCTAAAGTAAAAGAAGATTATAAACATGTACCGCAAGTACGTTTTACAGGTTATGTAGAAGAAGTAGAAGTACCTGTATTATTTAACGAAAGTGCAGTAGTTGTATTTCCTTATACATCCACAACAGGAAGCTCTGGAGTTTTACATCAAGCTGGAAGTTACGGTAAAGCAGTTGTAATGCCAGATTTAGGAGATCTTGCTTTATTAGTTAAAGATGAAGGTTATAAAGGTGAGTTTTTTGACCCAACATCTATTGATAGTTTAGCCAAAGCAATTGAAGCTATTGTAACCAATAATGATTACAGAATTGAATTAGGTAAAGCAAATTATGAAGCAGCAACAGCCTATCCAATGGAAAAAATAGCAAGTATGTATTTGAATAATTTTGATAAGATTATTCAAAAAAAAAGACCAACTAAATCTAGAAAAAAGCAAACTATAGATATACAACCTACCACAGTAGAATAATTATAGTATACCTTTTTTGTCCCAAACAATTAATGTGTTATATATTTAAAAGCAGGTTTTTTTGTCCCATTTTTATCAATAAACCCAAAATGCTTTTGAGTATTTTTACGCCAAGGTAGTCTACCTACAACATCATTAGGTACAGAAGTAAAATCATATAAAGTCCAAGACATAAATTGCAACTTATTTGCTGCAATTTGTTCTTGGATTTTTTTGTGATAATTAGCTTGGTCTTCATCTGAAGACCCAAAAGGTTTCCACAATCCAGAATATGAAGACATTCCAAACTCTTGCAAAACTAAGGGTTTGTTTGGTATTTCTTTTTTCATGGTTGTAATGGCTTCATCTAATTGTTCCAAATCTTCGTAATAATGAAATGATATAAAATCTACTTTATCTTTTAAAATAGTAGCACTTTCAGTATTGGACCAACCTATGGTTACTGGATGTACAGTATCAATTTCTTTGACTAAATCAATCATATTATCTAACCATGCAATAACGTTATCTTTTCCTCTAGATTCAAAATCTAAATTAGGTTCGTTTTTAATATCCCAAGCTAATAAGGCTTTGTGGTCTTTAACAGCATTTACAATACCTTCTGCGTGACGTTGATTTAAAGTCCAACTCATAACATTATAATCTCCATAAAAGTCAAAAAGCGTTAAAACGACTTTTAAATTGTTAGCAGCTGCCATATCTAAAGTTTGCTTTAATTTGTCTACTTTTTTATAATCTATCGCGGCTTTACCAAAATCTTCGTATTGCACAAATAGTCTGACAGAGTTTAAACCTGCATCTTTAATTATTTTAAAATCTTTTGCAATAGTATCGGTAGAAAAAGCATTGCCAAACATATCCCAAGGATTGGCTTGCGGATAGTAATTAATGCCTTTAATATTTAAACTATCAACAGCAATTTGTTTTGGTTGCTTATTGTAAATATCAGCTTCTTCTTTAACCAAATGTCTAATACGCCAGAAACCATCTTCAAGCAAAAACACCATTTGGTATGTTGAGGTTTCAGTAGTTTCTAAAACCAACTTATTAGCTTTAAATACACGTTTGTATTCAATAACATTTCGGTCTGTAATGACAGCCATTTGTCCGTCTTCACTAAAAAACTCTAAAGTAGGGTTGTGTTTTAAAGTAGTAGCTTCTATGGTAATGTCTTGCGCTTTGTTTAAGTCTATAAACGCAAATAAGTTTTCTCTTGCACTATCTGTATAATAGTCTTTTATTCCAGCAGTTTTATTGGTTTTGTAAGCAATTTGCTTAACATACCAAGCATCTAAATAATCGTTTTGTAATGCATTTAGGTTTTCGTTATCCATTGGTCGTCCTTCGTTTTGTAAAGGTTCCCAATTTATTGTAGGTAAATATTGTTCTACTTTTTTAATTTCGGTATGCAGCATTTTACTTCGGTCTGCACCAGTATTTAGGTAACTAAATAAAGCACTAACTCCAGAAATAATTAAGGCTACAAGCATAATATACGAGGCTATTAATATGGTACGCATAATATTTTTATTAATACTTACCATAGTTTGATTGTTTTAAATTGTTTTGCTACTCCAGCAGTTTCTAAACTAAAATCATAATTACCATGACTGTAAATAGCAGGTTTCAGCTTAAAAGTAGTATAACCATTAAACGATGTTTTAGTCAATGTTTCTACTAATATATTATCCTTATATATTTTAAGTTTAATGTGTAATCCATCCGGAATCATTTGCTGCATAAAACTTTGCAAAGGACCAACGGTTATTAAACGATTTTTTTCAGAAAAGGCAACCTCAAAATCTTCAATAACTTGTTTGTAGCTTAAGGTAATGCTATTACTTTCGGACATACCATCAACATACGCTTTTATACTCCAAGTGTCTGCATAATCTGGATGAATCATTTTTGAGGTTGCAACTCCATCAATGGTTGTGCCAGTTGTTTTTAAAACATACTGTTCTTGATTGGTAATAAAAAAGGTTACAAAAGTACCGTCACTAACAACATTATTGTGTTCATCTTTTATAATAGAGGTCGTAAATGTCGTAATTTGATTTCCATCGGAATAGTTATGCGGTCTTGTCGCACTTATAGTAAATCCAGTAGGAATTGCTGGCATAACATTAATGGTGAATTCTTTAGAGTTGATGCCTAAGCTTTCTGACGAAACCAACATACGACCACTTTCTTTTTTCGAATAAATATTTCTATAAGCAATAAGTTTATCTGTAAAAATATCATGCGTTTCTTCCGAAGATAAAAACTGATGTTTCTCGTTTACTAAAGTGTTTTTTGGTACAGGATTATCTAGAGAGTCTGTTGGAATAACAACCAACATGGTGTAATCTGTTCCACCAGCTTCAATGCTTGGAGGACCAATATAGGTTTCCATGGTTGCAACTTCTGCTTTTGGAAGTATATGTAATGTTCCAGAAAGCGATTTGTTTGCATTTAAAATAGTCCAATTGATGACGCCAATTTTTTTGGTAATGTTTTCTGGAATGACATATTCTAGTGTGTTGTTTTTTATAGTCGAAGTAATTAAAGTAGAACCATAACTGTTAGAACAATAAAGCAACGGTTTGTCTGCTTCTTGTGTATTTGAAAATTGTAATATAACAGTTTGACCAACCTCAAAGTCGGTTTTAGTAGTTAATAGTTTCATAACAACCGAAGCTTTATTTTGTCGTACGATTGCGAAGGATGATAATAAAATCAATCCTAAAAAAAACAGATATGTTCGTTGTTTTTGCATTAATTTGGGCTACCTATATAAGTGTTAATTTCTATTTTAATATAACTAAAATCTGGATGCTCAATAGGTTGTAATTGTGCGTTTGTATGATCTATAATTCGGTTTGGTACTATTTTGTCTGAGATATCTTCGTTTGGTAAACCATTTACAAAGATGTTTTTCATACTATCGTTAATAATTTCTACTTTACCACTTTGTAAAATAGTATAATCAAAATGTTGTTTACGTTGTTGCCTAACTCCTGCTTTAACAAATAAATGATCTACCCAAATCATGTTTTTGTTCTCATCATAATACGTAATTAGAAGTTGAGGTATTGTAATTTCTTGAATACCGCTATTAAAAAGATTTCCTTCTAATATAGAATCTTTAATTTTTAGTTCACTTAAAACTACATTTTTATATAAATCTGTGCCTGCAACATTTCCGGCGATTTGTAAGTTGAATTTTGTTGGTTGTTCTTCAAATTCAACAGGTGTAAATTCGTCTGGATTAAATGTGTCAGGAATAGAATCTTGCGTTTTAGACCAAGCAATACCTTCAAAATTAATTCTAAAACTACTAGATTCTTTAGGCATTAGTTTATGCTTGACATGGTATTTGGCATTGTAAGTTGCCAACTGTTTATTGTCATCATTATATAATGTTCCTTTTAAAATAACATCAGACGGAACATTGTCTATGTTTTGTACTTCACCAATAATAGCATAACTACCATCATAATGTACCAGTTTAGCCGACACAACTTCTAAAACGGGTTGTTTTAAAATGTCTTCATGATGGGTTGCTTCTGTTGTAATGCGTCGTCGTCCTTGATTAAAATACTTAGTAACATTGTCTGAGTACAATTGGTCAGGAGGTAAATCGTTATTTAAATCATCTGGTTGTAAAAACCATTTTCCTTTAATTTTAGAAAGCGATTTGTAATCTACTTTTTCAATTTTTTCTAAAGGTGTAATCCATTGGCTAATCACTTTTGCTGAGACTGTACTATCGTTTACAGCAGTAATTTCGGTTTCAATAGCATCCATTTTTGCATAACTACTTAAAAGTCCATCAGTCACTGAAATTTCTAACATGTATTGCGCAATTGGTATGTTACTACTAGGATCAATTAAACTATGTGCTTTTTCAAATTCTTTAAAATCTAAGGCATCATAATAGGCAATAATTGCATTTTCTGGGCTAAGTTGTGATTCGTTTTTAATGTAGAATAAATAGACTCCGTAAAATACAACTCCTGCCAAAACTAAAGACCAAAGGTGTATGATGCGTAATACATTTCTATTAAATTTATTATAACTAATTGGAAACTTTAAAAAATCTGGAAGCGGTTTTTCTTTGGTTTTTAAAGCAATAACAAATAACATTTGTATGTTTAATACAAACGCTATTAAAACGGTTAAAAAAGGCATAATTCCCCAATGAATCTTCAACCATTTAGCAACATCTTCTTTAGGTAAAATAGCAGAAACTGGCGGAATGTTTAAACGTTCCCAAACCATAATACCATTTTCTAATTGTCTTAAGCGTTGCCAACCACAGAAATAGAGGATTGGATCGTAAAACTTATCGTTAGAGAATATATACTTTAAATTGTACTTTTCTGGAGTGGTTAAAAATTGTTGTAATGATCCAATACCTGCAACACCTTTAAATTTAGAGTTTTCTAAACGCTCAATAGGTCTTGTGGTTAATTCTGGTAATCTTCTAGCAGAATGGTAGTTTCCATCAACAGTCATGGCATTAGTTTGTGCACTCAACCAAGCCATTTGGTCTCCAAAACCAAGCGTTAAAAAGCGCCATTTATCATGATCATCTTGATTTAAGAAGTTGACAATAGGTAGCATTTTTATTTTTTGCGGTTGTGAAGGTCTAAAGTAATTTAAACTCATCGTAAAAACCACCATAAAGACAAATAAACCAGCCAATATTCCACCTATAATACGATGGTAAACAGCACCAAATTTAGATTGAATTAATGCTTTTAAATCGCCTTGCACAAAGCGATAAGCAAATTCACCCATTAAAGGAATGGATAAAATAGAAGCCCAAAGCGTAAATCTATCTAAAGTTAAAATATTAAAAGCAGTTTCTCCTAACATTTTTAGTGGTACAGGAGTCGTTCCTCCAGTTCCTAAAATGGTACAAATGGTAACCGATAATCCAAAAAACAAGTAACGTTTGCTATAGTATCTATAAAAAATGTAAGGCAATAATATTAGTAAAATTCCCCAAGGAATTAAAAAGAATACTAATCCTGAAGACGTAATTTCTAAAAAATTATCTCGAGAACCATGTGGTATAGGTACTTGCGTAATTGGGTTGGCTTTAGAGTTTAACCAATACGGAAAAATACAACCTACAATTAACACTAAAGACAGCATGCCAAAGCTTACAATACGTTTAAAAAGCTTGAAAAAGCTATTCAAAAATATTTTGAAGGTTACTTCCTTCATACTATTCACTTGTTCTCTAGAAACATCCATTAACACCATACCTATTAAAGGAAAGATAAAAAATACCATTCCAAATATTGGTGTTACATGATGTGAAGTAACTGTAACCGCTATAAGCGATAAACTAGTGGCTAAATACCATTTTCTTCCTGTTTTTAACCATAAATAAATTTCAGGTAAAGCATGCATTAAAACTGAAACACCAACAATACTGGGTAATTGCCCAAAAATATGAAGGGTTTCTACAAAAGAAGATGAGAAAACAGCCAAAACACAAGCATAACCAGCAACTGTTTTGTTTGATGTCATTAATAATGAAAAACGATACGTACCAGTTACAAATAGGACAATTGCAATAAGCGCAACGCTAAACATTCCAAATTTTAAACCTCCAACTAATGATAATAAACCAATAGTTTGATGTACTAAAGGCGGATAACTTTGTACAGTAAAACCAGTGTACCACTCATAGTTCCAGGGTTCAAACCAACTATTAGCATAATGATCTGCAAAAAATAAATGAATTAATGCATCATACGTAGTTTCCAATGTGAAAAATATGGAACTACCATGAAAAGACAATCCTAATAGGAGTGCGGCAATTAAAAATTTATTTGAGGTTTCTTTCAATTATTACTGATCGTTATTTTGTTAACCTAAAGTTATACATAATTGTAAAGATAATTAAATTAAATACTGCTCCAATTTTTAATTATCTACAGCAATTTACCATTCGTCGACACTTAATGCCTGCTTAATCTAAAGAAGATAATTTCATCACAATTCTATGCTATTTTTGGTGTATCAAAAAACAATAAAACACCCTAGTTATGAAAGTATTAGCAATAGATGATCAGCAGTTGGTTTTACTGCCTTTACAAAAAAGATTAACCGAGTTAGGTTATCAAGTTAAGATAGAAACTGATGGTCAAAAAGGATTAGACTCTTACGATTCTTTTAACCCAGATTTAGTAATTGTAGACATCAATATGCCTGGTTTGTCTGGATTAGAAATTGTTAAATACATAAGGATTGCTAAAAAATCTGAAACACCAATAATGGTGTTGTCAGGAGATAATAAAGACGAAACAATTACTGAAGGTTTTGATTTGGGTATTAACGACTACATGAAAAAACCTTTAAGTTTAAACGAGATAAGTGCACGTGTTAAACGCTTAATTGGTGCTCCAGTAGTTGAAAATACTGTAGCAGCTAGCAATGTAATGATTCAGGATCGTTGTGTTGGTGTTGTAATACCTTGTTACAATGAAGAAGAGCGTTTGTTAAGTGACGAGTTTTTATCTTACATAGATAAATATACAGGCTACCATTTATGTTTTGTAAACGATGGTAGTAAAGATAAAACCTTAGAGGTTTTAAATAATTTACAAAAAGGACGAGAGGACTTTATTACAGTTTATGACTGTGAGAAAAATGGAGGAAAAGCTGAAGCTGTTCGTTTAGGTATGTTACACATGGCAGAAAAAGAAGATCTTGATTATATAGGGTTTTTAGATGCAGACTTATCCACAGACTTAGCAGATTTTGACGACTTGGTTAAAACTATTGAAACTTCAGATTTTAAAATAGTTAGTGGGTCAAGAATATCAAGAATGGGAGCGGATATAACTAAAGAGTCTGCTAGAAAAATAATTAGTTTGACCATAAACTTTATTATAAGAAAGATTTTAAGAATGGATTTTAAAGACACACAATGTGGCGCTAAAATCTTTAGTAAAGATGTTATTCAAATTGCATTTGGTAAAAAGTTTGTTACACAATGGATTTTTGATGTCGAAATTTTTAAAAGAATGAGTATTCATTTTGGATTAAAAAAAGCAAAGTCAATGCTTTGTGAGCAACCATTAAAAAGATGGATTCATGCAGATGGTTCTAAACTATCAATGAAAGATTCAGTAAAAATCATATTTCAATTAGCTCAAATTGCTTGGGTATATAGAGGAAAAAAAAAGCCAGCTATAACCAAATCAACTAAGCTTGAAGTAGTACAATAAATAATAATAACCCCAAATCCCCAAACACAAATCATGAAAATAGGTGTAATTATAATTTTTCATAATAACGAGAATGATATCGATACAGATTGTTTTATACAACAAATACAAAAAACTCCAAATTTAGAGTTGTGTTTGGTAAATAACAATAGTAAAGATAATACCTACAAGATTCTTGACCAGATAAAGCAATGTTGTAACAATGTATCTGTAGTTAATATAAATAAGTTTAAGTCTGATGTGTCTGCAGTTAGAGCAGGAGCAAGATTTATGGCTAGTCAACATGATTTAGAACATTTGGGTTATGCAACAGCAAACCTTTTAAATAAAAACGAACATGGTTTAAATGGTTTGATTAAAGCTATATCGAAAAACCAAGATTTGATTTTAGATTTTAATATTGAAAACCTTAAAAAAAGAGATATTAAATTAACATTGTTTAAAAGCTTATTTTCTATTATCGATTATTTAAAAAAATTAAATGTAAACGATCAGTTTGTAAACTTACAAAGTTTAAGCAAACTTTAAATTAAGTATCACTATGAAAGCATATCCTATAAAATTTAATCCTATTCTAAAAGAAAAAATCTGGGGAGGAAACAAACTAGCTAATCTTTTAGGGAAGGCTACCAATAAAGATAATGTTGGAGAGAGTTGGGAAATATCAGACGTTAATGGTAACATCTCTGTTGTTTCAAATGGGTTATATCAAGGTCAAGATTTAAAACAATTAATTGCAGAGCATAAAGCAGAAATGGTTGGTGTTAATAATTTTGAAAACTTTGGTACCAACTTTCCTTTATTAATTAAATTTTTAGATGCTAAAACAGATTTATCTGTACAAGTCCATCCAGATAATCAAATGGCAAAACAACATCATAATAGTTTTGGTAAAACTGAAATGTGGTATATAATGGATAGTGATGATAATGCAGATATTGTTTTAGGATTAAAAAGTAAAGACACAAATCCAGAGTTACTTAATCATATTACAGCACAAAATGTTGATACTGTTTTTAATCGCGAAAAAGTAAAAAAAGGAGATAGTTATTTTATTCCAGCAGGAAAAGTACACGCTGTTGGAGCTGGTGTTTTAGCTGCCGAAATACAACAAACATCAGACATTACTTATCGTGTTTATGATTGGGATAGGATGGATGATTCAGGACATAAAAGAGAATTACATACTAAATTAGCAGCTCAAGCAACTAAACATTTTGAGTCTAACGGAAAGGCAGATTATAGTTTGATTCCTAATTGTAGTACAAATCTAGTTGACTGTGATTACTTCACAACCAATATCATGTCAATATCAAAGATTAAAGTTAGAGATTATTCTAATTTAGATTCGTTTGTAATATTTATGTGTGTTGAAGGTAAAGCCGAAATTACTTCAGGACTACAAACTGAAACTATAAAAATGGGAGAAACCATTTTAATTCCAGCATCAGCTAAAGAAGTCGTTTTTAATGCACAAAAAGCTAAATTGTTAGAGGTTTTTGTTGACCACAAAATTGCTAGACCAGTTCAAAAAGCATCTTAGCATTACAATTAGTGTTTTAACACAAAGCATTTACTATATTTGTGCGCATCAAAAAATATATCATGAGCGTACTTCAAATGTTACAAGATAGAAGTAATACTACTTGCGAGTTGTGTACTTCTACTACAGATACTAGACAATATAATATTCCACCATCTTTAAACGAGACCGTAGACACTTGCTTGTTAGTTTGTGCAAACTGTTATGATCAAATCGAGAAAAACACAGAGATGGATGTAAACCATTGGAGGTGTTTAAACGATAGTATGTGGTCAGAGCATGTTGCTGTTCAGATTATGGCTTGGAGAATGTTACAAAGGCTAAGAGCCGAAGGTTGGCCAAAAGATTTACTAGATATGATGTATCTAGACGATGATAATTTAGCAATTGCTAGATTAACCGATGAGCACAAAGACGAAGCTGATAAAATTATCCATAGAGATTGTAATGGTGTTATTTTAGAAACAGGAGATAGTGTTGTCTTAGTTAAAGATCTTAAAATTAAAGGGTCTAGTCAAGTTGCTAAACAAGGTACTGCTGTTAGAAATATAAGATTAGATCATGAGAACGCTAACTATATTGAAGGTAAAGTAGGACCTACACTTACCGTTATTATTACAGAATACGTTAAGAAACTATAATCTTAATTAATACATACAAAAAAGGCTTCAATTTTAATTGAAGCCTTTTTTAGTTACAATGCTTTTTGTTGCTGTTTATAAAAAGCATCCGCTTGAAGCTGCATTAATGCTCTGGCTTTTTTTTGTTTGTAGTCATATAATTCATCTTCTTCTGATAAATCTGCATATACTTTATCATTAATTTTAAAATCTGCAGCAACGGATAATTGCCTTTCTTTAACACGTTGCTCTACTACAGTTTTAATAGCTGTTTCATGATCTTCAAGTTTAAAATCATATTCTCCTTTTGGAGTTAAAAGTTTTGCTATTATTGGAGAAGTTTCAATAGCTAAAAATAACAAAAAGACAAAAAATGAAGGAAGCCAAGGCAAACTGTTTAAAGCATTTATTCTAGCCATTAAACCATCAAACCCATCAATTATCGGTTGTGTATTAGCAACTTGATTATCATACTTAGTTTTAAGTACTAATAATTCAGATTCAATTGCTGTAATTTTTTGTTTTGTATCTGCTTTAAGCGTTTGTAATTCTGCTAAAGCAGTATCATGTTTTTCTCTTTTTTCTTTGTATACAGGTCCTTTTCCTAATTTATTTGTTCCAGAATTACCTTCAGCTTCTGCAATATAAGTGTTGTAAAGGGTGTTAACTTCAGCCTCTTTAACAGTAATGTTATTTTCAAGGTTGACTATAGCTTGTTTTAGTTGTTTTTCTTTAGGTGAAAATTGTAAAGCAATAGCATCTTGGTTTTGAAGCGTCATTGCATTTTTTTCGGTTAATAAAACTTGATTGATTTCTTTTTCAAAAAGCTTTAACTCTAAAGGTTTAGATATTACTATTGCTATGATTAGTGCTAGTATTAATCTTGGTGTAGCTTGTAATAACTCTCTAGTAAAACTCCCTCGTTTTTTGATAGTCGAAACAATAAAACGGTCTAAATTAAATATTAACAAACCCCAAATTAGACCAAATCCAATAGCAGCATAGACATTGTCAAAGACTGTAAATAATGCGTAACTGGACGCTATAAAGGCCATTATAGCTGTGAAAAACACAGTAGCACCAATTCCAACATACTTGTTTTGTTCGCCTTTTGATGTTGTGTTTAATAGGTCTGTATCTGCTCCAGAGCAGATAATAAAAAATTGTTTTAACATGATATGATTGATTTTGATTGATGATATCTATTAGAACGCTAAGTGCTAGCTTTTGTTACAGTTTAGAGCTAAAAAAACCTCAAAAAAATGAGGTTTTTAATATTAAGTTTGAATTTTTTAATCGTTTTAATTAGTTATCATTAATTGTAATTATTCCTTTTTCTGAGATTTTTACAGTTGAATTACCATTATCAGTATTTGAAGAAATATTTAAATTTTTATTCTGTTTAATTAATTCGATAGCTTTATCAGATGATATTTTATTGGTGTTGTAGTAAAATGTCGCTCCTTTTTTAGACATATCAATAACATGTTGTAAAGGAGATTTTGGTGGAGGTGGAGGCAGCATATTATCTCTTCTTTTTTGAAGTGCTATTTTCCTGGCGTCTCTTTTTTCTATAAGTTCAGCTCTTCTACTTTCTAGTGCTTCTTTTCTTTCTATTGATTTTGCCTTTTTTAAAGTGCTTTTTTTCTTATTTCTTTCAGCTATTATTTGATTACGTCTAGCAATCAATTTAGCTCTTTTTGCTTCAACAAGTTCTTTATCACTTTTCAAAGGTGCAGGTGGTGTTGGAGCAGCAGGAGGAGGTGGTGGATTCTTGTACACCTTTCCTTTTATAATTTTATTCTCTTTATTGTATTGTTCTATGACTTCTTCTTGTTTTGCTTTTTCTTCTGGTGTTGCATTAGGATTTACTGGAGGTGGTGGAGGTGGAGGAGGAATACTAGACGCGTCTCCTTTTTTTACTTTAGGTGATTCAGAATAATTCTCATCATTTTTGTCTACAACCTTTATAACAACAGGCTTAAATTTATTGGACTTAGTTTTAATGTCAAATACTTGGATAATATCTCCTTGCTTAGCTCTTGTAATATATTGTTTAGTTTCGTTATTAGGCATGTTACCTTCGTTAAATAAGGTTTTAATTCCGGGTATTTTAAGTTTAAACTCCGTGATTGCTTCTTTGTTATTGGTAGATAATATTAGTCCAATTATGCCTTTTTTACTTAAATTAAGTTTACAACCATCACATTCTATTCCGTTTACTAGTAATTTTGTGTTTTCTAAAAAAGTCGCAGATTGAGTATAATTTGAAATTTGTTTTTTATTATTACTTAATGCTTTTTGATTATAGTAGATAAATATTTCAGATTCTTTACTTAAAGGTTTTATTGTATCCTCCCAATTTTTGTTAAATGCATCTTCTGTGTATAAATCTATTTGGTAATAATGTTTGCCATAGTTTAAAGCATTTTTAGCCAATTTACTTTCAAAATAATGAGCAAAACTTGATGTTGATAATGATGATAATTTATTATTGTTAATTTTTTTTCCGTCTAACCAAATACCATATTTTTTACTGTCCAACCAATTGTTTAACTGTTGTTTTGTTGGGCTAATCTTTTTTGGTTTGGATGGTGGAGGTGGTAATAGTTTCCTTTCTAATTCAGATAAGTCAACATATTTTTTAGTTGCAATTACATTCTTGTTTTTATCTCTAAATATTATTGTTACATTTTTATAATACTCGTCTTTATTAATTTCATTTATATAATTAATTTTAGAATTTACCTTTTCTGATGCATTTTCAAATTTTTGTAATAAATTAGAGTTAGTTTCTTTTTCAATTTCTATTGTATTACTGAAGCTGTAAATTAAAACTCCTAATAATGGAAGCAGTAGTAAACTGCGTAGCCAAGCGACTGATTTTGTTGTTTGTGTTTTCATAAGTGTAAAACGTTTTTTGATTGATGAATAATTGATGGCATTAACTAATGCCTGTTCCTGCTGGTTTGATGAGAACGCTAGCAAAATATTTTGATAGTTTTTAGTGTCTACTCCTTGATTTAAAACCGCTTGGTCAGCTAAAAATTCATGATTAAGTTTAACCTCTTTTTTTAACCAATATAACAATGGATTAAACCAAAACATTATTTGTAATAGCTCAATAAATAATATATCTAAACTATGTTTTTGTTTAGCATGTGTTTGTTCGTGTAGTAATATTTCATGCGGAATTTGATTGTGTTCGAATTTATTTTTATTAAGAAAAATGAAGTTGAAAAAAGTATGTGGAATTTCCAGTTGATGTATTAAAACATTGATGAAATTATTATGTTTAACTTTTTCATGTTTTTTAATTTTTGAAACAATCCCAAAAACATTTTTTCCAAACCTAATTAAGAATAAGCTAACACCAATTGCGTATAAACTCCATAATACAAATGCTAAGTAATTAGTGCCTTCTGCTATTTTAAAAGTTGTATTTAATGGTATTGTTTCTGTATTATTATCAATTAGCAATACCTTATCAACTGAAGGAGCTACATATTTTACAAAGGTTATAAAAGGCGTAATGACTGATGTTAAAATAGCGATTAATAAATAGGCTCTTTTAAATTTATGGTTGCTTAAAGTTTCTAATATTAATTTATAGAATATAAGAAGTATTAATAGACAGGTAATGGATTTTAATAGCAGTAATCCCATAATTATTTGTTTTTAATTTCATTATCAATTATAGAGCGTAATGCTTCTAATTCTGATTTACTTAAATCTGTTTCTTTAGTAAAAAATGAAGCAAATTGAGAACTGCTATTGTTAAAAAAGTTTTTGATTAACCCATTAACATGCTTAGAGAAATAGTCTTTTTTATTAACTAAAGGATAGTATTGTCTTGAGTTACCAAATTTAGTGTAAGTCACAAAACCTTTGTCTGTCATACGTTTTAATAATGTCGCTATAGTAGTATTTGCAGGTTTAGGCTCTGGATAGGCTTCTAATAAGTCCTTCATGAAAGCTTTTTCTAGCTTCCATAGGTGATTCATTAATTCTTCTTCCGTTTTTGATAATTGCATGTCTACAAGTTTAGATTAACCTCTACAAATGTAGAATAAAAAATCAATTCTACAAATGTAGAGCTGTTTTTTTATTGAAATAATTTAGGTAAGGTGTTGTTTTTTAGTTGTTAGCAGTAGGTCTAACGTGTAAGCGGTAGTAGTGGCATCCTTTATTTTGCTGCCATATATGGCAAAATAAAGATATAACGGATGACGCGACCACCTTTTGCCACTTTTAAAGCAAAAGGTGGTGACACCCTAATTATTATTTATGCATTTCAGTAAAATATTTGTAGAAATACGGGATGGTTTCTATCCCTTTTAGGTAGTTCCAAACTCCAAAATGTTCGTTTGGACTATGTATTGCATCGCTGTCTAAACCAAAGCCCATTAAAATGGTTTTACTTTTTAGTTCTTGCTCGAATAATGATACGATTGGTATGCTTCCTCCACTACGTTGTGGTATTGGTGTTTTACCAAAGGTTTCTTGATAGGCTTTACTTGCTGCTTGATAACCGACACTATCTATTGGTGTTACGTAACCTTGTCCACCATGATGAGGTGTTACTTTTACTTTGACGCCTTCTGGAGCAATACTTTCAAAATGGTTTTTAAATAGGTCTGTAATGTTTTCCCAATCTTGGTTTGGTACTAATCGCATAGATATTTTTGCAAATGCTTGACTAGCAATTACTGTTTTTGCG
Organism: Olleya sediminilitoris; assembly: GCF_016785945.1. Classification (GTDB taxonomy): domain Bacteria; phylum Bacteroidota; class Bacteroidia; order Flavobacteriales; family Flavobacteriaceae; genus Olleya; species Olleya sediminilitoris. The sequence goes on along the minus strand of NZ_JAEMEF010000008.1, from coordinate 108,122 downwards.
CCTTCGCCTGTGTAACCTCCCCAAATACCATTAACGTCTAAGGTTGGTCTTATGCTGTTACGCTCGTTGGTTGTATAACCTTCTTCTCCGTAGACAGCATCTATATCTAAAGCTGCTTTATATTTATCTAAAGAAAAAGGGGCTTTAGCCATTTGTGCACGCTCGTCTTTTGATAATTCTTCAACATTATCATAAAAACATGGAATGGTAATATGATTATTGTCATCATGAAGCGAGGCTATCATTTTAGTCAATACGTTTATTGGATTTGCTACTGCACCACCATATAAACCAGAATGTAAATCGCGATTTGGCCCTGTAACTTCTACCTCAACATAACTTAAACCACGTAATCCTGTTGTAATGGATGGTGTGTCTTTTGCAATCATACCAGTATCACTAATTAGAATCACATCATTTGATAGCTTTTCTTGGTTTTGCTTTACAAATTTACCAAGGTTAACACTACCAACCTCTTCTTCGCCTTCAATCATAAACTTGACGTTACAAGGTAAAGTATTATTTTTGGTCATAAACTCCATAGCCTTAACGTGCATGTACATTTGACCTTTGTCATCACAGGCACCACGTGCAAAAATGGCTCCTTCAGGATGTAAATCTGTTGTTTTAATTACAGGCTCAAATGGTGGTGATGTCCATAAATTTAATGGGTCTGGTGGTTGTACGTCATAATGACCATAAACTAAAACTGTTGGTAAATCTTTATCAATTATTTTATGTGCGTAAATAATTGGATAGCCTTCTGTTTCGCAAATTTCTACTACGTCACAACCAGCATCTGTTAGGCTTTTTGCAACGACCTCTGCAGTGTTTATTGTGTGCTTTTTGTAAGCTGAGTCTGCACTTATAGAGGGAATCTTAAGTAGCTCTATTAATTCGTCAAGAAAACGTTGTTTGTTTTCTTGAACGTAAGATTTTATGTTTTTCATTGAAAAAAATATTATTGAATTTAGGTAAAAATACAAAAAGGAAAATAATTTGTTTGAAGTTATTATGAATATTCAAACTATTGTTTATATTTGCAATCCGAAATTATCGGTATAAGTTGCAGGCGTGGTGGAATTGGTAGACACGCTAGACTTAGGATCTAGTGCCGCGAGGTGTGAGAGTTCGAGTCTCTCCGCCTGTACAAAGAAAAAAAAGCTTCTCATTTTTGAGAAGCTTTTTTTATGCCATTTATTTTATATAACAAAAAAAGCTTCAGCGGTTGACTGAAGCTTTTCGGTTTAAATTGATTAAATCATTATGATTTAATCAGTTTAGTAGTTTTTATTAAACCTTCACTTGTTGTTGTTGTGACAAGATATAGTCCTTTTGCTAAGTTATGAATGCTAAACTTGTGTCCAGCATTAAAACGACCTTTAAAATCCTTTATTAGCTTTCCTGATACATCCATTATTTGAACGTTATTTACTATTTTATTAACTGAAAAGGAAGTGCTTGACGGATTTGGATATAGTTTAAAAGTACTAGACAATGCAAACTCCTCTGTGCTTAAGTTTTGAGGTGCTGCATTACCATAAATTTTAAATTGTCCTGCAGGAATAGTTATTGGTGCTGTTGTACTTGTAACGTTAATACTTGTGCTATTAGTTGCGTCCATTAAATCATACCAAGTACCTGTTGAAGGGAAGTCAGGAGTTATATTTTGTGAGGTAACATTAAAGTTCGCTAAAATAACAACATTGTTTAATTGATCTGAAGGAATTGTGTTATCTGAAATAAAAATTCTTGGTGTTAAAGTATTAACATCAGGATTAGTTGTGTTGTTAATAACATACTGACCTTCAAAAACAGACTGGTTTACTTTTAAATCATTTAGTCTTGCCCAATCACTATAGACTTGACTTCTTGTAGCAGCCGTTAACCAATTGTTGTCCCACTGTGGTTGAGGTTTTGTATCTAATTTACAGTCTCCATCCGATCCTGAAGTATCATTAACGTTACCATTATTACAAGTGTAAATCGAGTTTTCCATACCTAGCTCTCCAAAATGCCATATCATTTTTGGTCCTGGAATTGTTAAACTTACAGCTCCTAAAGCAGACATTCTTGATATTGCTGTATTTAAATTGGTAACATCATGGTTTGTGTTACTGCTGTTTCCGTATTGTAAATTTCTATACATTAATCGCTCTTCATCGTGACTTTCTGGATAACCAATTAATCTTGGAGCATCAAAGTTTCTGCTATTGTGACCCATTCCATTAATGTTACTTCCTGAGGCATAACCCATAGTTAATTGATTGTAAGGCTCTGTCATTTTTCCCCAAAGCATGATTCCTTTACCTTCGTTTATTTTATAATCAGCCCATTCTTTTTCTTCTTGTGTACCACCTAAATGTTCGAAAATCACATAATGATCATCATCAAGAGACCAAGAGTAATCTGCGTATTGTTTTAAAATAGCAACTCTGTCTGCTTGATATTGGTTAGTACAATTTTCGTCCGATTCAGTACAATTTTGGGTAAATCCTTTAGTTAAATCCCAACGTAATCCATCAATATTAAACTCTTCAATCCAATGTTTTACTACGCGTTGAACATAATCTTGAGTTTTTGAGTTAGAGTGATTAAAATCAGAACCAACACTATAAGTGTGTGTGGCTACTTGATTAAAATATGGGTTTTCGCTACTTGGTTCTCCCCAACCATCATTATCAGGATCGTCCATCCACATTCTAACCATAGAGTTACGTCCAAAAGCATGGTTTAAAGCGATGTCTAAAATGACTGCAATTCCATTTTGATGACACACATCAATAAACTCTTTTAGTTTGTCTTCTGTACCATAATATTTGTCTAAAGCCATATGGAAAGACGTATTGTATCCCCAACTTTCATTACCTTCAAATTCCATTATTGGCATCAGTTGAATGGCATTAACGTTAAGGTTTTTGAAGTAGTCTATTCGATCTATTAATTGTTGGTAATTACGACCTCCATCAGCATTTTTATCAAAATCTCTTATTAGCACTTCATAGATTACTAAATCCTCTTTTTTAGGTTTTTCAAAGTCAGTTACTTGCCAGTTATAGGTTGTTTGACCTGTTTGTAAAACTGTAACTTCTCTGTCTTGACCAGTTGGGTAACTAGGTAAGTTTGGATAAGACGATGCTGGAATATAAGGATCATCAAATGGAGATAATACTAATGTTGAATACGGATCTGCAGTTTTTACAAGATTTGGCGAGTTAGAAACAGGGTTTTCTGCACCAACCCAATATTGGTAAGTTTCTATTTGACCAGCAGTTAGTCCAGTTAACTCTAACCAAAACTGTCCAGTTGTTGGATCTTTTTTCATTGCATAAGCAGATGTTGGTGAGTAATTATTGAAGCTTCCTGCGACATATACAAAATCTTTTAAAGGAGCCTCTAAAACTAATGTTGCAGAGGTGTTGCTGGTGTAATTAATACCGTTTTCCATGTTAGCAGGTAATGCTTGAGATGTGCTGCTATTAACAAGAATTGTGAAGTTTTTAATAACAACTTCTGTTCCTTGTGTGACTTCTAATTGACAGTATTTGTTTTCTGTTATATTAGAAAAAGAATAGTTATAAAAATTGGTAGTTGCTGTATTAATAGTTGTACCATTAGCTTTAAGTACATAATTAGCATCACCATTTGAATTTTGAGCAATGATTTGTGTGTCTGAATTGCTAGTTACAACTACAACTCCGTCAGATTCTGGGTTAATCATATCTACTTGAAAAGCTCCTACATCAAATACAAAGTTTTGACAACCACCATTGTCTAATTTTAATTCTTGGCTACCGTTTGGGTTTCTAAATACTAATCCCATTTTGGTGACTTCTGTTTCTTCAGTAGCTGTTAAATTAAAATAAGTACTAGGTGTGATTGTTATACTCCAAGTGCCATCACCATTATTGGTCATTTCACCAACGCCATCATCTTGTCCCCAATTACCTACGACTTTAATTCCGTATTCGTCACTTTCATTACCAACTCCTAGATGCGCATATACTTTTGCAGGATTAACAATACTATTACAAGTAGATGCAGTTATATCTACAGTTATGGTTACTGGTTGATTTACTAATATAGGGTTTGGATTAACAGTGACTTGGCTAAGTACTAGTAATGGTAGAAATAATAATAAGTTGAGTAATATTTTTTTCATTTTAATATTTTTTAAAATGTGAAATTAAATTATAGTTTATAAAGAAAAAGCCTATTTAGTTTTACAAGTAAATAGGCTTTAAAAGTTTTATTTAATACAATATTAAATTTATAAGATTACGGCTGTACTTCTAGCGTATAAGTTAGATTAAATAAATCTATAACAATATTATAAGTTCCAGCTGTTACAATAATATTATCTCCTCCATCATCTAGAGTATTATCTAAACCTGTGTCTCCGTAGTTGGTTCCCCAATCATTGTTTAATCTTAATTTTAGTTCACCATCAGTCAAATTGACTTTAGTTACGTAAAGGTCATTACCAGCTGGGTAAAAAGTCCAGTCTGGTCCATCCCAACCATTAGGAGTTGAGTCTCCAACTAATCCCCAAATATCAGTAGTTGAAGCATCTTCCATTGTATAGGTAAGATTGTTTAAATTCATGGTAATATAATATGTTCCTTCTGTAACAGTTATATTTCCTCCGTTAGCTTCTAAAGCGTTACCTGTTCCAGTAACTCCATAATTTACATCCCAATCATTATTTTCTCTAAACTTAATTTCACCATCAATTAAATGTACATAAGCAGCAAGTACACCTTCTGTGTCTGTTTTGTAAAGAGGTACGTCTAGCCCATCCCATGCATTAGGTGTAGCATCACCCACTATTCCCCAAGTTGTACTAAGGTCTGGAAGTCCTGGGTAAGGTGTTACAGTTAAATTTATAGCTTCAGAATATACACTTGATACATTACTTAATTTGACTTCAACTTTTAGTTGAACTTGAGCTTCTTCGTTTGGGGGTAATTCAAGCGCTGTTAAAAGTGTGTTTAGTTGTTGTACTGTAAAAGTTTTTTCTAAAGGCATACTTGCTGTAGCACTTTCTGGTGATGAAAAATCACCATTTTCTGTATCTATTAACACATTATATGCAAGAGGTGCTGCACTAAAACCAAAGTTTGGTTCTGTCCAAGTGACTATTAAAGCTTCTTCATCTGCGGTAGCTTCGGTTAAAACTACTGTATTTTCTGAAAGTGAAACTACAGGAATTCCGTTACTATTTAATTCGGTTATTTCCGTTTCATCACAACTCAAAAAAAGAGTTGCAATGCATAACGAAAGGACTAATTTATAAAATATATTTTTCATTTTAATAGTTATTAATACCCTTCATTTTGAGAAAGGTTTGGGTTAACTGTTATAATACTGTTAGGTAAAGGAAATAAGTTTCTGTAGTTTGAAACAGAAGTTCCTTGAGGACTATTACCTTTAAATGGCCATAAGTAAGCATCTGTCGTAAAATAGTCATAACGAATTAAATCACTACGTCTTTGGCCTTCCCAGTATAACTCTCTTGATCTTTCGTCAAGTATAAAGTCTAAAGTAATGTCTCCACTTGATATGTTAGCGCTTGAGTCTCCATTAGCTCTTTCAATTAATTCGTTAATTTTTGCTGTAGCAAGGTTTAGATCACCACTACCACCTCTAACAGTTGCTTCAGCATAGTTTAAATAAATTTCAGCTAATCTAATCAATGGAAGATCTGTATCTACAAAATCTCCTGCAGAATCAACACCTTGGTCACCATCACTATCGATATTTTTAAATTTAGTAACAGCATAGCCATCTGTAAACGAGGAGATATCTTCAATTTCTAAATTTTGACCATCAGTATAAAACATTGCTCTTTTATCACCTTCTATTGATGTTTCTAGTAAGTCATTGAAATCTACATTTTCAATACTATATGTTAAATTATCAAGATCTAAAGTGATATAATATTGTCCTGCTAAAACTGGGATATTTTGACCATCTGATTCTAAAGATAAATCAGCATTATCATCACCATAATTAGTTCCCCAATCGTTATTAAATCTAAATTTTAAAAAACCATCTGTTAATTCGGCATATATTGCAAATTGGTTAGTTCCAATTTGATACATTTTAGTATCTGGATCATTCCAGCCATTTGGTGTACCATCTCCTATAATTCCCCAATCAGACATTGCTCCTAATGCATTATTAATTTCTTGAATATCTTGAGTTAATACGGTATAGTTAAATTTTTCTTCTAGTTTTTTTGTGGTTCTAAGTCCAGCCCATCCACCATTAACACCAAATTCTGTGGCATCCATAGTTCCGCCAATAGCTGCATGTACTAAAAATGTACTACCACCATAAGTTTGTGATCTTAATCCATCAAAATTTAAAGCGAAAATGAATTCGTCTTGAGCTCCATTGGTATCATTATCAGCTAAAAATAGTTCGTCATAAGCTGTCCCGTTACCATTAGCGTCATTAATATTAATGCTGTATCCTGAGTTTATAACGTTATTAGAATAGGTCACACAATCTGTATAACGTGCAGTACCAGTCCATACTTCTGCATTTAAATATAATTTAGATAATAAAGCCCAAGCTGCAACTTCATCAACTCTTCCATATTCGTTAGAACGACCAGGTTTTAAATCTCCTTGAATATCAAGTAACTCTGATTCTACAAAATTAAATAATTCTGTTCTAGAGGCTTGTTGTGGTAAATCTGTAGATACTTCAGTTACTAAAGGAACATTACCAAATAAGTCAATTAAATTATAATAAGCAAAAGCTCTTAAAAAACGTGCTTCTGCAATAAAGCTTGACACTTCTCCATCAGTTAATGAAGCAGCATTGGTTATAAATGAATTACAAAATGATACTTCTTGAGCTAATCTATAATACATAGCTTCACTAAAATCATTGTTACCAGACCAGTACTGACCATGTAAGTCTGGTAAGCCAGCATCTCCCCAACCTACAACTGCATGATCTGTCGTTAATTCGTTTAGGTTAAAAAGCATTCTAGAATACTGAGAAAATCCTTCATCAATATCTGCAATATCTGCTTGTCCCGAAGGACCCTGTTGTCCTGTTAATGCTAGACTGGCATATAATTTTGCTAATGCACCTTTAGCTTCGGTTGCATTTGCAAATACATCTTCTTCAGTAAAACTATCTGGATCAATTGGTGATTGATCTAAATCGTCGTGACATGATACCAATCCTAAGGACAGGACCATGATTACAATTAGGTGTTTAAGTTTTGTTTTCATTTTTCTTTTCTTTTATTAAAAATCAATGTTTACTCCCATTACAAATGATCTAGGTCTTGGATAAAAATTATTATCGATACCTAAATTAATTTCTGGGTCCAATCCATTGTAATCTGTTACTGTTAATACGTTTTGTAATGATCCGTAAAATCTAAACGTTGTATTTTTTACTTTATCTAAAGTATAACCAATTGTAATATTGTCTATTTTAAAGAAAGAAGCTTCTTGTACAAAGTGATCACTTACAGCTGTATTAGCATCTAATACAGTAAAACCAGTATTGTAATAATCTGTATGGATATTTGTTAAGATGTTGTTATTTGTTGCATTAGCTAAAACTCCTCTATTAGCTTCAACATCATTATACATATAGTTACCTAGGCTAGCTCTTGATTGTAGTGAAAAATCCCAGTTTTTATAGTTTATATTAGTGTTAAAACCCATTAGGACATCTCCAAAAGGATCTTCTTTGACGTATTTGTCTTCGTCATTAATAATGTTATCACCATTTCTATCTACAAATACACCTTCTAGTGGTGTCCCATTAGCGTCATAAACTTGTTCAAAAACATAGAAACTATTTGCAGATTCACCTTCTCTGTGTATTTGAACTGTATTACCTACACCTGTAGAGATACCTCCTTGAGGTTGATCTGTGTTAAGTTTAGTTATCTCGTTTTCGTTTAAAGAAATATTGTAATTAACTGACCATTCAAAATTATCAGTTTTTACAGGTATCACATTTAAATTGAATTCTAAACCTTTATTTTCCATGTTACCAATATTTGCATTTATTCGGTTTCCAAAGTTTGTGAAAGGGTCAACTAATGAACTTGCAATAAGGTCATTTGTTTCTTTCATATATGCATTTATTGATCCAGAAACACGTCTGTTAAAAAAGGCATAGTCTAAACCAACATTAAATGTTTTTCCAATTTCCCAACGTAAATCTTCATTAATAGGTTCTGGTCTGTAAGTTTGAAAAAAGCCACTTCCAAATTGATAATTTGCTGTATCTGTACTTCCGTTATAACGTGTTAAAAACTGGTAATCACCTAATCCATTAACGTTACCTACTTCACCATAACCAACACGTAATTTTAATTCATTAAAAAATGAATCTTGCATAAAATCTTCTTGATGTATACTCCAAGCTGCAGCTACAGAAGGGAAAATTCCCCAACGATCATCAGGATTTAATTTTGAAGAGGCATCGGCTCTTAAAGTAGCGGTAACATAATATTTGCTATCATAATTGTAATTGGCTCTACCAAAGTAAGATAATAAAACATTTTTAGATTTATCTATAAACTCAAATTGATTTCCGTCTTCCTCAGCTTCACTATCATTACTAAAATTATCGTACTCAAAAGATTGGTATGAGTATCCTCCAGCAACTGTTAAATTATGTATATCATTAAGTGTTTTATTGTAAGTTAAATAAGCATCAAACAATTTGTTGTAAGAATTTTGATTATAACTTGTTTTTGATCCGTTGAAGGTCTCATCAGAAGTTGGTATTAGCTCACTAGTAACTGTACGTCCATGACTGTTTGATGTGTCATAACCAACATTTATAGTTGCAGTTAGAGCTTCAAAACCGTGGATTTTGTAATCTACTTTTGCATTTCCAACAAAACGTCTCACTTCTGCTGTGTCATCCTTTAAGTTTAATAAGGCTAGTGGATTTGTAGGAGCCAAACTATTTTGGTTACCAGTTCCATTATCTAACCAAGTAAAATATCCACCATATTGTGAGTTAGTATCAAATATAGATTGTGTTGGGTCAAAACTTACAGCACTTCCAATAGCACCTCTGTCAGAAAAAGTATTTTCCGTGTACATTGCTCTTGCATTTAAAGCCACTTTTAAATGATCATCTAATAGGCTAGGAGTTAGGCTTAAAGATCCAGTAGTACGTTTTAAATTGTCTCCATCTAATATTCCATCATGTTCAGAATATCCTAAAGAGGCACGCATTGGTACTCCAAAAGCACTTCCTAAAGCACTAAAGTTATGATCTTGTCCAAAAGCAGTCCTGTAGATTTCATCTTGCCAATTTGTATTAGCATTACCTAATAACGCAATTTGCTCTGGAGAACCAATGTCGTTAATCAAAGTTCTAAACTGACTTGCAGACATGACATCAATATCATCAATTGGACTATAAACAGTTGTTTGAGAGCTAACATTAAATTTAAAATCTTTGTTTTTTCCTTTTTTAGTTGTTATTAAAACAACACCATTTGCAGCTCTTGAACCATAAATAGCGGTTGAAGAAGCGTCTTTTAAAACAACAAATGTTTCGATGTCATTTGGGTTTATAAAGTTTAAAGGGTTTCTGGTTCCTCCAACTCCACCATTGTCTAATGGTATACCATCAATAACGTAAAGTGGTTCAGTAGTTAAAGATAAAGATCCAGCACCACGAATTGTTATACTTTGTCCTTCACCAGGTGCACCACTTCCAGAGGTTACATTTACACCTGCAACTTTACCACTAATTAATGATTGAGCAGATACTATAGGACCTTTGTTAAAATCCTCACTTGTTAGTAGGTCTGTTGTACCTGTAATGTCTTCTTTTTTAACACCACCATATCCAATTACAACGATTTCGTCCAAAAGCGCAGCGTCTTCAACTAATTTTATATTAAGAGTAGATTCACCATTATAAGTGATTTCTTGTGTGTTGTAACCAACGTAAGAGAATACTAAAACATCTCCTTTATTAGCCTCAATGGTAAACTGACCATCAAAATCAGTAGTAGTACCTTTAGTTGTATTTTTTATAACAACATTGGCAGTTGGTATGGGTAGGGCAGATGCTTGCTCTGTTACCTTACCTGTAACTGTGCTTTGAGCCAAAATTACAGTAGGTATAAACAGTAAAGCTAGTAGTAGCCTTTTAAAAATTGTTTTCATACAATATTATTAAGTTAGTTTTAATTTTTTAGTATATATTTTTACTTCTCGATGATAAAGCTATGTAAATTTTGTGTTAATTTTTTGTATCGTTTTTGAGAATACGCTACGAAAACGTTTTCGTGTTGACAACTTTTTGCGATTTTAAGAAAAATCACCTCCAAATAATGAATAATCATCACTTTGTGACTTTCGTTTTAATTAAACTAATAACTTTACGTCATTATTTTTATTAATCTACAACATTGTCATTCAGTTTAAATTTTATGAAAAAAAAAGTAACCCTAAAACAAATAGCAAGAGAGTTAGATGTGTCTATTTCAACAGTATCTAAAGCCTTAAGAAATAGTATCGAAATTAGTGAAGATACACGTCAAAAAGTTCAGGCTTTTGCTAAGCTATATAATTACAGACCAAATAATATTGCACTGAGTTTAAAAAATAGGAAGACAAAAACTATAGGTATTATAATACCAGAAATTGTGCATCACTTTTTCTCCAAGGTCATTAGTGGTATAGAGGCTGTAGCCAATCAAAGAGGGTATAATGTTATTGTTGGATTATCAAACGAGTCTTTTGCTAAAGAGGTTATAAATATGGAAATGTTAGCCAACGGAAGTATAGATGGTTTTATATTGTCTATTGCAAAAGAAACCCAACAGCAGCAAGACTTTCATCATTTTACTGAAACTATTAATCAAGGAATGCCAATTGTAATGTTTGATCGTGTGGTTAACGATATTAAATGCGATAAAGTAATAGTTGATGACTCTGAAGGTGCAAAATTAGCAGTCAATAAATTAATTGCTTGTGGTTGTAAAAACATAGCAATTGTAACTACTAAAGATTATGTTAGTGTAGGAAAATTAAGGACTCAAGGGTATTTAGAAGCTTTAGAAGATCATAAAATACATCCAAAAGCAAGTTTAATATTAAAAGTTCATGATCAATTATTATCCGAAGATCATTTAGATTCTTTAGAAGTAGAAATTGAAAACTTATTTAAAAATAATAAAAAAATTGACGGTGTTTTTGCTGTAAACGAGCTGTATGCTATTACAACAATGAAGGTTGCTAGAAAGTTAGGATTAACAATTCCAGACGATTTGCAAATTGTTGGTTTTACAGATGGTGTTTTATCTAAACATGCAGTACCTGCTTTAACTACAGTCAGTCAACATGGTAAAAAAATAGGCGAAAAAGCAGCTGAATTATTGATAAATAATTTAGAAAGAGAAGACGAAGAAGATATCTACGAAACCGTAGTTATTGAAACCGAATTAATTGAGCGTGACTCCACAAAATAAAAATTTAACATTGCTCAATTAAAATCTTTTATATCTTTACGACATTCAAAACATATATTTTTACTTCTCAGGTAATATAGTTTTGATAAGTATAAGCTTGTCAAAATAGTAATAATTTAAACTTACTATTTATGAAAAAGCGTACCCTTGGCTTTTGGGAAATCTGGAACATGAGTTTTGGTTTCTTAGGAATTCAATTTGGTTTTGCACTACAAGGAGGCTTCATGTCTCGAATATTTCAAACATTAGGAGCAAGTAAAGACGAAATCCCATTACTTTGGATAGCAGCACCTTTAACAGGTTTACTAGTCCAACCCATTATTGGTTACATGAGTGATCGTACTTGGAGTGTAAAATGGGGACGACGACGTCCTTATTTTTTAGTAGGAGCTATCTTAAGTTCTCTAGCACTATTTTTTGTGCCCTATTCTCCAGCACTTTGGGTCGCAGCAGGATTTTTATGGATTTTGGATGCTTCCATTAATGTATCTATGGAGCCATTTAGAGCACTTGTTGCAGACAAACTTCCCGAATCTCAACGCTCGTATGGTTTTGTAGTTCAAACGCTAATTATTGGTATAGGTACTTGGGTCGCTAGTAATTTACCTTGGATGGTGTCTCAATTTGGAGTTAGTGATGCTGCAGATTCTGGTGTGATACCAGACTCTGTAAAAATTGCATTCGCCATTGGTGCCTTCGTATTTTTACTAAGTATTCTTTATACAGTATTTACAACAACCGAATATCCTCCAGAAGACATGGAAGAGTTCGAACGTGAAAAAGCTAAAAAGAATAACTTCATTCCAGACATTTTAAACAATATTGGTAACATGCCATTAACCATGAAAAAATTAGGAGTCATCCAATTCTTTTCTTGGTTTGCCTTTTTTACCATGTGGAGTTTAGCAAATCCAGCACTTACAGAGCATGTTTTTAGCACACCAGCTCCAATAGAAAGTGCTTTTGATATGGCAGACACAGTACAAAAAGCAGCGTTTGATACACAAAACACAGCCTTTCAAAAATCATCAAATTTAGTAGGTTCTGCGATGGGAATTTACGGTTTATCATCAATGGCTTTTGCATTACTATTAGTACTGTATACTTCTAAAAGACGCATCAACCGTAAGTTAGTACATATGGGATCTCTAATTTTAGGAGGTGTTGGTTTCCTGGCAATGAATTATGCTTCGCCAGAACATCTTAAGTATTGCTTTGTATTAATAGGCTTTGCTTGGGGAAGTATTTTATCAATGCCTTACGCCATGTTATCTAGTTCTGTAGATCCTAAAAAAATGGGAGTTATTATGGGAATATTCAACATGTTTATAGTAATCCCACAAATTATTGCTGCCTTAGGCGGAATCAACTTTGTCTCTAGTTTATTAGGCGACGAAGCTATAAATGCAATGACAGTTGCAGGAATAAGTTTAATAATTGCAGGACTTTGCAACTTATTAATCACAAATAAAAACGCAATTACTTATCAAGCTGAAGAAATTTAAAAAATGAATAAAAAAGGATTCATATTCGATTTAGATGGTGTCATTGTTGACACTGCAAAATATCACTTTTTAGCATGGAAAAACCTTGCAAAAAGTATAGATATAGATTTTACACACGAGCAAAACGAACAACTTAAAGGTGTAAGTCGTGTAAAATCATTAGAAAAAATACTGGATTGGGGAAATAAAACCATTTCAGAGGAACTATTTACATCTTTAATGGGTAAAAAAAATGAAGAGTATCTAAGCTTCATTGCAAAAATGACAGATGAAGAAATTTTACCTGATGTACCAAAAACTTTAGATTATTTAATAGAAAACCAACAGCCAATTTCTTTAGGTTCTGCAAGTAAAAATGCACGACCAATTTTAGAGAAAGTCAATTTGCTTTCAAAGTTTAATGCTATTGTTGATGGTAACGATGTTAGTAAAGCAAAACCAGATCCAGAAGTATTTTTAATTGCAGCAAAGCATTTAAACATGAAACCAGAAGATTGTATTGTTTTTGAAGATTCTGTAGCTGGTGTTCAAGCTGCAAATACTGCAAATATGATATCTATTGGTATAGGAGAAAAAGAGGTATTACATGAAGCAGATTATATTTTTTCAGATTTCACCGAAATTGAAAATAGCTTCATTCAAGAATTAATAAACAGATAAAACAACGTCATTCTCAACATAGTGAAGAAATCTCATCCAAAGCGTATCTCTTCATTTTATGCTTAGCAATGACAAATAAATATAAAAAATGAATCAAGATTATATACAACCAGACAGTTGGTCTATAATTGAAGAAGGGTTTGATGCAGATCGCGTAAAATCCTCAGAAAGTTTATTCAGCATCGGAAATGGTGCAATGGGTCAACGTGCTAATTTTGAAGAACAATACACAGGTCCAACCTTTCAAGGAAGCTACATTGCAGGCGTTTATTATCCTGACAAAACCAGAGTTGGTTGGTGGAAAAATGGTTATCCAGAGTATTTTGCTAAAGTATTAAATGCACCAAATTGGATAGGTATTAATGTAGAAATTAATGGAGAACAACTAGATTTAAACACCTGTGTTTCGGTTTCTAATTTTAGAAGAGAGCTTAACATGCAAGAAGGTTGGTTATCGAGATCGTTTACTGCAACGCTTCAAAATAAATTAGAAATTGAAGTGAAAGTACTTCGTTTTTTAAGTCTAGATTTAGATGAAGTTGGAGCTATAAATTACCAAGTAACTCCTTTAAATGGAGAAGCAACAATTAAGTTTCAACCGTATTTAGATTCAGGTATTACAAATGAAGATACCAATTGGGACGACCAATTTTGGGATACTTTAAACGTAAGTACAGAAAACGAGCAAGCATTTATTGAAGCAAAAACAATGAAAACTGGTTTTCATACTTGTACATTTATGCAGTCTTCAGTTTTTGTAAATAATACAAAACAAGAGCAAACACCAGAAATAGATAAACAAGCAAATGCTATTTCATTTACGTATACAGTTTCTGTGAATTCAGGTGAAACTGCAAGCATCCAAAAGTTTGGTGGTTATGCAGTAGATAGAAATCATGATGAAAATCAATTGATAGCAGCAGCCAAAAAAACATTAAATACTGCTTCCAATTTAGGATTCCATGCACTTTTAAATAAGCAAAAAGAGGCTTGGTCCAAAATTTGGGAAATGTCTGATATCACTATCGATGGTGACGTAAAAGCACAACAAGGTATTCGTTTTAATATTTTTCAATTAAATCAAACCTACTTAGGAAAAGATTCTACTTTAAATATTGGACCAAAAGGATTTACAGGAGAAAAGTATGGTGGTAGTACCTATTGGGATACCGAAGCGTATTGCATTCCTTTTTATATGGCTACCAAAGATCAAAAAGTAGCAAGAAGCTTACTGCAATATCGTTATAATCATTTAGAAAAAGCGATTGAAAATGCAGAGAAATTAGGTTTTAATAATGGCGCAGCATTGTATCCAATGGTAACCATGAATGGTGAAGAATGCCATAACGAATGGGAAATTACCTTTGAAGAAATTCACAGAAATGGAGCTATCGCATTTGCCATTTTTAACTACTATCGTTATACAGGAGATTACAGCTATATTCCAGAAATGGGATTAGAAGTTCTTATTGGTATTGCTAGATTCTGGCAACAACGTGCTACTTTTTCTACAGATAAAAACAAGTATGTTATTTTAGGTGTTACTGGTCCTAATGAATATGAAAATAACATCAATAATAACTTTTATACCAACTATTTAGCTAAATGGTGTATCGATTATGCTTTAGAGCAAATAGAAAAAGTAAAAGAAGGTTATAACGACGATTATTTGCGTATTTCTGGTAAAACAAAAATTACAGATAGCGAACTAGAAGCTTGGAAAAAAGTAGCAGATAACATGTTTTTCCCTTATTCGGAAAAACATCAAGTATACCTACAACAGGATGGCTTTTTAGATAAAGAATTAATTACGGTTGCAGATTTACCAAATCAAGATAGACCAATAAACCAAAAGTGGAGTTGGGATCGTATTTTACGTTCGCCATACATCAAACAAGCAGATACATTACAAGGTTTTTACTTCTTTGAAGATCAATTTTCAACCGAAGAATTAAAACGTCATTTCGATTTTTATGAACCATTTACAGTACATGAAAGTTCGCTGTCACCTTGTGTACACAGTATTCAAGCTGCTAAATTAGACCAAATGGAGCAAGCGTATACGTTCTATTTACGTACGTCTCGTTTAGATTTAGACGATTATAATAAAGAGGTAGAAGAAGGTTTACATATTACCAGTATGGCTGGAACATGGATGAGTATTGTAGAAGGTTTTGGTGGTATGCGTGTTAAAAACGATACGCTACATTTTGAACCTCGTATTCCTAAAGAATGGGAAGCGTATTCATTTAAAGTAAACTTTAGAGATCAAATTTTAAAAGTGAATGTATCACAATCGGAAACGACTTTCGAGTTAGAAGGAAATACAGACCTAAACATTCAAGTAAATGATAATTTAGTAACAGTATCGCCAAATAACTTGGTGAAAATTTAAAACTAAACACACTAATTAGGATGAAAAAATTAATTCCACTAGCATTAGTAATTTTAATTAGTGTTAGTTTTTCTTGTCAGAAGGAAACTGAAAAAACAACAACTTCTGAAGTTGTAACCGAAGTTAAAAACGATATCGAGCGTATAGAACCTCCACATTGGTGGACTGGTTTTAATAATACAAAAGTGCAATTATTGGTGAAGCATGCTAATATTTCGGAAGCAATACCTAGTATAAATTATGCAGGAGTTTCTATTGAAAAAGTGCATAAAGCAGACAGCCCTAATTATCTGTTTTTAGATCTAAATATTTCAGAAAGTGCGAAAGCAGGACAATTCAATATTCATTTTAAATTTAATGAAGAAAAAGAGCTTGTTCAAACCTACGAAGTAAAAGGACGTGTAAAAGAAGCTTCCGATTATCAAGGTTTTGATAGTACAGATGCTATTTATCTAATCACTCCAGATCGTTTTGCAAATGGCGATACTTCTAATGATATAAAGGAAGGTTTAAAGGAGAAAACCATCAATAGAAAAGACGATTATGCACGTCATGGTGGTGATTTACGAGGCATTATTCAGCATTTAGATTATATAGAGGATATGGGTTTTACTCAAATTTGGTCGTGTCCTTTATTAACTAATGATATGGAAAGAGCTTCGTATCATGGTTACGCCATGACCGATTTTTACCAAGTAGATCCACGTTACGGAAGCTTAGAAGAATACCAAGAATTAGCTACAAAAGCGAAAGAAAAAGGTATTGGTATAATCATGGATCAAGTAGCTAATCATTGCGGAAGTGCACACTGGTGGATGCAAGATTTACCATTTAAAGATTGGGTGAACCAACAAGAGAGCTTTGAAAATAACAAACCATTAAATAATTCTAATCATAGACGTACCAGTAATCAAGATTTGTATGCTTCTAAACGCGATAAAAAAGAAATGGCAGAAGGTTGGTTTGTACCTACAATGCCAGATTTAAATCAGCGTAATCCGTTTATGGCAAACTATATTATACAAAATAGTATTTGGTGGGTAGAAACATTAAACCTTAGCGGAATTCGTCAAGACACCTATCCTTATCCAGATAAAAATTTCATGGCTAATTGGGCAGGAGCGATTATGAGCGAATACCCAAATTTTTCAATTGTTGGAGAAGAATGGAGTACTAATCCGTTGTTAATTGCCTATTGGCAAGAAGGGCATGACAATAAAGATGGTTACGATTCTAATTTAAGGTCGACCATGGATTTTGCCATGCAAAAAAATACGGTAGATGCTTTAAACGAAGACGAAAAATGGGATACTGGATTGGTGAAAATATACGAAGGTTTAGCAAACGATTTTGCCTACGCCTCACCAAAAGATATTATGGTATTTCCAGACAATCATGATATGAGTCGCATTTTTACACAATTAAAAGGAGATGTGCCAAATACCAAAATGGCTTTAAGCTATCTATTAACCTTACCTAGAATTCCGCAATTGTATTACGGAACAGAAATCTTAATGAACGATTTTGAAAAACCTGGCGATCATGGTTTTATTCGTACCGATTTTCCTGGAGGTTGGCAAGATGATGCTGTTAATGCATTTTCAGGTGAAGGTTTAACAGATGCGCAAAAAGACATGCAGTTATTTCTTAAAAAAGTATTGAATTACAGAAAATCTAGTGATGCTATACACAATGGGAAAACCATCCATTTTGCACCATTTATGGGAACGTATTTCTTATTTAGAGCTATTGAAGGCGAAACTGTTGTTTTAATCATTAATAAAAATAACGAACCAATTAGTTTAGATTTAAAACGTTTTGAAGAAGTTGGTTTACATGGCAAAACATTAAAAAACATAATAACAAATGAAACTTTTGTTTGGGAAGATGAAATTATCTTAAATGAAAGAGGAAGTATGTTATTATCTACTAAATTATAAATTAAATGTCACCTCGAGCGCAGTCGAGAGGTCTCCATCGTAATGAAAAATATTATATACATACTATCGCTTTTACTTGTACAATTCACCTTTGCTCAGGTAACCATAATAGTTGAAGCACTTCCAGAAGACACACCAAAATACGCATCCCTATTTATTTCTGGAGATTTTGAAGGTTGGTCTGGCGGACACAAAGACTACCAATTACAATTCGTAAATGGTAAGCATCAAATAACACTTCCTAAAACGGAACAACGAATTTTATATAAGTTTACCTTAGGGAATTGGGAGACTTCAGAAAGTACCAATACAGGTAAAAAAATAGATAATCGTATCTATAAGTTTACAGAGTCTAACGACACAATACATGTAAAAATAGCTGGTTGGAGCCATATGTTTGATAATAAAGATGTTTCTACTGCTTCAAAAAACGTATCCATTATTTCTGGAACATTTCAAATCCCACAACTTAACAGAAAACGTCGTGTTTGGGTGTATTTACCACCAGATTATCAGACTTCAAAGCAAGATTATCCTGTGGTTTACATGCATGATGGTCAGAATATTTTTGATGCTAAAACCTCTGGTTATGGCGAGTGGAAGGTAGACGAAACCTTAGACAAACTATTTAAAGATAACTTGAAACTAATCGTAGTTGGTGTCGATAATGGCGAATCTAAACGTTTAGATGAATATTCTCCATGGACCAATGCTAAATATGGAGGTGGCGAAGGTGAAGCTTACGTCAATTTTATTGTCAATACACTAAAACCGTACATTGATTCTAACTACAATACCAAAAAAGATAGAGCTAATACAGCCATTTTTGGTAGTTCTATGGGAGGTTTAATTTCGCATTATGCAGCTTTAAAATACCCAACAGTTTTTGGTAAAGTTGGTGTGTATTCTCCTGCATTTTGGTTTGCTCCAGAAGTGCATCCTTTTACAAAATCTCATGCTAATATCAAGGATACTAAAATGTACTTTTTAGCTGGAGGAAAAGAAGGTGAAAACGCAGGTTATAACGAGATTAGCCAAACCGTTACAGATATGAATAGTATCATTTCTATTTTAAAAGATAACGGATTTCCAAAAAAAAACATACAATCTAAGGTCGTATCTGAAGGCAAACATAACGAAGCACTTTGGAGTAATAATTTTGGTGAAGCTATAACGTGGTTGTTTGAAGATGCGATTCAAAAAAGAGAGTTTATTAGTTATGAAGAAAAGAAAGGTTTCTTTCAAATAAATGTTAATGATGGAATTTTTAGAATAGTTAGGCATGCTCCAAAAATCATAGAAACAACATTTATTTCTAAAGGAGAATCATTTTTTGAAGACTCTCATGCAGTAATTTCTGAAGGTGATATTTATTATACTATATCTAGAGAAGACGAACAGTATGTCTATATAATCACAGATGGAATTAAAGTAACAATTCAAAAACAACCTTTCAATATTTCATACTCCTACAAAGGAAAAGAAATCACTACAGTTAAAAATGGCTACCAAAAAACAGACGATTTTGAAACGATCAGTTTTAACTTAAAACCAGAGGAAGTATTGTATGGTGGAGGCGCAAGAGCGTTAGGGATGAATAGACGTGGTAATCGTTTAGAATTATACAACAAAGCACATTATGGTTACGAAGATAGAAGTGAACTAATGAATTACACCATGCCAATTGTGGTGTCTTCAAACAAGTATTTAATTCATTTTGATAATGCACCTATTGGCTTTTTAGATTTAGATAGCAAAGCAGATAACACATTAACCTACGAAACGATTTCTGGTAGAAAAACCTATCAAGTAATAGTTGGTGATTCTTGGTTAGATCTTACTAAAAACTATACTAAACTTACAGGAACACAACCCATGCCACCACGTTGGGCTTTAGGTAATTTTTCTAGTCGATTTGGATACCATTCACAAGAAGAAGTAACTGCTACTGTAGAAAAATTTAGAGAAGAGAACATTCCATTAGATGCTATTATTATCGATATTTTTTGGTTCGGAAAAACCATTCAAGGTACTATGGGAAATCTAGCGTTTGATCGCGATTCTTTTCCTAATCCGAAACAAATGATAAAAGGATTAAAAGACAATAATGTGAAAACGGTTTTGGTCACAGAACCGTTTGTATTAACCACTTCTAATCGTTGGGACGAAGCGGTAAAAGCAGATGTTTTAGCTAAAGATTCAATAGGGAATCCGTTTACTTTCGATTTCTATTTTGGTAATACTGGTTTGATTGATATCTATAATCCGAAAGGAAAAAAATGGTTTCAAAATATTTATAAAGACTTAGCCGATTTAGGTGTTTCTGGTGTTTGGGGAGATTTAGGAGAACCAGAAGTGCATCCTAAAGGATTACATCACGCAACAGGAACAGCAGACGAAGTACATAATATTTATGGTCATAATTGGGCAGAATCTGTGCAAGAGATGTACACACAAAACTTTCCAAACACAAGACCGTTTATTTTAATGCGTGCAGGTAGTTCTGGTTCACAAAGGTTTGGAATGATTCCTTGGTCTGGGGATGTAAACAGAACTTGGGGAGGATTACAATCTCAGCCAGAAATTGCACTGCAAATGGGATTACAAGGTTTGGCTTTTATGCACAGCGATTTAGGTGGTTTTGCTGGTAATAATTTAGACGATGAGTTGTATGCACGATGGTTACAGTATGGTGTATTTCAACCAATTTACAGACCACATGCACAAGAAGAAGTACCTGCAGAACCTGTTTTTAGAAGCGATAAAGCGAAAGCCTTAGCAAAAGAGTCTATCGAATTACGTTACAAATTACTACCATATAACTACAATTTAGTTTTCGAAAATAACCAAACTGGTGCGCCTTTAATGCGAGCCTTGTTTTTTGAAGAGGAAGACAATAAAAAGTTACAAACCAATGCGTCAACATACCTTTGGGGTAATGACTTTTTAGTCACGCCAATTGTACAATCAGAACAAAAAGGAGCTAAGGTTTACTTTCCTAAAAATAGTAATTGGTTCGATTTTTATACCAATAAAAAAGTAGAAGGCGGACAAACACTTACTGTTAAAACGGAAGAAAATTACATTCCAACGTACGTTCGTGGTGGTGCATTTATTCCAACTGCAAAACCTATGCAAAGCACTGCAGAATATAATGGTACTAATGTAGACTTACATTATTATTATGATGCTTCTGTTACTAATAGTAAAAGAACCTTATATAATGATGATGGAGCAACCAAAAATGCTTTTGAAAAAGGAAGCTATGAAATTCTAGAATTTGAAGCAGAAACCACTACAAAGCTTTTAGAATTAGAGTTTGAAGCAGAAACAGGTGCTAATTACAAAACAACTACTAAAAACATAGATGTTGTAATTCACAATTTCCCTAAAGCACCGAAACGTATTAAAAGCAATGGAAAAAAAGTAGATTATAATTACAACGAAGCAACCAAAACACTACGTTTTAATCTGCAATGGGAAACGTCTAAAGACCTTGAAACACAAATAAAATACTAAGTATAACATGAAAAAGAGCATACTTTTAATCGCATTATCTATTCTTGTTTTCGGTTGTAAAACTGATAAAAAAGCAAATCAAGATATTTCAGAAAACACGAAAAAAGAAGACGTTAAAACCCCTTTTGTTTGGGATGCTGCAAACGTTTATTTTTTATTAACCGATCGTTTTAATAATGGCGATAAAGCCAATGACGTAAATTATGGAAGAACTAAAGAAACTGCTGTTTTACGTGGTTTTGAAGGTGGCGATTTACAAGGAGTCACGCAAAAAATTGAAGACGGTTATTTTACCAATTTAGGAATCAATGCCATTTGGATGTCACCAATTGTTGAGCAAATTCATGGCGCAACCGATGAGGGTACTGGAAACACGTATGGATTTCATGGTTATTGGACTAAAGATTGGACCAATATTGATGCCAATTTAGGAACCAAAGAAGATTTACAAAACCTGGTGGATGCTGCACATAAAAAAGGCATTCGTGTGTTGTTAGATGCAGTAATTAATCATACAGGACCTGTTACAGAGCAAGATCCTGTTTGGCCAAGTGATTGGGTAAGAACAGATCCACAATGTCAATATAATAATTACGAAAATACCGTTACTTGTACTTTAGTTAAAAACCTTCCAGACATTAAAACCGAAAGTAATGAAGCTGTTGAATTACCACCACAATTGGTAGAAAAGTGGAAAGCCGAAGGTCGTTATGACGAAGAAGTTACAGAATTAGATGCCTTCTTTAAAG
This sequence comes from Olleya sediminilitoris, assembly GCF_016785945.1. Taxonomy (GTDB): domain Bacteria; phylum Bacteroidota; class Bacteroidia; order Flavobacteriales; family Flavobacteriaceae; genus Olleya; species Olleya sediminilitoris. The sequence goes on along the minus strand of NZ_JAEMEF010000008.1, from coordinate 85,869 downwards.
CCACAGGTCATCCTCGTGCACCTCGTTTTTACATCATGAAATGGTTGAGCGATTACATTACAGATTTTGGTATTGATGGTTACAGAGTCGATACTGTTAAACATACAGAAGCTTTTGTTTGGCAAGAGTTTAAAGACGTTTGTGATAACGCTTTCGCGGAATTTAAGCAGCAAAACCCAAACAAAGTTTTAGACAATAATGCTTTTTACTTGGTTGGAGAAGTGTATAACTACGGAATTTCTGCAGGAACCGCTTTCGATTTTGGTGATAAAAAAGTAAATTATTTCGATGCTGCTTTTAATAGCCTAATCAATTTTGAATTTAAATGGAATGCAGCACAGCAAACCTACGAAGAGCAATTCAAAAAATATGATAGTCTTTTACATACTAGCCTTAAAGGTTATGGTGTTTTAAACTATTTAACGTCTCATGACGACGGACAACCTTTCGATAAAAATAGAGAGAAAACCTACGAAACTGCAACACGATTATTACTATCTCCTGGAGCTTCACAAGTATATTATGGAGATGAATCTGCAAGAGATTTAACTATAGAAGGTACGGTTGGAGATGCTACTTTAAGAAGTTTCATGAATTGGAATGAAATAGCACAGCAACAAGATTTGCTTATCCACTGGCAAAAATTAGGGCAATTTAGACGTAATCATCCTTCGGTTGGAGCAGGAAAACATACCATGCTAAGTAATACACCTTACCTTTTTAGTAGAAGGTATACCAAAGGTGATTTTAAAGATGATGTCATTATTGGTATCGATATTCCTAAAGGAAAACATACTATCGATGTGTCTTCAGTTTTTAAGGAAGGAGCACAAATTAAAGACTTTTATTCTGGAGAAATTCTAGAAGTTACACACGGAAAAATCACAATAGATACAGAGTTTAACATCCTATTATTAGAAAATATTAAATAAACACTCACATGAAAAAATTAATCTTATCCCTTGCAATACTTAGTGTTTTTGCTTGTAAAGAAGAGAAAAAACAAGAAGAAACTAAAGTCGTTACAGAAGAAAAAGTAGCAATACAACCTATTTCGGCTTCCGATTTAGAAACGGCTGTTATCTATGAAGCTAACATACGTCAATATTCACCTGAAGGTACTTTTGAAGCCTTCACAAAAGACATTCCGCAGTTAAAACAATTAGGTGTAAAAGTGATTTGGTTAATGCCTGTGTTTCCTATTTCAGAAACAAAGCGTAAAGCTACAGGAGGAGAAGATAGCAAGTTTGCAACCGATTTTCCGGAAGCAGAACAAGACAAATATTTAGGTAGTTATTATGCAGTGTCAGATTTTACTAAAATCAATCCAGAATTCGGAACAATTGAAAATTTTAGAGACTTAGTAAATACAGCTCACGATAATGGAATTTATGTAATTTTAGATTGGGTACCAAATCACACAGGTTGGGATCATACTTGGTTAAAAACAAATCCAGAATATTACACACAAAACGACAAAGGAGAAGTTGTACATCCTGTAGATACAGATTGGACCGATGTTGCCGATTTAAACTACGACAATCAAGAGATGCGTAAAGCAATGATTGAAGATATGAGCTATTGGTTGACAGAAGAAGGTGTTGACGGATTTAGATGTGACGTTGCAGGATCTGTACCGACTAATTTTTGGGAACAAGCGATACCAGAATTACGTGCTAAAAAAGACATTTTTATGCTTGCAGAAGCTTGGAAACCAGAATTATTAAAAGACGGTTTATTTGATATGGGTTATGCTTGGGATAGACACCATGCTATGAATGCAATTGCACAAGGTGAAAAAGATGCAACCGAATTTACAGCTACATTACAAACTGATTTTGACCGTTATGAAGCTGACGATATTTTAATGAATTTTGTAACCAATCATGATGAAAATTCTTGGAATGGTACCATTAAAGAACGTATGGGTGAAGCTGGTGAAATGATGACTGCTTTAGCTTATGTAACTCCAGGAATGCCATTAATTTATTCTGGTCAAGAATACGATTTAGACCATAGATTACTGTTTTTTGAAAAAGACAGTTTTCCGCATACTAAAGGTAAAACATGGAAGGTATTAGAAAAATTAGCAACACTAAAGCAAAACAATGCTGCTTTACATGGCGGAAAAGCTTCGGCTAAATACAAAGCTATTGATAATGGTGAAAATGTGATTTCTTTTTCAAGAACCAAAGGAAATGATGAAGTGGTATTTATTGCTAATGTTTCCGAAGAAAACATAAAGGTAAGCTTACCTCAAAAAGGAACTTACGTAGATTATATGTCTAACCAAACAGTAGAATTAAATGGCGATGCTATTCCATTAGCTGAAAAGACATATAAGATATTGGTTAAGCAATAACTAAATTAGTCTTAGTTTAAAAAGTTGGAGTTTTCTCCAGCTTTTTTTGTTTCTAAAAGGTTGAAGTTCAGAAAAACATTTAATCTTATTAGTGTTATTGTTTTATAATAATCTTATTTACAAAGTTTTAAGTGGTGATGTGATTAGTGCAAATCCTGTTAATTATTTTGCTAAACCCTTTTATAATAATAGATAAGAGTGTTTTTTTATCTATTTTTGCAGTCTTATGCAAGATTTAAAACTTTCAGATTGGTTACCTACCACAAATAAAGAGGTCAAAATTCGAGGATGGGAAGCACTTGATGTTATCCTATTTAGTGGAGATGCTTATGTAGATCATCCAACCTTTGGACCTGCAGTAATTGGTCGTATGTTAGAAAGTTTTGGTTTGCGTGTGGCTATTGTTCCGCAACCAAACGTTAATGATAACCTACAAGATTTTGTTAAGTTAGGTAAGCCAAAATTATTTTTTGGTGTGACAGGTGGTTGTATGGATCCTATGATTAGTAATTATAATGCTAATAAAAAGAAACGTGATAAGGATGCCTACACACCAAATGGAGACATTGGTTTTAGGCCAGATTATGCAACGTCAGTTTACTCTAAGATTTTAAAAGACAAATGGCCAGATACACCAGTTTTAATTGGTGGTATTGAAGCCTCTTTACGTCGTGTAACACATTATGACTATTGGAGTGATAAGTTATTACCTTCTATTTTAGAAACGTCTAAAGCAGATATGTTAGTGTACGGAATGGGAGAACAACCCTTGCGTGAAGTTGTACGTTTATTAGAAAGAGGTGTGCCTTTTTCTAGCATAAATACAGTGTTACAAACTGCTGTACTTTTAAATAAAGAGGATAAAATTCCGAAAAACAGTAATTGGGAAGATGTAGAAATAGCATCACATGAAGTGTGTTTAAAGGATAAGAAAAAATATGCTTCTAACTTTAAAGTGATTGAGCAAGAATCTAACAAGTTAGCTGCAAGACGTATTTTTCAGAAAGTAGGAGATAAGACGTTGATGATAAATCCGCCTTACCCAACCATGACTGAGCAAGAAATTGACGCGTCTTTTGATTTGCCTTACACAAGATTACCACATCCAAAGTATAACAAACGTGGACCTATTCCTGCTTATGAGATGATTAAGACCTCTATAAATATTCATCGTGGTTGTTTTGGTGGTTGTAGCTTTTGTACTATTTCTGCACATCAAGGAAAATTTATTGCATCGCGTAGTCAAGAATCTATTTTAAAAGAAGTTGATAAAGTTGCTAATATGCCAGATTTTAAAGGCTATTTAAGCGATATTGGTGGACCAAGTGCCAACATGTACCAAATGAAAGGTAAAGTACAATCCATTTGCGACAAATGTGTAGCACCAAGTTGTATTTCGCCTGTAATATGTAGTAATTTAGATACGTCTCACAAACCATTAACTGATTTATATCAAGCAGTAGATAAGCATCCAAAGGTTAAAAAATCGTTTATTGGTTCAGGTATTAGACACGATATGTTAGTACCAGAATTTAATAAAAATGCAGATCCTAAAGAATTGGACGCTTACACAGAAGAGGTGATGACCAAGCACGTCTCTGGACGACTTAAAGTGGCTCCAGAACATACCAGTGATCCTGTTTTGAAACTGATGCGTAAACCGTCGTTTAAATACTTCCATAAGTTTAAAGAGCGTTTTGATAAGATTAATATTAAAAAGGGATTAAAACTTCAGTTGATACCTTATTTTATATCTAATCATCCAGCATGTGAGGTTGAAGATATGGCAAATTTAGCTGCCGAAACTAAAGATATGGGTTTCCAGTTAGAGCAAGTACAAGGGTTTACACCAACACCTATGACTGTAGCTACGGTAATTTATTATTCAGGTTACCATCCATACACGCTTAAAAAAGTAAATACACCAAAAACTAGAAAAGAAAAAGACGAGCAACATCGTTTTTTCTTCTGGTATAAAGATGAAAATAAAGCGTGGATAAAAAAGACGTTAAATAAAGTAGGACGTCCTGACTTATTAAAAGTGTTATTACCTGGAAAAGAGGAAAAATGGCGAAAAAATAAGCCTAAAGGTGATGCTAAAAACACATTTAATGATGCAGTACCTTTTAATCAGCGTAAAAACAAAGTAAAGTATAAAGGTAATAAAAAGAAACGTCGTTAATTGTTTTGAGGTTTTTTTGAAGTTATCAAAAAATAATTATTTTTGAATAGCGTTTAACTGTTTAAAAATCAATTAAAATGACTAATAAAATACTGTTTGTTCTAACTTTTCTTATTCATTCATTTTTATATAGTCAAAATGTAGGAACTGATTATTGTGGACCATATACAATTTCACAACCTATAGTTTATAACAACATTCATAATACAACAATTTCTGGATTAGAAATAACAAATCCCAATGGACATTGTATAATACTTAATAATTGTAGTAATATTATTATTGAAAATTGTTTGCTAAAAGAGGCTTCTGGTAATGCAGTAAATATCGAAAACTCTAACGGAATAACTGTCACCAATTGTAATATGGAATCCGTTTCTACTGGAGTTTATGTGCAAGGACAAAGTTCTCAAATTCAGGTTTTATACAATACTTGTAAAAATGTCAATGGACCATTTCCAAGAGGGCAATTAACGCAGTTTAATGGAGTTTCTGGGACAGGAAATAAAATTAATTATAATGTAGCTGAAAACATTATAGAAGACAGTTATCCTGAAGATATAATTAATATTTACAACTCAAATGGTACAGCTGCAGATCCTATTCAAATTAAAGGCAATTGGATTCGTGGTGGTGGACCAAGTACGTCTGGAGGAGGTATTTTAATTGGTGATAATGGAGGGTCTTACACTACCGTTGAAGACAATATTTTAGTAAATCCTGGTCAATACGGTCTTGCAGTTGCAGGTGGAAATAATATGATATTATTAAATAATACAGTCTTTGGAGAACAAAACTATTTTACTAATGTTGGTTTGTATGTTTGGGATCAGTATCAATCGTCATGCAGTTATATCACAGTTTCAGGAAATCAAGTCAATTGGACGCATGCAGATGGTTATTCAAACAATGCTTGGGATGGTAATAATTGTGGTGTAATTACAGATTGGGATAATAATACATGGAATGCAAATATTGATGACTCAATTTTACCTAACGTGATAGATAATTGTAATAGTTTAGGTGTTGTAGATATGTTTCAAAATGAGTTTACATTTTTTCCGAACCCAACAGATGGTTTGTTTTCAATTAAATTTGAAGAATTGCAAGACAACATCACTATTCAAGTCCTTTCGGTTTTAGGTCAGGTCGTTCAAAAAGAAAATTTTCAAAATACCAATCAGATACGATTACATATTAATCAATCTTCAGGAATTTATTTTGTAAAAATCATTGATTCTAAAAACAGACAAAATATAATGCGAGTCATTAAACAATAAGAAAAAAACCACTAATACTATTAGTGGGCTTTTTGGTTTTTGGTTGATGGATAGGTGTGGTTATTTTTTTATTAGCTTTTTGGTTGTGTTATTACCATTTTTGTCTTGTAAACGTACCATGTATAAACCATTTGGTAAAGACGAGATATCAATAATATCTGTTTATTATCAGTTTTTACTTACATTTTAGGGATGATTGATATTTTAATTTAGAATTTACAAGTGACTTTATCTTATTTGAAATTAATCAAAACCATAATTGTAAATTTTTTTAATTAAATTGATTGCCAAGTCTAGAATATAATTTCTTACTATGAAAAAAAGTCTACAAATACTTAATGGTATTGCATTTGTTTGTGTAATAATCATGAATTTTTTAGCCAATACAGGTTTGTTAAACGATACAACCATTGGCGAAGTGTCTAAACAATACAATACTTTATTTACTCCAGCAGGATATGCGTTTTCTATTTGGGGAATTATCTACTTACTACTATCTGGTTTTATAGTGTACCAAGGTAGAAGTTTGTTTGTAACTGTCCGAAATGACGATTTTTTATTAACCACAGGTTTTTGGTTTATAGCTTCTTGTCTAGCCAATTGTCTATGGATTGTCTCATGGATTTACGGTTACACATTAATATCTAGTGTTTGTATTTTTTTATTACTATTTACCTTGATTAAAATTGTACTAAACAATAACATGGAATTGTTTGATGCACCAATCTCAGTAATTATATTTTTATGGTGGCCTTTTGTAATATATAGTGGTTGGGTCGCTGTAGCAAGTATTGCTAATGTCTCAGCAGTATTAGTGAAATATAATTGGGATGGTTTTGGATTGTCTGCAACCGTTTGGACGGTTATAATGTTACTAATAGCAACAGCGTTAAATTTAGTGGTGACTTGGACGCGTAATATGCGAGAATTTGCTCTTGTTGGAGCTTGGTCGCTAATTGCTATATATATAGCTAATAAAAATGCAGATCTAATAGTGGCTTATACAGCTATTACAGCTGCAATAGTTTTAATAATAAGTAGTTTATCTCATGGTTTTATAAACCGAAAAACAAATCCTGCAATTAAATGTATGGAGTTTTTTGAAGGGAAGAAAGGGTAGAGCTTAACCAATAGAAAGTTTTGCTGCATCTTTCCATAAATAATTTGGCATAGGTTCATTTAATTCTCAATTAATACTCATTGGTTTAGAACCGTAATGGTTGATTTTTATGTTGTAAATATATAGAGTAAAGTATTGTTTTTAATAGGTTTTAATCTTGATTTTTCATATATTTAAGTAGCTAAATATATGATTTCATGAATTTTATTGAAAGAGATAAACTAAGACATCCATATTACAAAATTATGGAATTGGACAAAGAAGAACTTTTAGTTGAATTGACTAGTTGGTCTCGCTTAGAGTTAATAGATTGGTTGTGTTGGAATGATAAAAATGGAATTTATAGAGATGATGAATCTTTAAGTGAAGTTGGTGTTATTTTGGATAAAGAAATTGCTATTGAGATTATGAGTAGACAGATTTTAGAGGTGTGATTTTTGAGATTTATTATTTTAGATTTATTAGTTTAAATTGGTCTAAAATAGTTTTTTTTATTGGTTCTTCAATTGTTTTTCCTGTATACTTAGCAAGTATTAGTTCTTCTTTGTTTGTTATATAGCATTTACCATTTAAAATCTTGAAATTATCAGTAATAATTGATTCGTATGTTTTTAATTTACATTTATAGAATTCAAATTCACAGTTTTTAGGATTATTAAAAAACTCAATGAAATTATTTCTAAAATCACTTTTTACTTCACTTCTAAAATCTTGAGTTTTTAATGAATTGAAGTTAGTATAGGCTTTTAAAACATATAAGAAATTGATTTTGTAACTATGAACAAATAAAGTATCTCTATCAAATAGTCTCTCTTTATAATGAAATGATTTAACGGGTAATTTACTTTTTAGAGTTATTAAATGGTCATCAAAATTCTCTTTGTTTTCAATATAGCCATAAATGAAAAAATTTGGTGTAATATTATAGCCTTCCGTTAATTTATCTCTGTAATTAATGCCTTTTTTATATGCTTTCTTTTTGTCTTTGTTTAGTAAATCAATATTGAATTGAATAATGTTTTTTGCATAAGTGAATTGTTTATACTTTGATAATTTTCCAGCTTCACTGTTTGATTTGTAATATTTTGAGTCACCAATATAAAAGATATTACTCGTGTCAATTAAAGATTGGTAATCATAAATATGGTCAATGATTTTACCATCATCATTCTTTTTTAAGTCTTTAAGTGAAACATCATTTACTTGTGTATTATTTAAGTCATCAGAAAATAATTTATCAATCATATCTTCAAAAACTAAATTGTAGTTATTGACAGATATAAAATCTTCTCGTTTTCTTTTAGAGCTGCTTTTGTCTGTTTGAGAAAAGTAAATCTCACATAATGCATACATTCTTTTTAAAGTATCATTAAAATAACGATACTTTATTTTTCTAAGTTTAGATAACCCATTTGTTTGAAGCCTTTTAAATGAATCACCTTTTATTATTTTATAAGATTTATCTATCCTTAAATTAAGATTATGGTCTTTGTTGAAGTTTTTTAAAATAGAAAAAAAATAGGTTAATAATTCTTCTTCTTTATTTATATTTTTCTTTTTGTTTCTAATTGAAACATAAACAGGTGAATTGTTGGAAGTAAAAATAGGTAAAGACTTTCTAATGGTTTTTTCCCATTTAGGTTTTTTTGCCTGATTTGAATTATACTCCATATGTTTATATAGAATATGGTTCTTATTTTTTTTGTAAAAATTTACAAATGACAAAAGTAAATCAAGATAAGAGTACTCTTGGTCTCCAAGATTTGTGTTTAGCTCAAAACGCTCTGTTTTATTAACTATTTGTGAATCTGTAATTCTCTTTCTATATTCTAAAAGGCTATTATAAAAATATAAAGATGATTGCCGAATCCAATTGTAATGTAAATCGTGTTTAATGTTTTTTATATAATCTAAATCCAATAATTCGTTTTTGGTTTTACCAAAAACAGAATTATCATCATCAATCATAAAAACTTTTGGCAACATATAAATCAGTTCATTTTTTTCAAATGAATGATAATATCCAACAGATATAATTTTTCCTTCTAAATTATTTTGAGTATAAAATTTTGGATCATCAAAAATATTTTGAAGAGTTGAAATTGGATAATATGCTCCTTCTATTAGAATTTTCATCTAATCTTCATTTTCAGGTTTATCTAAACCAATCTTTTCAAGTATTTTTAATACTTTTTCTTTTCCTTTTGTTGCAATAGGGAAGAAGTCTTCATAAAAAGTGTTTTCTTCAAATATATGGTCGTCTTCATCTTTGAAAACATCATTCCATAAATAGAAAATAGCTTTATTAATAAACTCTTCAAGTGTAATGCTATTGTCTTTAGCTTTTATGAAGTAATTTCCAATACATTTATCCATTCCTAAATTTGGATTTGGCTTTATGTAATTATTGTTAACTTTTTTAATGAAACCAAGCCAAGAGAATGATTCTGAATCTGGTATATTAACTTTGTACATTGAAGATTCATTTTCTTTTTCTTCTCCATTTGCATCAATATAGGTTGGCTTATAATTTATAGGAATATATTCCCAATTCCACCTTCTTTTAAATGCACTATCCATTGGGAATAGGGATTGGTCAGAAGTGTTCATTGTTGCTAAAATATTAAGATTTGGGGGTAATTTCATTTTGCCGTTTTCAATACCTTTTATTCCATCAAAAGAGGTAAGTTCTTTAACTAAATATTGTTTTAATTCATTAGATGGCGTAATACTATAGTCAGAGTTTCTATCCAATAATTGAAATATATCGCCAAAAATTTCCGCACAATTACCTCTATTAATTTCCTCAATTACTAAATAATATTGATGGTCTTTGTCGTTCCAAGCATCTACATAAATATTTGTAAAAGTTTGAGGTACAAATTTGTATTTAATTTCTTCTTTTCCAGATTCAGCATCTACTTCTGTAATTGGTTTAAAACCACCAATAAATGATGCGTAATCATATTCTGGATGAAAAGTTACTCTTTCAGTTCTTTCTTCTTTGCCTTTTAAAAGCTCGTTAACCTTATGTGATTTACCTGTTCCTGGTGCTCCATAATAGATTTTGTTTATAATATCGACATTATCTTCTGATTCAAGCGAATTATCAATACCAAAATGGTGTTCATCTTTACCGTTTAAATAATAAAAAATGAACTCTGGTCTAAAGACACAGACTAAATTATTACGATAGTTTTTTCTTATGAATCCGTTAAATTTAGCTTCTTGAAACATTTCTATATTAATTCCTCTAATACTTGGGTTAGAAGGATAATTCACAGTGTCGTCTATGTTCCAACCACAGCAAATTAAATCCGATAAGTCATCACTAGTGTCAAAACAATAAATACCTAATATAATTGATGTTGTAGCAGAATTTCTTGGGTCCTTACCATTTAATTGAATTTTTTTCTCTGAAGGATTGCGACTTTCGTTTCTAATATTTCCATAATAAACGGTTATTGTCTCTACCACATTTGTCACAGAATTAGTAATTTCTAATGTATAAACTGAACCATCTTGATTTGTAATAGAGCAAGTATATACACCCTGAGAAAACAACTCAATAATAACAGCATTTGTATTTGCGATAAAATTAGTCGTACCTGTATATTGTACTATTTCTCCTGAAGTATTTAATTCATTTCGCATAATCTTGTCTAATTTTATTTGCTAATATAAATGCTAATTGGGTTGGTACTGCATTACCAATTTGTCTCCATTGTTCTTTAAAAGTACCTAAAACCTCATAATCATCATCTATTGTTTGAATTCTTTTAATTTCTTCAATTCTTAGAAAACGATTTTGCCAATGAAAAGGGCCTTGGTTGTTAGAAAAGCTTGCTTGAATTGTCCAAGATGGTCTTTCTGGAGTAAGTTTTAGTAAGAATGTCCAATATCTAGATTTCCATTTAAATAAAGGGTTAGGATGTCCTTTCTTCTCTGTATAAAAAAGATAATTACTGCCTGGAGGAATATCTTTTATTAAATGATGATGTTTAGAACCAGGTTTTTGATTTTTTTCTTCTTCAGTAATATTGTCAAATTCTTTAAGTACCTCACCACAAGTTGTCCAATTTAAGTAATCACCATTATTTTTTTTAGGGTCAATATGTGTTTCTTTAGGGAATTCAAATTGTTGAAATTCTTTTTTTATTCCTATACAAATAAATCTTTTTCTTGTTTGAGGAACTCCGTAATTAGCAGAATTTATTACTTTATAATTTATGTTATATCCTAATTCATTTGATTTCTTTTCAAGAAAGTCTAATGCTTCTGTATGGGTCTTATACATAAAACCATCTACATTCTCAAAAAGAAAAAACTTTGGATTGACTTCTTCAATAACTCTAAAGTATTCTGGTACAGCAAAACCAGCTTTTTCATCATCAAATCCTTTCTTTTTGTTTTGAAGATAATGTCTTGCTTGACTATAGGGTGGACAAGGAGGTCCACCAATTACACCAGTAACTTTATTTTTATATTTTTTGAAATCAATGTTTCTGATATCGTCATTAATTACAATATCTGAAATTTTATTATGTAATAGTGTTTCACAACCTTTATCCCACACATCTGTCGCTAGAATAGTTTTGAACCCAGCTTTTTTAAAGCCTAAATCTAAACCACCACAACCAGAGTATAAACTAATAATATTACTCATTATAAGTTTTTAATTAAAAATTCTACAATAGCTTTACCCATTAATGGAGGTACTGCATTTCCTATTTGTTTTTGAATAGACCTTCTGGACCCCACAAAATTATAATCTTCTGGAAATGTTTGAATACCTGCTAATTCTTTAAGACGTAGCCTTCTACCAGTCCAATGGAAAGGTCCTTCCCAATGTCCAGGAGATGATATAATTGTCCAAGAAGGAAGATTAGGATGAAGTTTTAATAAAAATGACCAATATCTTTTTTGAGCAATAAATTTAGGGTTAGGATAACCTCTTTTTTCAGTTAGTGCTATATAGTTTTGACCTGGAGGGACTGCTTGTAAATCTTCAAAGTATTTACCTTCTGTTGAATCATAATCATCTGAATATTTAAATGAATCATATTTTCCAATCCAATCTATTACTCGCTCATATGGAAGTAACTTCTTATTTAATGCAATTTCTTTTGCTGTTCCGTGAGTTTTAATAGGTTCACCTTTAATTTCTTTTTTAGAAGCAATAAAAAAAACTCTTTTTCTTTTTTGAGGCACTCCGAAATCAGCAGAATTAGCTCTATATTTTATATGATTATAACCTAAGTTTTCAATTGCTTCTTCAAGTTTTTGAACAGCTTCTACATTTTTAGGATGCAATAAACTTTCAACATTCTCTAAAACAAAACCATCTGGATTCACTTCTTCAATCATTCTTAAGTATTGACCAATCATATTTCTTGGGTCATCACTTCCAAGTCTATTCTCGTTTTTTTTCCAATAACCTGCCTTTGAAAATGGTTGACAGGGTGGTCCTCCTAATAAGATTAACTTTTTGGGCTTGTTCTTCTTTAGGATTTCGTCATAATCAGAAGACTTCATTTCTTTTATATCCTTGTGAAAATGTGCCGTATGGTTAAAATATTTATTGCTTTTTAAGGTCGCAACACTATCTTTATCAAAATCCATACTAGATATGACTTTCGCACCTGCCAATTGAGAACCTATGTCAAGACCACCAGCACCTGAAAAAAAACAAATTGAATTCACTTTATTATTATCCTCAACCTCTATATTATTTACTTTGTAACTTTTATGGTTATATTCAATATTTATATTGTTTTTAGTAACCTTGTCAAATTCACTTTCAAAAAGTTTCAATTGAGGTTCTTCTAGGTAAGAAAGTGTACTTTTATCTAATTTATATTTTATCATTAATTTAGTATTTTATGCTTTTGCATAATAATTATTAGTTTGCTAAATAATCAATTTTTTAAGTTGTTGTCTGTATTTGGTGAATGCAAAAATACTAACTTAATTTAGACTAATGCGCCTCCAACCAATTCAAGCCAGTATCTACTTCCACATCCAACGGAACATCCATAACAAAGGCATTTTCCATTTCGGTTTTAATTAAAGCGGTCATTTCTTCAAGTTCGGGTTTGTAAACATCAAAAACCAATTCATCATGCACTTGCAGTAGCATTTTGGTTTTATAATTACCAGCATCTAGTTTGTTATAAATATTAATCATGGCAATTTTAATAATATCTGCAGCACTACCTTGTATTGGTGCATTTACAGCATTACGCTCGGCAGCACTACGTACCATAGCGTTTCTAGAATTAATGTCTTTTAAATAACGACGTCTGTCTAAGATGGTTTTTACGTAGCCATTATCGCGTGCAAAATCTACTTGCTCGCTCATATAGGCTTTTAGTTTTGGATAGGTTTCGTAATAGGTGTCAATAAGTTCTTTGGCTTCACCACGCGATAAATCGGTTTGGTTACTTAATCCAAAAGCAGACACACCATACACAATACCAAAGTTTACGGTTTTAGCGTTGCTACGTTGTTCTCTGGTAACGTCCTCAATTGGCACACCAAATACTTTAGAGGCTGTTGATGCGTGAATATCTTCGCCATTTTTAAAGGCTTCAATCATGGTTTCCTCTTTACTTAAAGCCGCAATAATACGCAGTTCTATCTGGCTATAATCGGCAGCCAGTAAGGTGTAGTCTTCATTACGAGGGATAAACGCTTTACGGACTTGACGTCCACGTTCTGTACGTATCGGAATATTCTGTAAGTTAGGATTATTACTACTTAAACGTCCTGTAGCAGCAACGGTTTGCATATAATCTGTATGTACACGTCCAGTAGCTTCTTCCACTTGAAGTGGTAAAGCATCAACATACGTGCTTTTTAATTTTGCAAGTCCACGATATTCTAAAATATTACGTATAATCTCGTGGTCTTTGGCTAAGGCAGATAAAATATCTTCACCTGTTTTATATTGTCCGGTTTTGGTCTTTTTAGGCTTATCGACAAGCTTCAATTTTTCAAATAAAATAATACCTAACTGTTTTGGTGAGGCAATATTAAATTCTTCTCCAGCAACCTCGTAAATTTTAGTTACTAAGGCATCAATATCTTTGTTTAAATCTTCAGATAAAGACTGTAAAAAATCTTTGTCCAGGTTTATACCTTCCAGTTCCATAGCAGCTAAAACACGTAGTAATGGCACTTCTATGTCTGTAAATAACTTCTGTGTGTTGGCTTCTCCTAACTCTTTTTCAAAATGTTCTTTAAGTTGCAAGGTAATATCTGCATCTTCAACCGCATATTCGGTTTGTTTGTCTAACGGAACATCACGCATAGACAATTGATTTTTTCCTTTTTTACCAATCAATTCTGTGATTGCAATTGGTGTATAATTTAAGTAGGTTTCGGCTAAAATATCCATATTGTGTCGCATGTCTGGATTTATTAAATAATGCGCTAACATGGTATCAAATAAAGGACCTTTAACTTGTACGTTGTACTTGGCTAAAACCTTAATGTCATATTTTAAATTCTGTCCAATTTTCTGAATGGTTTCACTTTCAAAAAAAGGTCTAAGCGTTTCGATTAACTCTTGCGCTTCGGTTTTGTCTTCAGGAAACGGAAGGTAAAAACCTTTACCAACTTCCCATGAAAATGAAATCCCAACCAACTCCGCAACTAATGGATTTAAACCTGTGGTTTCGGTATCAAAACACACGCTAGTTTGGTTCATTAAATTTTTAATGAATAGTTTGGTTGCCATTCCTGGAGCGATGCTTTGGTAAAAATGTGAGGTGTTTTCGGCAGTTTTTCTAACAAATGCATCAGTTTCTGTTGCTGCTGTTGCAGAATTTGGGTCGCCTCCAAATAAATTGAATTGTCCAGCTCCAGCGCTTTCGGCTTCTTTTGGCGTCACTTTAGGCGTTTTTTCTGCGGAAGCTTTATTGGCAAGAGAAGTGGCTTCTGCACCTGAGGTAAATGTTTTTGTGAAATTATCTATTAAGCGTCTAAATTCTAATTCTTGAAAAATCTCTACAACCTTAGGAATATCTGGTTGTTCAAGCTCAAAATCTTTAGCATTAAACCTGACAGGAACATCCAACATGATTGTGGCTAATTTTTTAGATAATAAACCAAGTTCTTGGTTGGCTTCAATCTTTTCTTTCATTTTACCTTTAAGCTCATGTGTATTGGCAAATAGGTTTTCCATGCTACCATAAGCTGCCAAGAATTTTTTAGCAGTTTTTTCTCCAACACCTGGTAATCCAGGAATATTATCGCTGGCATCTCCCATCATCCCTAAATAGTCAATCACTTGTAAAGGATCTGTAACTTCAAATTTTTTCTGTACTTCTGGGATTCCCCAAGTTTCATAACCACCACCAAAAACAGGTCTGTACATAAAAATGTTATCGCTTACTAATTGCGCAAAATCTTTATCAGGCGTTACCATAAAGGTTTGGTAGCCTTCTTTTTCTGCTTGTTTAGCCAAAGTACCAATAACATCATCGGCTTCATAACCTGCTTTGACCATAATAGGAATGTGCATGGCTTTTAAAATCTCCATAATGTAAGGTACAGCAGTTTTGATGCCTTCAGGAGTTTCGTCACGATTGGCTTTGTAGGCTTCAAACATTTCAACTCGGTCTGCACTTCCACCTTTGTCAAAACAGACTGCTAAATGATCAGGACGTTCTCGTTTTATGACATCTAATAACGAGTTCATAAAACCCATTATGGCAGAGGTGTCTTCGCCTTTGGAGTTTATTCTTGGATTTTTAATAAAGGCATAATAACCTCTAAATATTAAAGCGTAAGCATCGACTAAAAAGACACGTTTATTATCTGACATAATTGTTTTGAGTATAAATTATAAGTGTTTATCCATTCAGTAACAGTTACACAAAGCTATATAGTTATTGCTAGCAATGGTCTGTATTTGAGAAGACAAAATAGGGTGATTTTAATAGTTAATCAATCCGATTGCAAATTACAATTTCTTTAAAAATTAAAGAACTTCAGGATTGAGAATTTTTTAAAAGAATCAAGTCGTATTAATAGTACTGGCCAATATTAATGTTTAAAAATTAATATTAAGCAATGTTTAAATGTATTATTCGGCTGATTTTAAGTTGATTAACCTAAACAAATAAGGTTATAACTTCTGATAATTTACGGTAAATCACTTGGGTTAAAAGTGTTTGATTTTTAGACATTTGAATTGTATTTCGAAATGCATGTTAATCAATAATTTTAAAAAACAAAAATGTCAAATACTATACAATTTAGTAGACAATAAAAACCAAATAATTATGAGACTGATAAAAATATTAACCATTGTAATAAGTTTAACAATGGTAACAACAGCGACTGCGCAATTACAAGTGCTGCAAAATGGAAACACGATTTTAGGAGGAGGGAATTCATCTTTTCCGTATGCTACTACAAAACTTTCGGTAAACGGTTCAACAAGTTTGAAAAGTAGTTTAGAAATTATGAATTTAAATAATACCAATTCTGGTTGGGGTGGACAGATAAGATTTACATCTAATAATCTTAGTGGAATTAATCATATTATTGTTGATAATGGTGCGCATGAAATGATTTTATTTCCTGGGTATAGTCATAGTGATGCAGCGACTAGAAAAGTCACTCTTGCTGGAGCATTGGATGTTTATGGGTATTCAAGTTTAGCAGGTGGAGGTTATTTTTCTGATATTAATTTGAAAGAAAATGTAACAAAATTAGAAGGTAGTTTAGAAAAAATCCTGAAGTTACAAGGTGTTAATTTTACTTGGAAAAAAGGTGTGACAAAAAAATCAGGGAAAGAACGTGTTGATATTACTGCAGGACTTCCAAAGGGTAAACAATTAGGTTTTATTGCTCAAGAAGTTGAAGCTGTAATACCGGAAATTGTTAATACAACAACTAGTGGCTATAAGTCTTTAGAATATCATACTATCACAGCTTTATTGGTTGAAGCCATGAAGGAACAACAATCACAAATTAAAACATTAGAGGCTCAGGTAACTGCTTTAACAGAAACATTAGAAAAGCAGAGTAGTGATAGTTTTATTGAAGAAAATACAAGTGTTAGCTTGTCTCAAAACATACCAAATCCTTTTTCTACTTCAGCTAAAATTAATTATTCGTTACCAGAATCTTATGGAAGAGCTGTTTTAATGATTAGTGACTTACAAGGAAAAGCGCTTAGAACAATAGCCTTAAAAGCAGGAATGGATCAAGTTTTAGAAATGTCTTCAGAAAAATTCCAAAACGGAATATATCTGTATAGTATGATTGTTGAAGGAAAGGTACTTAAAACTAGACGTTTTGTAATCTCTAAATAAAATAAATATGAAAACTAAAATTTTTAATGTATTCATTTTTTGTTTTTTAGGAACTCATTTAATATCTGCTCAAAGTGAAAACTCAGACTTTATATCTTTTGAAGTAGCTAACAAGGTTGCAGAAATATGGATGAATGCTAAAGGGTATGAGAAAACAGTAGATCAATCAGCATCGTTTACAAATGTTGAAATAGAAATAGGTAAATCATTAAGCCTATATGTGCTTAATTTTAAAGAAGGGGGCTTTGCAATTGTACCTGCAACTAAAAAGGTTATTCCAGTGTTAGCTTATAATGATAAATTACTTTTTAATAGCGATAGAAGAATTGAAGGGGCGCAACACTTTTTGAAAGCTTACAATGAGGCTATTACTATTCATCTTGATACAGATACAGCAATGGAATTAGCTAACGAGCAATGGGAAACACTTTTAACGACTTATAGTATTGCAGATTGTACTGGCCAAAGTACCTTATATCCATCATTATTGGAGCAGTATGGAACTTCAAGATGGGCTGGTTGGACTAATATTTATGACTGCGTTACACCATTATCTCCTTTAGCTCCAAATGCATTAGATTTTAATGATGGTATTGGTGGTACATGTGTACCGACAGCATTAAGTCAGATTTGTGCTTTTTTTAGACATCCTTTTGTAGGAGTTGGTACTGGTAGCCATACAATGGCTATTGGAAGTGCTGTGGGACAAACGGTTAGTTCTGATTTTTCAAGTCAAGCTTTTGATTATAATCTTATGCCTTATGCTTTACAACGTCAAGGTCCAGCTGATGGATATGGAAACAGCTCTTCTAACGATTGGTTGCACTTTACAGAAGAGTGCTCTAATGAAAGAAATGAAGTTGGGTTTTTAACTTTTAATTTAGGAGTGGCAGCTAGAATGAACTGGTATTCAGGAGGAACTTTTGGAAGTACTGCTAATTGGGCTCAAGATTTAGTAGACCATTTTGATTATGTATGGAATCCTAGTACAGACTTTGTAACGACTAGTTCTCCTGCTTTATTTAAAAGTAGATTAAGAAACTCTTTGGATAATGAAAGACCTGTTTTAGCAGCAGGTTTTAATAATGGAGGTGGTCATTGTTTTTTGTATACAGGATATGAGTGTGATAATTACTTTTATGCAAGTTTAGGTTTTGGTGGTAACTCTGACGGATTCTACTATATTTTCACCACTGATGCAAATGGTAATTACCAAAATACATCTTATACTAATTCTCAAAATTGTGCTACAAATATTAGACCTAATTGTGATTTACCAAGTTATTATCAAGTACCTGCTATAACATACGCTAATAATACTGTAGTTGTAGAGCAAGCTTTAATAGATTTGACTGTGTCAGATATAGGTACTTCTGTGCAATTAGATAGCGGATCTGAAGTCTTTTTTATAGGTGGGAATTCAGTCACTTTAAATGCTGGTACAAATGTTGATTTAGGTGCTCAATTACATGTAAATATAGAAGATTGTAATGGACCTAATTAAAGTTGAGATAATCTTAATCTTTTAAAAACTAAATACTCACCAAATGGTGAGTATTTTTTTTATCTAATAATTTTGATATGGGTTGTTTAGAATTAAATTTTAATATTTTAATTTAAGCGTGTGTTAATTCAAACAGTAAAAGTGTTTAATTAAAATCTATTGTTTTTGTTGAGAATTGTGAATTTTATAGATTACTCCGTATACCCATTTTTAAGTGCATAAACAGCTAACCCAACTCTGGTTTTAAGTTCTAATTTTTCAAATAAACTATCTCTATAATTTTCAACTGTTCTGGGACTGCAAAACATTTTTTCTGAAATCTCTTTGTAAGTCATTTCTGTAATGCTGTACTTAAGAAACTCGGTTTCACGATCAGAAATTTTAATCTTTAATTTAGCATCAATAGTATCGTCACTTATGCTTGTAAAAATTTTACTTGCTGCCCATTCAGGAAAGTAATGTCCTTTATTGGCAATTGTATTTAGGGCTATTTCAAGCTCTGTAGGATGTACATTTTTTAGCATATACCCTTTAGCTCCATTTTTAATCATTTTAATAAGGCTATCATCATCATCTTGCATGCTTAATGCCATTATTAATACATTTGGATGTGTTGTTTTAAGCCATTTTGCAGTTTCAAAACCATCCATAATAGGCATGCTAATATCTAATAGCACCAAATCTGGTACAGGATGCTTTTCTTTTAATTTATCCTGAAAATCTTGACCATTTTCACAAACATATAAAACTTCAAATTGATTAAAATTAGATATTATACCGCTTAATGCATTTGCTATTAAAACATGGTCGTCTATAATTACAATACTACGTTTCATTTGATAGGAATTTCTATGGTTAATGTTGTTCCTTTTTGATCCAGGCTTTCTAGCTTATATTGACCACCTATTAGTTCGGTTCTCTTTTTTATGTTTTTTAACCCAATCCCTTCGGAATTTAATGCATTTGTATTAAAACCTTTTCCGTCGTCTTTTAGAATTAAAACCAATGTATTGTCAGTATTTTTTAATAAAACAAAGATGTTTTCACAATTAGCATGCTTGATACTATTCTGTAAAAACTCTTGAGTTATTCTAAATATAATACTTTTAATTTGATAAGATTCAATTTTAGTTTTTGAATCTTTTGTGAAGTGAACCACACATTTTTTTAATGCGTTAATTTTTTCGCATTCATTCTCTATTAATTCAGAAATTGAATGGATTTCAATTGAATTGTCAGTTAAAGATTTGGATAGCCTTCTTAATTCAGAGAGTGATTCATTTATAATGCCTCCAATGTTTTCAATACATTTATTAACCTGAGGGGCTTTATTTTCAAAAGCTAATTGTTGAGTGTACAAGCTAGCAAGTGTTAGTTTTTGACCAATATTGTCGTGTATTTCCCGTCCAATATACTGCATGGTTTGCATTTGTATTTCGACTTGAGTTTCTAGAAGCTCTTGTTTGTGAGTCTCGTCAATAGTTTCTATTTGTTTTAAATGAGTTTTCTTTTTTATTCGATATTCCCGAATAAAAATGAGTATTCCAGCGATAAATGCTAGAAAAATGATATTGAATAAAATTAAGGTAATTATGATTTGTGTTTCCCCCATATAAACGAAGCTATAAATAATAGATACATTATGCAATTGGAAATCAGGAAATATAGATAATACATATTCCAGATACTAATATTTGGTTTTTTTAATAATTCATCATAAAAAGCAGAAAATGGATAAGTACCAACATAGAAAAGAATCATACCTGTATTTATATAAAACATTTTGTTTTCTTTAAACTTTAAGATATCATCATTTTTAATTTGCTTAATAAATTCTAGTACGACTAATATTATAATAAATACACTTCCTACAGTTAGGTTTATGGTTGATATAGTTTTTATTTTTTGCTCATATATTTCAAAAGGTATTAAGCTTAATAAGTATATAGATGAAGAAAAAATAAATAACTTTTTGTTTTTTAAAGATTTTAGAGCATATAGCCAATAAAAAAATAAATATTGAATTGGGATTCCAAAAAACGCATAATAATCTTGTTTTCTCAAGAAATTGATATGTTGTAATAAGTACTCAACAAAAAGTTCTTGAGCACAAATGAAAATCAAATAGATAGCAAACCATTTCCAATAAGTATGTTTTAATTTTGGTAAATAAAATGCAGCAACTATAGCAGAGAGGCATTCTATCCATTGTAATGCGTTATCTAGATTTGGGTAATATTGGTACATAATTAAAATCCTTCACCTGATCCATCAGCAGGAGGTATCAAATTTCCATGATTTTGAGCTCCAGTTAATTGGTTTTGAGAAGATTTTGTCAAAGGTAAAGATGGAATTGGTCCAGTATAGTTTGAAGGTATGCCTTCTCCAAAGGTGTTGATGTCTAAAGGGTTGAAGTCTATGTTGGCAGATGTTTCTTTTCTTCTATAGGTTGGTATAGCAACAAGTGTATGATGTTTTGCAAAGTTTGTTGGCACATCTTTTAGATTGTTATAGGCACCTGGTAACTCATCTGGATAGCGTGAATAATAGATACGCAGCCCTAAATTTTGTGGGTCTATTTTATTGTCAGTATTTATTGTTTGATATTCAATGTGGTAAATAAATTTCTTTAGTGTCTCTAAATCAAACCATATAGAATGCGCGTCGCTAAATTTTTCAGCTGCATTTATATGAACTAGTTGATTGTTCTTATAGCCATCAACCATATCTCTAATTAAGTCCATTTCTAATGTGTTCATATTTTCATCAGAATAATCCATGCATATTTTGCTGTTTATGCTTGATCCAGGGTTTGAAGGCGTACTGCTTAATGTTGTCCTACGATTTGGTGGGTTTTTATAAACATAAAAACCAAAAGCAATAATTGTAATAACTAATAAAATGGTTGAAATCATAATTTGTTTTTTTTAATATAAGTGGTTGATTGTTAATTTGTTTTGCAAAGAAACAAATGGATTGTGGTACTTTGAAAACTATTGAACCTATTTTATAGGGTTAAATGACCTAAAAAAACAGAATCACTTTAATAAGTTACACCTTGTTTGTCCAAAACGGTTTTGGCTCTAAAAGCAAAAAACAAAAGATAAACAAAACATAAAACTGCAACAATATACGACTGTTGTATACCAAATACATCTGCTAATTTACCTTGTAAAGGTGGTATGATTGCGCCTCCTAAAATCATCATGATTAAAAAGGCGGATCCTTGTGAGGTGTACTTTTTTAATCCAGCAATACTTAGTGTAAATATACAAGGCCACATTATTGAACAAAATAAACCACCAGATAAAAATGCAAATAGCGCAACATTACCTGTGCTTACTAAACCAATTATAATGGCTAAAACACCAAAAAGGCTAAATATTTTTAGAGTTTTTACAGGGTTGTCTTTTGCTAAAAAGAAACCTCCAATCTGTATAGCAATACAAATGGCAAAAAATAAGATTTGATAGATTGAGTATTTACCAAAATTGACTAACAATATTACACCAAACGCAATATAAGGTACAATAATTAGAAGCCATTTTTTTAATCCTTTACTGGGATTAAAAACAGTTATAGATCCAACCCAACGACCAACCATTAATCCTCCCCAATAAAGCGATACAAAAGGTGCTATTTGAGCATCGTTTAAAGTTGGTAAGCCCAAGGTGTTAAGATTACTTCCGTTAATAGACTGTTTTAATAATTCGCCTAAATTACTACCAACAGTTACTTCTACGCCAACATAAGTAAAAATAGCTAGCATCCCTAATACTAACTGAGGGTATTTCATTGCTCCCCAACCTTCAGGTTGTTTTGCTGATCTTGAGTAAGCAAATAATAAGCAACCAATAACTGCAATTAATGCGACAATTAATAAAGTTAATCTGATGTTTTCTGTGGTTGTTGATGCGGTTTGATTTCCTGTGTAAGTACTAAAAATATAACCAAAACAGCCAATAATTATTAATGTTAAAAATATCAGTAAGTTTTTTGCTTTGTTAGCTGGTTCAAAAGCGGTTTCGGATTGTAGTGCTGGTAATTTTTTTGAAAAATGAAATAATGCAGCAGCAACTAAAAACAATACTCCAACACCAAGGTACAATGCTTGTACAGTGGTTAATTTAATTTGATTGTTTTTAATCATGTCTGTTAATTCTTCTCCAGATATTGGTGCAGATCCAAAAATGATAAAAGCTACAACAATAGGTCCAATCATGGTTCCAAAAGAATTAATACCACCAGCTAAATTTAATCTGTGAGAACCCGTTTTTGGATCACCTAAGGCAATTACAAAAGGATTTGCTGAGGTTTGTTGTAACGAAAATCCTAATCCAACAATAAATAAAGCAATTAGTACAAAATAAAACACACTAGTTTGTCCTTGTTCTGCTCCTGCAGTTGCTGGATACATAACAAATGCACCAACTGCAGATAGTAATAGTCCGTAAATAATTCCTTTTTTATAACCCCAAGCATTTAAAATGTCTTTTTTAATTGAGCTTGAAATCACAAACAACAATAAAGCTCCTATGTAGTAAGCACCATAAAAAGCAAAGTCTACTAATTGAGATTGGAATTGATCTATATTAAAATAAGTTTTTGAAAACGGAATAAAAACTCCGTTTGAAGCAGCTATAAATCCCCAAAAAAAGAAGACAGTGACTAAAGTGGCTAAAGCCGATTTGTTGTTTTGGTTGTTCATTTAGTTAATTTTTATTTGTCTAAATATAGACATAAATCTGTTTTGGTTAATAATACTTGTTACTCATTTACATAGTAAAGTGACTCAATAAATCTGATTTTAATAATTTAACGTTTAACAATATAATAAGATTTTTAAATTTTGTAATAGTTAATTTTGTATATAAATTAGACTATGACGCGTTTTATTATACTTGCAATTATATATGTTGTTTTTACTGTTTATGGCTATCAAGCCATTAAAACAGTATTTAAAGCTAGCTGGACACACTATTTGTTTTTTGCTGTAGCTTTTTTAGTAGCAGCTAATATTATTTATCAATTTTCTACACCTGGTGAAGGTCGTGTAATTTCAGGAGGAAGAGCTTATGCAATTGGTTTTATGTTGTCTTTTATGGCTTTTAATTTGGTAATAACTCCATTACTAATTGGTGAGGATATTATCCGTTCATTTATTGCTTTATATGATAGGTTTTTTATTACTAAGGAGTCATTATACTTACCATCGCGACGTAAATTTATTAGTCAAGTCGCATTAGGTTTAGCTGCTATCCCATTTTCTGGTTTGTTATACGGAATGTATAAAGGTCGCTATAATTATAAAGTACTAAAATACACTTTACATTTTGAAGATTTACCTGAGGCTTTTGATGGTTATAAATTAACTCACATAAGTGATATTCATTCTGGGAGTTTTGATAATAAAGAAAAAATAAATTATGCTGTAGATTTAGTTAACCAACAACAAGGAGATGCTATTTTATTTACAGGAGATTTGGTTAATAATAAGGCGTCAGAAATGTACGACTGGAAAGATACCTTTGCTAAGTTAAGTGCAAAAGATGGTGTGTTTTCTGTTCTTGGTAATCATGATTATGGTGATTATGTAGATTGGGAGACAGAACAAGAAAAGAAAGCTAATTTAGACGAATTAATAACTATCCAAAAGGAGATGGGTTTTGATTTGTTATTAAATGAAAACCGTTACATCCAAAAAAATGGACAACGTTTAGCCTTAGTTGGTGTTGAAAATTGGGGAAAAGGAGGTTTTAAAAAAGCAGGTGATTTAGACAAAGCTTCTGCATCAATACAATCTGACGATTTTAAAATATTAATGTCTCATGACCCTTCTCATTGGGATGAAAAGGTTATTTCACACAAAGATCATTATCATTTAACTCTAAGTGGTCATACGCATGGTATGCAATTTGGAATAGAAATTCCTGGTTGGATAAAATGGAGTCCTGTAAAATGGCGTTATAAACATTGGGCTGGAATCTATCAAGATAAAGGACAGTATATAAATGTAAACAGAGGTTTTGGATATCTTGCATATCCTGGACGTTTAGGTATATGGCCAGAAATTACTGTTATAGAGCTTAAAAAAGGTAAGCAAATAGCTTAGTTTATTTTAAATTTTATATTTTAGTAATACGCTGTAACTAAATTATAAGTGTATGTCAAAATTTGGAGAATTAATAGATGCCGATGTTCCTGTATTGCTAGACTTTTTTGCAGAGTGGAGTGATGCCTCTAAAGCAATGCATCCTATATTGAAAGATGTAGCTTTAGCATTTGGTAATCAAGCTAAAATTATTAAAATAGATATCGATAAAAACAAAGTGCTATCTGAAGCTTTAAGAGTTAAGGGATTACCTACTTTAATTATTTATAAAAATGGCGAAATGAAATGGCGTCACAGTGGTGACCAAGAAGCAAATGATTTGATTACTATCTTAAAACAATATATTTAAAGCGATTTAAACTGATAGCCTTTTTTACTAAAATAATCTAGCATTTTAGGTAATACATATTGCATGTTTTTTGAAGCTTTAACGCTATCATGAAACACCACAATACTTCCTGATGAGGTGTTTTTAAGTACATTTTTTAAGCACTTTTCTTGACTTACACTAACTTCCCAATCGTAAGACAATACGCTCCACATAACAATTTTATAACCTTTATTAATAAGTAAATTGGCTTGTCTGCGCTTAATTTTGCCAAATGGAGGTCTAAATAGATGCTTGTGTTTTGGGTTAATAGCTTCTTGTGCTTTTTCGGTATTATTAATATAATCTTCAGTGTTTGTGTTCCAGCCTTTAAGATGATTAAAAGTATGATTACCTATAGTGTGTCCTTCCTTAATAAGATTGTCAAAAATACTAGGATGTTTTTTGACGTTATCTCCAATGCAAAAAAACGTAGCTTTTGCATTGTAATGTTTTAGCGTGTCTAAAGTCCATTGTGTAATTTCAGGCGTTGGACCATCATCAAAAGTTAAATAAATGGTTTTAGATAAAGACGCCTTTTTCCAAAGGTAATTTGGAAAAAGGCGTTGAATAAATTTTGGTGTTTTTACTGGAAAAAAAGGCATTTATTCGCTTTTAATAACAGTATCTAACTGTTGTAATAAATCTTGATCTGTTCTAATAGGAGCAGTTTCAGCTTCTGGTTGACTATCATAATATTGTTTGAACAATTCAAGATAGTTTGTAAAGTTCATAGACTCTTCTTTAGCAAATGTTTTATCATATTCCACCAAAACGTCTACCAACGCTTTATAACGTTCAATATCTGTAAGTATTTCGGTAAAATTCTTGTCTTGATTGTCTCTAGTTAATGTGCTGTAGTATTTTAAGTTCTCTTGATATTTTACAGCTACATCTTTAAACAACTGTCTTGCTTTGTCTTGATTTCCAACTTCGTAATAGGCACTAATAAATGGTTCTAATAAAGTATAGAATCCAAACTTATCAACTGGCATGTTCTTCATTGCAATGTCAGCTATTTCTTCAGCTTTGTCTAATTGATCTTCGTTAATTAAAGCTTCAATAAGTCTAGCTAAATTACCTCTGTAAGTAATCGAGTTTCGTCTTGTTTCTGGATCATGATAAATCTTGTCGCTTCCGCTATTTCCCCAATCCCAATTAATAACTTTATTATACATAAAATCTGTATCCAAGCGTCCCATGTCAAAAGGGTTAGCTTGAGCAACAGGAGTTTTTATAGGTACTAATTTGTAAACCATACCATCTAATTGTAGGTAGTCTTTCATCCATATATAATCAGATTCGCTAAATGCGCCTCCAGTAAAATATATAGGACGTTCCCAATTATTGTTGGCCACAATATCTAACATTAGTAGTCTGTTTTTAGTTATTGCATTATCTGTTATTTTTACATCTAAATAATCTTCAATTAGATCTGCGTCTTTAGCTTTTACTATCTTGTTTTCTAGTACAGATTCTTTGTCAACAGGGACTCTAATATTTTCTACAGGAAAATAATTAGTGTTTAAATACTGATCAGGATAGTTGCTAGGGTCTTCTCCTTCTTGAATTAATGCATAGCTAAGCTTTGTTTTAGGCTCATCACTAGATATAAAATTCATAAAAGTGTTAATGTCTAAAGTGTCTTTAGATCTTAATCGCTTTATTAAGTAATCTCTAGTACCATGTTTGTACTTGTCATGTGTTAATTTGGATGGGATTGGATCACTTTCATAAGCTTTACGCTTCATTTGATCTATGTACCAATCTGTTTGAAATAAACTAGTATTAACGACACGTACATCTGTGCGATAGTTTTCAATTTCTTGAGCATACCATAATGCAAAGGTGTCATTATCTCCAATTGAAAAGAGTATTCCGTTTTCACCACAAGAATCTAAATATTTTTTAGCCATAGCTAATGCTGTATATTTTCCTGATCTATCATGGTCATCCCAGTTTTGAGAGGCTAAAATAGCAGGTACTAATAATAAGCATATAAGTGAAACTGCAGGAGCTAATACTTTAGCAGATACATAACTTTTTAATAAGTCAAAAATAGCATAGACACCTAAACCAATCCATAAAGCAAAAACGTAAAAGGATCCTACTACAGAGTAATCACGTTCTCTAGGCTCAAATGGTCTTACGTTGGTGTATACTTGTATGGCTAAACCTGTAAATAAGAAAAATACTAAGGTTACCCAAAACAGTTTTTTGTCTTTATTAAATAAATACATTAATCCTATTAGCCCTAAAATTAAAGGGAAAAGATAATACGTATTTCTACCTTTATTTTCTGCTACATCAGTAGGTAAATTGTCTTGGGACTGACCTAAATTCCATTCGTCAATAGTTTTAATACCGCTTATCCAATTACCATGTTGGTCATAGCGACCCTGAAGGTCATCTTGACGACCAGAAAAATTCCACATAAAATACCTCCAATACATATACCCTAATTGGTATTCAAATAAATAAGAGAGGTTAGTTGCTAATGATGGTTTTTCGATATTTATAAATTGACCAAATTGTTTTAAAAAGTTATGGTAGTCTTCATAATCTATCATCCCTTTGTTTACATCACTTTTAAAATCAAGCATAGATTGTACTAAACGTTGCTCTCCTTGGTATTCAGGTTTCAAACTAAAATCTAAAAAGCCTGTAAACAACATATAGTTTTCTGCATTCTCACCACTCCACATTCTTGGAAGAATGGAAGCTTGTTCAGAGTTATAATTCTGTCTTGCTTTTTTATACTGGTTAACTATTACGTAAGTTCCGGTAGCTTCATCTTTTTCATATTTAGGTTTGTCATCTACATATGGTTCGTTTTCGTCTAAACCAGTGTATTGTTCAGTAAATAATGGACCGTAAAACAAGTGCGTTTCAGGATATTGCTCTAAGTTATAATACGCTAAAAGTTCTCTAGCACTAGATGGATTGTTTTCGTTAATAACAACATTAGCATTGGCTCTAATTGGTAGCATTAACCAAGTAGAAGATCCAATTAAAACAAATAACAAGCACAATATAGCAGTGTTATATGGGTACAGTTGTTTTTCTATAGTGTATTTAAGTCCGTAATAAAAGGCTGCAATTAATAAAATACCAGCAATTATAGATCCTGAATTAAAAGGAAGTCCAATTTGGTTTACAAAAAACAATTCTAAAGCACTAAAATATCTTAATACATTAGGAAACATTAGTTTAAAAACGAATAATAAAACAGCAACAGAAACCACATTAGCAATAATGAAGTTTTTAACCGTAACCGTTTTGTAATTTTTAAAAAAGTAGATCAATCCAATTGCAGGAATAGTTAATAATCCCATAAAATGAATACCAAAAGATAATCCAACAACAAAAGCAATTAATATTAACCATCGGTTACCTCTAGGTTGGTGCATATCTTTTTCCCAGCGTAAACCTAAGTAAAACATAACTGCCATAATTAAGGTTGCCATAGCATAAACTTCGGTTTCAACAGCATTAAACCAAAACGAATCGGTAAACGCAAAAGCTAAGCTTCCAACAAAAGCACTACCTAAAACTGCTATTTTTTGTCCTTTTTTTAATAATTCTGGGTTACCAATTATTTTTTCTAATAATAAAATTATGGTCCAAAACATAAATAAAATAGCAAATGCACTAGACACAGCACTCATCATATTCATTAAAAAACCAATTTGTGAAGCATCAAAAGCAAACACTGAAAACACTGCTCCAAACATTTGAAACAAAGGTGCTCCTGGAGGATGACCAACTTGAAGTTTTGAGGATGTAAGAATGTATTCTCCAGCATCCCAATAGCTTACTGTAGGTTCGGCTGTTAAAGTATAAGTAATAAGAGCAATTAAAAAAGCGAACCAACTTAAAATTAAGTTCCATTTTTTAAAGTTTAAAGACGTCATAAATTATTGGTTTATTATGTGAGGCGAATTTAGTAATTATTATGTTACAGAAGTCGCTTTTATGTTAACGTTAGCTTTTTATTATTATTTTTTTTAAAAAAAATTTGCAAGTATTAATATTTGTCTTAAATTTGCATCCTCAATACGAGATTGGCCCATGGTGTAACTGGCTAACACATCGGTTTTTGGTACCGAAGAGTCTAGGTTCGAAACCTAGTGGGCCAACAAAAAAAAGCTTCCTTTTTAAGGAAGCTTTTTTATTTTATATCAGTTTTAAGCTATATTTTAAATGTAACGACTGGTCTATTAGCGTGATGCACTAAATCTTCGCTAATACTACCGTTTAAAAAGTGAGAAATACCTTGTCTTCCATGTGTGCTTATTCCAATTAAATCGGCATTAACAATTCTAGAAAAGTTTAAAATTCCTTTTTCAACAGTGTTGTCATTATAAATATTTATCGTGTAATTGTCAAATGTGGTTTGTTCAGTAAATTCTAGCATTCTAACCTTTGATGCTGCAGTAGTTGTAAAGTTGCTAGGTGTGTTGACGTTTAATAAGTGTATTTTAGCGTCAAATAGAGTTGCTAACTTTATGGCTTGCATGTAGGTTTCTTTATTGTCATTGTTAAAATCAGAAGCAAAAACAAATTCTTTGATATCAAAATGCTCGTGTGTATTTTTGATAACCAAAACAGGTATACTGGAAGTACGTACAACTTTTTCTGTGTTTGAACCTACAAATAAATCTTTTTGCTGTTCAATACCATGAGATCCCATTACAATTAAATCAACATCGTATTTTTCGCAAGCATCTAGTATACCTTTAGAGACTTCGTTAAATTCTACAGTTTCACTAATTGTAATATCTTTTAAATACTCATTATTGATTTCCGTTTCAAATTTTTGATGCGCCAATTTCATAAAAAATAGTGCTTCAGGAAGATTTTCAGGTGACGTCATTTCTGTGCTTATTTGGTTTAATGGTAGCTCAATCATGTGAAGTAAAATAATTTCGCAATCATATTTTTTTGCCAATTGTGCTGCCACTTTTAATGCGTTTTCAGCTTCTCCAGAAAAGTCAGTTGGTACTAGTAGTTTTTTCATAATAAAGATGTAGTTGGTTTGTAAAGAACTTATTATAAAGTTAGTAATAAAAAATGACTTTTAAAAAGCTATGAAAATCAATAAAAAAATGTATATTTGCAGCGTTGATAGATAAAACGAAAATTGAGGGGACTAAAAGTCCCCTCTTTTTATACTTAGAAATGTTTATAGAAATAGTAAAAAAATTATTACAAGACGCCTTAACAGAACGCAACGATTTATTTTTAATAGATTTTAGCGTAGTAGGAAATAATGAGATTAAAATCATTATTGATGGAGATGAAGGTGTTAGAGTAGAGGATTGTATGTTTGTAAGTCGTGCAATAGAGCATAACATAGATAGAGAAGAGCATGATTTTGCGCTAGAAGTTATGTCTGCAGGAGCAGCTGCACCATTAACCTTATCAAGACAATATCCAAAACATATTGGACGTAACTTGGGTGTTACAACTAATGATGGTAAATTTGAAGGGACTTTAACTGAAGTAAATGACGAAACATTTACGTTACAGTGGAAAGCCAGAGAGCCAAAACCGATAGGTAAAGGTAAAGTTACCGTAAGTAAAACAGAAAAAATTGCTTACAACAATGTTGTAGAGGCAAAAGTTATAATAAAATTTTAATTCAAATAGAGTTATGGAAAATATAGCGTTAATTGAATCTTTTTCAGAATTCAAAGACGATAAATTAATAGATCGTGTCACCTTAATGGCTATTTTGGAGGATGTATTTAGAAATGCATTAAAGAAAAAATTTGGAGATGACGATAATTTTGATATTATTATAAACCCAGATAAAGGAGATTTAGAAATTTGGAGAAACAGAATCGTTGTTGCAGATGGTGAAGTAGAAGAACCAAATCAAGAAATATCATTAAGTGCAGCTAGAAAAATCGAGCCAGATTTTGAAGTAGGAGAAGATGTGTCTCAAGAAGTGAAATTAATAGATTTAGGACGTCGTGCTATTTTAGCATTACGCCAAAACTTAATTTCTAAAATACACGAGCATGATAATACTAATGTGTTTAAGCAATTCCAAGAGTTAGTTGGAGACTTATATACAGCAGAAGTACATCATATTCGTCACAGAGCAGTAATTTTATTAGATGATGAAGGTAACGAAATCATCTTACCAAAAGATAAACAAATACCATCTGACTTTTTTAGAAAAGGAGATAACGTAAGAGGTGTTATTGATAGTGTTGAACTTAAAGGAAATAAGCCAGCAATTATCATGTCAAGAACATCACCTAAGTTCTTAGAAAAATTATTCGAATCTGAAATTCCAGAAGTTTTTGATGGTTTAATTACAATCAAAAACGTTGTTCGTATTCCAGGTGACAAAGCTAAAGTAGCTGTAGATTCTTATGACGATAGAATTGATCCAGTTGGAGCTTGTGTAGGTATGAAGGGATCAAGAATACACGGAATTGTTCGTGAGCTTGGTAACGAAAACATTGACGTTATTAATTACACAACCAATTTACAACTTTACATTACTAGAGCATTAAGTCCTGCAAGAGTAACATCAATTAAAATTGATGAAGAAAATAAACGTGCAGAAGCTATCTTAAAGCCAGAAGAAGTAAGTAAAGCTATTGGACGTGGTGGTCACAACATTAGGTTAGCAGGACAATTAACAGGTTATGAAATAGACGTGTTAAGAGAAGGTGCTGAAGAAGATGTTGAATTAAGCGAATTTTCTGATGAAATCGATAGCTGGATTATTTCAGAATTTAGTAAAGCTGGTCTTGATACAGCCAAAAGCATTTTAGAACAAGATGTGGCAGATTTAGTAAAAAGAACAGACTTAGAAGAAGAAACAATTTTAGATGTTATTAGAATTCTTAAGGAAGAATTCGAAGATTAACATATATTTGAGAAAAAAAAGAAAAGGTTAAAGGCAATTTATGGCTGAAACAATTAGATTAAATAAGGTATTACGTGAGCTTAACATCTCTCTTGATCGCGCTGTAGAGTTTTTGGATTCTAAAGGTGTGGAGATCGAGAAGCGACCGACTACCAAAATTTCAGAGAAAACTTACAGTATTCTTTCTGACGAATTTCAAACTGATGCTAACAAGAAAATGGCATCACAAGAAGTTAACGAAGCTAAGAATAAAGAGAAGGAAGAGCTGCGTATTAAACGCGAAAAAGAGCTAGCAGAAAAGCAAAAAGCTGAAGATGCTGCTAAAGCTGCAAGAGCAGCCAAAGCTGCTATAGCAGAGCAAGAAGCTAAGGAAAAGAAAAGAAAAGAGGAAGAAGTGATTAAGGCTTCTAAATCTATATCTAAGCTTAAGCCTGTTGGTAAAATAGATTTAGACACTGGTAAAAAAGTCGCTAAAAAAGCAGACCAAAATACATCGTCTAAAAAAGAAGCACCAAAAGCTCAAGAGCAAAAAACTTCACCAAACAAAGTGACTCCTAAAGTTGAAGCTAAATCAGATGCTAAACCTAAAGTTAAAACTGAGGTTAAACCTGTAGCTAAAACACCAGTTAAAAAGGATGTGGCTAAAGAAGAAGAAAGCAAAGCTCCAGTAGAAGAAAAGCT
Source organism: Olleya sediminilitoris (assembly GCF_016785945.1). GTDB lineage: Bacteria > Bacteroidota > Bacteroidia > Flavobacteriales > Flavobacteriaceae > Olleya > Olleya sediminilitoris. The sequence goes on along the minus strand of NZ_JAEMEF010000008.1, from coordinate 53,044 downwards.
TAAAACAAAATACACCAAACTTTCGGGTCCTAAAATTGCAGGTGATAAAATTGATTTATCTCAGTTTAATAAGCCTAAAAAGAAAAAAGAGGATCCTAAAAAAGATGATAACGCAAATAAAAGAAAGCGTCGTCGTATCTCAAAACCAGGTGATAACAACCGTAAAGGATCAGGACCATCAAGAGGAAATGATAGATTTAAAGGTAGAAAACCAGGTGGTCGTAAAACTATTGTTAAAGCAGAGCCTAGCGAAGAGGATGTTAAAAGACAAGTACGTGAAACTTTAGAGAAACTTCAAGGTAAGTCTTCTAAAGGTAAAGGTGCTAAGTATAGAAGAGATAAAAGAGATCAGCATAGAGAGCAGACTGAAATCGATCAACAAATCGAAGCAGCAGAAAGTAAAATACTTAAAGTTACAGAGTTTGTTACTGCAAACGAAGTAGCGACTATGATGGATGTTCCAGTAACAAAAATTATATCTGCATGTATGTCTCTTGGTATGATGGTTACTATGAATCAGCGTTTAGATGCTGAAACATTAGCTATCGTAGCTGAAGAATTTGGTTATAAAACCGAATTTGTAACAGCTGATATTGAAGAGTCTATTGAAGAAGTTCAAGATAAGCCAGAAGATTTAAAATCTCGTGCACCTATCGTAACTGTAATGGGACACGTAGATCATGGTAAAACCTCTTTATTAGATTACATACGTAAAGAAAATGTAATTGCAGGAGAGTCTGGAGGTATCACACAGCACATTGGTGCTTATGGTGTACAATTAGATAATGGACAAAAAATAGCATTCCTTGATACACCAGGTCACGAGGCCTTTACAGCCATGCGTGCTCGTGGTGCTCAAGTAACAGATATTGCCATTATTGTAGCAGCAGCCGATGATGATATAATGCCTCAAACAAAAGAAGCAATATCTCACGCTCAAGCAGCTGGTGTACCAATTGTATTTGCAATTAACAAGATTGATAAACCACACGCTAATCCAGAAAAGATTAAAGAAGGTTTAGCACAAATGAACTTACTAGTTGAAGATTGGGGAGGAAAAATTCAATCTCATGATATATCTGCCAAAGTAGGTACGGGTGTAAAAGAATTATTAGAAAAAGTATTGCTTGAAGCAGAATTATTAGAGCTTAAAGCAAATCCAAATAAACCAGCAGTAGGTACTGTTGTTGAAGCGTATTTAGATAAAGGTAGAGGTTATGTATCTACAGTATTAGTTCAAGCAGGAACATTACGTGTAGGAGATTATCTACTAGCAGGTAAAAATAGCGGGAAAGTTAAAGCCATGCATGACGAAAGAGGTCATGACATTGAAGAAGCTGGACCATCAACTCCTGTATCTGTATTAGGTTTAGACGGAGCACCTCAAGCAGGTGATAAGTTTAATGTATTTGCAGATGAGCGTGAAGCTAAGCAAATAGCAACTAAGCGTACACAGTTACAACGTGAACAAGACGTTAGAACAACTAAAACATTAACGTTAGCCGAAATTGGTCGTCGTATTGCTTTAGGAACGTTTAAAGAGCTTAATATTATCCTTAAAGGAGATGTGGATGGTTCTGTTGAAGCATTAACAGATTCGTTCCAAAAACTATCCACTGAAGAAATTCAAGTAAATATCCTTCATAAAGGTGTTGGTGCAATTACTGAAAGTGATGTATTATTAGCAACAGCATCAGATGCCATTATTATTGGATTTAATGTTCGTCCTGTTGGAAATGCAAGAACAATTGCAGATAGAGAAGAAGTAGATATCAGAACATATTCTATTATTTATGACGCCATTAATGATCTTAAAGACGCTATGGAAGGGATGTTATCTCCAGAAGTTAAAGAAGAGGTTACTGGTACTGCTGAAATTAGAGAAATCTTTAAAGTTTCTAAAGTTGGTACTATTGCAGGTTGTATGGTAATGAATGGAAAAATATTTAGAAACTCTCAAATACGTTTAATTAGAGATGGAGTAGTAGCTTATACAGGTGAATTAGCTTCGTTAAAACGTTTTAAAGACGATGCTAAAGAAGTTTCTAAAGGATATGATTGTGGTATGCAGATTAAGAATTACAACGACATTAATGTCGGAGACGTAATTGAAGCATTCCATGAAGTAGAAGTAAAGAAAAAACTTAAATAATCATTTAAGTTTAATCATAAAAAAAAAGCGATTCATAATGAATCGCTTTTTTTTATTTTAATTATAAATATTTAAGACTTTAATCCTTTTTTGGTTTAAAAATAAAAGCATCTTTAAACTTTTTCTGAACATCTAACAAAGCACGTTCAGCCTCTAATCTTGTTCTAAAATTTCCTACCCACACTTTATAATCTGGAGATTCAAAAGTTAGCTGAGATTTCCATATACCAATTGAATTATCAAATTTAGACTTAGTGCTTTCAGCTTTACTTACGCTTCCAGAATAAATCTGAATTTTATATCTATCGCTATTATTATCATCTTTATTAATGTCTTTTTTAATCTCAAGTAATTTGGGTATTGAAGGATCTTCATTGACTACTACTGTCCCTTGTTGAGCAATTGTAAATGTTGAAAAACATATTGTGATTAAGGCACTTAGATAATAGGTTTTTATTTGTGTAATCATCATATTTTAGTATATTTATTGCAAATGTATAAGTATTAAACGTAAAAGTGATATAATTTGTTATTTAGAATATCTCTAAATTAGCAATTAAGACTTCTTTAAGATTTCTAAAATCGACTTTAAGTATTACTTTTGCTAAACGTTTTTTGAACTGTATTTTATTAAAATAGATGAAAAAACCATACCAAAGTTTAGAAGTAAATTCAATATACAATATGAAACAGGTGATTCACCGTAAGTTAAGTCGCAACACTCTTAGTTTAAGCTTAATTTTTTTACTAACGCTCTCAACCTCTCTTTTCGCACAAGATGGCGACGCTGTTACTGGTAAAGCATTGTTTAATGCAAACTGTATAGCTTGTCATAAGCTAGACAAGAAAATGACAGGTCCAGCTTTACGTAATGTAGAGGCTCGTTTAGCAGATACTGAGGGATTGGATAGAGAGTGGTTGTACAAATGGATAAAAAACAGTGCGGGACTTATCAAATCTGGAGATGCTTACGCAAACAAGATTTATAACGAGTTTAATGGAGCTGCAATGAGTGCGTTTCCAACGTTAACAAATGCTGATATTGATAATATATTAGCTTATACTGCAACTGAGCCAACTGTTGCTCCGCCACCACCAGGTCCGATAGATGGAGGTAGTAGTAGTTCTGCTTCAAGTGAAGGTGGAATTTCAAATAAATTAATCCTTGGTGCTTTAGGTGTGTTGTTTGCTTTGTTGGCTGCAGCATTATTTTTAGTGAATAAAACTTTACGTCGTTTTGCTGAAGCAAAAGGTGTTGAGTTGCCTCAATCTTCAAAACGTACTCCGCTATGGAAAGCTTTTGCTCAAAATCAGTTTTTGGTTTTAGTTTCAGTTGTTGTTTTGATGTTGGCGAGTGCATATTTTGTTTACGGTTTCTTAATGCAAGTTGGAGTTAACCAAGGTTACGAACCAATACAGCCAATACATTATTCTCACAGAATTCACGCTGGAGATAATGGTATAGATTGTAAATACTGTCATTCTTCTGCAAGAGTAAGTAAGCATTCAGGTATACCGTCTTTAAACGTATGTATGAATTGTCATAAATCAATTTATGAAGTTGCTCCAGAAACTCAAGCTGAAGGATTAGCAGAATATGGTGTAAATTATAATGCTGAAATTAAGAAATTATATAAAGCAGTTGGTTGGGATGATGCTGAACAAAAATATACAGGAGAAAGTTCTCCAGTAAAATGGATCCAAATTCACAAATTGCCAGATTTTGCTTATTTCAATCACTCTCAGCACGTAGTTGTTGGAGGTGTTGAGTGTCAAACTTGTCATGGTCCTGTTGAAGAAATGGAAATTATGTCACAGCATGCACCTTTAACTATGGGATGGTGTATTAACTGTCACAGAGAGACAGATGTTAAAGTAAAGGATAATGCTTACTACACAAAAATCCACGAGCAGTTATACAAAAAGTATGGTAAAGAAAACTTTACTGCAGCTCAAATGGGAGGTTTAGAATGTGGTAAATGTCATTACTAACAATATAGGATTACTTCCTAATTTATAAGGAAGAGATTAAAATAATTAATAAAGAAATAAATTCAATTATATAATATGTCATCAAACAAGAAATACTGGAAAAGTGTTGAGGAGCTAAACGATAGTTCTATTGTTGAGACGCTAAAACAAAACGAATTTGTTCAAGAAATTCCTACTGATGAGTTTTTAGGTGATAAAGATACATTAGAGAGTTCTTCAACAACACGTCGTGATTTCTTAAAATATGTTGGTTTTAGTACCGCAGCAGCATCTTTAGCTGCTTGTGAAGGACCAGTAGTTAAATCTATTCCTTACATAGTTCAACCAGATCGTATTGTTCCTGGTGTTGCAAATTATTATGCAACGACTATAGCTAATGGTTTTGATTTTGCAAGTGTTTTAGTTAAGACTCGAGAAGGTCGTCCAATTAAAATTGAAAACAATACGTTAGCTTCAACTAATGGTCACGCAAATGCCAGAGTTAATGCTTCTGTTTTAGATTTATATGATAGCTTAAGAGTTCAAGGTCCTAAAAAAGGAGATAAAGCAATTGCTTGGTCTGAATTTGATACCGAAACTATTAATGCTTTAAATAGCTTAAAGGATTCTGGTAAACAAATTACTTTATTAACTCAAACTTATGCTAGTCCATCGACATCTAAATTAATTGCAGAGTTTTCTGAAAAGTTTGGTAATGTAAACCACGTGGTTTATGATGCTGTTTCAGAGTCGGCTGCTTTAGATGCTTATCAAGCAATGTATGGAGAACGTGGTTTAGCAAATTATGATTTTGCCAAAGCAATGACAGTTGTTTCTGTTGGTGCAGACTTTTTAGGAGATTGGCAAGGTGGTGGATTTGATGCAGGTTACGCTTCAAAAAGAGTGCCTGACCATGGTAAAATGTCAAGACATATTCAGTTTGAATCTAATATGTCATTAACTGGTGCTAATGCAGATAAGCGTGTACCATTAACTCCTACTCAACAAAAGTTAGCTTTAGCACAACTACATAGTTTAATAGTTGGTAGCTCTGTAAATACTAATGCTTTACCTGCAAAAATTAAAGATGCTGTTCAAAAAACAGCTTCAGAATTACTTAAAGCAGGAAGTAATGGGGTTGTAGTAACTGGTATTCAAGATGTTAATGCGCAAACAGTTGCTTTAGAAATAAATAAAAAATTAGGAAGTAAAGCTTTTGATCCTAAAACGCCAATTAAAACGCGTCAAGGTAATAACAAAGCAGTACAAACTTTAATTGCCGATATGAAAGCAGGTAAAGTTGGTGCTGTTATCATGAGTGGTGTTAACCCAATGTATACTTTGCCTAATGCAAAAGACTTTTCTGAAGGATTAAAGAAAACTTCTTTATCTATAGTTTTTACTTCTAAGGAAGACGAAACAGCTTTAGTGAGTCAATATACAGCAGCAGCACCTCATTATTTAGAGTCTTGGGGAGATGTTGAAATTAAAAAAGGTCATTTTGCTTTAATGCAACCAACAATTAGACCTTTATTTGATACCCGTCAATTTCAAGAAGCTTTATTAAAGTGGACTGACAATGGAGTATCAATAAATGATTATATCAAATCAACATGGAAAGATTCAATTCTTAACGGTAGTTCTTACAATCAAGCATTACATGATGGTGTATATGTAAGCAATGTTTCAGTTGAAAATATTCTTGAAGAAGAAACAATAGTTGAGGAAATTGCTATTGATGAAGTTCCTGGAACTAATGTAGCTAGAGAGTTAGCTGCTTCTGCAAAAACTACAGGAACAGAATTAACGTTATATACAAAGGTAGGTATGGGAGATGGTCAGCAGGCCAATAACCCATGGTTACAAGAGTTTCCAGATCCAATTTCAAGAACATCTTGGGATAACTATTTAACGGTATCTAAAGCAGATGCAGAAGCTTGGAATATCATTAATGAAAATGATTCTACTGGAGCATTAAATGGTAGTTATGTTACTTTAAAAGTTAAAGGTGCTCAGCCATTAACTGTACCAGTAATTATTCAACCAGGTCAAGCTAAAGGTTCTGTTGGTTTATCATTTGGTTATGGTAGAACGACTGGTCTTAAGGACGAAATGAAAACTGGTGTTAATGCTTATGCATTATATACTAATTTTGACACAGTACAAAGTGTTTCTATTGAGCCAGCTAACGGAATGCATGAATTTGCTTGTGTTCAGTTACAAAACACGTTAATGGGTCGTGGAGATATTATTAAAGAAACTACTTTAGAGATTTTTAACACAAAGGATAAACATTACTGGAATGAAGTGCCAATGGTATCTTTAAACCACGAAGAAACTCCTGTAACATCTCCACAAGTCGATCTTTGGGATGAGTTTGATCGTTCTATTGGACATCATTTTAACTTATCTATAGATTTAAATGCTTGTACAGGATGTGGAGCATGTGTTATAGCATGTCACGCAGAAAATAATGTACCAGTTGTAGGTAAAGAAGAAATAAGACGTAGTCGTGATATGCACTGGTTACGTATTGATAGATATTATTCATCTGAAGATACATTTGCAGAGGATGATGCTAAAAAAGAAGGGTTCTCTGGTTTATTTGGAGATAATGGTTCTTTAGGAGGTTTTGGAGAATTAGAAGATCCTGCAGATAATCCTCAAGTAGCATTCCAACCTGTAATGTGTCAGCATTGTAACCATGCACCTTGTGAAACAGTTTGTCCTGTTGCTGCAACTGCACATGGAAGACAAGGTCAAAACCATATGGCGTATAACAGATGTGTTGGTACAAGATATTGTGCAAACAACTGTCCATATAAAGTAAGACGTTTTAACTGGTTCTTATACAATGGTAACGATGAGTTTGATTACCACATGAATAACGATTTAGGTCGTATGGTAATTAATCCAGACGTAACAGTTCGTTCTCGTGGTGTAATGGAAAAATGTTCTATGTGTATTCAAAAAACACAAAAAACAATTCTTGATGCTAAACGTGATGGACGTGAGATAAAGGATGGTGAGTTCCAAACAGCTTGTTCTGCAGCATGTGGAAGTGGAGCAATGGTATTTGGAGATATAAACGATGAAGAAAGTAAAGTTGCAAAACTTTTAAAAGACGATCGTATGTATCACTTATTAGAAAGTGTTGGTACTAAACCTAATGTTCAGTATCATACTAAAGTAAGAAATACAACAGAAGCATAAAATAGATTAATTAATAAACAATTATAAAAGGATTATGGCGTCTCATTACGAAGCACCTATTAGAAGACCTTTAGTTACTGGCGAGAAATCGTATCACGATGTAACTGTAGATATCGCAGCTCCTGTAGAGGGTAAAGCTAACAAACAATGGTGGATTGTCTTTTCAATCGCTCTTGTAGCTTTTCTTTGGGGAATAGGTTGTATTATTTATACTGTTTCAACAGGAATAGGAACTTGGGGTTTAAACAGAACAGTTAACTGGGCTTGGGATATTACTAACTTCGTTTGGTGGGTTGGTATTGGTCACGCAGGAACATTAATTTCGGCAGTACTATTATTATTCCGTCAAAAATGGAGAATGGCAATTAACCGTTCTGCAGAAGCTATGACAATTTTCTCGGTAGTTCAAGCAGGTTTATTTCCAATTATTCACATGGGTCGTCCATGGTTAGCATATTGGGTATTACCTATTCCAAACCAATTTGGTTCATTATGGGTAAACTTTAACTCACCACTACTTTGGGATGTATTTGCAATTTCAACTTATTTATCCGTATCATTAGTATTCTGGTGGACTGGTTTATTACCTGACTTTGCCATGCTACGTGATAGAGCTGTTAAACCTTTTCAGAAAAAGATATATGCTTTATTAAGTTTTGGATGGACAGGACGTGCAAAAGATTGGCAACGTTTTGAAGAAGTATCTTTAGTATTAGCTGGTTTAGCGACTCCTTTAGTACTTTCTGTACACACAATTGTATCATTTGACTTTGCTACCTCTGTAATTCCTGGTTGGCACACTACTATCTTTCCTCCTTACTTTGTTGCAGGAGCGATTTTCTCAGGATTTGCAATGGTAAATACACTTCTTATTATTATGAGAAAGGTATGTCACCTAGAAGACTACATTACTGTGCAACATATAGAATTAATGAACATTGTAATCATGCTTACAGGATCTATTGTTGGTGTGGCTTATATCACTGAGCTTTTTGTTGCTTGGTATTCTGGTGTTGAATTTGAGCAATATGCTTTCTTAAACAGAGCAACTGGACCATACGCATGGGCTTATTGGATGATGATGTCATGTAACGTATTTTCACCTCAATTCATGTGGTTTAAAAAATTACGTACAAGTATTATGTTTTCATTCTTCATATCTATAGTAGTAAACATAGGAATGTGGTTTGAACGTTTCGTAATTATTGTAACTTCATTACACAGAGATTACTTACCATCTTCATGGACTATGTTTTCACCAACTTTTGTTGATATAGGAATATTTATTGGTACTATAGGATTCTTCTTTGTATTATTTTTATTATACTCTAGAACCTTCCCAGTAATTGCTCAAGCAGAAGTTAAGACAATTTTAAAATCATCTGGACAACGTTACAAGAACATTAGAGAAAATGGTGAAAGTTTAATGGGTACAGGTGCTGATGCTAGAACATCAGATGTGATTAATAAAGAAACAAATAATTTAAAGTAGCATATGGAAGCTTCAAAAGTAATTCACGCTATTTATAACGATGACGATGTTTTAATGCATGCTGTTAAAGAAGTAAGAGCAGCAAAGCATCACATCGAAGAAGTATATACTCCTTTTCCAGTTCACGGACTAGATAAGGCAATGGGATTAGCTCCAACACGTTTAGCAATTTGTGCATTCTTATATGGATGTGTAGGTATAACTGTAGCAACATTAATGATGAATTTCATTATGATTGAAGATTGGCCACAAGATATTGGTGGTAAACCAAGCTTTAGCTATTTAGAAAATTTACCTGCATTTGTACCAATTATGTTTGAGTTAACAGTATTTTTTGCAGCTCACCTAATGGTAATTACATTTTATTTAAGAAGTAAAATGTGGCCTTTTAAACAAGCTGAAAATCCAGACCCTAGAACTACAGATGACCATTTCTTAATGGAGATTCCTGTTCAAGGAAATGAACAAGATTTACACAATCTGTTAGCAAAAACTGGAGCAGTAGAGATTAACGTAGTAGATAAAGCACATTAATTAGATACAATGAAACATTTAATTAAAATAACAATAGTAGCATTAATAGCAATAACTTTTACATCTTGTAACAAAAGTTCGCGACCTAACTATCAATACATGCCTAACATGTATGAATCCGTAGGTTATGAAGCTTATCAGGAGTCAGATGCATTTGCAAACGGAGTAGAAGCTCAGTTGCCTGTTGATGGAACTATCCCTAGAGGATACACACCTTTTGAATATTCAAACGATGTTGCTGGTTATGACTTAGCTAAAGCAGAACTTACAAGTCCTCTAGATTCAACTCAATTTGACGAGCCAAGAGCTAAAGAACTTTATAATATTTACTGTGGTATTTGTCACGGTAATAAAGGAGATGGTAAAGGTAACTTAGTAAAAAGAGAAAAGATTTTAGGAGTGCCTAGCTACGATGATGCTGGTAGAGCTATTAATTCGGGTAGTATTTATCACGTTATGTATTATGGTAAAAACTCAATGGGTTCTTATGCTAATTTCTTAAATGAAGAAGAGCGTTGGCAAGTAGTTGCTTATGTTATGAAATTAAAGGCAGACCTACAAAAATAAGATTTTAGATAAAGTTTATATATAGATATGTACACACTTTCAAATAGACTAAAAATAGTTTCACTAATCCTAATCATTTTAGGAGCAGTATTATGGGGAACAAGTTATTTCTCATCTCATCATGTAACTAAAGATGATGTTAAAGCAATGTTAGCTGATGAAGCAAGTCATGGTTCTCATGGTGATGCTCATGCTGTAGCAGATAGTCATGCTCCAGAAGCAGCACATGACACTCATGCTAGTGAAGACTCTCATGGTCAAACAGATTCTCATTCTGCATCAGCAGATCATGGTGATGAACATGCTGAGCATGTAATGCACCAAATTCACAACAGACCTTATTCTGCTCTTTACGTGGCAGCATTTTTCTTTATGATGATTGCTTTAGGAGCTCTAGCTTTTTATGCAATTCAATTTGCAGCACAAGCAGGATGGTCTCCATTGTTATTTAGAGTAATGGAAGGTATTACTTACTATCTTTTACCTGGAGCCTTAATAGTTCTAGCAATTGCAATGTTTGCTGGTGACCATATTTTTGTTTGGATGAATGATGAAATGGTTAATCCTGAAAGTGATAAATATGATAAGTTGGTTGCTGGTAAATCAGGATGGTTAAATACTACTGGATTTTTTATTAGAGGTCTAATTTTTATTGGTGGATGGTCTTTATATAGATTCTTTGCTCGTAAATTCTCACTAGCACAAGATCAAGCACCAGAAGGAGACAAAAGAAACTTTAAAAAATCTTTCCGTATAGCAGCTGCATTTTTAGTATTTTTTATATATACTGAATCAATGATGTCATGGGATTGGATTATGAGTGTTGATCCTCACTGGTTCTCTACTTTATTTGGATGGTATGTTTTTGCAGGTATGATGGTTTGTGCTGTCACTGTAATGGCAATGATTACAATATATCTTAAGTCTAAAGGCTTATTATCTCAAGTAAATGACAGCCATATTCATGATTTAGCTAAATTTATGTTTGGATTTAGTATTTTCTGGACTTACTTATGGTTCTCTCAATTTATGTTAATTTGGTATTCTAATATTCCAGAAGAAGTAACATATTACGTAACACGAATTAACGATTATAACTTACCATTCTTTGGTATGATTGCAATGAACTTCTTATTTCCATTATTATTATTAATGAATAGTGATTATAAGCGTATTCCTTGGTTTGTAATAATGACTGGAGTTGTAATATTAGCTGGACATTATATTGATGTTTTCAATATGATTATGCCTGCAACTGTAGGAGATAGATGGTTTATTGGTATGCCTGAAATAGGAGCAATCTTATTATTTGCTGGTTTATTCTTATTCATAGTATTCTATGCTATATCTAAACAACCTCTTATAGCTAAAGGAAATCCTTTCATCAAAGAAAGCGAACATTTCCATTATTAATAAAAAATAAAATAAAGAAGAACGATAACAATGACGACTTTATTATCAATTTTAGTTTTAGTATTTATTTTCATCGCTATTTGGCAAATGGTTAAAATCTTTGATTTAACCCAAACTGGCAAAACAACTGAAAATAATCAAGTAGCAAACGATAACGATAACCGTATTAACGGTTACTTAATGATAGGATTTTTAATCTTTATCTATGCCATTACAATTATCTGTTTTGTGAAATGGGGAGATTTACCATTAATGTCTAATTCGGCTTCAGAGCATGGACCTGGAATAGATAACTTAATGATCATATCAATGATTGTTATCTTTTTTGTACAAACAATCACACAGTTTTTATTGCACTATTTCGCATTTAAATATAGAGGAGAAAAAGGTAGAAAAGCTTTATTCTTTGCTGATAACAATAAATTAGAAGCTATCTGGACTATTATACCTGTAATTGTATTAGCAGGTTTAATTATACAAGGTCTATTTACTTGGACTAGTATCATGAATATTGATGAAGATGCTGATCCAATGGTTGTAGAACTATATGCACAACAATTTAACTGGAAGGCAAGATACTCTGGTATTGATAACGCTTTAGGTAAAGCAAACGTTAGATTAATTGATATTAATAGAGCTAATGAATTAGGTGTTGATGAAGCTGATCCAAACGCACAAGATGATATTATTGTTAAAGAATTACATTTACCTGTAGGTAAACCTGTATTATTTAAAATGAGATCTCAAGATGTATTACACTCTGCTTACATGCCTCACTTTAGAGCACAAATGAACTGTGTTCCGGGTATGATTACTCAGTTTAGTTTTACTCCAACTAAAACAACTGCAGAAATGCGTGAAACTGCCGAAATCCAAGATAAGGTAGCTAACATTAATAATATAAGAAAGGAAAAAAGTCAAGAATTAATGGCTAAAGGTGAAGAAGCTTTAGAACCATATGAGTTTGATTATTTATTATTATGTAATAAAATTTGTGGTACTTCACACTATAACATGCAAATGAAAATAGTAGTAGAAACACAAGAAGAATATGATGCATGGATTAAAGAGCAAAAGCTTTTTGTAGATTCATTAGTAAAAAATTAAGGTAAAAGAAAACTCAAATTAAAGATTTTAGATTATGTCAGCACACGTAGAAGAACATGGACATGACGATCATGGTCATCATCATAAAGAAACATTTATAACTAAATATATTTTTAGTCAAGATCATAAAATGATCGCTAAGCAGTATTTAATTACTGGTCTAATAATGGGTATTATTGGTGTAGCGATGTCTATAATGATGCGTATTCAAATTGCTTGGCCAGAAGAGGCTAATCCAATGTTTGAAGCATTATTAGGCAAATGGGCTCCTGATGGAGTTATGAGTGCAGATATCTACTTAGCATTAGTTACCATTCATGGTACAATAATGGTATTCTTTGTACTTACTGCAGGTTTAAGTGGTACATTTAGTAACCTTTTAATTCCGTTACAAATAGGTGCCAGAGATATGGCATCAGGTTTTTTAAACATGGTATCTTATTGGTTATTCTTTTTATCAAGTGTAATCATGATTAGTTCTTTCTTTGTTGAAGCTGGACCAGCTGCAGCAGGTTGGACAATTTATCCTCCTCTTAGTGCTTTACCTATGGCTCAAGGTGGATCAGGTTTAGGTATGACATTATGGTTAGTATCTATGGCAATATTTATCGCTTCCTCTTTATTAGGATCTTTAAATTATGTTGTAACTGTAATTAATCTTCGTACAAAAGGTATGTCTATGACTAGATTACCATTAACGATTTGGGCGTTTTTTGTTACAGCAATCATTGGTGTAGTTTCTTTCCCTGTATTATTATCTGCTGCATTATTATTAATAATGGATAGAAGTTTTGGTACATCATTCTTCCTATCTGATATATTTATCCAAGGTGAAGTTTTACATTACCAAGGTGGTTCTCCAGTTTTATTTGAGCACTTATTTTGGTTCTTAGGTCACCCAGAAGTATATATTGTATTATTACCAGCATTAGGTATTACCTCAGAGATTATTGCAACTAACTCACGTAAACCAATCTTTGGATATCGTGCAATGGTAGCTTCAATTTTAGCAATTGCATTTTTATCTACAATTGTTTGGGGACACCACATGTTTATCTCAGGAATGAATCCATTCTTAGGATCTGTATTTACTTTTACAACATTATTAATTGCTATTCCTTCAGCAGTTAAAGCGTTTAACTATATTACCACACTATGGAAAGGTAACCTCCAAATGAATCCAGCCATGTTGTTTTCAATTGGATTGGTTTCAACTTTTATAACAGGAGGATTAACTGGAATTATCTTAGGTGATAGTGCTTTAGATATTAACGTTCATGATACTTACTTTGTTGTGGCTCACTTCCACTTAGTAATGGGTATCTCTGCATTATATGGTTTCTTTGCTGGTGTATACCACTGGTTCCCTAAAATGTTTGGACGTATGATGAACAAAAACTTAGGTTATGTTCACTTCTGGATTACAGCTGTTTGTGCTTATGGTGTATTTTTCCCAATGCACTTCATTGGTATGGCTGGATTACCAAGACGTTATTATACTAATACTAACTTTCCATTATTTGATGATTTAGCTAGTGTAAATGTTGTTATTACAATGTTTGCTATTATTGGAAGTATTTTCCAAGTAGTATTCCTATATAATTTCTTTGCTAGTATTTTCTACGGTAAGAAAGCAGAACAAAACCCATGGAGATCAAATACTTTAGAGTGGACAACTCCAGTAGAGCATGTACATGGTAACTGGCCAGGAGCTATTCCTCAAGTACATAGATGGGCTTATGACTACAGTAAACCAGGTCATGTTGAAGATTTTGTACCTCAAAATATACCCCTAAAAGAAGGAGAAGAAGAATTACAACACTAGATTTACATCTATATATAATATTGAAAAGCCTTTCTGTTTAATCAGAAAGGCTTTTTCTTTATATTTGTTTATACACTTTATTAAACAGTTTATTATTTATCTAAAACTGTTTGCACAATATTATTAATTCTATTACGCTTTCGCGAAAATATTATGAATGAAAACCTAGACCCAACTAACGATAATTTTTCTCCTGAAGAGTTTGATGTTGAAAGACAATTAAGACCCCTTTCCTTTGACGATTTTACAGGTCAAGACCAAGTGTTGGAAAATCTACAAATCTTTGTTCAGGCAGCTAATAAGCGTGACGAAGCACTTGACCACACTTTATTTCATGGTCCTCCAGGTTTAGGTAAAACGACCCTTGCTAATATATTGGCAAACGAGTTAGGAGTTGGAATCAAAATTACATCAGGTCCTGTATTAGATAAACCTGGTGATTTAGCTGGTCTATTAACTAACCTTGATGATAGAGATGTTCTTTTTATAGACGAAATCCATCGTTTAAGTCCAATTGTAGAAGAGTATTTATACTCAGCAATGGAAGACTATAAAATTGATATTATGATTGAAACAGGTCCTAATGCTAGAACCGTTCAAATCAATCTTAACCCATTTACTTTAGTTGGTGCTACAACGCGATCTGGTTTATTAACAGCTCCAATGAGAGCACGTTTTGGTATCCAAAGTAGACTTCAATATTATAAAACAGATTTACTGACTACTATCATTCAGCGTAGTGCAGATATCTTAAATGTACCAATTTCTATGGAAGCAGCAATCGAAATTGCAGGACGTAGTCGTGGGACTCCAAGAATAGCCAACGCTTTACTACGTCGTGTACGTGATTTTGCTCAGATTAAAGGGAATGGTAGTATAGATATTAAAATTGCTAGATATAGCTTAGAAGCCCTTAATGTTGACGCTTATGGTTTAGATGAAATGGATAATAAAATTCTATCAACCATAATCGATAAATTTAAAGGTGGTCCAGTAGGTATTAGTACTATTGCAACCGCTGTAAGTGAAAGTACAGAAACGGTTGAAGAAGTGTATGAACCCTTTTTAATACAACAAGGTTTTATAATGCGTACTCCACGAGGACGTGAGGTTACTGAACTTGCCTATAAACATTTAGGGAAAATTAAAGGACCAACTCAAGGAGGTTTATTCTAGTACATTGCAATAGTTAGAGTTTTATAATTGAATTAAATATTTTAAATGAAAAAAATACCAGAAGTTTCGTTATTAAAATTCATTAAGCATTCTTTAGAAATTTTAAAAAACCCATTACCTTTTCATAATAAGAATTTTACAGAAAAAGGTGATATTTTTAAATTGAATGTCAGCTTTAATTCTAAAATATACTTTTGTCGTGATGCTGCTTTTGCACAATATGTTCTTCAGAAAAACCAAAAAAACTACACTAAGTCTAACATACAAACAAAGGATTTAGTAAAATATGTAGGTGAAGGTTTATTAACCTCTGAAGGTGATAAATGGAAAAAGCAACGTAAAATGATGCAACCTGCTTTTCATAAAAAGCAATTGCAGAATTTATTAAGCGGTATGCAAGACACCATTGTAGAAGAATTTAATAAAATTTATACCAACAAAACTATTGATGTTTTTCCAATACTAAATGACCTTGCGTTTCAAACAGTAGTTAAGTCTTTATTTACCAAACCAGCTAGAGCCAAAGATATGGAACGTCTTCAGTTTATAACTGAAGCCAATCAACGTATGTTAGTAAAAGAACTTAGACAACCTTATTTAGGTTGGTGGTTTAAAACAGGAGGCGAATTAAAAAAGCATTTAAAATTATCTGAAGAGGCTAGAATTATTTTAAAGGGTATTGTTGCAGATCGTAAAGCCTCTAATAAACGTTATGATGATTTGTTGGATATGCTTTTAGAGACCAAATATGATGATGGTCAAGGTATGTCAGAGCAACAATTAATAGATGAAATATTAATTATTTTTACAGCTGGACATGAAACAACTTCTAATGCTTTAACTTTTACTTTTCAGTTACTAGCAAAGCATCCTGAATGGCAAGATAAAATCTATAACGAGAGGTTAACTTTAGGAGGCGATGATGCAGATTTAATGACACGTGTTTCTAACTCAAAAATCTGTCAACAAGTTTTAGAAGAAGCTATGCGATTGTATCCTCCTGCTTATTTTATAGACCGAGTAAACATTAAACCAGATGATTTTAATGAGTATCATTTTGAATCTGGTAGTAATTTATTGTTTTCAGTTTATGAAATGCATAGACATCCAAAGCTTTGGGACCAACCAGATACTTTTTTGCCAGAGCGTTTTAAAGATGGTGGACGTCAGTATTCAGCTCAATATTTTCCTTTTGGAGCTGGACCTAGAAAATGTATAGGTAATAATTTTGCGATGTTTGAAATGATTATAGCTGTTACAGAACTACTTAAAAAGTATAAAATAGAACCTAAATCTGAAACTATCGAAATTACCCCTTTGATTACATTAAAACCTAAAAACGCATTGTTACGTTTTCAGAAAAGAGACTAATGCTTAATAATAAAACTAAGTATACTAATCTAATTAAGGATGAGGCTAAACGTTTAGGTTTTTTGTCTTGTGGTATCAGTAAAGCTAAATTTTTAGAAGAAGAAGCGCCAAGATTAGAACGTTGGTTAAACAATAATATGAATGGTCAAATGGATTACATGCAAAATCATTTTGACAAGCGTTTGGATCCAACAAAATTAGTAGAGGATTCAAAGTCTGTGATATCATTGTTATTAAATTATTATCCTGAACAACAACAAATAAATGATACCTATAAAGTGTCTAAGTATGCGTATGGGTATGATTATCATCATGTCATAAAATCTAAATTAAAACAATTATCACAATTTATCCAAGAACATATTGGAGAGGTTTCTGGACGTGCTTTTGTGGATTCGGCTCCAGTTTTAGATAAAGCTTGGGCTGCAAAATCAGGTTTAGGTTGGATAGGTAAACACAGTAATTTATTAACTCAAAAAGTGGGTTCGTTTTATTTTATTGCAGAACTTATTATTGACTTAGAGTTGGATTATGATACACCAGTAACAGACCATTGTGGTACTTGTACAGCATGCATTGATGCCTGTCCAACACAAGCAATTGTAGATCCTTATGTTGTAGATGGTAGTAAATGTATTAGTTATTTTACTATTGAACTTAAAGATCAATTACCTAACACAATGAAATCTAAATTTGACGATTGGATTTTTGGGTGTGATGTTTGTCAGGATGTTTGTCCTTGGAATAAGTTTTCTAAACCACATAATCAACCGTTATTTAATCCTGATCCAGATTTATTAACAATGACAAAAAAAGATTGGCAAGAAATAACTGAAGATGTTTTTAAAAAGGTGTTTCAAAAATCGGCTGTAAAACGTACTAAATATTCGGGTTTAACCCGAAATATTAAATTTTTGAATAGCTAGGCTATTTATTTAACTCTTTAATAAAGTAAGATGGGTAAATACCCGTTTTTTTATAAAAAGCTTTAGAAAAAGCTTGGTCTGTATTAAAGCCAACCTCTTTAGCAATAGCTTTTATAGTATATCTTCTAAATTTTATATCACTTTCAAGTTTAACGATAACATAATTAATGCGTAAATCATTGATATATTGACTTACTCCTTTTCCTTTTGTGTTTTTGAGAACAATAGCAAGGTATTTAGAATTAGTTTTAAAACGTTTAGATAATTTATTTAGCGTTAAATTTGTTTTTAGGAAATATTTATTTTCTTCAAACTCATTAAGCTTAGAAATAATATGTGATGCAGTCTCTTCTGGTATATTAAGAAGTTGTTTATTTATTTTTAATGATGGTTTTTTTTCCTTTTTTGAATTTGATTCGTTTTTTTTAAGTAATGCCTTAAACCTTTTTTTATAAAGTTTTTGTCTTAAATAAAAATATCCTAACCCTGTAACACTTAATATTAAAAGGCTAAAAAATAGAATCTGTTTTTTTGAAGATTTAACATTTTCCTGCTTCAAAACAGATATAAGTTTTTTTTGCTCTTTTATGAGTTCAGGAATATCATAATTTGATTCAAGTTGACTATTAACGTATTTATAATTTGTGTCTAAAATACTGTCAATTTTGATTCCTTTTGTAAGATATTTAAGCTGTTCTTTATTGTTACCACTTTTTTTATAATGAAGTGCTAAACTAAAATAGACCTTTTTGGTTTCTGGAGTCAGATAATTGGTCGCTTCTGCTAATGAGTCTATCTTTTTGTAATAATAGAGTTTCATTTTATCATTTGATAAAGCGTCATGAGATTTTCCTAAATAGAAATAAGCATCAATTAAATTATATATTTCAAAATTATAACGATCGTTTGAATTGTGCAGTTTAGATAGTATGGGAGTTAATTTAGAGATACTACTGTTATAGTCCTTGTTAATACAATCAATTATACCATCATTAAGAGTGAAAAGATACCCCAAATTTTTAGTATTTATTGCTTTTTTTAGTTCTTGAAGGTTTAATGACTTAGCTGAATCAATTTCTTTATTTAGACGATAGGTTCTAACTAACTCATGTACGGTATATAAATAAGTCTCTAAATAATCTTTTGGATACTTTTCTAATTTCTCAATATCATATTCTAAATTTTTTTTAAGAATGGATTTAGCACCTTCAATATCTCCATAATCCCTTTTAATAAGACCTATGTTATAATTGCTATAGTTTATAAGAGTTTTGTTTTCTGGATATAGTAGCTCTATTTCTTTTAAATAATAATCTATAGCTCGTTTAAAATTACCTTCTACACGCTCTATATAACCTTTTTTACCATATAATCTTGCAGGATAAGATTTAGTTTTAATTTTATTGGTTTTAGCAAGTGTAATGGCACTATCAATATATTTAGTAGCGATACTATAGGTGTTATCATAATAGTCTGCATATAGATGATAACCTGTAATAATTTCTATTATATTATCTTCTAATTTTGCTTTTCTAATATAAGCATTCAAATATTTTTTTCCTGAGTCAGTATATTCTTTTGTATAATAGATTTTTTCTAAATAAATATAACTTTTGTTTACTAAAGAGTCTATTGTGGGCAAAGATTGTGCATATGATTGAATAATCATAAAGAACAGACCCATTGATATAATTATTTTGATATGCTTTGAGGTTTTAAAAAGAGCCATTAAAACTTTAATAAGGTACAAAAATATCTAAATATAGTTAATAACAGTGTGAAAAAACAGTGCGGTTGTAATCGTTTAATTTTCAGTTATATGCGTGACGTTTTTGTTCTGCGTTTTCATAGAAAACACATTTAGTTCTTTTGTATACTACTGATTATTCGTTTTAGATTTGTTCAAAATAAAAACAATATATATGAGAACAATTTTAGTAATAATGTTTTTTTTTAGTCTGCAATTTCATAATGCTCAAACGCTAAAAATAGAAAAGTTGAATGTATCAAATTCAAAAAATAATGACGATTTAAGTTTTTTGAAAGAGGAAATTAAAGACAGAAAAATGGTCATGTTGGGAGAACTTACTCATCAATACGGAACTATTTTTGAAATGAAAACACGGGTTGTAGAATATCTTCATAAAGAATTAGGATTTACAACATTTGCTATGGAATCATCGATGTATGATTTATGGAAAAAAAATCTACATCAAAATTTCAACCCTGTAGATTTTAATAATGCTGTTTATGGAGTATGGTCTAAAACTAAAGAATTTCAACGTCTTGTTAATTATATAGATAAGCACCAATTAAAAGTCATAGGATTTGATTCTCAGATTTCTTACACCAACGAATTTATAGATGATTTCTTTGATTTTTGTGAGAGTAATAATATAAAAATTAAACTTGACGAAGAAGATATGGCTATTGTTTTGGAAGGCGTTTTAAATGACAACTCTTTTGAAGAATATGATATGAAATTTTCAGCTTATGAAAAAGAATTAAAACGTATTATAAAAAAGATAAAAAGTTTTAAGAATACAGAACTTAATTATTATTGGGTACAATTTTTAAAAGGCGTTTTGGCAGCCTCTAGAGATGCCTATGTAAATACAAAAGAAGCACCATCTTATGATTTTTTGTCTCCAGAACATAATATTAGAGATGCACAAATGAGCGATAATATCTTGAGCTATATAGAACGTCATCCTAGTGAGAAAATAATACTGTGGGCAGACAATATTCATATAATAAATAGTACTGCTAGTATTAAAGATTCTAAATCTCAAAAATTTGTATCAATGGGAAATCATATAAAAAATAGCTTAGGAAATGACGTATATAGTTTAGCAACATTACATGCAAATGATTCTATTTCATACAGAAAAAAGTGGAGTAAAACGCCTATTTTGATGAAGTCTTTTGAAAATGAATTGGTCGATTTAGGTATCCCTAACCTTTTTGTGAGCTCTAACCAAGAATCAATGAAAATTCAGAGAAAAAATCGCTTAGTTAGTTATTTAAACTTTTATGAAAGTAGATTAGACCAATTACATGATGGTTATATTTTTATGAAACACGCTAAAGATTCAGAGCCTTATATAGCAAAATCAACCATTAACAATCAATATGAGGCAGTAGTATTAGATTCGTTACAAAAAGAAAATAAAATAATTAGAAAAAAGACAGAAAATACAATATTTAAAGGTAAAGTAATAGATTTAGAAACTAAAGCAGCCATTCCTTATGCAACTGTCATATTAAAAAAACAAGAAATCTACAGAGTGTGTGATATAAATGGCAATTTTGCCATACCTATTTCTAAACAAATGAAAAAAGATGCCATTGTGGATATTTCTTCTATGGGGTTTACACCCAAAACAATTCCTCTAAATATGCTAAGTGATATTATATATTTAAATCCGAGTGTGGAAAGTCTAGAAGAAGTAGTTATAAAAGCTTATAAAACACCGCTTTCAGTAATGAAAATAGCTGTAAGAAATATAAAAAATAATAATCCAACGACACCTTTTAACTATCAAAAATATACCAAGGTTAAAATTAATATTAATGATAAAGATATATTAGATATTGATCTATTAAGAAAAGAATATGACCAAGGTTATAGGCAGCTTAACAGATCAACAGGAAGAGTCGATCAAATAAAGTGGAATAAAAATGATTTTGGAAATAAAATTAAAAATACGCATCAACTTTTAGGGAGATACAGACAGAATGCTTTAAGATATTCAAATATAGTCCATCGTAGAAAATATAAGAAATTTGATTTGGAATTTATAAAATCTAAAAACCCTGATTACGAAGGTCTTTATGTTATACAATTTAAAACAAATAGAAATAAATGGAATTATACAAATCGTGGTTACCCTACTAACTATAGTGGTAAAATCTATATTAATAAAGAAGATTTTTCAATTGTTAAAATCATTGAAAATTGGGAAACAACTTTGACAAAAACAGATATAGAAAAATATGGATTTTATGACACAAGAATGCAATATTCAGGAAAACTGGAAGAAGTAAAAATTAAAGAAGAAAATACTTGTGTTTACAATAAGCACAATGATGGTAAATATTATGGATACGAATTTTTTAACAAATCATATTTAGAATATAAAAATAATAAAGGCAAATTATATTATTACATGTTTAGCGAAGATTCTTCACTTTTTGATGTTGAAAGTCAGGATGTAGAAGTCATTGATTATGATCATCACCATCAAAATGAAACAATATTGCGCAGAGTAAAATTTAATAAAGATTTCTGGGATTCATTCTCTAATACATTATACAAAAAAATAAACGGTAAAAATTAGATTTATAACACTCGCAACCAAATATATATTATTGATTTTAGGTTTGGTTGTGAGATTTACCATGATATGAGCTCATGGAATTGTTTTGGTAAACGACATATAATAATCCAAACTTTAATTATTTAATATACAATAAAAAAACATGTGGTTACTTTAAGAAAGGTGTCTAATCAATTTGCGGTAAAGTGTACTTAGTTTTTGTATTAGAAAGAAAATATAAATTTTCTTAAAGATTAATATTTTCATCTTTAAATCTACAGTTTATCAACTCTTATTTTAAACCTGTTTTCTTCTAAAAACACTACATTTGTAATTCACTAAAAATTAAAGTGAAGATAAGATATGAGCAAACAAAGTAGAAGACGTGAGGCTTTAGTATATCATGCAAAGCCAACTCCTGGAAAAATAAAAGTTGTTCCAACAAAAAAATATGCATCACAAAGAGATTTGGCTTTAGCTTATTCTCCAGGTGTTGCAGAACCTTGTTTAGAAATTAAAAAAGACGTTAATAACGTTTATAAATATACAGCCAAAGGAAACTTAGTTGCAGTAATCTCTAATGGTACTGCTGTTTTAGGGTTAGGTAATATTGGACCTGAGGCATCAAAACCAGTAATGGAAGGTAAAGGCTTACTATTTAAAATATTTGCTGATATTGACGTTTTTGATATTGAAGTTAATACGGAAAATATTGAAGAGTTTATTGAAACTGTAAAAAATATAGCTCCAACTTTTGGAGGTATAAACCTAGAAGATATCAAAGCTCCAGAAGCTTTTGAAATAGAAAGACGTTTAAAAGAAGAGTTGGACATTCCTGTTATGCACGATGACCAACACGGTACAGCAATCATCTCATCTGCAGCATTAATAAATGCATTAGAAATTGCAGAAAAAGACATTAAAACTGTAAAAGTGGTAATCTCTGGAGCAGGATCTGCAGCTATGGCTTGTGTAAATTTATATGCTGCTTTAGGTGTTAAACCAGAGAATATTACCATGTTTGATAAAGATGGTGTTTTACATAAGGATAGGACTGATTTACTAGATAGTCAACTTAAATTTGCTTCAGATAAAAAGTTTAATAGCTTAGCAGAAGCTATGGTCGATAGCGATGTCTTTTTAGGACTGTCTGTTGGTGATTTAGTATCTCAAGACATGTTAAAAACTATGGCTAAAAATCCTATTGTTTTTGCTATGGCTAATCCAGACCCAGAAATTAGCTACGAGCTAGCAATAGATGCCAGAGAAGATATTATTATGGCTACTGGACGTAGTGACCATCCTAACCAAGTTAATAACGTTTTAGGGTTTCCTTTTATATTTCGTGGTGCATTAGATGTACGTGCGACTAAGATAAATGAAGAAATGAAAATGGCTGCAGTTAAAGCATTGGCTAAATTAGCTAAAGAGTCTGTGCCAGAACAAGTCAACATTGCTTATGGAGAGACAAGGTTAGCATTTGGTAAAGATTACATCATACCTAAACCATTTGACCCAAGATTAATAAGTACTGTGCCTCTTGCAGTAGCTAAAGCTGCTATGGATAGTGGTGTTGCTAAAGAACCAATAACAGATTGGCAAAAATATGAAGATGAGTTATTAGACCGTCTAGGTAGTGATAATAAAATTGTAAGACTACTATTAAACAGAGCTAAATTAAATCCAAAACGTGTGGTGTTTACAGAGGCAGACTCATTGGATGTTTTAAAAGCAGCTCAAATTGTTTATGAAGAAGGTGTTGCAATCCCTATTTTATTAGGAAGAAAAGATGAAATCGAACGTTTAAAAGAAGAACTAGAGTTTGATGCAGATGTATTAATTATAGATCCAAAATCGGACGAGCAATTAGAACAAAAAAACAAATACGCAAAAGTGTTTTGGGATCAAGGTAAGCGTAAAGGTGTCACTCAGTTATTAGCCGAAAAACTAATGAGAGAGCGTAATTACTATGCAGCTATGATGGTTAATGAAGGTGATGCAGATGCATTAATATCTGGTTATACACGTAGTTATCCTTCGGTTGTAAAACCAATGTTAGAGCTTATTGGTTTAGCTCCAGGATCTACAAGAGTGGCAACTACTAACGTGATGATGACACAACGTGGACCAATGTTTTTAAGTGATACAGCTATAAACATTAACCCATCTGCTCAAGATTTAACTAAAATTGCACAAATGACAGCAAAAGTGGTTAAAATGTTTGGTATGGAACCCGTTATGGCAATGACTTCTTTTTCAAACTTTGGATCATCAAAAGACCAAACCGCAACAAAGGTTAGAGAAGCAGTTTCATATTTACATAAAAGACATCCAGATTTATTAGTAGATGGTGAGTTACAAACAGATTTTGCTTTAAATAGTCAGTTATTATCGGATAGTTTTCCGTTTTCTAAACTAGCAGGTAAAAAAGTAAACACTTTAATTTTTCCAAATTTAGAATCTGCAAATATCACTTATAAGTTACTTAAAGAACTTAATAAAGCAGAATCTATTGGACCAATAATGATGGGTATGCGTAAGCCTGCACACATTTTACAATTACACGCAAGTGTAGACGAAATTGTAAACATGGCAGCTATTGCAGTTATTGATGCTCAGCAAAAAGAAAAGCAAGAGCAAAGTATAAAAAATAGTAACTAATTTATTCTACCAATAAATTTCTTACATTTGGTGGATTAACATAAATTTATGATTACACATATTCAAGGAAAATTAGTAGAGAAAAATCCAACAGATGTAGTCATCGATTGCAATGGGGTTGGATACATGCTTAATATATCTTTACACACCTTTTCTCAAATTCCCGATCAAGAATTTTTAAAATTGTATACGCATCTTCAAGTCAGAGAAGATGCGCATACATTATATGGTTTTGCATCAACTACCGAAAGAGAATTATTTAGATTATTAATTTCGGTAAGTGGTATTGGAGCCAATACCGCTAGAACCATGTTGTCTTCTCTAACTCCTAAACAAATTAGAGAAGGAATTGCTACTGAAGATGTAGCTTTAATAAAGTCTATAAAAGGTATAGGTATTAAAACAGCACAACGTGTTATTATTGATTTAAAGGATAAAATTCTTAAAATTTATGATATTGATGAAGTTTCTGTAACACAAAGCAATACTAATAAAGATGAAGCGTTATCTGCTTTAGAAGTTCTTGGTTTTGCTAAAAAGCAAGCAGAAAAAGTGATTGACAAAATTGTTAAAGTAGAACCTGAAGCTAACGTAGAAACAATTATCAAACTAGCCTTAAAAAATTTATAATTTATTTTGAATACACGTCAACATACTTTTTATAAATCCCTTAAATATTTTTTATTAACAGTATTTGCATTATTGACTACAACTTTATCTTTTGCTCAAGAAGATGATGGTGCAGTGGAGCAAGATAGTACCAAAACTGGTTTTAATTTAGGGACTATTAATATGCCAAATCCCAACAGCATAGAGTCTAAATATACCTATGATCCTGTAACAGATCGTTATATTTATACTGAGTCAGTTGGTGCATTTAATATAAATTACCCTGTAATATTAACACCACAAGAATATCAGGATTTAGTATCTCAGCAAAATTTGAAATCTTATTATAAAGATAAAATTGATGCTTATGAGGGTAAAAAAGGTAACTCAGAAGAAGCTCAAAAAAATCTAATTCCTGAGTTTTATGTTAACTCTAGTTTTTTTGAAAGTATATTTGGTGAAGGACCAATATCAATTGTGCCTCAAGGTACGGTTGAAATGGATTTAGGAGTATTATTTACTAAACAAGACAACCCATCATTTTCACCAAGAAATAGACAAAATTTTTCTTTTGATTTTGACCAGCGTATTAGCTTAAGTATGTTAGGTAAAGTAGGGTCAAGATTACAAGTTAATGCTAATTATGACACACAATCCACCTTTGACTTTCAAAATCTAATAAAATTAGAATACACACCAACAGAGGACGATATTATCCAAAAAATCGAAGTTGGTAATGTCAGCATGCCACTTAACAGCTCTTTAATTACAGGTGCGCAAAGTTTATTTGGTGTAAAAACACAATTAAAATTTGGTAAAACAACAGTTACTGCTGTGTTTTCTGACCAAAGATCAGATGCAAAATCTGTAACAGCTCAAGGTGGAGGTACTTTGGACGAGTTTGATTTTTTTATTCGGGATTATGACGAAAATCGTCACTTTTTCTTAGCCCAATACTTCAGAAATAATTATGATGATGCACTATTAAATTATCCATTTATAAACAATAATATTCAAATTACTAGAATTGAAGTTTGGGTAACCAACCGAAGTAATTCAACTGAAAATGTTAGAAACTTTGTAGCATTTCAAGATTTAGGAGAAACAGATGTTATCGGTAACTCTGGTGTTGCAGTCTCTGGTGGTCCCAATGCCTTCCCTGATAACGGAAACAATGGACTTGATCCAACTAATATTGGTAATGCTGGATCGCAATTAAATGATGCAGTAAGAGATATTGCAACGGTTCAGAATGGTATTTCAATACCTAGTTTTAATGAAGGATTTGATTTTGCTAAACAAGAAAATACAAGAAAACTTACCGAAGGTCAAGAATATACATTAAACACACAATTAGGTTATATATCCTTAAATCAACGTTTAAATAATGACGAAGTCTTAGCTGTTGCCTACCAATACACAGTAGGAGGTCAAGTGTTTCAAGTTGGTGAATTTGCCAATGATGGTATTGGAGCAACAGATGTTGATGTCAATACAGATGGACAAGTCACCAATGTCACTAATAACGCATTAATTTTAAAATTATTAAAAAGTAGTATTACTAGCGTTTCTCAGCCTATTTGGGACTTAATGATGAAAAACGTCTATGATACAGGTGCCTA
The DNA here is from genome assembly GCF_016785945.1 of Olleya sediminilitoris. Lineage (GTDB taxonomy): Bacteria > Bacteroidota > Bacteroidia > Flavobacteriales > Flavobacteriaceae > Olleya > Olleya sediminilitoris. Next base: position 26,086 of record NZ_JAEMEF010000008.1, on the reverse strand, counting down.
CCAATTAACACAAGAAGATTTTACACTTAATATATTTTATAACGAAGCTGCTGCGCTAAACTATATAACTCCAGTTGAAGGTACACCTTTTGGAGTTGATTTTAATGGAGAACCAATAGAGCAAACTACATTATTAAAACTATTTAATTTTGATAAATTAAATTATAATAATGATCCGCAAACTAATGGAGATGGATTTTTTGATTTTGTCTCAGGCATAACTGTTATACCAGCAAATGGTAAAATTGTTTTTACAAAAGTAGAGCCTTTTGGACGTTATTTATTTGACGTTTTAGATAACGATGGTAACACTGGTAACAATGCTTCAGACTATGAAGCAGATACTTATACCAATGCCAACCAAGAAAAATACGTGTACGATTTACTTTATAAAGCGACAAAGACTGCTGCTTTAGATGAAAGTGAAAAAAATAAATTCCAAATTAAAGGACGTTACAAATCTTCAGGAGGAGATGGTATTCCAATTGGTGGGTTTAATGTCCCAAGAGGATCTGTTCAAGTAACAGCTGGAGGTCGTGTTTTAGTAGAAGGTCAAGATTATACAGTTAACTATCAATTAGGACGTGTTTATATTATTGACGAAGGTTTAAAAGCATCTAATATTCCTATAGAAGTTTCAACAGAAAACAATTCTATTTTTGGACAACAAACTAAGAGGTATACAGGATTAAATATTGAGCATCAATTTAACGAAGACTTTGTTATTGGTGCAACATATATTAATTTAAACGAAAGACCTATAACTCAAAAAGCAAATTATGCTAATGAGCCAATAAATAATACCATACTTGGTTTCAATGCAAATTTTTCATCTGAAGTACCATTCTTATCAAGATTAGTAAATAAATTACCAAATATAGATACAGATGCACCTTCCAATATTTCTGTTAGAGGTGATTTTGCTTATCTATTACCAGGTGCTCCAAAAGGTACAGATTTTAATGGTGAAGCTACTGCTTACATAGATGATTTTGAAGGCACACAAAATGGGATAGATTTAAAATCTGCTCAGTCATGGAGTTTGTCAAGTAGACCATTAAATGTTAATAATGTTACGACTTTTGACGATAATGGTATAGAAAACGGTTATGGTAGAGCAATGCTTAACTGGTACACAATTGATCCTATATTTTACGGTAGTCAACGTCCAAGTGGTATTTCTGACGATGATATGTCTAGCTTATATACTAGTCGAGTTTTTGTAAACGAATTATTTCCAGAACAAGATATAGCACAAGGACAAACAACAGTGTTAAACACATTAGATTTATCATATTATCCACAAGAGCGTGGTCCTTATAATTTTGAGCCTGGTACTGAAAATGAAACCATAGCAAATCCAGCAGCAAGTTGGGCTGGTATTACTAGACAAATAACTTCTACAGATTTTGAACAAGCCAATGTCGAGTATATTGAGTTTTGGTTACAAGATCCTTTTCAAGAAGATACCAGTAATCCAGGAGGTAAACTTTATATCAATTTAGGTAACATATCTGAAGATGTACTAAAAGATGGACGTAAACAATATGAAAACGGATTGCCTCAAGATGGTAATGTTAGTTTGTTACCACAAACAGCTTTTCAATCTGTAGTTCCTCAAAATCAAGCATTAATTTATGCATTTGATACAACAGGAGAAGAGCGTACAAATCAAGATGTTGGTTTTGATGGTTATGATGATGTAGAAGAAGCAACAAGTTTTCCTTCGGGTTTCGCAGGATTGACAGATCCAGCTAAAGATAATTATAACTACTATCTTAATGCGGAAGGTGATATTTTTGATAGATATAAGTTATATAATGGAGTTGATGGTAACTCTCCTGATACGTTTAGTGATACAGACAGAGGGTCAACAACACAACCAGATGTTGAGGATGTAAACAGAGACAATACAATGAATACTATTGATAGTTATTTTGAGTATGAAGTAGAAATCACTCCTGCATCTCTTAATATTGATAACGAATATATAGTTGACACTAAAAACGTAACGGATAATAACAATCCTAGAGTCTTGCCAAATGGAGATACTGCTTATCCAAAATGGTATCAGTTTAGAATTCCTATTCGTACAGATGATGAATTTGTAGTTAATGGTATTACGGATTTACGTTCTATAAGATTTACAAGATTATATCTAAACGAGTTTCAGCAAAACACAACCTTACGTTTTGGTACTTTAGAGTTGGTACGTAGTGATTGGAGACGTTTTCAGTTGGCTTTAGATGGAGGAGCTACGCCTTTAGATTTTGACGATACAGATTTTACCGTTGGAGCAGTTAGTACCCAAGAAAATGATGGTAGTTATGTATCACCACCTAGTGTAGTGCCAGAACAGTTAAACAATAACAATACTATAGTTAGGCAAAACGAACAGGCTTTAGTAGTTGATGTTTGTGATTTAAAAGCAAAAGACGCAAGAGCTGTGTTTAAAAATATAAGTTTAGACATGCGTCAGTATAAAAAGCTAAGGATGTTTATGCATGCTAGAGATGGCGAAACTCCTGGATTATCAGATAATGAGCTTGTAGGTTTTATAAGAATGGGTAATGACTTAACTCAAAATTATTACCAAATAGAAGTTCCTTTAAGTGTTTATAGTGGTGGATCTTCAGCGGAAGCCTTTTGGCCAGATGTAAATGAAATTAATATAGAGTTAGAAGTTTTACAACGAATTAAATCGTTAGGTATAAGTAATCAAACGTTAACCGATGGTTCAGCTAATTTTTATGATGTTGTAGGTTCAGACTTAGTACCTGTTATAGATCAGTTTGCAGGTTATGTTACAGGTCAACAACGTGTCGCTATTAAAGGAAATCCAAATTTTGGAGATATCAGAACTTTAATGGTTGGTGTTAAAAACGGAACCAATAATGTGCAATGTGGTGAAGTTTGGTTTAATGAACTTAGGTTGTCCGAAATGGATAATGAAGGTGGTTGGGCTGCAATTGTAACTGTTGATACACAGTTAGCAGATTTTGCAAGCGTTAGTGCATCAGGAAGAATGAGTACTGCTGGCTTTGGAAATGTTAATCAAGGTCCTAGCGAACGTAGTTTAGAGGATAGTAAACAATATGATGTTGTTACAAATGTAAATGTTGGACAACTATTACCTAAAAAATGGGGTATTCAAATTCCGTTTAGTTATGGTCAAGGGGTTGAGCTTATTACTCCTAAATACGATCAACAATATGAAGATTTAGAATTAGATACAAGGTTAGATGAAGCTGCAGATTCTGATGAAAGAGATAGAATATTAGAACAGTCCGAAGAATATACCAAACGTAAAAGTATCAACTTTATTGGTGTTAAGAAAAACAGGGTTGGAGACAGTAAACCTCGTTTTTATGATGTCGAAAATGTAACATTAAACTATTCGTACAACAAACTAGAACATCGTGATTTTGAAATAGAAAGATCTGTAGATAAACAAGTAAGAGCTGGTGTTAACTACGCTTATAACTTTGAACCTAAAATTATTGAACCATTCAAGAAAAACGATTCGTTGTTTACTGGTAAATACTGGAAAATTATTAAAGACTTAAACGTTAATGTACTTCCTGCAAGTTTCACAGTTAATACAGATTTAAATAGACAATTCAACCGTCAAAAGTTTAGAGATATTGATCTAACTGGTGATAATATTGGATTAGAAGAATTATATAGACGTAATTATACTTTTGACTATCAGTATAATATTAATTGGAATTTAACTAAGTCTGTACAAGTCAATTATTCATCATCAAATAATAATATTGTTCGTAATTACTTTAAGGATAACATCATAAATGGCGAGCCTGATCCGTTATTAGATGTTTGGGATGGTTTTTTTGATTTTGGAGATCCAAACAGACAACAACAACAAATAGGTGTTAATTATGAATTACCATTAAATAAAATTCCAGCTTTAAGCTTTTTACAAGCAACCTATTCTTATTCTGGTTTATTTCAATGGGAAAAAGGTTCTGATCTATACGGAAGCTTATTAGCTGATGATGGAAACACCTATGATTTAGGTAACTCTATTTCTAACGGAAATACCCATAATATTAATTCAACTTTAGACATGAATAAGTTGTATAAATTTTTAGGTATAGCTAAAAAGAGAAAATCAAGTAGAGGTAATAAAGTTGCTCGAGGGTCAAGAACAAGTGGACCACCAATTGCAGAAAAAGGTAAAAAGAAAACTGAAACCAAAAAGAAAGGAGATGGTTTTGGTGCTAAATTAGGTAACATAGGTCTTGGTTTATTAACTTCTGTAAAACGTATACAAGCAGTTTATAGCGAAACTAATGGTACTTATTTACCAGGATATTTACAAACACCAGGTTTTTTAGGAACCGTAAAACCGACTATTGGTTACACTTTTGGTAGCCAAAGTGATGTTAGAGAGTTGGCTGCAAGAAATGGTTGGCTAACAACCTTTCAGGACTTTAACCAACAATATACTACCAATCAAACGAAACAATTAGATGTATCTGCAAATCTAGAACCTTTTAATGATTTTAAAATAGATTTAGTTGGGTTTAGAACTTATGCTGAAAACTATACTGAGAACTACAGGATTGAAAATGGTGACTATTTATCATTAACACCAAATACATATGGTAATTTTAGTATTTCAGCATTTACATTACCAACCGCATTTGGTAAAAGTGATGAAAATGGATCACAAGCATTTGATGATTTTAGAGAAAATAGATTAGCAATAGCAAGACGTTTAGCAATACAAAATGGATCAGATCCTAACGATGTAGATGAAGACGGTTACCCTAAAGGGTTTGGTAAGACAAGTCAACAAGTTTTATTACCAGCTTTTGTTAGTGCGTATACAGGTCAAGATGCTAGTAAAACTAAATTAGGAGCTTTACGTAATGTACCAATACCAAACTGGGATATTAAGTATTCTGGATTTATGAAAATGAAATGGTTTAAAAAGAATTTTAAACGTTTCTCATTAACCCATGGATACCGTTCTAGCTATAACATTGGTCAGTTTAGAACTAACTTGGACTATGATGGAATTGATTATACTCTAGATTACGATAACCAACCAACAGAAGACCTTGATCAAGCAGGGAACTTTAAAAGTGAAGAATTGTATAGTAGTGTGACTTTAACAGAAATGTTTAGTCCTCTGTTTAGGTTTGATATGGAAATGAAAAACTCGGTTAGAGTATTGTTAGAAATGCGTAAAGACCGTATGTTATCTTTAAGTTTTGATAATAATTTAATGACTGAAATTTCAGGAAACGAATATGTAGTAGGTTTAGGATACCGTATAAAAGATGTACGTATCAAATCCAATTTAGCAGGACCTAAAAAGTCAATAGTATCTGATTTAGTTATGTCTGCAGATGTATCTGTAAGAGATAATAAAACAATTATTAGATATCTAGATTTAGATAATAATCAAATCACAAATGGACAAACAATTTGGGGCTTAAAATACAACGCAGAATACGCTTTTAGTAAAAACCTAACAGGAGTGTTTTACTTTGATTATACATTCTCAGAATACGCAATATCAACAGCATTTCCACAAACAACAATACGTTCTGGGTTAACCTTAAGATATAATTTCGGAAATTAGTAGGTCATTGTTTGAAATTAATCGTCATTAAGTTACATTTGTAATTCAAAAAATAAAATAATGAATATACCATCAGAATTAAAATATACTAAAGATCACGAGTGGGTTAAAGTAGAAGGTGACCAAATTACAGTTGGAATTACAGATTTTGCACAAAGTGAATTAGGTGATATCGTTTATGTAGAAGTTGAAACTTTAGACGAAACCTTAGAGGCAGACGAAGTATTTGGTACTGTTGAAGCAGTAAAAACAGTTTCAGATTTATTTTTACCAGTATCTGGAGAAATAGTTGCTTTTAACGAAGATTTAGAAGACGAACCAGAAAAAGTAAACACAGACCCTTATGGTGATGGTTGGATGGTAAAAGTCAAGGTGTCTGATGCCTCTCAATTAGATAATTTATTATCAGCAGACGACTATAAAGCATTAATTGGTGCGTAAAACGTTACCAATAATTAGCTTTGGTTACAGCTTATTGTTATTATATGTATGCCTTGTAAATGTAAATGAGGTTGTAGAAATACCAAGTTATAATGATAAGTTAACACACTTAATAGCTTATTTTTTGTTTACTAGTGTTTGGTTTTTGTTTTTTTATGGTTTTCAAAAAAAAACAAAAAAACAAGCTTTAACACGTTCATTTATCTTTGCCATAGTATTTGGTATAATAATTGAAGTATTACAAAAAGTATTAACAGAGCATAGGCAAGCCGATTATAAAGATCTTATAGCCAATGTAATAGGTGCTCTAATAGCAGTTATAATTATAAATTTAATAACATACTGGAAAGTTAAAAACAACTAATAGCTTGTTTTTTTAACAAATAAATAGTTATTTTAGCAGTCAGTAAACATCAAAAGATATGGAATCTAAAAAAAATACAAAAGCAAATGTAGGACGTAACAGTTCTCTTTATGTTGCGGTAGGACTAGCATTAATGCTATTTTTATCTTATGTAACAATCAATTACACAACAACAGAAAAATCTGATATAGACATAGGTATGTTAGTTTTTGATGATACTGATGATGAAGATGTGCCAATTACTGAAATCCAGAACACTCCACCACCACCACCACCACCACCAGCTGCTCCTGAAGTAATTGAAGTGGTAGAAGATGAAGAAGAAATAGAAGAAACTATTATAGAATCAACTGAAACAACTCAAGAAGAAGTAGTTGAAATTGAAATTGCAGAAGTTGAAGAAGTTGCAGAAGTTGAAGAAGATATAGATGTACCATTTTCAATTATTGAAAACGTGCCAATTTATCCAGGATGTGAAAGTGCTGGAAATAACGACGCTAAAAAGAAGTGTATGTCTGAAAAAATTGGAAAATTCGTTAGAAAAAACTTTAATGCAGACTTAGCACAAGATTTAGGTCTTGATAGTGGTATTAAAAGAATTAATGTTGGTTTTAAAATTGATAAGACAGGTAAAATTGTAAATATACAAGCTAGAGCACCTCACCCAAAGTTAGAAGCTGAAGCAAAACGTATTATTGCTAAATTACCAAAAATGAAACCTGGTAAACAAAGAGGTAAACCTGTAAATGTACCTTACGGATTACCTATTACTTTCAAAGTAGAGTAAAACATATTCCATATAAATATTAAATCCCGTTACTTTTAGTAGCGGGATTTTTGTTTTTGGTACGTTTATTGTGAAATATTCATAATATTAATCTTTAAACTCTATTTATTATGAAAAACTCTATCAAACACAAAGAATGTAATCGTAAAAACGAAGAATCATTCAGAAAATCTCAAAAAAAAGAAGCTAATTTATCTAAAAATACTGCACTGTACTTTCAGATTGGCTTAATTATGTGCCTTTTAGCAGCATATGGTGCTTTAGAAATGAAATTTGAAGAGCACGATTTTAAGCTTCCTGATACAGCCACAATAGCTTTAGATGAAGATTATATGTTTGCGCCAACAATTGCAATACAGCCAGATGCTGTAGAAACCTCGGAACCTGTTAAGAAGCAGCCACAACCTGTGATTGATCCAGAGATAATTCCTGATGATACGCCTGAGAAAGAAACTAGTAAAAAGTTAGAGTCTGATATATTTACACCAACTAAACCTGAAAATTCAAAACCAACAGTTAATCCTGGAGATCTTGAGGTTTATAAAATTCCAGAAGAAGTACATGTTAATTTTGTGGATTTAGTGCCTGTTTATCCAGGTTGCGAAAGTGCAAGTAATAATGATCAGCGCAGAAAATGTATGTCAGAAAAACTGTCAAATTTAGTTCAGAAAAAATTTGATAGAGATTTAGGTGCTGATTTAGGTTTAAAGGAAGGGATACAACGTATTTATGTTAATTTCAGAATTAATAAAGATGGATTAATCGAAATTATAAATACAAGAGCTACACACAAAGATCTTGAAGAAGAAGCTAACAGAGTAGTAGATAAAGTACCACAAATGACACCAGGAAAACAAGGTGGTCAACCTGTTTCGGTTTTATATAGTTTACCAATAATATTTCAAGTAAAATATTAATACAATTAATTATTAAGTTTTAAGTCGCTATCTTAATCAGGTGGCGACTTTTCTATTTTATAGCGTTAATAAAAAGCAGTATCTTTCGCCTTAATTAAACCCTTAAAAACTAAATATGAAAACTTTCATTTTAGGACTAATATTAATTTGTAATACCATTGCTTTTTCACAAGATACTACTGTCTATCAGGTGTCTCCTAGATTTGAAGTTTGTGACACTACTGATTTAAAACAGCTTGATGTTTGTTTTAATCAAGAAGTGTATAAAAATTTTTACACTAATTTTCAGCAACCTGAAACAGTTAAACCTGATTATGAAGGAGAAGTCGCTGTGGTTTTTGAAGTTTCTAAATCAGGAGAGTTTAAGACTATTTATATTGATGCACAGTTTAATCAATTAAAAGAAGAAGTTAAACGTGTGTTTGCAGAATTTCCTGTGGTAAAGCCAGCCACCTATAATGGTAATCCTACATTTAAACAGTACAGTATCACGCTGTATTTTCCGTTAAACGAAAATAATTCACCTGTAAATTCATTTAATACTGCTTTAGTTTATGATGATCAAAACAGTACAGTAAATATAATAGAACAATTAACCGCTTTACAACTTAAAGCTAAACAGGAATTTGACAGTGTTCAAAAATCTGTTACAGATTATACTGATAAAGCGTATTCAAGTCAAGTTAATATTCCGTTTTCTCATGAAAATTATTTTAGATTCGATCAAGATATAAACAGAATAGGTACAAATAACCATACAGCTTCAAAACCTTTTATGTATGAAGATGTTGATGATTATTATAGTTTTTCAGATGAAAATAAGACTTTAAAAAAAGAATCTTCAACTTGGTCTGGTCGTAAATTATGGAATGAACATTTAGTACAACTTCAAAGTAAAGATTACTGGTTTACTTTGGATCCTATTTTTGATTTACAATTGGGTAAGGATACAGATGCAGATTTTAATTACACGTATAATAATACTCGTGGTGTATATATACAAGGTGGTTTAGGTGGTAAATTTAGTTTTTCGGCCTCTGTTTATGAAAGTCAAGGTCGATTTGCACAATATTTTAACCAGTATGCAGAAACTTTAAAAGCATTTGGTCCTGATCCAGCCATAATACCTGGTCGTGGTATTGCTAAAAGATTTAAGGACGATGCTTATGATTATCCTGTTGCAGAAGCCTACATGTCTTATTCTCCTGCTAAGTTTATGAATATACAATTTGGTCACGGAAAACAATTTATAGGAGATGGTTACCGTAGTTTATTACAGAGTGATGTTGCAAGTTCATATCCTTTTCTAAAACTTAATACTAAGTTTTGGAAAATTAAATATACTAATACATGGACTTGGTTAAAAGATGTGCGTGATGAAGTAGAAGAAGACAAAGCTTTTAAGACAAAATATATAGCAAATCATTATTTAAGTTGGAACGTCAACAAACGCTTAAACTTAGGTTTTTTTGAATCTGTTATTTGGGAAAATAGTAACGATCGTGGTTTTGATATAAACTATTTAAATCCATTAATATTTTTTAGAGCTATTGAGTTTGAAACTGGTCAAGGTGCAGGAAATGCTATTTTAGGTGCTTCAGGTAAATATAAATTAAGCGATAATGCTAACGTTTATGGACAGTTTATTTTAGACGAATTTTCATTAAGCGATGTCACAGGAGGAAATAAAAATTGGAAAAACAAATATGGTTTTCAGTTAGGAGCTAAGTATTACAATGCTTTTAAAGTGAAAAATTTAATGCTTCAAGCGGAATATAACCAAGTGCGACCATATACTTATTCTCATAATACAATTGTGTTAAATTATGCTCACAACAATCAGCCTATGGCACACCTTTGGGGAGCAAATTTTAAAGAGTTAGTTTTAATTGGTCGTTACCAAAAAGACCGTTGGTTTGCAGAAGCCAAATTGATTGCAGGTATTAGAGGATTTGATATTAATGATGGAATAGATGATTTTAGTTATGGTGGTGATATTTATCGCAATTATAACGATAGACCATTTGATACAGGTGTAACCATAGGTCAAGGTATAAAAACTACAACTATAAATGCCAGTACGCAATTAGGTTATTTAGTTAATCCAGCGTCTAACTTAAAAGCTTTTGTTAATTTAAGTTACCGTAATTTTGATCCTGAAGCCGAGACCATTTCTGTTTTAAATAATAGTACAGTTTGGATAAATTTTGGTGTCAGAACCGATTTGTTTAATTGGTATTTTGATATGTAAGCACCTAGCAAATATCACAAGCTAAAAACCTTAAGGTTTTTTTATGCCAAATTCCTTTTTAGCAGTATCTTTGCACAAGCAAAAAAATAACGTTGGTTTGAGTACAACAGCAACAACTACAATAAAACATACAGTAATATCAGATTTTAAAGAGATCACTAAAATGCGTTTGTCATTAAGTGTTGTGTTTTCGTCAGTTGCTGGTTATTTTTTAGGAGCAGAAACTATTAGCCTAAAAATTGTTTTATTACTAGCATTAGGAGGTTATTTTATGGTAGGAGCTAGTAATGCTTTTAATCAGATAATCGAAAAAGATTTAGACGCTTTAATGCATCGTACAAAGCACAGACCTGTTGCATCAGGTCGTATGACAGTAAATACAGCATTTTTAATTGCATGTTTATTTACTGTTCTAGGGATTACAATTTTGTATACTATTAATGCTCAAACAGCTATGTTTGGAGCTATTTCTATATTTTTATATACTAGCGTTTATACACCTTTAAAGACAAAAACACCATTATCTGTTTTTGTTGGAGCTATTCCAGGAGCTATTCCATTTATGTTAGGTTGGGTTGCTGCTACAGATAATTTTGGTATTGAGTCAGGAACATTATTTGCATTGCAATTTTTTTGGCAATTCCCTCATTTTTGGGCAATAGGTTGGTTTTTATTTGACGACTATAAACGTGGTGGCTTTTTTATGTTGCCTACAGGTAAACAAGATAAAGGGACAGCCATACAAGTGTTATTATATACCATTTGGACTATTCTTGTATCTATTGTGCCAGTATTTGGTGTGACAGGACGATTAAAACTATCTATTGTCGCAGCAGTTATAGTTTTTGGTTTAGGTATTATGATGTTGACTTATGCTATTAAACTCTATAAAAATAGAACCGAAAAAGCTGCAAAACAATTAATGCTATCAAGTGTATTGTATATAACCTTAATACAAATAGTATACGTTATCGATAAATTTATAAGATAAAATGGATTTAACTCAAGGAACCTTAGAAGAAAAAACAGGACGTGCTAGAAAGATGATGCTGTACTTTGGTATTGCTTCTCTAATCATGTCTTTTGCTGGTTGGACCAGTGCCTTTATAGTGAGTAGTTCTAGGCCAGATTGGCTTCAAAATTTTCAAATGCCACAACCATTTTGGATCAGTATTATCATTATGATAATTAGTAGTATTACCTTTATGGTGGCAAAAAAAGCATTAAAACAAGGTAATACTAAATTAACGACAGCAATGTTGGTAGTTACTTTTGTTTTAGGATTAACTTTTATTTACAATCAATTTGTAGGATTTAATCAAATAATTGGCGAAGGTTATAACTTTACAGGACCAACAAGTAATATAACCGTTACCTATATTTATCTTATAGCAGTGGTGCATATAGTACATGTTGTTATAGGTTTAGTTCCTGTTTTGGTTTTGTTAATCAATCACTTACGAGGAAAATATTCTGAAAAAAATATAGTTGGATTTGAGTTAGCCGAAACGTTTTGGCATTTTGTAGACCTACTTTGGTTATACTTATTTTTCTTCTTATACTTTTTTCTTAACTAAAGAAAAACAAACATTAAGCACAAAAAGCTTATTTAGATAGTATAAAATTAGACTTTGCTATTTTTTTAACTGAATAAAATGATTATTTTTGTGCCACATTTTAACAACTAATTTAACACTATGAATACTACAGTTGCAACTACTGATACAGAAGGAAAGACTTGGGAAGGTGGTAACCAACCACTAAAGGCAAGTTATGGTAAGATGATGATGTGGTTTTTTATCCTATCAGATGCATTAACATTCTCTGGGTTTTTAGCAGCCTACGGTTTTTCAAGATTCAAATTTATAGATGCTTGGCCAATTGCTGACGAAGTTTTTACACACATTCCATTTTTTCATGGTAACTATCCAATGATTTATGTAGCGTTTATGACGTTTGTATTAATCATGTCTTCAGTTACAATGGTATTAGCAGTAGATGCTGGACATCATTTAAATAAGAAAAAAGTAACTTGGTACATGTTTTTAACCATCATTGGTGGTATCATCTTTGTTGGTTCTCAAGCTTGGGAATGGAATACATTTATAAAAGGAGATTTTGGTGCAGTACAAACAAAAGGAGGTAATATACTTCAGTTTGTAGATACTGATGGTAATCGTGTTGCAGTTAGAGATTTTGTTGCAATTACACCTACTGAAAGAGAAGTGCACGAGCGTAGCAAAGGACTTTGGTTTGTTGATGAAGATGCTTTACCGCCTTATCAAATTAATGATGTAGTAACTGGTTTTGAAGCCAATTCAAATATTTTAGTAAGAACGCAAACATTAAATGAAGAAGGACATAAAACAGTATTATCTAGAACAGAGTCATTAAAAGCTTTAAAAGAGAATGGTAAAACTGTTGTAGAAGGTGCTAATCTTCATGTAAATGAATATGGATCTCCATTATTTGCAGACTTCTTTTTCTTTATTACTGGTTTTCACGGTTTTCACGTATTCTCTGGTATAGTGCTTAATATTATTATTTTCTTCAATGTTGTTCTTGGTACGTATGAAAGACGTAAAAGTTACGAAATGGTTGAAAAAGTAGGTCTTTACTGGCACTTTGTAGATTTAGTTTGGGTATTTGTATTTACATTCTTCTACCTAGTTTAATAATTTTTTAGAAACAATATATCATGGCAGACGCACATAAATTAGAAATATTTAGAGGATTAGTAAAGTTTAAATCTAATACTCAAAAAATTTGGGGAGTTTTAATCTTACTTTCTATTATTACAGCAGTTGAAGTTTTATTAGGTATATACAAGCCATCTTGGGGAACTAATATGGTATTAGGTATGAAACTTTTAAACTGGATTTTTATAATCTTAACTATAGTAAAAGCATATTACATTACTTGGGACTTTATGCATATGCGAGATGAAGTGCCTGGTTTAAGACGTGCTGTAGTTTGGACAGGTATCTTTTTAATTTGCTACATAATATTTATTTTGTTACAAGAAGGAGGTTATGTGTTTAACGTTTATGACAAAGGTTTTATTAAAAGAGATTTTTAATACAGTTATCAATATAAATTATAGTTAAAAGGTGGTTTTTTAAAGCCACCTTTTTTATTTTTGTAATCTCATTACAAATACAATAAAAATGGATAAAAAAAATATCAAAAAAGTAGTTACCCTAAGCGCTTTATTTTTTCTTCCAGTTATATTTTTATTGTTTTTATATCCTTCAACAAACAACTATAATCCTTTAGAAGTTGTTAAGACAGAAGTCTTAGATCTTCAAAATTTATCATCAGCAAACACTGAAGCTCAATTTAAAGACTACATTACTGTATTAGGCTTTTTAGGTAAAGATCCAGAAGCTAGAGTTGTCGAGATGTCTAACCTTAAAGAATTAATCTACGATAAGTTTCAAGGTTTTAAAAAATTTCAAGTTGTGACTTTGGTTTCTGAAGAAGCAAAAGTAGCAGCAGGCAGATTAAAACAGGAGCTTACTAAATATGGTGAACTTAAATACTGGAAGTTTGTGTATTTAAATGATTCGGATATAAAAAAAATGTTTAATAGTTTAAGATCAAGTGATGTATTGGATTTTAATCTTTCTACAAACAAAGTGTTTATTATAGATAAGGCATTAGATCAACGTGGTCGTTTAGATAATCGTACTAAAAAAGAAATAGAAAACAAGCGTGAAGCTTATCCTTTAACAGCTTATAATGCTGCCGAAGTTGCACAACTTAAAAATGTGATGGGAGCAGATGATTTGCGTGTTTTATTTACTGAGTATAGACAAAAGCGTAAAGGAGAATTTAACTCTACTTCAAGACGTGCTGACGATTTAAAAGGGGATTTAAATTAATAAGTATCATGAGCAAAAAGGCAAATTATTCTTACATAGGTGTTTCATTTATAATCTTATTATTTGGTATTATTTTTATTCCAAAAATAATAGATCGTATAAATAACAAAGATATTAATCGTGCTGCCGAAAGCAGAAGTGAAGGTATACTTGTTAATACTAATACAGAGTCTACTAAAACTAGTGGATTGGACTATTTGGTTATAGATGGTAAACGTAAAAAAGTACCAGAGTTTAGTTTTACAGATCAAAACGGTAAAACGATAACTAACAAAGATTACTTAGGTCAGGTTTATGTCGTAGATTTCTTTTTTACGACATGTCCAACAATTTGCCCAAGGATGAGTTCTAACCTAACAGTTATTCAAAACAATTTTAAAGACCATAAAGACTTTGGTATTGCCTCTTTTAGTATTATGCCAGATAATGACACTCCAGAGGTCTTAAAAGCATATGCAGAAGATTATGGTGTTACTAATCCCAATTGGCATTTAATGACTGGTGCAAAAGAAGACATTTACAAACTAGCAAACATAGGGTTTAATATTTTTGTTGATACAGACAATTTTGAGCATTCTGGTGATTTTGCTTTAGTGGATAAAGAAGGTTATTTAAGATCTAGACAAGATGACTTTGGTAACCCTAAAATATTTTACAAAGGCGTTATTAGTGAGCAGGAAAAAGTAGATGAAGATGGAAATGATCAAGAAATTACTATCTTGAAAGAAGATATTGCCAAATTATTGCAAGAGTAAAGAAAACATTATTCTGATAACCGTCAGATTTATTAATAACTATTATGAGTACTAGAAAACTAAATGGAGAGGAAAAATACAATAAGTGGATTATCATTTTATCTGTTGTAATTCCTGTTGCAGTTGCAATACTATTTACTATAAAATTAAAAGATTTTGGTTTTAATATAGAACCATTAACTTTTTTACCTCCAATTTATGCAGGTGTTAATGCTTTAACAGCATTGATATTAATAATTGCTGTTTGGGCAATTAAAAATAATAACCAAAAACTACATGAAAACTTAATGAAGTTTGCTATAAGTCTATCGGTTTTATTTTTATTAATGTATGTTGCTTATCACATGACTAGTGATTCAACTAAGTTTGGAGGAGAAGGCATGATTAAATATGTGTATTATTTTATTTTAATAACACATATTTTACTATCAATTGTAGTTATTCCTTTTGTGTTAATTACTTATGTAAGAGGTATTACAAATAATTTTCAACGTCATAAAAAAATAGCGAAAATAACTTTCCCTATATGGTTGTATGTTGCAGTAACAGGTGTTATTGTGTATTTAATGATTTCGCCTTATTACGTTTAAGTATGAAAAATAAAATTTCATTTTTAGTGATTTCAGTGTTGTTTACAATCCATAGCAATGCACAATGTGCAATGTGTCGTGCAGTTTTAGAAAACGAAGAAGGACAAACTGCTGCTAAAGGAATAAACAATGGTATCGTGTACCTAATGTCAATCCCTTATATCCTAGTTTTTGGATTAGGATTTTTTATTTATTGGAAATATTTTAAAGTAAAAAAGAATAAGACTATTTAAAAAATATATTTATTTTAAAAAATAGTTACATAATTATGTAACATTTTATAAGCTTAGTAGTCTTATTTGTATTGAGTCATTTATCAATCAAAAAAAACCATCATTATGCTCAAAATAAGCAAGCTTCATAAGTCTTACCCAATAGGCGATTCTAGCCTACATGTTTTAAAAGGAATTGATCTTTCTGTAGAAGAAGGAGAAATGGTTGCTATTATGGGATCTTCAGGTTCTGGTAAATCAACATTACTTAATATTATAGGGATGTTAGATGAAGCTGATGAAGGCGAATACATTTTAGATGGTGTACCAATAGTAAATCTTACCGAAAAAAAAGCTGCAATTTATAGAAATAAGTTTTTAGGATTCATTTTTCAATCATTCAACTTAATAAACTATAAAAATGCAATCGAAAATGTTGCGCTACCACTATATTATCAAGGACTAAAACGTAAAGAGCGTTTAGAAAAATCGTTATTTCATCTTGAAAAAGTGGGATTGGCAAATTGGGCAAACCATTTGCCTAACGAATTATCAGGTGGTCAAAAACAACGTGTAGCCATTGCAAGAGCTTTAGCAGCAAATCCAAAATTATTGTTGGCAGATGAGCCAACAGGAGCATTAGATACTAAAACATCTTATGAGATTATGGATTTTATCCAATCGTTAAACGATGAAGGTAAAACCATCTTAATGGTGACTCATGAAGAGGATATTGCAAATATGTGTAAACGTATTGTGCGTCTCAAAGATGGTGTGATTATGGAAGATGTATTTGTTAATCAAGAAAGAGCTTCTGCACATGTTTGATAGAGATCTTTGGCGCGAAATTTTTCAAAGTATAAACATGAATAGGACCAGAAGTTTACTGTCTGGTTTTACCGTAGCATTTGCTATTTCTTTATTCGCAATACTATTTGGAGTAGTTAACGGTCTTGTTAATACATTTGATAATGCATTTGCTGATGATGCAGCTAACTCTATTTTTATACAATCTGGACGTACCTCTAAAGCCAATAAAGGATTGCAAGCAGGTCGTCAAATTCAATTTAAAAATGAAGACTACCAATATATCAAAGATGAGTTTGGGGATAAAGTTCAATTTATAACTGCAAGAGTTTACAGAGGTGGTATAGCTTCTTTTAGAAACGAACAAAGCAGTTATAATATTAGAGCAGTTCATCCTGATCATCAGTTTTTAGAAAACACTAAAGTGGAATATGGTCGCTACATCAACCAGTTAGATGTGGATAACAAAACAAAAGTAGTGGTCATTGGTCGATTAGTTGAAGAAGATTTGTTTTTAAAAACAACTGCCTTAGGAAAATACATTAACCTTAACGGAATACAATACAAAGTAGTTGGAATTTTTAGTGATGATGGAGGAGACAATGAAGAGCGTTTAATCTACATGCCAATTTCAACAGCGCAGCAAGTATATGGTAATAACGATTATATAGACCAAATTAACTTGACTTATAATCCTAATTTAAATTTTGATCAAGCCATAGGGTTTAGTAACCAACTTACAAAAAAGCTAAAAGATAGATTTTTAGTATCTCAAAACGATCAACGTGCCATTAGAGTAAGAAATTTGGCAAACGAGTCTAAGGCTATTAACCAAATGACAGGAGGTTTAGGTGTTATGGTTTTAGTTATTGGTTTTGGAACATTAATAGCAGGAATAGTTGGTATTAGTAACATGATGATATTTATTGTTAAAGAGCGTACTAAAGAAATTGGTATTAGAAAAGCCTTAGGTGCTTCTCCCAAATCCATTGTGCTTATCATATTGTTAGAATCTATTTTAGTTACTTTAATAGCTGGATTTGTAGGTTTGCTCATAGGTATGGGAGTTGTAGAGTTAGCAGGTCCAATGCTTGAAAAATATTTTATTAAAGACCCATCTGTCAGTTTAAGTGTAGTAGTTGCTGCATCAATAACACTTATAGTTGCTGGAGGGATTGCAGGCTATTTACCTGCAAAAAAAGCCTCTAGAATTAAACCAATTGTTGCACTTAGAAATGATTAAATTATAATGTTTTTATTCGAAAGAGATACATGGCAAGAAGTTTACGATAGTTTAAGTAAAAATAAACTACGCTCTGCATTAACTATGGTTGGTGTTTGGTGGGGAATTTTACTGCTTATCGGATTATTAGGATCCGCAAAGGGATTAGAAAATTCTTTTAATCGATTATTTGGTGACTTTGCTACAAATAGTGTTTTTGTTTGGGCACAAAGTACTAGTAAACCTTTTAAAGGTTTTCAGGAAGGTAGACAAGTAAACTTAACGGTTAGTGATGCTAAAAAAATTGAAGAAAACGTTGAGGGAATAGAGTTTGTGGTTCCAAGAAACGTAAATTCGGCATTAGTAGTTCACGATTTTTTATCAGGAAATTTTAGTATCAATGGTGATTACCCAATTTTGGATCAAGTCCAAAAAAAGAAAATGATACAAGGTCGATTTATTAACCAAACAGATATCGATCAAAATCGAAAAGTAGTCGTTATTTCAGAAGAAATTTACAAACAACTTTTTGAAAAAGATGCTGAAATGATAGGCGAGTACATTCAGTTAAACGGAATGAATTTTAAAGTTGTTGGTATGTTTGAAACAGGTAACGCTAATATGGGACCATCAAGTGACATGCATATTCCTTTTACAACCTTTCAGCAAATTTATAATATGGGAGACGAGATTAGATGGATGATGATTACAGGAAAAGCAGATTATGACATTTCTCAAATTGAAGCAGATGCTAAACTAATTTTAAAAAACTTAAACAACATACATCCTGATGATAAGCGTGCTTTTGGAAGTTTTAATTTAGGAAAAGAATTTGCAAAAATCACAGGTTTTTTAACTGGTATGCAGTTTCTAACATGGTTTGTAGGTATAGCAACTTTAATTGCAGGAGTATTTGCTATTGGTAATATCTTACTAATTACGGTTAAAGAACGTACTAAAGAGATTGGTGTAAGACGTGCTTTAGGTGCAACACCATATGAAATTAAAAGACAAATAGTAGTAGAAGCTGTTTTTATAACGCTATTAGCTGGACTTTTAGGAATAATTAGTGGAGGTTGGATATTAATAGCGCTTGATGCTGCTTTTGGACAAGGTACAGAAGCTGTTATTGTCAACGCATCAGTATCTATTGCTGTAGTATTTATAGCCTTATTAATATTAGTGTTTTTAGGAACTTTAATAGGGTTAATACCTGCTTTTAAAGCAACAAGTATAAAGCCTATTGATGCTTTAAGAGAAGAATAGAATCAATCAAAATATAGATTAAAACCAATAAAATCAACTGAGTAAACTGTATAAAAATGAAAAAAATAATCAAAATAATTGTAATAGTAGCTTTGGTAGCAGCACTAGTTATGGTGTTAAAATACTTTAAAGATTCTAATTCAAAATCTGTTGAAGATTTTAAAACAGCAGTTCCTTTTTACACATCTATGCAAACCAAAACTGTTGCAACAGGTAAGTTAAACCCAGAGGAAGAGGTAGAACTTAAGCCTCAAATTTCAGGCATTATCGATAAAATTCTTGTGGAAGAAGGTGATATAGTTAAAAAAGGAGATGTAATAGCTAAAATTAGAGTTGTGCCAAACGAGCAAAGCTTAGTTGGAGCAAGTGGTCAAATATCTACAGCAAAACTATCTTTTAATAATGCTAAAACGTTGTTTGATCGTAATAAAACATTATTTGACAAAGGTGTAATTTCTAAACAAGATTTTGAAAACAGTCAATTATCTTTAAATCAAGCACAAGAAACATTAAATCAAGCACAAAATAATTATCAGATTATAAAACGTGGTTCTTTATCTGGTGGTGGATCTGCAAATACAAATATTGTAGCTTTAATACCTGGTACTATTCTAGAAATTCCTGTACGTGAAGGTGATCAAGTTATTGAGAGTAATAACTTTAACGCAGGTACAACTATTGCAACAATTGCAGATATGAGTAAAATGATTTTTGAAGGAAAAGTTGATGAAGCTGAAGTAGGAAAATTAGAAGAAGGAAAAGACATTAAAGTCATTCTTGGAGCAATAAACGAAAAAGAATTTCCAGCAAAATTAACTTTTGTAGCTCCTAAAGGTATGGAAGAAAATGGAGCAGTTCAGTTTACAATCAAAGCAGATGTAACTGTAGAGCCTTCAACTAAAATTAGAGCTGGTTATAGTGCTAATGCAGAAATAGAAATGGAAAGTAGAGATAGTACTTTAGTAATCAAAGAATCTTTACTTCAGTTTAACAGAATTACAGAAAAGCCTTTTGTTGAAATTGAAAAAGAAGCTGGTAAGTTTGAAAAACAAAATGTAGAATTAGGACTATCTGACGGTATAAATGTTGAAATTACAGATGGTGTTAAAGAAGGAGATAAAATTAAAGTGTGGAACAAAGCATCAAAAGAAGATAACGATGAAGATGAGGACTAAAAATATATTACAATTTACATTAGCATTTTTTATAGCTATAACAGCAGTAGCTCAAGAAAAAAAATGGACGTTGCAAGAATGTGTTACTCATGCATTAAATAACAATATTAATGTATTGCAAGGTCAGAATACTTTATTATCGAACGAGCAAGATATTATTGCCTCAAAAGGACAGTTTTTGCCTAGTTTAAGTGCTAACTTAAGTCATAGTCTCTCGTTAGGAAATAGAGAGTTGTTTCCTGGTCAGTTTGTAGAGAGAACCGATAATAGTACAAATATTGGTGTTAGTGCTAGTCAAACCGTGTTTAATGGATTTAGACTAACTAATCTGTATAAACAATCTCAATTAAATCTAGAAACCAATCAATTAGAATTAAATAGAATTAAAGATGATATTTCATTAAATGTTGTTAATGCCTATTTAAACGTATTATTTAATATTGAAAATTTAGACATTGCAAAAGCACAATACGAGTTTACCAAAAAGCAATTAAAACAAGTTGAGGAATTAGTTGAAGCAGGTGTACAACCACAAGCCAATATTTTTGATGCAAAAGCCACTTTAAGTAGAGACTTACAAAGCGTAACTGTAGCACAAAACAATTATGATTTAGCGCTTTTAACTTTATCTCAATTACTACAATTACCTTACAAAGGATTTCAAATTGAGGTAATAGAAATCGATTCTCCAACAGCAGAGTTAATGTACGATAATGCCCAACCAATTGTGGCTTACGCAATCGATAATAGATACGAAATTAAAGTAGCAGAAAAAAATATAGAAAATGCTCAATTAAATACTGAGATATCTAAAAGCGGGTTTTTACCAATAGTGTCATTAAGTTATGGTTTTGGATCAAATGTGTTTTTTTCCAATTTATTGGATACTGAAGCGTCATTTTTTGATCAATTAAATCAACAAAAAGGTCATCGTTTTGGTTTAAACGTTAATATTCCAATATTTTCTCAATTTCAAAACAAAACAAATGTTGCTAGATCAAAAATTCAAGAAGAAAATGCAACACTTAATCTGCAACAAACAAAATTAAATGTAGAAGCTAATGTACAACGTGCTTTTACCGATGCTAAAGCAGCATATTTATCTTACGAAGCTGCTAAATCTAGTTTAGAATCACAAGAAATTGCTTTTCAAAATTCTCAAGAACGTTATAATATTGGAGTAATGAATGCTTTTGATTTAGAACAAACAAGACTAAGGTTAGTAAATGCAGAATCGTCGTTAATTAATGCTAAATACGATTTTATATTTAAAACTAAAGTTTTAGATTTTTATCTTGACAAACCAATAACAGAATAAAAGTGGCATATATATTAAATATAGAAACATCAACAACAAACTGTTCAGTCTCTCTTTCTAACCAAGGAGAGACTTTGGTGTTAAAAGAAGATTATGGAAATGGATATTCTCATGCAGAAAAACTTCATGTCTATATTGAGGAGGCTTTAAAAGAAGCTAAAATAAATTCAGAACAATTACAAGCAATTGCTGTAAGTAAAGGTCCTGGTTCTTATACAGGACTACGTATTGGTGTTTCTGCAGCAAAAGGTTTAGCTTACGCTTTAAATATACCTTTAATCTCTGTATCTACCTTACAAGCTTTAGCAAAACAAGTTGAAGCAGATTCTGGTCTTATTGTGCCAATGTTAGATGCAAGACGCTTAGAAGTTTATTCTGCTATTTTTGATATAAACAATAGATTGCTTAGGAAGATTGAAGCTCAAATATTAGACGAAAATTCTTTTGAAGAACAATTAAACATAGGTAAAGTCTTTTTTATTGGTGATGGTGTTGCTAAAACTAAAACATTATTATCTCACGCTAACGCAATTTTTATTGAAAATAAGTTGCCCTCTGCAGAACAAATGAGTGCATTAAGTTTTGATAAGTATAAAAAAAGCGACATCGAAGATGTCGCCTATTTTGAGCCTTATTACTTAAAAGATTTTGTTGCTTTAAAGCCAAAACCTAAAAAATAATTATCCTTCTTTTTGTATTTCAACAGAATGAGGATAAGGTATTTCTATTCCAGCAGCATCTAATGCTTCTTTTGTTTGTTCAGTAACATCAAAGTAAACAGTCCAA
This sequence comes from Olleya sediminilitoris, assembly GCF_016785945.1. GTDB lineage: Bacteria > Bacteroidota > Bacteroidia > Flavobacteriales > Flavobacteriaceae > Olleya > Olleya sediminilitoris. The sequence goes on along the minus strand of NZ_JAEMEF010000008.1, from coordinate 3,697 downwards.
TAGTCCTCAGTTGTAGACCATGGTCTAACTGCAAAATTAACAGAGCTATCAGCTAGTTCCATAACATTAACAGTTGGCTCTGGAGATTGTAAAACTTTTGGGTGATCTTTTAATACTTTCATTAAAACGTCTTTTGTTTTTTTAATGTCAGAATCATATCCTACACCAAAAACTAAATCTACACGTCGTGTACCTTCCGTAGAAAAATTAATAATATTTCCGTTAGATAATGAACCATTAGGTATAATGATTTCTCTGTTTGATAAACCTGTAAGTTTTGTAGTAAATATTTGAATTTCTTTTACAACGCCAACTTCTCCTTGAGCTTCAATTAAATCTCCTATTTTAAAAGGTTTAAATAGCATTATTAAAACTCCACCAGCAAAATTACCTAAAGAACCTTGTAATGCTAGACCAATTGCTAAACCAGCAGCAGCAATAATCGCAGCAAAAGAAGTTGTTTCAACACCTAAAGTACCTAGTACTACAATTATTAAAACAATTTTTAAAACCCAATTGATAAGGTTTAGTAAAAACTTCTGAAGACTTTCATCATAACTTCTAGTTGCCATTAATTTTTTTAAGCCTTTAACTAATTGCTTAATTATAAAATTACCGATAATCCAAATAGCAATAGCAGCTACTAATTTAGGCGTATATTCAATAATTAACTCAGTGCCTTTATCAATCCATTTTTGTAAATCCATAATAAATATTTTTTGTTTTGAACAAATATAATTATTAATGCTAATCTTTTTCTTAGGGTAGGAATAAATAGATTAAAATTGTTTTATTAAAAAAGAATGAGTTGTTAATTTAAATAATCTATATTTTTCTTACATATAACGAAAGTTATTTTGTTGATTTTAACACGTATAATGGTGCTTTTGCTAAATTTATTAATCATAATTTTAGTATAATTGTAAATCGTAATTATATTAATCCCTTTTATAATAAAAAATGAAAAAACTTCTACTAGTTATAACCTTCCTCAGTATTGTTCTAACTGCAAAATCACAAGATATTATTATGCAAAACGGAACAGTTAACCAATGTTCTGGGGTGTTTTATGATTCTGGAGGAACAACATCAAATTATAATGATGATGAAAACTATGTAATGACTATTTGCCCTGATGGACCTGATCAGTTTGTCCAATTACAGTTTACTTTATTTAGTACTCAATTAAGTACTGATGTAATGACTATTTATGATGGTGATGATGTTACAGCAAATATTATTGGTGTTTTTTCAGGAGGAGGAGCAGCTAATAATCCAGGGACAATTGCTGCGTCTTCTACCAGTCCTTCAGGTTGCCTAACAATCGAGTTTGTATCAGATGCTAGTACCAATACTTTAGGATGGGCTGCAAACGTGTCTTGTTTACAGTCTTGTCAAGATATTACGCCGACAATTGACTCTACAAATCCAGTAGCCGATGGTACAGGAGTAATTCAGATTGCTTTGGGTGGAACTGTTAGTTTTGATGGTAGTGCTGTTTTTGGAGATGATGATACAGGTGCTATTTATAGTTGGAATTTTGGTGATGGTACCACAGCAACAGGACAGTCTGTTAGTCACGACTATAATAATACTGGGACTTACACTGTGACATTTACTGCAAGTGACATTAATCCAACAGGATGCTCAGAGTCAGTCACTGTTGAAGTTGAAGTTTTAAGCCCATATATTGATGTTGATCAAACAACATATACTGTAGATGAGTTAGTAGAGGATGTTTTAATTAATAGTCCTTGTGCTACTGTTTCTTCTATTGGATCTAGTACTGGTATTAATTTTGGACAAGAAAACGGTATAGGATATTTTACAGCAATTCCTGGTGCTTTTGCTTTTGAATCTGGAATTGTTTTAAATTCTGGTGATGCTATGGAAGCTGAAGGACCTGAAACTGGAATCCAAAGTAGTGGAGGATGGGCAGGTGATGCTGATTTAGAAACCGCAATTCCTGGTTTAAACTTAGGGGATACTAACGATGCAACTTACATTGAATTTAATTTTGCTCCAATTGCTAATTCCATAAGTTTTGATTTCTTATTTGCTTCAGAAGAATATGGAGGTTTTCAGTGTAGTTATACTGATGCATTTGCCTTTTTATTAACAGATCTTACCACTGGAAATGTAACTAATTTAGCAATTGTGCCAGGAACAACAGATGTTGTGTCTGTTTTTACAGTAAGAGATAATGCTTATAATGCCTCTTGTGCCTCAGCTAATCCAGGATACTTTGATTCATATTATGGTGCAGGAGGAGAACCTACAATAAATTCTCCAATTGATTTTAGAGGTTATACTCGTCCAATGACAGCTTTTGCAAATGTCATACCTAATAATAATTATAAGATAAAATTAGTTATAGCTGATGATGGAGATTCAGCATATAACGCAGCTGTGTTTTTAGACGCTGGCTCTTTCGATTTAGGTGGTGATTTAGGTGAAGATGTAACGATAGCTCAAGGTACAGCAATTTGTAGTGGAGGTGTAATTCCTCTTGATACAAATGTTCCTTCAGCTACTCATGTTTGGTATTTGGATGGTAATATTATAGCAGGAGAAACAGGGTCCACATTAGATGCTACTGAGGATGGAGTTTACAGTGTAGATGTTGTCTTTTCTGGAACTTGTCAAACTTCTGATTCTGTTGTTGTAGAATTTATTCCAGGCGCCATAATACAAAATACTATAGATATAAATGTTTGTGATAATCCTACCGGAGACGAGGTATTTGATCTCACCCTAAACGATGTTGAAGTGATAGGTACTCAAGATCCAACTGAAGTAAATGTTAGTTATTATACTCTTTTAACTGACGCTGAAAATGGTGTGAATGAAATTGTAGATCCTTCAAATTACATAGGTAGTGGTACTTATCCTGAAACAATATACGTTAGAATTGATGATACTGCGTCTCAAACTTGTTTTGATACAGACTCATTTAATCTGGACGTTATCATAACAGGTATTAATCCTGTTATGGATATGGAAGTATGTGATGATGCTTCAAATGATGGATTTGAGCTTTTTGATCTAGAATCTCAAACACTTTCTATACTAGGGACACAATCTGCTACGGATTTTGATGTAACTTATCATACTTCTTTTACAGATGCAGATTCAAATACTAACGCTTTAACAAGTCCGTATAACGGAAGCAACGGTGAATTTATTTTTGTTAGAGTAGAAAATATTTTAGACTCAACTTGTTATGCTGTTAGTCAAGACCCAAATGGAGAATTTACTTTAGTTGTTAATGCTGTAGCTGAAGCAACACAACCAATGGATATGATAGTATGTGATGATCTATCAGAGGATGGATTTGAGGTTTTTGACCTAACCTCACAAGAGTTGACAATTTTAGGAGTTCAAGATCCTAATGATTACACTGTTTCTTTTTATGAAAATATGGCTGATTTGTCATCAGAAATGAATCCAATTACAAATCCAACAGCATATCAAAATACAGTCGTATCTCAACAAACTATTTATGTTCGTGTAAACGAAAATGCTAATCCAACATGTTTTGGTAGCACTACTTTTGATTTAATTGTAAATCCATTACCCACAGCAGTCACACCAACAGCATTATCAGTATGTGATGATGGTACACCAGATGGATTAACCAGTATAGATTTAAGTATCAAAAACAACGAGATTAGTGGAGGTAACCCAGCGTATTCAG
>NZ_JAEMEF010000007.1 GCF_016785945.1 Olleya sediminilitoris | reverse complement strand
CTACATACACCGAAAGATTTAAGGTGATTATAGCGATGGGGCTCACCTCTTACCATTCCGAACAGAGAAGTTAAGCCCATTTGCGCCGATGGTACTACATTGTGGGAGAGTAGGTCGTCGCCTTTTTAGAGAATCCTCAACATTTATTTGTTGAGGATTTTTTTTGTTTTATAATTTACTACAATCTTAAATAGGATATGTATACTTTAGGGGAAGAGTGAGATAACTGGGTTTAATATATTAAGAACTCTTTTTCAGTGTATTTTTTACTTGTATGATTATAATTTAGTGTGTATTTCTTTATTTATAGAATAGCATTATTTATATTACCATACATTATTAATCTTCAATGGAAATCAATAAAGACTTAATTCTAGCCAATAATTTTGTTAATAATACTGATAGAAATATTTTTCTAACAGGAAAAGCTGGTACTGGTAAAACAACCTTTCTTCATAAATTAAAACGTGATTCATTAAAAAGAATTGTAATCGTTGCTCCAACAGGTGTTGCTGCTATAAATGCGAAAGGTGTCACTATTCATTCTTTTTTTCAATTACCTTTTGGTCCGATATTGCCAAATGACGATTTAAACACTCCATCAGGTTTTAAAAGAAAGTTTAGTAAAACTAAAATCAATATTATTAAGTCTATGGATTTATTAATAATTGATGAAATTAGTATGGTTAGAGCTGATCTTCTAGATGGAATTGATAAAACCTTAAGACGGTTTAGAGATAGAAAAGTTGTATTTGGAGGTGTACAAGTTTTAATGATAGGAGATTTACAACAATTATCTCCTGTTGTAAAAGACAATGACTGGCATTTATTAAAACAATTTTATAAGAATCCTTTTTTTTTTAGTAGTTATGCTTATCAAGGATGTCAACCAATTTCTGTCGAACTAAAACATATTTATAGACAAGATAATCCTAAGTTTATTGATATCTTAAATGAAATAAGGACTAATACTTTATCAAAAGCTTCAACTGACGAATTAAATAAACGTTACAAACCCAATTTCATCCCATCGGATAATGACGGTTATATTTCATTAACAACACATAATAACAAAGCTGAACAAGTTAATAATTCAGCTTTAGCTAATTTAAAAGGAAAAGAAAAAACGTATAATGCTAAAGTAGAAGGTAAGTTTCCTGAATTCTCTTATCCTAATAAAGATAAATTAGTTTTAAAGGTTGGTGCTCAAGTCATGTTTGTTAAAAATGATAGCTCAATTGAAAAGCGTTATTTTAATGGTAAAATAGGTAAAGTTATTTTGTTGGATAAGGATGAAGTTGTCATTAAATGTCCCGATGATGAATTTAATATAATTACAAAAGCCGAAGTTTGGGATAACATTAATTATAATGTAGATCCAGAAACTAAAGCAATTACCGAAAACAAAATAGGTTCTTATACCCAAATGCCATTACGTTTAGCTTGGTCAATAACTATACATAAAAGTCAAGGTTTAACTTTTGATAAAGCTATCATTGATGCTGAAGGAGCTTTTGCACATGGTCAGACTTACGTTGCTTTGAGTAGATGTAAGTCATTAGAAGGCTTGGTACTTAAAAGTAAAATTACTTCTAACCAAATTATTAGTGATAATAACGTAATTCAATTTAATAAAGAAGCTGAAGCTAATCAGCCTACAGAATTAATTTTAAATCAATCTAAATCTAGTTATCAATTAGGTTTAATTTCTGAGATTTTCAATTTTTACAAATTTTTATATCCTGTTAATCGAATTTTAGATATTTACTATAAAAACATTGGAAGTTTTCAAGGTAATATAGAAACTCCTTTAATAACTATTAAGGATACTGTTGCTTCTTTATTAAAAGTTGCAAATGGTTTTAAAGCTCAATTGTCTGAGTTAACCTCTAAAGTTTTACTTCCAGAATCAAATAATCAAATTCAAGAAAGATTTATTAAAGCAATAAATTATTTTAAATCACAAACAGATTCTAAGATTATAGATACCTATAAAACATTTAATTTTTCAACTGATAATAAAAATTTAGAAAAAGATTTTAATAAACAATTAGATACACTTGAAGAGTTAATTGCTATCAAAACGCTTTATTTTTCAAATTTAAATAAAGGCTTTAAAGTTAACACATTCTTGGAATTACGAGCTAAGTCTGTTTTCTTAACTAAAGAAAAACCAAAAAAATCAAGAACATCTGTTATTGATGGAACTACCAATGTCGAGTTATTCGAGCTTTTAAGAGAATTAAGAAACACAATAGCTGAGAGAGAAGATTTAATACATTTTCAAATTTTCACTCAAAAGTCATTATACGAAATGTGTGAAACCTTACCAACTAATAAAACAGAGTTACTTAATGTTAATGGTTTTGGAAAAACTAGAGTTGAAAAATACGGAAAAGAAATACTAAAAGTTATTACAGATTACTGTAATGAAAATGATATAGAAACTTCAAAAGCTATTGAAGTTTTTGATAAACCGAAACCAAAACGAAAAAAAGGAGATACAATGTTGACTTCTTTACAGATTTTTAAAGCTGGTAAATCAGTAGAGCAAATTGCTTTTGAGCGTGATTTAAATGTCAATACTATAATTGGTCATTTGGCTAGCTTTATAGCAACAGGTGAGGTTAAAATAACTGATTTAATATCAGAAAAACATTATAAAGAACTTAAAGCCATTATACCAAAGCATAAATTTGAGAATCTATCCGATTTAAAACATCAAATTGATGATAAGTATACTTATGGAGAAATAAGATTAGTTTTAGACGAAATTTCAAAATAAAAAAAGGCTTTAAATTTAATTTAAAGCCTTTTTAGTTTTCTAGTTATAATCAAAGATTACCCTTTAATAACACCTCTAGAAATCACTATTTTTTGTATTTCAGAAGTACCTTCATAAATCTGTGTGATTTTTGCATCACGCATTAAACGCTCTACATGGTATTCTTTTACAAAACCATTTCCACCATGTATTTGCACAGCTTCAACCGTTTGTTCCATTGCAACTTTACTAGCATATAATTTAGCCATAGCACTAGACATGTCATAATTGTTACCTTGGTCTTTATCCCAAGCAGCTTTCATGACTAACATACGTGCAGCTTCAATTTCAGTATACATATCAGCTAATTTAAATGCAATAGCTTGATGGTTACAAATTTCTGTACCAAAAGCTTTACGCTCTTTACTGTATTTTAATGCTAGCTCATATGCACCAGATGCAATACCTAAAGCTTGTGCAGCAATACCAATACGTCCACCAGATAAAGTTTTCATTGCAAATTTAAATCCAAATCCATCTTCACCAATACGGTTTTCTTTTGGTACTTTAACGTCGTTAAATTGTAAAGTATGTGTATCACTTCCTCTAATTCCTAATTTATCTTCTTTAGGTCCAATGTCAAAACCAGGAGTTCCTTTTTCAACAATAAAAGCATTAATACCTTTATGTCCTTTTTCTCTATCTGTTTGTGCAATTACTAAGTATACATCACTACGTCCACCATTAGTAATCCAGTTTTTTGTACCATTAATAATATAGTGATCACCTTTATCAATAGCAGTAGTTTTTTGTGATGTTGCATCACTACCAGCTTCAGGTTCACTTAAACAAAATGCTCCTATAGATTCTCCCGAAGCTAACTTTGTTAAATACTTTTGTTTTTGTTCTTCTGTACCAAAAGCTTCAAGACCATAGCAAACTAAAGAGTTATTAACTGACACCATTACAGAAGCTGAGGCATCAATTTTTGATAATTCTTCCATAATTAATACGTAAGAAATAGCATCCATACCACTTCCTCCATACTTAGGGTCTACCATAATTCCCATAAAACCTAGAGCTCCCATTTTTCGTACTAATTCGTCCGGAAACGTTTGTGCGTTATCACGCTCGATAACTCCTGGTAATAATTCTGTTTGTGCAAAATCGCGAGCTGCATCGCGAATCATGATATGTTCTTCAGTTAGGCTAAAATCCATAATTTATATAAGATTGTTGATTTAATAAAAATTGTACGCAAAGATAAGTTTTTATTAGCATTTTTTCAATCGATATAGTTATTTTTACAGGATATGATTAAAGACAAGTTTTGCGTAATTGGTGTGATGTCTGGTACCTCTTTAGATGGTATAGATTTAGCTTTAATTTCATTTAAAAAAGAAACCGACTGGAGCTTCAAAATCAATAAAGCAACAACCATTGCTTATTCTCAAGATTGGACTAATAGACTAAAAGGCTTAACAGATTTAAATCCTTCACAATTAGACAGTTTAGATCAAGAATATACTACATATTTAGCTAACATAATTAATCAATTTATTCAAGAAAATAACATAAAAACTATAGATGCAGTATGCTCTCATGGTCATACAGCCTTGCATCAACCGGATTTAGGATATACGTTACAAATAGGAAACTTACCTAAGTTAGCAACATTAATTAAGCAAAATGTTGTGTGTGATTTTAGAGTTCAGGATGTTAAGTTAGGAGGTCAAGGTGCTCCTCTGGTACCTATTGGTGATCAATTATTATTTAATCAATACACTTGGTGTTTAAATTTGGGTGGATTTGCTAATATTTCCTGTCAAGCAGAAAACCAACGCATAGCATTTGATATTTGTCCAGTAAATATAGTACTTAATAAATACGTCAACAGTTTAGGTTTAAGTTTTGACAACAAAGGAAGCATTGCCAGAAACGGAAACATTTGTCAACCTCTGTTAGAACAGTTAAATGACTTACCATTTTATGCACAAAAGCATCCAAAATCTTTAGGATTGGAATGGGTAAAGACAAACATTTTTCCGTTAATAGATAGTTATAATTTAAAGACTGAAGACATTTTGCACACCTACGTTAAACACTGTGCACAACAAATAGCAGCAATAATAAACCAAACAGATAAATCATCGGTATTAACAACAGGAGGTGGTGTTTTTAATTCGTTTTTAATAGAAGAAATTCAAGTATTAACATCAAATAAAATTGTTATACCTTCAACAAAAATAATAGAGTTTAAGGAAGCCTTAATTTTTGCCTTTCTTGGTGTATTACGCTTGTTAAATCAAAATAATTGTTTAAAATCCGTAACAGGAGCTTCAAAAGACCACTCCTCAGGTAATATTTATAAATTCAATCCATAATTATCATTAGTTATGCTATGTGTTTAGAGCTCAGAAGCCCTAAAATGTTAACATTAAATTATCATAATAAAAATGGTTTAACTATTAAAATGCATTTTTTGTTTTTTTATATTTGTTGAACTAATAAAATCTAATACTTCTTAAGATGAATCAACTTTAGCTACCTTAATATTATTCTCCGATTTAAAAGAAAATATTAAAGTTGAAACCAAAATCAATAATGAAAGACTTATTAAAAATTTACGAAAATAAAGAACCAGAAATTATATTTAACTGGAAAGATTCCGAAACTGAAGCAGAAGGATGGACTGTAATAAACTCGCTAAGAGGTGGAGCAGCAGGAGGAGGAACCAGAATGCGCAAAGGATTAGACATGAATGAAGTGTTGTCTTTAGCAAAAACAATGGAAGTTAAATTTACTGTTTCAGGACCAGCAATTGGAGGTGCAAAATCAGGAATAAATTTTGATCCAAAAGACCCAAGAAAAAAAGGCGTTTTAGAGCGTTGGTATAAAGCAGTATCACCATTACTTAAAAGTTATTATGGTACTGGAGGAGACTTAAATGTAGACGAAATACATGAAGTAATTCCAATTACAGAAGAATCTGGAGTTTGGCATCCACAAGAAGGTGTTTTTAACGGACACTTTAAACCAACAGAAGCAGATAAAATAAACCGTATTGGACAATTACGTCAAGGCGTTATAAAAGTGTTAGAAAACACTAATTTTTCTCCAGATGTTGCAAAAAAATATACTGTAGCAGACATGATTACAGGTTATGGTGTTGCAGAAGCTGTAAAACATTATTATGATATTTATGGAGGAAGTGTAAAAGGAAAACGTGCAGTTGTACAAGGTTTTGGAAACGTTGGATCTGCAGCAGCTTATTACTTAGCTCAAATGGGAGCAAAAGTAGTTGGTATTATTGATATCTCTGGAGGAGTTATTAATGAAGACGGATTTTCTTTTGAAGACATAAAAGATTTCTTCTTAACTAAAAACGGAAACACATTATCAACAGATAATATGATTCCTTTTGCCGAAATGAATGAGCGTGTTTGGTCTTTAGAAACCGAAATTTTTGCACCTTGTGCAGCCTCAAGATTAATAACACAAGATCAAATAGATCAAATGATAAACACAGGTTTAGAAGTTGTATCATGTGGTGCAAATGTACCTTTTGCTGATAAAGAAATTTTCTTTGGATCAATCATGGAACAAACTGATGAGCGTGTAAGCCTTATACCAGATTTTATTTCAAACTGTGGTATGGCTCGTGTATTTGCCTACTTTATGGAACGTAAAGTACAAATGACAGATGAAGCTATCTTTAATGATACTTCTAATATTATCAAAAAAGCTATACAAAACGTACATGCTAAAAATACTTCTAAAAAAGAAATTAGCAAAACTGCTTTTGAAATAGCACTAAAACAACTTATTTAAAATATAATTAATATGTTCAAGAATTTTTTAGGGAATAGCCCAAAATGGTTTAAACTAACCATGATTAGTTTTTTAATTTTTAACATTTTTTCTTTTTTCGTATTAGGAAAAACTGTGACTTCATGGCTTTTTATTGCTGAGTTTATTTTTACTCTAGCTATGGCATTAAAATGTTATCCATTACAATCTGGTGGATTATTAGCAATAGAGGTTATTGCTTTAGGGTTAACATCTCCTGAAAATGCGTATCATGAAGTTGATCAAAATTTAGAAGTAATTCTACTTTTAGTATTCATGGTAGCAGGTATTTATTTTATGAAGCCATTACTGATGTTTATCTTTAGTAAAGTATTTACTAAAATAAAATCTAAAGTAGTTTTATCTCTATTATTTGTATTTCTATCAGCAGTTTTATCAGCCTTTTTAGATGCTTTAACAGTAACAGCAGTATTAATTAGTGTAGCTGTTGGGTTTTATGGTGTTTACCACAAAATTCATTCTAGTGAAGCAGATTATGACTCAAGTGGAGTAAAAGATAGAGAAGAATTAAGTGGAGAAACTCTAGAACAATTTAGAAGTTTTTTAAGAAGTTTAATCATGCATGGAGTTGTAGGTACAGCTTTAGGTGGTGTTTGTACTTTAGTTGGTGAGCCTCAAAACTTATTAATTGGTGAAAGATTAGGATGGGACTTTATTGAGTTTTTCATTCAAATGGCTCCAATAACTATTCCTGTATTAATTGCTGGTTTATTAACAACTATAATATTAGAGCTAACAGGATCTTTTGGTTTTGGTGAAAAACTACCTCCTGTTGTAGCTGGAATTATCGAAAATTACACAATTGAAGAAGACAGAAACAGAACAGATAAGCAAAAATATGCACTTATAGTTCAAGGTGTAGCAGCTGTATTATTAATCATGGGATTAGCTTTACATATTGCTCCTGTTGGATTTATTGGATTAGCTTTAATTATTTTCCAAACTGCATTTATGGGTATTATTGATGAGCACCAATTAGGTCATGCTTTTGAAGAAGCATTACCATTTACAGGTCTGCTTGTTGTGTTTTTTGTAATTGTAGCCATGATACATGACCAACATTTATTTAGTCCTATTATTAATTGGGCTTTAAAACAAGATCCAGCTGCACAACCAGGTTTATTTTATTTAGCAAACGGTTTCCTGTCTGCAATTAGTGATAATGTATTTGTTGCAACTGTATATATAGGAGAAGTTCAAGAAGCATTTAAAAGTGGAGCAATTGATAGAGAGCATTTCGAAAAATTAGCAATTGCTATTAACACAGGTACAAATCTACCAAGTGTAGCAACGCCAAACGGTCAAGCAGCATTCTTATTTTTATTAACTTCAGCATTAGCACCATTAATCAATTTATCTTACGGTAAAATGGTAAAAATGGCATTACCATATACAATTGTATTAGGTGTGTTAGGTTACATAATGGTAAAAATTGTTTTAGTATAATTTAATTAAAAGATTAGCGTTAGATATTTAAGTAAAAACATAATATGATAAGTACATTAATTCAAGACACTGCTCAAGCGGTAGATCCATTAACAGAAGGAGAACCAGTTGAAAAAACATTATCAATAATCGAGTTAATAACAACAGGTGGTACAGCAGGTATGATTATTATCGCATTACTATTTGTGTTATTAGTCATGGCGGTTTACATTTATTTTGAACGAATCTTTGCTATAAAGGATGCTTCAAAAATTGATTCTAATTTTATGAATCAAATTAAAGATTACGTTAGTAATGGTAAAATCGAGTCAGCTCAAAATTTATGCACAACAGTAGATTCGCCTGTATCAAGATTAATTAGCAAAGGGGTTTCTAGAATTGGAAAACCTTTAGACGATATTAATACAGCTATTGAAAATGCAGGACGACTAGAAATTTATAGTTTAGAAAAAAATGTAAGTGTACTAGCAACTATATCTGGAGCTGCACCAATGATTGGTTTCCTTGGGACAGTAATAGGTATGATTTTATCTATTTTTGAAATTGCTAATTCTGGTGGTTCTATAGATATAAAGACACTAGCAGATGGTTTATATACAGCAATGACAACAACTGTTGGTGGTTTAATTGTAGGTATTGTAGCTTACATTGCATACAACCATTTAGTTGTTAAAACAGATAAAGTTGTATATCAAATGGAAGCTAACTCGCTTGAATTTTTAGATTTATTAAACGAACCTAGTTAATATGCGTTTAAGAGGAAGAAATAAAGTAACACCAGAATTTAACATGTCGTCTATGACAGACATCGTGTTCTTACTGCTTATCTTTTTTATGATTGCATCAACTTTAGTATCGGCAGAAGCTATTGATTTATTATTACCTAAATCATCAAGCAAAACCACACAGACTAAAAACGTATCTGTAAGCGTTGATAAAAACGTTAACTATTATGTAGATATGAAGCAAGTATCTAAAGATAAATTAGAAGCAGAAGTACTAGCAAAAGTTGGTAATGTAGACTCTCCAACTATTACTATAAGATCAGATGAAAGTGTAGAAATGCAACATGTCGTGTTTATCATGGATATTGCAAACCGAAATAAAATCAAATCGTCATTGGCAGTAAAAGCACAATAAGATGAAATATTTAAAAACCAAACATGAAAAGAACTCAGCAAAAATAACAGCATTAATTATGTTGATATTACTATTGCTTCTATTTGTAGTTGGTCAAAATTATATGGATCCACCAGAAGAATATGGTGTTGCCATTAACTTTGGAGGTTCTTCTGGAGGTGGAGGAGGTGCACCAGCTCAAGCAGCTGCACCAAATAAAACACAGCCAGAAGAGACTAAACCTCAAGAAGAAGTACAGCAACAGGAAGCTGCTGCTGCACCAACGTCAAAAGAAGACGTCATTACACAAGAAGATGAAGACGCTGTTGCAATTAAAAAACAGCAAGAACAAGCTAAAAAGGAAAACGATGCTATAGCCAAAGCTAAAGCAGACCAATTAGCTAAAGAACAAGCTGCAAAAGCAGCTAAAGCTGCTGCAGAAGCTGCAGAAAAAAAGAGACAAGATGAGATTAGAAAAGCTAATGACGCTTTAATTAACGGAATTAGTAATTCAGAAAATGCATCTGATTCTAATAATAATGGTCCTGGAAATGGACCAGGTAATGGTTCTGGATCAGGTAACTCTTATGGACCAAGTAAATTTGGTGATGGTACAGGAAAAGGAAGTGGTAATGGTGTAGGTTATGGTTTAAACGGAAGAGGTAAGCCTAGATTTAACACTATTGTTCAGGACTGTAACGAGTCTGGACTTGTAGTTGTGCAAATTGAAGTTGACCGTTCCGGTAAAGTAGTAAAAGCAGTTCCAGGAGTTAAAGGAACCAAAAACACTGCTGCTTGTTTATTAGAACCTGCTCGTAAAATAGCATTAACTCATAAATGGGCTCCAGACAGTAATGCTCCAGAACGTCAAATAGGATTTGTAAGTATCAATTTTAAATTAGGTCAATAAACTATCATGACTTATTTAGAGACTGTAAATTGGATGTTTTCTCAACTTCCAATGTATCAAAAGCAAGGTCAAACAGCATTTAAAAAAGACTTATCTAACACTATTAATTTAGCTAATCACCTTAATAATCCACAACATAAGTTTAAATCTTTACATGTAGCTGGTACTAATGGTAAAGGCTCTAGTAGTCACCTGTTAGCATCTGTACTTCAGGAAGCTGGTTATAAAGTTGGATTATATACTTCTCCACATTTAAAAGATTTTAGAGAGCGCATTAAAATTAATGGCAAAGAAGTTAGCAAGCAATTTGTTATTGATTTTATAGAAGAAAACAAATCTTTTTTTGAAGATAATTCATTGTCTTTTTTTGAAATGACAGTAGGTATGGCTTTTGACTATTTTGCAAAACAAAAAGTTGATTTTGCAGTTATTGAAGTCGGTTTAGGAGGTCGTTTAGATTCAACAAATATTATTACTCCTGAGGTCTCATTAATCACTAATATAGGATTAGATCATGTGCAGTTTTTGGGTGATACTTTAAGTTTAATAGCTTCAGAAAAAGCAGGTATTATAAAATCAAATATCCCTGTTGTTATTAGCGAAACACAACCTGAAACTCAAGATGTTTTTAACGCTTTCGCGGAAAAAAACAGCAGTCCAATCTATTTTGCAGATCAATTAATTACCAAAACGTTTACAACAGATTTAAAAGGGAGCTATCAATCCAAGAATATAAAAGGTGTTGTGCAAACCGTAAACCTACTAAATAAAAAAGGATATAAAATATCTGAAGATAACATCGTTAACGGATTACTTTATTCGGTAAAAAATACAGGTTTAAAAGGACGTTGGCAGACATTAAATACAGCTCCTAAAGTTATTTGTGATACGGCTCATAATAAAGAAGGTTTAACTTTAGCAATGCAGCAGTTATCACAAGAAAAATACTCTAATCTTCATGTTGTATTTGGAGTGGTTAATGACAAAGATTTGGTTTCCATTTTACCTTTATTACCAAAACACGCAACATATTATTTTTGCAAACCAAACGTCCCAAGAGGTTTGGATGCTAGTGTATTAATGCAATCTTTTTTAGATAATGGATTTATTGGTAAGCCTTACGCTTCTGTAGAAGACGCATACAATACAGCATTAAATACAGCTTCGGTTGATGACGTAATTTATATTGGAGGAAGTACTTTTGTGGTTGCCGAAGTGGTTTAATTTCATATAAATTGTATCTTACACTTTCATTTAATTCATCATAAAAAATGTTAGAGATAATCAATCAAGTGTTTTCTATTCAATTAAAAAGTAATAAAGAAAATTTAACAGTTTTCAATAGAAATATTGATAGGATTAATCATGAATTTGAAACTTTGGGTTACCATATTATTAATCCAATTGGTCAAACATACCGAAACGAAATGACTGACGTTGAAGCCAATATTACTGGTGATTTTAATGGACAAATGAAAATTGTTAAAGTGCTAAAACCTATAGTTTATAAAAAAACTGATAACCAAAATAGTTTAGTACAAAAAGGAATTGTAATTGTAGAATAACACCCAATGAAGACCATTAACTTTGCTATTGATTTAGGTACCACAAACAGCTTAATTGCTAATTATAATAATGGTGCTGTTAAAATATATAATAACCCTTTAGGTTTAAAACAAACTTTACCTTCATGTGTTGCTTTTAGAGGTAATCGCACAATTATTGGAGATAAAGCTTTAGATTATTTAGAGAAGGATGCAGAAAATGTTTGCATGCTTTTTAAACGTAAAATGGGTACACAAGAAACTTATTTTATACCGTCTACTAACAAAGAAATGTCTCCAATAGACTTATCTTCTTTAATTTTAAAAGAATTAAAAAACTTTGTTACAGATACGGATCAACTACAAACTGCTGTAATAACAATTCCAGCATCTTTTGATACGATACAATCTAACGCAACTAAAAAAGCAGGTTATTTAGCAGGTTTTAAAGAAGTTGTTTTGTTGCAAGAACCTATTGCAGCATGTTTAGCTTTTGCAAATCAGTCTAATTTAGATATAGAAACATCTAAAAATTGGATTGTTTATGATTTTGGTGGAGGAACTTTTGATGTGGCTTTAGTTGAAGTCAATGACAGAGAATTGAAGGTTATAGATAATGAAGGCGATAATTTTTTAGGAGGAGCAGATTTTGATAATCTTATAGTCGAAAAAATAATTGTTCCAAAAATTGAGGCCAACGCTAATATTACTAACCTTTGGAAAGATATTAAATCTAAATCAAGTCGATATAAAGGCTTGTATTTCGAGTTGCTTAAAAAAGCTGAAGAAGCTAAAAAAGAATTGTCTGTTTATCCTGAAACAGAAATAGAGATAGATATTGATATTAAGGATGATAATATATTTGAACAGATTGTAATAACTAGAGCAGAGTTTGAAGCTGTTATTACTCCTAAGGTTGAGCAAACCATTACGTTTATTAAAAAAGTGATTTCTCAAAATCAATTATTAAACTCACAAATAGAACGTTTAATATTAATTGGAGGTAGTACTTATGTGCCTTTAATTAAACAGCGTATTAAAGAAGAAACCGGTATTTTAGTAGATTCTAGTATAGATCCAACATCTGCAGTTGTAGATGGAGCAGCTTACTTTGCTGGATCTAAACCTACAACTATTGAAACAGAAAAAACAATTGTAGTAGAGGAGGAGAGTAGTATTGACACTCAGATTTTTTATGAGCAAAACACTAGAGATTTAGAAGAGTTAATCACATGTAAAGTTTCTGGGACAGATTTAAAATATAGAGTAACAAGAACAGATGGTGGTTATGATTCCGGAATAAAAATAATTCAAAATGGTGGCTTTGCCGAGTTTGTACCGCTTTTAAAAGGACAATTAAACCAATTTAAAATTCAGGTTTTAGATCAACAGTTAAATCCTTTAAAAACCATCAACACAATAGCTATAAATCAAGGAAGTTATAACGTTTTAGGTCAACCGCTACCTATAGATATTTGTATGGAAGTTGATGATATTGATGCTTCGGTTACTAGATTAGAACAGATTTTTAGAAAAGGAAGTATTCTTCCATTAAAGAAAAAGATATATAAAACAGCATCAAAAACAATATTAAAAGATTCTGATGCTAATCTTATCATTAATATTGTTGAAGGGCAATCCAAAGGTTTACCAAGTTCTGGTTTAAGTATTGGTTATATAGAGTTTTCTGGAAAAGACCTTGAAGAAGATTTAATAAAAGGAACTGATATAGAAATAGAATTAGAGATTACAGAGTCTAGAGATTTAAAAATAAATGTCTATTTGCAAGCTTGTGATCAAGAATTTAAAAATGTTTTTAGCCAGTCAGAACGCACTATAAGTATTTCTAAAATAAACATGGAAATTAATGCTGTTTTATCTGATGTAGAATACCTTATCAAAGAACAAGTTGAAGAAGAAAATTTTGAGTATTCTAATAAGTTAGAACAATTAAGAGTTGGTTTAATTGAAATTCAGATTGAAACAACGTTATTAAATGATGATGATGTTTCTGATAAAAAATATCAATTAGACGATCAAAAGCGTAAGCTTATACAAACCTTTGATACGCTAACTAGAAACAAGGTTGTAGCTCTAGAAATTGAAGAGTATAACATTTCTAAAGATAGTTTAGAATGGGAAGTTAATAAAGAAGAAAACGAAAAATACAGGCCTAAATATCTAAAGGTTATTGCTAACGAAAAAGAAGTCATTAATTCTGGTGATAAATATTTAATTAGAGCTAAAATAAAAGAATTAGACGTATTGTTTAATTCAATTATCCAGTCTAGTGATGAGAATTTTATATCCTATTTTTTTGGTCTAAAATATACTTCAGGATTTACTGATACTAAAAAAGCAGATAAGTTAATGAAGCAAGGTGATGAAGCTATTGAGCGTAAAGATTATAAATCTTTAAAACATATTGTTTATGCATTATATGCTTTACTGCCAGATAGAGAAAAAGAGAAGCAAAAACAATTTAAAGATGATAGTAAAACAGGTTTAAGATAACTATTTAGTTGTATTTATTTTTATACCATTTTGTATATATGTAATCAATATTTAAGGCCTCAAGTTCTAGCTTATTGGTTTTAATATGATCACGTAAAAAAGTGTCAATAGTTGTTTTATTAGTCTTAAAATCTTTATTAAATTTTACTTCTTGACTAAAAGGCAAAATGTTAATTTCTGTATTTGTTCCGGTTTCAAATGTTTTTACTTTGTATAATTTAGATAGCTCAGTTTGTGTTTTAAAATGAGAGAATCGTCCAGGAGAAAAATATTGACCTGTATAAAATAATAACGAGTCTCCTTGTTTAATATTGATATACCTTGTTTCTTCATTAGGTATATAAATAGTTTGATCTATACCTTGGGTTAGCCTAAAAACAACAAGATCGTTATTACTATTGTTTTTAAGTAAACTATAATTATTTACTCTATTTTCTGAAGATTCAATAGTGTTAAACGTTTTTGGATAGGCATTTGTAAATGCAGTTATAGGTGTGGTTGGTTTTGGATTTTTTTCTTGATCTTCTCGTTTTGTTTTCAGCTTTAAGCTGTAAATAAATCTTATATGATTTTTTGATTTATACCTATTACCATATATGTTTGGTAATGTTATAGTTTTAATAGTTTTGTTGTTTTTTAAGATTACGGTTTCTTCTATATTGTTATTTTTAGAATTATTTGAACCTAAAGTTTGCTGCTCTAATTGTTTTTTTTCTTGAATTTTACGAATAGCCTCTAAAATATTTTTATTGTTTTCGTTTGTGTTACCAATATTAATTCTATCATATTGGTCATAATAGTTAGAAGGACTACTGCTATCACTTCTAAAAACTTTAGTTGCTATTCTAACCATTAAAATTAAAAATACTATAATGCTCCATATTCCAACACCTGTTCCTGATTTTGTTTTTTGAGATTTTCCAGTTTTGAATGCGTAAGGTTTAGCTGTTGCTGCATTTGATATTAAAACATCTTTTAGCATGTAGTTAGAAATTTCTAACTCTCCAAAAGCGACCATAGCTTTAGCGGTAAAGATAAAAGTAGAATTGTTAGTGTTTTTTCTTTTAGAATTATAGATATCAATTACAACTGAATTTAACTCGTTTATATCATCCTCAAATGAATTTGGATATTGACTTAAGCACTTAATAAAATTACGATTTGTGATATAAGCAACAGGATAATGCTTGTCTTCTAATTTTCCTTCTTCCATATAAACTTTAGCATAGTTTAGTTTAGAACTAAAAAAGCTAATAATCATTTGCTCTATTTCTTCAGTGAAAAGTCTTTGACTTAGAACAATATTAATTAGTAATATATATTTTCCTTTATTTAAGGTTTCAGCTAAAAAAGGTTTAATGTGTGCTTTTAAATAAGGCGCTAAAAACTGTTTTAAACTATCATTATTAGCAATGGACTCATGATGTATTTTAATTGAACTCTGAGGAATGTTACTATAGTCACCAGTTATTATTTGCTTTAACCATTGGTGTTTTTCTACAAAAATATGATGTTTTCTAATCGTTTCGTCTTTTAGCTCATCTATCATAGAAGCTAATTGACCTAAATTACTGCTGTTTTCCAAGACAGCTTTAGCTTTTAATTGCTTTTGTAATCGTATTATTTTATTGTTATCTAAGTCTGATATTGCCTCAATATCTAAATTTAGTTGGTCTATAATGGATATGTAGTTCAAATTGAGTAGCTATTTGAATTCAAAAATATTAAATTATTTATAATTTTTAGTTTTGTTATTAACTATATATTAATGAGTTAATTTTTTATTCGAAAAAAAAGTTATTTTTTTTGAATAAAAGGTTTTGAGAAATCAAAAAGTAATGTATATTTGCACACCTAATATTTAGGGCGCGTAGCTCAGTTGGTTCAGAGCACTTGGTTTACACCCAAGGGGTCAGGGGTTCGAATCCCTTCGCGCCCACAAAATCTCCGAAACCCCGTTTCGGATTTTTATTTTAAATTTGGTGATATATAAAAGTAACGTATATTTTCATCTTAATATTTAGGGCGACTAGCTCAGTTGGTTCAGAGCACTTGGTTTACACCCAAGGGGTCAGGGGTTCGAATCCCTTGTCGCCCACAAAAAAATCCGAAACTTTTGTTTCGGATTTTTTTATTTATAATAGTTTTAAAACTCTTTCTAAAGCCATTCCTCTAGAACCTTTAATTAAAACATGACTGTTTGTAATAGGTTTATAATGGGTTTTAAAATCTTCAAAAGAGCGATATTGTTTTACCTTATTATTTTCAGTTTTAGTTTTTATAAAGTTTTCTCCAATAAGTATGACTTCATCTATATTTAAGTGATTTGCTAGGTTTGCTATATTTTGATGCTCGGTATCTGCAGAGGCACCTAATTCAAACATATCTCCTAAAATAGCAATTTTATTTTTTTCATTTTGATTATTTAGATTTTGTAACGCAACTTCCATACTTGATGGATTTGCATTGTAGGCATCCATTATAATAGTATTAGTATCCTTTTTTATAATTTGTGACCTGTTGTTTGTTGGTACATAATCTTGAATTGCAGCTTTAATATCATTAATTGAAACATCAAAATACTTTCCTATTAGTGTTGCAACACTTAGGTTAGTAATATTATAGTCACCTATTAAATTTGATTGTATGGTTGTGTTTTCAGCCTTAAAATTTACAAAGGGATTTGCTTTTAATAAATTTATTAAATAATAATCAGTATTATTTTGGCTATATCCTTTACTGTTTTTGTACTGACTTAGTTTCTCTTTTTGAATATTATCATCGGCATTAAAAAATATAGTTTTGTTGTTAGAAGTTAAGTAGTCATATAATTCACTTTTACCTTGAATTACTCCTTCAACACCACCAAATCCCTCTAAGTGCGCTTTGCCAAAATTAGTTATATAACCAAAATCAGGTTGAGCAATTTGACATAAAAATTCAATTTCTTTTTTATGATTAGCTCCCATTTCTACAATACCAATTTCTGTTGTGTTGGTCATAGATAATAGTGTAAGAGGTACACCAATATGATTGTTTAAATTACCAATTGTAGCAGTTGTTTTGTACTTTTTGCTAAGTACAGTATTAATAAGTTCTTTAGTTGTTGTTTTTCCATTGCTTCCCGTTAAAGAAATAATTTTCAAACCCAATTGTTGTCTATGGTAGGTTGCTAGCTTTTGAAGCGTTTTAAGCGTGTTTGAAACTAATATAGTCTTGTCTGATCTACGATAATCTTCATCATCTATAATAGCGTATTTAGCACCTTTTTGTAATGCTTCGTTAGCAAAAGTATTACCATTAAAGTTTTCTCCGCTTAAAGCGAAAAACATATCATTAGTTTCAACGTTTCTAGTATCAGTGTTTACTGCTTTACAATCCAAAAACAGTTGGTATAGTTCATCTATTTTCATGAAATAAAAGTATAAAAAAAGTCCTAACAAATGTTAGGACTTTTTAATATTTAAACTAAATAGTTTTTAGTTTTTTGATTTTCTTTGACCTTTAGATTTAGATCCTACTCTAGACATAGCACATCTAAAACCAATGTAGTCTGTAGCCATGTTTTGTGGGTAATATCTTCTTTGTGCTGGATCTAACCAGTACTCTCTATCTTTCCATGATCCACCTTTGTAAACTCTAACTTCATCATTAATTAAAGAAGTACGTTTGTTTGATTTGTCATACTCTCTAATCATGTTTCCAGCAGAATCCATTTGGATGTTATGCTTTGGTGCGTTGTACATTTTTCTAGTAGATACATCTTCAGAAGTTTCTTCTTCATCATAACCAAATCTATCTGCATAGTATCTAGAAGATTGTGTGTCACCATCTCTAAAGTTACGGTTATCACTTCTGTCAAAGTTTGTTCTTAAGTAAGTTTCTTCTTCATCAATAGGTTGTGTAGCAATCTCACCTGGTAAATCTCTAGGTACTACTTTTCCGTTTGGTAAAGTATCAAATACAATCTCATCAGTAGTAACAATTTTTACTGTACCATCATCATTGATTGCATTTTTAGTATAAACATTTCCTCTATAGTAGTTAAAGTCATTAAACTCGTCATCAACTATTGGTCTGTAAACATCGGCAACCCATTCTGCAACGTTACCAGCCATATCGTAAAGACCATAATCATTTGGAGCATAAGATTTAACTTGACCAGTAATATCTGCACCATCGTCAGACCATCCAGCAATTCCACCGTAATCACCTTTACCTTGTTTAAAGTTTGCTAATTGATCTCCTTTTATTTTACGACTTCCAGAACGTGTGTACTGTCCATCCCAAGGGTATTTTTTACGTCCTCTATA
The DNA here is from genome assembly GCF_016785945.1 of Olleya sediminilitoris. Lineage (GTDB taxonomy): Bacteria > Bacteroidota > Bacteroidia > Flavobacteriales > Flavobacteriaceae > Olleya > Olleya sediminilitoris. Next base: position 139,566 of record NZ_JAEMEF010000007.1, on the reverse strand, counting down.
AACGTTGTAGCTTCTAATTTCAGATAATCCTAAAGCAGCATATTCCCATTCAGTTTCAGTAGGAAGTCTGTATTTAGGAGAAATTAATCCAGTTTCTCTTGATGCATAAACGTTAATTTCGTCACCAGCAGCATTAGTTTGTGGCTTAAGATTCCCTCCTTTTAAAATATCTTCATTACCTCCAAAAGATTGGTTTGGCGAGTTTATATAAGTGTCAGTACTAAAGTTGGCGTCTGCTGTAGCTTCTAGATTACTACCTTCTTTAAGGTAACCATCTCTTTGTAAAGAAAGTTCGTTTACACGATCTGTTCTCCAGTTAGCAAACTCAACAGCTTGAATCCAACTAACACCAACCACAGGATATTCTCCATAACCTGGATGACGCAAATAGTTGTCTGTCATAACTTCATTATAACCTAAACGGTTTCTCCATACTAATGTGTCTGGTAAAACACCATTATAGATTGCTCTAAAGTTTTCTTCTTCTGGCGGATAAGTTCTTTTAATCCAATCTAAATATTCAAGGTACATTTTGTTTGTAACCTCTGTCTCATCCATGTAAAAAGACTGAACGTGTTGTTGATTTGGAGTGTTATTCCAATCATGCATAACATCGTCTTGTACTCTTCCCATAGTAAAAGTTCCTCCTTCTACAAATACTAATCCAGGAGCAGTTTCTTGCTCTTTAAAATTAGTGTTGTATTGAAACCCACCGTCTTTAGAATTAATTTGCCATCCTGTAGCCCTAGAGGTGTTAGAGCCACTTCCAGACCTCTTACAACCAACCAAGGTTAACGCAACTGCTACAGTTAATAATAACCTTGATACAATTATTTTCTTCATATTAATACGTTTAAGTAATCTAATAATGTTATTTTTTGGAGACGCAATATAAGAATTAAACCCAAGAAAACAAGTAAAAATGTCTTTTTTGAATAATTTTTTATTACACTTCATCCTATTTTTTTTACTTTACAACGATATAAAAATTACTTTTTATCGTTGTTTTGAAACACTATAACGTGCGTTTTTTCATTTTATTATTGTAATTTTGACTTGTTTTTATGAAATTATTAAGAAATAAATAATATCGTATAAAATTAGACGTTAGTATTGCAATGAAAAAGATATTATTTCTATTGGTTGTGCTTAACTGCCTGCCATTATTTTCTCAAGATAAAAAAGTAAGCATAGTTTGGAATAGTCCTCAAACATTTGCTGCGGATAGTTACAAATTAACTTTACCTTCCTTTAGTCCTTCTAAAAATTTTTCGTTTGATTTGGATAAGGGTATTCAGTTTGTTGAACAATGGAAAACCAATGGCTTAGTTAATGAAAACTCATTAATTATAAGTAATCCTGTATTTGTTTCTATTTCCAAGTCAGATTTAAAAAGTTTAAATGTAAATACTATTCCTGCAAGTATTAATGCAACATTAAAAAATGCAATTGCTAGAGACGTTAAGTACGCTGTTTTAACTTTAAGCCCTATTATTAAAGTTGGGAGCACTTATAAAAAATTAGTGTCATTTAATTATAGTTACAACACAAATGGTATCTCAAATCGTATTAGCAATATACAAACCATTACAAATTCAGTTTTAAGCACTGGTAGTTGGTATAAGTTTGAAGTAGAGCGCTCTGGAGTTTTTAAAATTTCTAAATCTTTTTTAAATCAAATGGGTATTAATGCAGATGCTGTTGACCCAAGGACAATAAAGATTTTTGGTAATGGTGGAAAAATGATGCCTTTTGCAAATAATGCTAACTTTCCTTTTGATCCTACAGAAAATGCAATAAAAGTTATTGGTGAAGATGATGGTGTTTTTAATAATGAAGATTACATATTATTCTATGCACAAGGACCAACTGCAGATGTAGACGTTTCTTATATCAATACAAATATTAATCCCTATAGTAATAAAACAGTTTATTACATAAATATTAGTTCTGGATTGGGTAAGCGAATCCAGAATTTTATACAACCAACAACTGCTGCAACACTGGTGGTTGATACCTTTCAGGATTATAAGTTTCATGAAGTTGATGAAACAAATATAATTTTTGTAGGTAGACGCTGGTTTGGAGAAAATTTTAGTGTTGAAAGCACTCAAAGTTTTAATTTTGATTTTCCAAACTTAGTAACTTCAGAGCCTATTAATATTAAGGTTGTTACAGCAACAACGTCTTCTAATGCTACTAGTTTTGGTATAAGTGTAAATACCAATTCAATTGGTAACATAGCGTTGTCTCAGACTAATTCTGCTGACGGAGTATATGTTACAGGAGGAACTTTTCAAGATAATACTTTAGTCACTAGTGATGATGTTAATGTGACTCTGGATTATAACAATCAAGGTAATCCTAGTGCAACAGCATATTTAGATTATATTGGTATTGAGGCTACTAGAAGTTTAACTTTTAATGGTAATCAATTTCATTTTAAAAATCAATCCACTACAGTAAACACTACAGGTGTTGCTAATTATAATTTATCTAATGCAGCTCAGGTACAAGAGGTTTGGGATGTAACAAATATATATGATGTTGGAACAATACCTAATACTAATCAAGATAATGTGTTAAGTTTTAATGCTCCAATGGGAGATTTAAAAACCTTTGTCACTGTTAGTTCTCAAAACTATTTTCAACCTATTTTATCTCAAAATAGTCGTGTTAACAATATTAATTTAAAAGGTACAATTTTTCAGAATGCTCAAGGGGTTTTTCAAGACATAGACTATTTAATGTTAACAACAAGGTCACATTTAGGTCAAGCCCAACGCTTAGCTCAGATTAATAGAGATAAGAAAAATTTAAACGTTAAAGTTGTCATTTTAGATGAAATTTATACTGAGTTTTCTTCTGGTAATCCTGATATAGCTGGTATACGTAATTTTGTTAAGTACGTGTACGATAATGCTAGTACTCCGGAAAACCGAGTAAAATACCTTTGCATTTTTGGTGATTCATCTTTTGATTACAAGGGTCGTATTGCTAGCAATACATATAATTTTCCAACTTGGAATGCTTATAGTAGTTTTAATTTATCAAGTTCATTTATATCTGACGACTTTTATGCTTATGTTGACGATAACGAAGGAACTTTAGATGTCTTTAATAACGCTAATAAATTGGATATAGCTGTTGGAAGAGTCTTGGCTGATACACCTTTAAGAGCAAGTCAAATGGTGGATAAGGTTGAAACGTATTATTCCAAAGAGGCTTTAGGTAGCTGGCGAAACAATTTTGTAGTTGTATCCGATGATGTTGATGAGGCTTGGGAAGCTACTTTGCAAGAAACAACAGATGAAATTGGTGACGAGGTAACAGCATTTAAACCTTTTATTAATGTAACAAAAATTCATTCGGATTCGTATCAGCAAGAAGCTTCAGCTGGAGGAGATCGCTATCCTGAAGTTAAAGAAGCTATGACAAACGCAATCGAGAGAGGTGCAATTATGGTTAACTATTTTGGTCATGGTGGAGAAGACGGTTTGGCTTTTGAGCGTATTTTTCAGAATACAGATGCAGAAGCCTTGAATAATGATTGTAAGTTAAATCTGTTTGTAACTGTAACCTGTGAGTTTACAAGATTTGATAATCCACTAAGGATTACTGCTGGCGAATTTATTTATTGGAATAAAGATGCTGGTTCTATTGGTTTGATAACTACAACTAGACAAATTTTTGTTACTGTAGGTAAAGACTTCAATAAAATATTAAAAGAGTATTTGTTTTCATACAGTACTAATGATACTTATAGTGATTATGAATATCCTTCAATAGCCGAAGCTTTAAGATTAGCAAAAAACGATCCTGATTTTTCAAATGCACAAAAAAGTTTAGCATTTTATATTGGTGACCCTGCTTTGCAACTTGCCTTTCCTCAGTCAGATATTAGATTAACTAAAGTTAATGATGTATCAGTAACACAAGAAACAGATGTCTTACAAGCTTTAAGTTATGCTAAATTAGAAGGTGTTGTTACAGATGTAAACGGAAATACACTAACAGATTATAATGGTGTTTTAACAACAACTATTTATGATAAGCAAATTGAACGTGAAACATTAGCTAATGACAATACAACTGATGCTAATGGAATAATTAAGTTAAATTATACAACTTTAGGATCTATAGTTTTTAGAGGTCAAGCTACAGTAACTAACGGACAATGGGAAATTGATTTTATAGTTCCAAAAGATATAGGTATACCTGTAGGAACCGGAAAGGTTAGTTTTTACGCTACTCAAGAAAACTCTTTAGAAGATAAAACAGGAGCAAGCGTAGAAACGTTAAAGATTGGTGGTATTAATCCAAATGCAGCAGAGGACAATATTGGACCAACAATTCAGTTATACATGAATGACGAAGCATTTGTTTCAGGAGGTATAACAAACGAATCGCCTTTACTTTTAGCTAAATTTGAAGACGATAACGGAATAAACACAGCAAGTGGTATAGGTCATGATATTGTTGCTATTTTAGATGGAGACGAAGTTAATCCATATGTTTTAAACGATTATTACCTTACAGATGTTGATGATTATACAAAGGGAAGTTTAGATTTTCCTTTCAGAGATTTAGAGCCTGGTTTGCATACTCTAAATCTAAAAGCGTGGGATGTGTATAATAATTCGGCTACAGCCGAAATACAATTTGTTGTTTATAATGAAAATGAAAGTTTGGTCATAAATAACGTGCTAAATTACCCAAATCCATTTGTTAATTATACCGAATTTTGGTTTAGTCATAATAGTTCAGAAGTTTTAGATATTTCAGTACAAATATTTACTGTGTCAGGTAAATTGGTAAGAACATTAAATGGACAAACAGCTTTAGCTGGAGGAAAAAACATAAAATCTACATCTCGAGATATTGTATGGGATGGACGCGATGATTTTGGAGATAAAATAGGAAAAGGGACTTATATTTATAAGCTAAAAGTGCACTCACAAAGCACTAATAAAACAGTAGAAAAAATAGAGAAACTTGTAATCCTCTAATAATAAATTATATTTGTTAACTAAAATTGATACATGAAAAATAAAATATTAATAGCTACAGTCTTACTTTTATCTTTGAAAAGTATGGCTCAAACAACTGTAATTCCAAATAGTCCAGACTCTAGAGTTATAACTACAGGTATTCCTTTTGCACTTATAGCTCCAGATGCTAGAGCTGCTGGTTTAGGTGATATGGGTGTTGCAACTTCTCCAGATGGATATTCTCAATTTTGGAATGCTTCTAAAAATGCGTTTAATACTAATAAATCTGCAGTAACATTAAGTTATACTCCATACTTAAGTAAATTAGTTAATGATATAGGATTAGCTTCAGTATCTTACTTTAATCGTATCGATGAAAATAGTGCTTTTGGTGTAGGGTTTAGATACTTTTCATTAGGTGAAATTGAATTTGTTCAAGACGAATTTTCTACACCTTTAATTCAAAAGCCAAATGAATTTACAATAGATGTATCTTATTCCTTAAGATTAAGTGATCAATTTGGAATGGCTATTGGCTTAAGATATTTAAGATCAGATTTAAAATTGCAAACAGATAATGTTGATGCAACTGCAGCTAGTAGTTTTGGAGCAGATATTACTGGTTATTACCAAAGTGAAGAGGAAGCTTACAGCGATTTTAATGGTCGTTGGAGAGGTGGATTTGCAATTCAAAATTTAGGTCCAAAGTTTAAGTATGATGAAGAAGGTCAAGAAAACTTCCAGCCAACTAACTTAAGATTAGGAGGAGGATTTGATTTTATATTAGACCAATATAATACAGTAGCAGTTACAGCTGAGTTTTCTAAATTATTAGTACCAACTCCACCAGAATTAGGAACAGAATATAATTACACAGACAATAATGGTAATGGTGTTTATGATGAAGATGTTGATGATTTAGGAGATACAGTTGCTTCAAATGTGATTATCTCAGGACAAGATCCTGATGTACCATTTTTATCTGGTGTATTTCAGTCTTTTGGAGATGCTCCAGGAGGTTTTAAAGAAGAGTTACAAGAGTTTACTTATGCTTTAGGTGCCGAGTATACTTACCAAGATTCTTTTGCTTTCAGAGCAGGATATTTTAATGAGCATGAAACTAAAGGAGCTCGTAAGTTTTTTGCTTTAGGTGCAGGTTTTAAGTATAATGTTATTAATGTAGACTTATCTTATTTATTTTCAGCCTCTCAAGTGCAAAGTCCTTTAGAGAGTACTCTGCGTTTTTCTTTAACGTTTAACTTAGGAGCAGGAACTTATACAGAATATTAAAACAAATTATAATAAAGATCAAAAAACTATTGTGAAAGCAATAGTTTTTTTGTCTAAAATAGTTGCGTATATTTAAATTATGAATGAAGTAAAAATAGAAACCACATTACAAGTTTTTGATAGTATTACCGAGTTACCTCAGGATATACAAACTTTAATGGACAAAGCTTCCGAAGCACGTAATAAAGCTTATGCACCATACTCTAAATTTAATGTTGGAGCTGCCTTATTGTTAGATAATAACGAAGTTGTTACAGGTAGCAATCAAGAAAATGCGTCTTACCCATCAGGATTATGTGCAGAACGTACAGCAATATATTATGCAGGAGCACAATTTCCCGAAGCAAAATTTTTGAAAATGGCAATCATTGCTGGTTCTCAGATCAATCCTACAACAGAACCTATTCCTCCTTGTGGAGCATGTAGACAAGCTATTGCAGAGTACGAAGTAAAACAAGAGCAACCAATAGAGTTGTATTTTATGGGAGAAACTGGTAAAGTGGTGCGATCAAATTCGTTAGCAAATATTTTACCTCTTGTTTTTGATAAATCAGCATTATAACTAAATCGATTTCGTAACAAAATAACTATTTTCAGTTTTTTCATTACTAACTAATGTGTTACTTTTGTTATACGAAAAAAATAATACAAACGTCACCAATGCAAAAAGTAACAAAAGAAACGTATATAAAATGGTATGAAGACATGCTGTTTTGGAGAAAGTTTGAAGACAAGCTTGCAGCAGTCTACATTCAACAAAAGGTTAGAGGTTTCCTTCACTTGTATAATGGGCAAGAAGCTGTTTTAGCAGGCGCTTTACATGCAATGGATTTAACCAAGGATAAAATGATTACAGCTTACCGTAATCACGTACAGCCAATAGGTATGGGTGTTGATCCTAAACGTGTCATGGCAGAATTATATGGTAAAGCTACAGGTACCTCAAAAGGACTAGGTGGTTCAATGCATATCTTCTCTAAAGAACACCGTTTTTACGGAGGACATGGTATTGTAGGAGGTCAAATTCCTTTAGGTGCAGGTATCGCTTTTGGTGATAAATACCACAATGTAGATGGTGTAACTATCTGTTGTTTTGGTGATGGTGCAGCACGTCAAGGGTCATTACATGAGTCTTTTAACTTAGCAATGCTTTGGAAGTTGCCAGTAGTTTTTGTTTGTGAAAACAACGGATACGCAATGGGTACTTCAGTTGAGCGTACTGCAAACCATACAGATATTTGGAAGTTAGGTTTAGGTTACGAGATGCCTTGTGGTCCTGTAGATGGAATGAATCCTATTAAAGTAGCTGAAGCTTTTGACGAAGCTATACAACGTGCACGTCGTGGTGATGGTCCAACATTCTTGGAAGTAAAAACCTACCGTTACAGAGGGCACTCAATGTCTGATGCGCAACACTACAGAACTAAAGACGAAGTAGAAGAATACAAAAAACTAGATCCAATTACACAAGTTAAAAATGTAATTCTAGAAAAAGAATATCTTACAGAAGATGAAATCAAAGTTATTGATAAACGTGTCAAAGCTAATGTATCTGAATGTGAGAAATTTGCTGAAGAGTCTCCATATCCTGAAAAGAATGTGATGTACGATGCAGTATACGAGCAAGAAGATTATCCATTTATAGACCATAAAATCAAATAAAATATGGCTGAAATTATAAATATGCCACGTCTTAGTGACACCATGGAAGAAGGGACTGTTGCTGCTTGGTTAAAAAAAGTTGGAGATAAAATTGAAGAAGGTGATATCCTAGCTGAAATTGAAACTGATAAAGCAACCATGGAATTTGAGTCTTTTCACGAAGGGACTTTACTTCATATTGGTGTACAAGAAGGAGAAACTACTGAAGTAGATAAACTTTTAGCTATTATTGGTGAAGAGGGTGAAGATATTTCTGGTTTATTAGACGGAGGAAGTACTAAAGAAGCTTCTGCAGATGCAACTGAAACATCAAGTGATGAATCTGCATCTAATGATGATACGTCGGAAGCATCAACTTCTCAAGAGATTCCTGAAGGAGTAACTGTTGTTACTATGCCAAGGTTAAGTGATACTATGGAAGAAGGTACAGTTGCCTCATGGTTAAAAAATGTTGGAGATGTAGTAGAAGAAGGTGACATCCTTGCAGAGATTGAAACTGATAAAGCAACCATGGAGTTTGAATCTTTTCAATCAGGTACTTTATTATACGTAGGTTTAAACGAAGGTGATTCTGCCAAAGTAGATTCATTATTAGCAATTATTGGACCAGAAGGTACTGATGTTGCTGACATAGCTAAAAACTTTACTGTTGGTGGTGAAGCACCTAAAAAGGAAGAGGCTCCAAAACAAGACGCTAAAGTAGAAGCTCCTAAACAAGACACTAAAACAGAATCTGCTCCTAAAGCAGAGACTACTACAAATACAACAGGACGTATTTTTGCTTCTCCATTAGCTAAAAAAATGGCGGAAGAAAAAGGAATTAATTTATCTCAAGTTAATGGTTCTGGAGAAAATGGACGTATTGTCAAACGTGATATAGAAAACTTCTCTCCAGTTGGATCTACACAATCCTCTGCTCCAGTAGCTAAATTTGTTGCTACAGGTCAAGAAGATTTTGACGAAAAACCAAACTCGCAAATGCGTAAAGCTATTGCTAAAAACTTAGCTAAATCTAAATTTACAGCACCTCATTATTATTTAAATGTGGAGTTTGATATGGATAACGCTATGGCATTTAGAGCGCAATATAACTCTATTCCAGATACTAAAATTTCATTTAACGATATGATTGTTAAAGCCTGTGCTTTAGCATTACGTCAACATCCTCAAGTTAACTCTCAGTGGTTTGATGATAAAATGAAATTAAACAATCACGTACATATTGGTGTAGCAGTAGCTGTAGAAGACGGTTTATTAGTCCCAGTTGTTAAGTTTGCTAATGAGCAGTCTTTACCTCAAATTGGTGCAGCTGTAAGAGATTTTGCTGGTCGTGCTAGAAAAAAGAAATTATCTTTAGATGAGATGGAAGGTAGTACATTTACTATCTCTAACTTAGGTATGTTTGGTATAGAAAGTTTTACTTCTATAATAAATCAACCTAACTCTGCGATACTTTCGGTTGGAGCAATTGTTCAAAAACCTGTAGTAAAAAACGGTCAAGTTGTACCAGGTAATACTATGAAGTTAACCTTAGCTTGTGATCACAGAACAGTGGATGGAGCTACAGGAGCACAATTTTTACAAACATTAAAAGGTTTTATTGAAAACCCAGTGACGATGCTAGTATAATATTTTCGCTATAGCGGAAATAAAAACATATAAAATCCCATTTCAATATAATTGATTTGGGATTTTTTTATCTTTAAACATAAATAAATTCACATGAAAAAAATCATACTATTAAGTGCTGTTTTGCTAGTTGTTAGCGCTTGTAAAACAAAAGTAAGCAAACCAGAAACTCAAAAAGATTACACTTTAACGACTCAAGAAGTAACCAATATGGTAAGTATTTTGGCATCAGATGATTTACAAGGTCGTGATGTAGGTACAGCAGGTATTGCAGAAGCAGCTAATTATGTTGAGACAAATTTTAAATCTGCAGGATTAAAACCTTATTTTAATAGTTTTAGAGATGTATTTCAAGTAGGCGATTTAGAGGCTTTTAATGTAGTTGGTTTTTTAGAAGGTCAAGATGAAAAGTTAAAAAACGAATTTGTAGTTATTGGTGCTCATTATGACCATATTGGACAAAGTAAAACTGTTGCAAACGATAGTATTGCAAATGGAGCTAATGATAATGCAGCAGGAACAGCTGGTGTGATTGCATTAGCCAAATACTTTGGAGCTAAAAAAGCAAATAAGCGTAGTGTGTTGTTTGTAACATTTTCTGCTGAAGAAAAAGGTTTACTTGGTTCTAAGCATATCGCTAAACGCTTAAAAGAAGCTGATATTGATTTATATACAATGATTAATTTAGAAATGATTGGTGTACCTTTTAAAGACAGAGATTATCAAGCCTTTATTACAGGTTTTGAAAAGTCTAATTTAGCTGAGGTTATTAATAAACATGCTGGAAGTAAATTAATTGGTGCTTCAGATGTTGCTAAAAAATATGGTTTGTTTAAACGTTCTGATAATTATGCATTTTTTACAGAGTTTAATGTGCCATCACATACAATTTCATCTTGCGATTTAACTAATTTTGATTATTATCACCACGTTGATGATGAGGTAGATAAATTAGATTATACTTTTATGACTAGTCTAATAAATAATCTTGGACCTGTTTTAGAAAAAGTTGTTAATGCATCTGAAAAAGAAATTATTTTAAATGAAAACTAAAAATATAATAATCACAGGAACCAGTAGAGGTATTGGTTTTGAATTAGTCAAACTATTAATTGGTCAAGGACACAATGTATTAGCATTATCTAGAAATGCTGAACCTATTGAGGCTTTAAAATTAAAAAATACGACAGCCTTACCTTTTGATTTGTCTATAGAAGACGACTATTCTAAGGTAGAAGCGTTTATCCAAAACAATTGGAAACATGTTGATGTTTTAATAAATAATGCAGGAGCAATAGTTAATAAACCTTTTGCTGAAACCAGTATGAAGGATTTTGAAAATGTTTACAAAACTAACGTTTTTGGTGTTGCTCAAATGACCAAAATAGTATTACCTTTTATGAATAAAGGTAGTCATGTCTTAACCATTAGCTCAATGGGAGGCGTACAAGGTAGCATGAAATTTGCAGGCTTATCTGCATACAGTTCTAGTAAAGGAGCGGTAATAACTTTAACCGAGTTGCTTGCCGAAGAGTATAATGAACATGGACCTTCGTTTAATGTTTTAGCCTTAGGAGCTGTTCAAACCGAAATGTTAGAAGAGGCTTTTCCTGGTTACCAAGCTCCTAATACTCCAGAGCAAATGGCAAATTATATAGCAAATTTTGCTTTAACAGGTCATCAGTTTTATAATGGTAAATTATTGCAAGTGTCTAATTCCACACCATAAACTTTAAAATGGTTGATTTATTAATTTAAATTAATCCATAAAGTTTAAAGGATATTACTACGCGTAATTAATTCACTTTTTTTAAATGAATTTAATATTTAATTGAATTATTTTTGCCGAAATATTTAACCATGAAACAAACAACAAATACCATATTAATGATTCGTCCTGTTAATTTCAGAATGAATGAAGAAACTGCTGTAAATAATTTTTTTCAAGAAGAAATTGATTTAAAAAATGCAGAAATAAACGAAAAAGCTACTTTAGAATTTGATGCTTTTGTAGAGAAACTTAAAGCTGTAGGAGTTAATGTTATTGTTGAAAATGATGATAAAGCATTGAATACTCCAGACTCAGTTTTTCCTAATAATTGGGTGAGTTTTCATGAAAATGGAGATGTAGCAATGTATCCAATGTTTGCAGAAAACAGAAGACGTGAAAGACGCGAAGCTATTTTTTTAAGATTAGAAAAAGAAGGTTTTAAAATTAAAGATATTATAGATTATACTTCAGCTGAAGAAGAAGGTTATTTTCTTGAAGGTACAGGAAGTATTTTATTAGATCGTGTTAATAGTATTGCTTATTGCGCTTTATCACCTCGTGCTGATGAGGAATTGTTTATTGAGTTTTGTGAAGATTTTGAATACACACCTGTCGTTTTTACAGCAAATCAAACGGTAGATGGTAAACGTTTGCCTATTTATCATACTAATGTTATGATGTGTTTAGCAGAAACTTTTGCTGTGATATGTTTAGAAACAATTGATAATAAAAAGGAACGTAAGCAAGTTGTTTCTAATTTAGAAAAAACAGGAAAAAAAGTGATAACCATTACTGAAAAACAAATGCATCAATTTGCTGGCAATATGTTACAAGTAAGAGGTCAAGATGATGCTTTGTATTTGGTTATGAGTCAAGCTGCTCATGATAGCCTATCTAAATCACAAAAAGACTTGATTGAGGCACATTGCCCAATATTATCTAGTGCACTAACGACTATTGAGACTTGTGGAGGTGGAAGTGCTCGCTGTATGATGGCTGAGGTGTTTCTTCCAAAGGCTTAGTTAAATTATTAGTTTTATTCTTAGGGAGTTCTATATAAAAAGTACTCCCTAAATTTAAAGTACTTTCTACCCATATTCTACCTTGGTTTAATTCTACTAACTCTCTACAAATAGTTAAACCTAAACCAGTACCTTTTTCTTTATTAGTTCCTCTAGTAGAAAACGTATTATTTCCAAATAGTTTCTCTTGATTTTCTTTGCTAATACCAACACCTGTATCAGATATACTTAAAATAGATTTATCGCTATTAATTTGATTTGAAATAGATATACTGTCGCCATGATTACAAAATTTAACTGCATTGGCTAAAAGGTTTTGTATAACAATTTCTACCATACTTCTGTCTGCAAAAACAAAATCACATAAAGTATTATCTAATAATGTGATGCCTTTAGATTCAAGTTTTTGATCCATTAGTTTTACTTTTTCAAGGAATACTTCTTTAATGTCAAATAAAGACGGTTCTGGCTCTAAAGATTGCATTTGGGACTTAGACCAATTTAATAAATTAAATAAAAGTAAAGAGGCGTTGTTGGCGTTTTCGCTTAATTCAGGAAGCAAGGTTTGAAATTCGTCTTGAGATAATTGTCCTTCTTTTAATAAATCAATAAACCCCTTTGTAGAAGTTAAAGTATCTTTTAAATCATGAGATACAATTGAAAATAGTTTATCTTTTACTTTATTAATGTTTTCTAGATGTTTACTTTGTTCTAAAATAGCCTCATTTTGTAATTCTATTTTCTTGTTTTGTGCCTCAAGTTGTTTAGTATATTTTAAGCGATTTTTTCGCTTTACAAATAGCAATACAAAAAAGGTTAGTACTACAGCAAATGCAGCTAGAAGTGCATAAAAGATAAGTTTAAACTTGTCAAATTTCTTTCTGCTAATAGAATTATTACTTAATTCAGAAGGTTGCAATAAAGCATTGACTTCTATCATAGCTTCTTCAATAGTGTCAACTTCTTTTATAGGATCTTTATCAATTTTTTTAGAGTCTATTTTTTCTTTAAGTCTATAGTATTCACCTTGCCAAACAAAGGCATTATCAAACTTACCGTTAGTAGAATCTAATATTTTCATTAGCTGGTAATTACGCAAAAGTTCTTGGTCGTTATGTGTAACTCGACTTAAATTAGAAGCTTCAAGTAATTGTGCTTCAGCAGTCCTTAAACGGTTTTGTTTTAAGTTTAATTCTCCAAGACTATTTAAGGCAATTAAAATTTCGTTTTTATTATCTAAACGTCTATTAATGTTTATTGATTCAGCTAGATATCTGGTTGCAGTACGGTAATCGTTATTTTTCAGATATGCGTTACCAAGATGAGGTAATATTTGTGCGCGCAAATTGTGGTCTTTAGAGCTAGCATAACCTAAAGCACTCTCAAAATAGTTAATGGCTAGATTATATTTTTCTTTTTTTAGATATAAGTAGCCTAATTCTTTATTAGTTTCAATTAAGCCAGCGATGCTGTTTGATTTTTTATCTACATTTAGTTTTTTAATATTAAAAGCAATTGCCTTTTCTGTGTTTCCAGCAGTATCGTAAGCTTTGGCAAGACTTTGATAATTTTTTGACAAATCATCATATAGTTCACGTTTTTCTAACTCGTTAATAGCAGCTAATGCATGAGCTAATCCGTCTTTGTAATTTCCATTTTTAATCTCAATTATTCCAAGATTACTATCTATTTGTGCAACAGATATTGAGTCTTCAATATTAGAGAAAAGTACTTTAGCGGTTTTAAAATAATCTATTGCTTTATGTATGTTTCCTTCTTGGGTATGGATTTTAGCTTTGTATAAAATGATATTTGCAAGTCCTTTTTTGTAGTCAATATCTTTTGCAAGCTTTTCACTTTCGTTAACAAATTTCAATGCTTTGCTATATTGTTTGTCTTCAAATAAGTATTTTATAATATTCAGAGAAGTGTTAACTTTAATCGAATCTGGATTTTGATAAGCTAACTGTATAGTTAAGCGCTCTAGCTCTTCATCTTGAGAAAAACCAAAGGTTAAATTACATAATAAAAATAGGACAAGTAGTCTCTTCATTTAAAAATTTAACTGTACATAAAACGTGACAAATTGCGAATGTCTCAAAATAAACTTTAAAATTTTATGTACTTTCTAAGTTAATTAAATTAAAAGAAGAAAATAGAGGGATTTTCCTTCAAAACATAAAAGTCAATATTAATAAGTTTAAAACATAATTTTTAAGAGGTAATACCAAAAAATTAGACTAACGGTAAGATTTGTTTTCTTCATGTAATGTAACTGTTTTAAAGTGTTTTAAATACAGGTCATATAACGGTTAGTTAATCTAATATAAAGCCTATCAAAAAATAACAATTTCTTGCAAGAAATACTATATTTGCCTTTTCAAAAAAGTACAATTCATGAGTCTTCAAAACACATTAGAGCAACACATTAAACAAGCGGTTAATACCATTTATAATGCTAATTTAGAAACGGTCGAGTTTCAAGCAACTAGAAAAGAATTTGCTGGAGATATTACAGTAGTCGTGTTTCCTATGTTACGTGTTGTAAAAGGTAATCCAGTCCAAATTGGTCAAGCTATTGGTGAGTATTTAGTGCAAAATGTAGAGCAAGTTGAGGCTTTTAATGTCGTAAAAGGGTTTTTAAATCTTGAAATTTCAGCTTTCTATTTTGTGGATTTTTTCAATACTATAAAACAAAATGTAAATTATGGTTTTGTTGACGCTTCCGCGGAAAATAAAGCTGTTATGGTTGAATACTCTTCACCTAATACAAACAAACCCTTACACTTAGGACATATTAGAAATAACTTATTGGGTTATAGTGTTTCTGAAATTTTGAAAGCTTCAGGTAAAAAAGTTTACAAAACGCAAATTATTAATGATAGAGGTATACATATTTGTAAAAGTATGTTGGCTTGGAAGCGTTTTGGAAACAATGAAACACCAGAGTCTACAGGATTAAAAGGAGATAAATTAGTAGGTAATTACTATGTCAAATTTGATCAAGAATATAAAAAAGAAATAGCAGCTTTAGTAGCCAAAGGAAAAACAGAAGAGGATGCTAAAAAGGAAGCACCTATTTTAACTGAAGCTCAGCAAATGCTTCAAAAATGGGAAGCAGGAGATAAAGAAGTAGTTGCCCTTTGGGAAACAATGAATGGTTGGGTTTATGATGGTTTTAATACGACTTACAAAAACCTTGGTGTTGATTTTGATAACTTATACTATGAAAGTCAAACGTATCTTTTAGGTAAAGAGTTTATTGCAGAAGGTTTAAAATCTGGTGTATTCTTTAAAAAAGAAGATGGATCTGTTTGGTGTGATTTGACAGATGATGGTCTTGACGAGAAAATAGTGCTTCGTTCTGATGGGACAGCAGTTTATATGACTCAAGATATTGGTACAGCTATACAACGTGTAAAAGATTATCCTGATGTTGGAGGTATGGTTTATACTGTTGGTAATGAGCAAGAATACCATTTTCAAGTATTGTTTTTAATTATTAAAAAACTTGGATTTGATTGGGCTAAAAACTTATTTCATTTAAGCTACGGAATGGTAGATTTACCTTCAGGTAAAATGAAGAGTAGAGAAGGTACTGTTGTTGATGCAGATGATTTAATTGTTGAAATGGCTGATACAGCTCAAACCATATCTGAAGATTTAGGCAAATTAGATGGTTATACAGATCAGGAAAAAGCAGAACTATATAAAACAATAGGTTTAGGCGCTTTAAAATATTATATACTAAAAGTAGATCCTAAAAAACGTATTTTGTTTGACCCAAAAGAGTCTATAGACTTTCAAGGTAATACAGGTCCTTTTATACAATATACTTATGCTAGAATACAATCTATTTTACGCAAAGCTAATGAAGATACTAGTGTAACACTTAAGTCTAGTGATGTTGCTTTAGAAGATAAAGAACGAGACTTAATTAAACAATTACAGTTGTTTCCAGAAGTAATACAACTTGCAGCTAATAACCACAGTCCTGCTTTAATAGCTAATTATACTTATGATTTAGTAAAAGCTTTCAATAGTTTTTACCAAAACGTATCAATATTAGGTGCAGAAACACAAAATGAAATTGTATTTAGAGTACAGTTATCTCAAGCTGTAGCTAATACTATTAAAAATGCTTTTAACCTATTAGGAATTGACGTGCCAGAGCGTATGTAGTTACTCTTATTTAGAATATGATATTAAAAACGCTTTCAAGAAATTGAAAGCGTTTATTTATTAATAGATCTACTAATTGCTTCTCTATTTTGAGCTCAAAGCCATATTGGCAAGCCAAAACTGAATAATAAAGCTTCCCCAAAAAACAATAAAAGCAAGCGTTATTTTATTAGCTCTATCATTTTTTGTTAAAGTTTTGTAGTGTTTGCTAATGTCCCATTTAACAATGCCTTTTTTAGCCATTTTTGAGGCTAAATAATATACTGGTGTAATAAATATAAATCCACCAATAACTAAAACTGCTAAGTTTTTAGAGTTACTTAATATTAAAGATAAAGCTAGTATTAGATATAAACCAGTAGCTATAAATGTAAAAGGAAATGAAAAAAATAATATAGTGGATGGAATAATTTTTTCTGGCATTTTTTTATTTACGAGCCATTTTGAAGTACAATAAAATGCCAATAATAATTTTTGAAATATTTGTTTGAACATTAATTTTTAAAATTTGGAGGTAGTTTTATGTTAGGAGCAACATAGGTGTTGTCAATTTTTACGTCATTAAATATTGGAGTTGTTTTTTTAGGAAAATGCTTTATAGGTTTGTTGTTCCAAAGATCAGAATCACTTCCAAAAGTATTATCAATTCCTTCGCTAATATTAAAAGCATAATCTAAAATACCATATATAGCTAAACCAACAACTACTGCAGGAGCACCAACTGCTGTTGCAGCTATACCTACCACTAAAAGGGTTCCGTCAACGTAAGTGTGTGGTTTAATTTCTGTATCATTAATATAGGCATCACCAACTTCATATATAATTGTACCTGCAGATAGATAAGGTCCAACTTTTGCTACTTTTCCTGCTTTTTTCATAACCTTTTCAGCTCCATGAAATATTTTACCTGCTTTTGCTGGTTTGCCTACGCTTTTTGCAACTTTTGAAATCTTGTAAGCATAATGTCTTTTAAATTCCTTTGGTGTTCTGCTGTACAATTCTGCAAGATCACCTAAACCACTAATGTTTTTTTTAGTTGTTCCGTAAACTTGAGAAGCTAATAACATCCAATCATATTCTTCTTTAGACACATAATCATTTTGTAGTTCTAAATGTATTGGATCAGCTTCTAAAAGTTGTTGGTTTTGTTGGTAAGATTGTAAACTTTCGGTTGAGGTAAACGTAGCATAATCGCTACCATTACTTACAGTTACAGTAAAAGCTCTACTACCACCTAAAGTGGTTGTTCTAAAATCTACACATGCCGTATTTGGTACCAATATCCACTTGTCACCAACAAAGACTTCTTTGTGTGTCATTGAGCTAGTAGAATACCTAATATAATTATTAAAATTAGGAGGCTCTTGGTTTTGAGTTTGTTCTCGAGCAATATCGTCTAAAATTTGAGAAATTTCTTTGTTATGTGCGTTTAAAGACGACTCTAGATAACTACCAAAACTGCGGTTGTTTTGATTGTATACAGATGTTCCCATTTTACATTGCCAAGCAAAGTCTACTTCTTGCTGTAGTACTATTTGTAATGCTTTTAATTTTTCATTTAACATTGTATAATAAGTTATTTAGTAAAACAATTTAAATCATTCGGTATACAAACATAACATTATTTATTTTTAAATGCTATAGGTGTTTTTTGGTTTGTTTGTTGTAACTTATTGAAATACAGTTGTTGGTTTGTTTCTTTTATTAAATAAAGATATTTGGTAAATAGTATTAAAAATTAACGCGTAGACTTACGTTTGGCGTTAGGCCTAAAGACAGGTTGTTTACCTCAATAGTATTGTTGCTATCCTCAGGATCTACTTGATAATATCTATTAATTACATTGTCTTCATTACTTAAGTTACGTACACCTGCTTTTAGACTAATATTAGTTGTGTTATTAAAATCATAGGTATAACCTAAAGAGGCATCTAAACGTAAAAAATCGTCTACATTTTGGATATTGGGTTGGTCATAATTGACATAATAATTGTTGTTAATTTCAATTGTTGGGTTAGCTTCAAGAGGTTTTGTGTATGGTTGTCCAGAATGCCAAATACCACCTAATGATAATTCTAAGTTTTTTATTATAGAATAATTTATAGCCAAAGAGATAGAGTGTCTAATGTCTACATTATTAGGGAAAACACTAGGTGTAAAGCTTTCAAAAGTATAATTGTTAATACTATAAGTGTAACTTAACCATGTGCTAAATTTATCAGTAGTTTTATTTGCTAAAAACTCTATGCCTTTTGCAGTGTAACTTCCTGTGGCACTCAGATATTGAAAATTATTATAAAAACCTTGATTGCTAGCTGTAATCCCATCAACCGTTTTGTAAAATCCATTAATATCAATATTTAAATTATGTTTACTATAATCAACACCAAATGATGCTTGTTTACTAGTAGATATTGGTATGGTATTATTGTCTGCTAATATCCAGCGTCTATTTTCAACGCCTAAAAAATCATCCTGAAAATCTACAATTTGTGTTGCAGACTGATTTTTAAATTCTCCTTCTAATTTTAAAGCCCATTGATTAGATAGTTTTTGTCTTGCAGTAATACGAGGTTCTATTAATAACTTATCAAATTTCTGAAAATAATTTCCGCGTAGTCCAATCCTTAAAAAGGTATTGTCTTTATGGTATTCTATTTGTGTAAACAATGCATGGTTTAACAGAACATCTTTTTTTGTACGTGAATAAGAAGGGGCAGTTACAGTAGTTTCATTTAATATACCAATCTCGTTAAACTGATAACCATTTAAAAAATTTAAAAACGGAGTAAAACTATAGTTGGTTTTAACCTGTATACTGGTTTCTAATACTTCATTAGCTTGTGTTAAGCGTTGCTCTGTTTGGACTCTTAAATCTGAAGCATCTACTGTATATCTAGAGTAGTTACCAGATACGTCTGTGCTAAAGTTTTTTGTCCATTGTGCTTTCCAATGTCCACCATAACCTAAATTGTCTTGAGCTAAATTACTGGTTTTTGACGTGGTTGTATTATCGCTATCAGTAATAGTTTCGGCATAATCTAAATTGTTATTAATACCAATAATATTAGCTCTAAAACGATGTTTTTTGTTTAAGTCAAAAAGTAGTTTTGCAGTAAAATCATAAAAGACAAAATCAGAAGAAGTTGTGCTGTTTTCAATATTAGAATTGATATTTATATCACTATCCTGAAAACTTCTTTCAAAATAATTATCATAAGTAGGTGTGCTAATCACATCAGTGATAGAACGTCTTCCTGAAATATGTAATGCTAGTTTTTTACTAACAGGAATTTCTAAAAAAGCATCTGCACTAATTAAATTTACACCAGCTCCTCCAGAAAAAGTATCTTCAATTTTATCTTTAGTATACATGCTAATGGTACTTGAAACACCGTCACTGTATTGACTGCTGGTTCCGTTTTTAGTCACAATAACTTTGTTAGTTAAGTTTGGGTTATAAGCAGATATTAACCCAAAAAAGTGACCAGAATGATACATTTTTATACCATCCCAAAGGATTAAATTTTGGTCATTTGTTCCTCCTCTTACATTAATGTTGGCAATACTTTCGTTAACGCTTTCAACGCCTGGTAAAGCTTGTATGGACTGTAAAATATCAGGTTCGATTAAGCCTGGTAAATTCCCGAATTCTTCTGTGTTTAACACAATACTACCATCTATAAATTTTTGCAAACCTGTAGTTAAGTATTTAGTAATTAAAACTTCGGTTAACATTTGGTTGTCCTCTGTAAGTGCAATTGTTGGACAAGATTGTTGATTGTTAAATAATGTTTTAGCAGAAATTTTTAACGTTTGATAACCTAAATAAGAAATAGAAAGTGTCGCTTTAAGCGGAATTTCGGTTAAGTTAAATTCACCATTATAATTTGTGCTTGTACCTTGATACGTATTATCAATAATAACTGAAGCGCCAATCAGCGCTTCATTGGTTTCTTTTGAAACTAAAGTACCACAAATAGAAATTGTTTTTTCTAACACAGAAACGGTAATATACCGACTATCTATTGTTTTAAAATTTAGTAAGGTATTAGCGTTTAAGTGTTGTAACGTTTGTTGTAAATTTAATTCCCTTTCCGGTTGAGGTATGTTGATGTTAGCAACATCGTCTACAGCATAACTAAATTTTACATCAAATTGCTCTTGAATACTTATTAAGTAATCAGCTAAAGGCAAGCTATTAGTTTGACCAAAACTAATAACAATCCAAAACATTAAACAGTAGGTTAGCCAGTTATTGCCCTTCATATTTATATAAGGTAACAGTAGTATTATTAATTTTATAACTTAATTTTAAAGGTATTGTTATGGCTTGTAATGCAGTATTTAAGTTGCTGTGTGTAAAGGTACCTGTAAATAATTGTGTAGTGTCAATAGCATCAGCATTAATAGTTACATCATATTGACGTTGTACTTCTGCAATGACTTGTTGTAAGCTAATGTTAGTAAAAGTACTTTCGGCTTTAAGCCAACTAGGAGATGTTGCTTTTGTGTTATCTATTAATTCTATATTATCATTAACAACCTTAAAACCTTTACCTTTTGATAGTTTAATAGTTTTGTTATTATGTGTTACACTAACCAATCCTTCAAAACATACGACTTCAAAATAGTTGTCACGCTCCTTAACATTAAACTGTGTACCTAAAACTTGTACTAAACCTGCAGAAGTATTAACGGTAAATTTTTGTCCTTTTTCAACTTTAAAAAAGGCTTCACCATCTAATGTTAAATCGCGTTTATCATCCCAAGTTTTTGAGTTATAAGATAAGCTAGATTGTGCATTTAATATTACCTCAGAGTTATCAGGTAATTTAAATGTTTGAGTTTGGGCAACTGTTGTTTCAAAATTTTTGGTGTTATTAAAAAAGGCAAAGTATGAGATGCCAAGCATAAAAATAAGCATTGCTGCTACCTTAAAAAAGGTTTTAAAGTTTAAGCTAATAACTTTAGGTTCGGTTTTAGTTAATGGACGTTGCTTAAAAGCATTTAACGCTTGTTGTGCATCTACTTTTGGAGCCTCCATTTGTGAGCTATAATGCTTAATTTTTTCTAAAGTTTTAAAATCTTCAGACTGTTTTAAAGCATCAAGTTCTGGTTTGGTTAATTGGTCATCAAACCATTTTAATATGTCGTTTTCTTTTTTCATTGGTATAAGTCCTTCAATCTTAAGACAATTAAGTCTAGTTTTACCCTACTTATTAAATATTTTTTATGTGCTGCTTTAATGTTTTTAAGGCACCAGACATTCGTTTTTCTACTGCTTTTTGTGATATACCAAGTAGTTCTGCTATTTCACGATATTTTTTTCCGTCAATTCTATTTAATAAAAAGACTTCGCGCTGACCGTCTGTTAATAAAGCAATGGCTTGTTGTAACTTGGTTTTAAATTCTTCTTCCTCTAATAAATATTCAGGACTTTGATTATCTCTATCTATATATGGAGCAGCTTTTGCATAATCCATGACTACTTTATTGTGCTTTATAGTATTTAAAAACATATTATTAATGGAGGTAAATAAATAGGTTTTGGCTTTACTAAATTCAATTTTAGCACAATGTTCCCAAATCTTAGAAAACGCATCTTGTACTAAATCTAAAGCTTTAGCATTGTCACCACATTTATAATAAGCAAAGTTGCTAGCTTTTTGCACGTGCTTTAAATAAAAGTCGCTAAAAAACTGGTCCTCACAAAGGTTGTTTTGGCTGTCTGTCATATATCATTTATAGTATTAAAGACAATAATTAAAAATAATTGAAACCAAAAGTAGGGTAAAAAAACTTTGGGTTGTCTTAAGTACATATTAGCCCAAAGATATAAAAATATGAATACCGAAAAAGTTAGTACAATAATAGAAGTCATACTAACAGTAGTACTAATATCAAGCTTTGCAACTATAATTTACACAATAAATCAATTAATTAAAATTTTAGGGTAGGGTAAAATAAAAATTAGTTGTCTTACCTATAGAAAGGCGAAAAAATAGCTTTGAAAAAGAAAAATCAAAAAGTATTAAACTACAATTAACAAAAAGAAAAATTAAATTTACAAACCATTAAAAATTATGAAAAACTTAAAATTAATTACAGCACTTTGTCTATTAGCAATCTTTTCATTTACATCTTGTCAAGATGAAATTGATAATGAAAATGGAGACAATCCAAATACAAACACAGCTAACTCACAAACAGCAAGTAACCTTGAGCGTGCTTCTGCTTATGATGGATCATTTGATGACTTTTTAGATGGCGTATCTTGTTCTTCTATTATATTGCCAGTTACAGCAACTGTTAATGGGACTCAGGTAAGTATTATTAGTCAGTCAGATTACCAACAAGTTATTGATATTTTAGCTCAATTTAATAACGATAATGACACAGTAGTATTACAATTCCCGTTTGCAGTAACATTAAGTAATTATACTGAAGTTGTTATAGCTAGCCAGTCTGATTATGACGAAATTATGAATGTTTGTGAAACGTTAGAAGACGCTGGTGAAGACGCTATTTCTTGTATTGACTTTAACTTTCCAATTACAATATTGACTTACAGTTTAGATTTTGAACAAACAGGAAGTGTTGTTGTTGAAACCGAACAACAATTATATACGTACATAAACAGTATGGGAGACGATCAGTTATTTTCGGTTAACTATCCAATTACAGCAACGGTTGAAGGAGATACATCTCAAACCATATCTATTAATAGTGACGCACAATTACAAGCGGAAATCTCTGATTGTTTAGGTATAGAATCAATCGAAGAGCAAGCTCAAAATGATGCGGATGAGGTTGAAATGATTTTAGTAGATGGTGTTTTTGAAGTGCAGTCTATTATTGAAGCAGGAGTTGATACAGCTGTAGACTTTGCAGAATTCACAATTGATTTTGCCAATGATTTATCAGTTGTAGCTGAAAATGTTGTTAATACAACAGTACAAGATGTTCAAGGTACATACGAAGTAACATCACAAACAGAAGTACACGTAAATCTAACGTTTAGTAATAACACAACGTTTAATATTTTAAATCAAAATTGGGTTGTTACAAATTATAGTAGTACATCAATATCATTACAAAGTACAACCAATGCAGCACTAACCTTAGTGTTAACACAAATATAGATAAGTAAATTAAGTGATTATTAGTTTGTTTAACTTTGCTGTCTCTAAACTTAGAGGCAGTAATTTTAAAATAAGTAAAAAGAAAAAATAGTAAGATGAAAAAAGTAATGTTTTTAGTTGCGGTTTTGGGGCTGATCTGGTCTTGTAGCAGTGATGATGCTCAAACCGAAACGTTTGACACACCAGAACAAGCCAATCAATTAGCAGTTGGTACCTCTGCAAACGATTTATTATCAGACAATACTTTTACCAGTTTAGTAATCGAGTTAGTATATGTTGAGGGTTTTGAACCATCACAAACAGCAGTTAATAATTTTGTGTCTTTTTTAGAAGACAGAACATTTAAACCTGACGGAATTACGGTACAAAAAAGAGCTATTTCAACAACAAATCAATCCCCTTACACTAATCAAGAAATTATAGCAATAGAAGATGCCAATCGTACCTTATTTAACAATGATAACCAAATAACAGTTTGGGTATTTTTTGCAGATGGAGAATCTGCAAGTAATACAGATGAA
This sequence comes from Olleya sediminilitoris, assembly GCF_016785945.1. Taxonomy (GTDB): domain Bacteria; phylum Bacteroidota; class Bacteroidia; order Flavobacteriales; family Flavobacteriaceae; genus Olleya; species Olleya sediminilitoris. The sequence goes on along the minus strand of NZ_JAEMEF010000007.1, from coordinate 115,353 downwards.
GGTGTTGTATTAGGTACAGCCTATCGCAATACATCATTTGTGATATATCAAGAAACTATTCAAGAGTTAACGTCTGGTACCCTAAGTAATACACGACCAATTTTAGAAACAACTGTAATAACGCATGAGTTTGGACATATACTTGGACTAACAAATTTAGGCTCAGATTTGCAGTCCGATCACGAAGATTTAGATCATCCTAAACATTGTGATGTCGAGTCATGCTTAATGTATTGGCAAGCCGAATCTGGAAGTAATGTTATGGATATGATTTCTGGAGGCAATGCACCACAATTAGATGCACAATGTATTGCAGACTTGCAAGCCAATGGTGGAAAATAATGACTAATTATCATTTACAAATAATAACTTAAAATTTAATATTATGAAAAAGCAATATGTAGCAATAGCACTATTTTTTAGTGCATTATTTATAGGTCAAGCACAAGATAATGACTTGAAAAGTAAATCAAACGGAGGATTAAAAGCAGGTTATAATTTAGCTTCAGTACAATATGATGGAGAAGCAGAAACTGGTCAACGTAGTGGTTTTCATGTTGGTTTGTATGGAGAATCTTATTTTACCGAGTTTGCTGCCATACAAATTGAAGTAATGTATTCACAACAAGGTTATGAAATTGAAACAGATGCAGGTATATTCACTCAAAAACTTAATTATATTAATTTACCTTTATTACTAAAATTATATCCTGTCAGCACGTTTTATTTAGAAGCTGGACCGCAAATAGGTTATGCCATTTCTCATAAAGAAACTTATGATGCAAACTTTAATTTATTTGATACCTCACAAGAGTTTGAACCAAATAATTTTGATTACGGAGTTAATTTTGGGGCAGGTTTTAAAACAGAATCTGGTGTCACTCTTGGCGCACGTTACCATTTAGGATTAGGAGATGTATATGATGAAGGAGAACCTAAAAACAGAGTTTGGCAATTCTCGGTTGGATTTGCTTTTTAACACAAACATATTCCCTTCATAAAAAAAATGCTCTCAATATTTTGAGAGCGTTTTTTTATATAAAATTGATATAGTCAATTTCAATGTTAAATTCACCTTCTTTTTATCGCTAATAATTAAAGCAATATTAAAAACAATTTTTAATGCCACATAAAAAACCTTACATGTTTCATGTTTTTTTGTACTTGAAAGTTGTTTTCGGACTTTAAAATTAACTAATTATGTATTGTTAGTTTAATTATGTAATCAGTTTTTATGGATTATAAGAATAATGATAATTAACGCGATTATATTTCTGAATAAACAGAATTTTACTAATTAATTATGATTATCTCAATATTTTGGTAAAATTCGTCAATATTCTATGTGTAAATGTTAAATTAATAAAAGTTATTAACTCGAAAACGTTGTAGTTGTTTTAATAATAAATTTAGGGTTGAAAAATTACTATATTATTGATAATTAACCAATAAAATAAAAATATGACAACCAAAACTTATTTTAAAACATTCAAATTAGGACGTTTTTCACTTAAAACGTATTGCTTAATTTTTGCTTTTCTACACAGCTTTCTTTTAACAGCACAGCGGGAAAATGATGATCGTGTAATGCTTCAAGGTTTCTATTGGGAATCTGCAGCAAATAATCCAAATAACTGGTATAATATTGTTAATAATTTGTCCCAAGAAATATCAGATATAGGTATCGATATGATATGGCTTCCACCTCCAAGTGATGCAGGTTCACTTGAGGGTTATTTACCAAGAGAACTTAATAATTTTGAAAATAATTATGGGAGTTTACAAGCTCATTTAGATTTATTAAATGCACTAAATTCTAAAGGAATAGAACCAATTGCAGACATTGTAATAAATCACCGAGTAGGTTCAACCAATTATGTAGACTTTACAAATCCAGAATGGGGAACAGATGCTATTACCTCTAATGATGAAGTATGGAGTGTTCCAGAGTATTTTAATACTAACCCAAGAGGTAGTTATGATACAGGAACGTCGTATGAAGCAGCAAGAGATATTGATCATACAAAAACATATGTTCAAAACAGTATTATCAATTTTTTAAATAATCTAAAAAATATAGGTTATAAAGGATGGCGATACGATTTTGTTCATGGTTTTGATAATTATTATTATACATTGTATAATGGAGCTACTAACCCAACTTTTTCGGTTGGAGAAAATTACAACTCTAGTAAGCAAGTAATTCAAGATTGGATTGATGGTACTGGATCAACTGCTTTTGATTTTCCAACTTATTTTACTTTGAAATCTGTAATAAGAGACAACAATTATTCTTATTTAGCAAATAATGGTGAAGCCTCTGGAGGAATAGGATGGGATCCTAGAAACAATACAACGTTTGTTGAAAATCATGACACACCAAGATATGATACACCAAACAATGTATTAAATAGTGGCAATGTTGTACAAACTTATGCTTACCTGTTAACACATCCTGGTGTACCATGTATTTATTGGCCACATTTATTTGATTGGGGAAATGCGGTAAAAGGAGAGATTAGTGATTTAATTACTATTCGAAAAAATGCAGGTATACATAGTCAGAGTAATGTAACAATTAATACTGCCCAAAACGGTCTTTATGCAGCTATTGTAAATGGAAATAATTATGATGTTGCAATGAAAATAGGACCTAATGACTGGTCTCCATCTGGATCTAATTGGACTCTAATTGCTTCTGGAAATAATTATGCAGTTTGGACTAATAATGACGGTACAACAGATAATGATAACGATACAAGTACTTTTAAGGTTTATACACAAGATTATGCTACTATTTATAGTTGGGATGATAACTTAAATGCAACTAATGGAGTTTGGCCTGGAACAACACTAAATAATGAAGGGAATGGTTGGTTTTCTGCAACAGTGATAGGAAACTGTTCAAACCTTATTTTTAGTAATAATGGAGGGAATCAAACAGATGATTTATTTACTTGTTCAAACATGCCTTACTATTATGACAATTCATGGCATGCCTCTCCTCCAAATACAACTTTAGAGAGCTTCAAAATTTATGTAAAAGATTATACTCATGTTTATACATGGAATAATAATCAAGAAGCTACTAGCGGAGAATGGCCTGGAACAGAATTAAATGAGGCTAATAATGGTTACAAAACTATAACAATAGATCAAGATTGCTCAAATATTATTTTTAGTTATAACGGAAATAATCAAACAGTAAATTTAAGCACGTGCTCAAATATGCCTTATTACTATGATAATGCATGGCACAGTACTCCGACAGATATGCGATTAAGCACTAATGAAAAATCTACAGTAAATGATTTTGTATTATATCCTAATCCATTGAAAGATAAGGTGTTTTTTAATGTAAATATCAAAGACGCTAAGGGGACAGTTTCAGTTAAAATTATAAATTTTAAAGGCGTATCAACTAATGTGTATTCTAACACACTTAATAAAGGAAAGCATACTATTACATTTAATAGAGATGATTTAAAGTTAGCTAACGGACTTTATTTCTTAAGAGTTGCTGTAAACGGTAAAATCATTAATAAAAAGATTAGTTTAGAGTAATTTAAATTTGTTTTTTTAGAAATTAAGAGCTACCTAAAAGGTAGCTCTTTTTGTTATCACTTAAATAGTATAAATTTTATAAACTGAGATTCATTTTTTTTTTTTTTATAAATTTCGGTTGGTTTTACCTTTTAGCAAAATGATATTTATATAAACTTGATATAATCAATTTCAATGTTAAATTCACCTTCTTTTTTATCGCTAATAATTAAAGCAATATTAAAAACGTCTTTTAAATCCTCAGCAGGCATATTGTTGCCAATTATCTCACTAATTTTATAATGTTTAAATTCGGATAATGGTACTTCAATGGTTTCCCAATCTTTAGTTTTTGGACTAAAAATATGTTTGTAATAAGGTATGTAATATTGTTGACTACTTTTTAAAGACAATCCAAAATTACGATTGGTATTATCACTCTTGTAGCGGATTATCATGATTTTACAATTGTTTAAAGCACCTTCGTCTATTAAAGTGCGTACACTAGCAAAACCACCATTGTTTTCAAGGCTAACATTTCCTGTAAACAATAGGCTGTCATCTTTTAGATTTATTTCAGAGGTAGATAATCCACCCATTACTCCATCATTAACTATTCGCCAAGATGCTCCAGTTTTATCTTTTCCAAAATCTATTGTTAATCCAGTTGCTGAGGTCATAAATATAGTCGCTATTAGTATTAAGTCTTTCATAGCTAAATATACAACATTCAAAAAATACTTTTTATAAAGTATTGTTAATTGGTGACTCGTTTTTAGATTTAAAAATCAATAGTCAATATTATTTCATTTTACATAAATCCATTATTTTTGTTGAAATGCAAAACACCATTTCTCACTACATTCCAGAAGCAGCAGTTCCAAAAGTTTTACAACTTTTAGCACATGACCATTTGGTAGTAAAAGTTAAAAAAGAACGTAAAACGAGACATGGCGATTATAGAAGATTACCAAATGGGAAACATCAAATTACTGTTAATGGAAATTTAAATAAGTATCGTTTTTTAATTACTTTAATTCATGAAATAGCACATTTAGAAGCTTTTTCTAAATTTGGACGACATATTAAACCTCATGGAGCAGAGTGGAAGCGTACCTTTCAGCATTTAATGTTACCTTTTATAAATCCTGATGTTTTCCCAGACAACTTGCTTCCGCATTTAGCAAAACACTTTAAAAACCCAAAGGCATCTAGCGATACAGATGTGCAACTCGCCTTAGCTTTAAAACAATTGGACGCTCCAAATAATAAAAGTTTTATATTTGAAGTACCTTTGCATCAAACCTTTAAAATACACAATGGTCGTGTGTTTAAAAAAGGAGTAAAGCGACGTACTCGTCATGAGTGTGTTGAGGTTAAAACAGGTAAAGTTTATTTGTTTAATGCCAATGCAGAAGTAGATATAATCAATAATTAAAAATACACATAATACACCAAGACATGCAAAATAAAAATTATTATGCCATTTTAATGGCTGGAGGAGTAGGCTCTAGATTTTGGCCAGTAAGTACATCTGAGTTTCCTAAGCAATTTCATGATATGTTAGGTACTGGAGATACTTTAATTCAAAAAACGTTTAGTCGTTTAAGTACCTTAATTCCTAAAGAAAACATTTTTATTTTAACCAACGAGAAGTACAATGACTTAGTCTTGGAGCAACTTCCAGAAGTTAAGCAACGTCAAGTGGTTTTAGAGCCAGCAATGCGTAATACAGCACCTTGTATCTTATACGCAAGTCTTAAAATACAAAAAGAAAATCCTGACGCAGTCATGATTGTTGCACCAAGTGACCATTGGATTGAGGACGAAAGTGCATTTACTGAAAACGTAAAACAAGCGTTTGAGTATTGTCAAGATAATGATGCCTTAATAACCTTAGGGATCAAGCCAACGTTTCCAAATACAGGATATGGTTATATCGAGTGTGGTAACGCTTCCGCTGAAAATATTAGCGACGTGGTTCAGTTTCGCGAAAAGCCAGATTATGAAACCGCTAAGCAATTTTTAGATCAAGGAAACTTTTTATGGAATGCAGGAATATTTATGTGGAGTGCAACCAGTGTAGTAAAAGCATTTCAAGATAAACAACCAGAATTATTTGAGCTGTTTAAAAACGGTTTGTCAACTTATAATACAGAGTTTGAAGACGATTTTATAAGAGATAATTACGCTAAAGCGGAAAACATCTCAGTAGATTATGCTATTATGGAATCTTCAACAAACGTATACGTAATACCAGCAACTTTTGATTGGAATGACTTAGGTACTTGGGGAAGTTTGTATGATAAATTAGATAAAGATAATGACAATAATGCTGTTGTTAATGCAAAAACTTTAACAGAAGATGCGTCTGGAAACATGATACGTACTAAATCTGATAAAGTGGTGGTGGTTGATGGATTGCAAGATTATATAATTGTTGATAAAGACGAAGTTTTACTTATCTTTCCAAAGTCTAAAGAACAAGATATTAAAAAAGTCCTTCAAAAGGTTAAAGACCAATATGGAGAACATTATGGATAGGTTTTAAAACATGGAAGAAAACAACAAGCCAAAAGAAAATAAATTTGATTTCTCTGATGAAGAGAAACAAAAAGAAGCTGTTGACCAAAAAAAGCAAGCAGTTAAAAAAGATGCAAAAGGGTTATTTAAAAGTATAAAAACCTTTTTACAAGAACTGTTAGATTTTAGAGAGGATACAGATCGTGATGCGACTATTGAAGCGATAAAAGCAGATATACCATTTAAAGGTGCAACTGCATGGATTTTGATATGTTCTATTTTTGTGGCTTCTATTGGTTTAAATGCAAATAGTACAGCAGTTGTTATTGGAGCCATGTTAATTTCTCCGTTAATGGGACCAATACTTGGTGTTGGATTATCTATTGCAATAAACGATATTGATACATTAAAACGATCATTAGTCAACTTAGCTATAATGATTGTGCTAAGTTTATTAACAGCCTTTTTGTTTTTTAGGTTTTTTCCTTTAAGCGAAGATACTTCAGAGCTTTTAGGACGTGTACAACCAGATATTCGAGATGTGTTAATTGCTTTTTTTGGTGGATTGGCCTTAATTATTGCACGTACCAAACGTGGTACTATTGCTTCAGTAATTTTTGGTGTAGCAATTGCTACAGCATTAATGCCACCATTGTGTACAGCAGGTTATGGATTAGCAAAAGGTAATTGGGTGTATTTCGGTCAAGCTATGTATTTGTTTACAATTAATACCATTTTTATAGCTTTAGCAACTTTTTTAGTACTTAAAATATTGCGTTTTCCAATGCTTAAATATGCTAATTCAGCTAAACGTAAGCGTACAGCACGAATTGCATCATTGATAGCAATAGTAGTTATGATACCTGCTATGTTTACTTTTTTAAATGTGTTAAGAGAAAGCCAGTTTAAAGTAGATGCTAAAGACTTTATTAATAATGAACTTAAGTCATTACCAAACGCTAGTTATATACAAAAATACGCGACTCCAAATTATACGCCTAATGGCGAATCTAATATCGAGTTAACAACATTTGGAACAGATGTTATTTCTGATGATATGATACATTTTTTAGAAAATCGTTTACAGGAATATTCATATTTAAAAAGTTCAAAATTATTGATTAATCAGTCTAAAAACAGACAGATTAATAACCTTGAATATATGGAAGAGCTGCGTACCAGAGATTCTTTAGATCTAATGAGTCAGCAACAAAAAATCACATTCTTGGAAGACAAGGTTAGAGAATTATCAAAACTTGAACGTGGTTATGTGCCTTTTGAAGAGTTAACTAAAGAGGTTAATATCAATTACGAAAACATTAAATCTTTATCTTATGCTAGCGTTGTAAATTCTAACTTCAAAAAGATAGATACACTAGCAGTGTTTAATGTAAAATGGAATGATAGTTTAGTTAACGCTAGTCAAATTTCAAAAGAAAGAGATAAGCTATATCGTTGGTTAAAGCTTAAACTTAAGTTAGATACTTTAGTCGTGAATCAAGTTAAATAAATTATAGTAAATATTTATTGATACAAATTTTAATAAAGAATTTATAATCATTATGCGATTGTAAATTCTTTATAGTTTTATGGTGTAACCTAAACGACAATTAAAGTCATTAAATAGATATTAACTACGTTCTTCCAAGTACATTTGACGTACTTTTTTAAATAATTCAGAAGAATAAACAAAGTCTGTTACAGCTTCATTATCTGTCTTAAAAATATCATATCTAGAACCTTCCCATTCCTTTAAACCATTTTTAAGAAAAATAATTTTCTCTCCAATTTGCATAACCGAATTCATATCATGCGAGTTTATTACCGTTGTTATTTGGTACTCTTCGGTTATTTCTTTAATTAAATTATCTATAACAATAGAAGTTTTTGGGTCTAAACCAGAGTTAGGTTCGTCACAAAATAAATACTTAGGTTTGTTTACTATTGCGCGTGCAATAGCAACACGTTTTTGCATTCCTCCAGAAGCTTCACTAGGTTTTTTATGGTGTGCGTTTTCTAAGTTGACACGTTGTAAAACAAAGTTTACACGATCTTCCATTTCACTTTTACTTTGAGAAGTAAACATTTTTAACGGAAACATTACATTTTCTGCAATGGTCATTGAGTCAAACAAGGCACTTCCTTGAAAAACCATTCCAATATCTGCTCTAATCAATCGTTTTTCGTCTTCACTTAGTTTAGAAAAAATTTTCCCATCATAAGCAATACTTCCTTCTTCATAGTCAAATAATCCTAGTAAACATTTTAAAAATACAGTTTTACCAGAACCACTTTGTCCGATGATAAGGTTGGTTTTTCCTTTTTCAAAAGTAGTAGTAACTCCTTTTAAAATATGAGCATCTCCAAACGATTTGTTTAAGTTTTTAACTTCTATCATTGACTTAAAAGTAGTTGCGTTAATATATAGTTTAAAAGAATGATAACGACACTAGTCCAAACAAACGATGTTGTACTAGCCTTACCAACTTCAAGTGCACCACCTTTCATGTAATAACCATGATAAGATGGGATAGTTGCTAAAATGAAAGCAAAAATTAATGTTTTTATAAATGCATAGGCCATATGAAAAGGCTTAAAGTCTAACTGTATACCTTCAATGTAATCTGGCATTGTGGCATATCCACCATAAACACAAGCAGCTAATCCACCCATAATACCTAAAAACATTGAAATTGATATTACAAAAGGATACAAGGTTAGTGCTATAAATTTAGGAAACACTAAGTAGTTTAAACTATTAATACCCATAACTTCTAAAGCATCAATTTGTTCTGTAACTCGCATTGTACCAATGCTTGATGTAATAAAACTACCTACTTTTCCAGCCATAATTATGGACATAAATGTAGGTGCAAATTCTAGTACAATTGATTGTCTTGTTGCAAAACCAACTAAGTTTTTTGGTATTAATGGATTGTCAATATTTAAGGCAGTTTGTATGGTTACAACACCACCAACAAAAAACGAGATAAATGCAACAATACCTAATGAGCCAATAATTAAATCGTCGACATCTTTTAGGATTAATTTTTTCATTACGGACCACTTTGTTGGTTTTCGAAACATTTCGACAACCATTAAAAAGTAAGTCCCAATATAGTGTAGGTAATTCATGCTTTATTTGTTACCGCTAAAATATAAAATTCTAATATGTATTTAACCTTAATTTCAAATTAGATGTTTTAAAAGCTGTATTTTTGGCGTTCAAAATTAAATTTAATACCATGAGAGCGATAGTATCCCTATTTTTTATTTGTTTTCTGTTAAGTTGTAAGGCACAAAAAACTGTGGTGACTTCAGATAATAACACGACAGTTATGCATTCAAAACCAAAACTTGTAATTGGAATTGTTGTGGACCAAATGCGTTATGATTATTTAACTAGATTTTATAACAAATATGGCGAAGGTGGTTTTAAACGCTTGATTACTCAAGGGTTTAATTGTAAAAATAACCATTTTAATTATGTGCCAACTTATACAGGACCTGGACATGCGTCAATATACAGTGGTACTACACCAAAAATGCATGGTATAATATCTAATAATTGGTATGATAAAGTATCTGACAGCTACGTTTATTGTGCAGGAGATACAACTGTACAATCTGTAGGTACAAGCCACAAAGCTGGACAAATGTCTCCTCATAGATTAAAAACAACATCTTTTGCAGATCAAAACAGATTATTTACTCAAATGAAAGGTAAAACCATTGGTATCTCTGTAAAAGATAGAGGTGCAATTTTACCTGCTGGACATACTGCAAATGCTGCTTATTGGTTTCATGGTGCAGACCAAGGTCGTTTTATTTCAAGTACTTATTATTTAGAAGCATTACCTAGTTGGGTTAACGATTTTAATAATAATGCTGTTGCAGAAAGTTATTTGAAAGAATGGAATACGCTTTATGATATAAATACTTACATAGAAAGTGGAAGCGATTTTAACACCTTTGAAGGTGGTTTTAAAGGAAAAGAAACAGCAACGTTTCCTTATGACTTAAAAGCTTTAAGCAAAGAAAATAGAGGGTATGATATTATTAAAGCAACACCTTACGGAAACAGCATTGTTGCAGATTTTGCTATTGCAGCAATTGCAGGAGAGCAATTAGGTCAAGATGATTTTACAGATGTCTTAACAGTTAGTTTTTCTAGCACAGATTATGTTGGTCATAATTTTGGAGTTAACAGTAAAGAAGTACAAGACACCTATTTAAGATTGGATAAAGATATAGAGCGATTATTAACTGCATTAGACGATAAAGTTGGTCAAGGTAATTACACCTTGTTTTTATCTTCAGATCATGGAGCAGTGGAAGTACCAAGTTATTTACAGTCTGTAAAAATTCCTGCAGGATATTTTGATACAGATGATTTTAAAAATCGTTTAAATGAAACTATGATTTTTAATCATAAAGCAGAAAAGCTAATTAAAAACATAAGTAATAATCAAGTGTTTTTGGATCGTAAAGTGATTAAAGATTATGGGTTGAATTTAGCTCAAGTACAACAAGAAATTGTAAATACTGTTATTGATTACCCAAGTATCAACAAAGCGTATACAGCTACAAGTATGAGTAATACAGAATTTTCAAATGGAATTGAAAGTTTATTACAAAAAGGTTATAATCAAAAACGTTCTGGTGATGTTTTGTTTGTATTAGATCCAGCGGTAATTAGTTATAGTAAAACAGGATCTACACATGGTTCTGCTTTAAACTATGATACACATGTACCATTATTGTTTTATGGTAAAGGTATACAAAAAGGAAGTACTTTACAGCATACTACAATACCAGATATTGCTCCAACAATGTCAGCTTTATTAGGAATTAGTTTTCCAAATGGAGCGACTGGTAAACCATTGGAATTTGTAATACAAAAATAATTACTGGTAATTAAAACCGTTTAGATAAAAAAAAGCAGTACTTAAACTTAGTTTATGTACTGCTTTTTTTAATAATAGTAATTAAAGTTTATTCTTTTCAAACTAGTCCAGAATACTATTAAATTTATTTTAATATTTATTTTCTGTATAAAAAATAGTTATTCACCAATTCTATGTAAGCTTCTTTAGCTTGGTCAGGTGTAATATTTTTAATTTGAAATAAGGCATTGGTTTTAAAAGCATTTATGATAGGCTTTTTACTGCTAGGTCTTTCATAGTTGTTTGTAGCCTTTTTATAATAAGCATACAAACGAAGTAAAAAATCGGCAGGAAAAGGTTCCGTATGCGCATTAATTCGCTCTACAGCCTCATCAAAAATGATATCTAATTCTTCGGTAGTCATAGTCTAGATTTCGGCAATAATACTTTCGCCTCCTTTAACTTTCTGGTTTAAACCAACCTTAATATTTGTACCTAAAGGTAAATATAAATCTACTCTTGACCCAAATTTAATAAATCCAGAGTCGGATCCTTGTGCAGCAGTATCACCTTCTTTTGCATAGTTGACAATTCGTTTTGCCAAAGCTCCTGCTATTTGTCTATATAAAACTTTACCATAAGCTTGGTTTTCAACAACTACGGTTGTACGTTCATTATCAGTACTAGCTTTAGGATGCCATGCTACAAGGTATTTTCCAGGATGGTATTTACTGTAAGCAACTTGACCACTAATTGGGTAACGTGTAACGTGTACATTTATTGGTGACATAAATACACTAACTTGTAAACGTTTGTCTTTAAAATATTCTGGTTCAAAAACTTCTTCAATTACAACTACTTTTCCGTCTACAGGAGACACAACAGTACTGTCGCTTAATACAGTTAGTCGTTTTGGGTTTCTAAAAAATTGAAGTATTAATACTAAAAATATAAATAGTGTAAAAAACAACAGGTATTGTAACCATTGTATAGATACAAAACGATCTATTATTACAGTCAAAATTGCAATAATCATAAATGTAATTGCAATTATTTTAAAGCCTTCTTTATGAAACATATTTTAAAATTCTTAGAAATAAATAAATAAATGGAGCAGCAAATATCATGCTGTCAAAACGGTCTAATAATCCACCATGTCCTGGCATAATTACACCACTGTCTTTTACTTTTGCTTGACGTTTAAATTTAGATTCTATTAAGTCCCCTAAGGTACCAATAACGCTAATAATTATGCTTAAAATCAGCCAATTAGTAAAGCTTAAGGTCTCTGTAAAGATATAAATAAAATAACTAGCAATAGTTGCAAAAAATAAACCGCCTAAAAAACCTTCAACCGTCTTTTTTGGAGATATGCTTGGAAAAAGCTTTTGTTTACCAAAGTTTTTTCCAACTAAATAAGCAAATGTATCATTTACCCAAACTAATATAAATGATCCTAGAATGTACTCTGGAGTAAATGAGCCATTATGATTTGCAATAAGTAATAAAAAAACAAAACCACTGGACAGGTAGAAAGTTGTTATAATAAACCTTTTAGAACTGAATAAAGGAATTTTCTTTTCTGAAAATAAATCTTTAATTAAAATTAATTGTACAAATATGGTAATGACTTGTAATATCTGTGCAGCTTCATCAAACCCTTTATCAGATCTCATTACAAATTGCCAATAGCCAAAGACACCATATAAGATTGTAAAAATAATATAAGGCGCGATGCTTTTAAGTTGAATCAGTTTACAGAACTCGATTAAGGATACAGTTCCAAACACAAAAAACAACACGAAAAACGCATGTTGGTTTAAAAGTGATGCAACTAGTAGACTTACGTATAAGAATCCAGAAAGTGCTCTTGTAAGGGTTTCATTCATAAAACTAAAGGTCTTCTAAAAGCAACAAATATAAGTTTTTTGTACTGCTTCCATAAGATAAAAAGTCTTTTTCCTCTTGTAATTTAAAATGTTTTATGGTTGTGATGTTTGTAGGGATTTTAGAAGTGTTTTTGTTTTTTATTTCTCTAAGGCCTTCACCTATGTTTGAAACAATCTGGCTTGTAGTCGCAAATACAATAACGTTATTTGGGAATTCATTTAGCTTTTTCTCAGCCAATTGATTAGAGCACACTAATAATGAACCATCATTAGCAATTAGATTTTCACAAGTAGTAATAAAATAAGTGCATTCTGATAGTGTTTTACTTGTTTTTAATTGTGAAGATTTAAATTTATCATTTAAATTTTCATCATAAAAAAAAGCAGAATGGTCTTCCCAATTGTTTTCTAAAATAATATTGTTTAAATTATCATAAACTTCATCCATGGAATCGCAGTATAGAAATTTACCTCCATTTTTTTTGAAATTAATAGTGAAGCTTTCGTCTATAGGTAATTCTTGAGTAGGCATATACTTGCCTCTTTCATCAGACTTTGTTTCTTCCTTTTCCTTTTGAGATTTAGAACTAAAAAATTTTCTAAACAAGCTCATTATTCACTGCTATAATCTATGATTTATTCTAGGAATTACCAAATATAAAAAATCTTAGACTATCTAAAGCGATAATCTAAGATTTTTGACAATATTATGATAAACTGAAAAAACTTAGTTCTCTAAATTGTTTTCAGGTAAAAGTTTTTCAGAAGGTTTTCTATCGATATCTTCAAAAGGACGCTTTCCTAAAATTTCTTCTAAATCATCCTTAAATATAACTTCTCTTTCAATTAATCGTTCTGCTAACTTGTTAAGGACATCCTTTTTAGATTCTAATAAGTCTAAAGCACGTTGAAACTGAGTTTCAACTATATTCTTAATTTCGTTATCAATTAATTCAGCTGTTTTTTCACTGTAAGGCTTTACAAAGCCACTTTCTCCAGCAGGATCGTAATACGTTATGTTTCCTACCTTTTCATTTAATCCGTATATCATAACCATTGCTTTTGCTTTTTTGGTTACGTTTTCAAGATCGCTTAAAGCACCTGTAGATATTTGATCAAAGATTATTTTTTCGGCAGCACGTCCTCCCATTGTTACACAGATTTCGTCTAAAAACTTATTGGTTCTAGTGATGTAAGCCTCTTGTGGTAAATACCATGCAGCACCTAAACTACGACCTCTTGGTACGATAGTCACTTTTACTAATGGATCTGCATGCTCTAAAAACCAACTTACTGTTGCGTGTCCAGCTTCATGATAAGCAATAGTTTTCTTTTCTTCTACAGAAAATAAATTACTACGTTTTTCAAGTCCACCTACAATACGGTCAACAGCATCTAAAAAGTCTTGCTTTTCAACAGCTTTTTTATCGTTTCTTGCAGCAATTAATGCAGCTTCGTTACATAAGTTTGCAATATCAGCTCCAGAAAATCCTGGTGTTTGTTTTGATAAAAATTCAATATCTAAACCAGCTACTTTTTTTAGTGGTTTAAGGTGTACTTCAAATATTGCTTTACGCTCAGTTAAGTTTGGAAGATCTACATGTATTTGTCTATCAAAACGTCCTGCACGCATTAATGCTTTATCTAAAATATCAGCTCTGTTTGTGGCAGCTAAAACTATAACGTTAGTGTTAGTTCCAAAACCATCCATTTCAGTTAGTAATTGGTTAAGCGTGTTTTCACGTTCATCATTACTACCAGACATTGCGTTTTTACCTCTTGCTCTTCCTATTGCATCAATTTCATCAATAAAAATAATTGCAGGAGATTTTTCTTTAGCTTGTTTAAATAAGTCTCTCACACGAGAAGCTCCAACACCAACAAACATTTCTACAAAATCTGATCCTGATAAAGAGAAAAATGGCACTTTAGCTTCACCTGCTACAGCTTTTGCTAATAAGGTTTTTCCTGTTCCTGGAGGTCCTACTAACAAGGCTCCTTTAGGTATTTTACCTCCTAAATTGGTGTATTTTTCTGGGTTTTTTAAGAAATCAACAATTTCTTGAACTTCTTCTTTTGCGCCTTCTAATCCAGCAACATCTTTAAAGGTTGTTTTTACTTGCGAGTTTTCGTCAAATAATTTGGCTTTAGATTTACCAATATTAAATATCTGTCCACCAGCACCTCCACCTCCTCCAGAGGACATGCGACGCATAATGAAAATCCAAACACCAATAAGTAAAACAAATGGTAGTAAGCTGAAAAGTAGTTCTCCCCAAGGGTTACTATCAATGCTAAAAGTTACTTGTGCAGCATTGTCTTTACCTAACTCTTTATTAATATCATCAATAGATTCTTGAAACAACGCTAAATCACCAAACTGAAAAGAGTAGTTAGGTAATTTTGTTGTTGTTGGAAAAATTGAAGTTGGCTTAGATTTTTTATGCTCTTCTTTTGCTTCAGCTTCTTTAGTAAGGTAAACTTTAGCAGTAGTTTCGTTTACGATATCTACTTTTTCAACATCACCATTTCTTAAATAATCAAAAAATTGTGAAGGCGAAGTTTTTTCGGCACTGCTAGAGCTACTACCAAATACTTGAAGTGCTATAAAAAAGATTATGATACCTCCATAAATCCAATATGGATTAAATTTAGGTTTTTTTGGTGCTATTTTTTTGTTTTTATCAGCCATGTAATGTGTTTAATAATTTGTTTCGATAACGGTCAATTTAGCATCTCCCCAAAGACTCTCTATATCGTAATATTCTCTTATGTGTTTTTGAAAAACGTGAACCACGACGTTTACGTAATCCATAAGTACCCATTCACCATTAGATTCACCTTCAATATGCCAAGGTTTATCTTTTAATGATTTACTTACTTTTTTTTGTATTGAATTGACAATGGCGTTAACTTGTGTGTTAGAAGTACCTTCGCAAATTACAAAGTAGTCACAAACCGTGTTTTCAATTTCTCTTAAATCAAGAATGTTTATTCCTTTTCCTTTAACATCCTCTATGCCTTCTAGCATTGTTGCAATTAGCGCGTCTACGTTTGAATCTTTTTTCGCCATTAATAATATTTAAATTTGTGCAAAGTTATTATTTTTAAGTTCTTTATACTCTAAAAAAATCATAAGATTTTACAATACGAAGATAACTATTTAATATGCGTATAATCAAACTTAATGCCACTGAATCCACAAATAGGTTTATGCGTAATCTAAGTTTGGAAAGTTCTGTACAAGATTTTACAACTGTTGTCACTAGCACACAGTCTAAAGGACGAGGTCAAATGGGATCTGCTTGGCAATCAGAATCTTTTAAAAACCTAACGTTTAGTGTCTATAAAGGCTTTAAGCAGTTTGAGTTTGAAGACCAATTTAAAATTAGCATGGCTGTGTCTTTAGCAATTATTAAAGCTTTAGAAACGTTACAAATTCCTAAATTAAGTATAAAATGGCCTAACGACATTTTGTCAGCTAATAAAAAAATATGTGGTATTTTAATTGAAAATGTCATAAAACAAAGTCATATTGTGTCCTCAATAGTAGGTGTTGGTTTAAATGTCAACCAGCTAAAATTTGAAGATTTACCTCAGGCAGGATCTTTAAAATTAATAACAGGATTAAATTATGATTTAGATGAAATCTTACATCTAATACTTAAGCATCTAGAAATACAATTAAAGCTTTTAGAAAATGATACTTCAGCTTTAAAAAATAATTATGAATCTTATTTATTTAGAAAAGAAAAACCTTCAACATTTAAATCTGATGAAGGTTTATTTTCTGGTATTATAAAAGGTGTCTCTAATGAAGGTTTATTAAAAGTTATGGTTGAAGATCAAGAACTAAAAACCTTTGATTTGAAAACTATTAAGCTGTTGTATTAATTGCTTCAGGCATATTTGCAGCTAAAGTCTCTATAAATTTACTAATTGGCTTTTTAATCATCATTGCCATCATAGCATTAAACTCGCCTTCAAAAGTTAACTGAACCTCAGTTTTATTAGCCTCAATTTCTTTGATGTTACCAATTAAAGCAAAGTCAATTTTACCTCCAGCAGCACCTAAAACAATTTTGCTGTTAGGCGTCATTTCTTTCTTTTTTAATACTATTTCTGGCATTCCTTTAAGTGCAAATAAAAATTTATCTTCACCTAAAACTTCAAATTTGCTTATGTTTTCAGGCATTAAGCTTTTAAAGTTTTTAACATCGCTTAAAAAGTTAAACGTGTCTTCGGCTGATTTATCAAGGATTGCTTTTGGGCTTTCTAATGTCATTATTTAATGGTCTTTAAATTAAGTTTAAAATTTGATTGTGTTTTACACAATTAATACTACTATATCAATTAGCGTTCCAAACACTTGGGTTGGCATTCCATTGACTTAACGTTTCTATTTCTTTTTCAGAAATATAGTTACTTGAAGCAGCTTCTTTTAAAAGGTTTTCGTAATTACTTAATGTGTGTAAAGTAATGTTTTCTGACTCGAAATTGTTTTTAGAAACTTCAAAACCATAAGAAAATATTGCAATCATACCCTTAACGTTAACATTAGCTTCTTTTAAAGCTTTAACAGCATTAAGGCTACTTTTTCCTGTGCTAATCAGATCTTCTACAACAACTACATTTTGTCCGCTTTCTATATGACCTTCAATTTGGTTTTTACGACCATGACCCTTAGCTTCTGGACGTACATATACAAAAGGTAATCCTAAATATTCTGCTACAAGTATTCCTATACCAATTGCACCTGTTGCAACACCAGCAATTACATCTGGTTTTCCATAATGCTCTTCTATAAATTTACTTATTTCTTCTCTAATATAATTTCTTACAGGAGGGTAAGATAATACAACGCGATTATCACAGTATATTGGCGATTTCCAACCTGAAGCCCAAGTAAAAGGATCCTTTGGTTGTAATTTTATCGCATTAATTTGCAATAATACTTTTGCGGTTTGTCTGGCAGTTTGTTTATTAAAAATCATAGGACAAAAATACTGATTTATTTAATTTGACTTAAAATTAATTTTAAAATAAATTACAAGCTGCAAACCATGTCATTAATTTTGATATTTTTACCTAACTAAACTTGATTCACCATTTTTTATGCAATGTATTTTTGTTAACGATAAACCAATATATCTTACAACCACAGTTGAAAAAGAAACAGACTTTAAAAACTTTTTACTTAAAGATGTAAATATTGATTTGGTCTTGCAGACTATATCTAAAAAGTCTATTAATTCTGTTAGGTTGATTGGTCATGATAAGGATAAATTAATGAAAGCTTTTAAAAAAAAACTACCCAATGTTATTGCAGGAGGTGGAAAGGTTTTAAATAATAAAGGAGACATTTTATTTATTTACAGAAATGATAAATGGGATTTACCAAAAGGTAAAGCCGAAAAAAAAGAAACCATTGAAGAAACAGCTATAAGAGAAGTTGCAGAAGAGACAGGTGTTGATGGTTTAAAAATAGTAAAACCGCTTCCTGTTACTTATCATGTTTTTAAAAGAAATGGTAAATCAAAGTTGAAAATTACGCATTGGTTTGAAATGTATTCTGATTTTGAAGACGAGTTGCAACCTCAAATTAATGAAGGTATTACTAAAGTAGAATGGTTGAATGAAAAAGCAGCCAAACAAGCATTAAGTAATTCATACGCCAATATCAAGTTGTTATTTTAAAACCTTAATTTTTTTGTTAAAATTTATATTGCTGCGTTTGGTCTTAACAATCTAACCGTTTAACTTTTAATGCCTAGTTTTTAACACTTAAGCCAATATTTTATTGTAGGAAAATATTGTTAATTAGATTTGCATTTGTAAATGTAATTAATCCAAAACCCTAAAAGTATGTATAAAAAACTACCCAAAAAGACGCTTGTTTTTAAAGCGTTATTAATGCTATTTGCTTTCGCTTTTTCATCTCAATCCTATGGTTTAGAAGACACTCGTTGTGGTTCTATTTCAGGTTTTCAGTTTTCTAACGGAACAACTTCAACAGCAATAAATTATAATCAATCTTATTATATTAATGATTTACCAAACAATTTTTATATTGATTTATTAGTAAATGGTTACTCACAAAGTGCCAAGTATTATGTAAGAAATTTAGATACAGGTCAATCATATACTATTTCTGAAAATCATTTACCATATACTTTTCCTGGAGGAAATGGTGCTTGGAATTATGGTTGCGGAAATTTTGAAATTAAAGCAAAACTTTACAAATATAATAGTTGTGGACGTTATTGTGATAGTGAAACTATTAGATTTAATATTTCATGTGCTCCTGCTCAAACTTGTGGAGATATTACAGGTTACCAATTTACAAACGGAACCGAAAGCGTTGCCATAACAAATAATGGTGTTTATGAGTTGGATGCTTTGCCAAATAATTTTTATGTAGATTTATTGGTAGATGGTCAGTCTGAAAGTGCTAGTTTAAGACTAAAAAACTTAACAACAGGTCAAATTTTTAATGTAGGTGAAAATTATTTGCCATACACTATTCCAGGTGGTAATGCTGCTTGGAGTTATGGTACAGGTGACTTTAAGTTAATAGGTAAGATTTTTGAAAATAACTACTGTCAAAGCACAATGTGTGATAAAGAAGTGGTTTATTTTACAATAAACAATACTGTTTGTGGTCAAATAGACGGATTTGAGTTTTCTAACTTCTCTGATGCTGCAATTACAATTGTAGATGGAGCAAGTTATGATTTAGAAAATCTTCCTGCAGACTTTAATATTAACTTGTTAACTTCCGGACCTCTTGAAAGCGCATATTTTACTTTAACAAATGTCGATACAGGTGAAGTTTTTAATAAAACTGAAAATGTAGTGCCTTATACTTATCCTGGAGCCACTAATTCGGTTTGGTCTCATGGTTGTGGTACGTTTCAAATCTGCTCGAGTGTTTACCAAGCTAATTATGCAAATGGAACAGAATGTGATTCAGCATGTCTAACATTTACAATTACTTGTGAAGATCCTTGTGGAACAATTGATGGATTCGAGTTTTCTAACTTTTCTGACGCAACAGTTGCAATTGTAGATGGATCAAGTTACGATTTAGAAAATCTTCCATCAGATTTTAATATTAACTTATTAACTTCAGGACCTCTTGAAAGCGCATACTTTACATTAACAAATGTTGATACAGGAGAAGTGTTTAACAAAACTGAAAACGTTGTGCCTTATACATATCCTGGAGCAACAAATTCAGTTTGGTCTCACGGTTGTGGTACTTTCCAATTATGTACAAGTATATATACAGAGAATAATACTAACGGAACTGAATGCGCTAACAGTTGTGTAACATTCACAATTAATTGTGAAGCACCTTGTGGTAATTTAAAGGTTTTTGCTTTTTCAAACGGATCAGAATCAGTTACAATTACTGAAGGTGGCGAGTATAATATTTCAGATTTACCTTCAGATTTTTATATTGATGCATTAGTTGTAGGTGCTTCTGAAAGTACTATAACTACGATAACAAATTTAGAAACTGGAGCAACAACTGTTGTTACAGATAATACTTTACCTTATGCTTATCCAACAACTGAAACTAGTTGGGATTTAGGTATTGGAAATTTTAAAGTGGAAACTCAATTATTTGCAGGAGATGACGCTTCATCAACACTATGTGATGTACAAGAAGTTACATTCTTTTTAGTAGATGTATTAGAATGCGAAGCAACTTCAGCAGGAACTTCTACTTTATCAACTGGTTTAGCTATTGTGTCACCAGGAATTTCTGTAACAGTTACTGTAAACCTAAACAATGATGCAGTTTTACCTAATGGTTACCAATTAAGTACTTTATTAACAAAAGGAGATGACTTAGTAATTGAGGGTTACAGTAGCACACAAGAACTAACAATTCCTGAAGTTGGAGGTTTTTATAAAGTGCATACTTTAGCTTATAATCCTGAGACTTTTAATTTAAATGCTATTACTTTAGGAACAACAACAGCTTTTGATATTTTAGATTTAATCGCAAATAACCAAATTTGTGCAGATTTAGATGAAGTAGGAAGTCCATTAATGGTAATTGTTGTTGGTTCAACAGATAGAAATAGTAATGTGTCTGTAGGACAGGTAAAAGGTAACGCTGTTATAGAAGCTCAACTATCTACAGATGTAAAAACCTTTCCTAATCCAGTAGTAAATCAATTAAACGTAAAAGTTAATTTATTAAAAGATGAAGCGCTTAATTACTATATGATAGACATAAACGGAAAACAAGTACTTGCAGGAAGGTTATCTAACAATTCTAGTGTAATTAGTACATCAGAATTAGCTGCAGGATTTTACATCCTTAAGTTAAACTCTGAAGTAAGAAATATTTCTAAAAAGATAATGGTTAAAAAGTAGTCATTATCTCATATAATAAAAAAAACCGTTACAGTTTGTAACGGTTTTTTTATGCTTTAAAATTAGATGAATCTTTAGATGTATTTAATTATATTGATAAACTTATAGTCTACATTAGAAGTTAATCAATGTTTCTAGATTGAATTATTTAGAACAAATTGATCATGATTTAAGACTTAATTTATAGCAGGTTTTATAATAGTATAGAAACATCAATAACCACGAAATATAATATACTACTATCTTAATATTCTAAAAACAGGATATTGTAAATGTGCCTTTTCATAGTTTTTACTATGTTTATGTAGCCAATCCAATTGTGCATACCAATTTTCAGCAAAACCAGAATCATTAGCTTTTTTTAAGTTGAAATCATTTTTTAGTTTAGGGTTATTTTCCAATATACTTTCGGCTTTATCTTCCCAAACATATGGAGAAAACCCTTCTTTTTGTTGTAAAATGGTATCAAAAAAGTTCCAATTAAAAAACGAATCTGGAGCTTGAGGTTCTAACGTTTCTATTAAATATCTAAACGCATATTGATTGGTATCTATGATATAATCTCCCTTTTTAAAAATCAATTTTTCTGTTGTGGTTTTTACATTAGTGTTATAATGTTGGTAATGTCCTTCATAGGCATTTGTTCTAGTTTTATAATCATCAATTTTGTAGGATTGTACAGTTATTGTAGAGTCCTGTTGTAAGGGTTTTAAAATAACGTTATTAGATTTTAATCGTTTAATAACAGACCACCAACCTTGAGGTATAATATATGCTTTAGGTATCACGACTTCTAAGCTTGGTTTAAAGTAGTTTTGATAATTAACCTGCTTAGTAAATGGTTCATTTCGATTATATTTTAGACGATTGGTTTCTGTAATATTACTTGGTATTTTATGACCTTCATAACCTTTAAAATTTAAAGTTGTAGATTTTGTGGTGTCAATTTCCCATTGTAAAGGATAAGTCGTTTTTGCGATTAATTGTTTTGTAGCCTTTTGACGTAAGTCTTTAATTTTTGAGTAATCGTTTTCAATAATATCAATCATAGATTTCATTAATTGATAAGTCCCTTCAACACGTTGTTTGTATGGTTTTAGCATATGTGTTTCTACCATCATGCCTAAAGTGTTAAACAATGTAGTGTAACCAGTTGAGTATCTTGGACTGTCCATAAATTGACTAAAACCTGCTTCCGGAACAGTATTAAACACATTGACGTAAGGTGTGATATCCCAATTGTGTTTAGATAAATTATCCTCTAAATTAGGTTGCATTGTGTTATGAAGATAATCTCCTAACAAACCACCTAATTTGTTATGTTGCGTAAATAAATGTGTTAATGTATATTGGTAATCTGCTCCATTACTAACATGATTGTCTATAAAAACATCAGGTTGTATTAAATGAAATATTCTAGCAAAAGTCTCAGCATTTTTTGTATCACTTTTTATAAAGTCACGATTTAAATCATAGTTTCTAGCATTGCCTCTAAAACCATAAGCTTTAGGTCCATTTTGATTGGTTCTCGTGGATGTGTTTCGGTTTAAGCTACCACCAACATTATAAATTGGGATTGTAGCTAAAACAGTGTGTTTAGGCATTTGAATGTCTCCATTTGCAATATCTCTAAATAACATCATAGTAGCATCAATTCCATCAGATTCTCCTGGATGTATCCCGTTATTAATTAATAAAATACGTTTGTCATTTCTTATAGCGTTAAAATCAAAATTTTTATCAGGATTTAAAGTAACTATATGTAGTGGTTTTCCAGAATCCGTTATACCTATCGAGTCAATGGATATAGAAGGGTAGGTAGTAGCTAGATTGTTATAATATGTAATAGTTTGCTGGTAGGTTGCGGTTTCTAATCCTTTAGATTTTTCAAATACAGTTGTAAAATCAAAGTCTTTTTTAAGCTTAGGTTGACAAGACATAAAGACTAGACATAGTACTAAAATTTTTTTCATTGAAAGTTATTTTTAACAAGGGTTATACAAATATAATATTATAGACTTGTGATTGTTGGAATTAAGCGTACTTTTGCAGCTTCTAAAATTGAAGACAATGACAGAGTTTATTAGAAAAATAGTCCCAAATGCAAAGGACGACGTTTTAGCAGGTATTACAGTATCATTAGCAATGATTCCAGAAGTAGTAGCATTTGCTTTTGTAGCACAAATAGATCCATTAATGGCTTTATCAGGTGCTTTTATAATTGGTTTAATAACAGCTATTTTTGGTGGACGTCCAGGTTTAATATCTGGAGCAGCAGGAGCAGTAGCGGTAATTTTTGTAACCATGATTGCAGATGGACATACCAAAGGGATGTTAATGGATACACCTATTGAAAACATGGGTTTTTTCTATCTTATGGCCTGTGTGGTATTAATGGGTTTAATACAGATTTTAGCAGGTGTTTTTAAATTAGGTCGCTTTGTGCGTTTGATTCCACATCCTGTTATGATGGGATTTGTTAACGGTTTATCAATTGTAATATTTATTGCACAGGTAAAAATGTTTTCACATAAATCGTTACAAGTATCAGAAGCAGGTGTTAAAGAGTATGTTAGTACATTTATGCAAGGTGCAGAACTATATACCATGATTGGTTTAGTATTGTTAACCATGGGAATTATTTGGGGATTACCTAAATTAACTAAAAAATTACCAGCAGCTTTGACAGCTATATTAGTAACAAGCCTTATTGTTATTGGATTTAATATGGATGTGTCTACTGTAGGATCATATATTATAGAAGGAGGAGGAACTGGTTTAAAAGGAGAGTTTCCAACACCAAATATGGAGCTTTGGGAAAAACTACCTTTTAACTTAGATACTTTAAAATTTATAGCATTACCTGCATTTTTAGCATCATCAGTTGGATTGATTGAATCTTTAATGACTATGAATCTTGTGGACGAGTTGACAGAAACAAGAGGTAACGGAAACAGAGAATGCGTTGCGCAAGGAGCAGGAAATATAGTGTCTGGTCTATTTGGAGGAACAGGTGGTTGTGGTATGATTGGACAAACCGTAATTAATATTAATGCAGGTGGTCGTGGACGTTTGTCAGGTATTATGATGGCTGTAACACTACTATCGTTTATTTTGTTTGCAGATAAATTAATAGAAATGGTGCCAATTGCAGCTTTAGTTGGTGTTATGTTTATGATGGTTATAGAGACTTTTGCTTGGTCAAGTTTTAGAATATTAAAGAAAATCCCTAAGTCTGATGCAGTAGTACTAATTACAGTATCATTAGTAACTGTTTTTGTGGATTTAGCTGTAGCAGTATTTATTGGTGTGATTATTTCAGCATTAGTTTTTGCTTGGGAAAATGCTAAAAAAATTAGAGCTAGAAAACGTATTAAAGCAGATGGAACTAAAGTGTATGAAATTTGGGGACCATTATTTTTTGGAAGTATTCAAGCTTTTAATGAAAAATTTGATATTAAAAATGATCCAGATACAGTAGAAATTGATTTTATAGAATCTAGAGTAAGTGATCACTCCGCATTAGAAGCCATTTTTAATCTGGTTGAAAAATATGAAAAAGAAGGAAAGCAAATACGATTAAAACATTTAAGCGAAGATTGTAAAGTATTACTATACAAATCTAGTCCAAAGTTTAGAGAAGTAGTTGTAGAGGATATAGATGATCCTAGATACCATTTAGCAGCTAATCCAGAAGAGTTTCCTAAACCTTTATCAGAATATAAGTTTTAATATTATTTTAAACTTAAAACATAAAAAAAGCATAACAATTTAAATTGTTATGCTTTTTTTATGTTTAACGTAATACTTAGTCTTTTAGTCTTACACTATCTGGTACTAGTACAGTGTAATCACCATTGTTTCTTATAACGTCTCTTACAATTGAAGATGATATATAACTGGTTCTTGCAGCAGTTAATAAAAACACAGTTTCGATTTTTGATAATTTACGATTAGTGTGTGCTATAGCTTTTTCAAATTCAAAATCTGCAGGATTACGTAATCCACGTAAAATAAATTGAGCATCAATTTCTTTACAAAAATCAATTGTTAAACCTTTATAAGTTACAACTTTTACTTTTGGTTGGTCTTTAAAGGCTTCTTCTAAAAAACGTTGTCTTTCTTCTAAAGAAAACATGTATTTTTTTTCAGAATTCACTCCAATAGCAACCACAACTTCGTCAAATAATTTGACACCACGTTTAATAATATCATAATGTCCAAGGGTTATTGGATCAAAGGATCCAGGGAAAATTGCGCGTCTCATGTTTTGTTTTTTTTAATCTCTATCTACTTCGTAGATGGTTTGTTTGTCAAAAAGTGATTGTATTTCACTTCTAGTATAGCCATCTGTTTCTGTGGTGTAATTTTTAGCTTTATCTATTTTATAAACTTTAGATTTTCTGTCAATTAGTACATCATTGTAAATTACAAATATACTATCCTTTGTTACTTTGTTAACTTTCATTGTGCTGTAATAACCACTTTGTGAAGTCTCAACAGAATATACGTCGCCAATCATAGGTTCTTTGATATAGCGTTTGTCGTTCTCGTCGTCCTTTTTACTTGTGTAAACAGCAAAACTAATTAGTAAAACTAAAACTGCTAACCCACTAAAATACCAAATTGGATATTTAGCATCAGCTTTTTCAATATTAAATTTTTCTTTTATTGAATTAGGTAACGATTTTAAATCAAATGTTTTATGACAATTGGTGCACTCTAAAATATTTTCTTTACCTAACGGAAACATAGGTATCCAATATAAGTATGCGTATTTACCAAAGATAGAATATCGCATAGTACGACCATCTTCACAATTAGGACAATTAACATTAACAAGCCTACCTTCCTTTATAGTGGTTGCTTTTCTACCGTAAAAAATCATATTAGTTTAAGTTTGGTTAGTCTCTAAATATATACTTTTTAAAGTAAAGCTTCCTCAATAGCATTACTAAACAAGGCTTCCATGCTAATACCAGCAACTTTAGCCTGTTGTGGTAAGATACTGGCAGTCGTTAAGCCAGGTACAGTATTTATTTCAAGTAAATGTGGTTGGTTGTTTTTAAATATAAATTCACTTCTAGAAAAGCCTTTCATTTTTAAAACCTCATAAACTTTTTTAGCAACAGTATTAACTTGTTCTTCTTGTGTTTGTGTTAATCTTGCAGGAGTAATTTCGTTGGATTTACCTAAGTATTTAGCTTCGTAATCAAAAAAATCATTCTCACTTACAATTTCTGTGATTGGTAATACTTTAGTTTCGCCTTTATAGGTAATCACACCTACAGACACTTCTGTTCCGTCTAAAAAAGATTCAATTATAATTTCGTCATCCTCTTTAAAAGCATGATCAATTGCTTGTTGTAAATCTTCTTTTTTATGGACTTTACTAATTCCAAAACTGCTACCAGCTTTATTAGCTTTAACAAAGCATGGTAAACCTACTTTGTCAATAATTGCGTCTTCGTTTATAGTATCTCCTAAATTGATGTAAAAACTCTCAGCAGTTAGTATTCCGTAAGGTTTTAAAACACTTAAACAATCACGTTTATTAAAGGTTAATCCAGCTTGATACATACCACAACTAGTGTGAGGTATGTTTAGTAATTTGAAATAACCTTGCATAAAACCATCTTCACCAGGACTACCATGTATGGCATTAAAGACACAGTCAAAAGTTGTTTTTGTACCATTAATAGTTACTGAAAAATCATTTTTATCAATAGCAAATTCGGTATTATTATCATCAACATACACCCATTTATCTTTAAATATATGAATGCGATATGCATTGTATTTAGTGTTGTCTAAGTTTTGATATACAACGTTTCCGCTGTCAAGAGAGATTTTATATTCGCTAGAATAACCTCCCATTATTATGGCAATGTTTTTTTTCATTTAAATCTAAATTATATCAGATATCCAATAAACAGTTATAATATTCGTTTTGTAAAAATATCATTTATTTTATTCCGAAGATAAAACCTTTTAGTTTTTATATATTTGCCTACAAAAATTAGTTAAATGAGTTTCATAAGTTTTCTTAAAAGTAAAGCGTTTTTTACGCAATTAGCAATAGCAATAGTTGCCTTGTTTGTGCTAGGTTTTATAATATTAAAATGGTTAGATATTACCACTAATAATGGTGAGTTTGAAACCGTTCCAGACTTAAAAGGTAAATCTATTAAAGTGGCTCAGATAGAGTTAGAAAACAATAATCTTGTGATGCAAATTCAGGATTCGGCTAATTTTAACCCTAATTACCCAAAGTTTTCTGTAATAGACCAAGATCCAAAAGCTAATGAGCAAGTTAAAGAAAACCGTAAAATTTATATTACTTTAAATCCATCAGGATACCGTAAAATAGCAGTGCCAGATTTATATCAGAAATCCTACAGACAAGCTAAGCCAATGATAGAAGCCTTAGGATTTAAAGTAGGTAAAAAAACATACATAGACAATATTGGTAAGGACATGGTTTTAGGTTTACGTTATCAAGGTAAAGTGTTAAAACCAGGAACAAAACTACCTAAAACAACAGCAATAGATGTTGTTTTAGGAAACGGTAACCGTCCATAAATACTATATAATGAACGATTACACACCAGAATTACCAGAACAAGAAGATAATGATACCTTATATGAGCATCATTCTTTTGTAGCAGATAAAGGTCAAAAACCATTACGAATTGATAAATGGTTAATGAACAAAATCGAAAACGCTACACGTAACAAAATACAAGACGCAGCAAAAAACGGAAGTATTTTTGTAAACGAAATTGCTGTAAAATCCAATTACAAAGTAAAACCAGAGGACGTTATAAAAGTACGTTTCGAGTATCCTCCACACGAGAATTTGTTGGTAGGAGAGGATCTTCCTTTGGACGTCGTTTATGAAGACGATCAACTACTAGTGGTTAATAAACCAGCAGGAATGGTAGTGCATCCAGGACATGGTAACTATTCTGGGACGTTAATAAATGCCTTAATTTTTCATTTTGATAACCTTCCAAACAATTCAAGTGATCGTCCAGGATTAGTCCACAGGATAGATAAAGACACTTCAGGATTGTTAGTCGTAGCCAAAACAGAAGTCGCTATGGCACATCTGTCTGCACAATTTAAAGCCAAAACTAGCGAGCGTGAATATGTAGCCATAGTTTGGGGAAATATGGATGAAGAAGATGGTACAATAGAAGGTAACATTGGACGTCATCCAAAAAACAGATTACAAAACACGGTGTATCTAGATGACGATGCAGATAAAGGTAAACCAGCAGTCACACATTATAAAGTTTTAGAGCGTTTAGGCTACGTTACATTAGTAAGCTGTAAACTAGAAACAGGTCGCACGCATCAAATACGTGTCCACATGAAACACATAGGACATACCCTTTTTAATGACGAGCGTTATGGAGGTAATTTAATCTTAAAAGGAACCACATTTACCAAGTACAAACAATTTGTAGATAATTGTTTTAAAGTACTACCACGTCAAGCTCTACATGCAAAAACATTAGGATTTGTGCATCCAACCACCAATAAGTTTATGAGTTTTGAGTCTGCAATTCCAGACGATATACAACAGTGTATCGAAAAATGGAGAGGCTACTCTAAACACATGGAATAACATTCTTATAACATTACAAATTTGGACGTTACCCTTAACCTGATTTTAGGATCAGCTTAAGGGTCGCGCTATCCATTATATCTTTTTTTGCCATTTATGGCAGCAAAAAAAGGATGCCATTACTATCGCTAACGCAACTCAAGTTTTCCATAGTAATACTAAATTTTAGTATTGTAAATTACTATAGATCCAGCTTTTAAAACCAAAGGGTTATTTGTAATTTCGTAACAACAAAAATTAACAATTAGTATATAATACCGCATTATATACCAACGTAATGTATTGCTGCAAAGCAAAACAACACTAAATTTACAGCATATGAAACTAGTTATATCTCCAGCAAAATCATTAGATTTTGAGTCAACATTACCAACAGCAAAAACGACAGATTCGCAATTTTTAAAACAAGCAAAAACCCTAAATGCTGTTTTAAAAAAACAAAAACCTCAGCATTTATCAGACTTGATGCACATTAGTGATAAATTAGCACAACTTAATTATAATCGTAATCAAGACTGGAGTTTACCATTTACAAAAGATAATGCAAGACCAGCAGTTTACGCTTTTAATGGTGACGTTTATAAAGGTTTAGACGCTTATAACTTACCCGAAGATAAAATAGACTTAATGCAAAGTACAGTAAGGATTTTATCAGGATTATATGGTGTGCTTAAACCATTAGATTTAATTCAACCTTACCGATTAGAAATGGGAACAAAGTTACCAGTTGGTAGCAATAAAAATTTATACGAATTCTGGAAAGAAGACATTGTAAAGTCTTTAAATGAAGAGTTAGAAGATGATGAGTTATTTTTAAATCTAGCATCAAACGAGTATTTTAAAGCCATAAATACAAAAGCACTTAAAGTACCAGTTATAGATGTTACCTTTAAAGAATTAAAAAACGGAAAACTTAAAATCATTTCGTTTTATGCAAAAGAGGCAAGAGGTTTAATGGCTAAATACGTTATTGAAACTAATGCAAAAACAATTGAAGATTTAAAACAGTTTAACTACAATAATTACCAATTTGATGGCAACCTCTCAACCGAAAAAAACTTGGTCTTTACAAGATAATAAACGTACAGAAGCGCAACGCAATTTATTTAAAGCAACAGGTAAACCTAAAAAAAACAAAAACGTGGTGTATTTGTTTAGTGTTATTGCTGTGCTTTTAGTAGTTAGCTTTGTGTTACCAATGTTGTATGATCAAGAAGTAATTGTATGTATTACAGATACCTTGTGTTTAAACTCTAATAGTAATACAATCCTATATCCATTGTATGTGTTTGGGACTATAGTAATACTAATATTAGCAGTTTATGGAGCATTTGTAGTTGGTAAAAAAATAGGGAATAGGTTTAAGGTTTAACCGTTCCTTTTTTTTCAATATCAATTTTGGTTTCAGGTCTTACTCGTTTTTTTATACGTGGTCGTCTAGCACCAAAAGTCCCTCTGTTTATTTTTCCTCGTTTAGTTTTTTTATCTCCTTTTCCCATAGTTTAGTATTGTTTTAATTTCCACGTAAGTGAAAATATTTAAATTAATTACTTCTTATAAGGTAACAAAACCACTATTTTTAACCAAGATTAAAAACTTAAAATTGTTATAAATCTTTGTAAACACTATGTTTAACCATAAACATCCATACGCTCCATTTATTAAAGACGATACTAAAAAGTTAATCGTTGGGACGTTACCACCTCCACGTTTTACAACAGGAGAATTGTTAGAAAAAGATGTGGACTTTTGCTATGGTAGTTACTATAATAGCTTGTGGTTATATATAGATAAAATTCATGATTTGGGTTTGTTTTATGATAATAGTCAAGAAGCAATTGACCAGCGTAAACAGTTTTTAATAGCACATAAAATAGGTGTTTGCGATATTGTAGATAGTGCGCAACGTGAAAAAGTTGATGCTTCAGATTTAGGAATGCTTAATATAAAATTACGAGATGTTATTGGGTATTTAAAGCAATATCCAAGTATAGACACTTTGTTATTTACAGGAGGAAATAGCAAAAATGGTCCTGAATATTTTTTCAGGAAACATATAAAAGATTACAATATAAAACTGAACTTGGTAAGTAAAATCACGCCTAAAATTCATCAATTTGAATTACCCACTAAAAGTAATAAGCCCAATAGGATTATTAAAACAGTCTCTTTAACTTCTGGGTCAGGAGCAGCAAATATTGCTATTGGTAGTAATCCATTGTACAAACAATTAAAAGCTAAAAATCCAAAGTTTAATACTTTTGATTTTAGGGTTATGCAGTATCGTGAGTATCTATAAAAACAAAAACGTAAGCCTTAGACTTACGTTTTTTAATAATTAAATTAGTTTTTATTTTGATAAGCACCAGAGCTGTAAGTTAACTCGTAGCTATGTGTGTAAATCTCAAATACAATCCCAAATGGATCTTCAATATAACACATTTTAAAGGGTTTGTCTTCAGGATAATACGCTCTAATAGGCATGCGCTGTTTACCTCCATAGGCAACAATTTTTTCAATTAAATCTTCAATATTAGGATCTTGAATGCAAAAATGAAATAAACCTGTGTTAAATGGATTAAAATCTGGAGCCTCTTTAACTCCATGCGGAAAAGAAAACAACTCAACTCCAACACCATCTGATGTAGCTAAATGCGCAATTTCAAAAGTCTGCCAGTCGTCACCAAAAACATCAATACACATTTGACCTATAGCAGTATCTTTTTCTTTTTTAATTTCCGATGGTTCCATAATGACATACCAACCCATAACTTCAGAGTAAAATTTAACAGCTTCTTTTATATCAGGTACAGTTAGTCCAATATGTGAAAAGGATTTTGGATAATCTTTATTATTTTTCATATACTTTATTTTAGATCGTAAAATTAATTTATATTTACCTAATTAACAATAACTTACCTAAAAGTGATATAGTTACCAAAACGAGTAAATTGTTGATTTTTAATGATATAAAAATTTTTATTTTGAAAAAAAATGTAACTTGTCCATTACATTATACTATGGACTTAATAGGTACAAAGTGGAAACCATTAGTTTTGTTTCATTTATTAGATGGTGCTTTACGTTCAGGAATTTTACAAAAGCATATTCCTGGGATTTCTAATAAAATGTTTACACAAACGGTTAGAGAATTAGAAAAAGAGGGTTTAATATCCAGAAAAGTGTATCCAGTGGTGCCTCCAAAGGTAGAGTATAAACTAACCTCTAGAGGTGAATCTCTAGAAAAAATATTAAAAGATTTAGATGCTTGGGGTAAAATTGATAGTACAATTTAACGCTTCCAATTAGCTGTTTAAAAGTATTAAGACAATACCTATAATTGCTGGTAAGGCTTGAATGAAAAATATTTTTTTTGAAACACTTAATGCGCCATAAATACCTGCTACAGTAACACAGCCCAAAAAGAAAATAGCAATATTTGCAGACCACTCTGGAGATTTAATTAAGAAAGACCAAATTAATCCTGCTGCTAAAAAGCCATTATATAAACCTTGGTTGGCAGCCATACTTTTTGTTGGCTTAAATAAGTCTTTAGGAAAATTTTTAAAGACTTTTCGACCTGTAGTTTCCCAAGCAAACATTTCAAAATATAAAAAATATAAGTGTAAAATTGCTACAAAAGCAATGATTGTTTTTATAAGTATTTCCATAATAACAGTTAATTTGTGGGTTAAAAAATCTTGTCTAAAAAGTGTGTAATACTTTGTTGATTAGCACGTAAAAGCTCTTGTCTAGCATTAGCTTTATCTTTTGGTTTTTTGTCCTGTGACAGTTTAAATTTACCTTCCCAAGTATCTATTGAAATTTCAAAAAGTTTGATATATTCTAAATTTTTATCTAACCTTGGATTGTCTGCCTCTAGAGTATATTTATGGTCAGGAGCCTCTAAAAATTGGGTCATTGTTATTAAAGACTGTTTTAATTCGGCTTTATTTTCAATTTGTGTTACAGTACCTGTTAAATGTACTTTAATATAATTCCAGGTAGGTAATTGCGTTGTGGTATATATACTTGGTGAGATATAACATTCAGGACCAGAAAAAAGCACAGTCACCTTGTTTTTGTCTTTTAATAGATTGGTTTGTGGATTGTAAATATCAATATGACCAATTAATTTCCCGTCTTCCTCACGATATATTAATGGTAAATGTGTAATTAAAGGTGTGTTGTCTTTGACAGAAATTACTGTAGCT
The DNA here is from genome assembly GCF_016785945.1 of Olleya sediminilitoris. Lineage (GTDB taxonomy): Bacteria > Bacteroidota > Bacteroidia > Flavobacteriales > Flavobacteriaceae > Olleya > Olleya sediminilitoris. The sequence goes on along the minus strand of NZ_JAEMEF010000007.1, from coordinate 82,274 downwards.
AAGGGATACGTTTTAATCACTTCAATCAAGTGGTTTTTGTCGTTATCCTGATGTTTTTGAGGTGGATACAATTGGCTTGGTTGTATGGGTTAATGTGTTTTATTTCATTTAAAAATTACAAAATTATATGTAGTTTTATAAAATGTCTGATAAAAGTACTTCATTTTCAATTAAAAATTGGTCTCAAGATGATCAACCTAGAGAAAAACTATTATACAAAGGAAAAGCATCTTTAAGTGATGCCGAATTAGTTGCTATTCTAATAGGCTCTGGAAACAGAAATGAAAGTGCTGTGTCCTTGTGTAAACGCATCTTGTCTAGTGTAGATAATAATTTAAGCGAATTAGGTAAACTTAGTATCAAACAATTATTGGAATTTAAAGGAATAGGTGAAGCTAAAGCCATTAGCATTATTGCTGCCTTAGAGCTAGGAAGACGTCGAAGAGGAGAGGAAGCTTTGCAAAAAAAGAAAATTACTTCAAGTAAATCTGTTTTTGAACTTATGCAACCTATTATTGGAGAGTTACCACATGAGGAATTTTGGATTATATATTTAAACAACTCTAATAAAGTGATACATAAAAGTCAATTAAGTAAAGGCGGAATTACAGGTACTTTAGTAGATACACGTTTGGTTTTAAAAACGGCTTTAGAGGTTGGAGCAGTGGGACTTATTTTATCGCACAACCATCCATCAGGTACATTAGTTCCAAGTCAAGCAGACAAAGCCGTAACTTTAAAACTTAAAACTGCAGCACAAAGTTTAGATATAAAAGTCTTAGACCATTTAATTGTTACAGAAAACGCTTATTTTAGCTTTGCAGACGAAAACCTACTGTAAATGCTACTAGTATACACACATAAAATTACACCTAGATTCAAATATGTTTTTAAACAAATTTGTACCAGAATTTTAGGGATTCCAGTAAACTTTACAACCGTTATAGAGGAATTTATTGCACATGACAGCTTAAAAATGTCGTACACAAGGCAACCTTTAAGTAACGAGATTTTTGTACGCGCAAACGAGTTACTTTTTGAACAAGGTTTATCCGATTTGGATATAAATGTATTACCATGGGAAGAGACTAAATGCTTTTTTCCTACTGGAGAAAAAAGTGCCTTACCATTTGATGTTTTTGCAGCTACGTTTTATCTAATTAGTCGTTATGAAGAGTATTTACCTCATGTAAAAGATGACTATGGACGTTTCACTGCACAAGAAAGTTTAGCTTTTAAAAATAAATTTTTAGACCAACCTGTTGTAGATATTTGGGCTTATAAATTTAAAGCTATTTTACAAGATAACTATCCTGATTTTGATTTTCCAGACCAAAAATATACTGTTAGACCTGTAATAGATATTCCAGTAGCTTATGATTATAAATTAAAAGGGTTGATGCGTACAATAGGAGGTACGTTTAAAGATTTTTTTACATTTAAATTTAAACGTTTATACCAAAGATATTCTGTTGTTATGGGCTTTAAACGTGACCCATACGACACATATAAATACGTAATTAATAAGCAAAAAACTTCAAAATATAAGTTTGTTTTTTTCTTTTTATTGGGCGATTTTTCGACCTACGATAAAAATATAAATTTTCAGAAACAAAAATTTATTTCACTTATAAAACACGTTGGCGACTATTGTCAAGTTGGTATTAAAACCTCTTTTTTTGCGTTATCTAATATCGAGATTTTAAAAGAAGAAAAAGCACGAATGGAACGCATTATTAACACTGCAATTGTAGGTTCAAGACATTCGTTTTCAAAAGTTAATTTGCCAGAGTCTTATCGTCATTTAGTAGAGTTAGAAATACCAGAAGACTTTACCATGGGTTATGTTAATTATTTAGGTTTTAGAGCAGGTACATGTACACCTTTTTTATTTTATGATTTGGATTTTGAAGTACAAACACCATTAAAAATAGTGCCATTTCAAGCCTTAGATTTTGCCTTTTTAAAGTACCATTCTTTATTAGATAAGCAACAGGCTTTAAAACGATTAATACAGTCTATAAAACAAGTAAATGGTACCTTTGTACCAGTGTTTCATAATTATACCTTTGGTAACAATCCACGTTGGCAACATTTTAAAAACTTATTCAACATAATTATAGATGCAAAAACTAAATAATATTCAACATGTTTTTTTTGATTTAGATCATACACTTTGGGATTTTGATAAAAACTCTGCATTGACTTTCGATTTTATTTTCAAGAAACATAAAGTTGGTACTAACATTAAAGATTTTTTAAGTTTTTATGAACCTATAAATCTTCAATATTGGAAGTTGTATCGCGATGAAAAAGTTACTAAGGACTATTTAAGATATCATAGATTAAAAGATACTTTTGATGCTTTAAATTATACGGTTCAGGATAATTTAATACATCAATTGTCAGACGATTATATTACTAACTTATCAAGTTTTAATCATGTGTTTGAAGGTACATTTCAGCTTTTAGATTATTTAAAAACAAAATATACTTTACATATTATTACAAATGGATTTAAAGAAGCTCAGAATAATAAATTAAAAGCCTCAAAACTGGATCATTATTTTGAGACCATTACAAACTCTGAAAGTGCAGGAGTTAAAAAACCGAATCCTAAAATATTTAATTTTGCATTAAATTCGGCTAAAGCCGAAACATCAAACAGTATCATGATTGGTGATAGTTACGAAGCAGATATACAAGGTGCTTTAAACATTGGTTTAGATGCCATTTGTTTTAATTATCATAAAACAGAACTGACAAAGGACATTAAAGTTGTCCAGAATTTATTAGACATTAAAGATTATTTATAACTATGAAACTTAAATATAAAATTACTTTAATCTTATTTTTATTATTAAATCTATCATTTGGTTTATATGCTCAATCAGAACTTAATGACTACAAGTATGTAGTTGTGCCAGAGCAATTTTCTTGTCAAAAAAAGCCTAATAATTATAGACTAAATGGCTTGACCAAATTTTTATTAGAAAAACAAAATTTTACAGTTTTTCTAGATTCTGAGCAATTACCATCAGATGCAGCAAACAATGGATGTTTAGTATTGTATGCAGATGTTACAGAAGATAGTAGCATGTTTAAAACTAAGCTAAAAATTAATTTTAAAAACTGTAAAAATCAAGTAGTTTTTACCTCTCAAGAAGGAGTGTCTAGAGACAAAGAATATAAGGTAGCTTATAACGTAGCATTGCGTAATACTATTAAAACTTTTGAAACATTTAAACATAATTATTCTGCTACAACAGAAACCCAACCAGTTATCTTAAACAAGACAGTTAAAGAAACGGTTCCTGACATTCAAGAAGCTGAAGCAACAATTATTGAAACAAAAGCAAAAGACTCAATGCTTTATGCTCAAAAAATTTCAGAAGGGTTTCAATTATTAGATAGCCAACCTAAAGTAGTCTATAAAATTAAAAACACCAATCTTGAAAATGTTTTTATAGTAGAAGGTAAAGAAGCTATCATTTACAAGAAAGATAATAGCTGGTATATTGAATACTACGATAAAGGTATCTTACAAAAACAAATGTTAGATATTAAATTTTAATATCCATATTTTTCTTTCCAACGTGATCTTAAAAATTCACGTTGGGCATTTTCTCTAGCATTGTTACCAGGTTGGTATAGTTTAGTATTACTAATCTCTTTAGGTAAAAACTCTTGCGTAGCAAAATTATTGTCATAATCATGGCTGTATTTATAGTCATCACCATAACCAATATCTTTCATTAATTTTGTAGGTGCATTCCTGATATTTAGTGGTACACTTAAATCTCCAGTTTGTTTAACTAATTGTTGTGCATGGTTAATAGCCATATAAGCAGCATTACTTTTTGGTGAGCACGCAAGGTATGTCGCACATTGGCTTAAAATAATTCTAGATTCAGGATAGCCAATAGTTGTTACAGCTTGAAATGTTGTATTAGCCATTACCAATGCAGTAGGATTAGCATTACCAATGTCCTCACTAGCCAAAATTAACATGCGTCTAGCAATAAACTTTACGTCCTCACCACCTTCAACCATTCTAGCTAAGTAATATACAGCAGCATTTGGGTCACTACCTCTTATAGATTTTATAAATGCCGAAATAATATCATAATGCTGTTCACCAGTTTTATCATAGCGAACAGTATTATTTTGTACCTTATCTAACACCATAGCATCAGTAATAGTTACAGGATCTTTATCTTCACTATTTACAATTAGCTCAAAAATATTTAATAATTTTCTAGCATCACCACCAGATAAACGTAATAAAGCACTGGTTTCTTTAAGTGTTATGTTTTTTTGCGATAAGTACTCATCTTTTTTAATAGCACGCTTTAAAAGGTCTTCTAAATCGGTTTTTTCAAAAGCTTTTAAGATATAAACCTGACAGCGTGACAATAATGCCGATATTACTTCAAAACTAGGGTTTTCAGTCGTTGCACCAATTAATGTCACCCAACCCTTTTCTACAGCTTGCAATAAACTATCTTGTTGAGATTTACTAAACCTATGGATTTCATCAATAAATAAAATCGGGTTTTTAGCAGTAAACAAACCACCACTATTTTTAGCCTTATCAATTACCTCACGTACATCCTTTACACCAGAGCTAATTGCGCTTAAAGTATAAAACGGTCTATTAGAGGTAGTAGCAATAATATTGGCCAAGGTAGTTTTGCCTATTCCAGGTGGTCCCCAAAGTATCATACTCGGAATAATACCTTGTTTAATATGAGTTGTTAAAGTTCCGTTTGGACCCACTAAATGCGATTGACTTATATAGTCATCTAATGTTTTTGGACGTAATCTTTCTGCTAAAGGCGTATTCATACTGTAAAATTAAATTAAATTTTGTTTTGGCGTGCCTTTTTTGCTCATTCTTCACAAAAAAGTCGGGCTCTCACTACTCAATCTTTTCGCTTAGGCAAAAAGGATTTCAAACAAACCGTTCCATCCCTCACGCACCTACCAACTGACATTATTGCATTACATTAAAAATGGATAACTATTTGCTATCTAATTAACAATGAAACACCAAGAACCTTTTAAATTTACCAATGACGTTTTAATTTATCCTATAGCATTTGTGATATTATTATGGTTAATTTTTGCTACCGAAATAAGGTATGGTTTTTCATTAAACTTTCTTGGTATTTACCCACAAAATCTGACGGGTTTAATAGGTGTAATTTGTAGTCCCTTTATACATTCTGGTATTTCGCATTTATGGCATAACACTATTCCTTTGTTTGTGTTAACCACAGCATTATTTTATTTTTATAGATCCATAGCATTTAAGGTATTAATTTACGGTATTCTTTTGTCAGGCTTTTTAACTTGGTGTATTGGTAGACCTTCATACCATATTGGAGCTAGTGGTTTAATATACGTCTTAGCAAGTTTTATTTTTTTTAAAGGTGTTTTTGCTAAATATTATAGGTTAATAGCATTATCATTATTAGTAGCATTCTTGTACGGAAGTATGATTTGGAATACCATTCCCTTAGAAGAAGGTATTTCATGGGAAGGACATTTAAGTGGTTTAATAGTAGGGTTATTATTTGCTTTGTTTTTTAGAAAGCAAATAGCAAAACCAAAACGTTATGTTTGGGAAGAGCCTGATTATAATGAAGCAGACGATGAGTTTTTACAACAATTTGATGAAAACGGATACTTTATAGAAAGGGTAGAGGAGGAGGAGGAGGATTTAGATTTACAAGAATCAGATTCAACGTTACCATTAAAAATACACTACACTTTTAAAGAAAATAAAACAAGTAGCAACGATTTATAATCGTTGCCTTACAGCCTCATATAAAAATGCACCACAAGCAACGCTTACATTAAGGGATTCAATATCTCCTAACAAAGGTAATTTAGCTTTTTCATCTGCAATTTTCAAAATAGAAGGATTTATTCCACGACCTTCTGATCCCATTATTATTGCGCAAGGCTTTTTAAAAGACACATCAAAAATTGTGTTATCAGTTTTTTCAGTAGCAGCTATAACTTTTATATCTGAGGCTTGAAGAAAAAACACAGCATCTTTAATATGATCCACTCTACAAATTGGAATTTTAAATACAGCTCCAGCACTTGTTTTAATAGTGTCTCCATTTACAGGAGCAGCACCTTTACTTTGGATTATTATTCCATCAACACCTGTACATTCAGCAGTACGTATAATAGCTCCAAAATTTCTAACGTCACTTAATTGATCCAGTAACAAAAATAAAGGCCTTTCATTTTTTGCAGACACTTTTTCATAAAGTTCTTCAATGTCATAAAACTTAATAGGAGCTATTTGTGCAACAGCACCTTGATGATTATTTTTAGTTAGTCGGTTTAGTTTTTCAACAGGTACGTAAGACGAATTAACTCTTTTATCTTTCAATACAGCTTGTAACTCTTGAAACAGTTCTCCTTTTAGCCCTTTTTGTAAAAAGACTTTATCTACATTTTCTCCTGCATTTAATGCTTCAATAATAGCTCTAAGACCAAATATTTGAGTTGATTTTTCCATGATACAAAGGTATAAAAAAAGAGCCTGCAAATTGCAGGCTCTTTTTAAATATTCTAACACTTAAGTTATGGTAACGTAAACGTTGCGCTTGATCCTGAACCATATGATCCATCAGAACTAAACAATACAGTTCCTGTAGACGTGATAAGTTCTATTGCTCCAGCACCATCTCCGTAATCATCAGAAACAATAAACTGGTATGTACCACTTTCAACACATAGTGTAGTTTCAATTGACCCTGATAATCCAGCATATGCATTAGCATATGAAGCATATGGTCCGTTTTCTACTACTACATTACCTTCAGCATCTTCTATTGCCCAGTATAATTCTTCTGGCCAATCATCTAAAGTGATATTTAAATTAACTTTGTTAAATAAACACTCTTCTAATACAGATAATGTTATTCCATCACCTAAGAAAAGACCATCACCACCCTGTAAGTTTAAGATTATCGATTCTGAGTTAGCTAATGTTAAGTCAACATCTGTTATTGAAATATCTATTTTACCAACATTTGTAGAACCTGGTATTGTAACCGTAGAGGGTAAAGTGTAAGTTGAAGGGTCTAAAGTAGAATCTGGTGATAACATAATGTTGAATGTTCTGTCAGAATCAACAATGTTTGCTGAATAGACCATTACTTCAAATGTTGATGTACCGTCTGCTTCAACTTCTAATGTCCTGTTATTTTCAAATGAAACATAATTCGTTCCAGGAGCTTCTACTTCTTCTTCACAACTTGTGAATATGAATAAAGCAAACATAAATATTAATAATATTATTTTATTATTTTTCATAAGATTTGATTTTAGCAAAAAACACTTTTTTACATGAAGTAAAAAAGTGTTTTTAATTAGTTTAAATTATTGGTTTTGTGATCCTAAAAATGGATTATTTTGGATCTCATCTTGAGGAATTTCAAATTGCATTCTCTCATCATTGTAATCGATAGCCTCTCCTACAAAAGATAAGTGATTATCACCTCTTTGTGTAGTTGCTTTATTACGTTTCATTGCTAAGAAAGATTTTCCTTCTCCCCATAACTCAATTCTAGTTTGAAGGTATATTTCGTCTTGTAAAGCTTGACCTGATAATGCATCTACATATGAAGCATCAGTTAGTCTATTGTCTAATAAAGCTTTTAAGCTTGTTCTAGCTGGACCATCAAAACCTAGTTTTGCATTTGCTTCAGCATTTAGTAAATACATTTCTTCAACACGCATGTATACATAATCAGCAGTTACAACTTGTGATGTTCCACCTATAGAACCAGATGCATAAAATTTACCAGCAGGTTGTAAGTGTCTATCATTAGTTGGATTATTTATAAATTGTGCCTTTCTAAAGTCGTTATTTGGAATAGCATCATATAAATCAGCATCAATTGCTTTATAATCACCTGCCCAAGCATAACTGTATGAAAATTGATCAATTTGTCCCCACCAAGAGATTAGTCCTAATCCGTTATTTTCAGTTACATCAATACCCCACATCCAACTTGGATTATTTACATCACAGAAACAATTTGTTACATCTCCACTTGCTAGCATTGAATAATTACCTGAATTAATAACATCATTAGTTAAAGAAGCTACATCTACATCTCTACCTCCTTTAGCGCCTAATACATATGCTAATATAGCTTTAGCTACATCTTGATTTACTTGGTTTTTAGCAGCTCTATTAAATCCATCTAATAATTCTATTGCTTCTGTCAAATCATTTTCCATTAAATCATAAACTTGTTCAGCTGTAGATTTTGGAAGGTTTTGATTTTGTGGCTCTGTATATAATGGTAATATTTCTTCAGATGCATTATATTCTTTTTGAAAATATTGTGTCAAATAGAAGTATGAGTGAGCTCTCATTGCTTTGGCTTGACCCATAGCATACTTGTTTTCTTCTATTTCTGGTATTGCATTGTTACCTCCTAAGTTTTCAATAACAGTATTTGCAGACCTTACTATTCTATAATAGTACCTCCAAACCATTCTGTTTCTTGCTCTAGTAAAATCTAATGGTGCTTGAAACTCTGTTATTTCGGCACGATACCATCCAAAAGTACTATTACTTAAAGCCATGTCACCAGAAAGCATGTCTCCAAAAACATCATAAGATTTATGACCAAAGTCATCATGGTTAGTAGTTCCTCCTGATCCAGCTTGTATCATCTGTGCATACAATCCATTAATGAAAGCAGCTGGAATTGCTAAATTAGTTTCTGCCCCTTCAGCTAATTGATCTGAAGTCAGGAATTGAGTTGGTTGACTAGTTCCTGAGACACCAGTATTATCTAGAAGATCATCAGAACATCCTGTAATGCTTAGCATCAAACTTGATACAAAAGCGATTTTTAATATTTTTTTCATTTTTTTTTTTTTAAAATTTAATTCTTGCTCCTAACGTAATTGTTGTTGGAGGAGCATAAGTTCTACGCCCAGAATTACCCGTTTCATTAATAGAAGGGTTAAATCCTTCTCTAGCAGACTTAATGAATAAGTTATCTCCAGATACCCAGAAATTTAGAGCATCAATAGCAATATTATCTAACATTTTACTTGGTAAAGTGTATCCAATTCTAGCATTGTTTAACGCTAAATAGTCTGTACTAGTTATAAATCTTGTTGAAGCACTTGTACCATTAACTATAGCATTGTCTGATAAAATTGGTACATCTGTTATATCTCCTGGGTTTTGCCATCTGTTAGATATATCAGTATGATAATTATTACCAGCAGCACCAAAACGATCACTCATTAATTCTGCGTATTGCGCATCATAAGCATAACCACCAATGCTGTAAGTAAATTGAGTAGATAAATCAAAGTTTTTGTATCTAGCAGAAAGTCTTAAAGCACCTCTTAAATCAGGTATAAATGATTTATCAATGAATACTTGAGTTGCATCAGCATACGTGTCAGTTACAGTTCTTTTGATATTGCTTCCTTGTTTTTTCTTTTGATATTCAAAAAGAGAACCAGAAGTGTTTAAATCATTACCATTACCATCATCGATAGAAAAAGATTCTTCACCAGCATCAAGTACACCGTTATTATTGGCATCATCATAATATTGGTACCATAAAGGTGAACCATTTGATGGGTCAACTCCAGCCCATTCTCTCATCCAAAAATCAAACATTGATCTACCTTCCGCAAAAGCATAAAGACCGCTATCTAATGATGATCCTGAATCAATTATTTTACTAACACCTGTACTTGGATCTATAGGCATTCTTTTCATTTCGTTACTTAAAACTTCACCATTTACAGAAAGATCTAATTTGAAATCTTTAGTATTAACAATATGTCCTGTTACATCAAATTCTAAACCTGCATTTAAAATCTCACCATCATTAACTCTAATACTAGATATTCCAGCTGAAGGTCCTACACGTTGGTTAAAAAATAAGTTGTCAGTATTTTTTCTGTAGTAATCTAAATTTACATCTAAATAATTACCAAAACTCATTTCTAATCCTCCTTGTATCATCTTAGAAGTTTCCCAAGTTAAATCAGGATTTCCAACGATATTTAAGTCTAAAGCTAATTCTCCACCAACTAAACTAGAATTATAAGTATCAAACCCACGTGTTGTACTAACACCCTGCTGATCTCCTGTTATACCATAAGATGCTTTAACTTTTAAATAAGACATAAAACTATCCTGTAAGAATTCTTCATTACTTACTATCCATGCAGCTCCTATAGATCCAAATACACCCCATTGATCATTAACAAACCTAGATGATCCATCAGTACGAACTGAACCAGTTAAAAAGTATGTATTGTCAAAATTGTAATCTACTTTACCAAAATAAGATTCTATAGCAGAAGCATTTTCATATCCATCAGGTAAACCTGCTGTTTCTAAATAATTACTTAAATTATATATACCAGGTACAATTACATTTTGCATAAATTGTCTTGATTGAGTAAAGCTAGATTCAAACGATTCGTGAGCCGCTAAAATCTCTAAAGAGTGTCTGTCATTTGAAAATGGAGCATTATATTTCAATAACTGTAAAAATGACTTAGTCCACCTAACTTGATCAGTTACTGATAAACTTCCATTTGTGTTTGCTCCAGTTCCGTATACATGATTAGATGCATTATTTCTTCTAAAAAAAGAATATTGTCCACCAAAAGTATTTTCGAAACTTAAGTCATCAGAGATTTTGAATTTCATAGAAATATTACCGTTTATTCCTTGGGTATTTCTAAGGTCGTTATCAAGTGTTGCAGATCCAATTGGGTTTAATAAATTGGCATTAGGTCTATTTCTAGTAAAACCATTATAGTCTCCAGTAGGCGATCCATAATCAAATTGGTATCCACCATAAATATTATCAGGAATTAAAGTACCTGTATTTGGAAAACGAGCATATACTGGATATATAGGTGCCATTTTATCAGCAAATTCAAATATATTTTCAGATCCTTCTATCTGACCATTGTTTGTGGTTTTAGAAGTTGAATAACCAATGTTTACCCCAACGTTTAACCAATCTTTTACATCAGAGTCTAAATTTAATCTAGCTGTAACTCTTTTAAAATCAGAGTTTATTGAATATCCTTTTTCATCGTAGTACCCAACAGAAGCAAAGTATTTTGATTTTTCTGATCCTCCACCAATTCTAACATTGGATTCTGTTCTTATACCAGTTCCAAATGCTATATCAGCGTATCTTTCAGGTGTAAATAATCTATTAACACCTGCTCTAACTTGTCCAGTTGTAGGATCAATTAATTCTTCAGCTGTTGCAACATCCCACATATTGTATCCAGCACCTATACCATCGTCGGTAAATAATGTTGAATTCGCAAATCCTGCTGGATCTGGATTACCTGTAACTTGACCTCTGTTTTTTAATCCTTCCCAAACATATCCAATGTATTCCTCAGGGTTAGTAATTACATCATACCTTGGTATGATTTGCATGTTAACTCCAGATTTAAAATCAACTTCTACATAACCATCAGTTCTAGAACCAGTTTTAGTCGTGATTAATACAACTCCATTTGCTCCTCTTGAACCATATATAGCAGTAGCAGTAGCATCTTTAAGTACTGTTGTACTCTTAATATCAGAAGGGTTAATAGAGTTTAATTCAAAGACACCATTGTAAGGTATACCATCAACTACGTATAACGGAGAACGGTTTCCTAATGGTGACCCATAACCTCTTACACGTACAGTTGCAACTGTACCTGGTTGTCCCGAGGTATTAATTACAGTAACACCTGCTACCTCACCAGCTAAGGCTTGAGTAACATTTGCAAAAGATTTTGCTTCAAGGTTTTCAGAACTAATAGTAGTTGCTGTTCCCGCAAAAGCTTGTTTTGTAGAAGTACCGTAACCAATTACTAGCACTTCTTCTAGTTGGTTATCAGGAGCTAGAGATATATTGATAGTGTTTTCACTACCAACTATAACCTCTTTGTTACTATATCCAACATAACTGAATTGTAATTTTTCACCAACATTTACATTGATAGAGTATCCTCCGTCAAAATCTGTTGATGTTCCATTAGACGTTCCAACGACAACTACATTGGCAGTTGGCAACGGTAAACCGTTTTCGTCAGTTACGACACCTGAAACTGTTTTGTCTTGTGCAAACGATATTTGCACAACAAACGCTAGAAATAGCGTTAAAATTCCACTAAACTTTGTTTTCATTTTTATTTTTATTTGAATTAGTCTGAGCCAAAAATCTTAATAAAAACTTAATAAAACAACTTTTTTGTCATAATTTTTGTTCTACACGAATGAAATGTTTAATGATTCTTATCTTTTGTTTAGATTAATTCAATATGTTGTACTCTTAATGTTTAGAAGTAATTCATGTTCTAATTATTTGCATGATAATGTTTTATGGATAATTTTTTCTAAAAAAAAAGCCTTGGAATAATTTTCAAGGCTTTTGATAAAATGTTAAAGAAATATTAATTTATATCCCAAAACAATTTAGTGGTTTTGGTATCTCCTCCTATTGCAGTTGATGCTTTACCCCAGTTAATTTCATTTAGATTTTGTTCGTTAACAGGGTATGTATATCTGGTAGGAATTGGATCACCCGTATTAACTGGTAAGTTAAACTGTGGACTGTCAAATTTTCTCCAAACTGTCCAACCTTCAAATCCTCTATTGTACATTGCTAACCAAAATTGAGTTCCAATCTTCTCTCTCCAATCTCCAGATGCTGTTGCATAGGCTACAGCTGGATTTGCTAAATAAGTTGTTAAGTCTGAAGCTTCCCAATATTCAAATGAAGCTGTAATTCCATTTTCATAGTGTTCTTCTACAGTACCTCCAACAGACCAATTTCTAGCAGCAGCTTCAGCTAAATAAAAAGAAACTTCACTATAGTCTAATAATACTCCTTTAGCTTCAGGGTCATGTATATCTAATTCATCATCATATCCTGCTATGTGAGTATATCCAGGAAATGAATTGTTATCTCCATAAGGGCCTCCTTCGTAGATTCCAGCCCCTAGATTATCATCAAAATATTCAGGTCTCCTTGGGTCATTTAACGTATTCATTACATCAGCTAGAGTATTAGCGATAACGTAATCAGTTCTTCCTGTTTGAACTAAGTCAACCCATATTGGGTTTGTGTTAGGTGTTGCAGACTCATAAGCAAGTAATGCATTATCGTCGTTTGATGAGAATACTCCTGCAGTGTAAGCAGCTTCAACTGTTGATTGAGATAAAGTTGGGTTTACATCAGATAACCTAATTCCTAATCTTAACTTTAAAGAATTAGCAAACTTATTCCAAGCTGTCATGTCTCCACCATAGATTTTATCTGAAGTTATAAAACCGTTACCTGTTAGATTTGGGATAGCTTCATTTACCCTTGTAATTAAATCGGTGTAAATAGTTTCTGCATCATCATATTTAGGTAATGTAACATCTCCTAATGCCTCTGTATAAGGTATATCACCAAAAGTATCTACCATTTGTTGCCAAGCATAAATCATTAAAATTTCAATTTGTGCTTTACTAGTTGAAGATGTAGTTATGTCCTTAGCTGTTTTTAAGTCTAATAACACATCTCTGTATATTTCTGACCAATGACTTTCAGGGATATTACGTTCTGTTAGGTTGTAATTACTCTCATCAATGTAAGTTGTTTGTGTCCAATACTGCCCAAATAATCTAAAGATGTTTGAATTAACATTTGTGCTGGTCATTTGATCAAATAAGCTTTTTACAGCTCCATTAAACAAAAAGTCTGCATCGACTTGTGTTGGGTTTTTTGGGTCTCTATTTAAATCCTCGTATAATTCATCTGTTTGACATGAGAATAATACCAAGATTGATAAAATTGTTATATATGTTTTTTTCATAATTTTTTGTTTTTTAGAATTGTAACTTTAATGATGCTCCAATTTCACGTATTGTTGGATAAGAACCAGATTGGTATCCTTGAATATTTCCTGAACTTAAACCAGCTTCTGGATCTGCATAAGGTGTGTTTTTATCTATAATCCAAAGGTTTCTACCAATTAGAGATATTGATGCTCCAGTGAATGGTAGTCTACTTAACATATCGTCGTTAAAAGAATATGTTAAGCTTGCTTCTCTTAATTTTATAAAACCAGCGTCATATACGTGTTGGCTATTTGTAGCTCTAGCATATCCCCAAGGGTTAGCATATGTGCTAGCATCTGCTCTAACTGTGTTTGGTGTTCCGTCTGCTTGAACTCCAGGCAAAATTATACCACCACTATCAGCACCAGATGTTACTGGGTTTCTTACGGGATTACCTAAGTCATTTGATCCAGCAGTAATATCGTATAAACCTGTAGCATAACCGTACCATGTATCAAGAGAAAATACATCTCCTCCTTTTTGCATATCAATTAAAAAACTTAGATTAAAGTTTTTGTAATTAATACTGTTGTTTAGTCCTGCTGTCCACTCAGGATTAATATCACCAATAATTTCATTATTTGATGTTCTTTCATAATATCCATTAGCACCAACTATTGGTTGGCCGTTTTCATGGTAAACAAAATCTGTACCTCTAATTGTACCGTAAGGTTGACCGGGAGTCGCGTTTATAGATACACCACCTTGTAATGACGCTAATTGTAGATTGTCTATACCATCAGTAAGCTCAACTACTAAACTTTTGTTTTTTGCCCAGTTTAAGTTAACATCCCAACTGAAATTTTCTGTTTTAATTGGTGTGACATTTAATTGTACTTCCCATCCTTTGTTTTCTATTGTACCTGCGTTTAATAATACAGAAGAGTATCCTGTTGCATTAGATACTGGTACATAAGTAATCTGATCTTTGTTGGTGGTGTTATAGTATGACACATTAAGTCCAGCTCTTCTATTAAAAAATTGAGCTTCAAGACCAAATTCGTAGTTTTCTTGTCTTTCAGGTTTTAATTCTAAATTGTTTCTAGCTCCTGGGTTAGTGGCATATGCTGTACCAGAAAAAGGTGTTTCGATTGTGTAAGTATTAAAAACCCTATATGCAGATGTTGCATTTCCAACTTCAGCATAGTTAGCACTAAGTTTTCCAAATGATAACCATTCAGCATCAATTAATTTAGAAAAAACTAAACTTGATGCTACTGAGAAATAACCATATGTATTGTCTTTAATTGGTAGTGTTGAAGCTCTATCTCTTCTGTAAGTTCCTTCTAAGTAAGCTAATCCATCATAACCTAAACTTGCTCTTGCATATAGACCGTCAACTTTGCTAACAGCTTCATATTCTGTAGGTGCTTCTATAGCATTAACACTATTAGATAAAGAGTATAATCCGGGTAAGTTTAATCCTCCGTTAGTTTGAGCATAAATACTGCTTCTATCATTTCTTCTTAGGTTAAAACCAACATTACCTTCTAAGTTAAGTTTGTCAGTTAAATTTTTATTAGCAGTTAAAATAAAGTCGTAATTATATTCAGCTACGTTGTTATTATATCTTGAATATTTTGAAACGTTAGCACTTCCTACGTTTGTTCTTTCTTCTTGTAATTCAGAATAAGTATCAAAAGTGAATCTTCCTAAGGCACTTAGCCAATCATTGATTTCATAATTTAAGGCAAAGTTTCCAAAGTATCTGTTTCTTTGATCTGTTTCATAATTTTCAAAGAATGTCCAATATGGATTGTCAGAGTAAATTGGAGATAAATCTGTAGGAGATGAAGTGTTCCAAGTGATGTTTTGTCCTGTTGCAAAATAAGCATTTTTTTGAGCTTCTAAGTCAACATTTGTTTGAAACCATTGTCTAAATTGTTGCATAACGTTGTTTGCATCGTATCCAGTACCATATCTTCCTTTTCCATTTGTTTTTGTGTAAGTAAAAGTAGTTGACGCAGTAAATTTGTCGCTTAAATTATGTGAAGCAGAAAAATTTATTGTATTTCTTTTAATTTCACTGTTTGGTAAGTTTCCTTCTTGTAGCATGTTAGTAAAACCTAATCTAAAGCTACTTGTGTCATTTCCTCCGTCTAAAGCAACAGAGTTAACTCTTGTTCCTCCGCTTTTCCATACTGAATTAGGATCGTTTGCTCCTGCTACCCATGGAGTTGCTTGAAGGTATGTGTCTAATTGTGGGTATAATGCATCCCATTGGTATACTAATAATGATGGGTCAAATGCAGCTCCGTAAGAAGCGTCTTCTGTAGTTGGAGTAATCAAATCAGGATTACCATCACCATCGATATCTTCATAAAAAAAGAATCCTGATGGATCATCATAATACGGTCCATAACCGGCACCGTAAGATTTTTGGTATACTGGAAGTGTTTCTGAATCAGCACTTCCTATAGTATAACTAGAGTTTAATGTTACACCAATACCTTTTCTTTTTTTTCCTTTTTTTGTGGTAATCATTACAACACCATTAGATGCTCTTGATCCATAAAGAGCTGTCGCAGCTGCACCTTTTAATACGTTTATTGTTTCAATATCATCTGGATTGATATCTGAAGCTGCATTACCATAATCGTAACCACCACGACCACTTCTTTGTCCGGCAGAGTTTGAGTTACCGTTATCTACAGGTATACCATCTATTACAAATAAAGCTTGGTTATTTCCAGCTATAGATGCGTTACCTCTAATAACAACATTTGTTGATCCACCTAATGTACCAGAGCTTTTAATATCTAATCCAGCTACTTTACCAGATAAAGAATTAACAAAGTTTGATGATTTAACTTTAGAAACTTCGTCTCCTCCAACTTCCTGAGTTGCATAACCTAAACTTTTCTTTTCTCTTTTAATCCCTAACGCTGTTACAACAACTTCATCTAATGTGTTTCCTGGGTTAAGAGATATATTAATGCTACTTGAAGATGATACAATTTTTTCAACTGTGTCATAACCAACATAACTAAACACTAATGTTTCTCCCGTATTTGCTTGAATGGTGTATTGCCCATCGAAGTCTGATGTGCTTCCATTTGATGTCCCTTTTACTACAATGGTTGCAGACGGTAAGGGGAAGCCATTTTCATCGGAAATTGTTCCGGTAATTGTTTGTTCTTGCGCATAAGCGAAACTCGCTAATGTCACACAAAACAATGTTAAAATTCGATTTAAATTTGTTTTCATATTGATATATTAAATTAGTCTTATCTCAAAACTCATAAATTAATGCCAACAAAACAATCATTTTGACGATTATTTTTGATAAAATTTAAAATTTATTCTACAATAGCGTTAAAATACTTAAAATATCGTTTTAATGCTTAGATGTATTTTTGAGTTGGAAAAATTGAAGACTTCGTTTTTTTGCTTTCCATTTGCGTAGATAAATCTTAATAAACCTCCTTTGGTTAAGACTCCAAATCCAAATCCAAATCCGTATAGATTTTCCTCTTGTTTAATTAAGTTGTTTTTAAAAGTTGCAACGTCAATTATAGAATTAACAAAAATGCTATTGCTTAGTCTGTATCTGTATTCTGTATTAAGTATATATAGGCTATTGGCGGTTAAACTGTTTTCTGTAAAGCCTCTTATGCTGTTTATGCCTCCAAATCTAAAAAGTTCATTCTCTAAATAATTTTCAGAATTTAGTAGCTTAATGCTGGTTCTAAAGTAAATACTGTTTTTATTATTTAAATTAAAAATGTGATTAGCATCTATGTTAATTAATGTTTGGTTTAAATTGTTTGTGTTGGATTTTCTTGTGCCATAACCTGTTTCTATTTTTACAAAAGTTTGAATTGGAAATAATAAGTCATCCTTTTGATGTTTGATGTATTGGTATTTTATATTAAAAAAGTTATTGGTATAATCTATTATATTCAAATTAGTGTTTTCATTTGTCAAATCGCTTGATTCGGTTGTTGAAATACCTGTGTAAATAGAGTGTTTATCATTTAGTTGATAAAATAAATCAACTTTTTGATTGGTATTTATAAAGGTAGAGTCTCTTTTAAGGATGCTTAATGAAGCTTCAATGCCTATTGGAGAGTTGAAGATGTAAGGAAGGTTAGTTGTCAGGTTAAAGTTTTTTTGTTCCGTTTCATCTGATTTGTATTCTAGATGAAGACTTTCTCCATAGTTTAAATTGTTAATTAAATTTAAGTTTAAATAACCGTTAAATTCAATTTTATTAGAATTTTCATTTGTTGCAAATCCTAAATAACCATCAAAATTATTACTGGGTGTTTTTTTTAGATAGATATATAGTTTGGTGGAATCTTTTAAAAATAAGACTTCGGGACTTTTTATTTGTTTCGAGAAATTAAGATTGTTTAAGCTGATTGTCTTTGTATTAATTTCATCTAAATTAAAGGTTTTGTCTTTTTTTATTTTAAGAAAGTGTCTTAGGTAAGATTTAGGGAATTTTTCATATCCTTTAATGACAATTCTGTTTAGTACTCGTTTTTTTTCATTAGTATCAATTTTAAGTTTTCCAGTAAGTGTTGAGTCATTTTTCTTTTGTATTTCAATTAAACTTAACTCGCTAAATGGATAGCCTTTGTTGTTGATTATTCTATTTTGAAGTTCTAGGTTTTTTTCAAGCTTTGTGTATTCAGATATATAATAGTTTTTGTTTTTACTCTTTGTAAGATTTAGTTCCTGATATACTGAATCGGTAATGTTTTTTTTGTCTATATATATATGAACAAATTTTATTTTGTTTTTTAGTATTATGATGCACTTGTAATTTGTAGAGTCCTTTGTTGAGATTTCAGTAACTTCATTGTTTAAGTATCCTTCGTTGAATAGTTGTTTTTGAAATGCTTTAATTTCGTTAGTGATAGATTTAGATGAGTAGTGATGCTTGTTGTATGGTATTATTTTTGATTCAGCATTTGGATAGGTTTCAATTTTTAAATTAATATTTTGACTTTGTGAGGTTACAGAGTGTAAAATATAAAGTAATAAAATAAATTTTCTTAAAAGCAATTTGTGTGATTGTAAAGGTGAGAGATAAATTTAACGTAAAAAACTTATTATTTAATATGAGTCTTTGAATATATTTTAAATTCTATTGAAAATTAATGAATTAAGGTTTGATTTATGAATTATAATTCATACATTTGCACCCCTCTTAGAGAGAGGTAACATAAAATTATATTAAAATTATATGCCAACAATTTCACAATTAGTACGAAAAGGAAGAGCCAAAATAACCAAGAAGAGTAAATCGGCTGCTTTAGATTCGTGTCCTCAGAGACGTGGTGTGTGTACTCGTGTTTATACAACGACACCTAAAAAGCCTAACTCAGCAATGCGTAAGGTGGCAAGGGTTCGTTTAACAAACGGAAACGAAGTAAATGCATACATCGGCGGAGAAGGTCACAATTTACAAGAGCACTCGATAGTATTGGTTAGAGGTGGAAGGGTAAAAGATTTGCCAGGAGTTAGATATCACATCGTTCGTGGTGCTTTAGACACAGCAGGTGTTGCAGGTAGAACACAACGTAGATCTAAGTATGGTGCAAAACGCCCTAAAAGTTAATTAAAAAACTTAAGAAGAAGACATGAGAAAAAGAGCAGCGAAAAAAAGACCGCTTTTACCGGATCCTCGTTTTAACGATCAGTTAGTAACTAGATTTGTTAATATGATGATGTGGGACGGAAAGAAGTCTGTAGCTTTTAAAGTATTTTATGATGCAATTGATATCGTAGATACTAAAAAGACAGATGAAGAAAAAACAGCTTTAGAAATTTGGAAAGATGCATTATCTAATGTTATGCCTCACGTAGAAGTACGTAGTCGTAGAGTAGGAGGAGCAACATTTCAAATTCCTAATCCAATACGTGCAGATCGTAAGGTTTCAACTGCAATGAAATGGTTGATTAGTTATTCTCGTAAGAGAAACGAAAAGTCTATGGCATTGCGTTTGGCTTCAGAAATTTTAGCAGCAGCTAAAGAAGAAGGGGCAGCAGTAAAGAAACGTGTGGACACACACAAAATGGCAGAAGCCAACAAAGCATTCTCTCACTTTAGATTTTAATAAGAAATGGCAAGAGATTTAAAATTCACAAGAAATATCGGAATTGCAGCTCATATTGATGCAGGTAAAACTACAACAACAGAGCGTATTCTTTATTACACAGGAGTTTCTCACAAAATTGGAGAAGTACATGATGGTGCTGCTACAATGGACTGGATGGAGCAAGAGCAAGAAAGAGGTATTACAATTACTTCTGCTGCAACGACTTGTACATGGCAATTTCCACTTGAAAATGCTCAACCAACACCAGAAACTAAAGGGTACCACTTTAATATTATTGATACTCCTGGTCACGTTGATTTTACAGTAGAGGTAAATCGTTCATTACGTGTATTAGACGGGTTAGTATTTTTATTTAGTGCTGTTGATGGTGTTGAGCCTCAATCAGAAACTAACTGGAGATTAGCTGATAACTATAAAGTACCAAGAATAGGATTTGTTAACAAGATGGACCGTCAAGGTTCAAACTTCTTAGGAGTTTGTCAACAAGTAAAAGATATGTTAAAATCTAACGCTGTGCCAATCGTTTTAAACATTGGTGATGAAGCAGATTTTAAAGGTATTATTGATTTAGTAAAAAACAGAGCTATCGTATGGCATGACGAAACTCAAGGGGCAACTTTTGATGTTATTGAAATTCCAGAAGATATGAAAGAAGAAGCTCGTAAGTATCGTGCACTTTTAATTGAAGAAGTAGCAAGTTATGACGAGAATCTTTTAGAAAAATTCATGGAAGACGAAGATTCTATTACAGAAGAAGAAGTGCATGCTGCACTTAGGGCTGCTGTAATGGATATGGCAATCATTCCAATGATTTGTGGTTCTGCATTTAAAAATAAAGGAGTACAGTTTTTATTAGACGCAGTATGTCGCTACTTACCGTCTCCAACAGATAAAGAAGGTATCAAAGGAATGAACCCTGATACTGAACAAGAAGAAATTCGTAAGCCAGATGTTAAAGAGCCTTTCGCTGCATTAGCATTTAAAATTGCTACAGATCCTTTCGTAGGACGTTTAGCATTTTTTAGAGCTTATTCAGGTCGTTTAGACGCTGGATCTTATATCCTTAACAACCGTTCAGGGAAAAAAGAACGTATTTCTCGTATTTATCAAATGCACTCTAATAAACAAAATGCTATCGATTTTATTGAAGCAGGAGATATTGGAGCTGCTGTAGGATTTAAAGACATTAAGACTGGAGATACTATGTCTGATGAAAAACATCCTATAGTTTTAGAATCTATGGACTTCCCAGATCCAGTAATTGGTATCGCAGTTGAGCCTAAGACTAAAGCAGATGTTGATAAATTAGGTATGGCTTTAGCTAAATTAGCAGAAGAAGATCCTACATTTACAGCTAGAACAGACGAAGCTTCAGGACAAACAATTATATCTGGTATGGGTGAGCTTCACTTAGATATTATTGTAGACCGTTTAAAGCGTGAGTTTAAAGTAGAAGTTAATCAAGGTCAGCCACAAGTTGAGTATAAAGAAGCTATTACTAGACCAGCAGATCACAGAGAAGTTTATAAAAAGCAATCTGGAGGACGTGGTAAATTCGCAGATATCGTATTTACTATCGAGCCAGCTGATGAAGGTGTAACAGGATTACAATTTGAATCTACAATTAAAGGTGGTAACGTTCCTAAAGAATTTATCCCTTCTATTGAAAAAGGATTTAAAATGGCAATGGCTAATGGGCCACTAGCTGGTTTTGAGGTTGATGCAATGAAAGTTACATTAAAAGATGGATCTTATCACGATGTGGATTCGGATCAATTATCTTTCGAATTAGCAGCTAAACTTGGGTTTAAAAACTCAGCAAAAGCAGCTAAAGCTGTAATAATGGAACCAATCATGAAACTTGAGGTAATTACACCTGAAGAAAACATGGGAGACATTGTTGGAGATTTAAACAGAAGAAGAGGTCAAGTAAGTGACATGGGTGATAGAGCTGGAGCAAAAACTGTTAAAGCTACTGTGCCATTATCAGAAATGTTTGGATATGTTACAACATTAAGAACATTATCTTCTGGTAGAGCTACATCTACTATGGAATTTTCACACTATGCTGAAACTCCTTCAAATGTATCTGAAGAAGTAATCAAAGCAGCTAAAGGCGTTGAAGCTTAAAACTAAAAGAAAATGAGTCAAAAAATTAGAATAAAATTAAAGTCTTACGATCATAATTTAGTTGATAAGTCTGCTGAAAAGATTGTAAAAACAGTAAAGAGTACTGGTGCTGTTGTAACTGGACCAATTCCATTACCAACACACAAGAAAATTTTCACTGTATTACGTTCACCACACGTAAATAAGAAGTCAAGAGAACAATTTCAATTAAGCTCTTACAAGAGATTATTAGATATTTACTCTTCATCTTCTAAAACTATTGACGCTTTAATGAAACTTGAATTACCAAGTGGAGTTGAAGTTGAGATTAAAGTGTAAGTAACACCATTCGTTTAAAGATTTTAAGCGAAACATGTCCTAAGCTTCGAGCGAAGGAAAAACGGTAAAAATACAATTCAAGGCTGAAACGTATTTTCAGCCTTGAGTTTTTAATAAATAGTAACAATAAATAAATAATTATTATGTCTGGGTTAATTGGAAAAAAAATCGGTATGACCAGCATCTTCGATGAAAATGGTAAAAATATGCCATGTACAGTGATCGAAGCTGGACCATGTATCGTTACCCAAGTCAGAACTGAAGAAGTTGACGGTTATAGTGCTGTTCAACTTGGTTTCGATGACGCGACAGAAAAGAGTGCTACTAAAGCTGACTTAGGTCACGCTAAAAAAGCAGGAACTTCTGTAAAACGCAAAGTTGTTGAATTCAAAGGTTTTGATGCGGAGTACAAATTAGGTGATGCTATAACAGTAGATCACTTTACAGAAGGTGAATTTGTTGATGTATCTGGTACATCTAAAGGAAAAGGATTTCAAGGGGTAGTTAAACGTCATGGATTTGGTGGTGTAGGTCAAGCGACTCACGGTCAACATAACCGTTTAAGAGCACCAGGATCGATTGGAGCAGCTTCTTATCCTGCAAGAGTATTCAAAGGAATGCGTATGGCAGGTAGAATGGGAACAGATTCAGTAAAAGTTGAAAATTTAAGAGTTTTAAAAGTAGTTCCAGAAAAGAACTTACTTGTTGTTAAAGGTTGTGTACCTGGACATAAAAACGCTTATGTAATTATTAGAAAATAATGAAAGTAGCAGTTTTAGATATAAACGGAAAAGAAACAGGTAGAAAGGCAGACCTTTCTGACGGTGTTTTTGCTATTGAACCTAATAATCATGCTGTATATTTGGATGTTAAGCAATACTTAGCTAACCAAAGACAAGGTACTCACAAATCTAAAGAAAGAGCTGAGATTACTGGAAGTACACGTAAGATTAAAAAACAAAAAGGAACAGGTACAGCCAGAGCAGGTAGTATCAAGTCAGGTGTTTTTAGAGGAGGAGGACGTATGTTCGGACCAAGACCTAGAAATTATTCTTTTAAACTTAATAAAAACTTAAAACGTTTAGCGCGTAAGTCTGCATTAAGTATTAAAGCAAATGAAAAGTCAATTATCGTTTTAGAAGACTTTAATTTTGATGCTCCAAAAACAAAAAACTTTACAGCAATTTTAAATGCATTAGACTTACAAAACAAAAAATCACTGTTTGTCTTGGGTGCGTCAAATAATAATGTATATTTGTCATCACGTAATTTAAAAAGCTCACAAGTTATAACTAGCTCAGAGTTAAGTACTTATAAAATATTAAATGCAAATCAAATTATTCTTTTAGAGGGTTCTCTAGAAGGAATTGAGTCGAATTTAAGTAAATAGAACAAAATGAATATCTTAATTAAACCTATAATCACAGAAAAAGCAACTGCTAATAGCGAGTTGAATAACTGCTACAGTTTCTTTGTGAACACTAAGGCGAACAAGGTAGAAATTAAAAAAGCAGTGGAAGCTGCTTATGGAGTTTCTGTTGAAAAAGTTCGTACAATTAATGTCCGTCCAGATAGAAGTACCAAGTTTACAAAAACTGGTATTCAGCATGGTAAAACAAATGCTACTAAAAAAGCAATTGTACAACTGGCGGAAGGTGAAATGATTGATTTATACACTAACATGTAATTAAAGACAAATGTCAGTAAAAAAATTAAAACCAATCACACCAGGTCAGCGATTTAGAGTAGTTAATGGATTTGACGCCATTACTACTGACAAGCCGGAAAAAAGCTTATTAGCTCCGAAAAAAAGATCAGGTGGTAGAAACAGTCAAGGACGTATGACAATGCGCTATAAAGGTGGTGGTCATAAACGTAGATATCGTATAATCGATTTTAAAAGAGCTAAGGTAGGTGTTCCTGCAGAAGTTGCATCGATCCAATATGATCCTAACAGAACAGCGTTCATTGCATTATTAAATTATCAAGATGGCGAGAAAACTTATATCATTGCTCAAAATGGTTTACAAGTTGGACAGACAGTAGTATCAGGTGAAGGGGCAACTCCTGAAATCGGTAATGCTATGCCATTAGCTAATATTCCATTAGGTACTATTATTTCTTGTGTAGAGTTAAGACCAGGTCAAGGTGCTGTAATGGCTAGAAGTGCTGGTGCTTTTGCTCAATTAATGGCAAGAGATGGTAAATTTGCAACAATTAAATTACCTTCAGGTGAGACTAGATTAATTTTAGTGACTTGTATGGCAACTATTGGAGCTGTATCAAACTCTGATCATCAATTATTAGTTTCTGGTAAAGCAGGACGTAGTAGATGGTTAGGAAGAAGACCAAGAACAAGACCAGTTGTTATGAATCCAGTTGATCACCCAATGGGAGGTGGTGAAGGAAAATCATCAGGTGGACATCCACGTTCTAGAAACGGTATACCTGCTAAAGGATATAGAACACGTTCTAAAACTAAAGCGAGTAATAAATATATTGTAGAACGTAGAAAGAAATAATAAATCATGGCAAGATCATTAAAAAAAGGACCTTACGTTCACTATAAATTAGAGAAAAAAGTAGCTGCTAATGTAGAATCTAACAAAAAAACCGTTATTAAAACTTGGTCAAGAGCAAGTATGATAACTCCAGATTTTGTTGGACAAACTATTGCAGTGCATAACGGTCGTCAGTTTGTTCCAGTTTATGTTACAGAAAACATGGTTGGACATAAATTAGGAGAATTTTCACCAACAAGATCTTTTAGAGGTCACGCTGGTGCTAAAAATAAAGGTAAAAAGTAAGCTATGGGAAGTCGTAAAAAACAAATGGCAGACGCTATCAAGGAAGGTAAAAAGCAAATCGCTTTTGCTAAACTTAATAACTGTCCTACGTCACCAAGAAAAATGCGTTTAGTAGCCGATTTAGTAAGAGGTGAACGCGTAGAAAAGGCACTTAATATTTTGAAGTTTAGCCAAAAAGAAGCATCTAATCGTTTAGAAAAGTTATTACTTTCTGCGATCGCTAATTGGCAAGCTAAAAACGAAGACGCTAGCATTGAAGATGCAGAGTTATTTGTTAAAGAAATAAGAGTAGATGGTGGATCTATGTTAAAAAGATTACGTCCAGCTCCACAAGGACGTGCTCACAGAATAAGAAAACGCTCAAACCACGTAACAATCGTAGTAGCAGCTAACAATAATACACAAAGCTAAGATAGATATGGGACAAAAGACAAATCCAATCGGAAATCGCTTAGGAATTATCAGAGGATGGGAATCTAACTGGTACGGAGGAAACGATTATGGTGATAAACTTGCCGAAGACGATAAGATCAGAAAATACGTTCACGCGCGTTTATCTAAAGCTAGTGTATCTCGTGTAATAATTGAAAGAACTTTAAAACTTGTAACCGTTACTATCACTACTGCTAGACCTGGTATTATTATCGGAAAAGGTGGTCAAGAGGTAGACAAGTTAAAAGAAGAGCTTAAGAAGATTACAGGAAAAGAAGTTCAGATCAACATTTTTGAAATAAAAAGACCTGAATTAGACGCATTTTTAGTAGCATCTAGTATTGCTCGTCAAATTGAAAATAGAATTTCATACAGACGTGCTATTAAAATGGCTATTGCTGCAACAATGCGTATGAACGCTGAAGGAATAAAGATCCAAATTAGTGGTCGTTTAAATGGTGCTGAAATGGCACGTTCTGAACACTACAAAGAAGGACGTATTCCTTTATCAACTTTCAGAGCCGATATTGATTATGCTTTAGTTGAATCTCATACTACTTATGGTAGATTAGGGGTTAAAGTATGGATCATGAAAGGTGAAGTATATGGTAAAAGAGAGCTTTCTCCTCTTGTTGGCTTAGCTAAGAAGCAAGGAAAAGGTGGACGTCAAGGTGGAAAACCACAACAACGTCGTAGAAAGTAATTTTTTAAAGAACAGAAAAAATGTTACAGCCTAAAAGAACAAAATTTAGAAAAATGCAAAAGGGACGTATGAAAGGGAACTCTGGTAGAGGTCACCAACTTTCAAACGGAACTTTTGGAATAAAATCATTAGATTCTAACTTTTTAACATCACGTCAAATTGAAGCAGCACGTATTGCAGCTACTCGTTACATGAAAAGAGAAGGTCAACTTTGGATTAAAATATTTCCAGATAAACCTATTACAAAAAAGCCTCTTGAAGTACGTATGGGTAAAGGTAAAGGTGCAGTCGAGTATTGGGCAGCAGTTGTTAAACCAGGAAGAATCCTTTTTGAAGTTGGAGGAGTGCCTTTAGATGTTGCTAAAGAAGCATTAAGACTTGCAGCTCAAAAATTACCAGTAAAAACTAAGTTTGTAATCGCTAGAGATTACCAAGCATAATTTATTTGATATTATGAAACAATCAGAAATTAAAGAATTATCTGTAGCTGAGTTACAAGAGAAACTTAGTGAAACAAAGAGAAGCTATTTAGATTTAAAAATGGCTCATGCAGTTTCTCCTTTAGATAATCCAATACAAATACGTCAAGTAAGACGTACGGTTGCAAAAATTGCAACAGAATTAACTAAAAGAGATTTAAAATAATTCTGCTTACAAGATGGAAAAAAGAAACTTAAGAAAAGAGCGTATAGGGATAGTTACTAGCAACAAAATGCAAAAATCAATTGTAGTTGCCGAAGTAAAAAAAGTAAAACACCCTATGTACGGAAAGTTCGTGTTAAAAACTAAAAAATACGTTGCACACGACGAAACAAACGATTGTAATATTGGAGATACTGTAAAGATCATGGAAACTAGACCTTTAAGTAAATCTAAATGTTGGAGATTAGTTGAAATAATTGAAAGAGCGAAGTAATTATGGTACAACAAGAATCAAGACTAAGAGTAGCAGATAACACTGGAGCAAAAGAAGTATTAACAATACGTGTTCTAGGTGGTACTAAAAGAAGATATGCATCTGTAGGTGACAAAATTGTTGTTACTGTAAAAGACGCAACTCCTAATGGAAACATTAAAAAAGGAGCTGTATCTACAGCAGTTGTTGTTCGTACTAAGAAAGAAGTTAGACGTCCAGATGGATCTTATATAAGATTTGATGATAACGCTTGTGTACTTTTAAACCCAACGGGTGAAATGAGAGGTACACGTGTTTTTGGACCTGTAGCTAGAGAACTTCGTGATAAACAATTCATGAAAATTGTATCATTAGCACCAGAGGTGCTTTAATTGATAAAAAGATGACAAAGCTAAAAATTAAAACAGGAGATACCGTAAAGGTTATTGCTGGAGACCATAAAGGTTCTGAAGGATTAGTACAAAAAGTATTTATCGAAAAGAACAAAGCTATAGTTGAAGGTGTAAACATGGTTAAGAAACATACTAAACCAAGTGCACAAAACCCTCAAGGAGGTATCGTAGAAAAAGAGGCTCCTATTAACCTTTCTAACTTATCATTGTTAACTTCTAAAGGAGAAACAACAAGAGTAGGTTACAGAGTAGAAGGTGATAAGAAAGTCAGATTTTCTAAAAAATCTAATGAAGTAATATAGTTATGGAATATTCACCGAGACTAAAAGAAGAGTATAAAAGCAAAGTAATTGCTGCTCTTACAGAAGAATTTGGATACAATAATGTAATGCAAGTTCCTAAACTAGAAAAGATTGTACTTTCTAGAGGAGTTGGAGCTGCTGTTGCTGATAAAAAATTAGTTGATTACGCTGTTGATGAACTAACGACTATAACAGGACAAAAAGCAGTATCAACTTTATCTAAAAAGGATGTTGCTACATTTAAATTACGTAAAGGAATGCCTATTGGTGCAAAAGTTACTTTACGTGGTGAAAGAATGTACGAATTTTTAGATCGTTTAATCACTTCAGCACTTCCACGTGTTAGAGATTTTAACGGTATAAAAGCTACAGGATTTGACGGAAGAGGTAACTACAACCTAGGAGTTACTGAGCAAATAATATTCCCTGAAATAAATATTGACAAAGTTAATAAAATTGACGGAATGGATATTACATTTGTAACATCTGCTCAAACAGATAAAGAAGCTAAATCATTATTAACAGAATTAGGGTTACCTTTTCAAAAAAACTAAGTTATGGCTAAAGAATCAATGAAAGCCCGCGAGGTTAAGAGAGCAAAAACAGTTGCTAAATATGCTGAAAAACGTAAAGCTTTGAAAAAAGCTGGAGATTATGAAGCATTACAAAAGCTTCCAAAAAATGCTTCACCTGTACGTCAACATAATAGATGTAAATTAACTGGTAGACCAAAAGGTTACATGCGTACTTTTGGTATTTCTCGTGTAATGTTTAGAGAAATGGCTAACCAAGGGTTAATACCTGGTGTTAAAAAAGCAAGTTGGTAAAATTTTAATTGGTCTTAGGTTCGATATATTTCGAAAACCAAGCCCGCAAATCAATACATATGTATACAGATCCAATAGCAGATTATTTAACTAGAATTAGAAACGCAGTGCGTGCTAATCACAGAGTAGTTGAAATACCTGCTTCAAATTTAAAAAAGAACATTACTAAAATATTATTCGATCAAGGATATATTTTAAGTTATAAGTTCGACGATTCTACTGTTCAAGGTACAATCAAAATTGCCTTAAAATATAATAAGGAAACAAAAGAACCAGTAATTAGAAAGTTACAAAGAATCAGTAAGCCTGGTTTACGTAAATATTCTAGTTCTACAGAATTACCACGTATCCTTAATGGATTAGGTATTGCTATAGTTTCTACTTCTCATGGAGTAATGACAGGAAAGCAAGCACAACGTGAAAACGTTGGTGGTGAAGTTTTATGTTACGTTTACTAATTTTTAAATCCAGAAGAAAATGTCAAGAATAGGAAATAATCCAGTTGCCATTCCAGAAGGAGTAACTGTAACAGTAGATAATAGCGTAATAACAGTAAAAGGAAAATTAGGAGAACTTAATCAACCTTTTGATACTGTTGACGTAAAAGTTGAAGATGGAAATGTATTAGTTACACGTTCTGCAGATACCAAAGATCAAAAAGCTAAACATGGTTTATACCGTTCATTAGTTTTTAACATGATTGAAGGTGTATCTAAAGGGTGGACTAAAGAATTAGAACTAGTAGGTGTTGGATATAGAGCATCAAATCAAGGTAATGTCCTTGATTTAGCTTTAGGTTTTTCTCATAATATAGTGTTAAGTTTAGCTCCTGAAGTTAAAGTTGAAACAGTTTCTGATAAAGGAAAAAATCCAATAATCAAATTAACTTCTCATGATAAACAATTAGTAGGACAAGTTGCTGCTAAAATTAGAGGATTTAGAAGACCTGAACCATACAAAGGAAAAGGTATTAAATTTGTAGGAGAAATATTAAGAAGAAAAGCAGGTAAATCAGCATAATAATTAGTTATGGCGTTAACAAAAAACGAAAGACGAATAAGAATTAAAAACAGAATCCGTAAGGTTGTTTCTGGTACAGAAACTAGACCTAGATTAGCTGTTTTTAGAAGTAATAAAGAAATTTATGCTCAAATAGTAGATGATGTTAATGGTAAAACATTAGTTGCTTCATCTTCTAGAGATAAAGATATTGCTGCAAAAGGAAACAAAGTAGAAGTAGCTGCATTAGTAGGTAAGTCTATAGCAGAAAAAGCCTTAAAGGCTGGTGTTGAAACTATCGCTTTTGATAGAGGTGGTTACTTATATCATGGTAGAATAAAATCATTAGCTGAAGGAGCTAGAGAAGGAGGACTTAAATTCTAAGAAATTATGTATCAAAAATACAAAAGCGCAGAGTTAGTAAAACCAAGTGGATTAGATCTTAAAGATCGTTTAGTTGGTGTACAGAGAGTTACTAAAGTAACAAAAGGTGGTAGAGCATTTGGTTTTTCAGCAATCGTAGTGGTTGGTGATGAAGCTGGTGTTGTAGGACATGGTTTAGGAAAATCTAAAGATGTTGCTAGTGCTATCGCAAAAGCAATTGAAGATGCTAAGAAAAATTTAGTACGCATTCCTATCATGAAAGGTACATTGCCACATGAACAAAAAGGTAAATTTGGTGGAGCAAGAGTAAACATTATACCTGCAGCTCCTGGTACAGGAGTTATTGCTGGTGGAGCTGTAAGAACAGTTTTAGAAGCAGTTGGTGTACATGACGTATTATCTAAATCTCAAGGATCATCAAATCCTCATAACGTTGTAAAAGCAACTTTTGATGCTTTATTACAATTAAGAGATCCAAAGACGATTGCTCGTGAAAGAGGTATCTCTTTAGAAAAAGTTTTTAACGGTTAATCACAACAGCAATGTCTAAGATAAAAGTAACAAAAGTTAAAAGCGCAATCAACAGAACACAAAGACAAAAGAGAACTTTATTAGCTCTTGGTCTTAAAAAGATTGGGCAAACTATAGAACATGAGGCTACTCCTAATATTTTAGGTATGGTAGCAAAAGTAAATCACTTAGTTTCTGTTGAAGAAACTAAATAACAATACTGAAAATGGATTTAAGTAATTTAAAACCTGCACAAGGTTCAGTTAAAAGTCAAGGTAAAAGAATAGGTAGAGGACAAGGTTCTGGTAAAGGTGGTACTGCTACACGTGGTCACAAAGGTGCCAAGTCTAGATCTGGTTATTCTAAGAAAGTAGGTTTCGAGGGAGGGCAAATGCCACTTCAACGTAGAGTACCTAAATTTGGCTTTACTAATATAAATCGTAAAGAATATCAAGGTGTTAACCTTGATGTTATTCAACAATTAGTTGACGATAAAATTATTAATGACACTTTAGATTTTGATACTCTAGTAGAGTTAGGATTAGCTGGTAAAAACGAGCTAGTTAAAATTTTAGGAAGAGGAGAATTAAAAACTAAACTAAGTGTAACAGCTCATAAATTTACCGCTACTGCAAAGGCTGCAATTGAAGCAGCAGGAGGTGAAGCTGTAACTTTATAAGAACAATTGATCGCATGAAATTTATAGAGACATTAAAAAATGTTTGGAAAATTGAAGAACTGAGAAACAGAATCCTAGTCACTCTAGCTTTGTTATTAGTTTATCGTTTTGGAGCACAAGTAGTATTACCTGGTATTGATGCAACACAATTAGAAAGTTTACAATCTGGAACATCAGAAGGTATCTTTGGAATTTTAAATGCATTCACAGGAGGAGCATTTGCAAATGCTTCAGTATTTGCACTTGGTATTATGCCATATATTTCTGCTTCTATTGTAGTACAATTAATGGGAATTGCTATTCCTTATTTACAAAAACTGCAAAAAGAAGGTGCTAGTGGTCAGAAAAAAATCACTCAAATAACTAGATGGTTAACTATTGCAATTTGCTTAGTACAAGCACCAGGTTATTTAGCCAGTTTACAACCGATGTTTGGTATTCCAAGCTCTGCGTTTTTATTAGGACAAGGAGGAATGTTTTATTTTTCATCAATTGTTATTTTAGTTACAGGTTGTATCTTTGCAATGTGGTTAGGGGAAAAAATTACCGATAAAGGTATTGGTAATGGAATCTCATTATTAATTATGGTAGGTATTATTGCTACTTTACCTAAATCTTTTTTACAAAATGCTGCTTCTAGATTAGAAACAGGTAATAATGTAATGATGATTTTATTTGAAATCGTTATTTGGTTTGTTATTATCTTATTATCAATCTTATTGGTAATGGCTGTTCGTAAAATTGCGGTACAATATGCAAGAAGATCTGCAACTGGTGGATATGAAAAAAATGTTTTTGGTTCAAGACAATATATTCCTTTAAAGCTTAATGCTTCGGGAGTTATGCCAATCATATTTGCTCAAGCAATCATGTTTGTACCTGGTCTAATAGGTGGTTCATCTTTATTAAAAGATACTGCTTCAGGATTATGGTTACAATCTAATTTTTCAGATATCTTCGGATTCTGGTATAATTTAGTATTTGCTTTATTAATTATAATATTTACATATTTCTATACAGCAATCACAGTACCAACTAATAAGATGGCTGATGATTTAAAAAGAAGTGGAGGTTTCATTCCAGGCATTAGACCAGGATCTGAAACATCAGAATATTTAGATAAAATCATGTCACAAATAACTTTACCTGGTTCAATATTTTTAGCATTAATTGCTATCTTTCCTGCCTTTATTGTTAAGTTATTAAATGTACAACAAGGTTGGGCCTTATTTTTTGGAGGGACATCTTTATTAATTATGGTTGGAGTTGCAATAGATACTATGCAACAAGTAAATTCTTACTTGTTAAATAGACATTATGATGGCTTGATGAAAACAGGTAAAAACAGAAAAGCAGTAGCTTAATTTTTTCACTATGGCAAAACAAGCAGCAATAGAACAAGACGGAACAATAATTGAAGCATTATCAAATGCTATGTTCCGTGTAGAATTAGAAAATGGTCATATTGTGACCGCACATATTTCGGGTAAGATGCGTATGCATTACATTAAGTTATTACCTGGAGATAAAGTAAAATTAGAAATGAGCCCTTACGATTTAAGTAAGGCTCGAATAACCTATAGATACTAATACGATGAAAGTAAGAGCATCAGTTAAAAAAAGAAGTGCAGATTGTAAAATTGTACGCAGAAAAGGTAGACTTTACGTCATTAACAAAAAGAATCCTAGATTCAAACAAAGACAAGGGTAATTATGGCAAGAATAGCAGGTGTAGACATACCAAAACAAAAAAGAGGAGTTATTTCTTTAACTTATATCTACGGTGTAGGTAGAAGTAGAGCTCAAGAAATTTTAGCAACAGCTAAAGTTGACGAAAGCATTAAAGTACAAGATTGGACAGATGATCAAATAGGAGCAATCCGTGACGCTGTTGGAACTTTTACTATTGAAGGTGAATTACGTTCTGAAACACAATTAAACATTAAGCGATTAATGGATATTGGATGTTACAGAGGTATTCGTCACAGAGCTGGTTTACCTTTAAGAGGTCAACGTACTAAAAACAACTCTAGAACAAGAAAAGGTAGAAGAAAAACTGTTGCTAACAAGAAAAAAGCAACTAAATAATAATTTGGTCTTTAGTATTTAGACGTTGGAAGGAATCTGTTTGAAATTATAATGGTTTAGGATTCTAACGACTATCAACTAAAACAAAGAACAATAAGAATATGGCAAAGACAAACGCTAAAAGTACAAAAAAACGTAAAGTTATTATTGATGCGGTTGGTGAAGCACACATTACAGCTTCATTTAACAACATCATTATTTCTCTTACCAACAAAAAAGGTGACGTAATTTCATGGTCATCTGCTGGTAAAATGGGATTTAGAGGATCTAAGAAAAACACTCCTTATGCAGCTCAATTAGCAGCAGAAGATGCTTCTGAAGTTGCAAAAGAAGCTGGATTGAAAAAAGTGAAAGTTTACGTTAAAGGACCAGGAAATGGTAGAGAATCTGCTATCCGTTCTATTCATAATGCAGGAATTGAAGTAACAGAAATTATTGATGTTACTCCATTACCACACAATGGATGTCGTCCTCCTAAAAGAAGAAGAGTTTAATCACGTTATAACGTAATTAAGTCTAAGCTCAGCATTTAAAATTAATATCATCTGTATTCAGATGATATTAATTTTTTGTGTATATTTGCAAACTGAATTTAAAAACAAGTATCAACAAGAGATTAACGATTATCGAAGGATAAGATTAAGACCTTAATTCATAATCACTCTTAAAACA
Organism: Olleya sediminilitoris; assembly: GCF_016785945.1. Taxonomy (GTDB): domain Bacteria; phylum Bacteroidota; class Bacteroidia; order Flavobacteriales; family Flavobacteriaceae; genus Olleya; species Olleya sediminilitoris. Next base: position 48,117 of record NZ_JAEMEF010000007.1, on the reverse strand, counting down.
AATTAAAAATGGCAAGATATACTGGTCCTAAAACTAAAATAGCTCGTAAATTTGGAGAAGCTATCTTCGGAGATGATAAGTCTTTCGAAAAAAGAAATTACCCACCAGGTCAACATGGAAACAACAGAAGACGTGGTAAAAAATCTGAATATGCAATCCAGTTAATGGAGAAGCAAAAAGCTAAGTATACTTACGGTGTATTAGAGCGTCAATTCAGAAACATGTTCAAAAGAGCTACAGCTGCACCAGGAATTACAGGTGAAGTTTTATTACAATTATGTGAGTCTAGATTAGATAATGTAGTTTATAGAATGGGAATCTCTCCTTCTAGAAGTGGAGCAAGACAATTAGTATCTCACAGACATATTACTGTAAATGGTGAGTTAGTAAACGTACCATCTTACCAACTTAAAGCTGGTGATGTAGTTGCTGTAAGAGAAAAGTCTAAGTCATTAGAGGCTATTGATAGATCTTTATCTAACTCTAGCAATGTTTTTGAATGGATTACATGGAATAGCGAGAAAAAAGAAGGAACTTATGTTTCTGTTCCTGCTAGAATCCAGATTCCGGAAAACATTAATGAGCAATTCATCGTAGAATTATACTCTAAATAATATATATTAATCACATTGGTATTTAGCCAAAGGGTTTATTTGTGATCTTCAAGCTTATAAACCGCGCAACTAAATAACAATTAAAACGAAGACATATGGCAGTATTTAATTTTCAGAAGCCCGACAAAGTAATCATGATTGATTCTACTGATTTCGAAGGTAAATTCGAATTCAGACCATTAGAACCAGGTTACGGTCTAACAGTAGGAAATGCTTTAAGAAGAGTTTTATTATCTTCTTTAGAAGGATTTGCTATCACATCTGTTAGAGTAGAAGGTGTAGATCACGAATTTTCAGCAATCGCAGGTGTTGTTGAAGATATGACAGAAATAATTTTAAACTTAAAACAAGTTCGTTTTAAGCGTCAAATAGAAGATGTTGACAATGAGTCAATTTCTATTTCTATTTCTGGTCAAGACAAAATTGTAGCAGGTGACTTTCAGAAGTTTATATCTGGATTTCAAGTTTTAAATACAGATCAAGTTATCTGTAATCTTGATTCTAAGGTTAACATTAACATGGAAATCACTATTGAAAGAGGAAGAGGTTACGTTCCTGCAGAAGAAAATAAAAAAGCTTCAGCACCTATTGGAACAATCTTTACTGATTCAATTTACACACCAATCAAAAATGTTAAGTATAGCATTGAAAATTACCGTGTAGAGCAAAAAACTGACTATGAAAAATTAGTTTTTGAAATTCAAACTGACGGATCAATTAGTCCTCAAGATGCCTTAACAGAAGCTGCTAAGACTTTAATACACCACTTTATGTTATTCTCTGATGAGCGTATAACATTAGAGGCTGATGAAATTGCACAAACTGAAACTTATGATGAAGAATCTCTTCATATGAGACAGTTACTTAAAACTAAATTAGTTGATATGGACCTATCTGTTCGTGCTCTTAATTGTTTAAAGGCTGCAGAAGTAGATACTTTAGGAGACTTAGTATCTTTTAATAAAAATGATTTAATGAAGTTCCGTAACTTCGGTAAAAAATCTTTAACTGAGCTAGAAGAATTAGTAAATGTTAAAGGTCTTAATTTCGGAATGGACTTATCAAAATATAAACTAGATAAAGACTAATACATCATATTTTGCTCCTCAAAAGAGTAGAAGCAAGATGATGATTAAATTTTAAATGTCATGAGACACGGAAAAAAAATTAACCACTTAGGTAGAAAAACAGCTCACAGAAAATCAATGTTAGCTAACATGGCTTGTTCTTTAATAGAGCACAAACGTATTAATACTACGGTTGCAAAAGCTAAAGCATTACAAGGATTTATTGAGCCAATGATTACTAAGTCAAAAGATGATACTACTCATAATAGACGTATCGTTTTTTCAAAGTTACGTCAAAAAGAAGCTGTAACTGAATTATTCAGAGACGTAGCTGCTAAAATTGGTGATCGTCCAGGTGGATATACAAGAATTATCAAGTTAGGTAACCGTCTAGGTGATAACGCTGATATGGCTATGATCGAATTAGTAGACTACAACGAAATCTACAATGCTGATAAAAAAGCTAAAAAATCGACTCGTAGAAGTAGAAGAGGAGGAAGTAATAAAACAGTTACTCCACCTGTAGCAACTAACGAAGAAGAATAAATGTTAATAAGCATTTAATATAAAAAGGATAATCTATTTTAGATTATCCTTTTTTTTATGCAATTTTGCTAAACTTTTTTAAAGACTATGAAGTATCAAAAATTAAAAAAAGCATTAATCTTATTAGAAGATGGTACCATTTTTCATGGTAAAGCTGTAGGTAGAGAGGGATCTGCATTTGGAGAAGTCTGTTTCAATACAGGTATGACTGGTTATCAAGAAATTTTTACTGATCCATCTTATTTTGGTCAGTTAATGGTAACGACCAATGCACACATAGGTAACTATGGTGTTAATGATGAAGAAGTAGAATCTGATTCAATTAAAATAGCTGGTTTGATTTGTAAAAATTTCAGTTATGATTATTCTAGAGAAGACTCTAATGGTTCATTAGAAGATTTCTTAAATGAAAATAACCTATTAGCTATTTCAGATGTTGATACGCGTGCATTAGTAAGCTATATTAGAGATAATGGAGCCATGAATGCTGTTATTACAACTGAAGTTGATGACGTTGATTCTCTTAAAAAACAATTATCAGAGATACCATCTATGAATGGTTTAGAGCTTGCCTCTAAAGTATCTACTAAAACGCCTTATTTTGTTGGTGACGAAAACGCTTCAATTAAAATAGCAGCTTTGGATATTGGAATCAAAAAAAATATACTACGTAACCTTGTTAAACGTGATGCTTACGTAAAGGTGTTTCCTTATAACTCTACTTTTGAAGATTTAAAAGCATGGAATCCTGATGGATATTTTTTATCAAATGGTCCTGGTGATCCTCAACCTCTGGTAGAAGCACAAACATTAGCAAAACAAGTTATTGAAAATGATTTGCCTTTATTTGGTATTTGCTTAGGTCATCAAGTTATTGCTTTAGCTAACGGTATTTCAACTTACAAGATGCATAATGGTCATAGAGGTATTAATCATCCTGTAAAAAATCTAGTAACAGGTAAAGGTGAAATAACTTCTCAAAATCACGGTTTTGCAGTCAATAGAGAAGAGGCAGAAGCTCATCCTGATTTAGAGATTACACATGTTCATCTAAACGACAATACAGTTGCTGGTTTAAAAATGAAATCTAAAAATGTGTTTTCTGTTCAGTATCATCCAGAAGCGAGTCCTGGTCCACACGACTCTTCTTATCTATTTGATCAATTTATAGAAAATATAAAAAATAAGTAATACTAAAAAGACAACGATTTTAAATATTCGTTGTCTTTTTTCTTTTACTAAATCGTTATAGATAAAATTTTATGTATTTCTTGTATATTTCCTATTTATAGCTGAAAATTTAATATTAAATTTGAAATTAATAAACTAAAAATCACATATATGAGTATTATAATTAATGTTCACGCGAGACAAATTTTTGATTCAAGAGGAAACCCAACTGTTGAAGTAGATGTAGAAACAGAAAATGGTTATGTTGGTAGAGCAGCAGTACCATCAGGAGCATCAACAGGAGAGCATGAAGCTGTAGAACTTCGTGATGGTGGAGAAAAATTTATGGGAAAAGGCGTAACTAAAGCAGTTGATAACGTAAATTCAGTACTTGCTGAAGAGTTATTAGGTGTTAATGTTTTTGAACAAAATTATATAGATACCTTAATGTGTAAAATTGATGGTACACCTAATAAATCTAAATTAGGAGCTAATGCTATTTTAGGAGTGTCTTTAGCTGTAGCTAAAGCTGCATCTGCAGAGTTAGGTATGCCATTATACAGATATGTTGGAGGTGTTAGTGCTAACACACTACCTGTACCAATGATGAATATTATAAATGGAGGATCACACAGTGATGCACCAATTGCATTTCAAGAATTTATGGTGATGCCTGTAAAAGCTAAAAACTTTTCACATGCATTACAGATGGGAACTGAAATTTTCCATAACCTTAAAAAGGTATTACATGACAGAGGTTTAAGTACAGCTGTTGGTGATGAAGGTGGTTTTGCACCTAACCTTGAAGGTGGTACAGAAGATGCTCTAGAAACCATTGCTTTAGCTGTTAAAAACGCTGGTTATACATTAGGAGATGATGTGATGATTGCTTTAGATTGTGCTGCTGCAGAATTTTTTGTTGATGGTAAATATGATTACACAAAATTTGAAGGTGAAGCTGGTAAAGTAAGAACAAGTAAAGAGCAAGCTGATTATTTAGCTGAATTATCTAAAAATTATCCAATTATTTCTATTGAAGATGGTATGGATGAAAATGATTGGGAAGGTTGGAAATATTTAACAGAACAAATAGGTGATAAAGTACAATTAGTTGGTGATGATTTATATGTCACTAATGTAGAGCGTTTATCAAAAGGAATTTCTCAAGACATTGCAAATTCAATATTAATTAAGGTAAACCAAATAGGTACATTAACCGAAACAATTGCAGCTGTAAATATGGCTCATAATGCAGGTTATACGTCAGTTATGTCCCACAGATCTGGTGAGACCGAAGATAATACAATTGCAGACTTAGCAGTTGCTTTAAATTGTGGTCAAATTAAGACAGGATCTGCATCTAGAAGTGATCGTATGGCTAAATACAATCAGTTATTACGTATTGAAGAAGAATTAGGAGATGTAGCTTATTACCCAAAAGAAAATGCATTCAAAATTAAACGATAATTTAATTTTAAATTAAAACTTTATTAAAGTCTTTCAATTAATTTTGAAAGGCTTTCTTGTTTTAAAGTCAATAATAAAAATTTCTTATACTAAAATTGTTAAAAGCATTATAAATACGTTTTCTAAATCGTTATAGTTTTTGTAAATTTACAGACCAATTGAACATCAAATAAATCAATATATATGTCAAATAAAGCAACGCTTGAAATTAATGGAGAAAAACATGACTTTCCATTAATTGTAGGTACTGAAAATGAAATAGGAATAGATATCAAAACACTTAGATCTGCTACTGGTGGAGTTACTACAATTGATCCAGGTTTTAAAAACACAGGATCTTGTGAAAGTGCTATTACCTTTTTAGATGGAGAAAAAGGAATCTTAAGATATAGAGGATACTCTATTGAAGAATTAGCTGAAAAAGCAGATTTCCTAGAAGTAGCTTATTTGTTAATATTTGGTGAATTACCAGCGCAAGATCAACTTGACAAGTTTCATAGTGATATTAAAGAGGAATCTCATGTTGATGAAGACTTAAAGAAAATCTTAGAAGCTTTTCCTAAGTCAGCTCACCCAATGGGAGTTTTATCTTCATTAACCAGTGCTTTAACAGCATTTAATCCTTCTTCTGTAAATGTAGATTCTGAAGAGGATATGTACAAAGCCATTGTTAAAATATTAGGTAAATTCCCTGTATTAGTAGCATGGACAATGCGTAAAAGAAAAGGACAACCTTTAAATTACGGAAGCAAAAACTTAGGTTATGTAGAGAACATCTTAAAAATGATGTTTGAAAAGCCAAATGAAGATTACGTACAAAATGACATCTTGTTAAATGCTTTAGATAAGTTATTAATCCTTCATGCAGATCATGAGCAAAACTGTTCTACATCAACTGTAAGAGTTGTTGGATCATCTCACGCAGGGTTATTTGCATCTTTATCTTCAGGTATTTCTGCACTTTGGGGTCCATTACATGGTGGAGCAAACCAAGCTGTATTAGAAATGTTAGAAGCTATTAAAGAAGATGGAGGAGACACTAAAAAGTTTATGGCAAAGGCAAAGGATAAAGAAGATCCTTTCCGTTTAATGGGCTTTGGACATAGAGTTTACAAAAACTTTGACCCAAGAGCAAAAATTATTAAAGTTGCTGCAGACGAAGTTTTAGGAGATTTAGGAATTGAAGATCCAGTGTTAGATATCGCTAAAGGTTTAGCATCAGAGGCTTTAAGTGATGACTATTTTGTTAAAAGAAAACTATATCCAAACGTAGATTTTTATTCAGGTATTATTTACAGATCTATGGGGATTCCTGTAGAAATGTTTACTGTAATGTTCGCTTTAGGTCGTTTACCAGGTTGGATTGCACAATGGAAAGAAATGAGACTTCGTAAAGAACCAATTGGACGTCCAAGACAAATTTATATTGGTGAAAACTTAAGATCTTTCAAGTCAATTTCTGACAGATAAAATCTAATAAATTATACAACAAAAAGCTTCATAAATATTTATGAAGCTTTTTTATATCTTTACTTTATGTTAAAAATTAATGTAAAAAACGAAACCTCTAGACTAAGAGCTGTCGTTTTAGGAACAGCAGTTAGTAATGGTCCAACTCCAAAATTAGAAGAGGCTTACGATCCTAAATCTTTATTACATATCAAAGCCGGTACTTATCCAATTGAAGCAGATATGGTTAATGAAATGGAAGCTGTAGCAGCTATTTTTGAAAAATATGATGTTAAAGTTTATAGACCAGAATTAATCAAAGATTGTAATCAAATTTTTGCTAGAGATATTGCGTTTGTTATTGATGATGTTTTTATTAAAGCAAATATTCTTCCAGATCGTGAAAACGAATTAGAAGCAATACAATATGTTATAGACCAAATAGATCCAGAAAAAGTAATAAGACCTCCAGAAGAAGTACACATTGAAGGTGGTGATGTAATGTTATGGAATGACTATATTTTTGTAGGTACTTACAGAGGTGAAGATTACTCAGATTATATTGTTGCAAGAACAAATAAAGCTGGAGTTGATTTTATTACCCAACAATTTCCTGATAAAAAAGTAATGAGCTTTGATTTAAACAAATCTCAAACTAATCCTTATGATAACGCTTTACATTTAGATTGTTGTTTTCAACCTATAGGGACAGATAAAGCGATTTTACACAAAGAAGGTTTTAGAGACGAGTCTGAGTTTGAATGGCTATTAAACTTTTTTGGAAAAGACAATTGTTTTATTATTTCTAAGGAAGAAATGTTTAATATGAATAGTAATATATTTAGTATTTCTGAAAACATTATTATTTCAGAACAAAATTTTACTAGACTTAATACTTGGTTAAGAGACAAAGGATTTACAGTTGAAGAAGTGCCTTATGCTGAAATAGCAAAGCAAGAAGGTTTGTTAAGATGTAGTACAATGCCTTTATTAAGAGATTAGATAGTTGTTTGAAAATTTATAAAAACGTCCAAAATTAGATTTTGGACGTTTTTTTATTTAAAAATTTTGCATTAAACCAATGCACCATTGGCACCAATAACTTGTCCAGATATCCATTTAGAGTCATCACTTGCTAAAAATAATACAACATTTGCAATATCAATTGGTTTAGCTAGCCTATTAAAGGCTGTTTTAGAAGCTAGATTTTTAATAGTCTCTTCAGATTTACCTTTTAGAAATAGTTCGGTTTCTGTTGCTCCAGGAGCAATTGCATTTACAGAAATACCACGACCAATTTCTTGAGAATATACTCTAGTAATTTGTTCAACAGCTGCTTTTGTTGCTGAATATATAGAATAGGTTGGTAACATTAGTTTTGTAGTACTTGATGAAAAATTAATTATAATTCCATTATCAGCAAGCTTACTATCAGCTTCTTGTAATGTATTAAATATTCCGCCAACATTAACTTCAAATTGTCTTTTAAAATCTTGTTCTGTCGTATCTTTTAAGTGTTTTGAAATCATAATTCCAGCGTTGTTTACTAAAACATCTACTTTTCCATAAGTTTCAATAGTTTTATCAAATAACTTAGTGACTTCATCTTTATTGCTTACGTCGGCTTGTATTGTTGTGGCTAAACCTCCATTATTTGTGATAGTGTTTACGGTGTTATTAGCTTCTTCTTCGCTATTTGAATAATTAACAATTACTGTAGCACCATTTTTTGCTAGTACGATTGCGACTTCTTTTCCAATACCTCTAGAAGATCCTGTTACAATTATGACTTTATTTTTAAGTTTCATATGCTTTTTATTTTAGTTTTATTAGTTGCTCTGCAATTAATTTTAAATTAGATTCATTTATTTCTGGTGGATTAGCTAAAGGATAAAGTTGAGCTCCTGGTCTACTAATAAATGCAGTTCTCCAGTTAGCCCAAATGGCTCCAGCAATGTCCCAACCATGTGCTGCAACTAACATACACTCGTTTGGATTTAAACCACTTTTTCTAGCAGCCCAATCATAAGCATCAGTATGTGGTTTAAATTTACCAATATCTTCAATACTATACCTATCATCAAAATATTGAGTTAAGCCAGCGTTTTCAAATTGTGTTTTAACACCTTTGTTAGATGAGTTTGTAAAAGATATTAATTTATAACCTGCATCTTTTAGTGCTTGTAATGATGCTTTAACTTCTGGATGAGCAGGTAATGATCTAATAGGTCCTAAGATGGAGTTTTTTGCATCGTCTTCTGTAATAGTAATCCCGTTATTTTGAGCGACCATTTGTAAAGCTGCAGCACCAATAATACCAAAATCATTATACTGTCTTCCAACAGTTGATACTAATGAATATTGTAGCATTGTGGTAAACCATAATTTTAATAAATCTTTTCTGCCACCAAGTGCATCTGCTACACTTTTTTTCATGACTGTTAGGTCAAGTAAAGTTTCGTTAACATCAAAAAATAAGACTTTTGGTCTTAGATCTGTTATTATTTTAGAATTTGAATTATTGTCTGTTGAATTAGCCATTCCAAATTGTGGTATTGCAGCTCCACCTAAACTTAATAAAGCTGTTTTTTTAATAAAATCTCTTCTTTTGTTACTCATTTTATTTGATGTTTTTAAAAACATACTTATTGGTATGTTTTGGGTTAAAAAAAATTAATATTTAACTTGTTGTAGATAAATAGATAGTCCTAGAAGGTAGTCATCCAGTATTAAATCATCATTATACAATTTTCTAATACCTCTAATACCTTCAAACGCACTAATTAAGTAAACAGCGATTGCTTTACTTGAAAGCGTGTTTTTAATAGTTTTTTCAGCTTGACCTCTTTCTATTAAAGTCATTAAAGATAGTTTCCAGTTTTCTACTATGTTTTTAAGGGCTAATTGATAAGCAACTTCATGATCACCAATTTCGTTTATTAAATTATTCATAGGACAGCCATGTTGTTTTTCAAAAAAAGGAAAAGATTTTAAGCGATTTAAAAATACATTTTCCAATATATTAAAAGCATTACCAGTTTGTTTTAAAGGTAAAATCATTCCATTAACAACTCTTTTTTCAACTTTTAAAGTTATGACTTCTAATCCAAGTTGTTTTTTGTTTTTGTAATGATGGTAAAATGCTCCTTTACTTAAAGTTGTAGCTTTCATTATTTTATCAATACTAGTAGATTTAAATCCAGACTTGTAAAAAAGATTAAAGGCGTTATCCAGTATTAATTGTTTAGTTAATTCTGATTTTAATTCTTGCTGCATGACGTAAAAATATAAAAAACACCAGTTAGTATGTTTTTGTAAGTTATAATAGTTTGTTAATTAATTTTAAGAGAATTTAAAACCAAATTCTAAAACTCACATTTTGAGTCAGTCCTAAAGACACGTTTTCGATTTTAGAAATCTCATTATTATTTATGGTGTAGTAGGTATTTAAGATATTTTCTTTGTTTAAAATATTCCAAATTGAAGCTCCAAATTCGGCTTTATTTTGTCCTAATTTAAATTGATAAGTAGAGGATAGGTCAGCTCTTATATAATCATCCAAACGACTACTATTTGGTTTTTGATAGTTGATGGTGTTATTTAATATTGGATTTTGAGCATTTGGTTGAGTGTAAGGTTTTCCTGTATGCCAATTTACACCAAATGCAACTTTTAATTGTTGCCAATTATAGGTGCTACCAAAGTTTATTTGATGTTGTACATCAAAATTACTTGCAAATTTTTGACCTTGATTTAGGGCTTTAAATACATTGTTGTTATTACTGTAACTGTAGCTAACCCAAGTACTAAAATCTTTTATTTTTTTATTTATTAAAACATCAATTCCTTTGACATCATAGCGACCTAATGCATTGGTGTATTGGTATTGATTTTGAAATCCTTGATTACGTGTAGTAATACCATCGACTAGTTTGTAATAGCCTTCTGTACTAATCAACCATTTATTTTTATTAAAGGATAGTCCTAAACTAATTTGTTTACTTTTTTGAATTGGTATTGTGTTATTGTTGGCTAAAACCCATCGTCTTTTTTCAACACCTAAAAAGTCATTTTGGAAATCTATAATTTGTGAAGTACTTTGACTTTTATGTTCACCCGTAATTTCGGCTTTAAAATGTTTTAAAAAATGATGACTTAAATATAGTCTTGGTTCTGTAATAGAAATATTGAATTTCCTGAAATAGTTATGTCGTACTCCTAATTTTAATACTGTTTTTTTGTTTTTTGTACGAAGCTCAGTTTCCGCGAAAGCGCTAAAAGTACGAAGTACACGTCTAAGATTACGTTTAAATAAAGGAGTGTTGATTTCTTCTATATTACTTACTGCTATTTGACTAAATTGAAGCCCAGTATTAACGTTAATTAAAGGAGTGAATTTATAATTGGCATCAAGATTAAATCCATTATCAATGACCTTGTTTTCTTGTACTAAACGTTGATTATTGGTGATGTCGTAATCTGTAGATTTTAAATCGTAATTGGTGTAATAACCACTAAAATTAGTTGTAAACTGATGGTTCCAATCTCGTTTATACTGTATGGAAGATGCTCGGTTTTGTTGTGTTAATTGGTTACTTGTGTTTTGTGAAGTATCACTGTTATAGGTTTCTTCAAAATCTAATTGATTGAAGATGTTTAAAAGAGTAAATCTAATCTTGTCTTTGGGACTTAAATCATGTAATAATTTTAGTGCAATATCACTAAATCTAAAAGCGTCTTTACTGGTAGTATAAGTTTCGTTATTTGTTACGTCAGAATCTTGAAAGACACGTTTAAAATATTGATTATAAGTAGGTGTGGTTAATACATCTGTTAAAGATCTTCTGGTTGCTAATTGTAGTTGTGTGTCTTTGGCTAACGGAATGACAGCAAAGCCATCTGCTGTAATCATATTTACACCAATTCCTGCATTTAAATCTTGATTTGTGTTGTCTAACAATTGCATGTCTACAACACCCGAAACTCCGTCGCCAAATCGTGCAGTAGTACCATTTTTAATAACCTCAACGTGTTTTGTTAAATAAGGGTTAAATGCAGATATTAGTCCAAAGAAATGACCAGATTGATACATTTTTATTCCATCGTAAAGTATTAGATTTTGGTCGTGTGTACCACCTCTTACATTAATGTTTGAAACGGTTTCATCTACACTTAAAACACCAGGAATAGCTTGAATGGTTTGTAAAATATCAGGTTCTATCAGACCTGGTAATAGTCCAAAGGATTTAGGACTAATAGTTATGTTACCAGATTTGTTTTTATGGATACCTTTTGTAAGTATATTGGAGACAACAACCTCGTCTAGTTTTTGAAAACTAAAATTATTTTTTGTTGTGGAAACGGTAATAAAATGATCATCTAAGAGATTGAATTTTAAACCTGTTTGATTTTCTATGTTATTTAAAATACTAGATAATTCGTCTTTACTATCATAGGTAACCATAACACCTTTTATGGTTTGATCTGCATAAGAAAAACTAACCTTAAATTGATACTCTAAGGTTGATAATACATCTAAAAGAGGCTGCTTTTTTTGGCCATAAACAGAGTAGCTAAAAACCAGTAATATAAATATTTGTACAGTAGCTTTTAACGATTTACTCACGCGTTAAAATAATAGTGTTGTTAACTTTTTTGTATTGTAACTGCAATGGTTGTGTTATGGATTGTAATGCAATTGTAATATCATCATGCGTAAATTTACCAGAAAACAATACGTTTTGGTCAAAGTTTTTAGCATCAATTTTAACGTTGTATTGTCTTTCAAATTCTGCTAATACTTGGTTTAACGGAACACTAATAAAGCTACTAACATTGTTGATCCAATCAGGATTATGTTTTGTAACAGGATGACTATTTATGGTTTTATTATTGATAATTAAAAACGATTGACCTGCATTTAATATTGTTTTTTTATCATTTGATTGTACGCTTACAATACCTTCAAAACAAGTAACTTCAAAATAATTTAAACGTTGTTTTACATTAAATTGTGTACCAATAACAGTAACTGTACCTGAAGGTGTTATGACATCAAAAGTGCTACCTTTTTCGACTTTAAAAAAGGCTTCTCCTTTTAGTGAAACTTCACGTGTTTTAGAGGTCCATTGGTTTGTATTGTAAGTTATACTTGATTGTGCATTTAAATTTACAGAAGAATTATCAGGTAATTCAATGATACTTTTTTCAGCTAATTGTGTTACAATAACAGTATCTAAAGTAGTTGTGTAATAATAAGCACCAAAACAAATTGCTAAAATTGCAGCAATTTTTAAAACAGGTGTCCACCAATTTTTGTTAGCTTTAGGTGTCTTGTTTAGTTTAGATAAAACAGCATTATAATTTGCTTCGGTATCAAAATTAGGAGCTTTAAAACCTTGACTATAATTAGATAATTTAATAATAGCTTCATAATCCTCAAGAGCTTTAAATGCTTCAAGCTCTTGTGGTGTCAGGTTATTATCTAACCATTTTAAGATTAATTGTTCTTTATCCATAACTTCAATTCAACAATAAAACAAGTTAGTAGCGAAAAATCCTACCCTAAAGAAATAAATTTTTTATTTATAATTCATCAATTTCCTGACGTAATTTTTTCAAGGCACCATAAATACGCTTTTCTACTGCTTTTGTGCTAATATCTAGTAAGGTAGCAATTTCTTTAAATCTTTTACCTTCAACTCGATTTAATAAAAATGCCACACGTTGTGCTTCGGTTAAATTTGCAATAGCTTGTTCTAGTTTTTGTCTGTATTGTTTTTCTTCTAATAAAAATTCAGGAGACAAATTTGTGTGGTGTGTGGTTATTGTTTTTTGATGTTTTAGTACAACCTTTTGATGCGCTACTTCGTTTAACATTAAATTATTTGCAATTGTAAACACATAACTTTTAGCTTTATTAGGTGGTACTTTTTTACAGTTTTCCCATAATTTAACAAAAGCTTCTTGTGCTTTATCTTCAGGATTTAAATGCGTTCCAAATTTATAAAACAAAAAGTCATGTAAGTTTTTAGCATGCGTTTTAAAAAACGATTCAAATAAAGATTTATCACAAATATTTTGATGTAACTGTTTAGGCATTAAATAACTTTAGATAATTAATTTACAATAATAGAACTATTTTTTTTTAATTAGGGTAGGATTATTTGTACATGAGTTGTTTTATATTCAGCAAGTTATAAGTATTGCTATGAAAAGAAGAAATAACCAAAAAAAAATCAAAATGAAGACCTTTAATTTTAAACCGTTCAAATTTTATTTTTACTTACCAATATTGTTTTTAACCTTAGTGTTGTCCTGTCAAGACGAAGTTTCTGATATTGTAAACCCTGAGCAAGAGGATGTTATTGAAGCTAATTCTGACACAGCCAACCTCATGTCTATGGTTGCTTTAAATGATGGATCGATAGACAATATCATAGATTATGCTAACTGTGTAGAGGTGGTCTTACCTGTAACAATTACAACAAATGGTGTTACAATAACAATTCAGAGTATAGAAGAATACGCAGAACTAGAAACAATGTTTCAAACCTTTACAATGGGTCAAGAGGCTATTCAGTTTAGCTATCCTATAACGTTAACACTTAATGATTATTCAACAATAACTATTAATACTGAATCAGAATTATTAGCACTTATTAATACTTGTAATGATGAAAATGAAGTTGATGATGATATTGAATGTATAGACATCCAGTATCCAATAGCATTTTCTATTTACGATACAGATTTCCAAGTTAGCGAAACAGTAACCGTAGATAATGACGAGGCTTTATACCTGTTTTTAGAAAGCTTAAACGCATCAGTAATAACTAGTTTAAATTTTCCTGTAACTTTAATTTTAGCAGATGGCAACACTATAGAAGTTAATAGTAATCAAGAGTTAGAAATTGCTATAGCTGAAGCTGAAGATGATTGTGATGAAGACGATGACTTTAATTTTTATGATACTGATTGTACAGATCAAGCAATAGAATTAGCCTTAAAAGAATGTATATGGAATTTACCAGTGTATAATACAACAGATCCATTAAATAGTTATTACATTCAATTTAATGTAGACTATAGTTTTGTAACATATAACCTTTATGGTAACTCAGTACATGATGGTGTTTGGACGGTTAGTCAAAATGATGATAATCAATTTATATTAGATTTAGATACTAATTGGGAAGATTTATCAGGATCTTGGATCATAGACAATTGTAGTCAAACAAATCTATTTGAATTATATAATATGAATACCCAAACCTTAGTTGTTTTAGAGCAAAATTGTGATGTTAATTTCGCTTACAGTTGTTTTGAAGATATAACATTTACAGTTTGTGATGACGACGGAAGTTTGGACCTTCAAACTACAATTGTATTAGACGAGCTTTATCCAAACTGTACATCAAGTGATCTAAATATTTATTATTTTAATACAGAAGCAGATGCTAATGCTAGTGTAAATCCTTTAGCTTCTCCATACACTAATATGTCAAGTACTGAAGTGATTTATGTAAGAGTAGAGCATGTAAATAATCCAAACGAATTTCAAATATTTACTGTGAATTTAATTGTACAAAATTGTGCTTCATCTTGTACTGAAGGTGATGTTGACGGTATTTTACAAGATTGTAAATGGGTAATTTCAAATTATGAAGGTGATTCTAGTTTTAACATTTTCAATATAAATTTTGAAAATGATCAAAACATGATTATAAATTCAGATAACGAAAACTACACAGGTAACTGGTCTACTTCTCAAGATGGAGGACAAGTTGTGGTTACTTTATCAGATATTTCAGGAGGAAATGTACAGATTTTAGATGGAAACTATTATGTGGTAGAGTGTACTGCAAATCAAATAATATTACATGAAGTAACAAATAGCAATATTGAAGTTGTTTTAGATAAAGATTGCGATTAAAAATTTAGTTTTAGTTAAGTTGATTAAGGGTTGCTAATTTTAGCAGCCTTTTTTTATGTAATTATTTATAATCTAAACTTCGTAAATACGCTTCAAATTCCTATTTTTGTGCTTCTTAAAATCAGAAAATTTATGTTTAATAATTTAAGCGAAAAGTTAGATAAAGCGTTACATGTACTTAAAGGTCATGGTAGTATTACAGAAGTAAACGTTGCCGAAACCCTAAAAGAAGTACGTAGAGCACTTTTAGATGCCGATGTTAACTTTAAAATAGCCAAAAATTTTACTAATACCGTTAAAGAAAAAGCGCTTGGTCAAAACGTATTAACAACGTTACAACCAGGACAGTTAATGGTTAAGATTGTAAAAGATGAGCTAACACAATTAATGGGTGGAGATGTTGAAGGCATCAATATGTCTGGTACACCAACCATTATATTAATGTCAGGTTTACAAGGATCTGGTAAAACTACATTTTCTGGTAAGCTTGCTAATTTCTTAAAAAACAAAAAAACTAAAAAACCTTTATTAGTTGCCTGTGATGTGTATCGTCCAGCAGCTGTTGATCAATTACACGTAGTAGGAGATCAAATAAAAGTAGATGTTTACAGTGATAAAGGTAATACAGATCCAGTTGCTATAGCGCAAGCAGGTATTGCCCATGCAAAGCAAAATGGACATAATGTGGTGATTATAGATACAGCTGGACGTTTAGCTGTTGATGAAGCCATGATGACAGAAATCTCTAACATCCATAAAGCTATACAACCACAAGAGACATTATTTGTGGTAGACTCAATGACAGGTCAAGATGCTGTAAATACAGCAAAAGCCTTTAATGATGTCTTAAACTTTGATGGTGTTATCTTAACTAAGTTAGATGGAGATACACGTGGTGGAGCAGCAATATCAATTAAATCTGTAGTAAATAAACCAATTAAATTTATTGGTACAGGTGAAAAGATGGAAGCTATTGACGTCTTTTATCCTTCACGTATGGCAGATCGTATTCTTGGAATGGGAGATGTTGTATCACTTGTTGAAAGAGCTCAAGAACAATTTGATGAAGCTGAAGCTAGAAAACTTCAGAAGAAGATTGCTAAAAACCAATTTGGTTTTGACGATTTCTTAAAGCAAATCCAGCAAATCAAAAAAATGGGTAACATGAAAGACCTGATTGGGATGATTCCTGGAGCAGGTAAAATGATGAAAGATATAGATATTGATGACGATGCTTTTAAAGGTATTGAAGCCATTATCCACTCCATGACTATTAAAGAAAGAACTAACCCTTCAATTATCGATGCCAGTCGAAAAAAACGAATTGGAAAGGGATCTGGAACTTCGGTTCAAGAAGTAAACCAATTACTTAAGCAATTTAATCAGATGAGCAAGATGATGAAAATGATGCAAGGAGGAAAAGGAAAAGCAATGATGAATGCAATGAAAAACATGAGGTAACTCATGTTTTTTTATTTTATATAATTAACTAACACACAACTAAAAAAATGACAATTTTAGACGGTAAAAAAGTCAGCAACGATATTAAAAACGAAATCAAAGCCGAAGTTGATAAAATGAAAGCTAACAATGAGAAAGTTCCTCATTTAGCAGCAGTTATTGTCGGTAATGATGGAGCAAGTTTAACTTACGTAGGAAGTAAAGTTAGAGCTTGTGAACGTGTAGGTTTTGAGTCTACAATGGTAAGATTATCTAACACAACAAGTGAGGTTGAATTGTTAGATAAAATTGAAGAACTTAATAATAATAGTGATATTGACGGTTTTATTATCCAATTACCATTACCAGAACAAATAGATACCCAAAAGGTATTAATGGCTGTACATCCTGATAAAGATGTGGATGGTTTTCATCCAATGAATTTTGGTAAAATGGCACTAGACATGTCTACTTTTATACCTGCAACTCCTTTTGGTATTTTAGAGTTGTTAGATAGATACCAAGTTGATACTAAAGGTAAGCATACTGTCGTGATTGGACGTTCTCATATTGTAGGAAGACCAATGAGTATTTTAATGGGACGTAAAGGTTTTCCTGGTAACAGTACAGTGACTTTAACACACAGTCACACCAAAAATATAACGCAAATAACAAGTCAAGCAGATATTATCATTTCGGCATTAGGTGTGCCTAATTTCTTAAAAGCAGAAATGGTAAAAGATGATGCTGTAATTATAGATGTTGGTATAACACGTGTACCAGATGAGACCAAAGAAAGAGGTTACCGTATTACTGGAGATGTTGACTTTGAAAACGTTAGTAAAAAAGTAAGTCACATCACACCTGTACCTGGTGGAGTAGGACCAATGACAATAGCAATGCTGCTTAAAAATACACTATTGGCTAGAGAAAGACACAATAATAGATAATTGTTATTTATAAATAACAGATCAAATATTCTTTACAATGAAATATTTTAGCGTACTCACACTTGTTTATCTTTTAATAACAAGTGTGAGTTGTAAAGATGAAGTTTTAGAAACAAGCTCATTAAAAAGTTTTCCTAAAAAAAAAGCTGAAAAATATTATGTTTCAGCAGAATCTGGTCTAAATTATAGACAATCTCCAAAAGATAAAATATTAGGAAAATTTGATTTAAATCAAACGGTTTCTGTTATATATCGAACAGGTGTTTTTCAAGACATTGAAGATAATAACAAGATAATTAAAGGAGAATGGGTTGGCATTCAAAAAGCGAATGATACTGTATATGTGTTTGATGGATTTTTAACTAAACAAAAATTTTTTCTAGACACTAATGTTAGTAATCATATTCTTAATTACTATAATGTAAACTATGGTAAAGAAACCATTTTAGTGGATACTAAAAGTGATAGTTTACGCTCTTTAATATATTATGCAAAACCAGAAAATGACGATGAGAAATATGGTTTTTTTCAAATGGCTGTTACACTACCTAGAGTTAGAGATAAAAAGTTTTTGTACTACGGAGATTTAAATAATGATGGGTTAGAGGATATGATTATTCCTGTTAATACAGAAGGTGGTGGAGGTGGAGGTAATGTATGGTGGATAGATTTATTTGTTTTTTTACAACAAAAAGATGCTAGTTTTTCATTTTTAACCACTAAATCTAATTGGGAAATTACTGAATGTCAAGGTTTTATTCAATTAGATAAAATAGAAAATAATTTAATATATGGTAAGTCTTCTTGCTATGCAGAAGATGATGGACGATGTTGTCCATCATTAAACTATTTAACCACACTTAAATTACAAAATAAAGATTTGATTGTAGTTAATTCTACTCAAACATTTGATAATTAGTAATTAATTTTAAAGTACTTTATTTAGCAAATAACTGCGATTGATCCCTAAAGGTTTTAAACTCTAAAGCATTACCAGAAGGGTCTTTAAAAAACATGGTTTTTTGTTCTCCCACTAGACCTTCAAATCTAACATAAGGCTCAATAATAAAGTTGATGTTTTTGGTTTTTAAATCGTTTTCAAAAGTTGTAAAAACGTCCCAATCTATAACCACTCCAAAATGTGGTACAGGCACTTGTTTTCCATCTACTTCATTACCCGAAGTGTCTTCATCTGTTTTTTCTTTAAAATGAATAACTAACTGATGCCCAAAAAAGTTAAAGTCAACCCAATGGTCACTACTACGTCCTTCTTCACAGTTTAAAATATCTCTATAAAAAATACGACACTCTTGAAGGTTATGTACAGGAATTGCTAAATGAAAAGGAGATATACTACTCATAATTAATCTTTTTTACGTCTGTTTCTTATAGGTCTATCTTGATTAGATCTTGATCGACTTGTATCTTCTCTTTTAGATTGTTCAGCTTCAGGTTTATTTTTGGATTGTCTATCTTTACTAGCTTTGCTAATCCTAGAAGAGTTTTCGTTGTTAGTTTTAGTTTCGTGTACTTTAGTCGAGTCTTCTAAAAGTAAGTGTAATGTTTTTAATTCTTTTTCAGTAAACTCACGATACTCTCCAACAGGAACATCAAGCTTTATATTCATAATTCTAACACGTTTAAGTGAGGTCACTTCGTAGGTTAGATATTCGCACATACGTCTAATTTGTCTGTTTAGACCTTGGGTTAAAATAATGCTAAAGGTATGCGAGTCTATTTTTTTTACTACACATTTTTTTGTGGTTCTATCCAAATCTTCAAGATATATACCTCCAGCCATTCTTTTAATAAACGTTTGCGATATTGGTTTGTCAACCGTCACAATATACTCTTTATCATGATTGTTACTGGCACGTAATATTTTGTTTACAATGTCACCATCATCTGTCATAAAGATTAATCCATCACTTAATTTATCTAATCTTCCAATTGGAAAAATACGTTTAGGATAATTTATAAAATCTATAATGTTGTCTTTTTCTACATTAGTATCTGTAGTACAAACAATTCCAACGGGTTTGTTAAAGGCTAAGTAAACCGGTTTTTGGTTAGATTTTGTAATAATTTCTCCATCAACTGCAACCACATCATTTGGACTTACTTTAGTGCCCATTTCTGGTACAACACCATTTATTGTGACACGTCCAGCATCAATTAATTTATCGCCTTCACGACGAGAACAATAACCAGCTTCGCTGAGGTATTTATTAAGTCTTGTTAGTTTTTCTTCCAAAATATTAGGCGTTTATAAAGTTTACCACAGCTTGATTTACACTTTTATCGCGTAATCCATGACCAAAACCTTCAGTTGTTATTAATGTTGAATTTTTAAAGTTAGATGAAATTAACTTAGCTTCATCATATTTAATAATCTTATCTTGTGTATCGTGAATTATTAATCCTTGTAAATTAATTTCTTTTGAAAACTTGGCAGCCGAAAAATGTGAAGGTTTATAATTGAAACGTTCTAGTACAATTTGGTTTAAACCATTTTCTATACGTTTATTATAACCTAGCATATTAACGTAGTTTTTAAATACTTTGGTAAACTCTGAAGGAGCACCAAGTAACACCATTTTTTCTAGACTTTTATTTTGATATTTATGTTGAAAAAATATTGAAGACATACCTCCAACCGAATGTCCTACAATAACATTTGGATTATAATGATTGGCTACTACATTTATAAACTCTGAATACAAAATAGCATTAAATTGTTTTCCAGAAGATTGTCCATGTGCAGGACCATCTAAAGTTACAATATTATAATCTTGAGCTTGTAAATCTGTTATAATTTGCTTCCATCTAAAGCTATTACTTTCCCATCCATGGGCTAATAAAATAGTTTCTTTAGTACCTTTCCAGTTATAGGTTTGTATTTTTAAATCGTTATAATCTAAAGAGGATTGGGTTGCAGTGTTTAGAAATGCTTTTTGTTTTGGATTTAAACGTCCTTTTTTAGGGGTTGCAAATATATCTAAAGCTTTTACGCTTGCATATTTTGGAGCTATGTAGCTTATAGCATTTAAACTGTTACCAATTATTTTAGGAAGTACTTTAGCAATTGTTTTTTTCATTATGTTTTTTAATCTTCTCTGTTTACTAAATCCATCGAAAATGCTGGTGTGCAAATCGCAATATATTCGCAAGCCACAGTAAATGGATTAGAGTATTGAACACGTGTGTTTTTTTCTATTTTAATAGATTGTCCAGCTTCAAGTACAATTTGTTCATCATCAATTATAAATTGTTTTTTTCCGCTTATAATATAGGTGTACTCATCAAATTCTGGTGTTTGAAATGGTTCACTCCAACCAGCAGGAGCTACCATATGTGCAATACTGATGTCTTTATTACCATCGGTTGCTAAACCTACGTGTTCTTCTATTAGTTTTCCGTCTGTTGTTGGAACAACAAAAGGACTGTTTTGTATTGTGTATTTTTTATTTTTCATATTAAAATAGATAAAAATAATAACTGACTACATTGGTATAAGTAATCAAACAAGCAATAAATAAACCTAGTGTTAAAAATAGTGGTCTATAGTTGTGTAGTTTTAGTTTTCCTTTAAAATAGTACAAATCAAAAATTTCTACTAATGTTCCTAGGCTAAAAAAAATATTTGCTCCAATTCCCCAGATAATTATTCCAATACATTCAAAAAATCCAAAATGTATTGGTTGCATTATTAATATAGTAATTAACCCAACTAATCCAACAATAATATTGTAAATCAATCTTTTACTTTCCCACCATTTTACAGTGTCATTAAGTATTGATTTGGTATTCATTTTTAATTATATTTTACCAACCTAAGATAAAAGATTTTATTGCTGCAGTTTCAGGTATATTAGCTTCTTCAATAGTTTTAGTCATATTAAATCTAAATTCAGCTGGCAATTCATTTTTATCAATTAAGAAAAAAGCATCTGTTTCTTTTACAAAAATAGAGGCGCTTTTAAAAGAGTTTTGAATTTTAGTAATCGTATAGTTGGCTTTAATATCTCCAAATGTACTTTTACTGTTTATGCCTTTGTCTGTTTTAAATCTTGGGTCTTTAATTTTGATGCTAGATATTGTAGCTGTTGAGTCTAGCGCTTGTTTGGGAGTTAAGCTTAATAATAGTTTTCCTCCATTTTCATAAATATCAATAGTATTTAATGTGCCTGAAAACTCGTCACCAGCTATTGGGTTTATTAATGAGTCTTCCGCAAAAATATTTTTTAAATCTTTAACTTGAGTAGAGTCTGTTAATAATCCAATGTTTTGATTGGTAACTAAAAATTTATCAGCTTCGTTGTTACAAGATGATAATATTAAGGTTAATAAACTTAGGGATAATATTGTTTTTTTCATTGTTATTGTTGGTTATGTGATTTCCGCGAAAGCGAAAAATATTATTTCATTACTCGTTTTAAAATACCAAAAACACTTCTTATAAATGTTGCACTGGTTAAAACCTTTATTATTGGGTTTTGTGCTGTGCTACGACGACGTGTTGAGGTTGTTTTGGTTTGCTTGCTAGCCTTTTCTTTTTCGGCTTTTGCATCTTCTTGCGCTTGTAAAGCTTCGGCTTTATCAATTTTTTTGTTTAATAGCTCGTATGCGCTCTCACGATCTATGGTTTCGTTATATTTTAAAACTAATTTAGAATCGTCTAGTAAATTTTGTAATTCGTTGTTTGTTAACACGTCCATTCTACTCATTGGTGCACGCATCATTGTTGCAGCTAATGGTGTTGGTCTACCTTTTTCATCAAGTGCAGACACCAATGCTTCACCAGTACCAAGTGCGGTTAGGATTTCTGCAGTGTCATAATAATCTGTATCTGGATAATTTTGTGCAGCTAATTTAATGGCTTTTCTGTCTTTGGCTGTAAAGGCACGTAAAGCATGCTGAATTTTTAAACCTAATTGACTTAAAACACCTTCTGGTACATCTGTTGGGTTTTGTGTTACAAAATATAGTCCAACCCCTTTACTACGTATAAGTTTTACGATGCTTTCTATTTGGTTTAATAATGCTTTTGAAGCTTCGTTGAAAATTAAATGTGCTTCGTCTATAAATAGGACTAATTCTGGTTGTCCAGAGTCTCCTTGTTCTGGTAAGGTTTCGTAAATTTCAGCTAGTAAGCTTAACATAAATGTAGAAAACAACTTAGGTCTGTCTTGTATGTCTGTTAGCCTAATAATGTTTATATAACCTCGACTATCTCTTGTGGTGCGTAGTAAATCTTCGACTTCAAAACTTTTTTCTCCAAAAAATAAATCACCACCTTGTTGTTCAATTTCAATTACTTTTCTAAGAATAGCTCCTGTTGAAGCTGAAGAGATGCGACCATATTCTTCTTTAAATTCGTCTTTACCTTCATTGGTACAGTATTGTAATATTTTTTTAAAATCTTTAAGGTCTAAAAGCGGTAGTTTGTTGTCATCACAATACTTAAAAATAACAGCAACTATACCAGATTGTGTATCTGTTAGGTCTAAAATTCTAGATAATAAAACAGGTCCAAACTCGCTAATAGTTGCACGAAGCCTAACACCATCTTGTTCTGATAGCGACATAATTTCTACAGGAAAACCTTTGGCTTCAAAGTCAAGTCCTATTTTAGCGTGACGTTCGTCAATTTTTACATGACCAGGACTAGGTTGTGCTAATCCACTTAAATCACCTTTTATATCCATAAGTAAAACCGGAACCCCTTTGTCACTTAAATTCTCTGCTAAAACCTGTAATGTTTTTGTTTTACCAGTTCCTGTTGCACCTGCAATTAGACCATGTCTATTCATGGTTTTTAATGGGACATTTACAAAAGCATCTTTAACCGTTTGACCATCTAACATGGCAGATCCAAGTGTAATAAAGTCTCCTTTACAAGTATTTCCTTCTGTGATGTGTTTAAAAAACTGGTCTTGTTTACTCATTTTAAAAAATATTTGTTGTAAAAATACTAATTGTAGCTCAAAAACTTTCAACTTTAAATATTTAAAACTTTCAACATATAAGATTATCTTTGCAAGCTATGAAGCAAGAGACGCAAGATTTAGTAAACAAAGGATTGATGTTGCCTTTAATGGAAGAGTTTTATACCATTCAAGGTGAAGGATATCATAAAGGAACTGCTGCTTATTTTATAAGAATTGGTGGTTGCGATGTTGGTTGTCATTGGTGTGATGTTAAAGAAAGTTGGAATGCAGATTTACATCCTCCAACAAGTACAGATGTAATAGTAGCAAATGCAAAAAAATATAGTGACACTGTTGTGGTTACTGGTGGTGAGCCTTTAACTTGGGACATGACAGCGTTAACTGATAAGCTTAAAGCCGAAGGCTGTAAAATACATATTGAAACCTCTGGTGCTTATGAGTTAACTGGTCAATGGGATTGGATTTGCTTATCTCCTAAAAAAATGAAACTACCAACTCAAGGCGTTTATGATAAGGCTCATGAGTTAAAATGTATTATATACAATAAAGACGATTTTAAATTTGCTGAAGCCCAAGCCGAAAAAGTAAACGATAATTGTATTTTATATCTGCAACCAGAATGGAGTAAACGTGACACAATGATACCTATGATTGTTGATTATGTTATGGCTAACCCAAAATGGAAAGTATCTTTACAAACGCATAAATACCTAAATATTCCGTAAATAGTTGTATTATTGCACTATAGCTATTAATCATGGCGTAAATAATCTTTATAATTTTTACAATATGATTAGAAATTTTTACAATGAAAATTGGAAACTCATAACCTTTGACGATAAGATTTCCGAACAGATGAAATTTAAAATATCTAACTATGGTCGATTAATTAAAATTGATCATGGTGAAGAAGTTTTAATAGAAAAACAATACCTTGTAAATGGATATTGTACAATACCTGTGATTAAAAAAGACGGTAAGCGTACAGCAAGATATATTCATAAATTAGTAGCCGAGCATCATTTAGAAAAACCAGAAGATGCCAAATATGTATTGCATTTAGATTACAGTAAAACTAATAATACTGTTGAAAATCTAAAATGGGCTACTAAAAGAGAAAAAGAAATCCATCAGTTTAGTAATCCTCATTACCTAACCAGAAAGAAGGTTATACCAACATCTAAATTAACAGAAACTCAAGTAATCAGGCTTAAAAAACGACTTTTTGATCCTAAAAGGCGTACAAGGTTAAAAATTTTAGCACGACAGTTTGGTGTTTCAGAGATGCAATTACATCGTATTAAAACAGGAGAAAACTGGGGACACATTAAAGTGTAATTATTGTTTAATAAATTTTACGGTTTGTCTTCCGCTGTTATTATGAAAATCCAAATAATAAATTCCACTAGCTAAATCTTTAACATTAAAGCTGTAATTTTTATTATCATTGGAAGTTGTAATATGCTCTCTAGTTAAACGTTTTAAATATTTACCATTGGTATTATAAAGCTCAATCAGTAAATTGTCATTTGCTTTAAAATGTATAGTGAACTTTAAAAAATCATTCACTGGGTTTTTTGTCAGTTTGATTTGTAAAGGCGATTTCGCTTTAACAGCTAGATCTGTTGTGCCTAAAGTTTGGTCTGTGTACTTGTAAATAGTTGTTCCTGCTGCATAGGCTAAAGTTGATGAGACTATAAAAATACGGTTAAGATTATTACCTATATTTAAATTGGTCCAAGTTAATCCACCATCTGTAGTTTCATAAAAACCAGTAGTGTGTCCTCCAATCCAACCATGTGTCTCACTTACAAAGCCTACAGCTTGTAATTGTGTTTCTGGAGCATCTGCTGCAAACCAAGTGTTGCCAGCATCAGTAGATTTAATAAATTTACCAAGTGCAGTTGTAGTAGACTCAACAGCTCCAAAAATATAATCGGTATTACTCTCTAAAACTTGTATTTTCCATACGTAATCTCCAGGTGTGTTTGAGTTGTAAATTTCGATCCATGTATTTCCTCCATCTTCTGTTTTTAATAATGTGCCTCCATTACTATTTTGTCCAGCAACATAGCCAACGGTATCATTTAGAAAATAGATTTCAACCAATGCATCAGCATAAACAGACATATCAATATATTGCCAAGTCAAACCACTATCTGTAGATTTAATAATAAAAGCTGGGTTAAAATAAGCACCACAACCATAAATTGTATTTGTTCCAACAGTATCTAAACCACAAATAGCAGCAGGATTTGGTGCTATAGTAGTAACGCTGGTCCAGGTTACTCCACCATCTATTGTTTTGTAAAATAATCCATTTAAGGTACCTAAAAAACCAATGTTTTCATCCAAAAACTCTATGTTTCTAAAGTAATGACTACTACCTAGATCTGTTTGGTTTAGTTGTTCAGACCAAGTTAGTCCACCATCAGTAGTTTTATATACAGCTGCGTAAAATCCATTTGCAGCCCAACCTAAGTTGTCGTTTAAAAAAAACACATCATCAAATCTCTGGTTATTTGTATTGTTTATACTGTTTGGTGTTGGTTGCCATGACGTTTGTGCGTTTAATTGTATGCAAAATATTATAATAAGTAGCTTTGTTAGTTTCATTTTATCAGGCTTAGGTTGTGATGTGTAAAGTTAATAATACTTTTACTTAGTATTTTAATTTCATTTTTTTATTAAAAATTGTTTTTTAGTTAAAATATGTAATCATTAAAGTCTTTAGTGTTTTAATATTGAAACATAAAACCAATATTTGCTATATCAATTAGAATTAAAGATATTAAAATATATAAAATTATGTGTGGAATTGTATGTGCTTTCGACCTAAAACAAAAAAGTGAAGATTTAAGACCTCAGGTTTTAGAAATGTCTAAAACAATACGTCATCGTGGACCAGATTGGTCAGGTATTTATAGCGACGATAAAGCTATCTTGGCGCACGAGCGTTTAGCAATTGTAGATCCTGCTTCAGGAAAACAACCATTATTTAGTCCAGATAATAAATTAGTATTGGCTGCAAATGGAGAAATATACAACCACAGAGATTTACGCAAACAATTTGAAGGTAAGTACCAATTTCAAACAGAAAGTGATTGCGAAGTTATTTTGGCTTTATACCAAGAAAAAGGTGTTGATTTTGTAGATGAAATGAATGGTATTTTTGGTTTTGCAATTTATGATACCGAAAAAGATGAATATTTTATTGCTCGTGACCACATGGGAATTATTCCATTATACATTGGTTGGGATCAAAACGGAACCTTTTATGTAGCTTCAGAGCTTAAAGCTTTAGAAGGTATATGTACTAAAATTGAATTGTTTCCTCCAGGATATTACATGTCTAGTAAAGATGGTGAGTTTGTAAAATGGTATAACAGAGATTGGAGCGAGTATGAAGCTGTAAAAGAAAACGAAACAAGTATTGCTGAGGTAAAAGAAGCTTTAGAAGCTGCTGTGCATAGACAGTTAATGAGTGATGTGCCTTATGGTGTTTTGCTTTCAGGAGGATTAGATAGTTCTGTTACTTCTGCAATAGCAAAAAAATACGCGCAAAAACGTGTAGAGTCAGATGACCAATCAGATGCTTGGTACCCACAATTACATAGTTTTTCTGTTGGGTTAGAAGGATCTCCAGATTTAGCTGCTGCGCAAAAAGTAGCAGATCATATCGGGACAGTTCACCATGAAATTAAATTTACAATCCAAGAAGGTTTAGATGCCATTAAGGATGTAATTTATAATATCGAAACTTATGATATAACAACAATCCGATCATCAACACCAATGTATTTAATGGCTAGAGTTATTAAGTCTATGGGAATTAAAATGGTACTGTCTGGTGAAGGTGCAGATGAGATTTTTGGAGGCTATTTATACTTTCATAAAGCACCAAATGCACAAGAGTTTCATGAAGAAACAGTACGTAAGTTAGATAAATTACACATGTATGATTGTTTAAGAGCAAACAAAAGTTTAGCTGCTTGGGGAATTGAAGGACGTGTGCCATTTTTGGATAAAGAATTTATGGACGTTGCTATGCGAATCAACCCACAGGATAAAATGATAAATGGAGAACGTATGGAAAAATGGGTAATCCGTAAAGCATTTGAAGACATGTTGCCAGAAAGTGTGGCTTGGAGACAAAAAGAACAATTTAGTGATGGTGTTGGTTATAGTTGGATAGATACTTTAAAAGAAGTAGTAGAGAAAGAAGTGAGTGATGAGCAAATGGAAAATGCAAAATTCCGTTTCCCAATACAAACACCACAAAACAAAGAAGAGTTTTATTATCGTTCTATTTTTGAAGGACATTTTCCAAGTGATGCAGCAGCTTTAAGCGTGCCTCAAGAAGCAAGTGTGGCTTGTAGTACAGCAACTGCGTTAGAGTGGGATGAGGCTTTTAAAAACATGAATGAGCCAAGTGGTCGTGCCATTGCTAATGTGCATGATAAATCATATGCAACGTCTTAAATGGATGTATTCGAATTAAATAAAATTAGATTTTTAACTTCAAAACCTCGCTTCTGCGAGGTTTTTTGCAATTGTTTTATTATAATAATATAACCAGGAATTAAATTTAATATGTTTTATTTTTCTATTAAATGTTTTGTGTCATTTTATTTTTTTTAAATTCACTCCCAAAAATTTAAAAAATTAATCAACTTATGAAATTAAAATTACTTTTTATTACCTGCTTTTTTACAATCACTAGTATTTTTTCCCAAACCTTAGATCAATCTCACTCTTCAGGAAGTAGTATTAGCTCAAGCACAAACGAAACAAATCCACTTGGCCAATCTTTTACAGCTGGTATAACAGGAGATTTAAGTCATATCAGCCTTAAATTAGGAGATACTGGAGCTTTTTCGCCTGGAACTTTTCAGCTTAGAATTTATGATGGAAATGGTTATGGAGGAACATTACTTAACACAACGCTTTTAGATATCACATCCACAACATCTGGATCTACTGATGAAGTGATGGTAGCATTATCTACTTCAGTTCCTGTAATTTCCGGAAGTATGTACACCATAGATTTTAGAGGTTTAGGTTCTGCATCAATTAATTTCAATCTCACGTTTGGAGGGTACAGTGGTGGAGGTTATTTCTTTGATAATGGAGATACTGGTCTTTATAATACCTACGATGTTTGGTTTAAAACGTTTGTTATCATACCAGTTCCGGCAACCCACTTAAATTTTGATGGTATAGACGATCGCGCAAATACCAGTAATAGTTCGTTACCTTTTGGAAACTCAACAAGAACAGTAGAGGCGTGGGTAAAAACCAACACAACAATAACAGGTACCATAGTTAATTATGGAAACCAAAGTAGTAACCAAAGGTTCGGTTTGTTAGTATTAGGTAGTGGTGAGCTTTATGTTGTTGGAGAGTTTAATGATTATAATGCAGGAGGAACACTTAACGATAATAATTGGCATCATGTCGCGGTTTCTTTTAATGGCTCTACATTAACAGCTTATATAGATGGGGTTAGTGTTGGTTCAATTAATACAACTTACGCAACAACAGGTGACTTATTAGGTATAGGGTCG
The DNA here is from genome assembly GCF_016785945.1 of Olleya sediminilitoris. Taxonomy (GTDB): domain Bacteria; phylum Bacteroidota; class Bacteroidia; order Flavobacteriales; family Flavobacteriaceae; genus Olleya; species Olleya sediminilitoris. The sequence goes on along the minus strand of NZ_JAEMEF010000007.1, from coordinate 18,961 downwards.
TCTTATAGAACATCTTTTTGGGGTGAGCATTTAAATGGAAGTGTAGATGAGGTTAGAATTTGGAATACAGCTAGATCACAGACGGAAATTCAAGATAAAATGAATTGTGAATTAATGGGTAATGAAATTGGTTTAATATCGTATTATAGGTTTAATCAAGGTAATGGTGCAGCTAATAATGCTACAATAACAACTGTTGTAGACGCTTCTCCCTCTGCAAATAATGCAACTCTTAACAACATGGCATTGAATGGCACAACATCGAACTGGTTAGCAGGAAGCGCAGTTGCCACAGGTAACATTTGTGCTACACTATCTATAGCCAATTTAAATTTAAGTAATGATGTCAAAATTTATCCAAATCCAACACAAAACAGGGTAACTATTTTAAGTGGTATTAATGAAAAAGGATTAATAAATGTATATGATATAAATGGACGCTTGTTAAAAGCGGAAAGATTAAATTCAAAAACACAAATAGAGTTATCTTCTTTTCAAAGTGGTGTATATCTATTTAAAATTCAAACTGAACTCGGTGTAACAACTAAGCAAGTAGTAAAATATTAACATTTTAATCAAATAAAATCTTTTTTAAAGGCCGATTCTGTTTAAAGTCGGCTTTTTATTGTATTTAAAAATATCTGTTTTAAGCGATTTTGTATATCAATCTTAGTTGTTTAGTATAAAATGAATGCTCAACATTTAATATAGCTGAGTTTTAATCCCTTTTAAGGCGTTTTACTATTAATCAACAAATGTTAATAATTTTTATCAAATGCGCTTAAAACCACTTGAAAAACAGTTTTTATTTTGTATATTTGGTTGTATTCAAAAGGATGCTGTAAAGCATCTTTTTTTATGCACAAAAAAGCATGATTTTTTAATTAAAAATAGGCTTTTTGAGATTTCGTTTTTAAAACGCGATCTTATTAATATTGATTAGAAATAAAACGTATTTAAATAATGAGCGAAAAAAAAGAAGAGTTTAATAAACACAATTACTCGGCTGATAGTATCCAAGCGCTAGAAGGTATGGAGCACGTACGTATGCGTCCATCCATGTATATTGGAGATGTCGGAGTGCGTGGTTTACACCATTTAGTATATGAGGTTGTGGATAACTCGATTGACGAAGCTTTAGCTGGTCATTGTGATAATATTACTGTAACTATTAATGAGGATAACTCGATTACCACAGAAGATGATGGTCGTGGTATTCCTGTAGGAATGCACCAAAAAGAAGGCGTTTCTGCACTAGAAGTTGTAATGACTAAAATTGGAGCAGGAGGTAAGTTTGATAAAGATTCTTATAAAGTATCTGGTGGACTTCACGGAGTTGGTGTAAGTTGTGTTAATGCATTGTCAGAACATTTACAAGCTACGGTTTACAGAGAAGGTAAAATTTGGGAGCAAGAGTACGAAAGAGGTAAAGCCTTATATCCTGTAAAAGCAATTGGTGATACAGATAAAAGAGGAACAACAGTTACTTTTAAACCAGATCCAACAATTTTTAAGCAAACGTTAGAGTATAATTACGATACTTTAGCTAGTAGAATGCGTGAATTAGCGTATTTAAATAAAGGTATTACTGTACATTTAGTTGATAAAAGAAGTAAAAAAGAAGATGGTTCTTTTGAAGGTGAAACGTTTCATTCTGAGGAAGGATTAAAAGAATTTATCACGTTTTTAGATGCTACTAGAGAGCCTTTAATGAAAGATGTAATTTCTTTTGAAGGTGAGAAAAACGGAGTTCCTGTTGAGGTTGCAATGGTATATAATACTAGTTATGCAGAAAACCTTCATTCTTATGTAAATAACATTAACACGCATGAAGGAGGTACTCACCTTTCAGGTTTTAGACGTGGTTTAACACATACCCTTAAAAAGTATGCTGACGAGTCTGGAATGTTGGATAAACTTAAGTTTGATATTGCAGGAGATGATTTCCGAGAAGGACTAACAGCAATTGTATCTGTAAAAGTACAAGAGCCACAGTTTGAAGGTCAAACCAAAACTAAATTGGGAAACAGAGAGGTTTCAGCAGCAGTAAGCCAATCTGTTTCAGAAATGTTATCAGATTATTTAGAAGAAAACCCTGAGGATGCCAAAACTATTGTGCAAAAAGTAATACTTGCAGCACAAGCACGTCACGCAGCACAAAAAGCGCGTGAAATGGTACAGCGTAAAACGGTAATGAGTATTGGTGGTTTACCAGGAAAATTATCTGACTGCTCAGAGCAAGACCCTTCAAAATGTGAAGTGTATTTAGTCGAGGGAGATTCGGCAGGTGGAACTGCAAAACAAGGTCGTGATAGAGCATTTCAAGCTATTTTACCATTACGTGGTAAAATCTTAAATGTTGAGAAAGCAATGACTCATAAGGTTTTTGAAAACGAAGAGATTAAAAATATCTTCACAGCTTTAGGTGTCACTATCGGAACAGAAGAAGACAGTAAAGCGCTTAACCTTTCAAAATTAAGATATCATAAAATTGTAATCATGTGTGATGCCGATATTGATGGGTCTCACATTGAAACTTTAATTTTGACTTTCTTCTTTAGATATATGAAAGAACTAATCGAAAATGGTCATATTTATATTGCAACTCCACCTTTATATTTAGTTAAAAAGGGAGCTAAAAAACAATATGCTTGGAATGATGAAGAACGACAAGCTATTATGAATGAGTTTGGCGAGTCTGCAAAAATACAACGTTATAAAGGTCTTGGAGAGATGAATGCTGAGCAACTTTGGGATACAACAATGAATCCTGAGTTTAGAACATTACGTCAAATCCAGATAGATAATGGTGTGGAAGCAGATCGTGTGTTTTCTATGTTAATGGGTGACGAAGTTCCTCCACGTAGAGAATTTATCGAGAAAAATGCTATTTATGCAAATATCGATGCTTAAACAATAAATATATTTTTATATTAGAAGGAAACATTTATATAAATGTTTCCTTTTTTTATGCTTTTACAAATCCCTCTATTGTAAAAACTAAAACATATTTTTTTACGTTAATATTTAAAATAATAGCAATGAAAAAAACAATAGTTATACTTGGATTATTACTGACAACTCAATTAAGTTGGTCACAAGAGAATTTAAACGAATTACTAGCAGCAGGTGTAGGAGATGCAAAAAGGTTTGCTTCAGATTACTTGTTACCAGCTACAGATGGTTTAGCTTATGGGATAAGCTCAGGTTGGTTTAATAATGCAAAAGTCCGCAAAAAATACGGGTTTGAATTATCTATAGTCGGAAATGCTTCATTTATTAAAGATGAAAATAAAGCATTTGAAATGAATGTTAGCGATTATGAAAACATTAGATTTCCTGATAATAGTTCATCTAAAAACGTAGCAACAGCGTTAGGACATAATGATCCTGATGTAACAGTTTTGGTTACTTATGACGATCCAATTTTTGGTAGTCAAGAGGTCGAATTGACTTTGCCAACAGGTATAGGAGCTTCAAATGTAAATTTAATTCCGACTGCTTTTTTACAAGGAAGTTTTAATGTGTTTGAAGGGACTCAGATAAAAGCAAGATTTTTTCCAAAGGTAGAGACTGAAGATGTTAAAGTAGGTTTGTATGGTATTGGTATTCAACAAGAATTTACAGCATTGTTACCAGCAGATAATTTGTTTCCAGTAGCAATTTCTGGATTAGTTTCATACACTCATTTAGATGCAAATTATGATTTTACCAATACAGAAGTTGTTGATGGCGAAAACCAACAAGTACAAACTAATGTCAATAGTTTGCTATTTCAATTAATTGCAGGTACTAAATTTGAAGTTATCAATGTTTATGGTGCTTTGGGTTATTTAAGTGCAGATTCTAAAACAGATTTATTAGGTACATATCGCGTGTCAGATGGTGTTTTGTTTTCAGAAGAAATTGTGGACCCTTTTACAGTAGATTCTAAAACATCAGGTATCACAGCAACTTTAGGTGCTAATCTTAAATTAGGTGTTTTTGGTATAAATGCATCTTATACTTTAGCCGAATTTGATACAGCTTCATTAGGATTAAATTTGATGTTCTAGATTTATAGTTTTCTTAATAAAAAGTAATTTTAAAATGTTAATTTTGTAAAACAAGAAAAAACACACTTAATTTAATTAATTTATAATAATATGAAAGTAACAGTAGTAGGAGCAGGAGCAGTAGGAGCAAGTTGTGCAGAGTATATTGCAATCAAAGACTTTGCTTCAGAAGTTGTGCTATTAGACATTAAAGAAGGTTTTGCAGAAGGTAAGGCAATGGATTTAATGCAAACAGCATCATTAAATGGTTTTGACACAAAAATAACTGGTGTAACAAATGATTACAGCAAAACAGCAGGATCTGATGTTTGTGTAATTACTTCAGGTATACCTCGTAAACCAGGAATGACTCGTGAAGAGCTAATTGGTATTAATGCAGGAATTGTAAAAACAGTATCATCTAGTTTAATTCAGCACTCTCCAGACACTATCATTATAGTTGTAAGTAACCCAATGGATACTATGACTTATTTAGTACACAAAACTACTGACTTACCTAAAAACAGAATTATCGGAATGGGTGGAGCTTTAGATTCTGCACGTTTCAAATACAGACTAGCAGAGGCTTTAGAAGCACCTATTAGCGACGTCGACGGAATGGTAATTGGTGGACATTCTGATAAAGGGATGGTTCCATTAATTAACAAAGCAGCAAGAAATAGCGTTAAAGTATCTGAGTTTTTATCAGAAGAAAGAATGGAGCAAGTTGTGCAAGATACTAAAGTAGGTGGAGCAACACTTACAGGTTTATTAGGTACATCTGCTTGGTATGCACCTGGAGCTGCAGTATCAGGAATGGTACAGGCAATTGCTTGTGATACTAAAAAGATTTTCCCTTGTTCAGCATTATTAGATGGAGAATTTGGATTAAGTGATTTATCAATTGGTGTACCATGTGTATTAGGTGCAAACGGAATCGAGAAAATTGTAGAAATCAGTTTATCTGATGCGGAAAAAGCGAAGTTAGCAGAGTCTGCAGAAGGTGTTAAGAAAACAAATGGGTTATTAGAATTATAATAATTACCAATATAATTTTTAAAAAGACTATCCTAATCGATAGTCTTTTTTTTTGTTTAAAAAAAATAAATAGAAAGCTATTATTGTAGCTTTCTATTTATTGTTGTAAAATTGTTGTGGCAAGGTATTTGTCATTAATAAGACAAACAACATAACCGCATTTAATCATAACAACATTTATAAAATGAAAAAATTAGTATTTTTATTATTAGCAACGTTTAGTATTTCTATGGTTGCTCAAGAGAAGATAACCGAAGGGGTTATTGCTTCAAAAATGACAATGTCAAGTCCTAATGAACAGATGAATGCTCAGCTTCAAATGGTAGGAGATATTAATATTATAACATACTTTAAAGATGACAAAACAAGATCAGAAACAAATAACCCAATGTCAGGTGAGTCTGTTTCTATTATTGATACTGAAGCTAAGCAAATGTTAACATTGCTTAATAACCCAATGATGGGTAAGAAGTTTACTTTAAGTGATATTAACGAAACTCCAGATACCTCAGGAATTGAAATCACTAAAGGTGACGAAACTAAGACTATTTTAGGATATAATTGTGAGCAATATAACATCACAATGAATCAACAAGGTGTCGCTATGACAATGAAAGTTTTTACTACTGAAGCTATTGAGGCATCAAATCAACAAACTGTAGAGTTTGGAGAAAAATTTAAAGGCTTTCCTTTATTAATGACTATTAATGTTAGCCAAGCAGGTCAAGATATGGCAATGACTTATGAAGTAACAGATATCAAAAAAGAATCTGTATCAGATGATAAGTTTAGCTTAACACCTCCAGAAGGATATGAGAAAATGGAAGGAATGTAATCTGCATTTTTTCTAATATTTAAAAGAGCAACTATTTAGTTGCTTTTTTTTTGTTTAAAAATGGTTTTAATCATCTAAAGATTATATAAATATCACCTTATTTTTTATATTTGGCGCATGAAGTCAAAATGGTACTTTGGTACATTACTTGCTACATTTGCGTTTTTTGTTGCTAGTCAACAACAAATTGCTGTACCCAATCAGCAAATAGACTTTCATTTTTCTGACCAACAAGCTACTGTTTCTCAAACAGAAGTGGTTATAAGTGCCATTAAAAATCAGCTTCAGGTAATAGGTGCTAAAAACACACAAGTTACAGAGCAAAATGGCACACTTAAAATAACATATTATAGTGATGTTGATGTAGAAAATGTCAAAGCTATATTGTTACACAACCAAGAAACAGTATATCTTGATGACAACAAGTCTTCTAATCAAAGTTATAATTTAGATGTTTCTGAAATAAAAACATCAACGCCTTCTGGAGCAGGTTTTGATGGAGATTATATGGTGGAAGCTAAGCAAGAATACCTTAGAGCTTCACAAGTAGTTTTAACTTTTTCAGCTATAGCTGAAAATACTTTACAACTAACATTACTATCATTTACAACACATAAAGTAAATACTAATATCTCAATTAGTATAGATAAAGGGACCTTTAATATTCCTGAAGGTAGAGCTGGACCAATAGCTTAATTACATTTCAACACTTATTTAAAACACCACTTCAGTTGACCAATTGAAGTGTATAAACAATTCATTTTATATAAATAAAAAAATTGTCAAGCCTTACGTTAATTATATGCTAACGTAATTTAAAATTTGACATTAAATAAACAAAACCATGCAAAATAAAGGATTAGTAAAACTATTTGCAGTATTGTTTGGATTGGTAAGTATTTACCAATTGTCTTTCACATTTAAAAATAATGCGATAGAAAACAATGCAGCACAATTGGCTGAAAGCAAAATTGAAGCTTCAGCATCAGATCGTACAGCAAAAGTTAACGATTATGCGACAAGTTATTTAGACTCGTTAGCAACATCAAAAGAAAGTGTTTTTTTAGGTAACACTTATGAGGATGTAAAACAAAACTCAATGAAGTTAGGTCTTGACCTTAAAGGTGGTTTAGAAGCAATACTTCAAATATCTGTAAAAGATCTTTTAATTGGATTAGCTAACGATAGTAAAAATCCAACTTTCAGAAAAGCTTTAGATGATGCAGACGAAATTCAAAAAAACAGTCAAAACACGTATTTAGAAGATTTTTATGTAGCTTTTGACGCTATCAAAGGAGATAAAAAATTAGCCTCTCCAGATATCTTTGCTAACAGATCTTTAGTTGGAGAGATAGACTTAAATATGTCTGATAGTGATACTAAACGTGTATTAGAAACAAAGGTAGACGAGTCAATCGTTTCTGCTTTTGAGGTATTACGTAAACGTATTGATGAGTTTGGTGTAACCTCTCCAAACATCCAACGTTTAGGTAACTCTGGACGTGTATTATTAGAATTACCAGGTGTTAAAGACGTAGCACGTGCTACAGATCTTATTACTCAAACAGCACAATTAGAGTTTTGGGAAGGTTTAAAAGCAGATCAATTCAATCAGTTTTTAATTCAAGCTAATGACTTACTTAAAACTAAATTAGAAGCTAAAACAACTTCAGAAGAAACTACTGAAGCTAAAGAATTAACTGAAGAAGAAAAAGCTATTGCAGCACTTACAGGTGAAGAAAACGAAACTGTAAACGAGGTTAACCCATTATTAGACCTAATGGCTGGTCCTGGTTTTGGAGCAACTTTAGCACAATTTAATATTGCAGACAGAGAGCAAGTATTAAGTTACTTATCTATGCCAGAAGTAAAGGCATTATTACCATCAGAATTAAAACATACTAAATTTGTTTTTGGTAAACCAACAGAAAATAGTGAGTTAGTAGATCTTTTTGTCCTAAAAGGAAACAGAGACAATGAGCCACCATTAAATGGAGCGGTTGTAACAGATGCACGTCAATCTTATAACCAAGCAAATAAGGTTGTAGTTAGTATGCAAATGAATAGTAAAGGAGCTAAAATCTGGGAAAAAATGACAGGTGAGGCTTTTAAAACGCAAGGTCAAATAGCTGTAGTTTTAGATAATACTGTATACTCTGCACCATCATCATCTACTGGACCAATTGCAGGAGGAAGTACTGAAATTTCTGGAAGCTTTAGCTTAAGTGAAGCAACAGATTTAGCTAACGTTTTACGTGCAGGTAAATTACCAGCTCGTGCAGAGATTATTCAAAGTAGTATTGTTGGACCATCTTTAGGTCAAGAAGCAATTGATAGTGGTACAATGTCATTTGGTATTGCATTAGCATTAGTATTAATCTGGATGGTATTTTACTATGGTAAAGGTGGATTATTTGCTGACATAGCAATGTTATTCAACATCTTATTAATCTTTGGTGTATTATCAGGTATTGGAGCAGTATTAACACTTCCTGGTATTGCAGGTATAGTATTAACTATTGGTATGTCTGTGGATGCAAACGTTCTTATATTTGAGCGTATCAGAGAAGAACTATCCAAGGGTAAAGATCAAAAATCTGCTATTCAAGACGGATTTAGTAATGCATTATCATCAATTTTAGATGCCAACATTACAACAGGATTAACTGCATTAATATTATTTGTATTTGGTACAGGACCAATTAAAGGTTTTGCAACAACATTATTAATAGGTATTGGTACATCACTATTTACAGCAATCTTTATTACAAGATTATTAGTAGACTGGTATTCAAACAGAGGTGGTCAATTAGATTTCTCAACAGGTTTAACTAAAAACTTATTTAGAAACATCAATATCGAGTTTCTTAAAAAACGTAAAGTTGCTTACATCATATCAGCAGTAGCATTAGTATTAAGTTTAGGATCATTATTTACAAATGGTTTAGATCAAGGTATTGATTTTGTTGGAGGACGTACAACGCAAGTTAGATTTGCAGAGCCAGTAAGCGCAGTGGAGATTGAAGGTATTTTAGCTTCTCAAGACGTATTTGGTAGTGCAACAGTAAAAACAGTTGGAGACGATAATAATTTAAAAATCTCAACTAAATATAAAATTAACGAAACAGCTAACGAGGTTGATGAAGAAGTAACAAGTAAGCTATACACAGCATTACAACCTTACCTTAAAGGTGTGTCTTTTGAAGATTTTAAAGACTTATCAAAAGCAGACAAGCAAATTGGTATTATGGATCAATACAAAGTAAGTCCATCAATTGCAGACGATATTAAACAAGCCTCTTTCTGGGCAGTTTTAGGATCATTAGTAGTTGTATTCCTTTATATTCTTTTCCGTTTTAAAAGATGGCAATTCTCCCTTGGTGCAGTAGCAGCAGTATTCCATGATGTAATTATCGTATTAGGTGTATTCTCTATTACATACAAGTTCATGCCATTTTCAATGGAAATTGATCAAGCATTTATTGCAGCAATCCTAACAGTAATTGGATACTCATTAAATGACACCGTTGTAGTATTTGATAGAATTCGTGAGTTTTTTAACGAGTACACAGGTTGGGAATTTGATAAAGTAATAGACAGCTCATTAAGTAGTACATTAAGTCGTACGTTAAATACATCTTTAACAACCTTAGTGGTATTATTAGCAATCTTCATTTTTGGAGGAGAGTCTATTAGAGGATTCATGTTCGCATTAATAGTTGGTGTAATAGTAGGTACCTACTCATCATTATTTATTGCAACACCAATCATGTATGACTTTGTTAAAAAAGGAAATGCAGCAGACGCATTAAAAAAGAAAGAAGTAGTTGTGGACGAAACAGTAGTTAAGTAGTCAAACACTAGTCTTAATATTAAAAAGCCTTTCTATTAATTTAGAAAGGCTTTTTTATGTTTACAGTAATTTGTTTTTTAGGCGTTACCCACTTTTGCTTTTAGTTGCAAAAGTGCGTCAGGCTTTCCGTTACAATCTTTTTGCTCGTGCCTCACAAAAAGGATTTCCACATCAATCCTTAACGCAACCTATCCGTAAATTTACGTCTCTAAAAAGGGTTGTTTTCTCTTTGTTATGGTAAAACAATTAGTCCTCTTAAAATAGTATTTAAACGGTTTAAGTTTGATTTTAGTAAGGTATATAAATCCAGTCAGGTTGGATTAAAAATTACGTTGTGTAAGTAAGGTAGTTGTCAAATTTTTCAATAAAAAAAGGCTAATTGTACAATTACAATTAGCCTTTTATTATAAAATAAGCCTTTTATTTTTCTAATAAATACTCAAAGTAATCCATTTTATCTCCAACATCAAGTAAAAGTTTTTGAGCCATTCCAGCGTTAAGTTCTAGTACAAATTGAGCAGGAGTGTTAGACGGTAAGCTAGTTTCATCCATTGGTTTTGCGTTTTCCTGAAAACTAACAATACGTTTATTATGATCAAAAAATATTAAGTCTAAAGCAATACGTGTGTTTTTCATGTAAAAAGAGCGTTCTCTAACCTCAGGAAACACAAATAACATACCTTGGTCATCCTTCATGTTATCACGATACATTAACCCTGTTTGTATTTCGTAATCACTTTTAGCAATCTCAATATTAAATACCTTTACAATAGTGTCTGTAGTGCCTTTAAAAATGGTTAATTCACCTTCTTTTTTAAAATCAACTTTTATAGGATCAACTGTTTTATCATCTTTACAAGCATTAAAAACAAAAGCTAGGCTACAAAATAAGGCTAGAGTTAAAATTTTGGTATATAATTTCATTATTTAGTAGTCGTTTTTGGTTTAAAAATAAACATAAAGTACAATCCAATTAATATAAACGGAACACTTAACCATTGTCCTGTGTTAAGACCAAACCAGTTAATAAACTCGTCACCTTGTGGTTCTTTAACAAACTCGACAAAAAATCTAACACTCCAAAGTAGTATTAAAAATAAACCAAATAAAAATCCTGTTTGATCTTTTTTAGTCGTCTTTGTGTAAACAAACCAAAGGATTAAAAACACAAAAATATAACTAAACGACTCATACAATTGTGCAGGATGTCTAAACGGAACAGCTTCTAGTAAAGAAGCCATATTTGGATTGTCAGTAATAGAAGCGTAGGCTTTTTTAACATCCTTAATTCCTGTTTTTTGAACAATTTCATATTTGTTGTAGTACTCTTGCACAAATCTAACACCAAAGTCAGAGTCTGTTATTTTACCAATAATTTCAGAGTTTATAAAGTTTCCAATTCTTATAAAAACAGCTCCAGAGGCTACAGGTATTACAATACGATCTAAAATCCACATCATAGATTTGTATTGGTATTTTTTACGGTATAAATACATACCTATTATTATACCAATTGCTGCTCCATGACTAGCTAGTCCTTGAAACCCTTGAAACTCAAAACCACCTACAAATTTAAATGGCAAAATAACACTTAAAGGATCTTGGCCAATTAATTCTGGCTGATAAAATATTACATGTCCTAATCGTGCACCAAGCATGGTAGCTAAAACGGTGTAAATAAATAATGGATCTAAAAATTCTAGATTTACTTTTTCGCGTTTAAAAATACGTTTCATTATAGCGTGTCCAATCACAAATGCTGCGATCCACATTAGGCTATAAAAATGAATTTTAAAATTTCCTATTATATCGATTCCTGTTAAAGGATTCCAATCGAATTTAAGTATATACATAGTTTGATTTTTGGAGTTGTAAATATAGTATTTATGCTTTATTAATTAGAATTACTTGACAAAGGTTTAGCAATAAATTAATGTTTATGCTAATTTTTGGCGCAAGTGCGTTAAGGATGGAAGTGGCATCCTTTTTTATTTTTCTTAAAAAAGATATAGCGGACAGCCTGTTAAAACGCCCAAATTATTAATAAAAGTATTTATGGTACTGGGTCGTAACCGCTTCCTCCCCAAGGATGACAACTAAAAATGCGTTTAATACTAAGTTTTAGTCCTTTTAATAATCCGTGTTTTTGAAGGGCTTCTTTGGTGTAGTGTGAGCAAGTTGGTTGGTATCTGCAAGTTGCAGGTGTAAATGGAGAGATGAGGTTTTGGTAAACCTTAATGAGAAATAAAAATGGTGCTAATATTATTTTTTTCATGGTATAAAAAATCCTCTCCATTGGAGAGGATTTGATGTATTTAGTTTGTCGTAAAAGTTGTGCCATCTTTACCGTCTTTAAGTTGTATTCCAGCTTCGGCTAGCTCATCTCTTATTTGATCTGATAAAGCAAAATCTTTATTGACTCTGGCTTCTTGACGTAGTTTTATTAATAATTGTACAGCTCCAGATAATTTGTCTGTACCAGCTCCAGCTTCGGTTTTGTCATTTTTTAAGCCTAAAATATCATAAACAAAGGCGTGGATTGTTGTTTTTAAATACTCAAGGTCTGTTGCGTTTAATGTTGCGCTTCCTTCTTTTATCTGATTGATGTATTTAACCGCTTCAAATAAATTGGCAATGACAATAGGTGTATTGAAATCGTCATTCATGGCGTCATAACATTTTTGCTTCCATGTAGCAATGTCTAATGTTGATGTTTTTGAAGCTTTTAAATGATCTAATTGATTAACACCATCCATTAATCTGTTATATCCTTTTTCGCTGGCTAAAAGTCCATCGTCAGTAAGGTCTAAAATACTTCTGTAAGACGATTGTGCTACAAAAAACCTGATAACACTTGGTGTGTAAGCTTTGCTGAAAAATTTGTTGTTTCCGGATAAAAGCTCGTCTGGATTTACAGTGTTTCCTGTAGATTTTGACATGCGTTGTCCATTAAGTTCTAACATGTTGGCGTGCATCCAATAGTTTACTGGAGATTTGCCTAATGCTGCTTGGTTTTGCGCGATTTCACATTCGTGATGTGGGAATTTTAAGTCCATTCCTCCACCATGAATATCAAATTGATCTCCAAGATATTTAGTACTCATTGCTGTACACTCTAAATGCCAACCCGGAAATCCATCACTCCAAGGAGATGGCCAACGCATAATGTGTGTTGGTTCGGCTTTTTTCCATAAAGCAAAATCTTGAGGGTTTTTCTTGTCTGATTGTCCGTCTAAAGCTCTTGTGTTATGGATTAAATCTTCAAGTTTACGCTTGCTTAGTACTCCGTAATTATTAGTTTCATCATATTTGTGAACATCAAAATACACTGATCCATTAACTTCATAAGCAAAACCATTATCTATTATAGTTTTGATAAGTTCTATTTGTTCAATGATATGTCCAGTTGCAGTAGGCTCTATACTTGGAGGTAGAAAATTAAAGGTATTTAATATATTATGGAAATCAACGGTGTAGCGTTGCACGACTTCCATAGGTTCAATTTCTTCTAATCTTGCCTTTTTTGTGATTTTGTCTTCACCTACATCTGCATCGTTTTCTAGGTGTCCAGCATCTGTTATGTTTCTTACGTAACGTACTTTAAAGCCTAAGTGTTTTAGATATCTAAAGATAACGTCAAAAGACATAAACGTCCTAACATTTCCTAAATGCACATTGCTATATACTGTTGGTCCGCAAACATACATACCAATATAACCTTCGTTAATAGGTTTAAAATTGTCTTTTTCGCCAGTTAGCGAATTGTATATTTTTATGTTTTGATGTTTGTAAAGTTCCATTAGTAATTAGTGAAATTTAGTATCTAGTTTAATGTAATCTAAAAATTCGCGTTTAGTTTCTTTGTTTTTAAATTGACCTCCAAATTCTGAGGTCACTGTGCTGCTTTCAATATCTCTGATACCTCTAGAGTTAACACATAAATGTTTAGCGTCAACAATACAAGCAACATCTTCTGTACCTAAAGCTTCTTGCAATTCTTTAACAATTTGAATGGTTAGACGCTCTTGTACTTGTGGTCGTTTTGCATAATAATCTACAATTCGATTCATTTTAGATAAACCTACAACAGTACCATTAGATATGTACGCTACATGAGCTTTACCTACTATAGGTAAAAGGTGGTGCTCACAAGTAGAATAAACAGTAATGTTTTTTTCGACTAACATTTCACCATATTGGTATTTATTGTCAAATGTCGAAGCTTTAGGTTTTTTGTCAGGATGTAAACCTGAAAAAATTTCGTTTACAAACATTTTAGCCACACGATTAGGTGTCCCTTTTAGACTATCGTCTGTTAGGTCTAACCCTAAAGTTTGCATAATGCTGGTCACATCTTTTTTTATACTGTTGATTTTATCAGTATCTGATAGTTCAAAAGCATCTGCTCTTAAGGGTGTATCATGATTTGTACTTATATGGTTATCACCAATTTCATCATGATCATCTATGTTGTTTTCAATCTTCATTTAAATAAAGTCTGTAAGTGATGTTTTTAATAATTTGCAAAGATAAACAATAAATAAATTTGTATTAGGGTAGGGAATTGTTAAATGTACTTGTTATATGTGTAGGAATTGTAAAAATCTTAATATAGATAGCTATATTAACATATTGTTAATTAAAATTTCCTTAATTTTCGACCATAATCTTATTCTTAAAAACAATGAAACTTAGAGTATTCTTAACACTATTATTTGGAATTTTGATGTTTTCTCAGCAAGGAGTAGCTCAAACTAAAACAAAACAAAAAACACAGCTAGTTAAATACGGTAAAAATGTAGACACACCCCTTACTGCTAAAGAAATGTCAATGTTGAAGGAAGTGTATCAAGATAAGTTGAATGAGTATATTTTAAATAATAAGCAAAAAGTTAAAGATTTTAAGCATCTATTAAGGAATAGGATTGAAATCAAACAAATGCCAAATATTAAAGATGAAAATAAATTCACAAGATTATCTTCCGTGGAGTTGTTTGATCATTATAACTTAAATTTAACACGAGATAAGGTTTTTAACAAATCGACTTTTAATCCTTTAAAGTATAACCTTAATTTTTTTATAATAGGTTCAAGTATCTATAAAATTGATAATACTAATTATTTCATAGTTATCAAATCTCAGACAAACAGAAAATAAATTATTCTTTTTTTTAAGAAAACATATATCTTAACTTATATACCAATGAAGAAGTTTTTAGTAGCCCTTATATTATTAAACTCATTTATATCTTTTTCTCAAGACATATTAATGCAATCCACAACAGTAAGTCAATGTGGTGGTGTGTTTTATGATTCTGGTGGATCTGCAGCAAATTACTCAGACGGAGAAAGTTTTATTTTGACAATTTGTCCAGATGTTCCAGGTCAACAAGTTCAACTAGATTTTACAGCTTTTAGTACGGAGTTAAATTCTGATACAATGACTATTTTTGATGGAGATGATAATACGGCAAATGCTTTTGGTCAGTTTTCTGGCGGAGGAGCAGCCAATAATCCTGGTTTTGTTTCTGCTACACCAAATAATCCATCAGGTTGTTTAACTATTGAGTTTACATCTAATGGAACAGCAAATGCATCTGGTTGGGCAGCAAATGTTTCATGTTTTGAACCTTGTCAAACTATAGTTTCACAATTAGATAGTTCTTCTCCAGCACCAAATGGAGATGGGTATATTTGGGTTTGTCCAAACGAATCTATAACGTTAGATGGTAGTGCAAACTTTTCAGTTGATGGTACAGGTGCTACTTATGAGTGGGATTTAGGTGACGGTAACTTTATATCTGGTCAAACAGCTACATTTTCTTATACAACACCTGGTGTATATATTGTAAACTTAAATGTCACAGATACTAATACAGATTCAGACCCTAATGGTTGTTCTAATACAAATTTAATTAATCAAGTTATTCAAGTTGGTACAGAACCAGATTTTACAGGGACAGAAGCTGTCGATAGTGTTATTTGTTTTGGAGAATCCACAACAATAACAGGAGTTGTTACTCCAACTGAATATATTAATGATTGTACTCCTCCAGTTAGTGGTGTGACCGTTTTACCAGATCAATCTGGAGCGACATATGAGACCTCTATAACAGTAGATTGCTATGAGTCTTCTCAAACTTTAACAGATGTTAGTCAGGTAGTAAGTATTTGCATTAACATGGAACATTCTTATTCAGGTGATTTAGATATCTTTATTATTAGTCCAACTGGACAGCAAACTCAGCTATACGATGGAGGTGGAGGAGGTACCTATTTTGGTGGAGCTAATAATTTAGATGATCAAACTCCTGGAGTAGGAGCTGATTATTGTTGGGCATCCACAGGAACAACCACAGTCAATAATGGTTCAACGGTTACAGCAGGAAGTAACCCACCAGGTAACTCATGGGCACCAGGTACTTATTTGCCAACAGGTGATTTTAATAATTTGTTAGGAAGTCCTTTAAATGGAGATTGGACTATTCAAGTAATTGATAACTTATCAGTGGATGATGGAACTATCTTTTCTTGGGGAATAGAGTTTGATCCTAATTTACAACCACCAGAATTATCTTTTACACCAACAACAGTAACTGAAGGATGGGATACAGATCCTTCAATAATTAATGTAACAGGAAATGATATTGTTGTTCAACCAACAACTGCAGGAACACATTGTTATACTTATAGAACTAATGATGATTTTGGATGTGAGTACACTGAGGTTGTTTGTATAGACGTATTGCCAGAAATCGATAATGGAGAACCAAATGATTTGTTTTTATGTAATCCAGGAGCTCCTCCTTATATTTTTGATTTAACTGAAAATGATGCGGTAATGACTGCTTCTTCTGCAATATCTACAGATTTAGTAATTACTTATTTTGAAACTCAAGTAGATGCTGACAATAATACAGCAGCTATAGCTACACCTGATTCTTATAGCTCTTTGGCGACATTAGGTATGCCACAAACTATTTATGTTAGAGTAGAGTATTTAAGTTCAGGTTGTTATGAGACAGAAACTTTTACATTAAACATTACTACTCAACCAATTATTAATCCGGCTCCAGATATGGAGGTTTGCGATGATATATCAAATGATGGATTTGAACCTTTTGATTTAGAGAGTCAAAATACAGCTATTTTAGGTGCCCAGTCGTCAACTGCATTTGAAGTTACATATTACTTAACCTTTGCAGATGCAGATGCAGGTGTGTCAGGAACTGCTTTGGTCAGTGATTATACAAATACTGTAAACCCACAGCCTATATATGTTAGAGTTCAAGTATCAGGAGATGATGCATGTTATTTAGCTTCACCTATACCTGTTTTTGAATTAATTGTAAATCCAAGAGATGATGCTTCATTTATAGTAACTCCTAATTGCTCAGGAGGAACTGTTTCTGGAATAGCAACTCCAGGAGGGGCTTTTGCTTTTAATCCTGATTTAGGTGATGGTGCGATTATTGATCCTACCACTGGAGAAGTGACTAATGCAGTTTCGGGTACAACATATAACATAGATTATACAACAACAGGTACATGTCCTTCTACCAATTCAGAAGAACTTATAATTCCTAATACAGATGATCCGTCGTTTACAATGACTCCAACTTGTGATGGTGGTATTGTTGATACTGAAGCAACTTCAGGAGGAACATACGCTTTTAACCCATTACCTACAGATTCAGCTACTATAGATTCTGCAACTGGAACAATAATAAACGGAACTTCTGGTACGACTTATACTGTAGAATATACTACAGCTGGAACTTGTCCTGATAGTAGTACACAAGATGTGACTGTTTATCCAGTAGAAGATCCATCATTTTCAGTTCTAGAAAACTGTGATGGAGCAACAATGAATATCTTAGGTGATTCAGGAGGTGTATTTGCTTTTAATCCTGCAGTAACAGATGGAGCAGTTATTGATTTTGTTACAGGTGAAATTACTAATGGTGTTTCGGGTGTAACATATACTGTTGAATATACAACAGGAGGACCATGTCCAGAAAATAGTTTCCAAAATGCAACTGTTTTAAATGCGGATGATCCAGCTTTTACTGTGCAACCAAACTGTGATGGAGGTATTGTAGATTCAGTAGTGACTCCAGGAGGAACCTTTGCTTTCAATCCAGCTGTTACAGATTCGGCTATAATTGATGCAAACACAGGAACGGTAACTTTGGCTACTCCAGGAAATTCATACACTATTGAATATACAACTGCAGGAGCATGTATTGCTTCAAGTACACAAATTTTAAATGTATTGTCAGCTGATGATTCTTCATTTACTTATCAACCAACTTGTGATGGTGCAATGGCGACTATTAATGGTTTATCAGGAGGAACATTTAGTTTTAATATTGCTCCTCCAGCAGGAGACACAGCTACATTGGATACTGCATCAGGATTAATTACAGGTGGAGTTTCTAACGCTAGTTATAGTGTTGATTATACTACCAATGGACCTTGTCCTACTACAACTAATCAAACAGTAACAGTTTACCCATTACCCACAGCAGTCACACCAACAGCATTATCAGTATGTGATGATGGTACACCAGATGGATTAACCAGTATAGATTTAAGTATCAAAAACAACGAGATTAGTGGAGGTAACCCAGCGTATTCAGTGACATATTATTTGACGCAGTCAGACGCAGATTTAGAGATTAATCCATTGCCAATACCTTATGATAACATCAGTAATCCACAAATTATATTTGTGCGAGTAGAAGATGTAAATACGACGTGTTATACAACTACGACGTTACAATTAGAAGTAGAGCAAGCACCAGTAACCTTTCCTCCATCAGATCTAACATTTTGTGATCCAGATAGTGATGGTTTTGGATTATTTACACTAACAGATGCAGATGCCGAAATCACAGCAGGCGCACCAGGATTAACAGTAACCTATCATGAAACGTCAAGTGACGCTCAGTTAAATGTTAACCCACTAACTAGTCCTTATAATAACATTGTAGAAAACACTCAATTTATTTATGTACGAGTAGAAAGTACAACCATATCAACAGCATGTGCTAGTTATGAAACGTTAACCCTAATCGTCTACCCAACCCCACAAATCACAGACCCAAGTCCATTAGAAGTTTGTGATAACGATACAGATGGTATTGCGGTTTTTGATTTAGAATTAAATAATGCAGAGATTTTAAACCAGTTAGATTC
>NZ_JAEMEF010000006.1 GCF_016785945.1 Olleya sediminilitoris | reverse complement strand
AATATGAATATGGATTAAAACAAACCATTAAAAACACTCAATTAGCACAAAAAATGACACAACAAGCAGTCTATATTTATAACAATTTAAGAACCCATTTTAGCCTGGATCTCAGAAAACCTGCTGAAGTCCATCTCAATCCAAACATCAAATACAAGTCGTACCGAAAAAATAATGTAAATTTACCTGAACTTACAATTTAAGAACAAACCTAGTTCAAACTTTTTTTTGCATTCTAAACGGCTAAAAAAAAACTTTTGAACGTCTAAATATTAACTAAAAAGAGTCAACCTATTTCAGTATAATACAAATGACGCAAAAACAACGTAAAATATTCTACCCAGTAATTTTCTTTCTTGGAGCAATTTTAATTATTTGGGAAATTAATATTTACAGAGAAACCATTATCAATTGGATGATTCCAGTCGGAATTATATTAGTTGTTGGAATAATTGCATTTATTCTCGATTTTAAGAATTACAAGAGGACTTATAAATATAGCGGAATTGGACTCTACCTCTATTCCGCAATGCATTATGTAATCGGATTTGGATTTATTGCTTGCTCAATCTTTATGTTATCGAATTACTATTTCGCTGACCAAAATACAAGAACTGAATCGTATGAGATTATACGAACTTCCTCACTAGCTTCTGGAGGCAAATATAGAATTGATGTTGAAACACCAACGTTTAGAATTAATTATAATGGAAAAGTAAAGGAATTAGTCTTTTCATCTGAATTTTATGAAAAAAGGAAATTCTATAATAATGTAGAATTGGAGATTCGACAAGGACTTTTTGGATTTGACATTTTAGAAAACAAAAAACTGAATTAAAATAATAACGGAATAAAAAAAAACGTGTGGTAACAAGGTATATAATCCATTGCTAGTTCTAGCCTACTTACGAATATTCCTGCGGAATATTCTATTCGGTTTTTATTTGCTAAATTAGTTGCTTACACACGCAACGTATCATATACAAAACCGTTAGGTGCAAGCTGACTAAACAATCAAAAAAAAGACTTATTCTAATGAAAAACAGACACCTTTTACCTTTATTTCTTCTACTCTTCTCAAACTTTCTATTTGCTCAAACCTTTATCACAAATGTGACAATAGTTGATGTAGAAAAACAAAAATTATTGTCCAATCAAACAGTAATTATTACTGATAATTTGATATCAAACATTCAAAAAAGTAATAAAATAAAGGTTCCTGAAAATGCTACAATAATTGATGGATCGGATAAATATCTCCTTCCTGGTCTAATAGATGCACACATTCATTTTTTCCAAAATGGTGGATTATATACTCGTCCCGATGCTATTGATTTACGAAAATTCAAGGACTATGAACAAGATATTACGTATGCAAAAACTGATATGGAAGCCAAATTGAGAAGATATCTTCAAAATGGTATTACAACAGTTATTGATGTCGGTGCAAACTATAATTTCCTTAAGCAACGAAATGATTTTACAGACAAACCATTCTCACCTTCCATTTTTATTACTGGGCCTTTATTGACTACCTATGAACCAAAAGTCTATGAAGGCTTAGGAGAAGATGAACCTTTTACATTAACACAAACTATTGAAGACGGTGTTAATGGAGTTAAAGAACAGCTGAGATATAAACCTGATTTTATAAAAATCTGGTTTATAGCAGGAACAGACGGCTTAAGTCTAGAGGAAAGTGCACGCAAAAACCTACCTATTATTAAAGCTATCATAAATGAAGCTCATAAAAACAATTTAAAAGTAGCAGTTCATGCAACTCAAAGGTTTACAGCGCAATTAGCTGTTGAAAATGGTGCAGATTTTTTGGTACATAGTGTAGATGACGAAATTTTAAAAGACGATTTTATTCAATTAATGAAGAAAAATAAAACGACACTTTGTCCAACATTAATAGTTCATAGTGGATATTTAAATACGTTCGGTCAGAAATTAAATATGGGAAACTATGAATTACAAAAAGCAGATTCGTACCAATTAGGCTCTTTGCTAGATTTAAAACATTTACCTGACACTACATTAGTAAAGAAATATAAAAACTACGCAAACTCTCCGCAAAGTATCGCAAGCTTAAAAAAAGCGGACTCTATTAGCTTAGTTAATCTAAAAATATTATCTGATGCAGGAGTTTCAATCACTACTGGAACTGATGCAGGAAATATCGGGACTTTGCATGCTTCATCCTATTTGCAAGAATTACAAGCTATGCAAAAAAGCGGGATGAGTAATTGGAAAATTATTCAAGCATCAACTATAAATGGTGCTAAAGTTTTTGACAAGGAAAGTGAATTTGGCACAGTCAATATTGGGAAAAAAGCAAATCTTATTTTATTAGATGGAGATCCAATTGAAAACATTAAAAACGTCACCAAAATAAATACCATTTTCAATAAAGGTGTTATATTCAAACCTGATGAACTTATACAAGACTCACCGGCTGATTTAGCCCAAAGACAATTAAATGCATATAATTTTAGAAACATAGATGCATTTTTAGAACCATACGCTGATGATGTTGAAATTTACTCATATCCAGATAAACTGTTATATAGAGGAAAAGAAAAGATGAGAAAACAATATTCAGAGATGTTTGATAAAACGCCTAACCTACATTGTGAACTAAAAGAGAGAATTGTACAAGGTAATATTGTTATAGACAAAGAGCGCGTTCGGTTTAGGAATGATATAATTGAAGCTGTAGCAATTTATCATATTGAAAATGATAAGATTAAAAAGGTCTATTTTATTCATTAAAAAAAGAATGCGCATCATAAAGCTAGCACCTAACACGGTGTATAATTAATAGCGGTTTAAGTGATAAAAAGAAAGATAAAATATAAGACAAAGGTTAGTGCAAAACTGAAAGTTTAGTAAGTACAAACCCGCTACTAATCATACACTATACCGTTGGCTGTAATTAAAATGAACCAAAAACAAGTCAATAGAATAATTAAACTGTTAAAAGGAAAAGACATTTCTTTTGATAGTGGGTTAACGAATATTGAAATAGAAAAGATTAACCGTGATTTTGGAATCATTTTTCCAAGTGATTTAAAGTTACTTCTTCAAACCGAACTTCCTGTAAGTTCTGGTTTCGTTCATTGGAGATATGGAATAAATAGTGAAAAAGGAAAACAAGAAATTGAAAATAGATTGAATTGGCCATTAGAGGGTATGCTTTTTGACATTAAGAATAATTCCTTTTGGTTGGATAAATGGGGAATTAAACCCTCTGATTATAAAGAACAAAAGAAAATAGCCATAAATGAGTTAGCTAAACAACCGAAATTAATTCCGATTTATTCTCATAGATATTTAGCCAGCGAACCAAATGAAGTAAACAACCCAATTTTTTCCGTACATCAAATGGACATTATTTATTACGGAAACGACTTGATGGACTATTTTTCAAATGAATTTAATATTGAATTACCGATATCCTTCGGGAAAATTAAAGAACCTAAACGGATTCGGTTTTGGAGTGATATAGTTGATTTGAATAACTAAAATAACTACAGACAACACGGTTACAAAACATAGCTAATTAAGTGCTTAACCGAGAGGTTTGTACTTATTTGTAAAGATCGCCAAATTTTTAAATTTGGCGATCTTTACAAATAAAAAAAGTAAAAACAAAACATAAAAATTCGGCTCAGTGTTAATCCCAAAAGTTAGTGTCTTTTTGCACGCTACGAGCCATATACAAAACCGTTGGCAACAAGCTGAAAAATTCGTTACACGAAGAAAGATATGGATTGAATTTGATAATTTAGTATCTTTGATAAAAAGAAACTCGAAATGAATCTAGAAGCTCGAAAAATAGAATTTATTCAAGAATTCCTAAAACTTCAAAGCGAGGAAGCAATTTCCAAGCTTGAGAAAATATTGAAAAAGGAAAAAGACACTTCTGACGAAAGGCTTCTTAAGCCTATGACCATTGATGAGTTAAACAATCGAATTGACAAATCAGAATCGGATTTCAAAAACAATCGCTTTAAATCAAGTTCTGAACTTTTAGCCAAATACCAATAATGAATTTTAAAATTATTTGGTCAGACTTTTCGGAAACTCAACTTGACGAAATTTATGAATATTACGAAAAGAAAGCAAGTTTAAAAGTTGCTACTAAAATTGTAACTGGAATAATTAAAGAATCGGAAAAATTAATCAAAGCATCCTTTATTGGACAAGAAGAAGAATTACTTAAAGATAGAGAAATTCAATATCGTTATTTGGTTTTCAAAAACTACAAAGTCATATATTCGGTTGATGAACAAAACGAATTTATAAAAATTGCTGATATTTTTGATACTCGCCAAAATCCACCGAAAATGAAACGAACAAAATAAAGCCTGATTGCCAACAAAGTGTGAAATTAATTGCTAGTTCTAGCCTACTTACGAAAATCCTCGCGGATTTTATATTAGGTTTATTTTTGCTAAATTAGCTGTTTAAAACACGTAACAAACCATATAAAAAACTGTTGTGTGCAATTTGCCAGACCAATGAAAATCATATTTAACGACAGCGTAATTGACAATAAAATAGTCGAACCTGACTATGAATCTGAATTTAATTCTGCGAAAGAAAACGGATTTGAAACTGAGTTATTCAGCTTTGAGGAAATAGAAGATGGAAATATAAATAATGCACTGAAATTCATTAAAACTTGCGAAAAAATTGAATTAGGGATTTATCGTGGTTGGATGATGACACCGAAAATTTATGAACAGTTTTACAATGGTCTTCTAAAAAAGAATATTCAGTTGATTAACAATCCAAATGAATACAAACATTGCCATTACTTACCAGAATCCTATGACAAAATAATTAACGAAACACCAAAATCGAATTGGAGTAAAGATATTTCCGAAAATAGTATTTTAGAGTTATCAAGTAAATTTGGAGATAAACCGATTATTGTGAAAGATTATGTGAAATCAGAAAAACATAATTGGAATGACGCTTGTTTTATTACAAACGCATCTGACAAGAATAAAGTTTTGGAAATAACCAATCGATTTATTGAATTACGAGGAGATTATTTGAACGAGGGAATTGTTTTCCGAGAGTTTATAGAGTTAGAATTTCTAACTGAACACTCAAAAAGTAAAATGCCATTAACTAAAGAGTTTAGAATTATATTCTTAAATAAAAAGGTTGTTCAAATTTTCAATTATTGGGACGAAGGAAATTATGATTCTGAAAAACCAGATATTGATTTTTTTCAAAACATTGCGGAGAAAGTAGAAAGCAATTTCTTTACAATGGACGTTGCAAAAAAGAAAAATGGAGGTTGGATAATAATGGAATTAGGAGATGGACAAGTTGCAGGACTTCCAGACAATGCGAATAGAAACAATTATTATAACGAACTGAAAAAAAACTGCGTAGAACACCCTGTATAATTCATTGCTAATTATAGCCTACTTACCAAAATCATCGCGGATTTTCTATTCGGTTTTTATTTGCTAAATTACATGCTAAACCACGCAACTAACCATGCACAAACACGTTGTGCAACATATGCGAAGAACATGTCTGAAGAAAAAACAACATTCGAATTTATTACTATCGAGCCAAAAGAAGAACATTCTAGTAAGTATGAAAAAATAATTCATCATAAAAATTCTCGAAAAAATAGAGTGAAGTTTAATAAAGAAAAATACGAAGAAAAAGAGCTTATTTGGGCTTTAAAAAAATATACTGGAGAAAGAGCAGATGATGGAATGAATTGGCAATATCAGTCATCAGAAGATAAATTGAATGAAGAATTGACAGCAGAAAAAATTGCTGAAATTATTAATTTGGGAATTGACTTTGACTTTGACTATCATCCGAAAGAAAATGATCTTTTAGTTTTGAGATATGAATACATTAGTCCTGAATTAAAAAATAAAAGAAGACCGTTTATTAATTACTATACTTCGTTTATATATAATAATGGGAAATGGAATGTCAACGAAGGTTTCGACCATATTGATAGCGATTATTTGGAATTTAAAAGCGGAATTATAAAATACGTTACACAACAAAGTACTGTGGTAAAAAACAAGTAAAAACTCATTAATTTTTCAATAAAACACTTCTATAATTATTATCATAAGTTAATCCTGATTTTGCTATTACAAAAGCCTGTTTTAATAGTGTATTACAAACCGCTATTAATACTAATGTTTTCCGCTTTCCTTTGGCTACTTATCAATAGTATATTGCTTTGCAAGCATAGTTATATTTACAGGCATTAAAACTGCACATAAATAATAAATTTCAAAGCTTTCAATTCCCTATTTTACTAATTCTAGGACGTCCTTTTACACTACTCCCACTTTGACGGATTACTGGTATTAAACTAGCGTAACTACATAATGTGTTGTCCAAAAATAGGTAGACTAAAATTAAACAATTAATTACGTTCACTTATTAAAACACGAAATAATCACTAGCTAAAAAATACGTAGTTATACGTATTGTACTTGCTAACGCATTATTGTAATTTAGCTTTTAATTATAAAAAATACAACTATAACAAAATGACACTTATTTGATAGGTACTAACAAAAATTGTCATAACGGGAAATACAACCCCAATAACAACTATATTAGTTGTTATATAACCAGTTAGCAAAAATTAAAAATGAACATACCAATTTCATTAATATTATTTCGATTATTATTAGCTCCAATAATTTTATCTTTAGCTTATTTTATTGGAGAAAATGCTAAAATAACTATCGTAGTACTAATATATCTAGGATTAATATCTGACATATTGGACGGAATAATTGCAAGAAAGCAAAATATTTCATCTGCAAAATTAAGACGAATGGACAGTCAAACTGATATGATATTTTGGTTATCTATTGGTTTTGCAACTTGGATACTATACCCAAAACTGATTTCTGATAACTCAATAGTAATTTGGACGATTCTCGGAATGGAAGTAGCTTGTTATGTTATAAGTTTAATAAAATTCAAAAAAGAAACTTGCACACACGCCTTTCTTTCAAAACTTTGGGGAATTACTTTATTGATTGCTTTCACATCATTAATTGGATTTAATCACGCTGGAATTCCGTTCGCGTTAGCAATAATTATGGGACTAATATCTCATATTGACAGAATATTAATAACCCTGATATTACCAAAATGGACGCACGACATTCCGAGTGCTTATCACGCATATTTAATTAAAAAAGGAATTGATTTTAAACGAAATGAATATTTGAACGGATAAACAACTTTTGCTAACAATGTATAAAAAACATAGGGTTTTTGTGCTAAATCAAAGGTTTATATTTATTTGCGAAGTCCGCCATATTTTTAATATGTATTTTAGTAAAAAGATAAAAATAAAATAAAAAATATGGCTAAGTGTATAATCGAAATAAAGTGCTTATCAACTTCCCTACGTTTCTTATACTAACCGTTGTGTACAATTGCAAAAAACAAATATGGCAAGCATAGATCAAAAAATTGAAACATTTATAAATAATCACTTTCCTGATATAGATTTTTCTATTCTAGGTAATAATTCTGAATCCGAAGCGCATCGTAAAGCTTTAAAATATGAGTATTTCGTAAACTCGATTGAATATTACACTTTACAAAAAGTAATTGATAGCGAGGAAATAAAATCAATTTCTACTGGAGATATGAGAGGGATTGATGGTTTATATGTTGTGCTAAATAATCAATTTATTGGTTTTCCTGAAAAAAATGAAACAGACTTCTTTATAGATTGGAAAAATCGAATTATAGAAATAATTGATGAATCTTCTAAAATTGATGCAAAATTTATATTCATTCAATCAAAATCATCAAAAATAGAATTAGATAAGTTCAAAGGTGTTTGTGACGCTGTCTATGATATTTTTAATGAAGAACCATCTGACTTGCACTCTAATAAGCAAGTTCAATCAGTAAAGTTTTTATTTGAAAAGGTTTGCGAAAAAGAACATAACCTAGATTTAGTTGTAAAAATATGTGCTATAAACAAAGACAACAGAACTCTTGAAAGGACAATTTCTAATATCCAATGGAGTTCTGCAATTGCTAAGCAAAAAAAGGATTTAAAGTCAATCATTTTTTCAAATGTAGATATCGAAATAAAATCAGGTCAAGAATATCTAGAAAAACTTGAAGGAATACTAGCGCCAAACCAGCGTGATTATCCAGTTAAAGACCTAAAAGATCGTTTTATAGAAATAACTAATGAAAAAGCTACGTGTTTTATCGGTTATCTCAACCTAAATGAAGTTAATGATCTTATTACCTCAGAAGATGGTGGTCTAGATGACGTATTCTTTGATAATATTCGATATTTCGAAGGTTTTGGCGGAGAAGATAGTGTCAACAGTAAGATATTTAATAGCTTATCAGTAAATGATGATATTTTCCATCTTCTACATAACGGTATTACTATTACCGCTCATTCCAAGCATTTTAACCCTCAAAATGGAAACCTAGAAATAAAAGCATTTTCAATTATTAACGGGTGCCAAACATCTAATATTATATATGAATGGGTTAAAGAAAATATACATACAAGTGAATACTTAAAAACTGTGAATATTCCTGTTAAAATTATTATCACTGGAAACACTGATTTAAGAGCTCTTATTACTGAAACTGCAAATACAGCAAATGATGTAAAAACAATTCAGCTTATTTCAATTACTGATGAAGCTAAAGCCATACAAGGTATGTTTAATAATGAAGTTAGAAGTGGAGATAGGTTGCATTATGAAAGATTGTCTAACCAGTATCCTGAAGTTGGGAATGCCTATAAAATTCAAACTACCGATTTATTTAGAAGCTATTATTCATCTTTTGGTGTTGCTCCGCATAGATTAACTGTTGGATATGGCGGTTTTGAAAGAGAAATGCTAAAACAAAAAGATTTCTTAGGAACAAAAAATAATGGTCAAACAAAACAAGATTTAAAGTCATATTACATTTCCTCACTTGCCTTTAACTATTTGGATAGATTCTTAAGGTCGAAGTATCCATATCTATTAAGTTTAAGACACCATTTCCTATTATTACTCTTTATATCAATAGATAACGAATTCCATACAAAAGTGGATGTTTACAAGAAAAATGTTCCTGATAAGATTATTACTGGAATCAAAAACTTGGCAGAATCAAAAACCAAATTTGATAATATAATGACGAAGATTTGCGACTTAGCTATTGAACATTTTGACTTCTTTATTGAAAAGACAGCTGTAAAAACCAAGGTTAAATCAAAAAGTTACTACACAGAAGAAGGAACGAATAAAATGATCGAAAAATTCTTAGAAAAAAATAACTGTACACAACAAAGTACTGTGGTAAAAAACAAGTAAAAACGCATTAATTGTTTAATAAAGCACTTCTGTAGTTATTATCATAAGTTAGTCCTAATTTTGCTATTGCAAAAGTCTGTTTTAATAGCTTATTACAAACCGCTATTAATGCTAATTTTTTGCTCTTCCCTTTGACAACTAACCAACTGTAAATTACTTTGCAAAAATTCTTCTGTTACAAACACTAAAACTTCACATAAACAATAAAATTAATACCGTTCAAAAACCCAAAAACAAGGGATAATTCCAGCCTATTTTAACATAAAATCAAATATTATCACAAATACCTGACAATCATATTATTAACACGTATTTCAAAATAGGTTATAGCGTGGTTATAGCATGGTTATACCATACTTATAACATGCTTATAGCGTAGTTTAAAGCAGTCAGTATATACTAATCCTAATAAACAACCTACCTGTTTAAGTATATAGCATTAAGGCTTGTGTAATGTAGTGGCTTAAACCTAGCCTATCTACCAATATCCTTGTGGGTTTTCTATCTGTAATGTCCTTGCTAATTGTAATACATAGACCACGCAACAAGATCAAACACAAAACCGTGAAACACATGCTTTCTAAATAAAAAAAATATTATTTCAGAATACTCTAATTATAGACGTTTAATAGTATAAATTTACTGTGTAATTGTAATTAACTTATGTCGTTAGGTTAAGATATTATTCATTCAAAAAGAAGCATATTTGTTAGGCGTCATAAACAAGCAAAAAATGAAAAACAAAATACTTTTAATCTTTATACTCATTACAAGTATAATTTCTGTTAAAGCACAACAAACAACCACAAAAAAGATAGAGCATCCCAAATACGGTAAAGCTATTCTTGAAACCTATTTTGATCAAGATAACAACCCAAAGCAAAAAGTCATCTATACAAAAGACACTTTGCTAACCAATGGAAATAAAGAAGTTGGAGAAATCATCCTATATTATACAAACGGAACAGTAAGTGCAAAAGGTAATTTTTCTAAGTCAAATAAAAGTTCCTATTTTGGATCGTCCAGAAAAAGACAAGGTAAATGGCTGTATTATGATAAGCAAGGTAATTTAGAGAAAACATTATTTTACAAAGAGGATAAAATAGATAGCTTATATACCACATACCATGCAAACGGAAATGTTTCCAGTATCACAAACTATGTAGATGGAAAGATAAATGGAAACTCTAAAACTTATTTTGCGAATAAAAAATTACACAGGGTTTTACAGTACAAAAACGGAAAAATAAATAACGTACTAGAGTTTTACAATAGTAAAGGCACCCAAATAGAATATGGAACTTTCAAAGAAAGTAATGGAACTTTAGATATATACGACCTAGAAACCGGAAAAATATCAAAAACGTACACTTATGAAGATGGTATACCTCACAATATTGAAACCAAAGACATACCATCTACAAAAGGTACTATCAATCAAAAAACTTACAAGACAAATAATGGAAAGATTATAAAAGTGGTTAGAACACTAAATAAGCAGCTTGAAGGGTTACAAGAAAAATTTGATTATAAAGGAATCTTAAAAGATGCCAATTACTTCTCTGATGGAAAAAAACACGGTACACATACTAGATATAATGATGATGGTACTATATTTTGGCAAGACACTTATGTAAATAATAAAAAAACAGGACCTTTTATACATACTGCTGAGGACTCTGAAGCTGAAGGTAACAGATATAGCGGTAAAAAAAATGATAACGTGGTTCTTCACTCAGGGTTTTATGATGAAGATGAGAAAATAACAGGTCGCTTTACAAGTTATACACAAAAAGATAGTATTGTAATTGCAACCGGACAATATAAAGAAAACTATAAAACAGGCGTTTGGAAGTTTTATAATGAAAAAGAAGAACTTATTAACGAGGTAAAATACGGTAATGACTAAATAGAAAAGTAATACATTAGCTTAACTTTTAACATATTATCAATAGCGTATTAACTACAATGAAAAAAGTAATAATCCACACCTTCTTAATACTTCTTATGTTGGCTTGTAAAAACAATCAAATTAACAAAGAGAAATTACTGACCTCTAAAATTGAAACCAGTTTTTATAAAAATCAAAAGAATGATCATTATCCCTCTAAAAGAAAAAGTTTAAAACAATGTTTTTCAAAACAAATTAGAGTGTATTTAGACGATCCTGATACATCAGGTACAAATATTCGTAAAAAACCAAATGGTGAAGTAATTACTAAACTGATAGTAGATAATTTAAACCATGATTATATCATAACAGTCACAGAGGCTAAAAATGGCTGGTTTAAAATTAAAAACCCAATAATAGGAATGGAGAATGACGTTATAATACCTAATAATGAAGGTTGGATTCATGGGTCTGTAATAGCAGTTGATACTAGAAATTATTCTGGACAGCATATAAATATTCTAGACAAGCCTATAGACGGTAAAATTATGACGATTATTAAAGAAGAAACTATTCAACTTAAACTAAAAGAGCTTTGCGGAGATTGGGTTAAAATTGAATATAATAACACCATTGGGTGGATAGAAAGTAAATGGTTATGTGGTAACCCGCTAACCAATTGTTCATAATCCCCTTTTTATTAATTTTGTTTTTCAACTAAATGCGACTTAGTAATGAAACTATCAATAAAACTAATAACATCTATACTTTTAGGGCTACTTGTTTTAACTAACTGTAATAACAATACAAAGACTACTTTTAAACTTAAGGAAGGAGATTTACTGTTTCAAAACACAGGATCAGACAAGATTGATAATGCTATAAAAGATGTTACTGCAACTGCTGCTGCCAAAAACTATTCTCATGTTGGTATAGCAATGCAAAAAAACAACAAATGGTTTGTTCTAGAAGCAATACCAAAACAAGGCGTTTGCATAACACCAATAGCTAAATTTTTAGAAAGAAATAAAAACAAATTCAATAAATCTCAAACCACAGTAGCTAGACTAGACAATTATTACAAACCATATCTAAAAAAAGCAATAAATTATGGTACTGCCAGAGTTAACACACCTTATGACGATATTTTTTTATGGGATGACACATCCTATTATTGCTCAGAGCTAGTGTATAAAATGTTTTCAACGCAAAACCTCCCCAAAGACTCTATTCCGTTTCTTACACACCCAATGACCTTTAACGATAGTTCTGGTCAACCTTTAACAAGTTGGGTAGAATATTACAACGCACGCAACCAACCAATTCCAGAAGGTATTAAAGGCACAAACCCTAATTTAATGGCTAGCAGTAATCAGATTACATTTGTACATGATTATGAAAACGAGTAAACCTCAAGAATATACCTTGCTTAAAAATATTTTCTTTATCCAAAACTGAATTAATAACACCTGTTTATACAGAAATGGAAGGTCTAATTTATTAAACTAAATAAAATAGGTTACATATCTAAAACCAAACTACTAATTCTTATCCTCCAGAAGTGGTACAAATCTAAACTCACCAAATTCAGTTTTTTCAAAATCAGTTTGACCGGTTCTAACAAAAAGGGTCATGATTTGCACATCGTCTCCTACAGGTATTACCAAACGACCTCCAATAGCCAACTGTGCTAATAAAGCATTGGGTACAAATGGCGCACCAGCAGTAACTATTATACTTTTAAAAGGCGCTTCCTCTCTCAATCCTTTATAACCATCTCCAAAAATTAAACTTTTAGGTCGGTAACCTAACTTAGGTAAAAATCTGCTAGTAATTTTAAATAATTCTTGTTGTCTTTCAATACTATAAACTCTAGCGCCAAGCTCGCATAATACAGCAGTTTGATAGCCACTACCTGTACCAATTTCTAGCACTTTATCACCTCGTTCAACTTGCATCAATTCGGTTTGAAAAGCAACAGTATAAGGTTGTGATATGGTTTGGTCTGCTGCAATAGGAAACGCTTTGTCTTGATACGCATGATCCAAAAAACTAGAATCCATAAATAAATGTCTTGGTATCTTGCCAATAGCAGATAAAACAGCACTATTAGTTATTCCTTTGTTTTTCAAAACAGCAACAAGTTGCTGACGTAA
Organism: Olleya sediminilitoris; assembly: GCF_016785945.1. GTDB lineage: Bacteria > Bacteroidota > Bacteroidia > Flavobacteriales > Flavobacteriaceae > Olleya > Olleya sediminilitoris. The sequence goes on along the minus strand of NZ_JAEMEF010000006.1, from coordinate 149,498 downwards.
GCCTTTATGTTTAAAAGTATCTTTCAATGGTAGCAGTTAGTTTAGAGCATAAAATTACTTCAAAAATTTAAAGCTGAAAAGGATTTTCTTTCAATTTATATTTTTGTTCAATTAGGTATATATAAATAGTAATTTCATATAAAATACTGTTCAAAAAAACTTATTTTTGTTGAAAACGTAATAACTTATGCTTAAAGCTGGTGTATTAGGTGCTGGTCACCTAGGAAAAATTCATCTTAGATTATTAAACCAATCAGAAAAATTTGATTTAGTAGGGTTTTATGACGCAAATCCTGATAATGCTAAACAGGTTGAAGCCGAATTTGGTTACAAATACTTTGATACAATTGAAGGATTAATTGAAGCGGTAGACGTGGTTGACATTGTCACGCCTACTCTATCACATTATGATTGTGCTAAACAAGCCATTGCTAAAGGCAAACATATTTTTGTCGAAAAACCTATTACAAATACTGTACAAGAAGCTGAGGCTTTAAGAGCTTTAGTTGCCGAATATGGCGTGAAAGGTCAAGTTGGTCATGTCGAGCGTTTTAATCCTGCATTTACTGCAGTTAAAGACCAATTAGACAGTCCAATGTTTATAGAAGCACATCGTCTAGCCGAGTTTAATCCTCGTGGTACCGATGTACCTGTGGTGTTAGACTTAATGATTCATGACATTGACGTTATTTTAAGTGTTGTGCAGTCTAAAGTAAAAAATGTATCTGCAAGCGGTGTTTCAGTCATCAGTGACACACCTGATATTGCTAATGCACGTATCGAGTTTGTAAACGGTTGTGTGGCTAATTTAACTGCCAGCAGAATATCACTTAAAAACATGCGTAAAACACGTTTTTTTCAACGTGACGCCTATATTTCTGTAGACTTCTTAGAGAAAAAATGTGAGGTTGTAAAAATGAAAGATGCTCCAGAATCTCCTGGAGATTTTGATATGGTTTTACAAAATGCCGAAGGTGTTAAAAAACAAATCTATTTTGATAATCCTGACGTCTCTGCTAACAATGCCATTTTAGACGAACTTGAAACCTTTGCTGATGCTATAAACAACAACACAACACCAATAGTAACATTACATGATGGTACTGAAGCGTTACGTGTAGCAACCATGATTATAGATCAGTTTTAATATATGAGGTACGTTATATTATTTTTACTGTTAAGTGTATTGGTATCCTGTAAAAAGGATATTAAACAAAAGGAAATAACAGCAAATAATTATACATTATCTGTACAAAAAGCGTCTATTAACCATGATGATTTTACCAATAAAACTTCGGTAGAACCATTTAGCATACATGCTAAAAACATCAAATTTAATGAGCTTGTTAGTACTATTTTTAAAGACGAAACGATAACGGTTCACTTTCAAAATCAAGATTTATATAACCTACCACTTCAAGTGTCTTTAACAATAGAGAATAATACTAAAGTAGTCCAAAAAGAAATCTTAGACCAAATAGTTAAACAATTATCTCTTAAAAGCAGTTTAAAAAATCAAGATTTTTTCGAGCTAGCTATTACAGACTCGACTAAATTGTACAAACATTATGCAAATAATAAACAAACAAGAGTCTACAAATCAAAAGATTCTATATCGCTACAACACGTCTCGTTAGTCAAATTTTCAAAACTAATAAAAGAAAGATTTGACATCAATTGTTACAGTACAAATAACAGAGCTGTAATAAATTATGATACAAAAATTAAAGACTTAGTAACTTTTAAAGCAAATTTAAAAGAACAATTAGGTTTAACATTTATAAAACAACAACAACTCACTTATGTTATAAGTGAATAACAAAACATAATTAAAATGAAAAATATAGCAGTTATAGGTGCAGGAACAATGGGTAATGGTATTGCACACACATTTGCACAATCAGGATTTAAAGTACAATTAATAGATATTAGCGAAGCTTCATTAAAAAAAGGAATGGATACCATAGCTAAAAACTTAGATCGTATGGTTGCTAAACAAAAAATTACTGAATCCGATAAAAACACTACGCTTGATAACATAACGACTTTTACTAGTATCGAATCTGGAGTTAAAGACGTCAACTTAGTCGTTGAAGCTGCTACCGAAAATATTGATCTAAAATTAAAAATATTCAAACAATTAGATGAGGCTTGTAGTCAAGATACTATTTTAGCGACCAATACCTCTTCTATTTCAATCACACAAATTGGAGCTGCAACTTCAAGACCAGAAAAGGTAATTGGTATGCATTTTATGAATCCTGTACCAATCATGAAATTAGTAGAGATTATTCGTGGTTATAACACTAGTGATGATGTAACAAACACCATCATGGAATTGTCTAAAACTTTAGGTAAAACACCAACTGAAGTTAATGATTATCCAGGTTTTGTGGCAAACCGTATTTTAATGCCTATGATTAATGAGTCTATTGAAACGTTATACAATGGTGTTGCTGGAGTATCAGAAATTGATACTGTCATGAAGTTAGGTATGGCACATCCAATGGGTCCATTACAATTAGCAGATTTTATTGGTTTAGACGTTTGTTTATCAATATTAAATGTTATGTACGACGGATTTAAAAACCCTAAATATGCACCTTGTCCATTATTAGTAAATATGGTACAAGCAGGAAAACTAGGTGTAAAATCAGGCGAAGGGTTTTATGATTATTCTGAAAGTAGAAAAGCAGAACACGTTTCTAAACAGTTTATATAACACTTAAAAAAGGCATAAGACATATACTATCTTATGCCTTTTTTTAATACTATTCCTTTTTCATATATTACACATATGACTAAAATTTTACCTTTTAAAGCTGTAAGACCAACTAGAGACAAAGTAAGTTTAGTGGCTTCAAGATCGTACCAAAGCTATACACAAGCCGAAAGAGAAGCACGTTTAGATTATAACCCGTTTTCATTTTTGCACATTGTAAATCCTGGTTACAAATACGATAAAGAAATCTCTGGTGAAGCACGATACAATTTAGTTAAAAACAGGTATTTAGAGTTTAAAGAAGACGGGATTTTTAAACAAGACACCAAACCGTGTTTTTATATTTACAAAATAGTAGACAGAGATCATCAAGTGTTTAATGGTATTGTAGCTGCAGCAAGTGTAGAAGATTATACAAATAACATTATTAAAAAACATGAAGACACAATTGCGGCTCGCGAAATTGTTTTTAAAGACTACCTTAAAACCGTAGGTTTTAATGCAGAACCTGTACTACTTACCTATCCTGATAATAGCACTATTAAAACTATTATTAATGAAAAACAAAAAGAACGTGCAGAGTTTGAATTTACAACAACTTACAGAGACACACATTTGTTATGGCTAATAGATAAAGAAGAAGATATTAATGCAATAGCTGAAACTTTTAATAAAACCAAAACGCTTTACATAGCAGATGGACACCACAGATCATCATCTTCAAAACTGTTATGTGAAGACTTAAAAACGGATAACAAAGCACATACAGGAGAAGAGAGTTATAACTTTTTTATGAGTTATTTAATTTCTGAATCCGAGTTACGTATTCATGAATTTAACCGTTTGGTTAAAGACTTAAACGGATTAACAAAAGAAGAGTTTTTAATACAACTTGACACCATGTATCGTATTGAAAATAGAGGTATCACTCCTTATCAACCCTCAAAAGCACATCATTTTAGCATGTATTTGGATGGCGAATTTTACTCGTTGTATTTAAGAAAAACTAATTATCAATTTAACACTTCTTTGGATCAATTAGATGCACAATTATTGTTTAAAACAATACTTGAACCAATCCTTGGTATTACAGATTTGCGTAATGATGATCGCATACATTACCTTAGCGGAAAAAAGGACATTGTAAACTTAAAAAGTAAAGTAGATAGCAAAGCTTATACTGTTGGTTTTGGTATGATTCCTGCAACCATTACGCAAATGAAACAAATTGCAGACGATGGACTTACAATGCCTCCTAAAAGCACATATATTGAACCAAAAATTAGAAGTGGTGTCACTATTTATGAGTTTTAAACACGTAACTTGTCAGTTATAGCAAATCCAAGAATTTAAACACAATCTTAATGTCAATTAAAAATAACCTAAATCAAATACAAGAAACACTACCAGATCATGTGACGTTGGTTGCTGTTTCTAAAACAAAACCTGTAAGTGATTTAATGGAAGCTTATAATGCAGGACAACGCATTTTTGGAGAAAATAAAATCCAAGAAATGGTAGACAAACATCAAGAGATGCCAAAAGATATTAAATGGCATATGATAGGTCACGTACAAACAAATAAAGTCAAGTATATGGCTGAGTTTGTAGATTTAATTCATGGTGTAGACAGCTTTAAACTTTTAAAAGAAATTAATAAACAAGCTAAAAAATACGATAGAAATATTAATTGTTTATTACAAATTAAAATAGCTTCAGAAGATTCTAAATTTGGAATGACACAAAAAGAGGCTTTAGCATTACTTGAATCAGAACCGTTTTCAGAATTAACAAATATTAAACTAACAGGTGTCATGGGAATGGCTACTTTTACTGATAATCAAGAGCAAATTAAACAAGAGTTTAATACATTAAAAACAGCTTTTGACAATCTTAAAGCTATACAAACTAATAATTGCCAACTAGAAACTATTAGTATGGGAATGAGTGGTGATTATCTTTTAGCAATAGATTGCGGAAGTACAATGGTTCGCGTTGGAAGTAGTATATTTGGTAAAAGAAATTATAATTAAAATCAACTCTTTATTTACACAATAGTAGACATAGAAACCACAGGTGGTAAATTTAATGAAGAAGGCATTACAGAAATTGCTATATATAAATATGATGGTCATGAAGTTGTGGATCAATTTATAAGCCTTGTTAATCCTGAACGTGACATACAACCCTTTGTCGTTAATCTTACTGGTATTAATAGTAAAATGTTACGTAATGCTCCAAAGTTTTATGAGGTCGCAAAACGTATTGTAGAAATTACCGAAGACACCATTTTGGTAGCTCATAATGCACAATTTGATTATCGTATTTTAAAAACAGAATTTAAACGTCTAGGTTTTAAATACGAACGTCAAACGTTATGCACTGTGGAGTTGTCTAAAGATTTAATTCCTGATATGCCAAGTTATAGCTTAGGTAAATTAGTGAGATCTTTGGGTATACCAGTAACAGATAGACATCGTGCATCTGGTGATGCTTTAGCTACTGTTAAACTATTCAAATTACTACTTAACAAAGACACTAAAAAAACTATAATAAAGGATTCAATTAGAAAAGAACCTAAACGTCAAATGGAACCTCGTTTGATAGATATAATAGATGGTTTACCTTCTAAAACAGGTGTATATTACATGCACAAATCTGATGGAGATATTATTTACATTGGTAAAAGTAAAAACATAAAAAACAGAGTAAACCAACATTTTACTGGTCACACACCTAAATCTAAAAAAATACAAGCTCAGGTTACTAATGTGACTTATGAAGCTACCGGAAGCGAACTTGTTGCGCTTTTAAAAGAAAGTGAAGAAATTAAACTAAACAAACCAATCTTAAACAGAGCCTTGCGTAAAAGTAAATTTACACATGCTTTATATAGTTTTACAGATCATAATGGTTACATCAACTTAACCATTGATAAAGCTGATGGACGTAAACCACATATTACTACATTTAATACACGACAAAGTGGTCGTCATTTTCTAGAAAAAATGGTCGAACAATTTAACTTATGTCAAAAATTAAGTGGTTTGTATAAAACAAATACAAGTTGTTTTCAATATGAAGTAAAAAATTGTGAAGGTGCTTGTATACAAAAAGAATCTCCTGAAAATTATAACAAACGTGTCCAACAACTCATTGACAAATACAGTTATAAAAACAAAAACATGATAATTGTGGATCAAGGTCGTGAGGTAGATGAGAGAAGTGCTATTTTAATCCAAAACGGAATTTTTAAAGGCTTTGGCTTTTATAATTTAAATCATCAAATTAATAATCCAGAAATATTAGAATCTATTATCACACCAATGGAAAATAATAGAGACCAACAGCATATAATACAAAGTTATATGCGTAAAAATAAGCGACTAAAAATTATCGAATTATAATGAAAAAAATCCTATTGCTATTATGTCTTTCAATTTCAATTCAACTTACTGCCCAAAATAAATTTAACTCCAAAAGCTTCTCTATTAACATTAATGATCTAAAAATTAACTCTTATAGTAAAGACTCTACTGCTAATGCATTAGTCATTTATGAATATGGGAATAGTTATTTTGATGATGAAACTTTTAACCTAAAAACAGAAATTAAACGTAAGATTAAGATTTTTAATAAATCTGAAAGTGATTATACCACAAAAGAAATTGGCATTTATATTAGTGATAATAGGGCAAAAAGAACTAAAATTGAAAACCTTAAAGCTTCAACTTACAACTTAGTAGATGGAAACATAATAGAAACTAAACTATCTGAAGATCAGATTTTTGAAGTAAAAGAAGACAAAAACCATTCTACATTAAAATTTACACTTCCAAATCTACAAGATGGTTCTGTAATAACCTACAGTTATACAATAGATACACCTTTTATTTATAAATATCATAATTGGGCTTTTCAAGAAGACATACCAGTATTATACAGTGAATATAATACTAGTATTTTTGGAAACTACAACTATAATCTAATTCTTGTAGGAGAAAAAAAATTAGATATAAACGAATCATTTGTAAAGAAAAATTGTTTTAAATCTCAGGGTATTACAACTGCTAGCTGCTTAATATCTAAATATGTTATGACTGACATTCCTGCTTTTAAGGAAGAAGATTACATGACCTCAAAGAATAATTACATTTCGAAACTAAAGTATGAATTAAAGGAAATACACCAACTTGATGGAACTGTTGATAAAATAACAAAAACCTGGAAGGATACTGATAAAGAATGGAAAACAAATAATGATTTTGGCAGACAAATACTTAAAACTAATTTAGGTAAAGATTTACTTAGCGATGATATCAAATCTATTTCAGACCCTCTAGAAAAAGCAAAAGCTATATACAGTTACGTTCAAGGTAATTATGTTTGGAATGATAAGTATAGAATCTTTTCTGATGTCTCTGTAAAAAACTTAATAAAAAATAAAACCGGTAATGTTTCAGAGATAAATATTTTATTAAATACTTTATTAAACCAAAATAATATTAAATCTAAACCAGTAATTTTATCAACCAGAAGTAATGGTTTTATTACAAAATTGATCCCTATTCAATACGATTATAATTATATGGTTGTTGAAGCAAATGTTAATGGTAAATCCTATTTATTAGACGCAACTAGTCCTTATTTAAGTTTTGGCATGATTCCTTTTAAATGTTTAAATAGTTACGGAAGACGTATAGATTTTAAAAATGGTAGTGACTGGGTAGATATAAAACCAGGTATTAAAACAAGTTCTCAACATCTTATTAAATTAAAAATAGATCAAGAAAAAGATCAGTTACTTGGCTCAATAAAATCAAAATATTTTGGTTATCATGCGTATCCTAAAAGAAAAAAATACTTCTCTAACTCTAATTACTTAAAAAATTTAAAGGATAAATATCAAAACTTTGTTATTGATAGCTTTAATGTTGCTACAACCTCTAAATCTGAAAATACTTTTAATGAAAGCTTTAATTTTATACAACCAGAATTAAATACTATTGATGGCAAAATATATTTGGATCCATTTGTAATTAAGCATCTTAAAAAAAATCCATTTAATTTACAAGAAAGAACTTATCCTGTTGATTTTGGATATAAAGACAGCTTTATTTATGCTTTTGAAATAGACTTAGAGGGTAAATACAACGTGATTGAAAAACCAAAAGATATCACTGTTAAACTTCCTAACAATGAAGCAAGTTGCGTATTTATATCAAACGTTTTAAATGATAAACTAATTCTTTCTTTTAGAGTCTTGTTTAACAAATCTATATACCAACCTAATCAGTATGAATCCTTAAAAAAATTAATGAACTACGTTGTGGATGTACAAACTAAAACTCTAATTGTATTAGAAAAAAAATAACTTGTCATAATTTAGTATTTTTACACCATGAATACAGCTAATCAAACTAAGACCTGGAAAGAAAAACTTCATGAAATTATTTATGAGGCAGACACGCCTTCGGGAAAATTATTTGACGTTGTATTACTTGTATTAATTTTAGCAAGTATTGTATTAGTAATGCTAGAGAGTGTCAAAAATATTGACGCTAAATACCATAATGCACTGTATATAGGAGAATGGATAATCACTATTTTTTTTAGTATTGAATATATTTTACGAATTATAACCGTTAAAAAACCCTTCAAATATATTTTTAGCTTTTATGGTATTTTAGATCTATTATCCACAATACCAATGTATATATCTTTTGTTTTTGCTGGATCACATGCTTTAGTTACTTTAAGAGCTTTACGACTATTACGTGTCTTCAGGATTTTAAAATTAGCTAGATATTTAGGTGCTTCAAACCAATTAAGGGACTCTATAATAGCTAGTCGCGTTAAAATATTAGTCTTTTTATTTGCTGTATTAGTTTCTTCTGTAATTTTCGGGACAATTATGTACCTTGTAGAAGGTGAAGAAAATGGCTTTACTAACATCCCTAAAAGTGTATATTGGTGTATTGTAACCCTTACAACTGTTGGTTTTGGTGATATAGCACCTCAAACAGCTTTAGGTCAATTTATAACTACAATAATCATGATTTTAGGATATGGTATTATAGCAGTTCCAACAGGAATTGTGTCTGCTGAGTATTCTAGAAATATGAAAAAATCTGATGATGAAAAGTTAAAAACTACTGAACCAAAAATTAACTTAAACACACAACGTTGTTCTAATTGTCATGAAAACAACCATGATGATGATGCTTATTTTTGTAAAGTCTGCGGAAACAACTTACATTAAATCTATCTAAGACCTTTTAAAAGTGAAACACACTAACAAGTATTTAATATCTATTGTTGGACCAACTGCTATTGGTAAAACTGCACTTAGCATTAAATTAGCTAATTATTTTAATACTGAAATAGTTTCAGCAGATTCAAGACAATTTTTTAAAGAAATGAGTATTGGTACTGCTGCTCCTACAACTCAAGAGCTAGCTGCTGCTAAGCACCATTTTATACACAACAGATCAATTACTGAAGATTACAATGTTGGAACTTTTGAAAAAGAAGCTATAAGCTGCATACAAAACCTTCATCAAACAAATAATATTGTAATTATGGTAGGTGGTTCTGGTTTGTATGTTGATGCTGTTATAAAAGGTTTAGATTATTTTCCTGAAGTAGATAAAACTATAAGAACACAATTAAATACTCAATTAGAAACAGAAGGACTTGAGATACTTCAACTTAAACTAAAAACCTTAGACCCAATAGCCTATAATACCATAGCTGTAGACAATCCACAACGTGTGATTAGAGCTTTAGAAATCTGCATTGGTAGTGGTCAACCTTATTCTTCTTTTTTAAATAAAGATAAAACCAAACGATCATTTACAAGCATAACCATAGGTTTAGATGCAGATAGAGAAATTATTTACAACCGCATAAACCAACGTGTGGATATTATGATAGATAATGGTTTATTAGATGAAGTAAAAGCATTACTACCTTACAAAAACCTAAATAGCTTAAATACGGTTGGTTACAAAGAAATTTTTAATTATCTGGACAATACATGGACTTTAGACTTTGCTATTTCTGAAATCAAGAAAAATTCTCGTCGTTTTGCTAAAAGACAATTAACATGGTTTAGAAAAAAACAAGATACATTGTGGTTTGATTACCTTACGCCTATTGAAACTATTACTTCTAAAATAGAAACTATTATAAACAAAAAAAATCCAGCTGAATAGCTGGATTTTTTAATATAAATAAACCTTGATTAGGCATCTTGATTTACAACTAACCTAAAACCTTCACCATGAATGTTTAAAATCTCAACATTTGGATCTAATTTTAAATACTTTCTAAGTTTAGCTATATAAACGTCCATACTTCTAGATGTAAAGTAATTATCATCTCTCCATATTTTTGTTAAAGCTAACTCACGAGGCATTAAATCGTTTTCATGTAATGCTAACATACGTAACAATTCGTTTTCTTTAGGTGACAATTTAACTTGCTCTCCTCCATTGTAAGTTAAAAATCTAAGTTTTGAATTTAAATCAAAACCTCCTATTTTAAATTCAAATTGTTTGCTATCTGCAACAGTATCGTTAGCTTTACGTTGCATGATTGCTTTTATTTTCATTAGTAAGACTTCACTATCAAATGGCTTATTTAAATAGTCGTCTGCACCAACTTTATAACCTTTAAGCACGTCTTCCTTCATCGCTTTTGCTGTTAAAAATACGATTGGAATATCTGCATTTTTCTCTCTAATTTCTTTAGCTAAAGTAAATCCATCTTTATATGGCATCATGACATCTAAAATACATAGATCAAAATCACCACGTTTAAATTTTTCAAAGCCTTCCATACCATTTTTAGCATGAGTAACTTCGTAATCATTCATTGATAAATAATCTTTTAAAACGGTTCCAAAATTTGGATCGTCTTCGACTAATAATATTCTCTTTAATTGTTCTTCCATAATGTTACGAGATTAACGGAAGCTTTATTGTAAAAGTACTTCCTTTTTCTTTTTCACTTTCTACTGATATATGACCATGATGGTCTTCTACGATTCTTTTAACGTAAGCTAAGCCTAAACCATGACCTTTTACGTTGTGTATATTCCCTGTGTGTTCTCTATAAAATTTTTCAAAAACACGTTTTTGAGCGGTTTTACTCATACCACTTCCGTGGTCTTTAATATGTACTAAAATATTGTTTCCTGCTAACTCAGTTGTAACAATAATTTTTGGTGCTTCTGGAGAATACTTGATGGCATTATCCAAAACATTAACTAAAACATTGGTAAAGTGGGTTTCGTTAGCTAATACAGAAGACTTTTCAGCATTGATGTTAGTCTCAATGTGACCTCCTCTATCTTCTACTATTAGCTCCACATGAGTTATTGCGTCTTCTACTAAGTCGTTAAGCTCTAGTGGTTCCTTACTAATATTTAGTTCATTTTTTTCAAGTTTAGATATTCTTAATACATTTTCTACTTGAGCATGCATGCGTTTGTTTTCATCTTTAATCATTCCTAAATAGCGTAAAACCTTTTCTTTATCGTCTATTATTTTAGGATTTTTAATCGAGTCTAACGCCAAATTGATTGTTGCTATTGGTGTTTTAAACTCATGCGTCATGTTATTTATAAAATCTGTTTTAATTTGCGAGATTTGACGTTGTCTAATTAATTGGTATAATGCACTTGAATAAGCTATTATAATAATTAATGTAAAAATTATTGACAATGTTAACATGGTTAACACAGATGATAATATAAATTTATTACGTTCCGGAAAATTTACTAAAAGCCTGTAATTGCTACTATCGTTTTTATTGTAAAAAAAAGGAACACTAAATGTAGATGCTTTGTTTTGCGGAAGCTCAAAGTTTTCTGTTTTAACTTTTGTTGCTAAATCATTACTATATATGGCAAACTCATAATCAATATTAATGTCATCCTCTATCAGTTTTAATGCTAAAAGTCTATCAACTTTTTCAACTGTAACACGTTTATGTATTGGTTTTAAGTAAGCTTTATCTTTATATACTGACTCAAAAGCAAGATGAGTTGTCTCATTAACTTTACTTAATTTAGAAAGCATGGTTGATAGGTTTTTACTCCCATCAATCGAGTTATTTTCTACAGTTTCAGTTTCACGTTTTTGTAAAATTCTTCGGACGTTTAAACTATCTAAACCTATGTCAAAGAGCGATGACGACACTTTAAAGTTTTCTTCTAAAATACCGTTTCTGTAAATAATAGTTTCATTGGTTTCTGGACTATCTTCTTTTAAATAAATATTTATTATGGCTGTAGTATCATTAACGTTAATGTTACCAGTACTCAATAAATCATTAAATTTTTGTAAGTAGTCTTCTTTTTCTTCATTCTCAATTGTTTGAGAGACATAACTTAAAGCTTTTTTAACATTAAAGTTAAATTGCTTTTCTGTATTCTCTAGAGAATTATTGATATAATAAGCTTGCACTAAAATAATACCAATTAGAGAGCAGCTCATTAAAATGACCAATACAAGAAAAATCCTTTTATTCATCAGCCAAAATTAAGATTTTAACATTAACAAAACCTTGCTTTTAACCTTACATTAACAAAAACGTTAATTTTTAAGGATTTGTTATTCTTTTTAAGATTTTTTTGTGGACTTTTCCTACCTCAAGCTTTGTTGTTTCTAGGTTTGTGTTATTAATTACAAAATCTGATAATTCGATTTTTTGATTATCCGACCATTGGTTATTCATAATAGCTTCTACTTTTTCTTTAGAAGAACTATCCCGTTTTAGCACACGTTTTAACCTCACCTCTTTTGGGGCTACTACAGTAATAATGTAGTCATATTTTTTATAGCTTCCGTTTTCAAAAAGTATAGCAGCTTCGCTAATAACATAAGCTGTACTTTGCTTTTTTACCCAATTTGCAAAATGTTTTGCTACTTTTGGATGTACTATAGCATTCATTTGTTGCAATAAATCTTGGTTACTAAAAATTTGGCTTGCTATAAAAGGTTTGTTTAGTTTATCATCAATATAGGCTTGTTCTCCAAACAGCTTAATTAGTTTTCTTTTAATTATTTTAGAACGATTCATTAGAGCTTTAGCTTCAGTATCTGCTATATATATAGGGACGCCTAATTTTTTAAAAAAATTAGCGACTGTAGTTTTACCACTACCTATACCTCCTGTTAAACCTATAATTTTTGGTGTCATTGTTTTATAATAAACTCAATTTTTTGTTGTAATAATCTTACGTTTTTAACACCTTCAGGTTGTTTTACTATTATTGGTGTTAAAAAAGCATCATCAATAGCCTCTTTATAATCACATATAATTTTAAAATCTGTTGCTGTAATGTTATTAAAATTTTCTAAACTGGTTGCATAACTTATTGAAATCTGTTTAGGAAAATAATTAATACGTTTTCCTTTAGGACTATTTAAAATTTCAATTGGAAGTTGAACTATTCCTTCTGAAAATTTAGAAACTCCTAACTCAAAATTCACTTCTTTAACATTAGTTTTAACTTGGTTACCTAAACTGTCTAAGTTAAGTAGCAGTGCAATATTTACATCTGTTTTAATATCGTTTAATTCTAAAGATTCTGTATTAATAACTTTTACTTTATCAAGTATTGTTTTTGGTCCAATTAATTTTACACTATCAGGTAAAGTTTTAAAGGTTTCTAATGTATTGTAACCTTCTGCAAAATTTACAGTAGTATTTAATTGTACTGGTACATATTTAATATTATTAATATCATACTTAAATAACAAGGTATCAGGATTGATACTTATTACCTTTTTTTGTTTGTTAAACTGATTATTGATATTAGAAAAACCTCTAGAAACACTCCATATTAAAGAAGAATCTATTTTTACTACATCTGTCTTGAAATCCACATCTAATTTAGGTGTATTGATAGCGTATCTAAGCCAGTTAAAACCGTAGGTTTCCATAGTAATATTAAGCTTTAATTGGTCTTTGTTTAAAACCACAAAAGTATCGTCTACATTAATTGGATTAACTTCAAACGGAATAGTAGCTGTGTAAGATTTGGATAATTTTGTTAAAATTAATATTGAAAATGATAACACAAAAAATAGTAAAAAAACGTTTAGCTTTCTACTTTTAAACAATCCTAAAATTTTATGTTTAATATTTTGTTTCATTTAATTCTTGAAAAACAAATGTGGAAAAAGTTGCTCTGGTGTTTCTTTTTTTAAAGTTAACATTATTGTTGATTTAAAAAAACCATAACCATAACCTAAAAATTGAATGCATACTGCTAATATAGACTGAACTGCTATAATTATACTTTTTGTTTTAGCTAAAGCTGAAATAAATATCATTATAAAGTATCCTATTACCATATAAATTGGCCAATAAAAATTAAACATAGTCAATATTAAAGCTATTAAAACACTAAAACAAAACACAGTAGGAAACCAATAGGTTATCTTTTTAGTTTGAGGATGCCATTTATTTAATATTGGTCTTACAGAGCCAAACTTATTGACTTGCTTATAGAATTTAGACCATGAAATACGTCTTTTATGAAACACATAGGCTTCTGGAATTAATTTTGTTCTATAACCTAAATTCCATAATCTAATGGATAAATCTGGATCTTCTCCTGGATGTATGTTTCCAAAACCATTAGTAGCCTTAAAAGCTTGTTTAGACAATCCCATATTAAAACTTCTAGGCTGAAACTTGTCTAAACTTTTTTTATTTCCTCTAATCCCTCCTGTTGTTAATATGGATGTCATACTAAAATCTATAGCTTTTTGAAGATTAGTAAACGATTGATGTGCACCATCTGGACCACCAAAACAATCTACAAAATCTTGTTTTAAACTATTTTCAACTTGAGTTAAATAGTCTTTAGGTAATAAACAATCACTATCTAAAATAATAAAATAATTACCTTTTGCTTTTTGCATTCCGTAATTTCTAGAATCTCCTGGACCGGAATTAGGTTTAAAATAGTAGGATATATCTAATGTATCGGAATATTTTTCAACTACATCTTTAGCTGTAATAGAAGAACCGTCTTCTATAATAACAATCTCATAATCAACCACTGTATCTAATTTTGAAAAACTTAATAAAAGCTCTTCTATTTCATTAGGACGATTATAAACTGGGATAATAAAAGAAAAATGTAGTTTCATATCACAAATGTAAGTTAATCATATAAAAAAAGCCACCAATATAGGTGGCTTTTAATGGTATTAAAAATTAAGGTTAGTTCTTAATAATTTTAATTGTTTCGGTAGTATCATTAATAGTTACTTTAACAAAATATGCACCTGAATCTAAATTAGCCATATCTACAGTGCTATTAAAACTGTTTGGTGAGTTTCTGTAAACTTCTTGACCTAACATATTATAAACACTAACATTTGAAATCTCTTTTTGAGCTTTTAAGTTTAAACTATTACTAACTGGGTTTGGATAGTAGGTAAATAATGATTCTTTTCTAAAGTCTTCAGTACTTAAACTTAAATCTTGTAAAGTTGCAGTATCTGATGTATTAACATTAATTCTAAAAGAACCTTCAGCATTATCTATAGTTCCACTATTATGAGCTACATTTACCCAATACTGTGTACCTGCAGTTGCAGAAAAAGAATATGATTCACCATCACCTACAAAACCTGAATCAGAATTCCCAACACAAGTAAACGCTCCACAATCTCCTGATAACACTGTAATTTCTGGATTCCATCCAACTATATTAGATATTGCTACATCAATTGTACCTGCATCAGCAATTTTAAAAGTATACCATACACCATCATTAGCAGATCCACATCCTGTTTCAATAATAAACCCATCATTATTTGTTGCATTTGTTGCATCTTGGGTATCACCATTATTAAACTGTGTAATTGTAATTGCATTTGCACAATCATCGTTTATTGGTGGACATAAATTAGTAAAATTACCTAAACTAACATCACATACTGCACTAGATCCATGTTGTAATGTTAATGCTACACTACTACTATCTGTATAAGGACCAACTGTATACACACCTAAAGCAGTTACTGGTGTTGTCGTTGAACCATCAAATATTGAAGGAGAATCACTACCTAAGTCAGTAACATCTACATCAATATAAAACTCAAAGTTTGCACAATCAGCAACTACCGTTGCTGATCCTGCTGGAGGAGCACAAGTTATATCATCAATATTAACATCCACATCCATAGTTACACCATAACTAGAACTATTACATGGATCAGTAGCATCTGAATTTGTATAATCAGTTACTATTCGCATTCTATGTATCCCTAAAGTTGCTGTCTCAGACAGCATAAATGAAGCATCTAAAATATCTGTACCTGTATCTCCATCTGGAGACACACCTGTGTACATTAATTCTGAAGCATCAAAAACAAAATCATCATTAAAATCAATCCAAATATTTGTACCGTATGCATAGTTAGTCATAAATGTAATTACCACATTTGCAGATATACCTTGACCTAAATCAACTGGAGCACCAGTAAAATCTTCATATGAAACATCACCTGCACTGACAAAATCTGTAGTGGCAACTTGTAAATTACCAATACCCGAACCATCAATACTTGAAGGTACAGATTCACAATAACACATAGCAGCAATAGTTGTATAAGTATTTTCAACACAATCAATAGCTGGACCAAATATATTATATGGTATTAAAGTATAATAATACGTAGTATTTGATGTTTGATTTTCAACTTCATAACTTACCACGTCTCCTACATTCACATCATCTAGAATATCATTCCCTCCAGATGTTGTTCCTACTGTTAAATTATAACCTTCGGCTTCAGCTACAGCATCCCAAGTCAGTATTGTGTTAAAAATACCACAAGTTGAATTAGGTGTAGCCATTACATTTTCTGCGCAATCTGGATTAGCTGGTAAATTGTATTCTGCTAAACAAAACGACAATGGATTAACATCTGGTGCTCCAAAATCATAAACCTGGATTATAAGATCTTGACCTAGAGTCCAACCTGATAAAACATAATCATCACTAGCAAATGTTGCAGCACAAGTTATTTCATTACCTGTTGAAGCATCACGAATTACAACCCCTGGACTACCTCCTCCATCATTCCAAATTAAAGCATCAGAAGTTGAAGTCCAAGATAAAAATATATCCTGCCCTGTATTTGTTGTGTTACATGTACCGTCTAAACCACTATCTGTATAACCTGAACTAAAATTATAAGAAAACGTATAATTTGAAGTATCACATGTAGAACCTTCTGCGGATGGCGTAAATGCTATTGGGTTTGAGAAATTATCACCTTCTAATGCTGTCAATTTTGCAACACCTAACCTATCAGAAGTGTCCTCAAACATTGTTTTGGTAGTACTATCAATGTATACCATTAAATCTTGACTATAAAAAAAGTCATTATATGAATCTATTGGCAAAATAGTTTGCTGAGTATTTCCAACACCAACTTGCAATTGAGCAAAAGTATAAACTGCCGAAAATAATATTAAAAATAATAAAGTATTTTTCTTCATATTAAATTGTAGTGTAAGTTAATTATTTTTTAAAAGTATTGAAATATTGACAACAATAGAATGCATACACTACTAAATCGATAAAACACACCAAAGAATGGTTATAATACCTGGATCATAACATTAACAAAAGACATTAAACTAAAAAAGCCTTACAAAACTGTAAGGCTTTTAAATACTAAATATTCAATATATTATTTATCTTGACCTTCTACAAATGCATTCATAACCGCATCACTTACTCCCATGTTACTAAAACCTCCATCGTGGAATAAGTTTTGTAGTGTCACACGTTTAGTTAAATCACTAAATAATGATACGGTATAGTTAGCACAATCTAAGGCTGTTGCATTACCTAAAGGAGACATTTTTTCCGCGTAAGCGATAAACCCATCAAAACCTTTAACTCCACTACCTGCAGTAGTTGGCGTTGGTGATTGTGAAATTGTATTAACACGTACTTTTTTGTCTCTTCCAAAAAAGTAACCAAAACTACGAGCGATACTTTCTAAATAAGCTTTATTATCTGCCATATCGTTATAATCAGGAAAGACACGTTGTGCAGCCATATAAGTTAAAGCTACGATACTTCCCCATTCATTCATTGCATCTTGTTTATATAAAGTCTGCATTGTTTTATGAAAAGACATTGCTGATACGTCTGTACCTTTTTGTGTCCAAGCATAATTTTGATCTGTATAATGTTTACCTTTTCTAACATTAATTGACATACCTATAGAATGTAATACAAAATCTATTTTACCTCCTAAAATCTCCATAGATTTTTCAACAAGATTTTGTAAATCTTCTTCACTTGTTGCATCTGCAGGTATAATCTGTGATCCAGTTTTTTCTGCTAAAGCATTTATTTGTCCCATACGCATTGCAACTGGTGCATTGGTTAAAACAAACGTACCTCCTTCTTCATGAACACGTTCGGCAGTTTTCCAAGCAATAGAATTTTCATCTAATGCTCCAAATATAATTCCTCTTTTTCCTTTTAATAAATTGTATGACATAACTTATAGTTTATCAGTTAAGTTGTTAGTTTATTTTAATATCTTTCAAAGATAGTATTTAATATGTTTTTATTTCGCTTTCGCGGAAATTAAGCCTCTAATTTAATAATTGTTTGGCATGTGCAATTGCCGAATCTGATAGTTGACTTCCGCCCAACATTTGTGCAAGTTCAACAACACGATCATCATGATTTAACTTAATAAGATTAGTTGTTGTTACCTCATTAACATCTTTTTTATACACTTTGTAATGTGTATTCCCTTTTGCTGCAATTTGAGGTAAATGTGTAATACTAAAAACTTGCATTTTAGTACTCATTTGTGACATTATATCAGCCATTTTATTAGAGATTTCTCCAGATACACCTGTATCAATCTCGTCAAACATAATAGTTGGTAATTTGACGTATTTAGATAAAATAGATTTTATGGCCAACATGATTCTAGACAGCTCACCACCTGAAGCTGCTTTTTTAAGAATATTAAATTGACCTCCTTTATTTGCAGAAAACAAGAAGTTTAAATTATCCTTACCATTATTTAGATACGTATTAGAAGCTAGCAAACTAATATCAAATTGGGCATTTGGCATACCTAATTGACTTAAAATTGCTTCTAATTGCTTTTTTAATTCTGGAATTGCCTTATTACGTTTATCAGTAATTTGTTTTGCTTCAGTATTTAAAATCTTTTCTAATGCAGCAATTTCATTTTCTTTAGCTAAAATATCTTGATCTGCATTTTCTGTAGCTTCAACTTTTTTAGATAAATTGTCTCTAATAATTATTAATTCTGCTACTGTCTTTACTAGATGTTTTTGCAACAAATTATTTAGTATCGTTAGTTTACCACTAACCACTTCTAACCTATTAGGGTCTGCATCTAAATTCCCTTCAAATCGTTCAATATCTACTAAAACATCGTCTAAATCAATCAAACTACTTGTTACTCTGTCAAGAATACCTTGGTAGCTAGAGGATATTGTTGCTAATTTTTGTAATGCTGTTTTAACCTCTCTTAAAGACGTTAAAACACCTTTTTGTTCTTCATTTAACAGTGCATTGGCTTCCTCTAACTTAAGCTGAATATTTTCTACATTACTTAATAATTCATATTCTTCTTCTAAAGTTTCTAACTCATCTTCTTTTAGGTTAGCTACTACCAATTCGTTTAATAAAAACGAATTGTAATCGTGCTCTTTAGTCGCTTCAGCTTGAAATTGTAATAATTGTTTTAATTCCTTTTTTAAAACTTTATGTTGTTTTAAGTAAGTAGCATAAGTCAACAAATTAGTGTCTGTTTTTGCTAAAGCATCAATCACCTGAAATTGAAAAGCATCATTTACCAATTGCATGGTTTCATGCTGAGAATGTATATCTATTAATTGTTCACCTAATGCTTGAAGACTAGATAAGTTTACAGGCGAATCGTTTACGAAGGCTCTAGATTTTCCTGATGGTAAAATTTCACGTCTAATTATTGTCTGCGTTTCGTAATCTAAATCTTGTTCTTTAAATAAGGTTTTAAGTTTATATTTTGAAATATCAAAAGTAGCTTCAATAATACACTTATTTTCAGGGTTACGTAAACTTGACAAATCAGCTCGTTTACCTAAAATTAAAGAAAGGCCTCCTAATAATATAGATTTTCCTGCTCCAGTTTCACCTGTAATAATGGTAAAACCATCGTTAAAGTTAACCTGAAGTTGATCTATTAATGCGTAGTTTTTTATTGTTAATCCTGTAAGCATTCTTAAAGTGAAAAGTTAAAAATTAAAAAGTGAAAAGTTTTGGTTTTTCGCTTTTTAAGAATGAAAATAATTTAAGTCTAAAATTTTATATTTCTCCATTTAGAAGAATGTATTGGCGCCACTTTGTTAAGTGTTTCTATTAAGTCTGCGATATCAACACTTGGACCATCAGAAAAAATTTGTTCTATTTCTTCTGCTTTAGCATCAAAAAACACACGTAATAAATACGAGTTTGGGCGTCTTCTATTCATATCCTTGAAATAAGACAAACTAGATGCTATTTTGTTTTTAGCTTCTTTTTGATTAACACTCATGGCATCCAAACCAAGTCTATGATAGTCATATAAAACGGTTCTAAATTCTTTAAAAGTTGGTGATAATAAATTGTCTATTAACGCAAATCTACTTTGCAAACCATCTGCTAACTTCCATCCTGCATAATTTTCTTGCTGTGAAAAGTTAACAATGTTTTGTGCTTGCTCAAAATACTTACTACCACCTTGTTTTTTAAAGGTTTCTGCATCCATCCCTAAAATCATATTAACATGAAAAGCTAAAACAGATATTAAATTAGAGGCATACTGTGTTTCATTATATATAAGGTTTTGAAACTCGATATACTCAAACGTAAAATTTTTATCGTTAATATTATATACTGGAGTTGTATAACTTGAACCAAAAACTGGTCTTGACGATTGTATTTGCAATGTTGCTTTATAGTTGTTACCTGAATACTCACTAATATTTATTACAAAATTACAATCTATACGCTCTTGAGGTTTAACCTTTATATCTGTCCATTGTGTATTAGATATAAATTCTTTCAGTTGTTTTTCAAGTGTTTTAAATTGTTGTAAGTTTTCATTACCTGTTTGCTGTGCATTTACAACGACAGTAGCATTTAACTCTTGTGCGTTGATTGAAACACTAAAACAAAATAAAAATAAGAATAAAAAATTACGCATTTAGTGTATTTATTATAGTATTAAAAAGGTCTTTAGCAACTTCAGCTTTAGATTTCAACTGGTAAACAGTAGCTTCTTCGTCTTTATTAATTAAAGTTACTTTATTTGTATCAGACTTAAATCCTGCACCTTTATCGTTTAACGAATTTAAAACAATTAAATCTAAATTCTTCTTTTTAAGCTTCAATTTTGCATGCTCAAGCTCGTTATTAGTTTCTAAAGCAAAACCTACAAGAAACTGCTTGGTTTTAATTTGACCTAATGAGGCTAAAATATCTTTTGTTTTTTCTAACTCTAAAGTTAACGTTGAAGTTTTCTTTTTTATTTTTTGAGTAGCGATATTTTTTGGTCTATAGTCTGCAACCGCAGCAGACAATATAGCAATATCAGATTTATTAAAATGAAGGTGAGCAGCATCATACATTTGTTGTGCACTTACCACAGGAATAACTTTAATTAAGTTATGATTAACCGTTTGATGCGTTGGACCAGAAATTAAAACAACATTTGCTCCTAAATTAGCTGCTGCTTTTGCAATTTCAAACCCCATTTTTCCAGAGGAATGATTACCAATAAATCTTACAGGATCTATAGCTTCATAGGTTGGTCCAGCTGTTATTAAAACGGTTTTGTTTTTTAAAGGCAAACCGTTAATGATATCTTTTTCTATAAACGAAACAATATCTTCTGGTTCTGCCATACGACCTTGACCAACAAGTCCACTAGCTAATTCTCCTGAAGTAGCAGGAATCATAACATTACCATAGCTTTTAAGTGTTTCAAAAGAATGCACTGAGGATGGATGAATATACATATCCAAATCCATTGCTGGTGCAAAATACACTTTACATTTTGCCGATAAATAGGTTGCTAATAAAAGATTGTCACAAGTACCATTTGCCATTTTTGACAATGTATTTGCTGTTGCAGGAGCAACAACAAAATAATCTGCCCAAAGTCCTAATTCTACATGGTTATTCCACATAGCATTATCATCATCATCGTTAGTAAATGTTGAATGAACAGGATTTTTGGATAGTGTAGATAGTGTTAACGGAGTAACAAAATCTTTAGAAGCAGGTGTCATAACGACTTTTACGTTGGCACCTGCTTTTATGAATGCTCTGACTAATGTAGCAGTCTTGTAAGCAGCAATACCAGCACTGACGCCTAATAGTATATTTTTGCCACTTAATATAGACATAGTTTTAGTCTTTTTTATCTTGCTCTGTATTTCTGTGGTAGATTTTGTCATCTAACCATTCTTGAACTGCTAAAGCATGAGGTTTAGGTAATTTTTCGTAAAACTTAGAGACTTCAATTTGTTCTTTGTTTTCAAAAATTTCTTCTAAACTGTCATTATAAGTAGCAAACTCTTCAAGCTTTTCAATTAATTCCTTTTTAATTTCAGAATTAATTTGCTCTGCTCTTCTAGAAATAACTGAAATTGCTTCATAAATGTTGTTTGTTGGAGCATCAATTGCATTTCTGTTATAAGTAGTCGTTGATAACGGAGCGTCGATTTTTTTTAAATCCATAATATATATTAGCTTTTGGTACTATATTGTTGTAATTGTTCGTTTAAATCTTCAGCCATACTATCTGCTTCTTCCAAAAATTCTAATTCACCTTTGGATTTTTTGTAGCTATTATAATATGTGATTGCTGTATTTAACCTTTCTTCTTTTTTACTTTCTACACTTTTCATTGCTAACTGATAAGCAGAATCAAATCTGTAAAACAACGCTTTTTCACGTAAGGTTGTTCCAGGAAAATCTGCTATAAAGTTATTAAAAGCACTTATTGATGCTTTAAAGTCAGAAATATGATTGTATTGTTTTGCAATACTGTAAGCTTTAAATTCTAGTCTGTATTCTAAATCTTTTACCAATTCGTTAATTTTTGGCATGTGCTCTGACGTTGGATACAGGTTTGCAAATAATTGTAATTTTTCTAATGCGTGATTTGTATCGTGTTGTTCTTTAGAATATACAGGTGCTAAATCTGCATAACTAATTGCGCTTTTATAATAGGCTTCTTCCACCTTTTCACTTTTAGGATATGATGAAGCAAAACGCTCAAACTTATAACCTGCTAAGTATTCTTGACCTGTTTGAAAATAGCAATCTGCATCTAAAAACATTAATTTTTCTGCTTGAGGCTTACCTCTATATGCTGGTAAAATTTGTTCAAATAAGCGACTAGCTTTATTAAATTTTCCTTCATTATATAGTTGTTCTCCCATTTTAAACTTAACAGCAACGTCTTCAGACTTTAAAGCCTTTTGATAATCACTACAAGAAGTAAAAACTAAAAATGTAATTAAGATGTAAAATAAATTCTTCATAAAATTTTAACGAAGCGCAAAAATACGCTATTTAAATGGATTTTAAAAATATAATTTAGTTGCTAAATTAATTGAAGATATCAAGTTTGATATAGGTTTAAGTATAATTTAACTTTTATCAAAATTTGACAGGAACGCCTCAATACTTTTTTGTAACTGATCTGTTGCAGGAACTAATGGTAATCTAACTGTTGTAGCACATAAATTTAATTGGCTTAACACAGCTTTTACTCCTGCTGGATTGTTTTCGGCAAAAATTAAACTTACAATGTCCATCATTTTAAAATGCAAATCATAAGCTTCTTTTGCTTTACCTTCTAAACCTAGGTTTATCATTGTAGAAAATGCTTTTGGTAAAGCTTGACCTATTACAGATATTACTCCTGCTCCACCTGCTAAAACAACTCCTAAAGCTAAATCGTCATCTCCTGAAATAACTGAAAAATTCTCAGGTTTATCTCTTAATAACTGTAAATATTGTCCCATATTGTTTCCTGCTTCTTTTACAGCCACAACATTGTCAAAATCTTTTGCTAAACGCAACGTCGTCTCTGGAGACATGTTTTTTGCTGTACGTCCAGGTACATTATATAGTATAACTGGTACTGGACAAGCTTCTGCTACTACTTTAAAATGCTGGTAAAATCCTTCTTGTGTTGGTTTACTGTAATATGGAGCAACGGATAAAATTCCTGCGAAAGCAGACAAATCTGTATTTTCGATTTCTTCTACAACTGCTACTGTATTGTTACCTCCAATACCTAAAACTAAAGGTAAACGTCCTTTATTGTATTTAATTATTGCTGTAACTATCTCTTTTTTTTCCTGTTTGGTAACTGTAACGCTTTCACCTGTTGTACCACTTATTACTATATAATCTGTACCATTGGTAATGTTGTATTCTACAATGTTTTCTAGCGCTTTGTAATCGACCGTTAAGTCATCATTAAAAGGTGTTACAATTGCTACTCCTGTGCCTAAAAAAGGGTTATTCATTACTTTAATTTATTTAATATGTTTAGGTATTTTATTAATTCGGTTTTGAAAACGGATTTATCATTAATGTTTACATTAATAATTAAATCGTTTAATTCAGGATTTGTGTTATTTAAACCAACTTTTAGGGTTGCATTAGTAGCTGCTGTTGCAACTTGCAATGCTAAATCATTGGTTTGATACAAGTTAATTAACAAATCAAAAGATGTATTTACAAAATCCTTAGCTATTTGCGATTTAAATTGACCATTCCAGCTCAAATCCTTTTTTGCAAAGGTATTTGTAAAGACAGAAATTTCCTCTTTTTTGGGATTAAAATATGATAAAATTTTTAATTGATTTTGATTGACTTTTAGGCTTTGTGCTAAATTATTAATCCACTCTATATCAGTAAACTCATTATTATCTACCAGTACACCAATGCTATTAATTTTGTTGTCATTAGGCTGTACTACTCTGTTTAGTACAGATTTCTTAACATACTTTTTATTAGATTTGTCTATAAATCTTTTTAAAATCATCTATCTTTATTCCTTTGTTACAAATGTAATGATTGTAACTAAATATTGACTTTAAATTATTCAACTTTAAATATGAATTTAAGACCACTTTTATTTTTGCTTGCTATTATGTCTTTAGCATCCTGTAAGCAAGAGACTTTCAGTTTAACTAAAATTGAAGGAAAACAGATCCCAATTACGGACTCTATTGCTATTGATAAAGGCATAGACTCGATAATTAAACCTTTCCGCGAAAGCGTTAATAAAGACATGAATGCTATACTGTCTTACGCACCTGAAACATATAGCAAAAATGATGGAGACTTAAACACAGCTATAGGTAACTTAATGGCTGATGCTGTATTGACGCAAAGTGACCCAATTTTTAACAAACGCACTGGTCATAATATAGATATGGTTTTACTAAATCATGGTGGTATACGATCTATTATATCTAAAGGAAATGTAACGACTAGAACTGCTTTTCAGATTATGCCTTTTGAAAACAGTATTGTTGTTGTTGCATTAAAAGGACAACAAATTGATAGCCTAACAGACTACTTAAGTAAATCTAAGCGTCCACATCCTATTAGTGGATTGCAATTAACTTTAGACAAAAACTATGCTATTACTGAAGCTTTATTAAATAATGAACCTATCCAAAAGGATAAGACCTATTATGTTGCTACTAACGACTATTTATATAATGGTGGTGACCGAATGCGATTTTTTAAAACCAATGATAGTCTTTATGTTTTAGATTATAAAATAAGAAACGCTATGATAGACTACTTTAAAAGTGTAGACACTATCAAACCTGTAATTGACAATAGATTTATCCAAACTAAATAACTAAACATGAAACGTAGAGACTTTATACAACAAGCAACAGCAGCTACTGCTTTAATTACAGTTGGTGGTTATGGATTACAATCTTTTGCAACAACTGCCAATACTAAAAAAATCACCATTTTACACACTAACGATGTGCATAGTCACATTGATGCTTTTGGTCCTGAAGATGGACGAAATGCTAACAAAGGTGGTGTTGCTAGGCGTGCTACTTTAATTGAAAATATTAGAAAAGAAAACCCTAATACCTTATTACTTGATGCTGGTGACATTTTTCAAGGTACACCATACTTTAATTATTATGGAGGAGAATTAGAATTTAAACTAATGAGTCGCTTAAAATACGACTTAGCTACTATTGGTAATCATGATTTTGATAATGGTATTGATGGATTATATGCACAATTACCACATGCTAATTTTGGTTTTGTATCTGCTAACTATGACTTTAAAAATACTGTTATGGATACGCATGTTAAACCTTATCAAGTCTTTAAAAAAGAAGGTTTAAAAATAGGTGTATTTGGGTTAGGAATACAATTAGATGGTCTTGTTGATAAGTCTATGTATAAAGAAACAGACTATTTAGATCCTATTGAAACTGCGCAAGAAATGACAAGAATCCTTAAAAAGGATGAACAATGCGATTTAATTATTTGCTTGTCTCACTTAGGATATAACTACAAGAAAAATCCAGACAAAATAAGTGATCTTAACTTAGCCAAAAACACTAAAGACATAGACTTAATTATTGGTGGTCACACACATACTTTTTTACCAAAACCTACAGTTGCACAAAATATTGATGGCAAAAATGTATTAGTAAACCAAGTTGGTTGCTACGGAATTAATCTTGGTAAAATTGATTTTTATTTTGAATCTGATAACACTAAAAAAGCGGAAGGAACCTCAATAATTGTTTAACGCCTTAAAGCTTGTGGTGATCCTAATGGTGGATTGTTTTTTATTTTGATATACTCGTATAAAAAATAAAATCCAACTGCCATTAGTGAAGAATATATAACTTGTAGTAATTGTTGAGACGAAATAAACAAATAAGCCACCTGAACCATTTCTGAAAAAACAATACAAACACTAGCTAAAAACAGGAATAAACCAGGTTTAGTCTCGTGATATAAATAATGTATTAACGATAATGATAATACTAGTAATATTAATACATTATAGGTAACCTCGATTAAAAAATCTAATGAATATACAGATATATCTTCATCTTGCATGATCATTTGATTTAATACATATATAATGTAAGCATTAAACACTAACAATACAATAATATGTATTTTAAATTCTTTTAATAATGGTTTCAATTTAATGTCTTTAACAAAAAAGACTATTAATGCAATGTAGGCTATAATTACTAAGATATTTGCAAAATAGTAAGCCATAGCGTTACTAGTGTCAAAGACTATTTTTAAAAACTCTGCAATTGAAAAAGCTATAAGAAAAAAGCCAAACAAATGATTTTTGTCCTTTACATGACTGTAGTACAAATAAACAAACAGTGGAAAAATGGCTATCCAAGAATAATTTGATAAAGTAGGACAAACAAATATCCTACCAACCGCAACAAGCAGCACAAGTATAACCAATATTATGGATACAACATTAAACCTTGATAACTTCATCATTTTGATTTGAGCAGCAAATATACATTAATTTTGTTATTAGACGAAAATAAACGCCTTTTAACGGATTAACATAGCGACTACTCAAGTATTTGTAAGAAATCCCGCTCAGAAATTAATTCCACTTTCAGCTTCTCAGCCTTCTCTTTTTTGCTTGGTCCCATATTATCTCCAGCTACAATATAACTAGTTTTAGATGAAATTGAATTACTTACCTTTCCACCATTATCTTCTATCAATTTTTTAAGCTCAGTTCTTGATACCGAATGGAATACACCAGAAACCACTATAACTTGTCCTTTTAATTTGTCGGTTTGACCTGCTAATTTTTCAGCCGAAATCTCTAATTGTAAACCATAAGATTTTAATCTACTAATCATGTCTTGGTTTTCTGGATCAGCAAAAAAGTCAACAACACTTTCAGCTATTCTAATACCAATCTCGTTAACTTGTTCTAAATCTAAAACCGAAGCAAAAGCCAATGCATCAATGGTTTTATAATGTTTAACTAATGTTTTTGCAACAGTTTCACCAACAAACCTAATACCTAAAGCAAATAAAACACGTTCAAATGGTATTTGCTTTGAAGCTTCAATACCTGCAATTAAATTGTCAGCACTTTTCTCTGCCATGCGTTCTAGAGGTAAGACTTGTGCTTTGGTTAACTCGTATAAATCTGCATAATTTTTAATCAATCCTGCATTTACTAAAAGCGCAACGGTCTCTCCACCTAAGCCATCAATATCCATTGCTTTTCTAGAAATAAAATGCTGAATACGTCCAATGATTTGAGGGTTACAACCATTGTAATTTGGACAAAAATGTTTCGCTTCTCCAACTTCTCTTTGTAAAGGTGTATGACACTCTGGACATTCTGTAATATATTTAGTTGGCATTGAATGTTCAGGTCTTTCTACTAAATTAACAGCAATAATTTTTGGTATAATTTCTCCTCCTTTTTCTACAAAAACCGTATCATCTTCTCTAATATCTAATTTTTCAATTTGATCTGCATTATGTAACGAAGCACGTTTTACCACTGTTCCTGCAAGTTCAACAGGTTCTAAATTAGCGACAGGTGTAATTGCACCTGTGCGACCAACTTGATAAGAAATACTATTTAAAACAGTACTAACCTGCTCTGCTTTAAATTTATAAGCCATAGCCCATCGTGGTGCTTTGGATGTAAAACCAAGCTCATCTTGCTGGTGTAAATTATTAACCTTGACCACTACTCCATCAGTCTCATACGGTAAATCGTGTCTAGCAACATCCCAATGATTAATAAACTCAAAAACTTGATCAATATTTTGACACAATTTAGCTTCATTAGGCACTTTAAACCCCATTTGACGAGCTTTATCTAAGCTTTCAAAATGCGTTTTATAATCAAAAGCTCCACCAACTAAACCGTATAATAAACAATCTAAAGGTCGTTTTGCAACCTCAGCACTATCTTGTAGTTTTAAACTACCAGATGCTGTATTACGTGGGTTTTTATAAGGTTCTTCTCCATTAGCAATTCGTATTTCATTCATAGCATTAAACCCATCAAAAGGCAATACTATTTCTCCTCTAATTTCAAATTGCTCTGGCACATCTTCTCCTTTTAATTGTAAAGGCACAGAATTAATGGTTTTTATATTTGCTGTAACATCATCACCTTGAATCCCATCTCCACGTGTTACCGCATTAAACAAGGTTCCATTTTTATAAGTTAAGTTAATAGACGCTCCATCATATTTAAGCTCGCAAACATATTCAACTGGACCATCCACCATTTTTTTAATACGTGTTTCCCAATCTTTTAAATCTTCTAAAGAATAAGAATTATCTAAACTATACATCCTGTGTTTATGCACCACTGTATTAAAGTTTTTTGTAACAGCACCTCCAACACGTAACGTTGGTGATGTAGCGTCAAAAAACTCTGGATGAGCCTCTTCTAAAACCTGTAATTCTTTTAATTGTATATCAAAATCATAATCGCTAATAGTTGGACTGTCTAAAACATAATAATTATAATTATGTTCTCTTAACTGTTCTCTTAATGCGTTTATTTTTAATTGTATGCTCATATAATGTGACTATTAGCAATTGTTAACTGCTTATTGTATTATTTTTTTCTTCCAAAAACCATACGGTCTTTTCCAAAAAAATCTTGTTTTAGTTGTACGTTTTCAAAACCACTATGGATTAATAAATCTACTGTTTCACGACCTAAATATTCATTTATTTCAAAAAACAATTCGCCTTTAGGCTTTAAATATTTTAATGCAAAATTTGTAATGGCTTTATAAAAAATTAAAGGATTATCATCGTCTACAAACAAAGCTAAATGCGGTTCGTTTTCTAACACATTAGCAGACATGGCTTGTTTTTCAAGCTGTCTTACATAAGGTGGGTTGGATACAATGGTATCAAATTTTAAATCCTTAAAAACACTATCCCAAGTCGTATCCTCTAAAATACTAGATTCTAAAAAGTTAACATATACTTGGTTTAACATTGCGTTTTCTGATGCGTTTTGTATCGCTTTCGCGGAAACATCAAGCGCATGAACAGTACTTTTAGCTATGTTTTTGGCTAAACTAATAGCAATACAACCACTGCCAGTACCAACATCTAAAATTGAAGCGTTATTTACTGAAGCTTTGTTAGTATAACTATCCATAATCAGTTGTACCAATTCTTCGGTTTCTGGACGCGGAATTAAAGTATTGGAATTAACTTTAAAAGGCAGTCCAAAAAACTCGGTCTCACCTATTATATATTGTATTGGTTGCTGTTTTTTTAATTGCTCTAAAGCGTCAAAAAAAGGCTGCTGCTCAGCTTTTGTGATACTTAAATTAATATCTAAAGCAACATCTAATCTTGAAATATTACTATACGCTTCCGTTAACATAAAGAAAAAAGTAAACACCTCATCCTTGCCATAAATGGCATCCAATTGATTATGAAACAACGCTTTTAAATCGTTTACCAACATCTACTTTATATGTTTTTTGACATCCAAATTCCACAACTAAAATGTCCTGTACTACCTAAAGGTCCTTCAAGATGCTTAAAACCATTAGCTTCGTAAATATGGATTGCTTCTTTTAAAACAGGAATAGTTTCTAAATAGGCCTTTTTAAAACCTAAAGACTTTCCTTTTTCTAAACATTTTAAGAATAGTTTTTTACCAAAGCCTTTTCCGCGTAAGCGATTTGAAAAATACATTTTTTGTATTTCAAATACCTCGTTCTCCATTCCTCTTAAAGGTTTTAAACCTCCACCACCTTCAACTTTGCCATCAACAACAACAACATAATACACAGATTTTGGATCTGCATAAGCCTGAAACATTTTAGGGGTTTCAGCATCTTCATAAGCAGTACCAACTAAAGGTAAATTATACTCGATAAAAACCTCACGTATAACTGCCTCTATTTCAGGATTATCCTGTGGCTGGATTTCTCTTATTTCAATAGTAGTATTACTCACTTTTAAATGTTATTTTTGTGCTTGATTTAAAGGTGAAAGATACGGTAAATCTAAAAATAGAACCATGAGAAACACACTAATTTTATTAACAATACTGTTCTGCTTTTTTAGTTGCAAAGTGACTGAAAGACCAGAATTTATTAAAGTTGAAAATATTAAAGTGTCACACTCTAATTCTAAATTTATTACACTTACTGCAGATGCTTTTTTCTTAAACCCAAATCACATTAGTGGACAATTAAAAACAGATGGAATTAGGGTTATTGTTAATAACAACGAACTTGCGTCTGTCACAAGTGAAAGTTTTAAAGTCCCTTCTAGAAAAGAATTTAGCATACCACTACAAGCCAAAATCCCAACAGATAGTTTACTTAGTAATAAAAATTTAAGTAGCTTATTAGGTAGTTTGTTTAGTAAAAAAATGAAAGTACAATACCTTGGTGAAATTAAGTATAAAATTTTAGGCTTCTCACATACTTACAATGTAGACCGAACAGAGGATGTAAAAATCAAACTATAATTTGACAGACCAATATTACATACAACGCGCTTTACAAATTGGTAAAAATGGATTAGGACAAACACGTCCAAATCCAATGGTTGGTAGTGTAATTGTAGTAAACAATCGTATAATTGGTGAAGGTTATACTAGTAAATATGGAGGTAATCATGCCGAAGTTAATGCCATTAACAGCGTTATAGATAAATCGCTTTTAAAACAAGCCACCATTTATGTTACGCTTGAACCTTGCAGTCATTATGGAAAAACTCCACCTTGTAGCGATTTAATTATCCATCACCAGATACCTAACATTGTTATTGGTTGTGTAGATGATAATCCTGAGGTAGCAGGAAAAGGCATTAAAAAATTATTAGATGCTGGACGCAATGTTAAAGTTGGCGTATTAGAAACTAAATGTAAAGCGCATCACAAGCGTTTTTTTACATTTCACAATAAAAAAAGACCTTACATCATATTAAAATGGGCAGAATCCGTTGATGGTTTTATAGCTCCAAAAAA
Organism: Olleya sediminilitoris; assembly: GCF_016785945.1. GTDB lineage: Bacteria > Bacteroidota > Bacteroidia > Flavobacteriales > Flavobacteriaceae > Olleya > Olleya sediminilitoris. The sequence continues at coordinate 117,653 of NZ_JAEMEF010000006.1, read as the reverse complement.
CAGAGATCAATTACAACCCGTTTGGATAACCAATCCAATATCAAGGCAACTAGTCCATAAATGGAGAGCTGAAGAGCAAGCCATTTTAGTTGGTACAAACACAGTTATCATGGACAATCCAAGCTTAACGGTTAGAGATTGGACAGGAAGCAACCCAACACGTGTCGTTTTAGACAAAAACAACTTATTGTCTAATGACTATACTATTTTTAACACTGAAGCAGAAACCCTAACTTTTAAAGAGCAATCTGTTACTGCTATCTGTGATTATTTATTTAAAAATAACATCAATTCTGTAATAATTGAAGGCGGATCAAAAACGTTACAAGCTTTTATTGATAAAAACCTTTGGGACGAAGCAAGAATTTTTAAAGGAGATATATTATTTTCTGAAGGCGTGTCAGCTCCTAATTTTAAAGGGAAACTTATCGAAAAACATTCGGTTTTAGACGATAAACTATTCATCTACTCTAATTTATAACGTCATTTTTAATTAAATTTTGTTTAATTAAATTATGATAATATATATTTTAAAACTAATTTTAAGCCACTATCAACAAGATTATTAGTAATTAAACGTCTATTTGATAGTATCGTTTTTTTTACAATAGCTTGATGTTTAAACTGTTAAAAAATAGTTTAAAATTCAGCCAAACAACAACCAAATCATGGCTTTACAAAGCAATACTACCATTTTTATAAATGGTCAAGAAATTACAGCTTTTAAAAAACTAACGCTTAATCAGCAAATTGATGCACACCATTATCTAGTCTTACATTTTAGAATGGATGTACTTGAAGATTTAGAAATGACTTTAGGCGAAACGACTAAAAACTATCTAGGCGAAACTATTTCTATCCAAATAGCACCTATAGACGATATTGACAATTACCAACAATTAGAATTTAAAGGTATAGTCACACAGGTAAAAACTATTAAAGGTCATGAAGCTAGTACTGGTGATACTATACAAGTAGTAGCACAAAGTCCTACTTTTATAACAGATGATGGTCCACATTACGCCTCACACAGTGACAAACAGCTTTCTGAAATTATACAAAATACGTTAATAGATTATGACCAATCGCAATTAGAAGTTGTAGTACAACCACAAAACAACGTATCTATACATTATACTGTACAACATAACGAAAGTGCTTATAATTATATAAGCAGACTTGCTGCACAGCACTCAGAATGGTTTTATTATAATGGATCTCAACTTATTTTTGGTGCACCAGAAACCAACGAGCTTGAACTAATCTATGGTTTTGATTTAAAAGAATACCATTTATCACTATTACCACAATCGCACAACTATAAATATTATGCTAACGATTATTTATTAAACGAAATACACGAAAAAGACGCCAAAGACATTACCTCTGGAGTTAATGGATATAATGGTTTTGTAACCAATAAATCTAATAGTATTTTTAATAAAGAAACCAAAGTTTGGCATAACCACTATAACGATCCACAAGCAAAACAACGTTTAGATACAAGTATTGAGCTACAGAAAAAAGCTATCGAAATCAAACAAGTCATGCTTAATGGTGTTAGTGACAATCCAGGAGTCAAATTAGGAAACATTATAAAAATTGAAGGTAATAATTACCGAGTAACACGTGTTACACACTCTAACTCAGAAAACGGAAATTATTTAAACGAATTTGAAGCGATTACAGCAGAGTTTGATGCTTATCCAAATACCAATATAAGTGCATTTCCTAAAAGCGAAACACAAACAGCAATTGTATTAGAAAATGTTGATCCGGAAGGTTTAGGTAGAATCAGAGTACAGTTCCCTTGGCAAACCATTACTGGTGAGATGACACCTTGGATACGTATAGTAACACCACATGCTGGTGTAGATAAAGGTTTCCATTTTATACCAGAAGTTAACGAAGAAGTTTTGATTGGTTTTGAAGGTGGAAATGCTGAACACCCATACATGCTAGGTAGCTTATATAACGGAAACAATAAAGCTAGTACATTTGAAAGCAGTAATAACGACATAAAAGCCATACGTACAAGAAGTGGCCACACCATAGAGCTAAATGATACTGATGGTGAAGAAAAAATAAATATTTATGATAATGAAGGTAGTGTCATAACGTTTGACACACAAGCAAAATCATTATATATAACTGCTGCCGAAAATATAGAGTTTCAAGCCAAGAACATTAAAATGATTGCTGAAGAAAATATTGATATTCAGGCTCAAGGCGATATTAATGCCTCATCAGAAGGTGACACAAATATTATTTCAGAAAGCGCATTGGCATTACAATCTACTTCAGACACCACAATTAATAGTGATGCTTCCGTAGCTATTGAAGCCTCAAGTGATGCTACAATAACAGGTATAAACGCAATTATAGAAGGTCAAGCCTCTGCAGAAGTTAATAGTGCACAAACCAAAGTATCAGGTAGCGCAATGACAGAAGTTTCAGGAGCAATTGTAAAAATAAATTAAACCCTAAAAATTATGCCAGGACCAGCAGCAACAATAGGAAGCATGCATGTATGCCCAATGTTAAACCCAGGAACTCCTCCTCCACCTCATGTCGGTGGACCAGTAGTTGGACCAGGTGTACCAACAGTATTAATTGGTGGTAAATCTGCAGCAGTAATGGGTGATTTATGTACGTGTATTGGACCACCAGACACAATAGTTATGGGTGAAGGTACCGTTTTAATTGGCGGAAAACCTGCAGCAACCGTAGGTAGCTTAACTGCACATGGTGGACAAATAACTCAAGGCGAACCAACCGTATTAATTGGCACAGGTGTTAGCCCAACCACATCAGTAATGCCTATTCATAAAATACCATTTCCAACAATTAATCCTACACTAAAAGTCATGGCGTCTATAACAGGTCGCAGAAGCCAATTAAATGAGGCTATAGCACAGCAAGAGGCGCTTCGTGAGGAAGCAGAAAAAAATGGGTATTTAAGTTTATTAGATTTTAGTATATAAATTTATGAGTCTAAAAAAAATATCATATCCAATTTTACCATCAGATAGAGAGTTATCTAATAAAAACGTTGTACAAAAAGAATTAACTAACGAAGAGTTAAACGAACGTTATTATGGACACAACAATAGCTTTGGCTTTTACCCTATAGGACGATTAAGTTCTTGGCATGGAGGCATACATATAGAAGGGTCTAATTGTGTTCGTGCAATTGCAGATGGTAGAATTATAGCTTACAGATTTGCAGAAGACTATTTATTAGAAAAAGACACACAAAGAAAGTATTCTAATAGTTTTATACTCGTCCAACATAATTACGAAAGTCCAGGTAAGCAAAAAAATAAAGATGAAGAACCTACTACGCAAAAACTTAGGTTTTACAGTTTATATATGCATTTGATGCCAAAGAAGGAACTAGAAAAAAATAATGGTAAAAACATTCCGGATTTATATGCAAAATATACAGCAAAAGTTTCAGGTAAGGCACAACAAAAAGGATTACGCCTAAGATCAGGAACTGATTTAGAAACAGTAACTATAGATAGAAAAAAAGTAAAAAGAGGCAAGGTAAAGCACGTTTTACCTAAAGGCACAGAAGTTACTTACGATGTTAACTCTGCTACCAAAAAAATTCGTACTAAAGAAGAAGGCTATATCTTAGGAGCTTCTTTTTCTGTCGATCATTGGATATACCAACATAAAACAACTTATACTCCTGTATACTATAAGGGAGATCATGACCTTTTTATGGCTACTTCAGGTGACAGAGTTAAAAGTTTAAAAGACGGTACTATTATAATTAATATCGAGGAAGATATCATACCTACATCAGAAAAAGGAGCTATTGTAAGAAAAAAACCAAATAGTAAAAGTGATTTTATTAGAGTTGAAAAAAAAGAAAATGATTTAGGAGAAATAGAAATAGTAGATAATGAGTGGGTAAAAATCAAAGGAAAAGAAGAATACATCCTAAAAAAAGATTTAAAAATAAAAAAAACCTTAAAAAATGACATCGTTTTAAATAGTGTAAAAAATGTAGACACATCAATTAAAGCTGGAGATATAATTGGTGTACCAGCACAATATTCTTTTGAAAAGCAAAACGCATACAATTGTGTTCATTTAGAAGTTTTTACAGATGATACTGAAGTCGATAATTTTTTAAAAAATCATGTTGGTGACGATAATCAGACAACTATAGAAATTCCTAAAGGAAAAACTCTACAGATTGCAAAGCCTTGTAATTTTTTAAAAAAAGACACCAAGGTTAAAATATTAGAAATCAAAGACCATTACACCCAAATAGGTTTTGAAGATATAGAAGGAATAGTGACTTTTGATAATAGAATAAAATGGAACTCAACTGGTAAATATTATCAAATAAGTTCTTTTGAAAAAGTAAATTCTGATTTTAATAATTTATTAGATTCGAGTGTCAAAAAACTTTACTTTTCTGACTACATGAAAAAAGATGCCAATGGTGAATTTTCAAAAACAACAAAAAAAGCTGAATCTATAGCAAGAAGCAAAGATGCCAAACATATAAAGTATAGAAAGTTAAAATATAATCACCCAAAAGAAAACAAAAAATACTGGGTTGATAATACTGAGGTAGTAGGGGATAAAAATACTTGGGTTACTTTAACACAAGATATTAAAAGTTATTACGAAGAAGAACCTAAAAAAACAAATACAGACATAATAACGACTGAAAAAATAACCGCACGTAAAATATCTACTACAAAAGATAATAAAGATATAGACTGGTATAACGTACAAGGTAAAGGAAAACAAAAAACAAATAAAGGTTGGATTAAAAAAAGTGATTTAACATTTATAAACCCTTACAATTGGTTAGATGAAAGTTATGGTTGGGAAGTTTTTGAAGACCCTGACAACAACTATTTTTATCATTTTGGCGAATCTTTTACTAATAATACCCCTAAAAAATTTGTTAACAAAGTATGGGAAAAGCTAAAAAAATACGATGATGACCAAAACAACCTCTTAACAGAAAACGAGTTGAACAATGCAATGCAAAAAGATACTGCTGTAAAAGATTTAAGTAGGCTTATTTGTAAACATTTTAATGAATGGGATATTAAAAATAAAATCAGTGATTTTAACACAGAAATAGACAAAGTATACGAAAAAGGAGTAAATTTAGCTACAGGAGATAAAAAAATAAAACTAGAAGAAGCACGTGATGCAAAAAAAGTTTTGTTAGAAGAAAAAATAAATAATCTTTGTTTTTGGGATCAAATTACTGATGGCGATGTAGCAGAAGCTGACCAACATTATAACGGAAAAGTAAAACCAGAAGAAAAAAGAACTTTTCCTGTTGATAGTTCTAGTATTTATCATTTCCATCCAATTGCTTTTGTTGAACATATGAAGTTGATTACTGCACCAACACAAGCACCTTGGGTAGAATATATATTGCAGGAGTTTGAAACTTACAAAGGAATTAAAGAGAAAGAGAGTCCGTTGAAAGAGAAAATATCAGAGTATCATAATGCAGGTACAGCCAAGGGACATAATTATAAAATAGCTTGGTGTGCATCATTTGTCAGTTGGTGCTTTGATCAAACAAAGAGTTACAAAAAAATTAATTCTGGAGCTAACTCATATGCATTCGATTGGGGGCCACATGGTAATTTAAAAGCTGCGGCAAAAAGCAAAGCTGCAGATGGTTGGAAAGAAGGAGAAGAAACTGAAGCCTTTGTAGGAGCTGTAATTGTATTGAGTTATTCACATTGCGCATTTATTGTTGGAAAAAACTCAATGACAAATAGATATGTTTACATTGGAGGTAATCAGGGTAGTAGGGTTGCAGGAGAACAACAAATAAAATATGGGACAGTCAAAATAGGTCAAGAATTTGCAATTATGAAGCCCAAGAAATATAAAGTTCAATCTTTTACTCTTCCTGAAATGAATAAAAATGCGGACGGAAGTTATAAATCAAGTAGATAAAATGATAAAAAAAGTAATCTTAGCTATATTATTAGTAGGGTCTGTTAGTTGCAGGAATTCTAATCAATCGACAGGGAAGAATAGTGTTAAAATAAAAAGTGTTGCAACTTTAGAGAAAGAAAACAATGTTATTAAAAAAGAAAGCATTTCTCCATGCTTTAATGAAGCAGAAATCACTAAGCTCAACTCCTTTTTTAAAGGTTTAGAAAAAAATATAAATAACGTAGATCAAACATTAATCGAATTACCAAAAGAATTCAGAGTAGAATTAAAAAAACGATATTTGGATAGGACCTGTCAAGCTAGGGAAAATCTGAAAAAGAAATCTTGTGATACATTATTGTATTTCTTTGACTGTAGTGAGATATTTGATGATGGAGAAGAAGAGCACTTTGTAGAATCTACTTATTGGTATGACATTGTCAAGAAAGATGGTAAAGTGAAAATTTTAAGTTCTGGAGGGGCTGGTTAGCTCTCACGCTGGTTCTAGTTTACAACTAACACCCTATAAAGAGAATAAAAGTATATAAAAAACCACAGCTTGCTATAGGTTGTAGATTTTTTTCCATGAGATAAAGGCTTGTTTAGTTTTAACGTTTTATAACTCCATATTAATCATTATAAACACGAAATTTTTATTTTCTACCTGAAGATGTAAGCGTAACTTAAATATATAAAAAATAACGTATAAGCCACAATTAAAAAAGTATATCTTTTAGCTACAATAAACTCTATTCAACACAGAAATAGACAAAGTATACGAAAAAGGAGTAAATTTAGCTTCAGAAGCTAAAAAAACAAAATTAGAAGAAGCGCGTGATGCAAAAAAAGTTTTGTTAGAAGAAAAAATTAATAATCTGTGTTTTTGGGATCAAATTACTGATGGTGATGTAGCTTAAGCTGACCAATATTATAACGGAAAAGAAAAACCAAAAGAAAAAAGAACATTTCCTACTACTGATAGTTCTAGTATTTATCATTTTCATCCAATTGCTTTTGTGGAGCATATGAAGTTGATTTGTGGTAGTGGTTTAGATATACAAGCAGGAATTGAATGGTTAGAATCCATAGCTATTAGTCATGAAAAAGCAGATGTAAGAAGCAATTATAAAGTTTTATATGTTCAAGAAGGACCAACCTTAAGAACATCTGAATCAGATGAAGCGTTAAAATACTCTGATTGTTCAGAATTAGTATGTAGATATCTTCAAAAAATTGGATGGAGCGAGAAGGTTAAACATCTAAACACTTCTGGTTTAGATAAGTTTGCAAAAAAACACCCAGATTTACTAGTCGTACAAGATGAAAATTATATTCCTAAAAAGGGGGATATCTTCTTGTGGGTAAATCATTCAGGCTCTAACGGTCATACAGGAGTAGTAGTTGATTACAACAAAAGTGATGATGTAGTAACTACCATAGAAGCTATTAATTTTAAAGAAAGACCTCACGGTGCCTCAAAAGCAATTAATTTACAAGGAGTTGCTAAATTGAAATGGAAAAGAACTTCGAGACATCTAATAAATCATCCAACAGTAACAAAAAGATATACAGCAGACCCTTGTAGATTTATTACACCAAGTAAAAAATAAAAAATGAAATACATATATATAGTATTAATATTAGCAATTGTTGCTTGTAAAAAAAACAAAAAAAAAGAGGTTTCAAAACCTCTAATACTTGTTGAGAGCGTAGATAGTATCACTTATTCAAAAGTTAATTTTTTTGACCTTAAAGATTGTTGTATTGAGAAAAAAATTGATTTTAAAAAAAGACTACTAAAATATACTTACAATAGTAATAAATGTGATTTAATAATCTATTTTTATCCTAAAAAAACAGAGTATTTTTCAGAGAATAACATCAATAAAGATTTAGAAAACCTTAATAATTCTCTTCATCTTTTTGATAATTATGATATAGTAGCTTTATATTTTCCAGGAGAAAAGTTAGAGCCAATTTATGAAGGTTACGATGAACCTAGTTATTATGATTACAGTTTTCCTGCAGTTGTAAAAATTTATAAATATCAAAGAAATGGAAAATGGGCATTAATCAATGAAAAAGAAGTTGGGGAAGATGCTTTTTTTAGCTTAAAAGACTCTGATTTAAGAGATTTGTAATAAGTTGGTAGTGTATCAAATTACCCCCCGCTAGCGCGAGCATCTTGCTCGTGCAACTAAAAAAATAACATATAACCGCAGTTTGGTAGCTGTGGTTTTTTATTGTGTAAATTTTAAATAGCTATTTACTTTCCCCGTATCTTTCCCCTATTATTAGAAATATCTTATTAAGATACTGATCTTTAGTTTTTTGTAATTTTATTGTATGAACCCAGTATGTCTGACAGCTTAAAAGGTTAAAAAAATGTTCTTAGAGCTTTGTTTTTTTTAAAGTGTTGCAGCATTTTTAGCGAAAAAGTCTTTAAACTTTTTATTGGTAAGCATTTTTTTTATCAGTCTAAAAATTGTCTGTTTGTCTTTCCTCGTTAGCGCTCGTTTGTAACGAGTGCCACATTGAGTATGAAAACACTAATAAAATAATAAAAGATGGCAAACGTAATGCTAAGAGTGGCGAAAAAACAAAATTACTTTCTGACGTACAAAAAGTATATTGGGTCATGCCAGATAATAATAAAACTCTAGATCCTATTTGTACCTCTAAAGATGCTATAATAGACATAAACCATTCTAAAGAAATTACAACTACAGAAGGTAAATACAAATCAGTAGTTTGTAAACAAATTATTGACAGTAAATCTGGAGTTTACACGCAAAAAGGATGGATAAAATCTTCCATGATAGCTAAAAAAAATTTGTTTAGTGCATATAATTGGGATAAATTTGGGTTCAATATAATTGAAGATGGTATTAAAGAATATATGTACGTAGTACAAGACTATTTAGGCGAAGAAAATTCTGAAACAGATTTAGTAAATGCGCTATGGTATCAAATGGACAGAAACCACAGTAATGTAATATCTAGCCATGAAATAGACCTAGCATACAGATCCAAAGAGTTTCAAGACTTTTTTCTAAAATAGTTTGTAAACATAAAAACGAATGGTCCTATAAAAAAAGTGAAATAAGAACAGAAGTTGCTGGTTTTTACGATTATTTTATTAATAAACAACCTGAAGAATACAGAGGATCTGTTGATGAATTAAAAGAAGGTGAACTTAATGCAATAGATGATCAAGTAGATAAACTAATGTTCTGGAAAGAAGCTAGCAAAAAAACGTACAATCCACCTAAACCTAAACCAGAAACAAACAACAAAAATACTGGTTTAGATTTTAGAGGAGGAATAGTTGAAGAACCTACTAATTTATCAACCTCCAATAATCCAGATACAACTGAAGCAGTTAAAACAGAAGAGACTACTGATAAGACCACAGAAAATGACAATGAGGAAAAATTACCTAGAATCTTTCCTAACACTCAAAATGTGTTTCACTTCCATCCTATTGCTTTTATAAATCACATGAAACTTATTTTTGGGGAAGGAAGTGAAACAGGTGAAATTTGTTATGCAGAAGCAAGAGTTAGGGCATTTATGAGAATGTTACGTGTAGGAGAAGGATCTGTAGGAGAAAAAGGCTATACAACTTCTTATGGACATCAAACCATGACTGATTTAAGTAAGCATCCAGAAACTGTATATTTAGGTTCTAGTGCTGCAGGTGCATATCAAATGTTGAGAGAAACTTATTGGACACTACAAGGGTATATAGTTAAAGACCATAAAAAGGTAGGTGAACCTATTCCTGCAAGAAACCTTATCGCTAAATATAATATACCAGATTTTTCTGCACTTTCTCAAGATAAGCTGTGTATTATTTATATGAAACATCATGAAAAAGGACTAATAAAATTACTTGCTGAAGGGCAAATAGAAAAAGCTATTAGAACAAAAGCGAGTAAAATTTGGGCTAGTTTACCTAATGAAGGTATACCTTTTGAACATAAAAAAAGTAGGTATCTAATGCCAGATCGTACTACCTATCAACCAGCAGAACATATGAGTGATAGCTGTTTGATGAATTACCGTAAGTTTTATAGAGAAGAAGTAAAGGGTATTACTGATTTACATTTAAAACCAGGATTTTTAAAAGAATTTGGTTTTGACTATTGTAAAGGTGAAACTTTATCAAATAATGAAGGGGGTTGGCCAGTTAGAGAATTTCATAATGGACATAAAAGAAGATTTGGAAGTCCTTTTGGGCCTAGAAATGGACATAATCATAATGGAATTGATATAAATTTTGGTTCTGGATATGATGATTATGGTGCTCTTGTAATAGCTACCCATGACGGTATTGTAATACAGGCACAAGAAAATGATGATAAAAAACAACGAGCAGGAAGAAGAGTAACGATACAGTCTAAAGATGGAACTTTTCAAACAAAATATTTTCATTTAAGTGTTTTTTTAGTAGATATAGGAGATAAGATTAAAAAAGGACAAGTTATTGGTGAAATAGGTGCTTCTGCTAAGGCTAAAGAAAATGGAACTGATTGTCATTTACATTATGAAATACTTAAAAAAAATTCTGCAGGAAAAATGGAGCATTATGACCCTACCGAAGGGAAAGCAAATACAGGAGAAAATATAGTAGATCCTCAAACTTGGATTAAATAAAAAAATCAATAAAATTAAAAGTCATGTCAATTTTTATAAATAGAATTATTATAACATGCTTAACTGTATGCTTATTTTCTTGTAAAACAAATGAAAAAGAAAAAAATGAAGGTGATAAAATAGAGTCAGGCTTATTACTTTCTTCTAAAGTTACTTCAGAAAAACTAACTGATACAGAATTTGTAACATACTTGTATTCGTATAAAAAAATGTCTGGGTTAGTTGAAGAATACACAATGCAAGAATTAAAAGTACAATGGAATGATAGTCTTAATATAAAAATTAAGATAGCTATGGTTAATCTTATGTGTACAATGAAAGACAAAGTAGAAGCTTCGCTAATAACGAAAAATACATATCAAGTAAAAAATCATCCAATTATAAAACAATTAAAATTTGATGATAATAAAAATGAAGTAAAGTTGATATGTAAATATGGGAAATATGAAGGTGAATGTGATCCTATGGATAACGTTATAATGAGAAAAACTTCTTTTACGGGTAAAAGTGAGTTAAAGAAAGAAGAGTTAGAAGAGGAAGAGAAAATTACATATGAAACTATTTACGAGCTTAAAAAAATGAAATTTTCTACAGATTGTAAAGGAGATGATTATGTTTTCTTTTTAGTTGGTGGGCAGTTTAAAACAAAAAATATTTTTTTTAATTCACGACTTACGAGAATTAATGATACAGAGTATTATATTTATTTTTCCCCACCATTATTAAACCCTATACCAAGTGATTTAAAAGATGCTACTTCTTTTTCTTTAAACAAGCCAATAGGTAAGATTATTAATAATATGGAAGCTGAATTGCAATTCGAATGGTATGGTTTTTATAATAGAAGAACTAAAGAAAGAGAGTTTAAGCAAAATCCTTTTACAAATAAAATAGAGAATGGTTCTATTGTCTTAAAATGGTGTGATATAGGTAATGTTGATGGTTTTTAATTCGTGATAAACCTCAACTCCCGCTAGTTTGTAACTAGTGGTGTATATGAGTAAGCTTTAAGAAATAAGATAATAATTAAGCCACAGTTTTTTAAGCTGTGGTTTTTTTGTTTTTTAAGAAGCAAAAGCTTGTTTGGTTTTAAAATTTTATAAAGCCATATCAATCATTTTGAACACGAAGTTTTTATTTTCTCCCTGTCGATGTAAGCGTCACAGTTAAATATATAAAATAACAAATAAACAAAAACAAAAAAACGTAGTCTTTTGGTCATAATACAGGTCTATTTAACACAGAAATAGACAAAGTTTATGAAAAAGGAGTAAATTTAGCTTCAGAAGCTAAAAAAAACAAAATTAGAAGAAGCGTGTGATGCAAAAAAAGTTTTGTTAGAAGACAAAATTAACAACCTGTGTTTTTGGGATCAAATCACTGATGGTGATGTAGCAGAAGCTGACCAACATTATAACGGAAAAGAAAAACCAGAAGAAAAAAGAACTTTTCCTGTTGATAGTTCTAGTATTTATCATTTCCATCCAATTGCTTTTGTTGAACATATGAAGTTGATTACTGGCGGAATTAATCACACTTTTGATAATAAACATACTGCTAAAGCTAACGAGGTATATATTAATGTAATTACCCCTAAGTCAAGAGATTTACAAGGTCCACTAGTCGTATTTAATAGTTCAGGTGTTCTATTTAAAACACATTCTTTAGCTAGAGGGTCGAATAGTAATAGATTAAAAGCGGAAGGTAATGGAGATACACCAACAGGAAAAACAACTACAGTTTATTATCCTAAAAAAAGAGTAGGACACACAAGTTTTGGTAATCATGGAATGATTATGCTTGAAGGTACTACAGGAGAGTTTAAGAAAGCTACAAATAATGGAAGAACAGGAATTGCAATTCACTCTGGTCATACAAATGGTTATGGATCAGCAATTAATGATAAAGGAGATTTAATGAGCACATATGGTTGTGTTAGGGTTTATAATTCAGCAATGAAAGAATTAGGGAAGCTTTACACTAAATTGAAAAATGAGGGTAAGATTATATATTGTTATATCGAAGATTATGATGGAGATATAAAAGATGTATATAAATTTTATGACTTAAAAGTTGATCCAAAAGATAAAGAGCAAAGTAAAAGGTCAAATACTCAATAGAAAACTAATGAAAAAAATCATCTATTTAATACCAATGTTATTTTTCTTTTTTTGTAAAGGGAAAGTTGATAATACAAAAAGAGATCAAATTAATGATACAATAATTCAAAAAAAGGAGAATCAAATTCATACTGTTATAATCCCTAAAAAGGTTAGAAAAGAAATAGGTTTGATAAATGATTCTGATGGTTATACTAATGCTAGGAAAAAACCTTCATCGTCTTCCGAAGTTTTATTCATAATATTAGAGGGTGAATATTTTACTTATGTTCCTTTGAAAGAGTCAAATTGGTCTGAAATAGAAACTCTTGATGGCAAAATAGCATATGTACATAACTCCAGAATAAAAAAAGTAAATCCAAACACTCTTATTACTTTTTTTAGTAGCTATTATGATGATAAAGAAGAAAAAGACGGATTAAGGAAAAACATAATAAACATAAATAAGTTGGATGAGTCAAAAGCTTTTTCCATAGATAGTTTTCCATATTCAAGGTTGTCCATTAAAAAGAAATCAAATGACACGATTTTTTTATTAAGTAAAGACAAAAAAAAATCTATTGAAATTATAGCTGGATCTTTTGAAAAAGATAAACATTCTATTGAATTTGACGAAAATAACTTTATCAGTAGAATAGATTCAAAAAAGGTTTTTGGCAATGATAAAACACCTTTAAGAGAAATTAAAAGAATTACAGTGAATAACGATATTAGATTTAATTTAGACAAGGATATTTTTAATAATTTGTATGAGCCTAATTTTGATAATATTGAAGTTTATATAAAAGATAGTCATCAATTAATTTTAGTTATGACAAATGGATATGGTTCTATTAATTCTTATAAGTCTATTTTAATCTTTGATAAAGAAAAATTATTAAGGCATATAAATTATATACCTTTTTAGCTTAATATACCTTTAATACAAGCGAAAAAATGTATGGCATTTTCATCCTGTGGCTTTTGTAGAACATATTACATAAAAAATGATAAAGCTACAGTTTTTACAGCTGTGGTTTTTAGTTTTTGGTAATTTTTAAAGATGTATAAATAAAACCAGTCATAAGAGTTAATAAAACAAAAGCTGGTGATGTAGCAGAAGCTGACCAACATTATAACGGAAAAGAAAAACCAAAAAAAAGAACCTTTCCCGCTGATAGTTCTAGTATTTATTATTTTCATCCAATTGTTTTTCTAAAACATATTAAGTTAATTACAATAAATATTTATTTGCAGAACTGTTGATAATTAAGTTTAGATAAACTATATATTAATTAATAATAAGCACAAGAAATTAAAACAATCAGAATTTAATTACCAAAAAAAACTTTCAGATTAACTATTAATAAAACACTTAAACAAACTATTCTCAAAAATACACGACTGATTGAATATAAAAATAAGATATTTGCATTTGTTTAAAACTAAAGTAAATGATCAAAACAATTATATTCGATTTTGGAGATGTCTTTATCAATCTTGATAAAGAAGGTGCAATGAAAAACGCCTTAGAGCTTTTTGAAATCAATGAACTGTCAGAAGAACTTATTGCTATAAACGCACTTTATGAACAAGGCTTAATGGAGACTACCGAGTTTTTAGATTTTTATTTAAACAACTTTCCAAAACTTTCAAAAAAAGAATTAATTGATGCTTGGAATTATATTATTTGTGATTTTCCATCAAAACGATTAGAATTTATACAACAATTAGCCAAAGACAAAAATTACAAACTAATACTATTAAGCAACACCAATGAGTTGCATATAGACTGTATTAAAAAACACATTCCGTTTTACGAAGATTTTAAAGCATGCTTTGATAAATTCTATTTATCACACCAAATCATGTTACGTAAACCAAATACAGATATTTTTAACTTTGTTTTAAACGAAAACAAATTAAAACCTGAAGAATGTTTGTTTATTGACGATACAAAAGAAAATACAGTAACTGCAAATAAATTAGGAATTAATGTTTGGAATAACGACCCCAAAACCGAAGATATCCTAGATCTATTCACCATTAAAAAAGAATTGTTTTAATGTTTTTAATTCTTAGTATTTGTGCATCGACACTAATTTTTGTCATTTTTAAAGTTGTAGGAAAGCAAAACATAAACACTTTACAAACTATTGTCTTCAATTATTTTACAGCATTTGCTTGTGGAATATTAAGTTATGAAGCACCAATTGTTGTTACAGATGTAATACAATCGAAATGGTTTTTTGGAGCCATATTTTTAGGTTTTTTATTTGTTACAATATTTAATGTTATGGCATTAACAGCGCAACGCTTAGGCTTATCTGTAGCTTCGGTTGCAAGTAAAATGAGTGTCGTTATTCCTATTATTTTTGGACTATTTGCTTACAATGAAAACTTAGGCTTACAAAAAGCATTGGGTATATTATTAGCTTTAGTGGCTGTTTATCTAGCCTCATTAAAAGCTAAATCCAACGAAAAATTTTCGATTAAAAGCCTATGGCTTCCGTTGTTACTATTTTTGGGCTCTGGTACTATAGATACCACAATAAAATATGTCGAAACTACTTTTGTACCAGAAAATGGTATTCCTATCTTCTCTGCCTCAATTTTTTTAATTGCAGGATTAATTGGTATAGGCATGCTTTCCGCGAAAGCGATACAAAAACAATTTACATTTGATCCTAAAAGTTTAATATCTGGTTTTATTTTAGGAATAGTTAACTACTACTCCATCTACACTTTACTTAAAGCATTAAATGCTGATAATTTTGAAAGTTCGACAATATTTACAGTTAATAATGTATCAATTGTAATGTTATCTACCTTATTAGGTCTACTCTTTTTTAAAGAACGTTTATTGCTTAAAAACTGGATAGGCATTGGTGTTGCTGTAATTGCTATACTTTTGGTAACTTCAGCTTAATTTATGGAAGCAGACGTTTATAAAACTATTACTAAACCCAGTGAAGAGGTTTTATTTAAAGACAAAAACTCTAAGTTTTTTGGCTATGCCTATCCTGTCACTACAGAAGATGAAATTAAACAGCATCTAGAGGATTTAAAAAAACAACACCATCAGGCTAGACATTGGTGTTATGCCTATCAAATCGGGACCGAAACCATTGCTTACAGAGCTAATGATGATGGTGAGCCTAGCAATAGTGCTGGAATGCCAATTTATGGTCAAATACAATCTTTTGAAGTTACAAACGTTTTAATTGTAGTAGTACGCTATTTTGGAGGTGTTAAACTTGGCGTTGGTGGTTTAATTAATGCTTATCGCACAGGTGCACAATTAGCCTTAGAAGCATCAAATATAATTGAGCGTACTATAAATATTGATTATTTAATTACTTGTGAATATGATTTAATGAACAAAGTCATGAGGGTTATTAAAGAAAAAAGCTTAAATATTATCAATCAAAAATTAGAATTAAACTGTGAAATAACAATTTCGGTTAGAAAAAAAGAGGCCGAATCTATAAAATCAATATTTGACTCGATTTACAAAGTTGACATCAAAATTTTGTAATATTAATTTTTTAAAGCTTCTAAAAAATATTTTGGAGGTCTAGTTGGTCGTTTTGTTTTCATATTTAAAAATGCCAAAATCACACTTGCTGTGCTTAAAATTTGACCTGATTTATTAACAATTTCATACTCAAACTCTACCAGTGCTGTAGGCATTTGTTTCAGCTTGGTTTTTACCGTAATTACGTCATCATAAAGGATAGGAATTTTATAATTTACGGATAAAGATACCACTGGTAAACCAACACCTTCCTCTTCCATTTTTTTATAAGAAATCCCTAATTTTCTTAACCACTCAATTCTAGCTAATTCTAGATATAATGCGTAATTCGCATGATGAACGACACCCATTTGATCGGTTTCAGAATATCGCACTCTTATTTCAATTTCATCTTGTTTTATACTCATTTATCTAATTATTTTTTGTAGCTTGATTGCCTAAACTAACATGAGGAAAAAAAACTGAATATTCAATAGTAAATCATTTTTTTTTTACGTTTTTTGTTCACATATTTGCCACGCTTAGAAACTAAGTTGTCTTAATCGCTATACAGGCAAAAATAACTAACATTTAATATATTTTAAAATTAACATGAGTATAACTGCGCAATCGGTCTGGAATAACTGTCTACTTTTTATAAAGGATAATATCCAACCACAAGCTTACAAAACATGGTTTGAACCTATTGTAGCGGTAAAACTTGCAGATAATGCTTTAAGCATTCAGGTCCCAAGTAAATTTTTTTACGAATGGCTAGAAGAGCATTACGTAAAGTTGTTAAAAGTGTCTTTAACTAAAGAGTTAGGCGATACTGCCAAACTGGTTTACATTATTAAAATGGAAAACACGTATGGCAACAAACAACCGTTTACAGAAAAAATTCCGAGTTCTAATAGAAGTGCTGTAAAGTCTCAGGATGTAGATGTACCTCTTAATAACAAAAATCGCGAATTACGAAATCCGTTTATAATTCCAGGAATTAGAAACGTAAAAATAGAATCTCAACTTAATCCTAACTATAATTTTGATAACTTTTTAGAAGGTGACTCTAACCGTTTAGCACGTAGTGCTGGTTTAGCTGTATCTGCAAAACCAGGAGGAACTTCTTTTAATCCGTTATTAATATTTGGTGGTGTTGGATTAGGTAAAACACACTTAGCACATGCTATAGGTGTGGATATAAAAGATAAATATCCTGAAAAAACAGTATTATATATTTCTGCTGAAAAATTTACGCAACAATATATAGACTCTGTAAAAAAGAACAACCGTAATGACTTTATACATTTTTATCAATTAATAGATGTATTGGTTATTGATGATGTTCAGTTTTTATCAGGAAAATCAGGAACACAAGATGTGTTTTTCCATATTTTTAACCACTTGCACCAAAATGGAAAACAAGTTATTTTAACTAGTGACAAAGCTCCTGTGGACATGCAAGATATTGAACAACGTTTATTATCGAGATTTAAATGGGGACTTTCAGCCGAGTTACAAACTCCTGATTTTGAAACCAGAGTTTCTATTTTAAAAAACAAATTATATCGTGATGGTGTAGAGATGCCTGAAGATATTATCAACTATGTTGCTAAAAACATTAAATCTAATATTAGAGAGCTTGAAGGTGCTATTATATCGCTTATTGCCCAATCGTCTTTCAATAAAAAAGAAGTTAATATTGAGTTAGCAAAGCAGGTTGTAGAAAAATTTGTTAAAAATACTAAACGAGAAGTTTCTATAGATTACATTCAAAAAATAGTCTCTGATTATTTCCAAATGGATGTAGACACACTACAATCTAAAACTAGAAAGCGTCACATTGTTCAAGCTAGACAATTGGCTATGTTTTTTGCAAAAAAACTAACCAAGGCATCATTAGCTAGTATTGGATCTCAAATTGGTAAACGTGATCATGCAACTGTATTACACGCTTGTAAAACTGTAGACAACTTATCAGCTACAGACAAGCAATTTAAAAAATACGTTGAGGATTTAACTAAGAAGCTTACAGTATAAATATATTACAAAATGACTAAAATTTTAATGGTATGCTTAGGAAACATTTGTCGTTCTCCTCTAGCTGAAGGTATCTTAAAATCAAAGTTAGACAATACATACATCGTAGATTCAGCAGGCACAAGTAGCTATCATATTGGTAATAAACCAGATCCAAGATCTATTACTACTGCACAAAAACACAATATAGACATTACCAAACAACGTGCTAGACAGTTTACAAAACAAGATTTTTTAGATTTTGATATTATCTATGCTATGGATAACTCAAACTATGATAATATTTTAGATTTAGCTGAAAACGAAATAGACAAATCAAAAGTAAAGCTAATTTTAAACGAAAGCTTTCCTAATAAAAACCTTGATGTTCCTGATCCTTACTATGGAGGAAACAATGGTTTTGAAAAAGTGTATACTTTATTAAATGATGCTTGTCAAAAAATAAGCTCAACTCTAAATAGTAACACCTAATTAAATACTTTAAACGACCATGACTAAAGGTAAATTATACTTAATACCAAACACCTTAGGAGACTCTAATCCGTTTTTAGTACTACCAGCTCAAATCAAGACTATTGTAGACAGTTTAGATACATTTGTTGTAGAAAACTCTAAAGCAGGTCGAAAGTTTATAAAAAGCATTGCTCCAGAAAAACAACAATCAAGCCTTACCATTTTTGAGTTAAATAAACATACTGAGCCACAAGATTTACCAAATTTTATTACACCTTGTTTAGAAGGACAAAATATGGGATTATTATCTGACGCTGGTTGTCCTGGTATTGCAGATCCAGGAGCTGACATTGTTAGTTTAGCCCATAAAAACAACATACAAGTTGTACCTTTAGTTGGACCATCCTCTATCCTATTAGCTATGATGGCTTCTGGGATGAATGGACAAAGCTTTGCTTTTAATGGGTATCTGCCAATTGATAAAAATGAAAGAAAATCTGAAATAAAACGTCTAGAACGTTTAAGTTTTGAGCATAATCAAACACAATCTTTTATTGAAACACCTTACAGAAATAATAAATTTATGGAAGATTTATGTAACACTTTAAGTGATAGTACAGAAATATGCGTCGCTTGTGACATTACCTTGCCAACTGAATTAATTAAAACAAAAACAGCCAGTCAATGGAAAAAAAATAGTGTTGACCTACATAAAAGACCAACACTATTTATAATTCATAAACCTAGCTTTTAAGCTCTATCGTACTCTACTTTTACTCGTTTTGAAGCTTTAATCAAAGACGTATCATAGCCAGAAAACTTTTTTAAGTAATGTCTAATAGTTGTACCATTAGCATCAGCAAAACCATTTTGACCGTAACTTCTTAAGTATTTTTTTACATTTCCTGGACCTGCTAAATGCGCAGCAGCTAATATTCCAGATTCGGTTACTTTAATACCATTGATGTAACTTCCTTTAAAACGTTTAATATCACGTCTTAAAACCCATTTATTACGTTGCGCATTAGCTATAAATGCTTTTTCTTGTAATTCTGGATTGCTTAAAAAGTACTGTGGATGATAAATACCTATCAATCTTAATGTACCTTTTCCAAATTGATATTTACCTAAATATCCAAATTGGTTAACTCTAAAGTAATCGTTTTGCGATTCTTTAAAACCTAAGGCTTCTTTAAAACCAGTAAACGTTTTTCCTAATTCAGGACTAAACTCTGGTAACTGGTAAGATTGTAAATTAGAAGCAATCTCTTTGTGTTCTATATTTTCAAAGTCAACCTTGTCAGTTTCAATTTTATCTATTAATTTAACATTTTCAGTTGTATTATAAAATACAACGATTAGTAAAATTGATATTGTAAATGCTAGGGATAATAACTTTCCAATATTTTTTTTCATTTGTATTGATTTAAAAGTCTGTTTTTTAATAATCTATAGACTTAAATTTCAGCGTGCAAATATACAACAATTTTAATAATACTGAAAATCAATATGTTAACTTATGTTAAAAGTAAATTAAGTGTCCTTTTAGCTTACCTTTACTATTAATTTGAAGTGTTGGAAAAGGTATTTTTATCACATTAATTATGTTAAAAAACTGCTTAAAAAAGACAGAATTAGTCTTTATTTTTGTTAAATCCATATCTAAGCTTAAATAGAATTGTTTGGTTCTTTTTTGATTAGGAAAACTCACATTCTGTAAATTTTCATTGCCATATAGTAATCCATCGACTCCGTAACCAACTGCTAAATTTAACCATTTAGGTATCTTACTGTCTTTATAAAATGACTGTAAATTAGCACTTAACCAATAGGTTTGACCATTATAATCTTTTAAAATTTCTTCTAATAAACCATTTCCTAATTTATTTGGATTTTGATTTGCATATGGACTTTGACTAAACGAATACTTTAATTGCAATCGTTGCTCATCCCATAACAGTTCTTGTCCAATAAACAAGCCTGCACCTGCTGCATTAGCAGTAAAATCTCCCCAAGAAAATCCCCATTCTGATGAAAAACCATCTAAAATTTCGACTGCAGTCAAAAAAGAAAAACCTAAAGTTGCACCATAAATCAATTGATTTTTTTTGGAAACACCACTCCAATTTAAAGTTTGAGCACCAAAACGTCCTAATTGATAAGCAGTAAAACTATGACCTAGTTTATCCATTTTAAACCACTCAGAATTATCATTAGTTGTATGAAATTTAGAGCGTTTATAGTCAGAATACCATAATGTATTTAAACCTATAATAGATAATGAGGCTAAACTAGCCTCTGTTATTATAACGGATTTACGCCTTTTAGTATGTAATGTATCACTTGGTTTAAAAAAAGACGCTGTTTTGGTTTGTGCTGCAGCAGTAAAAATAAAACAAAGACAAAAAGCAAGTGTGAAAAATTTAATCAATCAATTATCTATTTACACCTTGACTATTGATCCAACGTACATATTCGTTTTTATTTGCATTATGTTGGCTAAGTGTTTTGGCAAACTTATGGTAACCAAAGTTTTTAACATTAGCAACAAAATAAAAGTAATCATGATCTTCTGCATTCAAGACTGCATCAATAGCAGAAACATCTGGCATTGTTATAGGTCCTGGAGGAATACTTGCGTATTTATAAGTGTTGTAAGGCGAATCTATTTCAAGATCTTTATATAATACACGTTTTATGATTTGATCAAAATCGTTTTCTTTTAATTTTTTTGAATATATAACCGTTGGATCCGCTTGTAAAGGCATACCTTTTTTGATTCGGTTTAAGTAAACTCCTGCTACTCTTGGTCTTTCGTCCACTTTTGCAGTTTCTTTTTGAACTATAGATGCAATGGTTACAACCTCATTAACCGATAAATCTAAAGCTTTTCGTTTGGCTTGTCTGGAAGGATTCCAAAATCGGAAATATTCTTTTAACATTTTATCTCTAAACCCTTCAGCTGAAGTATTCCAAAACACTTCATAGCTATTAGGCACATACATATTTAAAACCGTTTGCTTAGTAAACTTATGCTTATCCATAAACGCTTTATCTGTCATAGCTTGAAGTAAACTTAGGCTATCTGGTTCTATTTGTTGAGCAATACGACCAGCTAAATTCTGAATACGCTCTTGATTATTAAAACTTAATTTTAATGGTAAGTTTTTACTTCTAATAGAGTTTATAATATCATTATTGCTCATGTTTTTATCAATTGCAAAACGACCAGCTTTAATATTAGTAGTGTATTTTTTACGTTCGGCTAAAGCATCAAAACTGTCTATATCCTTTAATAATGGTTCTAATTGTGCTCTAACCATATCATAACTTGCATTAGTTGGCACATATATAAATGCTTGATCGTTATTAAAAGCTGTGTTTTGTTTAAACATGGCTCCGTAAATAAAGTAGGCAAAATAGGCAGCTACCACTAAGCCAATTAATGCTATAGCTACTAAAATTTTTTTAATATACATTGGTATTAATTAATTGAAATAAATATTCGTTTTTGTATTGTCCGTTTAAAAAATTCCAATCCTTTTTTAAACCTATTTCTTTGAATCCCTGATTTTTAAACAAGGCTAAGCTTGCAGTATTATCTTCACTGATATTACAATATAATTGGTGTAAATCTAAATGCTTAAAGCAATAATTACATAGCAATTGTACCGCTTCTTTACCATAACCTTTAGCTCTGTCTTGCGTTTGTTTAATTAAAATACCAATACCTGCTCTTCTGTTTTTATAATCAAAATCAAAGACATCAATCATACCTAAAGCTTCATGATTGTTATTACAAATGACTAAACGTAATTGCTTAACTTCAAAAATATCTTTATGAGCATTATCTAAATATTGTTTTATTAGATACTTAGAGTAAGGTGTAATGGTATTGCTTATTTCCCAAATAGACTCGTCATTTTCAATAGTATGGATAAATGCTAAATCTTCGGGCTCTAAAGCACGTAAATATATATGTTTACCTGTTAATGTTAACATGTAATTGTGCCTTTAAAAACTTGTGTTGCTCGTCCAATTAACATGACTTTTTTGTAGGTATCATTATCTTTTTTAAAAGATACTTTTAATTGTCCTCCTGGTACATTTAAATTTAATTGTGAAGCTGTACTTTTTCCAGAATCATGCATAGCTATTGCAACTGCAGTTGCACCTGTACCACAGGATAAGGTTTCGTCCTCTACTCCTCTTTCGTAAGTTCTAACAGTAAACGTATCCTCATTTTCTTGCTGGACAAAGTTGACGTTAGTTCCTGCTTGATTATAAGGTTGTCCGTATCTAATTTTTGCACCTTCGGTTTTAACATCAAAATTAGCAATATCTTTAACAAACTGAACGTGATGTGGTGATCCTGTATCTAAAAATTGATGTGTATCAAAGGTATCTATACTGTCTACATCTTTCATTTGTAAATGGACTAAATTGTCTTGGATTTTGGCATAATGTAATCCATCAATGGCTTCAAAAGTAGTCTCATGTTTAACAACCTGCAAAAATTCCGCGAAAGCGACTAAACAACGTCCTCCATTACCACACATAGTACTTTGGTTTCCGTCTGCATTGTAATACACCATTTTAAAGTCAACTTCAGGATGATTTTCTAGTAAAATCAAACCATCTGCTCCTATTCCAAATTTACGATCACATAAAAATGCGACCAATTTGGTGTCGTCTTTATCAAAAATTTGCTGTCTATTATCAATCATGACAAAGTCGTTACCTGTGCCTTGATATTTATAAAAAATTAATGTCATTGGTGTACTAAATTGAATGACAAATATAAGTTTTTTCAGTTGTTAAAACGTCGTTAAAGTTGAAATTGACATTCAATAATTAATTAATTTTAATCGTTATCTAATAAATCTAAACTAAGTTTTTTATGAAGAAGATGTTAACTTTGGTTTTAGTTTCGGTATTAGGAGGTGCAATTACCCTAGGAACATACAAAACCTTTCTTGAAAAAGAAGAACCGAAAATTGCAAATACAAACACACAGGATGATCCTGTTTTTTTACCTACCAATTACAACACAACAACCACTACTTTAGCTGCTGCTGAAGGTATAGATTTTACCACTGCTGCAGATCAAACTGTGCATGCTGTAGTACACGTTAAAAACGTGGCTTTAAATACTGCACAACCCACTTTACAAGACTTGTTTTATGGTCGTGTACCACAAAAAAGACAGTTAGGTACTGGAAGCGGAGTTATAATATCGCCAGATGGTTATATTATTACTAATAATCATGTTATTGAAGACTCTGAACAATTAAGCATTACACTTAATGATAACCGTACATTAGAAGCAAAAATTGTTGGTACAGATCCAAAAACAGACATTGCTTTACTTAAAGTAGAAAGTGATGAGCAATTACCATACACCACTTTTGGCGATAGTGATACTGCTAAAATTGGCGAATGGGTTTTGGCTGTCGGAAATCCGTTTAACCTTACGTCTACAGTAACAGCAGGAATTATAAGTGCCAAATCTAGAGACTTAAGTGGTCGTAGCACGCAGTCTTTTATTCAGACTGATGCTGCTGTAAATCCAGGAAATTCTGGTGGTGCTTTAGTTAATACTGCTGGTCAGTTAATTGGTATTAATACTGCTATATCGTCTCAAACGGGATCTTATATTGGTTACTCCTTTGCTGTACCAAGTAATATTGCTAAAAAGGTAGTGCAAGATATTATGGAGTTTGGTAATGTCCAAAATGGAATTTTAGGTGTCTCTGGAGGTTCTTTAAATAGCGCTTTCGCGGAAAAACTGGGCATTGGTGAAACAGAAGGTTTTTATGTTGATGATGTAGAGGAAGATACAGGTGCAGAAGTTGCAGGTATAAAAAGTGGAGATATTATTAAGAAAATAGATAATATTAAAATCAGAAAATTTAGTGATCTTAGAGGTTTTTTAGACTCTAAACGTCCAAATGATGTTGTAAACATTACTTTACTTCGTGATGACCAACTTAAAAATGTACAAGTCACATTACTTAAAAACAATACCTTTGTTTTACCATTTATAGGTGTTATTAAAGAGGCTAAACCCGAAGATTTAAAAAAATATAAAACGGATAATGGTGTAAAAATTTTGAGGATAAACGGTAGTTATGGTCAATATTTAAGAAGTGAAGGTATAGAAGAAGGCAATATTATTACTGCTATTAATAACAAAAAAGTTAATAGTATTGAAGATGTAGAAGCTATATTAAACAATAGAGATACCTATCAACCTTTAAGTATTGAGCTTATAAACTCAAAAGGAGAAACTAATCGTTATGGACTAAGATAATCCTTGATTGCTTTGCTAGAAAAAGCTCTTAATTTTGAAAATTAAGAGCTTTTTTATTTTTTACAC
Organism: Olleya sediminilitoris; assembly: GCF_016785945.1. GTDB lineage: Bacteria > Bacteroidota > Bacteroidia > Flavobacteriales > Flavobacteriaceae > Olleya > Olleya sediminilitoris. Next base: position 92,566 of record NZ_JAEMEF010000006.1, on the reverse strand, counting down.
TTTTTACTTTACGAAATCGTTTGAAATCTATACTTTTGCCGAAAATTTAGAAGTCTAAATTAACAACACATACTAAATAATTTAAAATGTCCATAAACGAAACTTACGAAAACGAATTAGCGTTTCAAGCAGACAGACGACGTGCTACAGTCGAATTTATTAAAATTGTTAGCGATTTGTGGTATGACAAATCTATAGAATTAGTGATTTTTAGAAATCAGTTAATTGATAGAAATGTTTCCGAAATTTTAAACCTTCATGAATATGCTGGAGAATTTGTTCAAAAACCAATCTCTATATTCGATTCGGTTGAAATTGCACAAGCTATTCAAACTTTAGATGTTCCACCTGCTAAATTGGATATTGGTAAATTAACTTACGAGTATCATTTAGAAGAAAAAAAATACAGCAATGCATTAGCATTTGTTTCGACTAAATTAAAAGGAGCTAGTCAGACTAAAGATATTAAACCAAAAGACGTAGTACTTTATGGTTTTGGACGTATTGGACGTTTGGTTGCAAGAGAGTTAATGACACGTACTGGAAAAGGTAGTCAATTACGTTTACGTGCAATTGTAACACGTGGTAAAGTCGATGCTACTGTTTTAGAAAAACGTGCTGCATTATTACGTAATGACTCTGTACATGGTGATTTTTCTGGAACTGTAACTACAGATTTAAAAAACGAAGCTTTAATTATTAACGGTACAACGGTTAAAATTATTTCGGCCAACCAACCGGAAGATATTGACTATACAAAGTATGGTATTAACAACGCTTTAATTATTGATAACACTGGTGTCTTTAGAGATAAAGAAGCTTTAACACGTTTAAAAAATTCTCCTGGAGCAGACAAAGTTTTATTAACAGCACCTGGAAAAGGAATACCTAATATTGTTTATGGTGTCAACCATTTACAAAACGATCCTGACAAAATAGATATTTTCTCTGCTGCGTCATGTACAACCAATGCCATTACACCTGTTTTAAAAGCAATGGAAGATACTTATGGTGTTAAAAGTGGACACCTAGAAACTATACATGCTTACACTAATGACCAAAATTTAGTAGATAATTTCCATAAAAAGTACAGACGTGGACGTGCTGCTGCTTTAAATATGGTTATTACCGAAACTGGAGCTGGACAAGCAGTCTCTAAAGCATTACCAAGTTTTGAAGGTAAATTAACATCAAACGCAATACGTGTACCAGTACCAAATGGATCTTTAGCTATTTTAAATTTAGAACTTAGCACCAAAACATCTTTAGACAGTATAAATGCTACTATTAAAAAGTATGCTTTAGAAGGTGATTTAGTCGAGCAAATTAAATACGAAATGAGTGATGAGCTAGTATCAAGTGATATTATTGGTAGCTCTGCGCCTTCTATTTATGATAGTAAAGCTACTATAGTTAGAAAAGATGGTAAAAATGCAATCGTTTATGTTTGGTATGATAATGAGTATGGTTACAGTCATCAAGTCATTAGGTTAGCAAAATATATTGCTAAAGTTAGACGTTTTACTTACTATTAACATCTAAATAGTATTTACAGTCGTATATATAAAAGCCTCGCATTTGTGAGGCTTTTTGTTATTTTTAAACCCTATTTTTTATATTTTCGCAAAGCGATAGACAACAAATACAATACAATGCGCCACACACAATTATTATTAGCAACAGTTTTTATCTTCTTATTTTCATTTACTATTACAACACAAGCACAAACTAATGAAGATGATGACAAACTATCTTTAGACTCTGGTACGCTTGAAAATCAATTTGAATACCTTACTAAAAAGTCTACTAATTGGAGAGATCAACGCGGACAATCCTTTGAAGTTATAAGAAACGAGTGGGTTGCCAAAATAAAATCACACACATTAGACTCTGTAAACGCATTAAAAAAAGAATTATTAGACACTCAAAATAAAGTACTATCTCAAACTCAAGAAATTGACAAATTAAAAAGTAACTTATCAAATACAAAAACAGACTTAAAAGAAACCAATATTGAAAAAGACAATATGTCTTTACTAGGTTTACAAATGAGTAAAACTGGTTACAATACTTTACTTTGGTCTATTATTGGTGGTTTATTAGCATTTTTATTCTTCTTTATTTATAAATTTAAAAACAGTAATTCTGTTACTAAAGAAGCTAAGTTAAAATTAGAAGAAACAGAAAACGAATTTGAAGAACACAGACGTAATGCGCTAGAGCGAGAACAAAAAGTTAGACGTCAACTTCAAGATGAAATCAATAAAAACAGGAATAGTTAATTAGCTATTTAAGTATGACAATTTAAAACTGTAAATTAATTTTTACAGTTTTTTTATGCTCAAAATTGAAATTATCAAACTGTTAGGACTGCAAAAAAGACACATAAACTTGTCTAAATGTAAAATAAACTTTACATTTGTTGAAACATGAAAAAATTTAGACATGAAAACACATTATCTTTTATCAAACAACTATAAAGTAATAGGATGGGTAATTTTAATATTAGGCTTACTAACAGGAATTGTATTTTACAAAACTATTTTAGATGGTGAATTATTACAAACTAATGTATTGGTTTTGTATAATTCTGATAGCTTATTTGACAGTAACAATGGTTTCTTTAAAATAATCGAAAATGGTATTTTAGATGAAATTGTTGCAATACTAATTATTGTTGGTGGTTTAATGGTAGGATTTAGTAAAGAGAAAATAGAAGATGAATTTATTTTTCAATTAAGAAAAACATCTTTAGTTTGGGCTATTATATTTAATTATATAGTTTTAATGTTTGCAATTGTATTAGTATACAATATGACCTTTTTTGAAGTTTTAATTTTTAACATGTTTACACCTTTATTATTTTTTATAATACGTTTTAATTTTCTTAAATATAAATCTAGAAATTATGACGAATAAAATTAAAGTACATCGTGCTATTCATAATTTAACACAAGCAGATTTAGCAAATAAAATAGGCGTTAGTAGACAAACCATAAATGCTATGGAAAAAAACAAATACGTACCGTCTACAGTTTTAGCTTTAAAATTATCTAAAGTATTTAACGTTTCTGTTCATGATATTTTTGAACTTGAAGAAATAGATTAAAAAAAAAGTGCAACCCAATGGATTGCACTTTTTATATTTTATAATCTTTAGATTACATTCCTCCCCATTCTTTTAATGAGTCTGTATTCATTTTTACATAATCAGCATTACCTGCTTTAGTTGCCAACTCTAAAGACTGCTTTGCAGCTTTAATCGCACCTTTTTTATCGCCAGCTTTAGCGTTAATTAAAGACTGTTGACGTAACCACCAAAACTTAGGAGAATCTTTAGACATATCAATAGCCTTGTTCATCCAAGTAACCGCTTGCTTAATATCTTTACCAGATTCTAAATAGTAACGTGCAGAAGCATAATAATCGTTAGCACTAGGTCCATTCATGGTTTTATTAATAGCATCTGTAACAGTTTTATCAGTTGCTACATCAATTTTAACAGCAACATATGCTTTTTCCCACATGATACCTAACATTGCTGAATCGTTAGTTAAATCGTCAAATGATATTGTAAACGTTTCAATATCCATAGGTAAGTTATAAACTTCTGCAGATACTTTTGCAACAACTTTAGATTCGTCTAATGTTTTTGGTGTTCCCCAATTATTTGTATCACTATAAAAAATAACATTCCAACTAGATTTGTTAGGGATTGTAAATACAGCATAAGATCCAGCTTTTAAAGCCTTTCCTCCTATTGTAACATCACTACCAAAGTTAATTATTGTATTATTATTTGCTCCTGTTCTCCATAATTTTCCAAAAGGAACTAGGTTTCCAAATATTTCACGACCTCTCATAGATGGTCTTGAATATTCTAAAGTTACATCTGTAAGACCAACTTTTTGTTCTATTTTTTGAAACGGACTAGGTTGAGGCGTTTCAATTTGTGCATTAACAGCAAAAGACACTGTCAATACCATAATTAGTGTAAATAATTTTTTCATGGTTATATTTTTGATTTTTATTAACGTAAAATTAAGCATAACTACAACCTTGTTTGTTAATAAAACCTTAAAATAATAGTAGAGAATTTTTCTAATTAATATATTAATCGTAATATTGCGATGTACAAATTAATAAAATAAAAATGGGATTAGTTAAAACCGAAAAATTTTCAGATTCACAAAATCAAATTGCTCTATTTGCAAAAGCTTTTGGGCATCCTGCAAGAGTTGCAATCATTCAGCATTTATTTAAAATTAATACTTGCGTTTGTGGTGATTTAGTGGAAGAAATAGGTTTGGCACAACCTACAATCTCTCAGCATTTAAAAGAATTAAAAAAATTAGGTTTAATTCAGGGTACTATTGAAGGTACAAGTGTTTGTTATTGTATTGACACAGACAATTGGACTGCAATGAAAACCATATTAAACGGATTTTTGGACAACGATTTAAACAGTAATACTTGTTGCTAATACCAATACATTAATCATAATAAAAACACAAATTATGACATTATCAGAAATTAAAACACACTTATCAAAATTAGACACTATTTCATTTACATTACCTGATGGTAGCTTAGTACCAAGTCACTTTCATGTCACGGAAGTGGGACTAGTTACCAAAAATTTTATAGACTGTGGTGGTACAGAAAGACAAGAAAAAAAGGTAAATTTTCAGTTATGGAATGCAGATGATTATGATCATAGATTACATCCTGAAAAATTGGTTAATATCATTCAATTATCTGAAAACATTTTTAATCTAGAAGGTTTAGATATTGAAGTAGAATTTCAAGGCGAACAAACAATTCAAAAATTCGGAATAGAGTTTCAAGACAATACATTTAAGTTAACGTCATTAGTAACAGACTGTTTAGCTAAAGACAAATGTGGTATACCTGAGCCAAAACAAAAATTACAATTTTCTGAAATACAAGCAGGTAACTCTTGTGCGCCTGGATCTGGATGTTGTTAAACTACACAAGTAAATAAACCATTTAAAAAAGTAGGCTTGACACTGTTACATCTGGAGCTTACAAGCCAGTATAATGCCTAATAACATAGCTAGTTTAAAATTGCACACAAATAATAATTTTAGACAAATTGGCTACAAAGAAAAAATAGAACAATTAAATGGTGTTAGGCTTGATAACATCATATTGTAAAGACGAAATAAAATTATTGGTATCTAAAATTCATTTAAAATGAACACAAAAATCAAAGATTATATAAGCACGTTAACTATTGAAACTATAACAGATCAACGTAAAACTGTTTTACAACCGTTAATAGATTTTATTAAAGATAAAAAAGCGACTAAACAACCCATAAACATTAATTTTATTTGTACACACAACTCAAGACGTAGTCATTTATCTCAAATTTGGGCACAAGTCATGGCAGACTATTTTAAGATTAACCAAGTGGCTTGTTATTCTGGAGGTACAGAAGCGACAGCATTGTTTCCTAAAGTAGCAGATACATTGGCTAAAACAGGCTTTGATATTAAAATAATTGCCGAAAGCAACAATCCTGTTTACAGTATTAAATTTGATGATAATAGCCTGCCAATTATAGGATTTTCTAAAACATATGACGATACATTTAATCCAACCTCTAATTTTGCTGCAATAATGACGTGCTCTCAAGCAGATGGTGGCTGTCCATTTATTGCTGGAGCAGAAAAACGCATACCAATTACATTTGAAGATCCTAAAGCATACGATAATACAGAGTTACAAGATGAAAAATATCTAGAGCGATCTACACAAATTGCTACTGAAATGAAATATATTTTCAACAAAGCAATCGCCTAAAACATATTATTTATATAAATCTACATTAGCATCCTAAAATAGCTTCTTACAAGCTAATTTAGGATGTTTTTTTATATCAAAAATTCACCTCACAAATTGAAGGTCACACAAAGTCTTGTTAAATTTTGTTTAACCATATTAAAATATCGTTAAACATTTTGTATCTTTATACCATCAAATTTTACATGATGGCAAAAAAAAAGACAATTAGCTCAAACGACATTATCTCATTTTACATGGATTACGTCCTTGAACACAATCATAAACCTAAAAGTATTTATGCTTTTGCAAAGCAAAATAATTTTGACGAAGCTAAGTTTTATGAACACTTTGGTAATTTTGAAGCTATTGAAAAAGGTATCTTTCAAGCCTTTTTTGATAATACACACAAAGCGCTTGAAGCAAGCGAGGACTATGCTAATTTTGAGCCAAGAAATAAACTATTAAGCTTCTACTTCACTTTTTTTGAAAACCTAACAGCCAACAGAAGTTATGTGATTTATGCTTTACATCAACATAAAAACAGCTTAAAAAATTATAAAATATTATCAGGTCTAAAAACAAGTTTCACACATTACATTAAAGATTTAGATATAGAATTAATTGATGTTAAACAAGAGCAATTAAATAAAATACAAGACAAAGGTTTAACCGAAACTGCTTGGCTTCAATTGCTATTAACTTTAAAGTTTTGGATGGATGACACTTCTGCTTCATTTGAAAAAACAGACATATTTATAGAAAAATCTGTTAACACAAGCTTTGATGTATTAAACATTGCTCCTTTAAAAAGTTTAATTGACTTCGGGAAATTCATTTTTAAAGAAAAGGTAAAAACAAGTTAATTATAACACTCATAATTAGAGTGTGTTGTAGGATACTATTTTAAGTATCGACCCATTTAAATTTAAAACTATTGAAAACAATAGACAAAATACCAACATCAAAAATATCTAGAGCGACCAAGCTGGTAACTACAGGTGCAAAAGTTGGTGTTAATTATATAAAATATTATGGTGACAAAATCACCAAAACTGAAGCTGAAGCTAAAGATAGACTCAACAAAAATAATGCTGAAGACATTTATGATAGTTTAAAACAGCTTAAAGGAAGTGCATTAAAAGTTGCTCAAATGCTAAGCATGGAAAAAAGCATTTTACCACAAGCTTACGTGGAGAAGTTTTCTTTAGCACAATTTTCTGTTCCGCCATTATCAGCTCCTTTAGTTAGCAAAACATTTAAAAAGTATTTCGGGAAACTACCAAGCCAAATTTACGACACTTTTAATCTTAATTCTGTAAATGCAGCCAGTATTGGCCAAGTGCATTTAGCCGAAAAGGATGGGAAAAAACTTGCTGTGAAAATTCAATATCCAGGTGTTGCAGATAGCATTGCTACAGATTTGGCTTTGGTAAAACCTATTGCTATTAAAATGTTTAATATTAAAGGTAAAGACTCGGATAAATACTTTCAAGAAGTTGAAAATAAATTAGTTGAAGAAACCAATTACATTCTAGAAGTTCAACAAAGTAAAGCAATTGTAGAGGCTTGCAAGCACATACCTAATCTTAAATTCCCTGAGTATTATGAAGATTTATCTTCAGAAAGAATCATCACAATGGATTGGATGGAAGGTGAGCATTTATCAGAATTTACTGCCTACAATACAGATCAAAACAAAGCCAATATTTTGGGGCAAGCCCTTTGGGACTTTTACATGTATCAAATGCATGTTATTAAAAAAGTACATGCAGATCCTCATCCTGGAAACTTTTTGGTGTCTAAATCAGGCGATTTAATTGCTTTAGATTTTGGTTGCATGAAAACTGTTCCGGAAGAGTTTTACGTTCCTTATTTTGAACTTGCTAAGCCAAATGTTATTAACAACAAAACGTTGTTTACAGACACAATGTACGAATTAGAAATATTAAGAAAAGACGATTCTGAAGAAGAACTAGCGTTTTTCTCGGCAATGTTTCATGAGTTATTAAGCTTGTTCACTAAACCATTTCATGAAGAAACTTTTGATTTTTCTGATCCAGAATTTTTCAATGCTATTTCAGAAATGGGACAACGCTACAGTAAAAGTACTGAACTTAAAAAAATGAACGGAAACAGAGGGTCTAAGCATTTCATTTATATAAACAGAACCTTTTTTGGATTGTACAATTTAATGTTTGATTTAAAAGCAAAAGACATAAAAATTAACAATTTCAAAAATCTTTAAATGGCATATTTTAGCAGACAAGACATCGATAACCTTGAGCATTTATTTAAAATAAATTTAATAAATAGCTGCTCAGGGTTTAAAAGCGCTAATTTAATTGGTACAAAATCTGCAGATGGTCAAGAAAATGTAGCAGTTTTTAGTTCTGTAACACATGTTGGCAGCAATCCACCTTTGCTTGGTTTTTTTTGTAGACCAACAACTGTAACTAGAAATACCTATGATAATATTAAAACGACTGGTAAATACACAATAAACCCTATCCAGTTAAATAATTTTGAAGATGCGCATCATACCTCAGCTAAATATGATAGTACTATTTCTGAATTTGATGTAACCAATTTACAAGCAGAATATAAAGATGATTGTCCTGCTCCTTTTGTAAAGAATTCACCTTTACAACTTGATATGAGTTTTGTTGAAGACTACATTATTAAAGCAAATAATACCATACTTGTTATAGGTAAAATAAACGGAGTGTATATTAAGGATAATCTATTGGAAGATGATGGTTTTGTAAACTTATCTAAAGCCAATATTGCTGCAATTAATGGTTTAGATGGTTATGCCATACCAAAACTTGAAAAACGTTTAGAATACCAAAGACCAAAAAAGAAAGAAAAACTATAGAAAGACACAACGTCAGTTCTAGTAATTTTTAAAGAATAAAAAATTACATCAAGAACAACAAACCATATAAAATTAAAACCATGAGAATATTAGTAACAGGAGCAACAGGCTACATTGGTAAGCGCATTATTCCGTTACTACTAGAGCAAGGTCACACTGTTGTTTGTGCAGTAAGAGGAAAATTAAGAACCGAACGTCAATATCCTGAAGAAGACAATCTTCATATTGTTGAGGCTGATTTCTTAAAACCAGAAACACTTACTAATATTCCTAAAGATATTGATGCAGCTTATTATTTGATACATTCTATGTCAAATTCTGTAGATCAGTTTCATAAAATGGAAGAAGATTGTGCTGTAAATTTCAAAAATTATATTGAAACGACTAATGTTAAACAAGTTATTTACCTAAGCGGAATTACAAACGACACTAAACTATCTAAACATTTATTATCTAGAAAAAATGTCGAAACTACTTTACAATCCAAGCATTATGCTTTAACCGTTTTTAAAGCAGGTATAATTGTTGGATCTGGTAGCGCTAGTTTTGAAATTATTAGAGATTTAGTCGAAAAACTACCTATAATGATTGCTCCAAAATGGCTAAACACAAAAACACAACCTATTGGTGTCAGAGATGTATTAGCATTTTTAACTAAAGGTTTAGGTAAAACCGAATTATATAACACCTCTCACGATATTTTTGGACCAGAAGTCATGACTTATAAGCAAATGCTACTACAATTTGCTGAAGCTAGAAAGCTTAAACGTTACATATTAACGGTTCCAATAATGACACCAAAATTATCTAGTTATTGGTTATATTTCGTAACCTCAACATCATACAAACTAGCATCATCATTGGTAAATAGTATGGGAATAGAAATAATTGGTCAAAAAAGTAATATCAATTCTATTTTAGATATTCAACCAGTAAGCTACAAAAAAGCCATAAAATATGCTTTTGCTAAAATTGAAGGTAATGAGATTATCTCAAGCTGGAAAGATGCACTAATTAATAGTCGATTTAAAAAACGAGCTTCAACTAAATACCTTAAAGTACCAAAACATGGTTGCTTTAAAGACATCAAAGAGCAAAAGGTCCTTGACGAGCAACGTACTCTGGAAAAAATTTGGGCTATTGGTGGAGAAAACGGTTGGTATTATGGTACATTTTTATGGAAAATTAGAGGCTTTTTAGACAAACTTGTTGGTGGTATTGGTTTACGTCGTGGACGTACTAATAAAACAGATATTAAAACTGGTGATGCATTAGATTTTTGGCGAGTATTATTAGCAGATAAAGACCAAAAAAGGTTAATCCTTTTTGCCGAAATGAAATTACCTGGAGAAGCTTGGTTAGAGTTTCAAGTTGCAAAAGGTAAAGTCTACCAACGTGCCACATTTAGACCTCGTGGATTAGCAGGAAGATTGTATTGGTATAGTGTTTTACCGTTTCATGGTTTTATTTTTAAAGGTATGATTAACAAAATAGCTAATGCCTAAAGGAGTAAAAAAACAACATTTACCATCTAAAAACTGTATAACCTGTGGGCTTCCATTTAGTTGGAGAAAAAAATGGGAAAAGAATTGGGAGAACGTAAAATATTGTAGTCAAAAATGCAGAACAAACAAGACAAAACCAGTCTAATTTGGTTTAAAAATAATTTAAGAACTCACGATAACATTTCGGTAACAAAAGCTTTAAATAATAGCGAAACTGTACTGGCAATTTATTGTTTTGATCCAAGAGATTTTGCAACTACAACTTATGGTTTTAAAAAAACAGAGCGTTTTAGAGCTCAGTTTTTAATTGAAACCGTAAAAGATTTAAAAATACAATTAGACAAATTAAATATTCCTTTATTCGTTTACACGGAAACTCCAGAACGTGCCATTTCAAATTTAATTAAAGACTATCCTATTACTGATTTTTATTATCAGAAAGAATGGACTTCAGAAGAAGTTTCGGTTATAAACCAAGTCAAAGGGTCTTGTCCAAAATCGGTAACTTTTAATGATGATTTTGATCAATTTTTATTTCATCCAGAGGATATTCCGTTTCAAACGGAAGCTTTGCCAAATGTTTTTACACAATTTAGAAAACAGTGCGAAAAACATTGTAAGGTCAGACCTATAACTGAGGTAATTTCAGCGAAAGCGAAAAATACAAACATTACCAACAACACTACTATTCCTGATTTAAACGATTTAGGATTGGAGTCCATTACATCACAACCTAACAATGCATTTCCGTTTAAAGGAGGACAAACCGAAGCGTTAAAGCGTTTAAATAATTATTTTTTTAAAACTAAAAAATTAGGCTTTTATAAAAAAACGCGAAACGGATTGATTGGTACAGATTTTAGTAGCAAATTTTCGCCTTGGTTAGCTAATGGAAGTTTATCTGCTAAGCAAATTTATTTTGAAGTCATGCGCTTTGAGCAACTTCATTTTAAAAATCAATCGACGTATTGGTTAATTTTTGAACTGATTTGGCGTGACTATTTTAAATACGTCTCTTTAAAACATGGCAACCATATATTTAAATTAGAAGGCATATTACAAAAACAATACTCTTGGTCTTCTAACTCAAGTAAAATACAACAATGGATTGATGGCAATACACCAGAACCTTTTGTAAATGCCAATATGATTGAACTTAAAAAAACAGGTTGGATGAGTAATCGTGGTCGTCAAAATGTGGCTAGCTATTTTGCTAAATCTTTACAACTGGATTGGCGCATTGGAGCTAGTTATTTTGAAAGTTTACTTATAGATTATGATGTACACAGCAACTACGGAAATTGGATATACGTAGCAGGTGTTGGTAACGATCCTAGAGATCGTGTTTTTAATGTCAAGCTTCAAGCCCAACGTTACGATGCCAATGGAAAATACCAACGCTTATGGTTACAAGATACTCTGTTTTAGTTATTGTATTTTACTCAAGCTGTAATCATTAATTAACACACACTTACCATTTGAAAACACTAAGACTAATACTTGGCGACCAACTTAACAGCAAACACAGTTGGTATAAAGATAATCCTGACAACATCACGTATTGTTTATTTGAAATGCGTCAAGAAACCGACTACGTTAAACACCACATCCAAAAAGTAATTGGCTTTTTTGCTGCCATGCGTGATTTTGCAAACCACTTAAAAAACAGTGGGTTTGAAGTGATATATTTTAAGCTTGACGATAAAAACAATACGCAAGATTTAACAAGTAATCTTAACTACTTAATAAAACAACATAGCATTACAAACTTTGAGTATCAATTACCAGATGAGTATCGTTTGGATCAACAATTATCAAATTTCAGTAACTCATTAGACATTAAAACTAAATCGGTTTCAACAGAGCATTTTTATACCAAACGTCATGATTTAAAACAGTTTTTTAAAGGTAAAAAACAATACTTAATGGAAAACTTTTATCGTGACATGCGTAAAAAACACGATATACTAATGGTTGCAGACCAACCTGAAGGTGGCAAATGGAATTACGATAAAAGTAACCGTAATAAATGGAAAGGAGAGCATCCTATACCAAGTTATAAATATTATAAAAATAAGGTAAACGATATCGTTACTTTGCTAAACAAGCAAGAGGTTAAAACCATTGGTAAATTTGAAACAAAAACGTTTAGCTATCCTATAAACCGAGAACAAGCCTTAGACCAATTAAAATATTTCTGCGAAGAACTATTGATTCATTTTGGCGACTACCAAGATGCTATGCACACTGACCAAGTCTATTTATTTCACTCTAGATTATCGTTTGCAATTAACCTTAAAATAATTTCTCCTAAAAACGTAGTCGATACTGTATTAAATTATTGGCGCAAACATGGTCAAGACATAGCAATTAGCCAAGTAGAAGGTTTTATTAGACAAATTATTGGTTGGAGAGAATATATGCGTGGCATGTATTGGGCTTTAATGCCAGAATACAAAACACTTAACCATCTAGAAAACACTAATACTTTACCAGCTTTTTTCTGGACAGGAAATACAAAAATGAATTGCCTAAAACAAGCCATAACCAATAGTTTAGATAATGGTTACGCACACCATATCCAACGGTTAATGGTAACAGGTAATTTTGCTTTACTAGCGCAAATTAATCCTGATGATGTTGACGCATGGTATTTGGGTATCTATGTAGATGCTGTAGAGTGGGTTCAATTACCAAACACAAGAGGAATGAGTCAGTTTGCTGATGGCGGAAAAATAGCTACCAAACCTTACGTCTCTAGCGGAAGCTATATTAATAAAATGAGTAATTATTGTGACTCTTGTTATTATAATAAAAAAGAAAAATTAGGCGACAAAGCCTGTCCTTTTAATAGTTTGTATTGGAATTTTCTTGACGATAAACGCCCACAATTGGACAATAATTTCAGGATGAAAATGATGTACAGTCTATTAGATAAAATGGATGCAAAACAAGTAAGTGCAATTAAACAAAAAGCACAACAAATTATTGAAAATCCTGATAGTTTTTAAAAATCATCTCGATACAATTTTTAGAGAAAAACAAAAAATCACGCGATGTGACGATTACGTAAAAGAATAGATAATAACAGAATTAGAAAGATAAAATAGACACGCAACATCACTTCGAGTGATTTGTGAGGTTCGAGCAAATTGTATCGAGAAGTAATAAAGAGAAATCAATAAAAATGAAACAAAACCTAAGCATAGTATGGCTAAAACGCGACCTTAGACTACAAGATAACGAAGCCATTACTAATGCTTTAAACTCAGGTCAGCACACGCTCCTACTCTATGTTTTCGAGGATTTTTTATTGCAAGACAAACATTATAGTAAACGTCACTGGGATTTTGTAAAACAGTCTTTACAGGATTTAAACACACAGTTACAACCCTATAATTCTAAAATTTTAGTAGTTAACAGCTCAATAATTAGCTTACTTAAACATCTACAAAACCATTTCACAGTTACTCAAATCTTTTCTCATAAAGAAACTGGTATTTTATCAACCTTTAATCGTGATATCGCTTTCGCGGAATTTCTAGCCAAAAATAATATTACTTGGACAGAAAACGACAATAATGGCGTACAACGTGGACTAACTAATAGGCACAATTGGTACGAGCAATGGAATGATTTTATGATGCAAGCCGAGTTTCAGTTTCAACCGAAACCTAGCCAGCTACTAACCATCAATCAAATTGAAACACTAGAAATCAAACTAAACACTGTTTCCGTGACAACGAAATATTCAAAAATATTTCAAAAAGGAGGCACAACAACAGGATTAAAATACATGAAATCGTTTTATAATGGTCGTTACCATAATTACATGTATCATATCTCAAAACCCTTAGATGCCAGAACAGGTTGCAGTCGGTTATCACCTTACATAGCTTGGGGTAATTTATCTATTAAACAAGTTATAAATGGTGCATCAGACGTTGTAAAACACAAAACACACAAAAGACACTTAAACGCATTTGTATCTAGACTACGTTGGCAAGCACACTTTATACAAAAGTTTGAAATGGAACATCAAATGGAGTTTAAAAGTGTAAACAAAGGCTATCATAAACTTAACAAACCCGTTAATTTAAAACATCAAGAAGCCTGGAAAACTGGACAAACAGGTTTTCCGTTAGTAGATGCTTGCATGCGATGTTTACAAGAAACTGGCTATTTAAATTTTAGAATGCGTGCTTTAGTAGTTTCATTTTTCACACATAACTTATGGCAACCTTGGCAAGACATGAGCGAACATTTAGCAAGTCTATTCTTAGATTTTGAACCAGGCATACATTATCCACAAATACAAATGCAAGCTGGCGAAACTGGTATAAATATGTTACGTATTTATAATCCGTTAAAAAACAGCTTGGAGCATGATCCTGAAGGTTTGTTTATTAAACAATGGGTACCCGAATTAGCAAATTTGGACACTGCGTTTGTACATGACCCAAGTACAATGACATATTTTGATCAGCAACTAACAGATTTTCAATTAGGAAGAGATTATCCTTTTCCAATAGTAAACGAAAAACAAACAAGAAAATTTGCTAGTGATACACTTTGGAACATGAAAGACAATACTTTAGTAAAAAAAGAAAGTAAACGCATACTATTACGACATACTCTTAACGACCGTAAACGCCTAATACCTAACAATAAGTAACTGTTATAATTGTATAAACAAATAATATGTTAATTTTTGTTTAACTAATTAGAATAAAGGTTAAACATTTTATATATTTGATATATATAAAAATTAACATTACATTAATTGCTTTTAAACACAACACATAACAATAAAGATAACAACAAGTTAATAGATAATTTAGTTGGTAAGCCATTTTCATTTTTACAAATAATAAAATTGAAAGGTATTGGATCTAAAAGAATGATTGTGGACGATGTCAGTCCAAATATGGCATCAATTTTGAATACAGTTAGTGATACTAATTATGGTAATATAGAGTTAAGACCAAAAGGTATTTTAATACATATTACCAAAGGATTAAAAAATTTTACTTGGGCAATTCCGTATTATAAATTAGTAGTTTACAAGACCAACGGATCTAGTATACATTCAAATGGAAAATTTATTCATTTCAGAAATAACAAAACTTTTAGAGAAAATAAGAAGTTTTTTAATAAATTGATGAATGAAAAGGTGAAATTTGACGAACAATACAATTTTTCGCCATTTTAAATGAAAAAAGAATTTACAATAGAAGAAACCGACAGAATAATTGAAATGGCTTGGGAAGACCGTACTACTTTTGATGCTATCAAGTTTCAATTTGGTTTAAAAGAACAAGACGTTATTGAATTAATGCGTCGTGAAATGAAATTGAGCAGCTTTAAAATGTGGAGACAACGCGTACAAGGTAGAAGCACAAAACATAGTAAAAAAAGACCTTTTGAAGAGGGTCGTTTTAAATGCTCTAGACAAAAACAGATTACACATAACAAAATATCTAAACGTTAGATAAATAAACAACCTGCTTTGATTTGGCATGTTAAACCAAATACAGCAATTAAAAAGACAAAATGAACAAACAAAACACAGTAGTAGATCATGACAAATACAGCCTTAATGGTTTTGATCATGAAGATATAGGTGACGATCACCTTTACACTGGACTTGAAACACCAATGAAAGCAGATGCTTTTAAGCTTTCGGACAGTGATAAAAAAGAAAGAATTGCTATTCTCTTTGAAGAAATAATGGATGTTTTGGGACTAGATTTAACAGATGATTCGCTAAAAGGAACACCAAAACGAGTTGCCAAAATGTATGTTGATGAAATATTTTCTGGATTAAACCCTCAAAATAGACCAAAAATTGCGTTATTTGACAACAAATACCAATACAATCAAATGTTGGTGGAGAAAAATATCACTTTCTACTCCAACTGCGAGCATCACTTTGTACCCATTATAGGTAAAGCTCACGTAGCTTATATTTCTTCAGGAAAAGTTATAGGCTTATCAAAATTAAACAGAATTGTACAGTATTATGCTAAGCGTCCTCAGGTACAAGAACGGTTAACAAATCAAATAGCAGAAGACCTAAAAGCAACATTAAATACAGAAGATGTTGCGGTAATTATTGATGCCAAACACTTATGTGTATCGTCACGAGGTATTAAAGATGAATCTTCTGCAACAGTGACGACGTTTTATGGTGGACAATTTAATACACCAGAAAAAATAGCCGAATTACAAAATTATTTAAAAGAGTAGCATTATGAGTATCGTAGAAAAAGCAATCGAATTTTCAGAAAGAAAGCACAAATTTATCACTACTAGCGATCGTATTCTTGCATCAAGAGAAGCTAAGGATTTAATCCTTGGAGTAAATGAACTTTACAAAGAAAACAAAGATCCTAAGTTAATGGATATTATGAAAGATTTAACCGCTATCAAACAAAAAATTGAAAAGCGTTTAAAAGGAAGACCATCTGCTGCATAAGTTGTAGATAACTATTAAATTACATATTAAGTGGTATTATTTAATAAGAGCAATCTTATTAATACCACTTTTTTTATACCTAATTTTAAAAAAAAGCTATGAAACATTTAGTCATTATTGGTGGTAGTAAAGGCATAGGAAAAGCCATTACTAACACTTTTTTAGAGACTCACAAAGTCACCAACATTAGTCGTACTGCTCCAGATTTTAGTCATAAAAACTTAGCACATCACTCTTGCGATATTTTAACAGATGATTTACCTGAGATTGATCAAGTAGACACGTTAATTTATTGTCCAGGAAGCATAAACTTGAAACCTATTGGTCGTTTAAAACTAGATGATTTTAGAGCGGATTTTGAAATTAATGTTATTGGTGCTGTCAAAGCAATTCAAAAATATGTCGACCCTTTAAAAAAAGGTCAAAACCCATCTGTAGTATTATTTAGTACTGTGGCTTCAAAATTAGGGATGCCTTTTCATGCTAGTGTTGCTGCTTCTAAAAGTGCTGTTGAAGGTTTAGTAAAATCAGTAGGTGCAGAATTAGCGCCAACAGTAAGGATTAATGCTATTGCACCAACAGTGACAGATACTGATTTAGCATCAAAACTACTTCGTAATGATAAAATGATTGAAAACATGAAGGAAAGACATCCGCTTAAAAAGTTTTTAAATCCACAGGAGGTAGCAGATATGGCTCAGTTTTTAACTTCAGAAAAATCAGCTTCAATATCAGGACAAATATTTGAAATGGATTGTGGGATAGTAAGCTTTAAAATATAGTTATTTATGAATCCTTTAAAAGCATTTGCTGCTACCTTATTTAGCAAAAATTCAGTAACTATAGACTATAACAATCTACCTAGTATTTACGATATTAAAATCAATAACCTACAAGGCAAAGCTATAGATTTGAACCAGTTTAAAAACAAGTATATTTTATTTGTAAATGTTGCTTCAAAGTGTGGTTTTACGCCACAATATAAAGACTTGCAAAACCTTTACGACCTGCACAAAGACAAGTTACAAATTATTGGTGTTCCTTGTAACCAATTTGGAAGCCAAGAACCTGGAACTGCCGATACTATTGAGTCATTTTGTCAAGTAAATTATGGTGTTTCTTTTTTAATAACAGAAAAGATAGCAGTAAAAGGTAGACAACAACATCCTTTATACAGTTGGTTAACTAAAAAGGAAAAAAATGGAAAAAAGAGCTCTACAGTTAAATGGAACTTTCAAAAGTATTTAGTAAGCCCTGAAGGACAATGGTTGGACTACTACTACTCTACTACAAAACCAAATAGTTCTAAGATAACTAAGTATCTAAAATGAAAATATTTAAAGCCTTAGTATTATTTTTAATTATCAACTTTAGTGGATTAGCTATTGGCAGTTGGTTAATGGGTAATGGTCCATTAACAGATTGGTATATTAATTTAAACCAAGCACCTTGGACACCTCCAGGTTGGGTGTTTGGTGTAGCTTGGACGTTAATAATGATCTGTTTTTCGGTATATCTTGCGTATTTATTCAACACTAAAAAAACTAATTTACCAATACTGTTATTTGTAATTCAATTTATACTTAATGTTAGCTGGAATTACGTATTTTTTAATCAGCATATGGTTTTGGTTGGGTTAATAATCATAAGTTTACTTACAGTGCTTATATTTTTCTTCTTTTTCAATTATAAGAAAGATTTAAAAAAACGAAGCTATTTACTTTTACCATACATGATTTGGATGCTAATTGCAACTTCTCTTAATGCCTATATTCTTATAAATAATTAAACAGTAGTATCATGAAAATTTACAGATTACATAAAAAACAGAATTTACCAATTACAAAAGCTCAAGCTTGGGATTTTTTATCTGATCCTAAAAATTTAAAAGCAATTACTCCTGATTACATGAGTTTTGATATCTTATCTGGTGCAGATAGACCAATGTTTGCTGGACAAATTATACAATACATTGTTACACCTGTTTTAGGCATTAAAACAAAATGGGTTACTGAAATAACACACATAAAAGAAGGCGAGTATTTTGTAGACGAGCAACGCTTTGGACCATATGCACTATGGCATCATAAACATTTTATTAAAGAAATTGATGGTGGTGTAGAAATGGAAGACATTATAGACTACAAAATTCCGTTAGGCATTTTAGGCCAATTGGCACATCCTATTTTGGTTAAACCAAAATTAGAAGAGATTTTTAAATATAGAACAGAAAAATTAGAACAACTTTTTGGTAAATATTAATACATGGCAACTACAGTAAATATTTTTTGGTTTAGACGCGATTTAAGATTGGATGATAATGTTGGTTTTTTTAATGCTTTAAAATCAGACCTTCCTGTATTGCCTATTTTTATTTTTGATAAAAATATTTTAGAGCAATTACCTGAGGATGATGCTAGAGTCAATTTTATTTTTGATACTCTACAAACCATGCGTAATACATTGCAAAGTGAACATAATAGTAGTTTAGCAATATATTATGATACACCAGAAGACGCTTTTAAAACCATAATGGAACAGTTTACGATTGACACTGTTTTTACTAATCATGACTATGAACCTTATGCGACTAAAAGAGACAAAAACATAAAACAATTATTAGATAAAAATAACATTAGCTTTAAAACGTATAAAGATCAAGTCATTTTTGAAAAGGATGAGGTCGTTAAAAAAGACGGAAAACCTTATGTGGTTTATACACCATACATGCGGTTATGGAAAGAAACTTTTAAATCTCATGATTTAACTATTTATTATACCAATAGTCATTTAGATAATTTAATTGAGCATACAAGACTACCAAATCTGACGTTAAGTGACATTGGTTTTAAAAGCGCATCACAAAACATTGAGGATTACAATGTAACACCAACATTAATCCAAGAATATGAAGACAAACGTAATTTTCCTGCTAAAGATGCGACCTCTAAACTAGGACCTCATTTACGTTTCGGGACTGTAAGTGTACGTAAAATGGTTAAAAAAGCTATTGCTGAAGACAATGAAATTTTTTGGCAAGAATTAATTTGGAGAGAATTTTTTATGCAAATACTTTGGCATTTCCCAGACACTCATAAAGATGCTTTTAAAGCTAAATATGATAGAATCGAATGGAGAAATAATGAAACCGAATTTAAAGCTTGGTGTAAAGGTGAAACAGGCTACCCTTTAGTTGATGCTGGTATGCGACAACTTAATCAAACCGGTTTTATGCACAATCGTGTACGTATGTTGGTTGGAAGTTTTTTATGTAAACACCTATTAATTGATTGGCGTTGGGGAGAAGCTTATTTTGCCGAAAAACTTCATGATTATGACATGTCCAGTAATGTTGGAAACTGGCAATGGGTTGCTGGGTCTGGTGTTGATGCCTCTCCTTATTTCAGAATATTTAATCCTACAACACAAATTGACAAATTTGACAAACAACATGAATATATTAAACAATGGGTTCCGGATTATCAAGAGTTAACTTACCCCAAACCTATAGTAGATCATAAAGAAGCTAGAGAACGCTGCTTAAAGGTTTATAAAGAAGCTGTTGCTTAACAATATTAAAGAGGAAGTAAAATTCCTCTTTTTTTATTTCCTATATTTAATCTTGAATAAGATATTGAACTTATGTTTTATGGGGCAAAATCTTGAAATGAAGTTATAGAACAACTAAATAAAAATTTAATACTTGAAAGCAAAACAAACCTATCTTAAAGGTAAATCTGTATTTATTGTATCATTAATAGTTATTACTATTACAGCTCTTACAGTATATCTAACTGGTATTAATTATAACAGATCTGTAACTTTAAACCTATATTTATCATTATCAATTATTGGAACAGTATTAATCTTATTTATGACATATGGACTTTATACTGGCGTCAAACTAAAAGATAATTACCCAAAAATTAAAACACTTAAATCCGGAGATTATATATCTTCAGCAGGTTCGTTTCCAGACATACAAGTACCAACTATTGATACCGAAGATGTTATTATTGGTATTGTCGTATCGTTTTTATTCTGGATAGTAACTTCAGTTTTACTTTTTCTGTTTTTAATTTTAATAGAAGCTATATTTTGGTTTTCTATTTTTATCCTTTTAGCTATGTTATATTGGGTCTTTTTTAGAGCTTTAAAATTAGTGTTTTCTAAATCTAAAACTACAAAAAACAACTTAGGCCTTTCTTTAATGTATGCTACCTTTTATACTACACTATACTTATCTTGGATATTTTTAATTGCTTACTTTTCTCAAAAGTTTTAATTAACCTTAATATTAATTATATGTTAACCTTGATTAAAACTTAGCTTCGGTTTTTAGATTTCTGTACATTTAAACTAGTTTAATTTTGACACAATAAAACAAATACAATGAGTAGTTTAAGAAATAAAAAAGCAATAATCACAGGTGGTGGTAAAGGATTAGGCAAAGCAACAGCTATTGCATTTGCCAAAGAAGGTATTGACGTAGCCATTACTGGACGTACAGAAAGCACACTAAAAGAGACAGTTACTGAGTTAGAAACTTATGGAGTGAAAGCCACATATTCAATTTTTGATGTTGGTAATTATGACGAAGTTAAAAATGGTATTGCTAAAATTATTGAAACTTTTGGCACAGTAGATATTTTAGTTAATAATGCAGGTATTGCTGCTTTTGGAACTTTTAATGATATGGAAGTTAGCCAATGGACAAAAATTATACAAACTAACCTTTTAGGTATGTATTATGTTACTAAAGAAGTATTGCCTATTTTAATTAATAAAAATGAAGGTGATATAATTAACGTCTCATCAACTGCAGGATTAAACGGAAACGCTAGTACATCTGCCTATTCTGCTTCAAAATTTGCAGTTATTGGTATGTCAGAATCTTTAATGAAAGAAGTCCGTAAAAACAATATTAGAGTATGTACGTTAACACCAAGTACAATAGCGTCAGACATGTCTATAGATCTTGGTATTGCTAATAAAGACTCAGAAGACAGTGTCTTACAGCCTGAAGATTTTGCAGAATTAGTTGTTGCTGGATTAAAATTACCTAGACGAGCTATGCTAAAAAGTGCAGCTTTATGGTCTACTAATCCGTAATATAAAATATAGTTTAAATAAAAGCATCCATTAAGTTTTAATGGATACTTTTTTGTTTAACACCAGAATAACACTAAGCTAACACTTTGTAAATCAAAATTTTAATATATTTAATAAAACAAATAACTAAATATTATGAACACACAAGAAGTTGCTCAAAAATGGGCTAATATGTGCAGAGAAGGTTAAAACTTAGACTGCGTTACAGAACTTTACGCTGATAATGTAGTTAGCAGAGAAATGCCAGGAATGCCAGGAGAAATTGTTTCTGGAAAAGAAAACGTTTGGAATAAAAGTAAACAATGGTATGAGAACGTTGAAAACCTTCATTCAAGTGAGATTGGAGAACCAATAGTTGCAGGAAACTTTTTTACTGCAAAAATGAGCTTTGATTGTACCTTTAAAGAAGGTGGAAGACAACAAATGGAAGAGGTTTGTGTATATGAAGTAAAAGATGGCAAAATTGCTAGCGAACAGTATTTTTATAACATGGATCAATAGAAAAAATAATGCATAAAAAAAGCTTCAGCAAAACTGAAGCTTTTTTTATGTCTTTTTATTTAATTTTAATTTCCTTCTATACGTTCTATTTTGGCTCCAATAGCTTGTAAACGTTCTACAATTTTTTGATAACCTCTATCAATTTGCTCGATGTTGTGTATTGTAGAAGTTCCTTTTGCAGATAATGCAGCAATTAATAACGATATACCTGCTCTAATATCTGGAGATACCATTGTTGTTGCCTTTAATTGTGATTTAAAATCATGTCCCATTACTGTGGCTCTGTGTGGATCGCAAAGTATAATTTTTGCTCCCATGTCAATTAATTTATCCACAAAAAACAGACGACTCTCAAACATTTTTTGATGCACTAAAACTTCACCTTTTGCTTGTGTAGCTACAACCAAAACAATACTTAATAAGTCAGGAGTAAATCCTGGCCAAGGTGCATCTGCAATAGTTAAAATAGAACCATCAATATAATTTTGTATTTGGTAACCATCTTTATGAGCAGGAATATAAATATCATCTCCTTTACGCTCAACAGTAATACCTAATTTTCTAAACACATCTGGTATTTGTCCTAAATCGTCCCAACTTACATTTTTAATTGTAAGTTCTGATTTTGTCATAGCAGCTAAACCTATCCAACTACCAATTTCAATCATATCAGGTAACATAGTATGCTCTGTTCCACCTAAACTATCAACACCTTCAATAGTTAGTAAATTAGATCCAACACCCGAAATTTTTGCTCCCATTCTATTCAGCATCTTACATAGTTGCTGTAAATAAGGCTCACAAGCTGCATTGTATATAGTTGTTGTACCTTCTGCTAATACAGCAGCCATTACAATGTTTGCTGTTCCTGTTACAGAAGCTTCATCTAAAAGCATATCTGTACCAATTAATTTATCGGCTTCTACACCATAAAAATAATCTTCACGATTATATCTAAACTTTGCTCCTAAATTTATAAAACCCTCAAAGTGAGTATCCAAACGACGACGTCCAATTTTATCACCTCCAGGTTTTGGAATGTACCCTTTACCAAAACGTGCTAATAAAGGTCCAACAATCATAATAGACCCTCTTAAAGAACTACCTTCTTTTTTAAACTGAGCAGATTCTAAATATTCTAAATTTAAATCGTCCGCTTGAAAAGAGTATGTACTTTCTGATAATTTTTCAACCTTAACCCCTAAGTTACTTAAAAGTGATATTAGCTTATTAATATCAATAATATCAGGTATGTTATTTATGGTTACTTTTTCTGGAGTTAATAAAACTGCACATAATATTTGTAACGCTTCATTTTTGGCACCTTGAGGTTGTATGTTTCCTTTTAGTTGGTGACCACCTTCAATTTTAAATGTTCCCATAAATGTGATTAGTATCTTTTTCGGTTTCGGTTTTGATTATTATTTTTTTTGTGACCTCCTTTTTTATTATTGTTATTGGAGTATTTTTTTCCGCTTGATGCTTTCATTAATCTAGAAGAATCAGTCAAATCTTCTTCAGAGTTTTTAAGATTAATTTCACCATTTGATAGTTCAAATAAGTGGTCAAAAATCACTTTATCTTCAACAGTGTCTTTGTTCCAATTTAAAAAGCACTTTTTCATGTGATTGGCAATGGTATATGTCAAAGCCTCTTTCATTTCACCTTCTTCCCATGTTTTGGCAACATCAATCATTGTTTTTATATTATTACCATAAAAACGATATTTAGGAAAGTTCTGAGGATATTTTAAAGGTTGAGGTCGTTCTGATAATTCTTCTTTAGAAGGTGCTCCATATGGCGAATCAGCATCTAACTCAAAATTAGACATGATAAATAATTGATCCCAAAGTTTGTGCTGGAAATCTGGTACATCACGCAAATGTGGTTGCATGTTACCCATTACTGCAATTATTGATTTTGCTAATTTGTTGCGCTCTTCTTTAGTGTCTTGTGCTTTGGCATGATTAATCATTTTTTGAATATGGCGACCATATTCTGGAATAATTAAATGTTCACGCTCTGTGTTATACTCTATGTCGTCTATCAAAATAAAAAAGTGTAGAATTTATAAGTGTGCATTGAAGTTTTTATAATGCTTGTGCAAAATACAAAAAAAAATTAAAGACTTATCACGCCTTCTACTTTTTCTGTAACTTCAAGGTACTTTTCAATAACGTGATCAGGATTTTTCATTCTAACGTTAATAGATACACTGGTGTATTTACCATTACTAGATTCTTTAGTTTTAATAACTGCTCCCATGTTATCAAAAATAGCTTCTACTTCTGCTATTTTCTGTAAATCAGATAACACTATAAATTTATACAAATACTCATTTGGCCAAAGCGCAGTATCTTGTAATTGTTCTTTTAATTTTGCGTAAAATTCTTCTGGATTTGGTGTCTTATTCATAGCTATTTAATAAGCAACAAATATACCATTTTGTTTAGATTTTTTTTTAATGAATTTATTTCGGATTTTTACCAATAAATTTTTTTCAATTGAAAGCAAAAAAGATAGTCATTACAGGAGGCCCAAGTACAGGAAAATCGGCAATTATTAACGAGTTAAACAAACGTGGTTACACATGTTACGAAGAGATTTCACGTCAAGTAACGCTGGAAGCTAGAGAAAAAGGCATTGATCAAATGTTTTTAACTCAGCCTTTATTATTTAGCGAGTTGTTACTTAAAGGTCGCGAGCAACAATATATTGATGCTACAAATAGCACTAATGAGTTTGTGTTTTTAGATAGAGGTATACCTGACGTTGTGGCATACATGGAATATGCAAAAGAAGACTATCCAGAAAACTTTGTAAAGTCATGTCAAGAAAACACTTATGATTATGTTTTTATTTTAGCACCTTGGCAAGAAATATATAAAAGTGACGCTGTACGTTACGAAAGTTTTGAACAAGCCAAAATAATACACCAAAATCTATTAGAAACGTATCAAAAATACGATTACAATCTGCAAGATGTGCCTTTTGGAAGTATCGAAACTAGAGCGCAACATATTTTAGATGTCGTTAAAGCTTTGTAAATGAAACATCCAATTAACATATTAGAACGTTATTGGAAATTTACAGCCTTTAGACCACTTCAAGAAGATATTATTAATGCTGTTATTGCTAATGAAGACACTTTTGCCTTACTACCAACTGGTGGAGGAAAAAGTGTGTGTTTCCAAGTTCCTGCTTTAGCTAAAGAAGGAATATGTATTGTTATTTCGCCTTTAGTGGCTTTAATGAAAGATCAGGTTAAAGCGCTACAAAAAAAAGGCGTTAAAGCAATTGCTTTAACTAGCGGAATATCCAGCAAAGATATAGACACTCTATTGGATAATTGTATTTATGGTAATTATAAGTTTTTGTATTTGTCTCCAGAACGCTTGCAACAAGAATTAGTTCAAGATCGTATAAGACAAATGAATGTTAACCTTATTGCTGTAGATGAAGCCCATTGTATTAGTCAATGGGGAAATGACTTTAGACCTGCTTACAAAAACATAACTATTTTACGTCAGTTACATCCTACGGTTAATGTTATTGCTTTAACAGCAAGTGCTACTCCCGAAGTTATCGAGGATATTAAAACCGAATTAGATTTTATTAGCCCTAAAGTATTTAAGCAATCTTTTTACAGACCAAACATAGCTTATATGGTTTTTGAAGAAGAAGACAAATACTTTAGACTTGAAGCCATATTAAATAAAAACAAACAACCATCCATAATTTATGTTAGAAACAGACGCTTGTCTCTTGAAATCACTCAATATTTAGAACAAAAAAACATCACTAGCACTTATTATCATGGAGGCTTAAATAACACGCTAAAAGATCAACATTTAAATGATTGGCTTTTAGGTAAAAAACAAGTTATGGTTGCTACAAATGCTTTTGGAATGGGTATTGACAAGTCTGATGTTAAAACCGTTATACACATTAACCTTCCGGATAGTATTGAAAGCTATTTTCAAGAAGCTGGACGTGCAGGTCGTGATGAGACTAAGGCTTATGCTGTTATACTTAAAAACAAAAATGATGATAACGCATTAAACAAACAGTTTTTAAATGTATTACCAACTGTGGACTTCACTAAATTGGTATACCGTAAATTGTGTAGTTATTTTCAAATCTCATATGGTGAAGGGACCTATCAAACTTTTGATTTTAATTTTAATGACTTTTGTAAAACCTATAAGTTTAACACTGTAACGACTTACAACACACTAAACATACTTAATAATACAAGTATTATAACTTTAAGCAAACAGTTTAATAAACGTATTGAAGTACAGTTTACAGTGTCAAGCAATACGTTATTTAGATATTTAGAAACACATAAAAGTTTTGAAATTATTACTAAATCTATTTTAAGAACCTATGGTGGAATTTTTGAACATAGCACCAAAATAAATAGTAGCCTAATTGCCGAAAAAGCTAATGTGCAAGAACAAAAACTAATTTCGGTTTTGACACAGTTAGAAAAAGATCAAATTATAACCTTAAACATTAATAAAACTGATGCTCAAATCACTTTTATTGAACCTCGTGAAGACGAAAAAACAATAAACCGTGTTGCTACCATTATTAAACAACAAAACTTACTAAAACAAAAACAAGTAAAAGCTGTTTTAGATTACGTTAATAATGACCAAATTTGCAAAAGCATTCAATTATTAACCTATTTTGGTGAAAAAGACGTTGACAAATGCGGAATTTGTAGTGTTTGTATTTCCGCGAAAGCAAAACCAAAAACAAACATTAAAACAGTAAAACATGGTATAATTACTAATTTAGAATTTGGTGCAAAAACATCAAAAGCTTTATTTACTGCTTTACCCTTTACAGAAGCACAAATTAATGCTACAATAAAAATATTATTGGAAGACAATACTATTGAAATTACAAAAACTAATAGTTACAAATTAAAACATTTATGAAAAAGGACTTAAAAATTGTTTTTATGGGAACACCAGATTTTGCGGTGACCACTTTAAAAACCATTTTAGAACATAACTATAATGTCGTTGGAGTGATTACTGCACCAGACAGACCTGCTGGACGAGGACGTAAACTAAACGAATCTGCTGTAAAAGTATTTGCAAAATCAAAGGGTCTAACTATTTTACAACCTACAAATCTTAAAAGTGAAGCTTTTTTAGAACAGTTAAAAGCTTTAAAGGCCGATTTACAAATTATTGTAGCCTTTAGAATGTTACCAAAAGTTGTATGGGCAATGCCTAAACATGGAACTTTTAATCTTCATGCCTCTTTATTACCTAATTATCGTGGTGCAGCGCCAATTAATTGGGCTATTATTAATGGTGAAACAAAAACAGGCGTATCTACTTTTTTTATTGATGAAAAAATTGATACTGGTGAAATGATTTTACAACAGGAGTTAGATATTAATCCAAATGAAAACGCAGGAAGCCTTCATGACAAATTAATGCATATTGGTAGTAGTCTTGTGATTGAAACTATTAAATTAATTGAAACTGGAGAGGTCAAAACCACACCACAACCAGAAGATGCAATAAGTAAAACTGCGTACAAACTAAATAAAGACAATTGTAAAATAGATTTTACAGATACTATAGACAATATATATAATAAGATACGTGGATTAAGCCCATATCCTGCAGCTTGGTGTAAATTACATAACAACGACGACCAATTGGATATTAAAATTTATAAAGCCGAAAAACAAATAGAATCACACAATCTTAATATTGGGACAATTATAAGTGACAAGTCCACACTTAAGGTTGCTGTAAAAGAGGGTTTTATAAATATATTAGATATTAAATTACCAGGAAAACGTAACATGGATATCAAATCACTTTTAAATGGTTACCAATTTGACCAGCAAGCAAAAATGCTGTAAACCCTTATCACCATTGATGTTACAATAAATTAACAAAAACACACCTTGTTTATTAACAAATGACTAAAGTTATTAACAAATACATGCTTTTCCCTTGCTATTACTTGCATAGTAGCATAATCCGTATAAATTTGTAAAGGATTTAACAAAAAAGTGTTTAATCAACTATTTATTAATAATTAAAATTAAAATTATGAACAAAACAGATTTAATCGATGCTATGGCAGAACACGCAGGAATTACTAAAGCAGCTGCAAAGAAAGCTTTAGAATGTGCGTTAATCGAAATTGAAGGATCTTTACAAAAGGGTAATAGAGTTTCATTAGTAGGATTTGGTTCTTGGTCAGTATCTAAAAGAGCTGCTAGAGACGGAAGAAATCCTCAGACTGGAAAAACTATCAAAATAAAAGCTAAAAACGTAGTTAAGTTTAAAGCTGGTTCTGATTTAGCAAACGCTGTAAACTAAACCTTTGCTTAAAATATTTTCAAAAAAGCCTTCAATATGAAGGCTTTTTTTATTTGATATAATTGATAATAATTGTTTTTTAACAAAAAAAATACTACATTTAAATAACCTAATCCTTTTACAATGACTACAACCAAACCAAAAAAGGGTGACTTATTAATTGCTGAACCTTCAATTATTGGAGATATATCATTTAATAGATCAATA
Organism: Olleya sediminilitoris; assembly: GCF_016785945.1. Lineage (GTDB taxonomy): Bacteria > Bacteroidota > Bacteroidia > Flavobacteriales > Flavobacteriaceae > Olleya > Olleya sediminilitoris. The sequence continues at coordinate 63,715 of NZ_JAEMEF010000006.1, read as the reverse complement.
GTACTTCTAACAGATTATAATAAAGAAGGCGCTATTGGTTTTATTTTAAATAAGCCTTTAAATTACTCGATAAGCGACTTGATACCACAAATAGATGCCTCTTTTGATGTCTATAATGGTGGACCTGTTGAACAAGACAATCTTTACTTTATACACAAACGTCCTGACCTAATACCAAATAGTGTGGAAATATCTTTAGGTATATTTTGGGGAGGAGATTTTAATATTGTTGCAGATTTAATTGCAAATAATCAAATTACAGCAAATGACATTAAATTCTTTTTAGGATACTCTGGTTGGGATAGTAACCAACTTGAGACCGAATTAAAATCTAATGCATGGGTTGTTACCAAAAATACTTACAAAAAGGATATCATTGAAAAAAGCTATGAAACCTTTTGGAAAGAAAAAATGATTGAACTTGGTGAAGATTATTCTATTTGGTCTAATGCTCCAGAAAACCCAAGTTACAACTAACCTAATCTAACTTTTACATTTAACTTTTGTAGTAGCATTTTAGCAACTTCGTTTGTAAAGATTTTTTTACGGTATTTAGTAATTGGCTGTATTCCTTTAATAACGTTAGTTGTAAACAGTTCATCTGCCTTTTGTAACTCAAAAGGAGATATTGAAGCTTCTTCTAAAGTATATTCTGGTATTAGTTTGATAATTTCTAATAATTGTTGTCTTAAAATTCCTTTTAAACAACCATCAGATAATGGTGGCGTTTTTATGGTCTGTCCTTTGACCAAAAACAGGTTTCCATTTAAAGCCTCTACAACACTTTTATTAGTGTTAATCAGCAAACAGTTATCTAGTCTGTTTTCTTTAGCATAAATACTACCTATGACATTAATAGCCTTATTACTAGACTTTAAAGTAGACAACAAACTTGGTGACAAGTAATGATCTTTATATAAATCGACTTCATATTTATTATCATTTAGCAAGTAAAAATCTTCGTCTAAAGCGTTAACATCTATAATATAGTTTACACCATCAGATTTTGGTAAGTATAAACCACCTTCTAATCTATCGATTTGAATTTTAACTCTTGCAGATTTACTAAGTAAACCATTAGCTTCAAGGGTGTTTTTTATTTCTTCTTCAAAAAATTCCATTGTAAAACTCATTGGTATTTTCATACGTAAAATACGCATTGAAGCCATTAGTCTAAAATAATGATCTTCAAAAAACAATAGCTTACCATGTACAGCTTTGATGGTTTCAAAAAGTCCATCACCATAAGAGTAACCACGATTTGTATTAGATATTACTACGTTATTATCTTGAAGTGTTCCGTTAAAATTTATCATAAAAAAAGTCCCATTTTTCAATGGGACAAATATACTTTAATTGAATGTATTTTTAAGCAGAACCTATGACTTGTTTTAAGTCTGAGATTTGATTGGTCCAAAGCATTTTTGCTTCTTCTACCTCATCTTCCTCTGCAAAATCAGTAATAATAATTGAAACATCTTTAGTTATTTCGTCTACTTGAATTTTTATTTCAAAGTAATATGAATCATCTTCATCTACCAACCACTTAAATTTAATACGTTCTCCTGATTTTTTTGTAATTAATTTAGCCTGCTCTTCAGAACCGTCCCAAATAAATTTGAATAATTCTCCACGAGAGTTTACATTATCTGCAAACCATTCAGATAATCCAGAAGGTGTTGATATATATTGGTATAGTAATGATGGAGAAGCATGTACTACAAATTCCATCTCGTACTTTATTTTATCTTCCATTTAATTGTATTCTTGTCTATTATTATTTGTCCAATATATACATTAATTAATAAGTTTAGAAAAAAATTGAAATAAAAATTTTTATTTGAAATTTTATTTGCCACATTCAATATTCTTTATATATTTGCACTCTCAAAATTATGGCGAGGTAGCTCAGTTGGTTAGAGCGTCGGATTCATAACCCGGAGGTCACGAGTTCAAATCTCGTTCTCGCTACAAATTAAATCACTGTATTTAAACGGTTTAGTCTTCTAAACCGTTTTTTTTATGCTTAATTTTAAACAGATCATTACATTTGCATACGAAAGTGAATACGATAGTGCATACGATTTGAAAAAGAAAAAACAATATTCAACACCAAAAATTTACGACGCCAAAGGTGATTTATCTAAGCGATGGTACGTTTATTTCTCTTACAGAGATCCTCAAACCGATAAATTAAAACGTGTCACTCCTTTTTATGGTGATGCTAATAAGTATAAAACCAAAGAAGATCGTCTACAAGTTTTAACTCAATATAGAAAAACACTACTTAAATTTTTACAACAAGGGTATTCACCTTTTGAGGATAATAGCCAATTACATTCTAGTTTAAAAAAGAAAACAAAAAAACCTGAAGTAACATTTAATTATGTTAATACTGAAATAAAGCATGTCGAAGAAGTTAAAGAAACTTCAACACCACAATTGAAAGAGAAGATTGAGACTCCTAAAATAAATATTCAAGAAGCTTTTGGTTTTGCGCTTAATTATAAAAAGCAATTAGTTAGTGTAACAACCTTTAGAGGTTATAAAAACAGAATTGATGTATTTTTAAAATGGTTAAATAAAACTTATCCAGCATTAAAAACGATTGATGAATTAACTAAAAAAATCACTTTTGAATTTTTAAATAATATTTTAGAAAACACAAGTGCTAGAAATAGAAATAATTACAGAACAGAATTAAGTAGTATTATTCAAGTATTAGAAGACAATGAAATTATTAAATCAAACTTTGTCAAAAAAATTCCGACTTTAAAAACGATACCCAACAGAAATAAAACATACACGCAAGAAACTCAAGAGGCTATTTTTAATCATTTAGAAGAAAATGACAAAGTACTTTTACTTTTTATAAAATTTATATCCTATAATTTATTAAGACCTATAGAAGTTTGTCGACTGCAAATAAAAAATATAAATATCGCTAACAAAACCATACAATTTAAAGCTAAAAACAGTCCTTTAAAAACTAAAATCATTCCTGAATTATTATGGAGAGAATTACCTGACCTTACTCTATTTGATCCTGATGACTTATTATTTGCAGGTGATAAAATTGGAGGTAAATGGGAAGCTAAACTTAACAATAGAAGAGATTTTTATTCTAAAAGATTTAAAAAAAGTGTAAAACAAAAATTTGATTTAGGTATAGACTATGGACTATATAGTTTTAGACACACATACATTACTAAATTGTATAGAGCCTTAGTTAAAGAGTCGTCACCTTTTGAAGCTAAAAGTAAATTAATGTTAATTACGGGTCATTTAAGTATGTCCGCTTTAGAAAAATACTTACGAGATATTGATGCTGAGTTACCTAATGATTATTCTGAAATGTTAAAAAATACGAATGAATAAATGAGCAAACTAGATTTAAATAATTACTATAATGAATTGACATTTAAAACTTGGAGCAATTTAATATTTTATGTGCCAATTTTTTTATTTGAATCAGATATTTTAGAAGAACGAAGTAAAACTGTAATGAAAAATGTCTTTGATCAAAAATTATTAATTATTAGTGAATCTATCAATATTTATGAGTTCGACCTTGATACTGATGGCAATAAATTCATGAAGCAAATTACTAATCTTAGAGAAATTATTTTTGATCTCATACAAATGAAAAGCGTACTAAAAGAGATTGAGTTCTCTTACTTATTAGACAAATATTACGAACAAGCTGAAGGCGCTTTATATGTTGCTAATTGGATCAGAAATAACACGTCTCAAATACGTAATTTAGATAACAAAATATTGGGCATTTTCACTATTCAATTCAACTCTTATAGAAAACATTTTGAAGACTTTGTAAAACAATTTTACCCTAATCAAAAAATAATGCCTAATGACAGGCTAGATGTATTACATTTAATTAAAACAAATTTTAAAAATATTAAATCTGATATAAACTTAACTGTAACTAAAGAAATCTCAGAACTTAATAGTAAAAAAGAATATCCTATTAGTAGTAATGATTTTTTTGATAATTTATTAGAAAAAACTAAAGAATATAATCCTAATAAAACAGTAAAACCAAAGCTGAAAATATTAGTTTCTGAACAACAAGCTGAGAAAGCGATATTAAATCAGATTTTCAATATTCAGGAATAACATGTAATTTAGCGTAAAACAAACGTTTGTTTTACGCTAAATTACATAAAAATGAAACTGTACACTTGTGAATATTGTTATAAAGAGTTTGAACCAACACGTAGACGTGTACAAAAATACTGTAGCAACTCATGCCGATCTAAAGCTTACCATTATAGACAAGTTGTACCTAATACATTAACCACTTCTCAACTAAAAAGTAAAAACATAAGCACTACTTCAACTCCACAACAAACCAAAAATGAATCCATTAGTGCTATTGGAATTGGAAATGCTGCTGCTGGAAACATACTTGCAGACGGTTTAAAAGCTTTACTTACATCATCAGAAAACAAACCTGCTACCAAAAAAGACATATTAGATTTAAAGTCACTAATAACGCAACGCTATTTGCCAATTAATAATTTAGAAAAAAATCAACATGGACAATCTCCTTTTTATGATATAGAAACAAAGAGTTTAGTATATTTAAATACTTTTTAAAATTATTCATTTCTAGGATCTTTAAGTATTGCTTGTTTTTTGCTCCAAATAATACTCATGCTATAAAATCCAAATCTACCTGTTATTTTACCGTAACATGCATAAACACCTAATCCATTAATTGGATACTGATTGACTACATCAGTAAAATGAACAGCATCAAAATAAGCCCCTTTTCGGTCTACAAAAGTACTTAACCTCATTAATTTGCCTTGTGATGTTTTATTATAACGCGTAGTTACTAGGTTTCCATAAATAAGCATATTTCTACCAATAAACTGATTCATTTCAGAAGCTAAATGTCCGGCTTCCATAGGTTGATCAACTAAATCAAAATAATTACATAAAGGAAAACCAATCAACTCCATTTCGTCATAAGCGTTTTCAATCCAATTATTATCTAATTTAGGTAAAAAAAATTGCTTATGTTCTGTGTTAAATAATTTAGATTGTATGCTTTCTTTTCCTTTAGCATTCAATTTAAATATAGCTTCCCAAAGTAATTTTACTTTAGGTTTATTAGTAAATCTAAAAGCATCTATTCTTATTAAAATTGTTAATTGTTCAATACTAATCAAAACCCTATCAATAAAATCATCTAACGATTTAAAATAACCATGCAATTGCCTTTCTGTTAAAACTCTTTTTACTGTGTATGTTTCTAATTTTTTTAAATAACCAAAACCTAAATAAATTGAGGAACCAATTAGTTTATTTGGATGATCACTTGTGTTTATACAAGGCAAACAAACAGTTGCACCTTGTTGTCTGGCTTCATGAAAATAATGTTCTGCACTATAAAAACCACCGCCATTATTAAGCACAGCAGTCATAAACTCTAATGGAAAATAACATTTTAAATATAAACTTTGGTAACTTTCTACAGCATAAGACGCCGAATGTCCTTTTGCAAATGCATAACCTGCAAAACTTTTAATTTGACTCCACACTTCAAAAATTAAATCGTCCGCATACCCTTTATTTCTGCAATTATGAATAAACTTTTCTTCGACTGCTTCAAATTCTTTTCTAGATCTAAACTTACCACTCATCCCTCTCCTAAGTACATCTGCTTCGCCTAAAGTTAAATCTGCAAACTGATTTGCTACTTTCAAAACATCTTCTTGATACACCATTACACCATAAGTTTCTGGCATAATACTATATAATATTGGATGTGCCTCTCTACGCTTTTCTGGGTGACGATGTCTTTTAATAAATTCTTCTTTCATTCCTGAACCAGATACACCTGGTCTGATAATAGAACTTGCTGCTACTAATCCTAAATAATCTTGTGTTTGTAGTTGTTGCATTAAGCCTCTCATAGCTGGAGACTCCACATAATAAGCGCCAATTGCTCCTCCTGATTTTAGTAGGTTATTTATTTTAGGGTCTTTTTTAAAAGCTTCTACATTTGTAATATCAATTAGTGGTAATTCTGGTCTATTTTCTGCTATAATTTCAAGTGCTTCCTTAATTTTTGCTAAACCACGTTGTCCTAAAATATCAAATTTGAACACACCAACATCTTCTGCAATAATCATATCAAATTGCACAGTAGAAAATCCTTTTGGAGGTAAATCTGTAGCGGAATAACAATGTACTGGCTTATCTAATATTAATATTCCTGCGGAGTGCACACTTAAATGGTTTGGAAATCCTTCGATTAATTTACCATATTTTAAAACTAATTTTGAAATGTCATCTAAGCTAGCGATCTGATAATTATTCTTACTAAGCTTATCTATTTCTTCTTTTGGCAAACCAAACACCTTTCCTAACTCTCTAACTACTGCTCTATACTTAAATGTGTTGTAAGTTGCTAATAAAGCTGTATGCTTAAATCTTTTGAAAATATAATCTGTCACATCATCGCGATCTTTCCAAGAAAAATCAATGTCAAAATCTGGTGGAGATGCTCTGAATGGGTTTATAAATCGCTCAAAATATAAGTCTAACTCGATTGGATCAACATCTGTAATTCCAATAATATAAGCTACAATACTATTTGCTCCACTACCTCTACCAACATGAAAATAACCTTTGCTTTTAGCGTAAGACACAATGTCGTGATTGATTAAGAAAAAGGAAACAAAATGCATAGACTTGATAGTGTCTAATTCTGTTTTTAAACGTGCATACACTTTTGGTGTTGGGTTAGTATAGCGTTTAGGCAAACCTTGATCACATAATTTTTCTAGTAACAAACAATCATTTTCAAACGAGTCAGTGTATAGTTTTTGGTTTTGAGACTCTCTTTCATCACCAAAGCCAAAATTAATATCACATTGCTGCATTAAAGCTTTTGTGTTTTCTAAAATAAAAGGAAATTCAGATAAAGCAGTATTTAATTCGTCTATAGACAACATTTTATCAGAAGGATTACACTCTTCTGATTTATCTAGTTTACTTAATAATGTATTATTATCTATGGCTCTTAATAATCTGTGAGCATTAAAATCTTTTTTATCTCTAACTGTTACTTGCTGTAATAAAACAATTTTACTTTTTTGATGTTTTAATTTTGAAAATCTAAGCTTGCGCAAATCAGCGATTGATACACCAACAAATTCATTTTTTGCAAAAGTATTTTTATTATGCTGTAATATTTTTTCAAAAGGATAAATTATAAAAGCATCGTCAAAAGTTGGCGCAATATCAGGCAATTTCATTTTTTCTTCAGAATGTTTTGACAAAAATTGGTTTAATTGCTTAAAACCTTCGTTGTTTTTTGCTAAGCCTACATAGTTTTGTTGCGCACCAATTCTAAAATCTATACCAATTATTGCCTTAATTTTGCGTTTTTTTGCGTGACGTACAAAATTTAAGCAAGCAGATGTATTGTTAATATCTGTCAACGCAATTCTATTTAGTCCATTTGTCTGAGCTAAATCCAAGAGATCGATTTCAGAAAACGTTCCAAAACGCAAAGAATAATATGAATGACAATTTAAATACATTATTGGTTACGATGTGCTAATAAAATTGGTGGTTCTCCATTAAAAGGATTATCAAACCTACCAATGGTTTTAGCTCCCATTGCAGAGGCTCTCATAATACTTAAATCCCCATATCTATTTCTTATTGTATCCATTGCATTATAAAGACTTAACATTTCTTCGGTATCATCAAAAAGATTAATTTGATAATTTCCTGTTACTATATCGCTAATTTTCACACCCACTAATCGGATTAATAATCTACGCTCATAAAGCTTTTCAAACAATTCTAAAACTTTAGGAATTATAACATGGTCTGCACTAGAATAGGGTATTTTAACCTGTTTAGAATAGGTATTAAAATCTGAGTATCTGATTTTAACACTTAACGTACCTGCTAGTTTATCTCCTTTACGTAATTGAAATGCTAAATTTTCTGCCATAGCAAAAATGGTAGTTCTAAGCTTAACCATATCTATGGTATCCTTTCCAAAAGTACGGTCTGTAGATAGAGATTTGCGCTCATAAAATGGTACTAAAGGTGGATTATCTATACCATGAGCACGCTTCCATATAGTACGTCCATTTTTACCTAACGCGCTAATCATCATTTCTAATGGCATTTGTTGGATGACGCTAATTTTATCCACTCCTAAACCTCTTAAAACTTGATATGTCTTTTCTCCGACCGATGGTATTTTACGAATGGACAATGGCGCTAAAAAATCTTTTTCAAAACCTGAGTCTATTTGTAATTGGTTATTTGGTTTAGCTTCTCCTGTTGCTACTTTAGATACAATTTTATTAGCAGATAATCCAAATGAAATAGGTAATCCAGAGTCCTTAATTATTTTTTGTCTAAGCTCTGAAGCATATTTATAACAACCGTAAAATTTATCCATTCCTGATAAATCTGCGTAAAATTCGTCAACACTTGCTTTTTCAAAAACTGGAACTTTTTCTTTTATAATCTCAGTAATTTGATGTGAAAACTTTGTATAAATTGAAGCATTTCCTCTAATAACAATAGCTTCTGGACATAAGCGTCTAGCCACTTTCATAGACATACCAGAATGAACACCAAACATTCTAGTTTCATAACTACAAGCTGCCACTACACCTCTATCCCCTGTCCCTCCGACTAATAAAGGTTTGTTTTTTAGACGACTATCTATTAGTCTTTCGCATGAGACAAAAAACGTATCCAAATCTAGATGTAAAATATTATTTTGCATATTGCAAAATTAGCTACATATTTTAGTAATCATTGCTTACATTTGTAGTATTATGAATTACATATCCAAAAACATTAAACATTTAAGAATTCTCAAAAAGCTATCTCAAGAGGGACTTGCAGAAGAGTTAAACGTTACTAGATCAAGGATAGGCTCTTACGAAGAGAACCGATCTGCTCCTAACATTGAGTTTTTAATTACGTTTTCAGATTACTTTAAAATACCAATAGACATTTTATTACGTAACGATTTGACTAAAGCTAAAGACTTCTCTTTTATAGAATTGAACAATCAACGAGTACTATTTCCAATAACTGTTGATGATGACAATGAAAATTTAATTGAAGTAGTACCTGTAAAAGCGTCTGCTGGTTATTTAGCAGGATATGATGATCCTGAATATATTGAACAACTACAAAAAATAAAATTACCTTTTTTACCTACAGGAAAACATCGTGCATTCCCTATAAAAGGAGACTCTATGCTTCCAATGAAAGATGGCACATTTGTTATTGGTCAATTTATTGAAGATAGAAGTGATATTAAAAATGGAAAAACTTATGTGTTAGTGACTTTAAATGATGGCATGGTTTACAAACGTGTTTATAATACTATTGATTTAAACAATTCTTTATTACTAAAGTCAGACAATAAATCCTATGATAACTATAATGTACCTATCAATGAAGTTTTAGAAATTTGGGAATTTACTTGCAGCATCAATACACAAGAATACACGCAAGAGGAATTAAAATTTAGTAGTATTATAGGTATGTTTAATGAGTTAGGTATGGAGTTGAAGGCTTTAGAGGAAACTTTGAAATAGTAGGTTTAAAACATGAAAAATGCTTTCCTTAAATCTAAACTAAATTATTTAATAATAATCCTATCGATTTAGTTTGACTCTTATCTCTCAATATAATTTATAGCTACTTCTTTCTGATAATTTAACTTTGAGTTCTATGTTCCTAATAGTTTACTTAATTATACTTTTTTTAATTCTCAACTTACTCAAAACTCGATTTAAACACCTCATCTTTTGTAATTGGTGGATAATTAAAATCGAATTTATGCGCAATGGTTTTTAGAATATCATAGATTTCATGATAAAGAGTTATAATCTTTTCTGTAAAATCTTCAAGCATGTTGCTTTGTAAAACATCTTGACATCTCTTCTGATTTTATGGAGATGATATTACCGAAGACTTAAGTAACATCTTCATTATTCAATAACTTTATAAAACATTTTCAAGTTATTCTACTGCAAGTTTATTCATTTTTTCAATTAGTTTTCTAGGTATAACTCTTTAGTATAAGTTACATGAGGTGTTTTAATTTCTCTTTCACCTATTTCTTGCTCTAAAACTATTGCTGCAATACTTACTAATACATTAATACCATGTGTAGAATCTGGATTTTTAATGCCTAAATACATTTGTTCTGACCAAGAATTTCCAACTTCAACATTAGCTGCAATAATATTTTCTCTTGTACCAACTGGAAAATGCATAAAAGCTTCTTTATTTAAAAAAAGACTATTATTGGCATGATCTAATAAATACACATCACAATAATCTGCTCCAGGAGGATTACCTAATTGTTCAATAGCAAACCCTAAAGCTCCAGTTTCATCAATTAATTGGCTTAAATCAGCAACTAAATTAATTTGACTAGATGTACTTTCTATCTTTGTTTTATCTCTAAAAGAAGATACCGAATAATACCATTTTACTGTATTAGTTGGTAAATTAAAAGGTAAAACCACTCTAGATTTCCCTCCTTTAAAAAAAGCGTTAGAACCACTATTTACATAAAATTGTTGATTTTTTGTAATCTCTCTTACTTTATAGGATTCGCTTTTAATATATCGTTCTTGTCTAACTGTATAGGTAGTATCTGTTAATGTACGCTCTTTAACTGTTGTATTAAAAGACACTAAATCTTCTGATACTGGAATCCTATCTATTTTAAATTTACAAATACGTCTTGCTAAAGACGTGCTTTCAAATTTAAAAATATAGATACCTGTTTTCTTTATAGTAAGCTCTTTATTATTTATGCTAACTACATTAAAGTCTGAATAGATATTAGAACCGTTATATTCTAATACTTCAAAGTTTTTAAGCTTTTTCCCTCTCTCTTCAGTGTAGTTAAGTATTATTTTATCGCCTTTTGCAAATCCATAAGCTAATTGATGTATTGACATTGCAGACATTCTAAAATTTAAATCGACTACATTTATCGGGTTTGTTTCTGCTTGTGATTGTGTTGAAAACACAAGTAATAGTAGTAAGTAAAATTGTTTCATTAGTCTATAATTGTTATTCTTTGTTTTTTAATTAATCCCTTTATAATATTGCTTTTGGTTTTATTATTTTTTTTGCAGTCAATAATAACACACAAAATCTTATCTTATAACTAATAATGAAATATGATAAAACGTTAAGTTATTGAATTCGAAGTCTAATATGATATTCTCAACGTAACCTCTTAGCATATTTCTAAAATACGTACGTCTTTTTTCTTTGGTATTAGGTTTAAATATACCAGCGTGCTGAAAAGCACCACCAAATTTAGGTAACCAAATTTTTATATTAAAAAGGTTTGTTGGAAGTGTTGTTGTGTATGCATAGATTGCTAGTGAAATTAATGCTCAACTATATTTTTAAGGTATTTTATTATAGGAACAGAATTAATATCCTTATGATTTAAATTTGGTGATAAAATATCTTTCCAGTATAAATTTGCGTTATATGGCTTACCATCAGAGACATTGTAATTTGGATATTTCAATTCTTTATTTAAATCCTCATGTTGATGTGCTGGCTCAAATGTTGTTGAATGAAGCTGAAATAAACCCAATTGATAATTATCACGTAAGTAATCTGTTTTACATTGCTCATAAATTGATTTTTGAATTCCTGAATCAAAAATTGGTAATGAGTTTTCATCAACCCCATTTTGTATTGCTGAATCTGTATCACAAATCACATGATATTTTATTGAAAATCTAGCAAAAATCTTTTGATAGAATGGAATATTAGTAACAGTGCCACAGTTTACAACAAAAAGGTCTTTAGACACCTCAACCTCGGACAAATACCCTCTAATAATTATCTCTTCTGTTGCCCCTTCAACTAAAATAACTTCATCCGCATAAAAGGATTCGCATAAAAAAGGATTAAACCTCAATAGTTCATTCATTTCTTGTTTTAGTTGCACTTTAGTTTGTATCTCTCTGGATTCCTTTAAAAATTCGTCATTTATTTGATAAAATATAGTCCCAAAATCATCCTTAACCATTCTTACTAAAGAGGATTTTTCTTTAGTAATATCAATCATTTGGGGTGAATGCGAAGCACATAAAACTTGGTATGGCGACTCTGCTTCACTTACTTTATAGATTAAAGACCTTAACTGTTTCATTAACTTTGGATGCAAAAAAAGTTCAGGTTCTTCAAAAAGTACTATATAATCTTTTCTGTTTATAACTCTTTCAAATTCTTCAGCGATATCTTTCATTAATAATAAAGAAAATATTGCAGAACGAACAGCTCCATGACCTACTTTATCATAATTTGTTGGTATGGAATCATCTTTCATACCATCTTTATTCTTTTGTTCAAAATGAATTGAAAAACTTTTACCTATTGAATTTTCCGTCCATTTTACTTTATCCTTTTCATCAAGCTCAATTTTTGTATTTGGAAAAAGCTCTTGAAAATGTTTATTAACTTCTTCTTTATAAGATAAAATAGATTCAGGGTTATATAATTTATCTTGTAGTTCTTGAATCTTATCTTGAGCATCTTTTAGCTCCTGCCTTTCTTTATCTTTTAAGTTTAGTGAAGCTTTTTGCTTTAATATTTCATTAATAATACTTTCCACTTCTCCTTCATTCGGCATAGCTTTTATAAATATAGGTGTTGGTAAAGCCGACTGAAAAACTGTATCTAAACCAATACCTCCATAATTCTTTTTCTCCCATTTTTCATTGGTATAATCCCAAGTATAATTTTCTGTTTTCTCAAAAGTGATTTTCTTACCTGCTTTTGACTTAATTACCTTTCTTATTTTTAGTAAATTATCTTCATTCAACCATTTTTTAAGTCCTTCTTGCTTTTTTTTAATCGCTTCTTTCTCAAAATCAAAATCATCCAGTTGAAGTATTAATTCAAATTCAATATTATTTTTAACATCAATTCTGTATATATCTTCAGCGGTCATATTTTTATTCTCATAGAAGTACTCATAAGCCTTCAAAAAACTTGATTTTCCAACATTATTTTGTCCTAATAAAAAAATAGTATTTGAGTCCTTAAACTCTATAGTGTTATTAGTTATCCCTCCTGATAAGCCTCTAAAATTATTTACTCCAAATGATATGATTTTCATATATATTTACTTTTTAAACTACTACTATTTTATTTTCTTTTCTTAAAATTTTAAAACAGATTATAATATTGTTTTGGTTATGCATTACATCACTTTTCCTGCTAGATATTTTTGTACTTCATAAACATCTATACTTTTATTAAACTTTTTACTAACCGATGGGATATTCTCACTTGAAATCCAGATTTTAAGTTCGGCATCTAAATCAAATGTTCCTGAGGTTTCTAAAGAAAATCTAGAAATATTTTTATAAGGCATAGACTTATACTCTATTTTACTTCCTGTTATACCTTGAACATCTACTAATATTAAACGCTTGTTAGTAAACATAAATACGTCCCTAAAAAGTTTGAAACCTAATTCTATTTCCTCGTTAACAATTAATAAGCGTGCGTATTTTTCGTTTAACTGTTCTGTAGATGCTTGACTTGCATTACCTAATATTTTATTTAATAATCCCATTATTATATTTTTTTAAATAAATTATCCTTCATAAAAAAAAAGTGATGAATATCTATAATACCCGATCGACTAATTTGCACTAAATCTTGAGTATCTTTTAAAAAGATACCTAATGAGCGTTCGTTATAAACAAGTTTCATATTTGAAGAATAATCTGTAACAAAATACATGTCTCCTGTTAGCTTAAAAAAAGGTATTACTAACTTATTTTTTACTTTCACTCCTTTGTTTACAACTCTACCTTCTTTTAAGGTGCTTTTAATTTCTGAAGTATTTTTCTCACTGGATGATACTTTAACATAAGATACCATCATATTTAACCACTCTGCATTATCAACTAAGTGCCAATTAACTTTTTCAAAATTAATCCCATATTTACTAATCCAACCTGCTGAAGTAAATCCAAATAGGACTTGTTTTTTTCCATCCAACTCTGGCTTATCTGAAGGTGTAAATTCTTGTATTTTAAATGTCATCACTGAAACAGCAGACATATCTTTTAATTTTTTACCATTAAAATCTAATGTTTGTAATGAGAAGCTACTAAGCTCTGGGTGATTTGATAAAATCCATTGTGTTGCAGTTAATTCTGCTTGTTCTTTAATTTGCTCTACAGCTCCAATACCGGCTCCAATAGCCAGTACTCCAGCTATTACCGCAGCACCTTCATTTTGAGCATTACTATTTTGAGGAATAAGATAAAGCGATGCAAATAGAATTAAAATAGTTTTTTTCATGTTATTTATTGTTTTAGTTAGATACTTTTAATAGAACACACATTTTGTTTTAGCACCAAGCTGACAACAAAATACATTTATGAAAAATCAATTATAATTAGGGAGAGTGTTTAAATATAAAGCCTTTTTAAAAAACAATTCTGTAAAAAATCGTAAATAAAACTATTTACAGCTAAGCTTAGCAAGCCAGTCATTATAGACTTCTATCAAAATACTTTTGTTGTTATATTTGACACATATCTATTTTCTACTAAAATCATGGTAAGCTTTAAAATCGAATAACCCGTTTGACGTTAATTTATTATTCTAAAGTTGATCCATCTGCAAAAATAATTTTCTCAGGAGTCCAAATTATTTTTAAGTCCTCCATATCCTTATTTCTAAGCCTAGAATCTTCGTCCTTAAATTGATTATAATCTGAAGTATAGGTTTTCCTTACTGTTTCACCAGAATTGATGGCATCATCTACTATTAAATTAATAACCTTGATTTCTGTATCGAATAAATCTTGAATAGAAACACTCCCTTTAAAGGCTCTAATTTCTTTATCTGTTTTATTCTTAAACACAAAGCTATATGTTAAATAATCTTGATAATCGTATTTATCATAACCTTTATCATACATAGCCACAGTTAATGCACTACTTAGTTTCTGTCTTTTATTTTCTTCTTCAATTCTAGACTTCTCTGCAAGTTGTAACTGTTCTTTTTTAAAGTCTTTTGCAGTTTGAATGATTTCATTATACGATTTCCCCTCAATGTTTTCTCCTCTCAATTTCGCTTTTAATATATAGCCTACCATTAACTTTGCTTCTTCTTCAGAAAGCTTACCGCTCTCTTTTATTTCTTTAGCATCACTTTCAAAATTAGCCTCATTGTATTTTTTATCTAGCGGAGTTGAACAGGAAATAAGTAAAAGCACTATTAGAACTGTAAATAATTTTCTCATAACATATAGTTTTTAATATTTGATTCAAAGCTATATAGCAGAAGCCTAATAAAAAAGAGGAAAACCGTAATCTGTACAAATTACATTAATGTTGATAACACCTTTGATTAACGTTTTTTGTTTTCCGTTTACAACGCTTACCTGCTTTTGTTTTACCTGTGCATTGTTTTGCTACAGTAGCTTTAGTTGGTGTTATATTTGTTTGTTTTCTATTTGCTAAAGCATTGCCAGCATCTACTGTTTTATTATTTGGTTTACACACTAAGCAAGCTTTAAACCCCAAAGTGATAGCTTTGCTTAAACTATATTCTTTTTTAGAATATTTTAAATAATGACATGTTGATTTATGATATTTTTCGCCTGTTTTTGTAGTGTAAACAGTTTGCGAAAACACATTAACTCCAAAAGAAAATGCAATAAAAAAAAATACAATTTTTAAAGCTTTCATAAATACAAAGTTTATTTAGCTTTTGCTTTATTAAGTTTTTTAATTCTAGAAGCTTCTTTTTTATTGGCTCTCCATTGCCAAGGAGAAATAGAATTTGGATCTTGCCACAAACCTAATTTATCTTTTTTAGCTTTATCTTCTAAACTTTGTAAAATGGTGTCTTTTGAATATTTCACATAATGCCATGCTAATCCATTTTCAACCAATTGATGGTTTAGATTTATTGAATCTCCGTAAAAGACATTAGCTATTAAACGTCTGTACCTATCTTTTTTTAATACTTGAACGGTGACATTTTTATTAAAAATTGCATTAGAAACAAATTGCTTTGCCTTTGTTGAAAATGGCTGTTTTTTTTCTGGGCAGTCTATGTTGGCTAATCTAATTTTTACTGTGGTTGAATCACTTAAAAGAAGTTTAAATGTGTCTCCATCCATGATCCCTACAACCTTACCATGTATATTAGTTTTTTTCACTAATATGGGCTGATTAATTACAATGGAACAAAAGAATACAGAAAAAAATACTATGAATAGTTTTGGCATGGTTTGGTTATGATTTTTAGCTTAAGCAAAATACAATTAAACTAGTTATTTAAAATAAAATTTTTAATTATTTTATCCAGATTAGATGGTAATGCTGATGTTTTAATTTGATAATGTCTCACTTTCATAGCATCAAACCAATCGCTCCAATATTTTTTAATTAAATCTTCCTCATAAGGATTTTTATTATCCGGATTAATACCTAGAACAAGGATTTCTAGATTAGATAAATCATGAACTGCTGGAATAAAACCAAATTGCTGATCTTCAATTTTACTCTCCCAATTTTTATTATTTAATTTTACTTCTCGAATAAAACTAGGTGTTAGATATGTTGTTAAATTATCTTCTTTAATTTTAGTGTTTTTATGATAGATATAACCATCAGTTAGGACAACTAAAATATTTCTATAATTTTCTTCAATACAATAATCATTAACCTTTGACTTAAAAAAACGCCAAGTATCAGATCCAACATACTTATTGTCTGCAATTGCCAAGTCATATATTTTTTGTGGCTTTGAAGCATAACTTTCTTTGATATCATCAAGAACAGACAACGTTACATTCTTTTTGTCAAGACTATATTTTAAACTGTTAGAAATAGTATTGATATTTTGATTACTAGGTTCTGGATCAAAATACAATTGCATTTTATCATTAATTGCTCTAACTTTTTTACCTCTTAAATGCATATCAAAAGCTTCGGACACAGATTTAATATAGGCTATATCTCTACGATAATATTCCATTGTACTATTTGGATATTTTTCTGGACTTATTCTATCTGACAAATCCAATAAAAAACTAATATTTAAGTTGTCCTTTGATTTATGCGATACAGACGTTTTTGTATTTACTTCTATATCTGTATCTCCTTTGTTAACGTCTTCTTTACAGGAAACAACAATTAAAAGTAAAAAAAATATGTTAATTTTATTTTTCATCATTTTATTTTTTTTCATAGATAATATTCTGAACTTCAAGATCTTTAAGATTTAAATTTTCAAGATGTTTTAAAGCAACTACCTCACAATTCTCTCTTATTTCATCTAATTGTTTTATAGGAAATTGTAATTCTGAATTTATAGCCTGATACCAACCTTCAACATATTGATAATGATAATGCAAATACTCCTTTACGGGAAAAATAAAACCATCAATTTTTGCTTGTAATTCTGTGATTTTACCTTTAATTGCTGTTATCTCTTTTTCCACTGTATCAACAAGGATAGTTAGTTCTCCTTTCTTTTTGATAGCATTTTTTATGGTCTCTTTTTGATTTAGTATGAAAACTTTGACTTTATCAACGTTTTCATGTTCTTTCATCACAAAATCAAAGACTAAACCCCAAATAATATAAACAACAAATCCAGCAAAAATAATCCCCCAAAAATTAACACTACCCAAAGCATCAGCAGGTGAAAATTGTTGTCCTAGCACTGCGTCATATAAAAAGATTTTCTTTTCTATTAAGTATGCCAAAATCACATCAAAAATGAATGTTAACACATAAAGTGATGCTATTTTAATGATTGACTTCCAACCTTTAATTTTATGAAACATATGTACTAAATAGCCAAGCCCCATAAAAACAAATGGCAAAGTTCCAACAAAAATAGCTTCCAACCATCCATCACTTATAGCTTTAGCGAAAGCGTTAGAGTCAAAAATAGCAGCTGTTAAGCTATCTGTTTCAAAATCTTTAAAAAAAGCTGAATATGTCGCTGAAATATAAAAGACAAAAAGGTAAATTGTTATTGGCAACAATAAAAACAATCCAATATAAAACTGTGCTTTAGGTCTTTTGTCTGAGTCAATACCATATTTATCAGGATACTGTTTAACATCAATAATTTCGAATTTAGCTTTATCAATTTTGTCTTCAATACCTTTTATTTGATCCTCATAAATGGATTTAGCTGTTTCTCTTTTTTTTAGTTCTGTTCGTTCTCTTTCTTGAGATTCAATGTAAGGTTGTTTTAATATTTTTTGTTCATTAAGTTGTTTTCTACATAGGTTTTCAAAAGTATTAAATAAGTTATGTAAACCTACTCCAAATGTCACAGGGTTACCTTCAGCTTTCTTGGACGCTCCATACCCACTTTGATAGTAAGTTATCCTAACTTGTTCTCTTGCCTCTCCCGTAGTATCTGTCAAAAAATTACTTGGTTCGCTATTCTTTAATTTAAAAATTTTTTTGATCGCTCCCATGTTTATGAATTTATATCAGTTATAATTTTTTCTTTACTCACACCTTCTTTTGCTGATTTCAATAAGTAATCTGCTAGTTCTGTTATATTTTCATCTAAAAACTCAAATTTCTTACAATACTTTTTTAGAGTAATATATTCGTCTTCAGTAACTTTACCATCAGCCCAAATCATAATTGCCAGATCGTATAAATACTCTACTCTTAATTCCAATGAATTAGGAATTAATGTATCATGAGAAGGATTTAATAAAATTTGATTAAGTTGATCTTTACTCAATCCTCGCTCTTCTGCAAACTTATAAAGCATCTGCATTTCTAAAACATCAAAATTATCGTCAGCAAAAGCTATTTGATAAAGTCTTAGAAAATGACTCTTCAATTCAGTAGATATCATATTAATTATATTTAGATGCTGCAATCATTGCCATATTTCTTGAGTGATTTTCTTCTTTTTCACCCTTTTCAATTTCTGCAATTTGACTACTAATTATCATATTGTGATTACTAACTTTTGCCGGAATATGAAATAAATCGATAAGACACCATATACCAACACCTCCAAGAGTAAACCAATATAAAAACTGTAAACCCCATTTTCCTAAGTAAGCATAATGGCATCCCAAAAAGAACCAACACAAGTATGCAGTTCCTGATGATTTCATTTGTGATAATAAATAATGTTTATTCATAATTTGTTGTTTTAGTTTAGTTCCTCAAACTTAAACCCATAAACAAACAAAACCTTACGGAATTCCGTAAGGCTCTGGATATAATCAAATTAACAGTTAACTTTATTCAATAAACTCCACTATTTGAGCAGATACTATGACCTTATATTTATTTATAAAAAGAAACCCTGAAGTTTTGACTTCTACAACTTCATTTACAACTGTTCTTGCTGTTCCTTTCATACCTGCTTTTTTCAACATTGTTGCTTTAGCTTCTGCAACCAATCCATTTTTAGCTAAACCACCTATTCCAAAAATATAGGTCGCTTCTGCTTCTCCCTTAACAATATCTACAACTCTAAAATTATTTTTTGTTAAAATAACTTCTGTTGTATTTTGATTCTAATTTTTAGGCAAACCATAATGTGATGCGCAACTAGTAAAAAAAAGAGAGACAATTAGTAATAAAATAGAGGCTTTTTTCATTATTTAAAAAGTTTATAATTAAGCACCTACTTCTGTTTATAGTCTGTTTTCGGTTAGTTCCGACTTACAGATACAAACTTATATAATAGAATATTTTATATATTACGGTATACCATAAACTGCAAATAAAAGACTTATTTACAAGCATTTAAGCCTTAAGAAAATTAAATAAGTCCGAGGTCTTTAGCTATTGAAACTAAATGAATTGTATTATTTGCCTCAAATTGAATTTTAAGTTTATTAATTTTTTTTTCAACAGAACTTAAACTAAATGGAGATATGTTATTTGTTTTTAAAAATTTAGAAATATCATCTTGAGATAAACCACAGGAAAGTTGTTGTAATAATTCTATATCAAAATCTGTTATCTCAATATTACTTTTTGATGATAATGCTGACTGAATTTGTGGAGATAGGTATTTTTCTCCAGCATAAACTGTTTCGATAGCCTTACTTAGTTCCACCAATCCTTTTCTACCCTTACAAACATAAGCCTTGGCATTATATTTATTAACTAAAGTTCTTACTTTTTGTAACCTGTCCTCTATCGAATAAACAATAACATTTAGTTTAGGATATTCATTATACAAAGCCATAATTAAATCTTCACCAGAATTCAATTTTTGATCTCGATGATCTTTTTTGTAAGATAAATCCGTGATCAATAAATCTATAGGTTGGTTATCTAAAATAGATTTCTTAATTTTTAAATAAGCGTCGTCACAATATTGTACTTCCTGCACTTTATTAATGTTCAAGGTTTCTAATATCGTTAAAACACCTTGGTTTATACTTAATAAATCGTCTGAGACTAAAACATTTTTAAACATACTATACTATTATTAGAGCTTTAAAGCCTTTATTGCTTTCTGTTTCAAATGTAATAGTTCCATCAATTGCAGAAATACGGTTTTCCACATTATCCAAACCATTTGCTTTCTTTAATGTACTACCCTTACCGTTATCTGTATACTTAATAATAAGTTTCTCGTTCTTTTTTGAAAAATTTACTACTACAAAAGAAGCTTCACTATGTTTTTTCATATTAACCATCAATTCTTGTAAAACTCTATATATAGCCATTTTCTTTAATGCGGAAATAGAAGTCCAATCTAAATTGGATAAATTTTTAGTAATAATATTGGTAGATTGATTTTTAAAACTTAGTAAAAGATCTGTAATTAAGTTCTCAAAATCTTCTTCAACTTCTATAGAGTTATTTTCTCTAGAAATATCCCTAGTTTTTGTGTAAATAGATTCTAGATCATCTAAAACAAAATCATTGGATATTGAACTATCATTACTTTGAAGTTTAGTCATTACTTTATAAACATCATTAGCGACTTCATCATGAACCTTTTTAGATATTCTAGCTTCAGTATTAAATACTTGCTGTAATTTTTCTTTTTTATGTTTTGCTTTCAATAAAAAATACAAAAAAGCTGCACTAATTAGTATTAAAATAATACCTGCTAAGTATACAAACTTCAGGCGTTTCTGTTTTTCTTTTTCTAATTCATTTTCTTTAGCTAAAAGTGTTTGTTTAGCATAGTCGTATTTAACCGAAGCATATTTATTAGTTGATTTTAATTTAGCCTCTTGTATACTATCTTTGAGCGTAATATATTCTTTCACATACTTATCATCTGATAACTTATTAAGCAATTCCAAAGCTTCTAATGTATATGTTTTACTTTCAAGTTTTTCTGCAATATTAAATGCTTTTAAAGCATAAAATCTAGCATTTTTTATTTCATTCTTGTTTAAATAATGTTCACCTATATGCATGCAACTTGTATAAACACCAAATTCGTCATTATCTTTCTCTCTATATTTGAGTGCTAATTTTAAATTTTGAATACCGATTTCTTTATCGAGTTTGGATTGTACAAAGCCTAAATTATCTAATGCTCTGTTTCTGATGGCGCTATTTTTGTTGTTAATATTTCTTTTGTAAACACTATCTAAGAGCTTTTCTGCCTCTTCAAATTTGTTTAACTCTCTATACACATTTGCTTTATTATTTAATAAGGTAGAGATATATCCTGTATTATTAGTAATAGCTAAAGCTTTATTATAAAGTATTAATGCTCGTTGATAGTTTTTCAAATCTTTATATATAATACCTAACTGATTATATATACCTACTTTAGATTTTAAGACTTTAGATGTGCTGTTTATTTCATCTAACAAACCTAAACATTCAACTGCTGAAGCTTCACTTTCATAAGGTAAACCTATTACACTTTGGATACTTGAAATAAATTGTAAGGCTTTTATAGCAGATAAAGTGTCTTCCGTTTTTTTACTTAATTCTTTCAAATTAACATAGTACTTATATGACTCTATGTAATCTAAATTTATTCGGTTGTAGTCTGCTAATTTTTTTAATGCCAATTTTTGCATTTTAAAATCCTCACTCTCCTTACTCCTATCCAATAAAAGCTTTGCAAAAATTAATGCACTATCTGTTTGTTTCAAGGAATAGTGCAGATAGCTTTTTGTGTTTATTATTTGAAGAAAATATTTATTTTCTGTATTGTTATTTACACGATTTAATGCGTTTGAAATTAAATTTAGCCTACTTTCAAAACCTATAGTTTTATCCTTTGCTTTTTTGTAATAAAATGCAATACTGTCTTCATCATTGAGAGTCTCCTGCGACAAAACAGAACTCAGAAATAAGTTTATTAAGCAAAAAAAGAGGAATGATTTGTTGACTATTTTCATTCCTCTAATTTATTAACTATTAAATTATTTTTTACCCATATATTAAAAAAAATTAATCGTTGTCTCCATCATCTTCCGGATCTTCTGGAAGAATCTCTCCATCTTCTCCACCTGTACCCATTTCAACTTTATCAGACTCGTCGTCTAAACTAGTTGGAGTACATGAATAAAATGCAACATTAAGGAAAACCGTAAACACTATAATAAATAATTTCTTCATTTTATTAAAATTTAAAATTTGACAATAGTGTTGCTGTCCGATAGTTTTATCAGATTTTTATATTTGCATAGCAACACACTAAATTAGAAGAGGTAACTCTTCATTTATTTTGGAAAGAGTGAAGTCTATTACTCAATAAAAATTGTTACTTTCCAATTACAATTTTGGTACTAAGCAATACTTCACATAAGAGAATAAAAAACTCGCAAGCCTTATTACGAGAAGGCATTTTCAAACTCTGTGTCAAATAAAAAACGATTTGGTAAAATTATATGGAATAGATATGGAAAGTTTATGGAAAAGAATTTCCACACCTAAAAACTAGAATTATATGCATAGAAAATTACTTTTGGACGCTTACTTAAAAGCTAAAGAAGAACAGGGATTTATAAAAAAAACACACATCAGTACATTCCTTTCTGATTATATAAATGAAAATACTGGAGAACCTTATGGAGAAAAAATTTTAAGAATTAAATACAATAAAGCTATAAAAAATGGAGACGAACCAATTGTTTTAAAAATTTATGCTGCAGAAGCATTAAAACAATATTTAGGAACAGAAAGTGATATAAAACCTAGTCTAAATACTAATTTAGAAATAACGGAAAAGTCAACACCGTTTTTGGTGAAAAATAAAACTCCCATTATTACTACCGCTATCTTTATATTGTTACTTTTTACAATTAATATATTTAAAGTAAATAATGAAAAATGGATGGTTTGGCAAAATGACCATTATGAAGAATCTCCATTTATCAAAGACATGTTACAATCTAATTTACTTAAAATTTATAAAAAAGAGAGTATTGAAAATTTCAAAATGATAGAACCTAATTGCCAAACCTCCTATTTTTCAGAAAATGGAGATGTCAAATTATGGTATGGTAAGAATAAAAAGAAACAATTAAATTATTTTACAAGTTATGGGTTACATCCTGAAACTGGAAAAACCTTGAAACCAATAACAGTTTACATGATTAAGAAACATATTTGTTCAAGCTATTAAAAATCAATTTCCTTCAAGTACTCTTAGTGATAAAAAAATGGTGAAAAATATAATAAGATGTACCAATATTTTCTTTAAATTGCTCTGAAATATTTATTAATCAAAAGATTAAACTGCATACGATTTTTTATAGAAGTAGCATGGTATAGCCTATATTTAGGCTTAAACGTATTCAAATTTAGAATTCATAACCCGGAGGTCACGAGTTCAAATCTCGTTCTCGCTACAAAATTTACACATTAAAAATCAACGGTTTAGTTTTCTAAACCGTTTTTTTATGCTTAATTTTAATGTATGCAACTTCTTTTGCATACGATTGTGAATACGTTTGGATTGTAAATCAGAATACTTAATTTTTATAGTATTTAAAAAAATATCTTTCAGTTTTTTAAAACACTAAAGATCAAGTCGTAATGTTTCGTTTTGAAAAATAACTAGCGTTGACTTAAACAAAAACTACAAATACAAGTTATTCTTACCTATATTTGTAGCATAATGAATTACATCGCTACAAACATAAAACACTTAAGAGGTCTTAAAAATCTATCTCAACAAGATTTAGCAGAAATACTTAATGTGTCAAGATCCCGAATTGGATCCTATGAAGAAAAAAGATCTGCTCCAACTATTGAGTTTTTAATTTCTTTATCAAAACATTTCAAAATCACTATAGATTTACTATTAAAGTATGACTTATCAAAAAGTAATGCGACAACGTTTATTCAGTTAAATGAACAACGTATACTGTTTCCTATTACTGTAGACGATGCTAATGATGACTTAATTGAGATTGTTCCTGTAAAAGCCTCTGCGGGATATTTATCAGGTTATGATGACCCAGAATATATTGAGCAGTTACAAAAAATAAAGCTTCCGTTTTTACCTACCGGAAAACATCGCGCATTTCCTATCAAAGGAGACTCTATGTTACCCATGAAAGACGGATCGTTTGTTATTGGTCGTTTTATAGAAGATAGAAACGAGATTAAAAGTGGTCGCACTTATGTATTGGTAACCATCAATGATGGTATGGTTTATAAACGCGTCCAAAATAACATTGACGCAAACCAAACTTTAACATTAATATCTGACAATTCAAACTATCAAAAATACAGTATTTCAATTAACGAAGTATTGGAAATATGGGAGTTTACTTGCAGTATTAACACACAAGAGTACAGTCAAGAAGAATTAAAAATAAGTAGTATACTTAACATGTTTAATCAGTTAGGTATTGAGTTAAAAGCATTAGAAAAAAGTATAAAATGATGTATACTATTATTGATGTAGAAACTAGTGGTCCAACTAATAAGATTACTGAAATTTCAGTATTTAAATACGATGGAAATAAAATTGTAGATGAATTTACTTCTTTGGTAAATCCAGAGGTTTTCATACCTGTTTACATCACAACACTAACAGGTATTGATAATGGTACTGTAGCCAATGCACCTACATTTAAAGAGATTGCAGAAGATGTTTTGGCTATAACCTCAGACACCATTTTTGTAGCCCATAATGTCAATTTTGATTATAATGTTATTAGAAACGAATTTAAAGAGATAGACATAGATTTTAATCGAAAAAAATTATGTACAGTAAGACTATCACGAAAACTTTTACCAGGTCACAAATCTTATAGCTTAGGTAAACTTTGTAACGATTTAGATATAAATATTGAAGACAGACACAGAGCACGTGGAGATGCGGAAGCAACGGTTATTTTATTTGAATTACTACTTAATCAGCAAGACTCTGAAACCGTGTTTAATGATTTTTTAAAAAAATCTTCCAAAGAAGCGACATTACCTTCCAACTTACCGACATCTGTTTTTAATAATTTACCCAATAAAGCTGGTATATATTACTTTAAAAACAAAAAAGGAAAAATTATTTATATTGGCAAAGCTAAAGACATCAAAAAACGTGTTTTAAGCCACTTTTACAGTAAAGCTCAAAAGTCTTTAGACCTATGCCGAAACACCTCTGATATAGACTTTGAACTTTCTGGAACAGAACTGATTGCTTTATTAATGGAAGATGCAGCTATAAAAGAACATTACCCAGAATTTAATATAGTCTCTAAACGCACACCTAAAGCATTTTCAATTTTTAGTTATGAAGATAGACAAGGTATAAAACACTTAGCATATAACAATTTTAAAGCAACACCTAACCCAATTGAAACCTTTTCTAATATTGCAGAATGTAGATCATACTTAGAAAAACTTTGTAATGATTTTGAATTGTGCCCCAAGTTTTGTCACTTACAAGATGGTATTACACAATGCTCACATTACAAAATAAAAACTTGTAAAGGAATTTGTGATGCTAATGAATCTGTTGAGGCTTATAACCTTAGGGTAAATTCTGCGATACAGTTTACAATTAATTCAAAAAAGGATATGGTTATCAAACAAAAAGGTAGACATACCAACGAAGAGGGTTTTATACTTATAAAAGATAGCATATATCAAGGTTATGGATTTATTGATAAAACAGAACAAATTAATAATCAAGAAGAATTAGAACATTATTTAATTCCGCAGAAAGACAATTTAGATATCCAGAAAATTTTAAGAAAAACGATACAAGCTAATTGATTGGTATTGGCGTTTTTTTAATCCTAAAGCAACGTTCCTCTCCTAAATACAATGGATTACCATGCTTTTCTGACCAAAAACCTTCTAATATATCATTGGTTACACATTTGTAAACTACAACGCCTTTGTAAATAACATTATCTTCTCCTTTATAATTAAAATTAATAACTAAGATGTTGTGTTTAAAAAAACCAGTTCCAAACTGCTCTTGATTATTATTAATTAGCCATTTAGCTTTAACTCTGTTATTTTCATCCAACTGTAAGTCTAAAATACCTTTGTAACCTGAACTATTATCATCCTGATTACTACCTTCAATTTGGTATTGTCCAGGTAGCTTTTGGATAGTCATATATTAAATGTGCTTATTTTAGTCTAGAAATCATAGTCTGTAAATCAATTTTATCTTGATTACCAGAAATCATATTTTTTAAAGTGAATTGATTATTTTTCAATTCCTCTTCACCTACTAATACAACAAACGGAATATTACGCTTATTAGCATAATTCATTTGCTTTTTCATTTTAGCATTATCCGGGTATAACTCGGCATTAATATTTTGTTCTCTTAAAGCTTTTATTGCTTTTAAGCTAAATAACGATTCTTTTTCACCAAAATTTATAAATAAGACTTCAGTAGATTTTGTGATTGTTTCAGGAAACAAACCTAACTCTTCTAAAACTAAATAAATACGATCTAATCCAAAACTAATACCTACTCCACTTACATTTTTAAGACCAAAAATACCAGTTAAGTCATCATAACGACCACCTCCACCAATGGATCCCATAGCAACACCTTTTGGTGCTGAAACCTCAAAAATAGCGCCTGTATAATAATTTAAACCTCTAGCTAAAGTAACATCTAATTGTAATTTAGCCGATTTTAGACCTAAAATTTCAATTGCATTATTAATAAAATCTAACTCTTCAATACCTTTTTGTCCTTCTTCAGAAGTTGACAATATCGTTTTTAGGCTATCGATTTGAGACCCAAAATCTCCTGATAATGTAAATAATGGTTGAAGCTTAATTATACCTTCTTCAGGGATACCTTTACTAAGCATTTCTTCTTTAACTTTAGCTTCTCCTATTTTATCTAACTTATCTAAAGCAACAGTAAAATCTATTAATTTATCACTAGCACCAATAACTTCTGCAATACCAGATAATATTTTCCGGTTGTTAATTTTAATGGTTGTTCCTTCAAGTTTTAAGGCTGTAAACACCTCGTCATACAATTGTACAAACTCAACTTCTTGCCATAAACTATCGCTACCTACAACATCTGCATCACATTGGTAAAACTCTCTAAAACGTCCTTTTTGTGGTCTATCTGCACGCCAAACGGGCTGCATTTGGTAACGTTTAAAAGGAAAATCTATTTCGTTTTGGTGTTGTACTACGTATCTAGCAAAAGGAACTGTTAAGTCGTAACGTAGTGCTTTTTCAGAGATTTGCTTCGTTAACAAATTACTCTCTCTTTTTATGTAATCTTCTTGAGAAATAGCTCCTTTTTTTGGATTTAAATAATCACCACTATTCAAAATTTTAAAAATCAAACGGTCACCTTCTTCTCCATATTTACCCATTAAAGTATCAGAGTTTTCAAAACTAGGTGTTTCGATTGGTTGAAACCCAAAACGTTGAAATTTAGACTTTATAGTACTAAAAATATAATTTCGCTTTGCTACTTGTTCTGGATTAAAATCTCTTGTTCCTTTTGGTATGCTTGGTTTTTGTGCCATAATATTTCCTGCAAAAGCAGAAATGTTTTTAATGATTACTTTTTACTTTAATAGTATTTAAAATACTAATAATACAAAAATATATAATACTGTTGTCTTTGTTTACTTTTACAAGGAAAAACAATAGTATTGCTTTTATTAAAATTGATTTAGTTAATTAACGTATTCATATACTCATACAGTTCGCCTTTTGTAATAGCGCTTCCTGATTGGATTAACTTAAATTTATCTAAGTTTTTATCTTCAGAATAGTCTTTTTTACCTTGTGTAAAAGTTACGGTTTCATCCATTAAATTCTCACGAAGCCAATTAAATCCATCTTTTGTGGTCACATCTATTGGTCCATCTATTTTAATACCAATAACGTGCATATGATCTTCTTTAAAACTAAAAAGATGTATATTTTGAGCTGATATTTGCTCGACATATTTAACTGATTTTAAAACACCTTCCCAAACCAAGTCACTAAAAACATCTAATTCTTGCTCTGCTACTTCTGGTTGTTTTGTTTTAATAGTGGCCCACTCCTCTGCTGTGATAGATTGTGTGGCTAAAAAATTTATAAATTCTTGATGCAATTCTTCAAATTGTTCTTTTGTAAGTCTTGAATACTTCATTATGTTACTTTGTTATATTTAATGCTTTTGCAACGTCAAATGGTCTGTCTGTTGCAAACAAATCTATACCTTTATCTCTCCAAACTTTGTAAGGTACTTCTCCTTTAGCTTTGGCTTGTTTATCAAGGTTACCTAAAGTCCCTAACATTGTTTTTATACCATGCGATTGTACGGTTTTATAAAACTGGTTTGGTGATAATTTTGTACCTGTAAAAGCCAGCATATTTTGTGTTGGTATTTTTGAATGTAATAACCAATCTAATTCTTTTTGGTTTCTAGCAGAAACCGATAACATTAAATTTGGTGCTAATCCGTAAGCTTCTGTTGCTTGCTTGATATCATAGGTGATAAGTATTGAAACATCTTCTGCTTCAACCTGCTTTACTAATGCTACAATTGCATCAAAAGATACACTACGTTTTTTGTCTAAAGTTAACACTACATTATTTTGTTTGGCCCAAAGTAAAACCTCTTTTAATGTTGGAATTTTAAATGTAGTCTCATTTCCATAATCATCAACTAGATTAAAGGCTTGAAGCTCTTCATAAGTATATTTGTTTAATCTATCTGTTCCTGTTGTTGTACGCTCAAGAGTGTTATCGTGCATTAAGACTAATACATTATCTCTGGTTTGTGCGACGTCAATCTCATAAATTGCAGGTATGCTGTCATTGACATATTTTAAAGTTTCTAGACAGTTTTCTGGATAGTGCTTTAAACCTTTACCTCCACGATGTACACTTATAATTAGATCGTCTTTTGGATTATATTTAAAAGTTTCAATTAATACTGATTGCTTTTCTGTTTGTGCTTTGGTTTCAGTATTAGTTTCGGTAGTGTTAGATACATCTTCTTTTGCATCCTTACAAGACACTACGCTTATTAAAAACACTAATAAAATTAACTGTTTGATGGCCTGATTTCCGCAAAAGCGATAAAATAATTTCATTTAAAATAGATTTTGTAACAAATGATTAAAAAAAAATGCGCTCCTTAAAAGGAGCGCAAATTTACATAATATATTGTAGTTTTATATAGTCTGCAATTCTAGATTTTAAATATCAATAGAATTATTTTATGTAATGACTATCTGTATTGTTTATCGTCTTCTTCTTCCAAAATAACCGCTTTTCATACGTGCGTTGTATGTTTTATTAGCACCTGATGCTGTTGGATCAAACCCTGAAGCTTTAGAATCGCTGTCAATTTTATCTGTTTCTGTTTCAATTTTACTCTCAACTTCATCCGGTTTCACCTTTTCAAAAACGATGTCTTGGTTTTCAATTTCTAAAATTTCAGCAACAGGTACTTCGGCAACTTCTATCGCTTCAATTACTGGATCAGCTTCTTCAGTTATAGTTTGTATTACCTCTTCCTTATAGTTTTTTAGCCCTGTTTTATTTGCCTCAAATCTTTTTTTTCGGTTTTCTAAGATGTCTACTAATTCTTCTCTAGATTTTTCTTTTAAGCTCATATTTTAAACTTGGGTTATAGTTTTGAATTTGCAATTTTAAATAATATTTAGCTAAACTCCTATTTATGTGTGATTAAAAAGCATCTTTACCTTATTCGAAACCCGCTTTTAATCGCTAAAAACAAACACTTAATCTATATGTGTAGTATTTAGTAATAATTTAACTTTGCAAAATGTAATAAAATACTACATTGCGACCTTATCACCAAATTTAAATATGATTAACCTACAACAATTACTTCAAGATACTGGAGCTATTACTGCTATACTTGCTGATAAAGACGGTAATGTAATAGACTCTATTAACACTGAACATTCTAATAATTTAGCACTAATGACTGAAACAAGTTTTGCTATGTGTAATGACTTACTTAAAGATATTACAGGTAGTAATCTAAATCAGTTAATAGCTAGGTCTGAAGAAAACTTTGTGGTTGTTAATAAATTAGACTCTGATAATTTAATTTTATTAGCGTCCGATAACATCTCGCGTTTTGGACTACTACTTAAACAAATGAATTCATTAAATATTAATAAATAAACCACAAATCAATTATGTCAAACTTTCTAGAACAATTCACAGAGGATATTAAATCAAATGTACCAGGTTACATTGCTGTATCTGTAACAGAGGTTAGCTCTGGTGTATGTTATGTATCACACTCTAACTCTCCTACTTTTGATCCTGAAATCGCATCTGCTTTTAACCTTGAGGTTGTTAAAGCTAAGAAAAATGCAATTAAAGCTTTAGACCTTGATGCTAACATCCAAGATATTTTAATTACACTTAACAGTCAAATACACATTATTGATGTATCTGAAAACGGTGAGTATTTTATTTACTTAGCTGTTGATTCTGACAAGGCAAACTTAGGTATGACTAGAGCATTACTTAAAAAATATAAGAAAGAAATTGTAAGCCAATTATAAGCTTAAATTCTTACTAAAGAAAAAGCGGATAATTCTTAAATTAGAATTATCCGCTTTTTTATTTATAAAATCTGTCTATTTAAATGTTAGAAAATATATCTAACTCCAAATTGTGCTTGCCATCTTGATAATAAACTTGTATCATATGAAAAAGTTTCAGTAACTCCAGTAAATGTATATGTTGGTACTCCTGAAGCATCAACATCTACACCTACAGGTTGAACAGATGTTGGTTGTTGTACAACTCCCCATTCACTATTTATTAAATTTCCAATGTTTAAAACATCTAAGCTTAATTGAATTGTATTTGTTTTACCTCCACCAACATTAAAATTATAATCTTGCAATAATTTAAGATCCCAACGACCTCTCCAAGGTGCTAATGCTCCGTAACGCTCTACGTAATCACCACGACGCTCACTTAAGTAATCATCTTGTTGGATAAACGCTTCATAAGCTTCTGCTTGACCAGCTCCTGAAAATTGCATATTTTGTAATTCTGAAGCAGTTGGAACATATAATAAATCATTTAATGCCGAACCATCTCCATTTAAATCTCCTCCGTAAGTGTAATTAAAACGTCCACCTTGAGCGTACTCGAAAAAAGTAGAAATTGTAGTTGACCATTTGTCATCTCCATAGGTAAAATTTTTACTAGCAACACCAATAAAACGGTGTGTATCACCATATTTAGAATAGGATAATACATCATCATTTGCATTACCAACTACAGGATTAAAAGCAAATGCATCTCCTGTAATTTCTGCCTCAATTGAGTTAACGTCTTTTGAATTCAAATAATTATAAGCCAAACTAGTATACAATCCGTTATCAAATGTTTTTTGAGCTTTAGCAGTAAAGTTCCAAATACGTCCTTTATCAGAATTTGTAAATACATAGGCATTATTAATTATATCTGCATCTGTATAAACAGGTCTATTATCACCTGGTGCACCTAAAGTACCAGATGGATTACGTAATCCCCAATTTTGTACGTGTGCTCCATTAATATCTTTTGTGTAAGAAATATCTCCCGTAGCAACAATACCATTATCAAATCTATAATCAGCACCAATATTAGTTCTCCATACTTGTGGGAATTTAAAATCAGGATCCACCATCTGGTAAAAGAAAACTTCTGGGTTAGCAATTTGGTTACCTAACCAAACAAATGGTAAACGCCCTGTAAATAAACCTGTTCCTCCACGGACTTGAAAACTATTATCTCCTTCCACATCATAATTAAAACCTATTCTTGGTGAAATTAAAAATTTATTAGAAGGCATTTTAGTATTATCTAAAAATACGCCTTCTCCTGTATTAGGATTAATATACTCTATATCTGGAGAATAACAACATGCTCTATCAATTACCTCTTGAGCTTTTGTAGAAGAATCAAAGAACAATGGTTTATCAAATCTTACTCCATAAGTTAATTTGAAATTATCAGTAACATTCCATTCGTCTTGTAAATAAAAAGCAAATTGACCAACATTAGTTTCTGCTAAAGCCCAACTGTCATTATTTGTATTTGTATCATAAACATTTTGCGCATTAGCCATAGCATCTGCTAGCATACCGCTAGAAATAGCAGTGTTAAACGCTTCAATATCAGCAAAATCACCATAAAAAGCACCTACATAACCACCATCTGGATACTCAGGGTATTGACCTGGTCCAAAACCATAACCATAAGCACCTAGGTTAAATGAATTATCAAATTCAAATTTTTCATAAGATACTCCAGCTGTAAAAGTGTGATCTCCTTTAACATAATTTAAATTATTAGAAAATTGTAAAACCTTTTGGTCTAATTTATTATTAATTGAAAAGGGTTCATGCCCTGCAACAATATAGTTGGTTCCTGCTCCATCTAATATTCTAAAAGCAGGCATTGGAGATGACAAAGGGTTTCTAAAATCATCAAAATGAGTATATCCAACTTGTAATTTATTAGTAATACGACTTGATAATGTTGAATTTAATTCTAATTGAACTGAATTTATATTATTATTAATTTCATAACCTGAGTTTTCAAATTGTAAGGTAGCAAAACTTGGTCCCCTAAATCCTAAAGCAGATGGATGTGCAGGTTTTTCTTTAGACGCATTTAAAAAATTGTAAATTACAGCTAAACGATGATTGTCACTAATATTCCAATCTAATTTAAATATTCCTTTAGTAGAGTTAGAATCGTAATTAAAGCCCTCATATCTTCCGGTATCATATCCAATACTAGCTAACCCATTTTGAACAGTTATTAAATCAGACTCTAAAACACGAGTTTCATTAATAGCACCTGTGCCTCTATTAGGAGCAAAACCGTTTGTACCTAAATCAGAACGTTCATCTTTTTCAAAGTTTGCAAAGAAAAATAATTTGTTTTTTATAATTGGTCCACCTAAACTTACACCATATTGGTTTTGTTTTAAGTCAGATTGAAAAACATCTTCTCCCTTTATCTTTCCTCCAGTCATATCTTCGTTTCTAGTAAAACCGTAAACTGTACCATGAAACTCATTAGTACCACTTTTAGTAACTGCATTTACAGCAGCACCTGTAAACCCAGACAAGGTAACATCATAAGGTGCTAATGACACTTGAATTTGGTCAATTGCATCTAAAGAAATTGGCTGAGAGTCTGTTTGTCCACCTGGAGTTGCAGCATCTAATCCAAATGGATTATTAAATACAGCTCCATCCAAAGTAAAATTGTTAAACTGATCGTTTCTTCCTCCAAAAGAGTTTCCTGAAGCTGATGGCTCTAATCTTGTAAAGTCAGAAGCTGATCTTGAAATTGTAGGTAATCTTGTTAATTCTCTTCTTCCAACACTAGTTTCGGCTCCTGTCCTATCACTACCAAAAGTACCTGAAGATGAGCCTGTAACTACAACTTCATCTAACGCCTCTTCGCTAGTATTCATTGTTGCATCTAGGTTTGCTGTTTTACCTAAAGTTAAATAAACATTCTCAAAAGTTTTATCTGTAAATCCAACGTAAGAAATAGTAACCGTATAAGGTCCTCCAACCCTAAGATTTAATAGGTTATATCTACCGTCTACATTACTAATTGCACCATACTTAGTACCTGTTGGACCATGTACAGCGACAATGTTAGCACCAAATAAGGTGACATTTGAGTCGTCTGTGACTAAACCTTTGATATTAGACGTAGTAACTTGAGCAAAACTCATAACTGCGAATAACAATAAAGTAATAGTTAATTGTAATTTTTTCATGTTGTTGTGTGTTATGTTATAAACATATTATGCGTGCATAATATCTTACAAAATTAACATAAAAAAAGCTACTCGATATGAGTAGCTTTAATATTTAGAAGTAATTTATTAACTTTTTGTTAACAAATTACAAATTATGCTTGTGCAACAACGTCAAATTCTAAATCAACATTTACTGATCTATGTAAACGTACAGCAGCAGTATACTTACCTAAACGTTTTACTGTAGTTACAGAAATGAATTTTTTATCTATACTTTGACCTTCTTTAGCTAATGCTTCTGCTACATCAATGTTGTTAACAGATCCAAATAATTTGTCTCCTTGTCCAACTTTAGCAGGTATTTTAATTTCTAAAGCTTTGATAGTTTCAGCAACTTTATTAGCTTCTTCAACTTCTTTAGCTTCTTTAAAAGCACGTTGCTTTAAAGTTTCTTCTAATGCTTTTTTAGCAGAGTTAGTTGCTAAAACTGCATGTCCTGTAGGGATTAAAAAGTTTCTACCATAACCGTTCTTAACCGTTACAACATCGTCTTTAAATCCTAAATTCTCAACGTCTTGTTTTAATATAAGTTCCATTGTTATGCTATTTTTATTTTAATAAATCTGCTACGTAAGGCATTAAAGCTAAATGACGTGCTCTTTTTACAGCTACAGACACTTTTCTTTGATACTTTAAAGAGGTACCTGTTAAACGTCTAGGTAAAATTTTACCTTGCTCGTTAACAAAACCTAATAACCAATCTGCATCTTTGTAATCTACGTACTTGATTCCAGACTTTTTGAAACGACAATATTTTTTATTCTTGTTAGTTTCAATATTTAAAGGAGTAAGATATCTGATTTCTCCTTCTTTTTTTCCTTTTGCTTGTTGATCTATACTTGCCATGATTACGCTTTTTGTTTTAATTTAACTCTTCTACGTTCTGCCCATGATACAGCATGTTTGTCCATTGCAACAGTTAAGTAACGCATAAAACGCTCATCACGTCTAAACTCTACTTCTAAAGGATTAATTACTTCTCCTTCTACTTGGTACTCAAATAAGTGATAAAATCCACTTTTTTTGTTTTGAATTGGGTAAGCTAACTTTTTAAGTCCCCAATCTTCTTTTGATACCATCTTAGCTCCTCTAGAAACAAGAAAATCTTCGTATTTCTTTACTGTTTCCTTTATCTGTGTCTCAGATAAAACGGGATTTAAGATGAAAACAGTTTCATAATGATTCATAAAAATCTAATTTATTTGTGTTAAAAATGAGTGCAAAAATACTTCTTTTTATTTAATCT
Source organism: Olleya sediminilitoris (assembly GCF_016785945.1). Lineage (GTDB taxonomy): Bacteria > Bacteroidota > Bacteroidia > Flavobacteriales > Flavobacteriaceae > Olleya > Olleya sediminilitoris. Next base: position 28,161 of record NZ_JAEMEF010000006.1, on the reverse strand, counting down.
CACAAATTGTTTTTTATCCATATCAATAAATAACATTCAACACATGATAAATAAAATGTTAATTTTTACATTTAAGCGATGTTTTTTGGTTTTAATCCGAATTTTTTGTACTATTGTCGATAAATTAACCTATTAAAAAATATACTATGATATTAAATTGTGTAGTAGTTGATGATTCAGCAATACAAAGACTATCTATTGTAAAGCTAATTGAAAATAACAATCATCTAAATCTAATTGCGGAATACAGCAGTGCTTTAGAGACTAAAAATGGATTAAACACACACAAGGTTGATCTTATATTTTTAGATATAGAAATGCCAGTACTTAATGGTTTTGAGTTATTAGATGTATTAAATAATAAACCTCAGATTGTTTTTGTAACAGGTAAAACAGAATATGCATTTAAAGCTTTTAACTATGATGCTACTGACTATTTACAAAAACCAATTACTAGAGAACGTTTTAGTCAAGCGGTTGATAAAGCTGTAGAGCAACACAAACTTAAACTTGATTTTAACCAAGAAGAAGGCGAGCATATTTTTGTTAAAAGTAACCTAAAAAAACGTAAAGTATACATTAGAGACATTAAATGGATTGAAGCACTTGGTGATTATGTTAAGTTAGTGACCGAAGATACAAGTCTTGTTGTTTTATCTACAATGAAAGCATTTGAACACGAATTACCAGAAGGTAAGTTTTTAAGAATCCATAAATCTTATATTGTTAACCTTGACAAAGTAGATAGATTTAATAGTAAAAATGTTGAAGTTGGTGCCTATGAAATACCTTTAAGCCGAAACAAAAAAACACAATTAGTTGATGCTTTAAATAGTATTTAACTAACAAAATATAAGCCCTAAAAAAAAGCCTACTTATTCAAGTAGGCTTTTTTTGTTTAGTAATTATCTACATTTACCACAATCCTGACACCTTTAAAATTACCAATAGCTTCAAAAGACGTTTGCACCTTTTTAATGGCTTCTTTTGTTTTCCCTAAAGGTTGTCCTTGAGGTATTTTAATTAAAATATTTTTATGATATTGATTTCTAATTCTTGAAATTGGAGGAAACTCTGGTCCTAAAACATTATGTTTAAACAATTGCGTTAATGATTTTGCCAACCAGTCTGCAGACATGTCTACTTTATTATAATCACGATGCTTTAATGTGATTTTTACTAATCTGTAAAATGGTGGATATTTATAATTATAACGCTCTTCCAACTGTTCTTTAAACATACCAACATAATCATTAGTTGAGACTTGTTGTAATATTTTGTGATACGGATTATAGGTTTGTATTAATACTTTTCCTCGTTTTTCTGTACGTCCTGCTCTTCCTGACACTTGAAGCATTAACTGAAAACTACGTTCATGAGCTCTAAAGTCTGGAAAATTCAACATATTGTCGGCATTCATTATACCAACCAATTTTACGTTTCTAAAATCAAGACCTTTAGTTAACATTTGTGTCCCAACTAAAACATCAATTTCTTTTTGTTCAAAAGCTGTAATTATTTTTTCATAACCAAATTTACCACGTGTAGTATCTAAATCCATACGACCCACTTTAAGATCAGGAAAAATGTATTTAACCTCAGCTTCTATTTGTTCTGTACCAAAACCTTTCGTATCTAATCCAGGTGTGCCACAAGCCATACACTTAATTAACATTGCACTATTATAACCACAATAATGACAACGCAATTGTTTACGATATTGATGATACGTTAAACTTACATCGCAGTTAGGACATTGCGGAGAATGACCACAAGTGTTACACTCTACAATTGGAGAATATCCTCTTCTATTTTGAAATAATATAATTTGATGTCCTTCTTTAATGGCTTCATTCATTTCTTCAATTAATCTATCCGAAAAATGACCTTTCATCTTTTTACGCTTTTGCTTATCCTTAATATCTACCAATTCTATATCTGGTAATTGGACATTATTATAGCGTCTATTGATGTTAACTAAACCATATTTTTTTTGTTGTGCGTTATGGTAACTTTCAATACTTGGTGTTGCACTACCTAACAACGTTTTAGCTTTAAATATTGAAGCTAAAACTACTGCAGCATCACGTGCATGATATCTTGGCGCAGGATCAAATTGTTTAAAGGAAGACTCGTGTTCTTCATCCACAATTATTAATCCTAAATCACTAAATGGTAAAAATATAGATGATCTAGCACCTAAAACTATTTTCGCTTTCGCGGAATTACTAAGCACTTGATTATAGACCTCTACACGCTCATGAGCCGAGTATTTACTATGAAACACAGCCACTTGCTCTCCAAAATAATTTTGCAACCTCGTCACTAATTGTGTGGTTAAAGCTATCTCTGGCAATAAGTACAATACTTGTTGATTATTTAATAAAGCTTGTTCTATTAGTTTTACGTAGACTTCGGTTTTACCTGAAGAAGTAATACCATGAAGTAAAACCACATTTTGGGTTTTAAAACTTTGCTGTATTTGCTGCAAAGCTTCGGTTTGATACTGGTTTAATTGTTTTAAGGCTTCATTGTCTTCGCCTTCATAAACCACACGATCTATTTGTATATGATAATCTTCTAAAATACCTTTATCTATCAATGTTTTTATTGTAGAAGATGTTGCATTACTTTCTGCAACTACATCAGCTACTTTTACAGGTTTTTTAGTTTTTGCTGCTATTGAAAATAAAGTTAAAATAACATCGCGTTGTTTTGTGGCTCTGCTACTTAAGTTTTCTAATAAGTGATTTAAACTATCTTGGGAAGTATAAGCTTGGGTTAATTTTACGTATCTAACGTATTTAGGTTTATACTTATCGTAAATTTCTTCGTTTAAAATTATAGCTTCCTTTTCTACCAAACGTTTTACTACAGGAAGCACATTTTTTTTATCTAATATATTAGATATATCTTGAATCTTAAGTGAAGACTGATGTTGCAATGCTTCGTAAATTAAATATTCGTCGTCTTTTAACTCGGTTTCATTTAATTGAATAGCATTGTTTTTACTAATAATAGTTTCGCTTTCAAGCAAAAAAGCATTAGGTAAAGCTGCACGCATGACTTCACCTTCTGTACACATATAGTATTTTGCAATCCATTGCCACAATTGCAATTGTTTTTGAGTTACAATTGGTGTGTCATCTAATATTTGATGTATTTGCTTAGCATCGTATATTAATGGTTTGGTTTGGTGTATTGCTGCTACAATACCTGTGTAAATTTTGGATTTCCCGAAAGGGATGGAAACACGCATTCCTTCCTTTAAAAAACCACTTTCTGCTTGCGTTATACTATACGTAAAGCGATTTTGTAAAGGAATTGGAAGGATGACATCTATAAAATGCAATGGATGCGTATATTTTTGATTAATTATTGGGTGTTATTGTACGCGTTCCCAATATTGCGTCGAGTATAAAAACCCTATGTAACCTCTAACTTGAAGTTTGTCCTCGTCTGTTACAGCTAAACGTAAGTCATAAACTTTTCCGTTTTGCGGATCTACGATTGATCCATGTTTGTAATACTTACCATCTTTAGTCATATCTTTAATAAGGTGTAATCCTAAAATTGGTTTGTTGTAATCTTCTCCTTTACATTTTTTGCAAAGATTTTTTTGTTTAGCAGGATCAAAAATCTTAACTATTTTACCAAATACTTTTCCATCTTTCTTGTAGATTTCTACAATAGATTTTTTGGCTCCAGTCTCATCATCAACTGTTGTCCATTGCCCAAATATACTTTGCGCTTGAGTTGATAAACTGATTAAAAATACGGCTAATACTAAAATACTTTTTTTCATAATTAAAAATTTTTACGGAGTTGCTTTAATGACATGTTTAGCTCAAATCCTAATAAAAGGATATTGGCGTTTAACCATAAATAAAACAACAAGATTAAAATGGCTCCAATGGAACCGTAAAGCTCATTATATTTGGCAAAATTTTCGATATAGATTCCAAATAAAAACGAGGTTACCATAATTAATATTGTAGTAAATAAGGCACCAACCGAGAAAAACCTTGAAGACTTCCCTTCTGCTGTTCCAAAGTAATACAATACTGCTGTTGCTAGATATACCATTAACACAAAAAAGCCATATTGTGCTAAAGTGCTCCAGATGCTAACTTGACGTTTTTCTATAAAACCATGATCTTTTAAATTGTCTAATACATAAATATTAAAATATCCTAAAAAGGCTACTGTTAACATTAATAGTATAGACAAAATTAATGCCACACCTAAAGCGTAAATATATTGTTTAAAAACGTTTCTTGTAAGAATTTGATGGTATGAATTTTCAAAACCTGAAAACAAAGCATTTATACCATTGGCCATCAAGAATATAGACAACAAAAAAACTGATGACACTAAACTACCACTTTGGTTACCTCCAATGTTATTAAAGATATTATCAGAGAAAAAATCTGATGTTGTTGGAGGTAAAAAGGACTCTAAAAACATCAAAAAATCTGTTTGAAAATCGTCTATTGGCACGTAAGGAATAACAATAATAACAAATAACAAAAACGGAAACAATGCCATAAAAAAACTATAGGCAATTGCACTTGCACGTGCTGTTAGGGCTCCTTTTGCAATACCTATGATGTAAAGCTCTAATAAGTCATATAAGGATAATCCTACTAATCCTGGAAGCTTGACTTTACTTAGTAGTTTGATTAAAATATTAAGCACTGGTATTTTTAGCAATTTTTCTTTTAACTGCTCTTCCACCATTTGTTCTTTAATCAGCTCCTCTTCTATTGTTTCTGGCATCAAATATATTTTTAGTCTACAGCTTTTAGGCTTAAATCCATATTGTAAACTGAATGTGTTAATGCTCCTGAAGAAATATAATCCACACCACAAAGTGCGTACTCGCGAATTGTTTTTTCGTTAATACCACCAGAGCTTTCTGTTAAGCATTGGTCTCCTATTAGTTTAACTGCTGTTTTAGTATCTTCGTAATTAAAGTTATCTATCAAGATTCTATAAACTCCATCAGATTCAAGAATTTCTTTAATTTCGTTTAAATCTCTAGCTTCAACAATTATTTTTAAATCACGATTAGTGTCTTTTAAATATTGTTTGGTTTTATCTATTGCTTTGGTAATACCTCCTGCAAAATCTATATGATTATCTTTTAGCATGATCATATCATATAATGCAAACCTATGATTTTCACCTCCTCCTATTTTTACTGCCCATTTTTCTAAAGCCCTTAGACCTGGAGTTGTTTTACGTGTATCTAAAACTTTTGTACCTGTACCTTCAAGTAAATCTACAAATTGTCTGGTTTTAGTTGCAATAGCACTCATGCGTTGCATAGCATTAAGCACTAGACGCTCTGCTTTTAAAATAGATTGTGATGCACCTGTAACATAAAAAACAATGTCACCATATTTGACAGGACTTCCATCTTCAATTAAGGTTTCCACAGTCATATTTGGATCAACATAATTAAACACTTGTTTAGCAAATGCTACACCTGCAATAATCCCTTCGTCTTTTACAAGTAATTTTGCTTTACCTTGTGCTGACGCAGGAATACATGATAGTGAGCTATGGTCACCATCTCCAACATCTTCACGGATTGCATTGGCAATAATTAAATCTATTTCTTTATCAAATTGAGCTTTACTTATCATGTTGTGTATTTATTTAATGTAAAAATAAGAATTGATTTTTGAAATACTATTTTTAGAATAAAAAAAGTATAATCCGTAAAATCTTAAATTGTAAATTTGCGTATGACTATTAAACTACTAGCCATAGGCAAAACGGACAATAAGCAATTACAACACTTAATTGATGAATATACAAAACGTTTAGGTTTTTACATTGGATTTGACTTAGACATTATTCCGGATTTAAAGAAGGTAAAAAACTTAAGCGAAGACCAACAAAAACAAAAGGAAGGTGAGCTTATTTTAAATAAGCTAAAACCTACTGATATTTTGATTTTATTGGATGAAAATGGAAAGCAATTTGACTCGGTTGGATTTTCTAATTACCTTCAAAAACACATGAATTCTGGTATTAAACAAGTGGTTTTTGTAATTGGTGGACCTTATGGGTTTAGTCCTGAAGTGTATGCTAAAGCGCAAGGTAAAATATCGTTATCTAAAATGACATTTTCACATCAAATGGTACGCCTTTTTGTTATTGAGCAATTATATCGTGGATTTACTATTTTAAGAAACGAACCTTACCATCATAGATAAAGATATGATTAGCGTTTAGACTTTTTATGATGTTTAAACTTTTGTCTGAAACGTTTCTGCTTTTTTGAAACTGTAGAAGGCTTATAATGGTTTTTCTCTTTTTTTAAATCTTCAATTAGTTTAGTTTTAACTTTACTTATTAATACAGCATCACGTTTTATGTAACTAATAAAACTACCGATTAAACAAGCTAAACCTAAAACTATTGTTACAGAACCATTATCAATGTAAGGAAATTGAGTATATAAATTTACAGCTAACCTAGGTTGATAATTTATAAAAACAAACACACCATAGCTGATAGCTAACAAACCAAAAACGGAAAATAACACAATACTTTGATTGATACTTTTTAAAGTTTTCTGTTCAATTAAACTAATATTTGCATGACTTAAAATAGGATTGTTTTGCTTTTTTTGAAGGTCTATATAATTCAAAAAATCATCATTATAGTACTTAAAAGACATACCATAACTCCTTTTTTCTAAATCTTGGTGTGTAATATTATATTTCAATTTAAAAAACAGGTGTTACTTTTTACTTCTAACCTTACAGGATTTAATCTCCTTTTTAGAAGCATTTGATAGTAAACTGTTCATTATTGTAGCAGACATTAATGCAAATCCAAAAAAATATTTCCAATTAGCATTGTCTTTAAATAAATATGAGCCTAGCAATATAAAAGCTGCCCAAATAACTGCGTTGATTATAATTATTTTTTTCATACTGGATAAGACGTAAATTCTATAACTTTGTTACACAATTTTAATTAAAATTTTAAATTATGCAAATTGTTTTTGCTACCAACAACTTAAATAAAGTTAAAGAAGTCCAAAGTCTTATACCTAGTCATATCAAACTTTTAAGCTTAAAAGATATTGAATGCTTTGAAGACGTACCAGAAACACAACCAACCATTGAAGGTAATGCTAAACAAAAAGCAAACTACATTAAACAACATTATGGTTACGATTGTTTTGCTGATGATACTGGTTTAGAAGTTGAAGCGTTAGATGGAGCTCCTGGTGTGTTTTCAGCTAGATATGCTGGACCACAACGTAATGATCAGGACAACATGGATTTACTTCTAAAAAATCTTAACAACAAACCTACAAGAGACGCACAATTTAAAACTGTCATAGCCTTAGAATTAGATGGTAAACTAAATACATTTACAGGGATTTGTAAAGGAGAAATTACATCTACTAAACAAGGTAACCAAGGGTTTGGTTATGATCCAATATTTAAACCTAATGGATTTGACAAAACTTTTGCACAAATGGATTTAACACAAAAAAACACCATAGGTCATCGTGGTAAAGCAGTCCAACTTCTAATTGATTTTTTAAACTCAATGTAATTTAACATACATTTAAATTAAAATAGCTTGTTGTAAAAATTTATTAATCGTAATATTGCGATATACAAATTGAGTAGTAATTTTAATATAATAAAAATGACTAAAAAAAAATTAAGTTTCCTTGACCGAAATCTAACCCTTTGGATTTTTGTCGCTATGGCAATTGGTGTTGCAATTGGATATTTTGTTCCATCATTTCCGGATGTTATCAATTCATTTAATAGCGGAACGACAAATATTCCGATAGCAATCGGATTAATATTAATGATGTATCCTCCTCTAGCAAAGGTTAACTATTCTTTATTACCTAAAGTTTTTAGAAACACTAAAATTCTTTCTATTTCATTGTTATTAAACTGGGTTATTGGACCTGTTTTAATGTTTATTTTAGCGATAACTTTTTTACAAGATTATCCAGAATACATGGTTGGCTTAATTTTAATTGGATTAGCACGTTGTATTGCAATGGTTTTAGTTTGGAACGACTTAGCTGAAGGTAGTAGCGAGTATGGAGCTGGGTTAGTCGCTTTAAACAGTATTTTTCAGGTGTTTGCTTATAGTTTTTATGCTTGGTTGTTTATAACGGTTTTACCGCCTTACTTTGGTTTTGAAGGTGCTATCGTTGACATATCTGTAGCTACAATTGCAGAAAGTGTTGCTATTTATTTAGGTGTCCCTTTTGTATTAGGAATTTTGAGCAGATTACTATTAGTCAAACTAAAAGGAGAAGATTGGTATAATAATAAGTTTATACCAACCATTTCACCAATGACATTAATCGCATTATTATTTACAATTGTAATCATGTTTTCTTTAAAAGGCGAGTTAATAGTAGAAATCCCAATGGATGTTTTAATCATTGCTATTCCTTTATTAATATACTTTACGTTAATGTTTATTATTGGCTTTTTCTTTACTAAAGCAATGGGAGCCAATTATGATAAAACAGCAGCTGTAGCTTTTACTGCAGCAGGTAATAATTTTGAATTAGCCATTGCGGTAGCCATTGCTGTATTTGGACTAAATTCTGGACAAGCATTTGCTGGTGTTATTGGTCCATTGGTAGAAGTACCAGCTTTAATACTATTAGTACGTGTGTCCTTTTGGTTGCGTAAAAAGTACTTTAGCAAAAGTGCAACATAAATTTTACCATAAAAAATACAATCTCTAGCGGTTTTGATGTTTTCAGAATCGCTTTTTTATTTTTAAAACTATAATTAAACATTTTTTTTTAAATGTAAAACCTTTGTAATTACCTTTAAACACTGTACAATTAGTAACTTAAAGCAATAATAACATCCCTTTAGTAGTAATGTTAAATAAAAGTGTACCTTTGCAACTTGAAAAACCCAAGTGGTTTATTACTCCTCAGAGAGAGGATGTGTTACTAGAAGTTTTAGGTTAAGTATGTTCAATGCACTTCTATTTGTAACACCAAACAGATTGACATTGAAATACATATTTAAAGAATGAGCACATTCCAAGATTTAGGTCTTAACGAAGATCTATTAAAAGGTATAACAGATTTAGGATTTGAAAAACCATCTGAAGTACAAGAAAAAGCAATCCCAATTTTATTAAGTGAAGAAACAGATTTAGTTGCATTAGCGCAAACTGGAACTGGTAAAACAGCAGCATTTGGTTTTCCAATGTTGCAAAAAATTGACGTTAACAGTCGTACAACTCAAGGTTTAATATTATCTCCAACGCGTGAACTTTGTTTACAAATTGCAAACGAGATGAAAGCCTATGGTAAATACTGTAAAGGTTTAAATGTGGTTGCTATTTATGGTGGTTCAAGTATTACTGATCAAGCTAGAGAAGTAAAACGTGGTGCACAAATAATTGTTGCTACTCCTGGTCGTATGAAAGATATGATTAGCAGACGATTAGTTGACATTACAAAAATTCAATATTCAGTTTTAGATGAAGCTGATGAGATGTTAAACATGGGTTTTAAAGAGGATATTACAGAAATTTTATCTGGTACTCCTGAAGACAAAAACACTTGGTTATTTTCTGCAACAATGCCAAAAGAAGTTGCTAGAATAGCCAAAAAATTCATGTTAGATCCAAAGGAAATTACAGTTGGACATAAAAATGAAAGTACAAGTAACGTTTCTCACGAATATTACATGGTTAATGCACGTGACCGTTACCAGGCCTTAAAACGTTTAGCAGATGCTAATCCAGATATATTTTCTGTTATTTTCTGTCGTACAAAACGTGATACACAAAAAGTTGCAGAACAATTAATTGAAGATGGTTATAGTGCTGGAGCATTGCATGGTGATTTAAGTCAAAATCAACGTGATATTGTGATGAAGCAATTTAGAACACGTCAAATACAAATGTTAGTAGCTACAGACGTTGCTGCACGTGGTATTGATGTAGATGATGTAACACACGTTATTAATTACCAATTAAGTGATGAAGTAGAAACATATACGCATAGAAGTGGTCGTACAGGTCGTGCAGGTAAAACTGGTGTATCTATGGTAATTGTTTCTAGAAGCGAAATGCGTCGTTTAAAAAGTATAGAACGTATTATAAATAAAAAGTTTGAATTAAAAGAAATTCCTAACGGAATGGAAATTTGTGAAGTACAACTTAAGTCCTTAGCAAACAAAATTCATACTACTGAAATCAATCGCGAGATTGATCCATATTTAGAAGAAATAAACACATTATTTGAAGAGACTTCAAAAGAAGAATTAATTAAAAAGTTTTTCTCAGTTGAGTTTACACGTTTCTTTAACTACTACCAAAAAGCTAAAAATTTAAATGTTTCAGCTGGAGATAGTAATCGTGAAGGAAGAAGTCAGTCTTCTGGAAGCGCTACACGTTACTTTATTAATGTAGGAGAAAAAGATGGTTATGACTGGATGAAGTTAAAAGATTTCTTGAAAGAAGTTTTAGACTTAGGACGTGATGATGTATTTAAAGTAGATGTAAAAGAAACTTTCTCTTTTTTCAATACAGAAAAAGAACACCAAGAAAAAGTATTAGCTTTTTTCACAGATTATAAAGACAATGGACGCTTTGTTAATGTAGAAGTTACAGAAGACAGAGGTGGACGTGGTGGTCGTGGTGGACGCGACAGAAATAGAGGTGGCGGAAGACGTCGTGATGGTGGAGACCGTAGACGTCGTGATGATAAACCAAGAGGAGATAGACGTTCTAGACGTAGTGATGACAACTCTGGAAACAGAAGCGATAGACGCAGAAATAACGATGGAAACTCAGAAGGAAGAGAAAGACGTGGAGATAGAGATAAATCGGTTTTTAAAACTTCTCACTCTAGACCAACACGCTCTAGACGTAAAGATTAAAACTAAACTTTAGTTTAATTTTAATTAAACCTTTCTGTTAATATTTAGTCAAAATACAAAGAAAACGCCATATTTAGCGTTTTCTTTGTATTTTTATATTTATAAACATATACATGAAGTACTACCTATTAATTGTTCTGTTGGCTTTAAGCACAACTTTTGGATTAGCACAAGTAAAATCTGAAGGCCAAACGACTGTTGCAACTACACAAAAAAATACAGACTCGACATCTATCAATAAAGACTCAACTGTAAAAGGTATTATTATTGATGCCACTTCAAAAAGACCTTTAGAAAATGTAAATATTGTTAACTTAAATCAAGTTATTGGTACTGCAACAAATAATAAAGGTGAATTTGAATTACGTGCACAAGCTAATGATACACTACACCTATCCTATTTAGGATTTAAATCTATTAAGGTAAAAGTAACTAACGATTGGGTGAATAAAATTGAAAAATCTACCATCACTTTAACAGAGTTGGCTTTAGCTTTAGAAGAAGTTGTTGTTACAGGTTTACAATTAACTGGCTATTTAGAAGTAGACATTAAACAGGTTAATATAAATACAAATTACAGATATAGCATCTCTGGTTTATCAAATGGTTATGAAGCTGGAAAAAGACAACCAAGTGCAGTTACCAAGGTTTTAGGCTCTATATTTAATCCATTAGATTTTTTATATAATACGTTTAGCTCTAAAGGTAAAGAGTTACGTAAACTAAAAAAGATGAAAGATGATGATAACATCCGAAACACTTTAGCAACACGATTTGACAGAGAAATGCTAACAGCATTACTTGGTGTCAATAAAGTTGACTTAGATGAGATTGTTAGCCAATGTAATTATTCGCAAGAATTTGTAACAACAGCCAATGACCTTCAAATATTAGATGCAATTAGTGAGTGTTATGAAGAGTATAAAGTACTAAACAGAGGTCGTAAAAAAAGAATTTAATTGTACACACAATAAGACATAAAAAAACTCAAATTATTAAATTTGAGTTTTTTCATGTCTTATCCTATCCTATTGATTTATAGAATTATTCTCATAAAATCTAGTCACAATATCATCATAACTCTTGATTGTTTTTTTACACCAATCAAGTCGTTTTTCTAATATTTCGGTTTCAGTTAATTGCCATTCAATATTAGTTTTTTTTAATTTAGATGTAGCATGTTGTAATATTATGGCAGCACTGACAGATATATTTAAACTTTCAGTAAAACCAACCATAGGTATTTTTAAAAAACTGTCTGCTTGTTTAATAACCTCGTCAGATAAACCTTCGGTTTCTCTTCCAAAGAAAAAACAAGACTTTTTTGTTACATCAAAATCATATAATTCGCAATCTTCAGTATGTGGTGTCGTTGCAACTATTTGATAACCTTTAGCTTTTAAATCGGTTATACAATTGGTAACGGAATGGTATCTATTTAAATCTACCCACTTTTGTGCTCCCATTGCTATTTCTCCATCAATACTTTTACTATTAACTTCTTCAACAATATTAACTTCTTGTATACCAAAAACATCACAACTACGCATTACAGCACTAGTATTATGTAATTGATACACATCTTCTGTTGCAACTGTAAAATGTTTGGTGCGTTGTTTTAAAACTTTTGTAAAACGTTGTAATCTATGATCCGTTAAATACGTCTCTAAATGTTTTAATAATTGTAAGTCTACCATATATTTAAAATAAAAAACTTAGTTGTTAGAGTCTTTAATATCAAAATTTTAAAATCTAAAATAGCAATCTGGTCTTAATTACTATTATCTGAACAATTTATAAAAACAGTATTTTAATAATTAACAAAAGTGTTTTATATTTATTAGAGATTAATATTTAAATATCAACTTTTTTTTGCAAAGCATTAAGATAGTAAAGGGATTAATCTTAAGTTTATAATCTAAACACCAAAAGTAATAAAATATTAATGGCTTTAAAACAACTCATATCCTCTTTAGTTATATTATTACTATTATCTAAGACAGTTGATGCGCAACAGACTTTTAAAATCAACCCTAACGACACTATCACTTATAATGATAGTAACAGCGAAAAAGTAGTTGCCTTGGGTAGCGCTATTGAAGCTGCTGTCCATAACAATCAGGTGGATGATTTTATTTCCAAATGGTATAAAAATGTATTTATTAAACGTATCATTGATTTAAACCCAAATTCTGGCAGCATGACTGCTGATTACGCCAAAACCTTTGTTAGTGGTATCAAAAAAGGATTAGATAAATTTCCAAACGAGATTGTTACAGAAGTCCAAAATGGTTCTTATTATGACTTTGTAAATTACAGATACGATCAATATTTGCAAACTTATTATTTATTATTTAGACTATATTCAACCGAAGGTGGCATGAATTATCATGATTTTAGAGTGCACAAAAAAAATGGCGAAATGCTATTTTCTGACGCCTATATTTATTATTCAGGAGAAAATTTATCACAAACCATGTCAAGGTTAATGAGCTATGTCACACCAAAAGACAAAATATTAGGTTTAGTAGACTCGCCAAAAAACAAAGATATTGACAATCTTTTTGTTGCCTTGAAATTTAAAAACTCTGGTCATTATGAGCTAGCATACAAACTAATAAATACTATAAAATCTGAAGTTAGTAAGGATAAGTTTTTTTTAATTTTTAAAACACTTATTGCAAGTAATGTAGATGATAATAAATATTTAGCTGCTTTAGAAGAATTAATAAACACTTACCCAAACGACCCAACTATTGTTTTAAATAAAATTGATTATCATATTTATAAAAACGAATATTTTGAAGCTATTCAAGTGATTAATCAATTACAAGTAGAAACTGAGGATGATTTTTTAAATTACCTAAAAGCTAATGTTGCCTTTGAAGACAAAAATTATGACTTTGCATTAAATAATTATAAATATACTATTGATAATTATCCTGATTTTTTTGAAGGTCAAGCTGGTTATTTAAGCACTTTAGTTATGATGAAAAATTATGATAAAGCCACTAAATATGTAGCGTCTTTAATAAAAGATGGTTATGCAAAACAAGACATTATTAATTACATTGAAGAAAATGATGCCTTTGGCTTAAACATACTACAACCCTTAGTAGACTCTAAAAGCTATAAAAACTGGAAACTTAAAAGCGTTAATTAAAAAAATGAAACATTTAGTAGTCTTAACAGGTGCTGGTATGAGTGCAGAGAGTGGTATTAAAACATTTAGAGGTGCAGATGGACTTTGGGAAGGACACGATGTTATGCAAGTCGCATCTCCTGAAGGTTTTAAAACCAATCCAGAACTTGTTTTAGAATTTTATAACCAACGCAGACGTCAATTATTAACTGTAAATCCTAATCAAGCACATATAGACTTAGCGACTTTAGAAAAGCACTTTAAAGTCACTATTGTAACACAAAACATAGATGATTTACATGAACGTGCAGGAAGCACAAACGTGATCCATTTACATGGCGAATTACTAAAAGCTAGAAGCATTAAAGATGAAACTATTATCTTGGACTGGAAAGAAGACTTAAATTTAGGTGATTTAGACAAAAACGGAAACCAGTTACGTCCTCATATAGTTTGGTTTGGAGAAGCTGTGCCTTTAATTGATACAGCTGTAGATATTTGTGCTACAGCAGACCTACTTTTAATTATTGGAACTTCGTTACAGGTCTATCCTGCTGCAAGCTTAATGCATTATGTGCCAGAAAGTACACCAAAGTATTTTATAGACCCTAATCCATCAATTTCTAGTACTAAGCACTTAACAGTTATTCCTGAAACAGCTACAAACGGTATGAATACTTTTATTTCAATATTATAACTATGTCCATTAAACACTTGTTAGTTATTGGTTTACTAAGTACCATAACCTATGGTCAAAATAGCGTACTTTCATTTAAAGAAAAACTATTATTAAAATCTAATATTAATACACAAACCGAATCTTTTTCTGTACAAGACAATGGACAATCTATTTTAGTTAATGCTAATAATACATACCGACTAGAAGTTGGTGCTAATTACAAATTTTTAGGCTTAAAAATTGGTTTTTCACCAAGTAACAAGTCTTCTGGGTTAAAATCAAAGTTTTTAAATCCGCAATTAAATATTTTTATTAAACAATGGATTCAAAGTTTTGAATACCGTAAAGTTCAAGGTTTTTACCAAGAAACCAATGCACAAGAATTGGCTGAGTTTCCGGATTTAAAAACAACAAGCTGGACTGGTACAACTTCTTATGTATTAAATCATGATTTTTCTTTAAAACACTTAACTCATTTAACAGAATGGCAACGTGTAACTGCTGGTAGTTTTACACCAACACTACATTATGGTTTTAATAGATTAAGTAATAATATTGATGCTCAAAAAGTAGTAGAAAACAGTTTTGACTTATCCATTGCTCCTGCTTACTATTATACTTGGGCTTTTAAAAAGTATTGGTTTATATCCTCCTCTATTGCTCCTGCTATTGGTGTACGCTTCACAACTGAAAAATCAAACGACAACACACAAAAAGATACGTTTATTACGCGATCTTTAGACCTTACATTTCAGTTTGGATACACCTCTGAAACTATAAGTGCAGGAGCACGATTTAACTTTGATAACAATGCAGTAAATAAAGATTTAAAACAAAGTATGGTAAATGATAAAAGTTATGCTAGTCTTTATTTTGGATATAGATTTAATCCACCAAAGTTTTTAAAACAAACCGTTAGTAATATCGAAGACCGTTTAGGTTTATAATCTATTTCATTAAATTTATATCTGCAATACTTTTAATTCGGTTGCGTTCTAAAAAAACATCAATAGTTTCAAAATGCTCAATAACACGTTGGTCCTTAAACTCAAAAACCTTTTCAGATAATCCTTGTAAAAAATCTCTGTCGTGAGACACTAAAACCAAAGTACCATCGTAAGTTTTCAACGCATCTTTTAAAACATCCTTTGATTTTAAATCTAAGTGATTGGTTGGCTCATCTAAAATTAACAAATTAACAGGCTCTAATAATAGCTTTACCATAGCTAACCTAGTTTTTTCACCTCCTGATAATACACCAACTTTTTTATCTATATCATCACCTTTAAACATAAAACGACCTAAAATATTTTTAATTCCAGTCCTGATATCTCCTTTAGCTACATCATCAACCGTTTGAAAAACAGTTAAATCATTATCTAATAAAGCGGCTTGGTTTTGTGCAAAATAACCAACTTTAACATTATGACCTAAACTACATTCGCCATCATAATCTATTTGACCTAAAATAGCTTTAATCATGGTAGACTTACCCTCTCCATTACGACCTACAAAACTTACTTTTTCACCACGTTTAACAGACATATTAGCCTGACTAAACACAACAACATCATCGTATTTTTTAATTAAATTTTGTACAGTAATTGGGTAATCACCAGATCTTGGTGCTGGAGGAAAACTTAATTTTAAGGAAGAGTTATCGACTTCATCAATCTCAATAATTTGTAACTTTTCTAGCATACGTTCTCTTGAAGTTACTTGATTTGTCTTAGAGTATGTTCCTTTAAAACGCTCGATAAAAGCCATATTATCTGCAATAAATTTTTGTTGCTCTTGATACGCTTTAATTTGATGACTTCTTCTATCTTCTCTTAATTGTAGATAATGACTATAATTAGCTTTATAGTCATAAATACGACCCATTGTAACTTCAATTGTACGATTAGTAATATTATCAATAAATGCACGATCATGCGATATTACCATAACAGCATCTGCTTTATTTATTAAAAAGTCTTCTAACCAAATTACAGATTCAATATCAATATGGTTTGTAGGCTCGTCTAATAAAATTAAATCAGGTTTTTGTAATAAAATCTTAGCAAGCTCTATTCTCATTCGCCATCCACCAGAAAACTCGTTAGTTAATCTTGTAAAATCTTCTTGCTTAAAACCTAGACCTTTTAAAGCTTTTTCTACTTCTGCATCGTAATTTACATCTTCTAAAGCATAGTATTTTTCACCAAGATCAGAGACCTTTTCAATAATTGACATATATTCATCACTCTCATAATCTGTCCTAGTTTCTAAAGCTTTATTAAGTGCGTCCATTTCATCTTTCATGGCATACACATGTTTAAAAGCTTTTGCTGCTTCTTCAAAAACGGTACAATTATCTTCAGTCAATAAATGCTGTGGTAAATATGCAATAACTGCATCTTTAGGTGCTCTAACATGACCTCTTGTTGCTTTTTGTTGTCCTGCAACAATTTTCATCATTGTAGATTTTCCTGCTCCGTTCTTACCCATTAAAGCAATCTTATCTGTTGGATTAATAACAAAAGATACATCACTAAAAAGTGGACTTCCGCTAAACTCTACTGCTAAATTATCTATAGAAATCATGGTCTGTTTTTTAAGTTGCGAAAGTAATAAAAAGACTAGTATTTAATACAAATACGTACTTATAATTACTAAAAGTCAAAAGGCCAGATTAGAAAAAGTGTTTTACACTTAATCAAATCTGGCCTTTAATTGTTATATAATTTTAAGACTATATTAATGTATTATGTAGAAATATTAATTATTCAAAAGATTTCATTATTTCATCATAACCTGGGAAATAATGAGAATTAGATGCTAATAAATTAGACTCTTTTGCAACCATAGTCACCTTGTATTCAGGCGCATGTTCTGCTTGTACAACATAAGTGTAAGAACCATCTTTTCCTGAAGTGTTTTTACTTTTAAAAGAATAAGTATAAGTACAAGAAGCTGTTTCATAAGCTTTGTTTCCTAAACCTGAAGATACTCTCTCTATTTCAGCTAATATTTTTTCGTTTTTAGAAATAGCTGCTTGTAAACGCTCTACCTTTTCTTGTTTATATGAAGAAGAACCTTCTTTTTTATACATTTCTTGTTTTTGTATAATTTTTTTGTCAGCTTCTATAATTTGTGAGTAGTAATTTTTGTTGTATTTAACATTATCACTAAATAAAACTGAATCTTTTAATGTAAGTTCAACAAACTCGTAACTATCTGGATATTCTAATTTTGATTTTATTCTTTTTTCTAATTTGGCTTTTACTATCATATCTCTATTTTGATAAGAATTTTGAGAAGCACTTTCTTGCTCTGATTTACAAGATGTAAAAAGTACTACAACAAGAAGTGAAGTACCAAATAAGGTTTTAGTAATTTTTTTCATAATAAGCGTGGTTAAATTAATTAAGTTTTAAGGAATTACAAAATTAAAAAAAAAAAGAACATATCAAAAAAACTTATTAAATATTTCGCAACAAAACACCTTTTTTTTAATAAAAAAAACTACAAAAAGGTTAAATAATCCAATATTATTAAATAATATACAGTCTTTTCACAAAATTTTAAGATATTAAGACTAAATTAGTATATAAGCTAGTTATTCAATAAATATTCTTTTTTTTTTATAATGAACACAAAAAACTTAATTTTTATTAAATACTAAATATCATTTTAAGACTATGCAGCAATTTCTACTCAAACATTTCTTCTATATTTGCAACCATTAAAATAGAATTATGAGAATTGACATTATAACCGTTTTACCTGAATTATTAAGAAGTCCATTTGAAGCTTCCATTTTAAAACGTGCCATAGAAGCTGACTTAGTTGAAGTTCATTTTCATAATTTAAGAGACTATACTACAGACAACTACAAATCTATTGATGATACTCAATTTGGTGGTGGAGCAGGAATGGTTATGAGTATTGAACCTATAGACAAATGCATTACAAAATTAAAGGAAGCAAGAACTTATGACGAGGTCATATATATGACACCTGATGGTGAAACTTTAAATCAAGGTATTGCAAACCACTTGTCGTTAAAACAGAATATTATTATACTATGTGGTCACTATAAAGGAGTTGACCAACGTGTACGCGATCTTTTTATTACTAAAGAAATTAGTATTGGTGATTATGTTTTATCTGGAGGAGAACTTGGTGCAGCTGTACTTTGTGATGCAATTATAAGATTAATTCCTGGGGTTTTAGGAAATGAAACTTCTGCTTTAACAGATAGTTTTCAGGATAATTTATTAGCACCTCCAATTTATACAAAACCAAGGAGTTATAAAGGCTTAGATGTTCCGGAAGTATTATTAACAGGACATGCAGCAAATATTGATAAATGGAGAGAAGATCAAGCTTATAAACGTACCAAAGAGAGACGTCCAGACTTATTAGACGACTAAAATTATAGACTATAAAAAAGAACTAGATATTTTTAAAGTTTTTACTTTATAAGTTTTACAATTTACTTATATTTGCACCCAATTTCGGATTAACCTCTGGCGAGATACGTGAATGTTGCTCTGAATCAATCATTTTAAAATAAAATAAAGATGGAATCTTTAATTAAATTTGTACAGGACGAGTTTGTAACAACAAAGGACTTTCCTGAATTTTCAGCTGGAGACACAATCACTGTGTACTACGAAATTAGAGAAGGAGAAAAAGTAAGAACTCAGTTTTTTAGAGGAGTTGTATTACAAAGAAGAGGAACAGGATCTTCTGAAACTTTCACAATTAGAAAAATGTCAGGAACAGTTGGTGTAGAGCGTATCTTCCCTATCAACTTACCTGCTTTACAAAAAGTAGAAGTTAATAAAAGAGGTAAAGTTAGAAGAGCAAGAATCTTTTACTTTAGAAACCTTACAGGTAAAAAAGCTAGAATTAAAGAAGCTAGAAGAAAGTAATTTTTTTGACCTGAAATATATTAAAAAGCCTAACTTAATTAAGTTAGGCTTTTTTAGTTATTAACTTTTGTTAATAATTACTGTTTGTAAATTGTTGATATATAAATAGTTAAATATTAAAATCTAATTAGAAAAATAGTTAAATTAGTACAACAATTAATTACAATAGCAATATTGGTTTCAATTAAATGTTGAATTTGATTTAGTTCAATTGTTTTTTTTATTTTAAATATAGGTGTAGTCACATTAAGTTTTAAATACAAACCTTAGATTTTTAATATTTAGTGAAATAAATATTATAATCAATCAAAAAAAACAATTTTACAAGTACAATTAGTAACAGGTCAATACATTTTGAAAGTTACACATAAATGTACTCTTGATTTAACTAAAAGCTTGATCTGACAAAATGTAAAACAATAGTTTTGGATTGATTTAATGAAAATTAAATAAGACAGCTAAATGTTATCTCAAAAAAGCCATAACAAAAAATAGTTAATTCTATTATGTTATGGCTTTTAACTTTTAATAATCCTAAAACTTGTATTTTTACTATAAATACTAATCATGAGTGCACCATTTATAGCTGATCAAGACTTTAAAAATATAGATTTTACTACAACTGCTTTACAAAAAGCTGAGTATGATAATTGTACTTTTATCAATTGTAACTTAAGCGATTGCTATTTATCTATGATAAACTTTATAGATTGCCAATTTATAGATTGTAATTTAAGTAATTGTAAAACATCAGATACTACACTAAATAATGTAAAATTTATAAATTGTAAATTATTAGGCATGCTTTTTAATGATTGTAACCAATTAATAATGGCTATTAATTTTGAAAATTGCCAACTAGATTTTGCATCATTTTATCAATTAAAATTAACTAATAGCCTATTTACTAAATGTGTTTTTAATAAAACTGAATTTACAGAAGCTAATTTAAGTAAATCTATATTTAAAGATTGTGACTTTAGAAAAGCTATTTTTTTTAACACCAATCTAGAAGAAGCAGATTTTACTACAGCTTATAATTATATTATTAATCCTGAAAATAATAGAATTAAAGGTGCTAAATTTTCGAAAGACCAAATTGAAGGACTCCTGGAACATTACAAAATTAATATTTCTTAAAAAAACACCTATATTTTATTAAATCCGCAATAAACGTCGTTGTGGCTAATATTCAACTAAATATAGATGTTAAGTAAACGTTTTCGCTTTAAAAAACCTTCTATTTTTTGTATATTCGCCAAGCTTAAAACTAAACAAAATTTAAATTATATTTATGTCAAACTCATCAAAAATAATATATACTATTACAGATGAAGCGCCTGCATTAGCGACGCGTTCATTTTTACCAATTGTTCAAGCATTTACTGCCTCTTCTGGAATAGGTTTAGAAACCAAAGACATATCATTAGCTGCACGTATTTTAGCAGTATTTCCTGATTACTTGACAGAAGACCAACGTGTGTCTGATGATTTAGCATATTTAGGAGACTTAGCTAAAACACCTGAAGCAAATATTATCAAACTTCCAAACATTAGTGCCTCTATACCTCAGTTAAAAGCTGCTATATCAGAATTACAAGCTAAAGGTTTTGCTATTCCTAGTTATCCTGAAGAAGTAACTAACGATAAAGAAAAAGATGCTAAACAACGTTACGATAAAATTAAAGGTAGCGCTGTAAACCCAGTTTTACGTGAAGGAAACTCGGATAGACGTGCACCAAAAGCGGTTAAAAACTACGCTAAGAAAAACCCACACTCTATGGGTAAATGGTCAAAAGACTCTAAATCACATGTAGCAACAATGACCGAAGGAGATTTTGCACATAACGAAAAGTCTGTAACTTTAGCTGATGCTACAACAGTTAAATTAGTACATACTGACAATAACGGAACTGAAACAGTTTTAAAAAGTGATTTAGCTTTATTAAAAGGCGAAATTATTGATGCTACTGTATTAAGTAAAAAAGCGTTATTATCATTTTTAGAAGCACAAGTTAAAGACGCTAAAGAAACTGGTGTATTGTTTTCATTACACATGAAAGCAACAATGATGAAAGTTTCAGATCCAATTATTTTTGGACATGCAGTACGTGTGTTTTTTAAAGATGTATTTGCTAAACATAGTGCAACATTTGAAAAAATTGGTGTAGATGTAAATAATGGTTTTGGAAACTTATTAAGTAATTTAAATGAATTACCAGAAGCTGAACGTAATACAATCTTAGCTGATATTGATACTGCTTTTAAAGCAAACCCATCTTTAGCAATGGTAGATAGTGATAAAGGTATTACAAACTTACATGTACCAAGTGATGTTATTATTGATGCTTCAATGCCAGCAATGATAAGAAACTCTGGTCAAATGTGGAATGCAGATGGACAATCTCAAGATACTAAAGCTGTAATACCAGATAGTAGTTATGCTGGGATTTATACTGCAACTATTGATTTTTGTAAAGAACATGGGGCTTTTGACCCAACAACAATGGGAACTGTACCAAATGTTGGACTTATGGCTCAAAAGGCTGAAGAGTATGGTTCTCATGATAAAACATTTGAAATTTCTGTAGATGGAAAAGTTCAGGTTATTGATGCTGACGGAAAAGTATTAATTGAGCATACTGTAGAATCTGGAGATATCTGGAGAATGTGTCAGGTTAAAGATGCACCAATCCAAGACTGGGTAAAATTAGCAGTAACACGTGCTAAAGCCTCTCAAACTCCTGCAGTTTTCTGGTTAGACGAAAACAGAGCTCACGATGCTGAGTTAATTACCAAAGTAAATACTTACTTAAAAGATCATGATACTGAAGGCGTAGAACTTCATATATTATCACCAATAAAAGCAACAGAATTTACTTTAAAAAGAGTAAAAGCTGGAGACGATACAATCTCTGTTTCAGGAAACGTTTTACGTGATTACTTAACAGATTTATTTCCAATTTTAGAATTAGGTACTTCTGCAAAAATGTTATCTATAGTTCCATTAATGAATGGTGGAGGTTTATTTGAAACTGGTGCAGGAGGATCTGCTCCAAAACACGTACAACAATTTGTTGAAGAAAACCACCTACGTTGGGATAGTTTAGGAGAATTTTTAGCACTTGCAGTTTCTTTAGAGCATTTTAGCCAAGTGAATAATAATCCAAAAGCTAAAGTTTTAGGTGATGCATTAGATGATGCTACAGAGAAATTATTAGAAAACAAAAAAGGACCATCAAGAAAAGCTGGCGAAATTGATAATAGAGGAAGTCACTTTTATTTAGCAATGTATTGGGCAGAAGCTTTAGCTAATCAAGAAAAAGATGCTGATTTAAAAGCTCAATTTGGACCAGTTGCATTAGCCTTTAAAGCAGAAGAAAATACTATAGTTTCAGCTTTAAATGATATACAAGGAGTTGCTGTTGACATTGAAGGATATTATTCTCCAAACGAAACATTAACGTCTAAAGCCATGAGGCCTATTCAATTATTTAATGACTTATTAAAAAGTATATAAAACATACTTTTAAAATAATATAAAAAGCTTCTTTTTTTAAAGAAGCTTTTTTTTTGTTATAAACAACAATTTGAAAACATTAAAAAGTAATATATAACTTGATTTTTAGTTATTTTTACTATTCAAAATCAAAAAATGAAATTAATAAGAAAAGGACTCCTAATCGCATTCCTATTATCTGCAGTAAACATTTTTGCCCAAGAAAACTATACTTTAAGCGGAAAAATAACAGAAGCTAGTAGTAATGAAACTTTAATTAGTGTAAATGTGATTATTCCAGAATTAAATACTGGTACAGTTACAAATGAATATGGCTTCTACTCTATTACAATCCCTAAAGGAAATTATAAAGTTGTTGTCTCATATTTAGGATTTTCGGATATAACCGAAACTATTGATTTAAATAAAAATATTAGTAAAAACTTTAGCTTAGAAGAATCTTTTGAAAACTTAGACGAAGTAATTATTACTGAAAACATCGAAAAATTAAATATCAAAAAACCTCAAATGAGTGTTAATGCACTTAGTGCATCAACTATTAAGAGCATACCTGTAGTACTTGGTGAAGCAGATGTAATTAAAGCAATTACATTACTACCAGGAGTTACAAATGCTGGAGAAGGGTCTTCTGGTTTTAATGTTCGTGGTGGTGCAGTAGATCAAAACCTTATTCTTTTAGACGAAGCGACAGTTTTTAACTCTTCACATCTTTTCGGCTTTTTCTCGGTATTTAATCCTGATGCCATAAAAGATTTAAAATTATATAAAGGAGGAATACCTGCACGCTATGGAGGACGTGTGTCTTCTGTTTTAGATATTTACCAAAAAGAAGGAAATAGTAAAGCGTTTCATATGAATGGTGGAATTGGCTTAGTGTCCAGCAGACTATTGGCAGAAGGACCTATAAAAAAAGACAAAGGTTCTTTTTTATTTGGAGGTCGTAGTAGCTACGCTCACCTATTTTTACCACTTTTTGATATAGATAACAAAGCCTATTTTTATGATTTAAATACTAAATTAAGTTACGATTTAGATAATAATAACAGCATTTACTTATCAGGATATTTTGGCCGAGATGTATTTAGAATTGCAGATAGCTTTGACAATACCTATGGAAATACAGTAGTAAATTTTAGATGGAATCATTTATTTTCTGATAAATTATTTTCTAATATGTCTTTAATTTATTCGGACTATTATTATGGTTTAAAATTAAATTTTGTCGAATTTGATTGGGATTCAGGTATTCAAAATTTTAATTTCAAATACGATCTTAAGCACTATGTTTCAAATCAATTTAAGTTACAATATGGTTTAAATAGTATGTATTATAAATTTAATCCTGGACAAATAGAACCTTCAACACCATCATCTGGTATTAATTCTTTTAAACTTACAGACAAATATGCTTTTGAAAATGCATTATATGTAGATGCAGAACATACTATAAACGATAAATTAGCTTTAAGTTATGGATTTAGATTAAGTTCGTTTTTAAGATTAGGGCAAGATCAATTAAACACATACAACAACAATCAAGCTATAGTATTTAATGAAGATTTTCAAATTTATCAAAAAGCTGAACCCACAGGAACTGAAAGCTTTAATCGTAGTCACATAATAAAGACTTTTACAAATCTAGAACCAAGATTTGCATTATCCTATCAATTAAATGAAGATACATCTGTAAAAGCCAGTTATAATAAAATGACTCAATACTTACATTTATTATCCAATACATCCTCTCCTACACCTTTGGATGTTTGGGCTCCAAGTGGTAAATACATACAACCTCAAAAATTAGATCAAGTTGCAATTGGCTATTTTAAAAGTATAAATGAAGACAAATACTCACTAGAAGTAGAAAGTTTCTATAAAAAAAATAAAAACAGAATTGATTATATAGATGGAGCAGATCTTATAGCAAATGATGCAATAGAGCAAGTCATTTTAAACGGAGAAGCTAGAGCTTACGGATTAGAAGTATTACTTCGTAAAAATCAAGGTAAATTTAAAGGATGGTTATCCTATACATTATCTAAATCAGAACAAAAAACACCTGGAAGAACACCACAAGAAACAGGAATAAATAATGGTAATTGGTACAATACAGCTTATGACAAAACTCATGATATATCAATAACAACTAGTTATGACTTTAATAAAAAATGGGTGTTTAGCGCTAATTTCTTATATCAAACAGGACAACCAACAACGTATCCAAATGGTCAATATATTTATAATAATATAAGTATACCAAGTTATAGTAATCGTAATGCCGATAGATTACCAAGTTACCATCGTTTAGACCTTTCGGCAAATTACACACCTAAACCCGAAACAAGTAAGGGATGGCAAAGCTATTGGGTATTTAGTATTTATAATGCGTATAATCGTCGTAATGCTGCTTCAATAACTTTTGGAGAAAATAGAATGTCAGGTAATAACGAAGCAACAAGACTTGCTATTTTCGGGCTAATTCCTTCTGTATCTTACAATTTTAAATTTTAATAACATGAAAAAAACAATATACTTAATAATAACAATATTGTTATTTAATTGTGAGGACGTAATAGATTTAGATTTACCAACTGCAGATCCAAAATTAGTAATAGAGGCCTCATTAAATTGGTTTGAAGGTACAGATGGATCTCAACAACAAATAAAACTATCACTATCAGCTCCTTTTTTTGACAGTCAGGTTCCACCAGCAAATAATGCTATAATAAACGTTGAAGATACAAACGGAAACCTATTTAATTTTACAGAAATTAATAACACAGGAATCTATCAAACAAACAATTTTATACCAGAAATAAATCAAGAATATAATCTAACAATTATTTATAATAATCAAACCTATGTTGGTACAGAAACATTAATTACAACAACAGCTGTAGACTATATAGAACAAAATGATGAAGGCGGATTTTCTGGAGAAGATATAGAACTTAAAGCCTATTACACAGATCCAGCAAACATCAATAATTATTACTTCTATCAATTCGAAACAAACATAGCACAGATACCAAATCTTGAAGTATATGATGATCAATTTACAGACGGAAACCAAATTTTTGCATTCTATACAGAAGAAGACTTACAATCAGGAGACGAAGTAACAATCACAAATTATGGTATCTCACAACAGTTCTATCAATTCATGGATCTATTATTACAACAATCAAGTTCTGATTCTGGAGGTCCTTTTGAAACACAACCAGCAACAGTTAGAGGAAACTGTGTGAATATAACAAATCCAGAAAACTATCCATTAGGATACTTTAGGGTTTCACAAGCCTATCAATTTACCTATATTGTACAATAAAATTTGGGCTTTACCACAAGGGTTGCGCTTTCGGCAGTCGCTCTCTGCGAGGAGCTTCAACAAATGCCTCAATCCCTAACGCAAAACACAACAATAATTAAGCAATGTCATTTATAAAAACAACCGAACAAGATTCAAATTACAATCATTTAGAAAAAATGTCCTTGTCAGACCTGTTAAACAATATAAATAAAGAAGACCAAACAGTACCTCTTGCAGTTCAAAAAGCCATTCCCCAAATAGAAATTTTAGTACATCAAATAGTCATAAAGTTAAAGCAAGGAGGAAGATTATTTTATATTGGAGCAGGAACAAGCGGAAGATTAGGTATCGTAGACGCATCAGAATGTCCACCAACTTTCGGAGTATCATATGATTTGGTAATAGGGTTAATAGCTGGAGGAGATAAAGCAATCCGAGAGGCTGTAGAGTTTGCTGAAGACTCTACAAACCAAGGTTGGACAAATTTACAAAAACATAAAATTTCAGATAATGATGTAGTTATTGGGATAGCAGCATCAGGTACAACTCCATATGTAATTTCAGCATTACAACAATGCAATAAAAACAATATAATTACAGGATGCATTACTTGTAATAAAAACAGTCCGTTAAGTCAAACAGCACAATTCCCAATTGAAGTAATTGTAGGACCTGAATTTGTGACTGGTAGTTCTAGAATGAAAGCAGGAACTGCTCAAAAACTAATACTTAATATGATATCTACTTCAACAATGATTCAATTAGGAAAAGTAAAAGGCAACAAAATGGTTGATATGCAATTAAGCAATGATAAATTAGTTGATAGAGGTATAAAAATGATCATGAGCGAATTAAATGTACCATACACTGAAGCTAACTCATTACTTACAAAACATAAAACGGTTCGTAAAGCAATAAATACTTACAACAATGAAAACTAAATCTACAGATAAAGATATATTAGTAAAAGGAATAAAACAATTAGGTATTGCACTTACACTATTAATACTTGGACCTACTTTATTACATTTAGTATTAACCAACAGAGAACGACCATTCTTTTATTTGCTATTAACAATATCGATAATCATATGTTGTATAGCTGTAATATTTATATTTAAAGGTATCAATACTATTTTAGATAGTATATTTAAAAGTAAGAAGTATAAATAATCTTTTTTGGACAATCTTATTTAAAGACTATAATAAAACATCTAATTTTCAAATTTAGTATCTAGCTGTTGATATAAATTTGATTTCGTGTTTTAAACTCTTATTAAGTTTATTTTATTCTACAGTAATAGTCTTTGGTTTTAATACTAGTAAACTTGTCACATTATGACCTAAATTAAATGGATATGACCTCGTGTATTAAACTCTTATTCTTAATAAATAGATTAACACACTTTGGAGGATTAAAGTATTCAATAATTCTGTAATTAGTTTAAGCTATGACAAGTATTCTAATCATATCCTATTTAAGATTGTAGTAAAGTATAGAACAAAAAAAATCCTCAACAAATAAATGTTGAGGATTCTCTAAAAAAGGCGACGACCTACTCTCCCACAATGTAGTACCATCGGCGCAAATGGGCTTAACTTCTCTGTTCGGAATGGTAAGAGGTGAGCCCCATCGCTATAATCACCTTAAATCTTTCGGTGTATGTAG
>NZ_JAEMEF010000005.1 GCF_016785945.1 Olleya sediminilitoris | reverse complement strand
ACTAATATGCTTAACAATTAAAGTTGTTTAAAAATACTCAAAATGGTTTATTCTCTTGTTTGAATTAAATCGTTTCCAATTTAATTCTTACGCTGTCAATTCAATATGTTTATGAACTTTTCTGTATCTCTTAAGATGTTATTTCCTTAAGCGGGTGCAAATATAATTCGCTTTTTTCAATCCCACAAGCTTTAAATGAAAAAATATTTTTTTTTATTTTAAAACTCTCAATAACTACTTTTAGAACGTTTTCCTAAAACTAATAACTTTTAAAAGGTTACGTCGTTTTCGGGGTGCAAATATACAACCCTTTTCCATTCTACCAACACTTATTTTAATCTTTTTTTAATTTAATTTTAATATTGCTTTTTAATAGCTTGTAATCAGCTGCTTATACCCTTGAATTTTATTGTGTTTTTTTAATAATATCCTTGGATGATATGTCAGCGTTTTGCTACTTTGAAATTGTGTTTTCTGATTGTCAACGCGTTAGGGATAGAACAGTCTGTTTGAGCTCTTTTTTGTATTCCGGTCTTTATTATATAAAATTATACTTTTAATATGGAAATAGACCTTTAATGTTGCCATCTACTTTAATAAAAAAAGCGAGTAGTGATAGCCCGACCCTTGGGGAACGCCATTATTGTTTTAAATATTAAAAATTTATTGTGTAATACTTATATGTAGTATTGCTAGTCTATTAATATCATATTATATTTGTGACTTAATTTTGATATTGATGATAAAAATAACTTTACCTGATGGTAGTGTAAAATCCTTTGAACAAGGTAGCACTCCAATGGATGTCGCTAAGAGTATTAGTGAGGGATTGGCTAGAAATATTATTTCGGCAAGTTTTAATGGTTTAACGGTTGAAACCTCGACCAAATTAACCACTGATGGATCTCTTGTACTTTATTCTTGGAAAAACGACGAAGGGAAAAAAGCTTTTTGGCATAGTTCTGCTCACGTATTAGCTCAAGCTATTGAAGAGTTATACCCAAAAAGTAAATTAACTATTGGTCCTGCTATTGATAATGGTTTTTATTACGATGTTGATTTTGGTGATGAATCTATAAGTGATAAAGATTTTAAAACTATTGAAAATAAAATGTTAGAGATTGCTAGAGGTAAACATGAGTTTGCTATGCGATCTGTAACTAAAGCTGATGCTTTATCATTATATAAGGACAATGAGTATAAAACTGAATTAATTGAAAACCTTGAGGATGGGACGATAACGTTTTGTGACCACTCAACGTTTACAGATTTATGTCGTGGTGGACACATACCAAATACTGGGATTATTAAAGCTGTTAAGATTTTATCTGTTGCAGGAGCTTACTGGAGAGGTGATGAAAATAAGCCACAATTAACTAGGGTTTATGGTACATCGTTCCCTAAACAAAAAGAATTAACAGAATATCTTGCGTTATTAGAGGAAGCTAAAAAACGTGATCATAGAAAACTAGGAAAAGAACTTGAACTTTTCACTTTTTCTCAAAGAGTTGGTCAAGGTTTACCTTTATGGTTACCTAAAGGAGCTGCTTTAAGAGAGCGTCTAGAAAACTTTTTAAAAGAAGCGCAGAAAAAAGCAGGATATGAAATGGTTGTTACGCCACATATTGGACAAAAGGAACTATACGAAACTTCTGGTCACTATGCAAAATATGGTGAAGATAGCTTCCAGCCAATAACTACTCCCAAAGAAGGTGAAGAGTTTTTATTAAAACCAATGAACTGTCCACACCACTGTGAAATTTATAACAGCGCACAATGGTCTTATAAAGATTTACCAAAACGTTTTGCAGAATTTGGTACTGTATATAGATATGAACAAAGTGGAGAATTACATGGTTTAACAAGAGTTAGAGGTTTTACTCAGGATGATGCACACATATTTTGTACACCTGACCAATTAGATACAGAATTTAAAAATGTTATTGATCTAGTATTATATGTGTTTGGATCTTTAGGTTTTGAAAACTTTACAGCTCAAGTCTCTTTACGTGATCCTGAAAAACCAGAGAAATATATAGGAAGTATAGAAAACTGGGAAAAAGCAGAACAAGCCATAATAAATGCTGCTAAAGACAAAAATTTAAATTATGTTATAGAAACTGGTGAAGCTGCTTTTTATGGTCCTAAGTTAGATTTTATGGTAAAAGATGCTTTGGGTAGACAATGGCAATTAGGAACTATTCAGGTGGATTATAACTTACCAGAACGTTTTGACCTTACTTATAAAGGAAGTGATAATGAATCACACAGACCAGTAATGATACATCGTGCTCCTTTTGGAAGTCTTGAACGTTTTATAGCCATTTTACTTGAACATACAGGTGGTAATTTTCCGCTTTGGTTAATGCCAAATCAAGTTTCTGTGTTAACTCTTAGCGAGAAATACGAGAAATACGGAGAAAAAGTTTTAACTTTGCTAGAAAATCACGAAATTCGCGCACTTGTAGACAATCGTAGTGAAACTATTGGTAAGAAGATAAGAGAAGCAGAAATGAGCAAAACACCCTATATGATTATTATAGGTGAGCAAGAAGAGGCAGAAAACAAAATATCTGTAAGACAACATGGTGGAGAAGATTTAGGCACGATTAGTGTAGATGAATTTGCAGAAATTGTCAAAACAGAAATAAATAAGACGAAAAAACAATTTTAAAATAAAGTTTAACTAAAATATAAAAGTCATAGCAATACGTAGAAAAAGATCAAGAGGTCCAGCAAGAATCATTAAGGAAGATCAACACAACATTAATGGGAAGATTAGAGCAGAAAAAGTGCGTCTAGTTGGAGATAATGTTGAAGTAGGAATTTATACCGCAAAACAAGCAAGAGAATTTGCCAGAGAGCAAGAACTTGATTTGGTAGAAATTTCGCCCAAAGCCGATCCTCCAGTATGTAAAATAATGGATTACAAGAAGTTTCTTTACGAACAAAAGAAGCGGGAAAAAGCATTAAAATCTAAGGCTACAAAAGTTGTTATCAAAGAAATTCGATTTGGTCCACAAACAGACGACCATGATTACGAGTTTAAAAAGAAACACGCCGAAAAATTCTTAAAAGAAGGTGCAAAGTTAAAAGCCTTTGTTTTCTTTAAGGGAAGATCAATAGTGTTTAAAGAGCAAGGACAAATATTATTATTACGTTTAGCTCAAGATTTGGAAGAATTTGGAAAAGTAGAACAAATGCCAAGACTTGAAGGAAAACGTATGACAATGTTTATTGCTCCTAAAAAGTAAATAAATACTGAAGAGATCAGTATTAAAATATTATAAGCGAAATAATAAAACTAGGAAACAAAATGCCTAAAATGAAAACTAAATCTAGTGCTAAGAAGCGTTTCAAGCTAACTGGTACTGGTAAGATTAAAAGAAAGCACGCGTTTAAGAGTCACATCTTAACAAAGAAGTCTAAAAAACGTAAGCTTGCTCTAACGCACAGTGCATTAGTACACAAAGCGGATGAGAACAATATTAAAGTAATGATGCGTTTAAAGTAACATTACCTTAATTGGTTACAAATTATTTATAAACCCTGGAGTTAGGCAAACTAAGATTTACAAAAAGTGTTAATTATTTTAACCGCCTACTACAAAAAAACAATTTAAATTATGCCTAGATCAGTAAATTCTGTTGCCAAAAGAGCCAGAAGAAAAAAGGTGCTTAAACAAGCAAAAGGTTACTTTGGACGTCGTAAAAACGTTTGGACAGTAGCAAAAAATGCGGTTGATAAAGCGATGCAATATTCGTATAGAGACCGTAGAAATAAAAAGAGAACTTTCCGTGCATTATGGATCACGCGTATCAACGCAGGAGCTAGATTACATGGAATGTCATACTCACAATTTATGGGAAAAGTAAAAGCTAATAATATCGAATTAAACCGTAAGGTTTTAGCTGATTTAGCAATGAACAACCCAGATGCTTTTGAAGCAATTGTGAATAAAGTAAAATAAAAGGCATTTTGCCATTTGTATAACAATACTTCGCTTATAACATAGAAAATCCGATTCTTAATTGAATCGGATTTTTTTATGCTTTTGAATATAACTTAACTATTAAAATTACTATAAATCAAACAATAAATTTAGTTTTACAGTATTATATAAAAATTTATGAAATTAAACCAAGTTAAATTAATTGTTTCAGACCTAGATGGTACTTTATTAAATTCTAATCACGAAGTTAGTAAAGAGTTTTTTGAACTATTTAAAATTTTGAAAGCAAACAATATATTATTTGTAGCTGCTAGTGGACGACCATATTATAGTATGGTTGAAAAACTTGGTGCTATAAAAGACGATATTATAATTGTTTCTGAAAATGGTGGTTTAGCTATAAAACAAGATGACTTATTTATATCTAATACACTAGAGTCAAAAAACTTAATAACTATTGCTAATATAGTTGAAAGTATTCCTGAAGCTCATCCTGTATTTTGTACACAAAACAAGGCCTACGTTATAAGTAAATCTGATAAATTGATGGATTTATTAAGTGAATATTATACAAACTATCAGTTTATTGATGATGTTAGTCAAATTAAAGAAGATGTGTATAAGATTGCTTTATTTCACGAAAAAAGTAGTGAGCAATTTATTTATCCTAAAGTTAAGCATCTTGAAGCTGATTTTAAGGTGAAGGTTTCTGCTAACCATTGGGTAGACATTTCTGAAAATATAGCTAATAAGGGTTATGTTATTAACCATATTCAAAAACTATATAATATTACACCAGATCAAACGATGGTTTTTGGGGATTACAACAATGATTTAGAAATGTTAAAACTAGGACATTTTAGCTATGCTATGGAAAATGCTCATCCAAATGTAAAGGCGGTTGCTAACTATTTGACAAAAAGTAATAACGATAATGGTGTAGAAATTATAATTAAACAACTAATTGAAAGTTTAACATAACCTATGTATTAATTGAAAATAGGTTGAGCTCCTCCTCTTTTCCTCTTAATGCTATGTTTCCTATAGATTCGATCTTATAGTTAGTTAAATTTAATTTTCGTAATAAATACTCTGAAATTAAAAGGTTTTGATTGTATTTATTACATTCGCCTTGTATTCTTGCAGATGTATTAATGACGTCTCCATGATAAGCAATTTCTTTTTTAATAGTTCCAACTTCTGTTACTATTAGTGTTCCGCCATGTAATCCTGCTTTAAATTTGGGCAATAATCCAAACTTTTTTAAGTAGATCTTTTGATTTTTCACTAACTTATTCTGAAATTTATAAAACAATTCAACACAATTATTTTGTTTTATCCCTTTATCAAATGTCCAACTAAGAACAGCTTCATCACCAACATATTGATAAATATTAGCATCAAATTTGTTTATTACAGTATTTAAATCGTAAAAACATTGTTGAATTAATTGACTGTATTTATAATGTCCTAATTGTTCGGCTATGGTTGTAGAAGCTTGCAAATCCAGAAACATGAAAATACGACGTTCTTCTCTTGGTTTTTTATATTTTCCAATTAATTGATTAATTAAAACACCATGACCAAAATTTTCTTTTGCAATTTTCAAAAATGAAAATATTAATGAACAAATATTAAAATACAAGACTACAAGCCAAAATACTTTATTTTGTATCCACCAACCTGGTTCACTTGGAAGGTTTCTGTCAATTTGAACTTCTATTAAGCCTACTATAAAACTTGTTGAAAGTAATAATAAAACTAAATATACTATTGATTTAATTAAGATTAATAAGCCTGTTGAAAATTTATAAATCAATAACTTATCAGATATAAACTCAATTATTCCATAAAAAAAACCAACTAGTGCTCCTACTAAAACACTAAAATGCAACCATTCTGTTATTGGTATAACCTCGTCATAATTACTTACAAATGCCTTCCCTCCTTCTGTTCCTACTTCGAAATAACGAATGGTAATGAATAGACAGAATGATAATATCCAAAAGATTATAGTTACTATTTGTAATTTAAAGAATTCTATTATTGCTTGTTTCAAGAGATAATTTTTAAAGTGCTATTTCGTCAATTGCTGTTTTAAATTCTGACCAACTTATTAATTGATCACCATCTACATCATAACCTTCTATTAATTTTGAAGCGACTATACCTCTAATAAAGCCACTAATTTCTGCTTCTTGTAAAAGGTTTTTAATTTCTGATTTTGATAATTTTTTATCACCATTTTCATCAAAAAAATCGAATGCGTTTTTTGGTGACTCAAAGTGATTGGTTAATAATATTTCTATTTTTTTAAGAATTTGGTCTTTTGTGGACATTAACTATAAATATAAGGTATTATTACTTTTTATTTAAAACTAAACGTTGGCGTATTTTGCGTTAAGGATGGAAAGGTTTGTTTGAGCTCCTCGCAGAGAGCGAGCCTTGAGAGCCTGACCCTTGTGGTAACGCCCAAAAATTAAGTTTTTTGTTTTTTCTTTTTAGCTGCTGGAAATAAAACATTGTTTAAGATTAACCTGTAACCTGGTGATGTTGGATGTAATTCAAGTTCGGTTTTTGGATCTCCGACTTGGTGCGTATAATCTTCTGGATCGTGTCCTCCGTAAAAAGTAAAGAAACCTTTACCTTTTATTCCATGTATATATTTAGCTTCTCCATTGGTTTTATTTTCACCCATAATCAAAACATTTGATTTTATTTGATCTCTAGTAAAAGAGGTTGTTTGTCCCATAAAACCTTTTACCAAAGCAGTATGGTTTTGACATAACATGGTTGGAATAGGATCCCATTTTGCAGAGAAATCCATAAGAGAGAAATAATCAGTTTCTTTTGGAATTTTGCGTTTCATGGTCATGTCTATACTAGAAAACTCATAAACTACTGGACTGCGCTCTAAAGTGTAATCTTTAAAAGCAAAGGTTTGAGAAAAATCTATTTTTGATTGGTAATTATTATCGCTTCCATCACCATCAAACATGGGTTCGCAAATGTCTAATAATTGAACTGAAAGTGCGATATCAAAACTCTCGGTCGCACTACACATGGCAAACATAAATCCGCCACCAACGACATAGTCTCTAATTTTTAATGATACGTCTCGTTTTTCTTCAGAAACTTTACTGTAACCTAATTTTGTTGCTAAAGCTTCAGCATCTTGTTTTTCTTGAATGTACCATGCTGCTTGGCGATAACGACCATAAAATTTACCGTATTGTCCTGTAAAATCTTCGTGATGTAAGTGTAACCAATCGTATAATAAAAGTTCATCTTTTAAAACTTCTTCATCATAGATTGTTTCGTAAGGGATTTCGGCATAGCTTAAAACCATTGTTACTGCGTCATCCCAAGGTAATTTACCTTTTGGCGTATAGACAGCTATTTTAGGTGCTTTTTCTAAAACTACAGCTTCCATGTTTTTACTTGGGCTAGCAATTTCTTGAAGAATTTGTTGTGTTTTAGTGTCCGAAATAACTTCAAAGCTTACACCTCTAATTTGACATTCGCGTTGTATTTCTGGACTATCTGGAACTAAAAAAGAACCTCCTCTATAATTTAGTAACCATTTAACTTTAACATTTTTATTTAACGTCCAATAGGTTATTCCGTAAGCTTTTAAATGATTTTTTTGCGTCTCTGCATCCATAGGAATTAGGATGTAAGATGCAAATAATTGATTTACAAATAGAAACAGGATTATAAATACTGCTAATTTTTTCATTTAAAAAGTGATTTAATAAGTATGAAAGATACTTAAAAATGTCACTTATTAAAAGGGATTAATATTAAATTAACTTGGTGAACCCGATAGTAAATCCGAAATAATTTTTGTTCTAGGAAATTGCTCCAAAATAATTTTTAAAAACACTGTAATAGGAATAGCCATAATTAAACCTGGAATACCCCAAATAAAACCCCAAAACATAAGCATTACCAAAACAGCGATTACATTAATTGAAAAGGATTTACCCATAAAAATCGGCTCTAAAATACTACCATACAATACTTGTGTACCTGTAATAGATAGTACAAAAAACAATAATTTACTTGAAGTTTCAAGCTCAACAAATGCGAAAATTGAAAGCAATATAACCGTTATAAAAGATCCTACCATTTGTACAAAATTGATTAAAAAAGCAAATAAACCCCAAAATATTGGGAAGCTTACATCAAAAAAGTAACAAGCAACACCTGTAAACACTCCTGTTAAAAAACTGACTAAAAATTTAACTTTAATAAACTTAATCAAGTCTTTTTCAATTTTCATAAATGTTTTTATAGAAGTATGTTTTTTTCTTAATATTGTTCGGTTAATAAGTTGTTCCACATTTATGGACTCAGCTAACCAAAGGACAACAAAAAAGGTTGTCATTAATAAGGCTGTTAAAAATTTACTTACAAAACTTAATGTTGGTGACAAGTTGTCTAACAATGCATCTTTATTAACTAACCTTGTTAAAGATTTACTACCTTCTACCTTTTGAACACCAAAAAATCCTTCTATATTATCTACTAATGTGTTTATTTTGTCTTCTGCTTTTACAAAAAACTGAGAGTCTGAAGTTAAAATCTCTCTACTTGACAACTTAACAAGCTCAACACCTACTTTAACACCCAAAGCTATTACCAATAAAACGATTACGACACTTACAGATTTTGGTAATTTACGTTTACGTAAAAAACGCATAAAAGGTAAAAATAGCAATGCAATAAACATTGAGAATACTAATGGTACGAATATAAAAGATAATACTTTTAGTAAATAGAATATAATTGGTATTACAATTATTAAAAGTAAATAATTAGTTGTTTTGATTTTATCCATCAAAGTAGTAGTTAATTTGTATTAAAAAGGTACATCATTATCATCAGGCTCTGGTGCTCCGAAAGCATCACTTGCAGATGGGAAATTATCTGGTGCAAATGTATTATCATTTGCTGCTTCATTCATTTTACTATGAAACTCTTGACCAAAGGGTGTATCAAAATCATCCAGGTTATCAAACTTACCTAAATGACCTATAAACTTAAGTCTAATGTTTTCCAAACCACCATTACGGTGTTTTGCTACAATAAATTCACCTTGGCCTTCGGTTGGAGAATGTTCATCATCATCCCATTCGTCAATTTTATAATATTCGGGTCTGTAAATGAAACTAACAATATCTGCATCCTGCTCAATCGCACCAGATTCACGTAAATCGGATAATAAAGGTCTTTTACTTCCACCACGTGTCTCTACAGCACGAGATAATTGCGATAATGCAATTACTGGAACACTTAATTCTTTTGCTAATGCTTTAAGGTTACGAGAAATTGTAGAAATTTCTTGCTCTCTGTTTCCACCATTACCAGCAGCTGTCATAAGTTGAAGGTAATCAATCATAATCATTCTAATACCATGTTGAGAAGCCAAACGTCTAGCTTTTGCACGTAAATCGAAAATAGATAAAGATGGTGTATCATCAATAAATAAAGGTGCTTTTTCTAGAGCTTTAACCTTAACGTTTAACTGTTCCCATTCATGTTTTTCTAGTTTACCTGTCCTTAACTTTTCTGAAGACAAACCAGTTTCACTGGATATTAAACGTGTAATTAATTGTACAGATGCCATCTCTAATGAGAAAAAAGCAACTGGCATATTAGAATTTACAGCTACATTTCTAGCCATAGTTAAGGTAAAAGCTGTTTTACCCATACCTGGACGTGCTGCAATAATAATTAAATCACTGTCCTGCCATCCTGAAGTTAACTTATCTAATTTATTAAATCCAGAAGGTACACCACTCATACCCTCTTTTTTAGAAATCTCTTCAATCTTTTTCTTGGCCTGAATTACAAGATCCTGAGCAGTTTCGCTGGATTTTTTAATGTTACCTTGTGTAACTTCATACAATCTAGATTCTGCTTTATCAAGTAAATCAAAAACATCTTGAGTTTCATCATAAGCTTCTTCAATAATTTCAGAAGAAATTTTAATTAAACTTCTTTGAATAAACTTTTGAAGAATAATACGAGCATGAAACTCGATGTGAGCAGAAGAGGAAACTTTTTGGGTTAATGATATTAAGTAAAAATCTCCTCCAGCTTGATCTAATGTTGCGTTTGTCTTTAATTGGGTTGAAACTGTTAATAAGTCAATAGGTTGACTTTCTTGAAACAACATAA
Source organism: Olleya sediminilitoris (assembly GCF_016785945.1). Taxonomy (GTDB): domain Bacteria; phylum Bacteroidota; class Bacteroidia; order Flavobacteriales; family Flavobacteriaceae; genus Olleya; species Olleya sediminilitoris. The sequence continues at coordinate 231,925 of NZ_JAEMEF010000005.1, read as the reverse complement.
AAATGGCTTCAAAAATAAGTTTGTGTGCTTCTTTATAAAAAGCATCAGCACTTAAAATATCGATAACTTCATCTACCCCTTTTTTATCAATCATCATAGCACCAAGTACTACTTCTTCTAAATCTAAAGCTTGAGGCGGAATCTTACCTTTTTCAAGGTTTATAATGGTACTCCTGTCTACTTGGTAGCCTTTTATTTGATTAGGTTGCTTCATTTATTGATAAAAATTTTAAGAAAACACTTAATGGTTGTTTAATATTTTTCAGTTTAAAATAGCTTTAAATAAGTCTAATTTAGGAATTAGCGAAAGTAAAGAAATTGTAAAGAAATATTAGAATACAAAGTTACTCAATCTTAACAGGTCATCAACAATTATAATGTTAATAACTCATTTTTTTTGTTGATAAGCACAAAAAAAAACCTGAAGCCGAAACTTCAGATTTTGTTAGCAAATGGTTTTATAAGGATTAGCCTTTAAAAACTCCCATTTCTGAATATTTTTCAATGCGATTATTAACTAACTCTTCTGGTGATAAGTTTTTAAACTCATCAAAAGCAGTCAATATTGCTTTAGATACAGTTTTGAAAGTTGTAGGTCTATCTTTATGTGCACCTCCTAATGGTTCTTTTATGATAGCGTCAACAATTTTCATTTTTTTCATATCATTTGCTGTTAACTTTAAAGCTTCAGCAGCTTGCTCTTTATACTCCCAACTTCTCCATAAAATTGAAGAACATGATTCTGGTGATATAACAGAATACCAAGTATTTTCTAACATCATTATTTTATCACCAACTCCAATACCTAAAGCTCCACCAGAAGCACCTTCACCTATTACAATAGTAATAATTGGCACTTTTAAACGAGTCATTTCTAAAATATTTCTAGCAATAGCCTCTCCTTGTCCACGCTCTTCAGCTTCTAAACCAGGATATGCTCCAGGAGTATCTAAAAGTGTAACTACAGGTATACCAAATTTTTCGGCAGACTTCATTAATCTTAAAGCCTTACGGTAACCTTCAGGATTAGCCATACCAAAATTACGATACTGTCTTGTTTTTGTATTATATCCTTTTTGTTGACCAATAAACATAAAGCTTTGGTCTCCAATTTTACCAAGACCACCAATCATAGCTTTGTCATCTTTAAAACTTCTGTCTCCATGAAGCTCTAAAAAAGAGTTACCACAAATAGCATTAATATAATCTAATGTATAAGGTCTATTTGGATGACGTGACATTTGTACACGTTGCCAAGGGGTAAGATTTTTATATATTTCTTTTTTAGTTGCTGTAAGCTTTTTTTCAATTTGCTTACAAGTCTGTGTCACATCTACATCACTCTCTTCTCCAATAATTTGACACTTTTCTAGTTGATCTTCTAGTTCTTTTATAGGTAATTCAAATTCTAAATATTCCATAGGGAATGATAGTTTTGTTTATTTGTTAGCTAGCAAAATTACATATTTTTTGCTTTAAATTTTAAGATTTTAATTAAAATGACTTCTTTTTAACGTTATAATTTGATAATCAACGGGTTTAATTGCTTTTTTTAGCCTTAATTTTTTTCCAATTTTTAAGTATTCCATTACTTAAAACAACTCCTAATATTATGAAAGCTCCAATATAAAACGATGACGACATGGTTTCTGATTCTGGAAATAAAATAAGAGCTAACACAATTCCGTAAATAGGTTCTAAATTATAAGTAAGAACAACCGTGTATGGACTTATGTACCTCATAACATAGACTGATGCAATAAAAGCATAGGCTGTACAAACTGATGCTAAAATAAATAACCACGAGGCATCTGATATAGAAATATTAAAATGATTAGCATTAAAACCATCGCCAAAAACTAATATATATATTGAAATAAAAAATACACCACTTATAAATTCATAGAATGAAATTTTTGTAGCTGAATGTTCTTCAAGAAATTTCCCGTTTAATACTGCAAATAAAGATGAAAGAAAAGCTGAAATAACCCCTAAAATCATTCCATCAATGTATTTAAATTCACTTCTAACTATCAAATAAATTCCGACAATAACAATTAGACCAAAAACAATTTCATATTTAATAATCTTTCTTTTATATATAATTGGCTCTATAAATGAAGCAAAAAAAGCACCTGTAGAAAACATGGCTAGTGCAATGGAAGCATTGGATACTTGAATAGAACCAAAAAAAGTAATCCAATGTAAAGCTATAATAATACCTGCAATGGATAGTTTGATTAAAGCTTTTTTAGTAATATCTACATTTATTTTAGCTCTTTTAATGTAAAGAAACATTAAAAGAGTAGCCATAAGCATCCTGTACCAAACTAAACTAACTGCATTAATAGTAATTAATTTACCTATAATAGCTGTAAATCCAGCAATAAATACTAAAAGATGTAAGTGTAAATAATTTTTTAATTTATCGTTTTGCATTACGCAACAATATTAGAGCCAAAATTCCGAAAATTATATTTGGAAACCAAACCGCTAATAAAGGTGAAAAATTTGATTGCGAAGCAAGTGTACCGAAAATTTTATCGAAAAACACAAAAATCATTGCTATACATATACCAAATGCTAAATTTACACCCATACCACCTCTACGTTTTATAGAAGACACTGAAACAGCAATTATAGTTAAAATAAATACAGAAACTGGCAAACTCCATTTTTGATACATTGCCAATTTATAACGTCCAATAAATTTAGAGCCTCTTTTTTCTTCACGCTCTATAAAATTCACTAATTCGTTATACTTGAGCGTTTCGGCTATATAATCTTCTGGAGTTAAATCTTCTAAATCAAAGGAGAATACAGTGTCTTTTTTTCTTTCAATTTCAAGAAGATCATTATTTTGACCAACTTTTCTTTTTAGATAGTTTCTTAATACAAAAGCTGAATCCTCTTGAATATATCTAATATTAGATGCACTGATTTTATAAGTCATTTTGTCGTTTTCAAAATGCTCTAAAGTAAAATTTATACCAGTTTTTGTTTTAGCATTAAAACTAGTCACATAAATGATATCATTATCATTAATCTGCTTTAATACATTTGTACTATTTGATGCTTTACGACCAGATAAATATTTATATTTAAAATCATTAAAACCTTTACTTGCATTAGGTGCTAAATATAGACCCAATACAATGGAAAGAATAGCCACTATAGTTGCACCAATTAAATAAGGTCTTAAAAAACGTGTAAATGAAACCCCTGAACTTAAAAAAGCAACAATTTCTGTATTATTAGCCAATTTTGAAGTAAACCAAATTACTGATAAAAATAAAAACAATGGAAATAATAAATGGGCAAAATAAATTGTAAAATCTAGTAGATACTGTAAGACCTCTACTAAAGGCACATTATTCTCTAAAATTTTCCCAATCTTTTCAGCTAAATGCACAGTTATTCCAATTGGAATAAATAGCAATAACATGACCGCAAAAGTCATTAAATAGCGTTTTAATATATACCAGTCTAAAATTTTCACCTACAGACGATTATTCATTTGTTTAACCATTTTATCTTTCCATACCTTAAAATCTCCTGCAATAATATGTTTTCTTGCTTCTCTTGTTAGCCAAAGGTAAAAACCTAAATTGTGTATGGTAGCAATTTGTTTAGCCAATAATTCATTTACATTAAATAAATGTCTTAAATAAGCTTTACTATATTCTGTATCAACAAACGTTATACCCATTTCATCAATTGGAGAAAAATCATCTCTCCATTTCAAGTTTTTAATATTTATAGAGCCATAAGCTGTAAAAAGCATACCATTTCTTGCATTTCGGGTTGGCATAACACAATCAAACATATCTACACCCAATGCAATATTTTCTAAAATATTTATTGGTGTACCTACTCCCATTAAATAACGAGGTTTATCCCAAGGTAGTATATCTGTTACGACTTCTGTCATAGCATACATTTCTTCTGCTGGTTCTCCTACAGATAGACCTCCAATTGCATTACCTTCTGCTCCAACACCTGCAATATATTCGGCTGATTGTTTACGTAAATCTTTGTAGGTACTACCCTGCACTATTGGAAAAAATGACTGAGAATAATCATATTTCAAAGGTGTTTTATCTAGATGCGTTAAGCAACGCTCCAACCAACGATGTGTCATATGCATAGATCGTCTTGCATAATTATAGTCGCATGGGTAAGGTGTACACTCATCAAAAGCCATAATTATATCTGCTCCAATACTACGTTGGATTTCCATAACATTTTCTGGCGTAAAGGTGTGATAACTTCCGTCAATGTGAGATTTAAACTTAACTCCTTCTTCTTTAATTTTATTATTACCTGATAAAGAGTATACTTGATAACCACCAGAATCAGTAAGTATATTACGATCCCAGTTCATAAATTTATGCAACCCACCAGCTTTTTCTAAAATATCAATCTGAGGTTTTAAATATAAATGATAAGTATTACCTAATATAATATCAGGATTAATATCATTTTTAAGTTCTCTTTGGTGCACACCCTTTACAGATCCAACAGTTCCAACAGGCATAAAAATAGGCGTTTCTATCTCGCCATGATCTGTTGTCATTACTCCTGCTCTTGCATTACTTTGTGTGTCTTTTGCTTTTAAATCGAAAGTCATTGTATCTGTTAAATCTTCAGCTAGCAAATATAAATAAGAAAAACTCAAAGGATATTAAATAGTTGCTAAATTTAAAAATATTGTTAATAGTTAACTTAAATAGATTCAATTGTTAAGAAATCAGTACATTTCGTTAATAACTGTAATACCTCTACTTTTGTAAGGGAATATTAAAAAACTAATTTTGACAAAAATAATTAACCCATAAGTCATGGCAAGCATACAACAATTAGAAGATTTAACAACACAAGTACGTAGAGACATTATACGTATGGTGCACAAAGTAAATTCTGGTCATCCAGGAGGCTCATTAGGTTGTGCCGAATTTTTTGTAGCATTATACAAAGATATAATGGACAGAAAAGAAGGATTTGAAATGGATGGTATTAATGAAGACCTTTTTTTCCTATCCAATGGTCACATCTCTCCTGTCTATTATAGTGTATTAGCAAGATCTGGATATTTTCCAGTGGAAGAGTTAAATACTTTTAGACTAATTAACAGTAGACTACAAGGTCATCCAACAACCCATGAAGATTTACCTGGTGTAAGAATTGCTTCCGGATCTTTAGGTCAAGGACTAAGTGTTGCGTTAGGTGCTGCACAAGCAAAAAAATTAAATGGTGATAATCATTTAGTGTATAGCTTACATGGTGATGGTGAAATGCAAGAAGGTCAAAACTGGGAAGCTATAATGTATGCTTCTGGTAAAAAAGTAGATAATATTATTGCTACTATAGATCTTAATGGTCAACAAATTGATGGATCTACAGATACTGTTTTACCAATGGGAAGCTTTAAAGCTAAATTTGAAGCATTTGGTTGGACTGTTGTAGAAATTGAAGACGGAAACAATATTGAGGCTATATTAAAAGGTATGGCTGAAGCTAAAAGCTTAACAGGAAAAGGTAAACCAGTTTGTGTATTACTAAAAACAATAATGGGTAATGGTATTGACTTTATGATGCATACTCACGCTTGGCATGGTAAAGCTCCAAATGACGAACAGCTTGCTATTGGATTAGAACAAAACCCTGAAACTTTAGGAGACTATTAATACACTAGAATTTAGAGAAAATGAAAACATATACAAACACAGGAAGTAAAGATACAAGATCAGGTTTTGGTGATGGCTTAACAGAATTAGGTAGAACAAATCCTAATGTTGTTGCACTTTGCGCAGATTTAATTGGATCATTAAAAATGAACCAATTCATAGAAGAAAATCCAGAACGCTTTTTTCAAATAGGAATTGCTGAAGCTAACATGATGGGTATTGCTGCAGGATTAACAATTGGAGGTAAAATACCCTTTACTGGTACTTTTGCTAACTTCTCAACAGGTCGTGTTTATGACCAAATAAGACAAAGTATTGCTTATTCTGATAAAAACGTAAAAATCTGTGCTTCTCACGCAGGTTTAACTTTAGGTGAAGATGGTGCTACACACCAAATACTAGAAGACATTGGCTTAATGAAAATGTTACCAGGTATGACAGTAATTAACCCATGTGATTACAATCAAACTAAAGCTGCTACAATTGCTATTGCTAAACATGAAGGCCCTGTATACTTACGTTTTGGACGTCCAAAAGTTGCTAATTTCACACCAGACAATCAAACTTTTGAAATTGGTAAAGCTTTACATTTACAAGATGGTAGCGATGTTACTATTGTAGCAACTGGTCATTTAGTATGGGAAGCTTTAGAAGCTGTTAAGGTTTTAAATGAAAAAGGCATATCTGCCGAAGTAATCAACATACATACTATTAAACCTTTAGATGCTAATGCTATCATTGAATCTGTTAAAAAGACTAAATGTATTGTTACTGCTGAAGAACATAATAAATTAGGTGGTTTAGGAGAAAGTATTGCTAGAGTCTTATCTCAGTACCAACCAACACCTCAAGAGTTTATTGCTACAAATGATACTTTTGGAGAATCAGGTACACCAGCACAATTGATGGAAAAATATGGTTTAAATGCGGATGCAATTGTTACTGCTTGTGAAAAAGTTATAAAACGAAAGTAACAAAACTATAATCAACAGATTTAAAGCGTTTAAAACATTTTTGTTTTAAACGCTTTTTTATTTACATAATACGCTGTTAAACAGAAATTAAAACAATTTGGCATAATTTTCGTTATAGTATGTGTTCATCAAAAAACAACAATTATGAAAATTTTAAAAGAATTTCACGAATACTTTACTCTAAGTAGAATAATTGTGAGTAAAAAATTGATTTTAACATCAATTGCAACGCTATTATTTTCAACATTTATTTTAGCTCAAACAGAAAGTGGTTTTGGTATAAAAGGAGGCTTAAACTACAATGGAAATGGCGATTACTTCGAGTCAATAAATAATAATTATCAGACTCCAGATAGAAACATAGGCTATCATATAGGTGTGTTTGGTAAAATAGGTGAAAAACTATATTTTAGACCAGAATTAATTTACACTGCTACAAAAAGTGACTATGATGCTGGAGCATTTGAATTTAAAAAACTAGATGCACCTTTATTAGTTGGTTTTAAAGTATTAGGGCCAATTAATGTTTTTGCTGGTCCTTCTTTACAATATATAATAAATAGTGACTTTGAAAATGCCACTATAAATACTATTGAAAATGATTATTCTGTAGGATTAAATTTTGGTATTGGTTTTAGCTTAGATAAAATTGGAATAGATTTAAGATATGAAAGAGGTTTTAATGATAATGAAGCGGTTTTAATTAACAATAACATATCAACAGTAAACCCTAACAGATTAGATACAAGACCAGAGCAATTAATATTAAGTTTATCTATAATGTTATAATAGAATAAAAAAAGAGCCACTTTAAAAGTGGCTCTTTTTTTATTCTATTAAATAATTTGAATCTTAAATAGATTCGGTTGAATCAGAATCTAAATAGTTTGGTATTCCGTCACCATCTGTATCATCATTAGTTGGATCTCCATCTCCATCTATATCTTCGTCAATAGTGTTAACTCCATCTTCATCATCGTCTTGATCAATCACATTTGGAATTCCATCACCATCTGTATCATCATTTTCACCATCACCATCACCATCTAAATCTTCAATATAAGATGGTACTCCGTCAAAATCATGATCTAATTCAATTCTAGTTAACAAACCAAATTTAAACATTATTGGAGTATACGTCGGTATAGTATTAGTTCCAGATGAAAAGTAAGCTATACCTGAAGGTATAAAAACTGCACCAATACCAAAATTATGATTTGTAGTAGTACCATCACCATTTTCACTGTAGCCATCACGAGTTTTAAACTCAAGTAACACGTCTCTAAAGCCTGTTATTACACCAAAAAAAGAAGATACACTAGACAGGTTAAAAACTGAAGCCTGATTATTACTAGTATCAAAAACCTCCCCATCAAGCAATGCTCCTTCATAACTAACACCTACAGCATCTAATGGGTGTAACGACTCTCCTAAACCTTCTCTTAGACTTAGATAGTATAAAGTGTAGACAACAGTATCTGTATCTATTTCACTCTCTACTTGCTTACTTAACAATTCAGGTCTGTTAATTAAGGGGTCAGCGTCCAAGTTGTTATTAGCTGCACTAATTGTGTCGATAACAATTTCAAATGTATCGTTAGCTAACGAATATGGATTAGCAAAATCAAAATCATCATAATTATAAGTATGAGTACTTAGATACTCTTCTATCTCTAAAATATCTTCATCGTATACTTCTTGTCTGTTTCTTTCTTCAAATGTAACTGTATCATCATCATCATCTGAATTACATGAAAAGGCAAGAGGTAATATAGATAAAAGTGCGAAAGTAAATTTTCTTAATCTCATTTATTGTTATTTTTGAAGTGCAAGATACATTTTAATATAATTTTGCACAATAACGTTAACGTCAATTTTAGATAAATAATATGCGAATAGACAAATATTTATGGTGTGTCAGATATTATAAAACAAGAAACATTGCTACTACTGCCTGTAAAAAAGGTCATATTAAAATAAATGATGCTGTTGTTAAGCCAAGTAGAGACGTTTATCCAACAGATGTAATAGAACTTAGAAAAGACCAAGTAAATTATAAATTAATTGTTTTGGACATACCTCCTAATCGTGTAGGAGCCAAACTTGTAGATCTTTATCGGGTTGATAAAACACCAAAATCTGCTTTTGAAGCACAAGAAATGCTTAAATTAGCTAAAGATTACTACAGAAAAAAAGGCGTTGGACGACCAACAAAAAAAGATAGAAGAGATTTAGATAACTTAAATTTAGAAAACGAACAGTAATAATGGAAGGACAAAATATGATTTTAAACTCAAATGAAATCAATAATAAACTAAGACGTATTGCATACCAGATATATGAAGCTAATACGACTGAAACTGAAATTATTTTAGCAGGTATTGATGTAAATGGATACATATTAGCTAAAAAACTAAAAACTATACTTTCTAAAATTTCTGATATTAAACCTATACTTTGTAAAATATCCATAGATAAGAAAAACCCAAGATTACCTATAAAAACTTCTATTAAGGCTGAGAATTACACAAATAAATCTGTTGTTTTAATAGATGATGTTTTAAATTCTGGAACAACTTTGATATATAGCGTAAAACATTTTCTAGAAGTCCCTTTAAAACAATTTAAAACCGCTGTTTTGGTAAACCGAAATCATAAAAAATTTCCAGTAAAAGCAGATTACAAAGGGATATCGCTTTCTACATCTTTAAAAGAACATGTCCATGTTAACCTTGAAGGAAAAGATTGGAAAGCCTATCTAACTTAAACTTATTATAATATTTTGTAAAGTTTCCTCAATAGACCTAGTAGTATTAACAACTATATCTGCTTGATTGTAAAAAAACGATCTTTCAAAAATATGTTTAGCGATAAAATCTTTTAACTCCTCTTTTGCATTTAAATGCTCTATTAATGGTCTAGTTTTGTCTTGAAACAACCTATCTGTCAAAATATCTAAGCTTGCTTTTAAATAAATAGTCTTCACATTATCTAGTTTGTTTAACCAAATCATTGTATCATAAAAACAAGGGGTCCCTCCTCCTAAAGAAATAATAGTTTTATCACACTTAGATGTCAAATCTTTTAAATATGACTGTTCTAATTTTCTAAAATGTAGTTCTCCTTTTGTTTTAAAAATTTCTGAAACGGTTAAATTTTCGTTTTTTTCAATAAATCTATCAAGATCTACAAACTGAAAATTCATCATTTTTGCCAATTCTACTCCAATTGTAGACTTTCCTGAGGCCATATATCCAACTAAAATTAAATTCATTTTTGAGCTTATAAATTGATTATTAAATCGATAGAAAATTATGTGACAAAAAAACGAAAAAAAAATCATATTTACGCTTGTTGTTCTAATAAAAGGTAATATATTTGCACCCTCATTTAAACAAATGACCAGTTAGCTCAGTTGGTAGAGCATCTCCCTTTTAAGGAGAGGGTCCTGGGTTCGAGCCCCAGACTGGTCACTACTAAGTTAATTAATTATTAACTTTACAAATGACATAAACACTTAAACTAGTTTATAATAGTTTAAGACCAGTTAGCTCAGTTGGTAGAGCATCTCCCTTTTAAGGAGAGGGTCCTGGGTTCGAGCCCCAGACTGGTCACAAAAAAGTTAAGCATTTTGCTTAGCTTTTTTTTTGCTTTAAACTCAACTAACTCTAAAATAAGCAGCAACATACTTATTTATTTTATTGTTAATTATTTCAAAATCTTTTTAATTAAGAGTTAAAAATTCATTTTGTTTAACTATTTTTGAAAAATAATGAACAATATAAAATCTAAATTTAGCATTAAAGACCTAGAAAACCTTTCTGGGATTAAAGCCCATACCATTAGGATTTGGGAAAAACGCTATAATCTATTTCAACCAAACCGAACAGATACCAATATTAGATATTACAGCTTAGCAAGCTTACAAAAGATATTAAATATTAGCTACCTAAATAAAAACGGTTACAAAATATCTAAAATTGCAAAATTAGATACAGAGGACATACCTAAATTAGTCAAAGAAATAGCTGATAAAAACGATAAAAACAACCATTCTATAAATGCTTTAAAACTTGCTATGATTAATTTTGATCAAGGTTTGTTTTACAAAACTTATAGTGACTTAATTACAAATCATTCGTTTGAAACTATTTTCAATCAAGTTTTTGTCCCACTATTAGATGATATTGGATTATTGTGGCAAACAGATACTATTACTCCTGCTCACGAACACTTTATAGTTGAGCTTATTAAACAAAAAATAATACTAAACACTGAAAAAGCAATTAACACCACAAGCTTATCAAACCAAACAGAAGCTTATGTTTTGTTTTTACCAGATAATGAAGTACATGAATTAGGATTACTTTTTACTAATTATTCTATAATTAATAAAGGTGCTCACGCCATTTATTTAGGCCAAAGTGTACCAATAGACAGCTTACAGTTTTTAAATTCACAATATGATAAAATTATATTTATTTCATGCTTTACTGTAAAGCCTGAAAAGGATAATTTAAATGATTATTTAGAAGAGTTTTATAAAAAAATATTACATAAAACTGATAATACACTTGTTATTTCTGGAAGAATGTCTTCTTTAATAAATAATGATGATTTTAATCAAATCAAAGCTTATAAATCCACAAAAGAGGTTATCGAAAACCTTTAACTTTTAATTAATATTTAATGAGTAAAAACATTGCAATAATTGGTTCTGGGTTTTCAGCATTATCCGCTTCCTGTTATTTGGCTAAACAAGGTCACAAAGTAACTATATTTGAAAAAAATAGCACCATAGGTGGACGTTGTAGACAATTTAAAAAAGATGGATTTACCTTTGACATAGGTCCTAGCTGGTATTGGATGCCTGATATATTTGATAAGTTCTTTGCTGATTTTGGTAAAAAAACTTTAGACTATTACCAATTAGACAAATTATCTCCTGCTTATAAAATCTTTTTTAAAGATGAAAACATTACTATTGGAGATACACTTGACAAAATCTGTACTGAATTTGAACGTATTGAACCTGGTAGCTCTATTCCGCTTAAAAAATTTATAAAGAAAGCTGGAGATAATTATGATATAGCTATTAATAAAGTCGTGTTAAAACCTGGAGTTTCACCTTTAGAACTTATTACTCCAGAGACAGCAATGCGTGTAGATCAGTTTTTTAAAACTATAAGTAGTGAAGTTAGAAAAAACTTTAAAAACCCTAAACTAATCTCAACACTTGAGTTTCCGGTTTTATTTTTAGGAGCAAAACCTAACAAAACACCTTCTTTTTATAGTTTTATGAATTTTGCTGATTTTGGTCTTGGTACTTGGCATCCTAAAGGTGGTATGTACCAAATCGTATTAGCGATGTCTAGTTTAGCTAAAAGTCTTGGTGTAATCATTAAAACGGATAGTAATGTAAGTAAAATAGACGTTGTAAATAAATCAGTTTCTAGCATAACAGTTAACAATAACAAATTAAGCTTTGATGTTGTTTTAAGTGGTGCAGATTATCATCATACTGAGACGCTTTTAGATATAAACCATAAACAATATTCTGAAAAATATTGGAGCAAAAAGACTTTCGCTCCTTCTTCTCTACTCTTTTACATTGGTTTTGATAAAAAACTAGATAATATTCAGCATCATAATTTATTTTTTGATACTAATTTTGAGTCTCATGCAGAAGACATTTATGATGATCCAAAATGGCCAAGTAATCCATTATTTTATGCAAACTTCCCTTCTAAAACGGACTTGACTATGGCTCCTGTAGGATGTGAAACAGGATTTTTTTTAATCCCAATTGCTCCAGGAATAGAAGATACCTTAGAAATAAGAGCTAAATATTTAGATATAATTTTAAACAGGTTTGAAAGATTAACAAATCAAAATGTCAAAAATAATATTATCTTTAAAGAGTCATTTTGTGTAAACGATTTTATTAAAGACTATAATTCATATAAAGGAAATGCTTACGGGATGGCAAATACACTACTCCAAACTGCATTTTTAAGACCAAAACTAAAAAGTAAAAAACTGGACAATCTTTACTTTACAGGTCAATTAACAGTACCAGGACCAGGTGTCCCTCCAGCTTTAATATCTGGAAAATTAGTAGCTCAATTAATAAACAAATACCATAACAAGTAACATGAAAGCATTATTCGATACTGTATCTTACAATTGTAGTAAAGTGGTAACTAACTCTTACAGCACTTCATTTTCATTAGCTACAAAAATGCTATCTACTAGCATTAGACAAGATATTTATAACATATATGGCTTTGTAAGATTTGCAGATGAAATTGTAGACACCTTTCATGACTATAATAAAAAAGAGTTATTTAAACGTTTTGAAGACGATTTAGAATTTGCCTTGCGTGATAAAATAAGTTTAAACCCAATTTTAAATGCTTTTCAATACACATATCACAAGTGTAATATAGATAAACACATGGTAGACTCGTTTATGAAAAGTATGCGATTAGACCTATCTAAAACTAAATATACAACCGATCAAGAATACAAAGACTATATCTATGGATCTGCAGATGTTGTTGGCTTAATGTGCCTTAAAGTATTTGTTAAAGGTGATAATAAAAAGTACGAAACATTAAAAAGTACAGCTATGTCATTGGGTTCTGCCTTTCAAAAAGTAAACTTTTTAAGAGACCTAAAAGCAGATCACGAATTGTTAGATCGCACCTATTTCCCTAATACAGATTTAACAAATCTTACTGAAGACGACAAACTTTTTATTATAAGAGACATCGAACACGATTTTGAAGAAGGCTTAAAAGGTATTAAACAATTACCAATAGAAGCTAAGTTTGGAGTTTTCATGGCTTACAGGTATTACAACCAATTATTAAAAAAGCTAAAAAAGACACCAGCTTTAGAAATTAAAAACACACGTATTAGAGTACCTAACTATAAAAAAGCCGAGTTACTAACACGTAGTTATGTAAAATATCAACTTAATTTATTATAAAATAATGCAAACCCTTTATTGGATATTAGTCTTTTTAGGAACATTCTCAGCAATGGAATTTATGGCATGGTTTACACACAAATATATCATGCATGGCTTTTTGTGGAGTTTACACAAAGACCATCACCACAAAGATCACGACAGTTGGTTTGAGCGTAACGATGCCTTTTTTATATTTTATGCCATAGTAAGTATGACATGCTTTTACCTTTGGAGTTACGAAGGCGTTTGGTATTGTTTACCTATCGGATTAGGAATCATGGCATATGGAGCTGCCTATTTTTTAGTGCACGATATTTTTATACACCAACGTTTTAAATTATTTCGTAAAGCAAATAATAGATATGCAAAAGGTGTGAGACGTGCACATAAAATGCATCATAAACACTTAGGTAAATCTGATGGAGAATGTTTTGGAATGCTATTTGTACCTTTCAAATACTTTAAAAAATAATATTTTTATATGCCCAAAAACCATTATGATTACATAATTGTTGGTAATGGATTAGCTGGTTTACAATTAGCATTAGCATTAAATCAAGATTCTTTTTTTAAAGAAAAATCTATTGCCTTAATAGATCCTTCTCCTAAAAATGTAAACGATAAAACTTGGAGTTTTTGGGAAGAAAAATCTGGTAAATGGGAGAAAATCGTTAATAAAAAATGGACTAAGGCTAACATTTACACCAGTAAAAAACAAATCCGTTTAAACTTAAATCCATACACTTATAAAAGTATTCGTGGTATTGATTTTTATAATTTAGCTAAAGCTGAAATTCAGCAGAACAAAAATTTTACTTTTTTAATTGAAACCGTTACAGATGTTTCTGAAACAAAAACACCAATAGTCACTACCGAAACCAATAGCTACACAGCCAATCATGTTTTTGACAGCAGACTAACTAAAGATTACGATTTAAACGACAAATCCTATACTAATATCATTCAACATTTTAAAGGTTGGGTTATAAATACTGAAAATAATGTATTTGACGACACCACTTTAACTATGATGGATTATCGTTTAAAAGATGATAATCAAACCACATTTATGTATGTGCTACCAACTGCTAAAAACAAAGCTTTAATAGAATTCACCTATTTTACTGAAAATTTAGTAGAAGAAAAAACTTATGATAAATACATAAAACAGTATATAAGTCAATATTTAAAGATTAAAAATTACAATATAATCGAAACCGAAGCTGGACAAATACCAATGACCACCTTTCCGTTTGATAGTTACAATACTAGATCTGTAACAAAAATTGGTACAGCTGGAGGCTGGGTTAAGCCATCAACAGGATATTCATTTAAAAATACTGAACATAAGGTTAGTTTAATTATTTCTAATTTAAAAAATAATAAAATACCTTCATCAGGATTACATAAAAGCAAATATAAATTTTACGATAAAATATTTCTTAAAGTATTAAAAGACGAAAACTATAAAGGCGAATGGATTTTTCAGCAATACTACAGTAAAAATAACCCAACAACTATGTTCAAATTTTTAGATGAAACTTCTACTTTTAAAGAAGATTTAAAAATTATGTGGTCCTTATTTAGCTTTAGCTTTATAAAAGCCTTTTTTAAGACCTTATAATTCTAATAAGCCATTAATAATTTTATTGACCGTTTCACTATTCCAATTAGCAGCTCCATTTTTGTCTATTACAACTTCACCTTTTTGATTAATTAAAAAAGTTCTAGGAATACTATTTATTTCAAAAGTATTGATTGAAGACTTCTCTAAAGGCGTATAAACTTTGAATGAGTAATTATTTTTTGCCATAAATGCATTTATAGTCTCTATTTTTTCATTTGAAATAAAAACAAATTCTATTTTATCCTTATAAGTTTCATACAACTGCTGCATGCTTGGTAATTCTGCTATACAAGGTGGACACCAAGTTGCCCAAAAGCTAACTAATACGATTTTGTTTTCCGCTTGACGGAAATTAAAAGGTTGACCAGTACTATTTTGTAATTGCCAATTGTAGTTAGTTATTATTTTTCTGTTGTTTGGTTTTTCAATACTTGGTGATAATAGAGCTAAACCTCTATGTACTTGTATTTGAATAAATTGTCTAGTTGTTGGGATAATCATAAGTACCAAAATAGCAACAAACAATGTATTATTTAATGAAATTTTAGGTTTAGTCATATTTGTTTTATAAAAAAAGCACCTAATACATTAGGTGCTTAAAAGTAATAAAAACTATTTGTTTTATCTATTAACAGTTCCTGTTAATGATTGTGTAGGTCCTGCTCCCATTGTTATAGTGCTGTGTGTTTCTGCATCAATAGCTATAGTATGTAACAAAGGTTTTAATGTAAAAGGTGATGGACTATTATCAGGACTAGGCTCTACAGATAAAACTATAGTTTGTCCTCTTAAATCCGTAGGGAACGTAAATCCATCTGGAGCATTTTGTAAATAATCTTCTCCTGGATAACCAGGTCCATTTCCTGCATCTCCTTTATAAGGTGATGTTGCTGCATTACTATCTGCCATTGATGGATCTGTAAAAGTACCTGTACTAATTGGTGTACCATCTATTACAGCCCAACCTTCATAAACCCAACCGTCAGAAAGTACAGGTAACTCTAAACCTGCTACTGCTGGTGCTGCTTCGTTATCTAAAAACCAAACACCACTAGCTTCATTAGTGTCATCCATGTCTGTTGGAGTTGCTAATATAAATTTACCAGCAACTGTAGAGAAATCTGCTACTAAATTTGAATTGACTACTGCTGAATCTCCAGAAAAATCACCTGCTAAAATTTTTGTATCTGCAGGAGCTGGATCAGAATCTACAGATGGCTCAATGGATAACACAAAGGTTGTTGCACTTTGTAATTGAGACTCTAGTACAGGAAAAGATTTAGGAAAAGTTACATCACTAAATGTTCCTGTTGATACTGGATTACCATCTACAATAATCCATCCTTCGTAAACATAATCATCTCCTAAAGCTTCAAGATTTGGAATGTCAATAGTTAGATTTGAAACTGGGTTTACAGGAGCGTCATCGTCGTCACTACAAGATACACTTAATACTCCTAAAGCCATTACAGCTAAATACATTTTTCTAATCATAATTTTTGGTTTTAATTAATTGAACAATTTTTATTAAAAAGTCGACACTTAATTTAAAACCTTACATAAATATCAAAAAAAACTCCTGAAAGATTCAGGAGTTTTAATAATTAACACTTTTTACCAAGTATTATGCATTGTTTTCTTTCTTAATTAAATTAAGAGCACTTCCCTCGTTATACCAGGCGATTTGCGCTTCATTGTATGTATGATTTACGATAATATTATTCTTATTTCCATTTGCATGAACCACCTCAATTGTTAGTGGTTTATTTGGTGCAAATTCATTTAAATCTAAGAAATTAAATGTGTCATCCTCTTGAATTAGGTCATAATCTGCTTCATTTGCAAATGTTAGACCTAACATTCCTTGTTTTTTAAGATTAGTTTCGTGGATACGAGCAAAAGATTTAACAATTACAGCTACAACACCTAAATGTCTTGGTTCCATTGCTGCGTGCTCACGAGAAGAACCTTCTCCGTAATTATGATCTCCAACAACTATAGATTTAACTCCAGCTGCTTTATATGCTCTAGCTGTATCAGGTACACCTGCAAACTCACCAGTTAATTGATTTTTTACAAAATTGGTTTTCATACCAAATGCATTTACTGCACCAATTAAGCAATTATTAGAAATATTATCTAAATGCCCTCTAAAACGTAACCAAGGACCAGCCATACTAATGTGATCCGTAGTACATTTACCAAATGCTTTAATTAATAATTTGGCACCTGAAATATCATTACCAATTGGAGTAAAAGGTGTCAATAATTGAAGTCTTTCTGAATCTGAAGCCACTTTTACTACTACTCCACTTCCATCTGGATCAGGAGCTAAATACCCATTATCCTTAACTTCAAAACCTTTAGGTGGTAACTCCCATCCTGTAGGCTCATCAAACATAACTTCCTGTCCATCTTCGTTAATTAACTTATCTGTTAGTGGGTTAAAATCTAAACGTCCAGAAATTGCAATAGCAGCAGTTATTTCGGGAGAAGCAACAAAAGCATGTGTATTAGGGTTACCATCTGCACGCTTAGCAAAGTTTCGGTTAAAAGAGTGTACAATACTATTTTTAGGTGCATTTTTTGGATCGCTATATCTTGCCCATTGCCCAATACATGGTCCGCAAGCATTTGTAAATATTTTAGCATCTAATTTTTCGAAAATCCCTAAAATACCGTCTCTGTCTGCTGTATATCTAACTTGTTCAGATCCAGGATTAATACCTAAATCAGCTTTCATTTTTATACCTTTATCTATTGCTTGTTGCGCTATTGATGACGCACGTGATAAATCTTCGTAAGACGAGTTAGTACACGATCCAATAAGTCCCCATTCTACTTGTAAAGGCCACTCATTAGTAGTTGCAATCTCAGTCATTTTATCACCAACTGGAGTTGATAAATCTGGAGTAAAAGGTCCATTTAATAATGGCCCTAACTCTGATAAGTTAATATCTATAACTTGATCAAAATACTGTTCTGGATTAGCATATACTTCATCATCTGCAGTTAAATACTCTTTCACTTGATTTGCAGCATCTGCAACATCTGCTCTGTCTGTGGCACGTAAATAACGCTCCATAGACTCATCATAACCAAAAGTTGATGTCGTTGCACCAATTTCTGCTCCCATGTTACAAATAGTACCTTTACCTGTACATGACATAGCTTTAGCACCTTCGCCAAAATATTCAACAATTGCACCTGTACCACCTTTGGCAGATACAATTCCTGCTACTTTTAATATAACATCTTTAGGCGCTGTCCATCCAGATAATTTACCTGTTAATCTAACACCAATTAATTTTGGAAATTTAAGTTCCCAAGCCATTCCTGCCATAACATCTACAGCATCTGCACCTCCAACTCCGATAGCAACCATACCTAATCCTCCTGCATTAACTGTATGAGAATCTGTACCAATCATCATTCCTCCTGGAAAAGCGTAATTTTCTAATACTACTTGGTGAATAATACCTGCTCCTGGTTTCCAGAATCCAATTCCGTATTTATTAGATACTGATTCTAGAAAATCAAAAACTTCACTACTTACACTATTTGCGTGTTTTAGATCTTTTGTTGCACCTTCTTTAGCTTGGATTAAGTGATCGCAATGTACAGTAGTTGGTACAGCAACATTATCTTTTCCTGCTTGCATAAATTGCAATAATGCCATTTGTGCGGTTGCATCTTGACATGCAATACGGTCTGGAGCAAAATCTACATAATCTTTACCTCTTGTAAAAGCTTTGTCTGTTTTACCATCCCAAAGGTGAGAATATAAAATTTTCTCAGAAAGTGTTAAAGGTTTTCCAACAACGTCTCGTGCTTTATCTACACGTTCTGCAATTTGGCTGTACACCTTTTTTATCATATCAATATCAAATGCCATAAGTTCTTTTTTTTTGTTTATTTAGTTGTGATTATTAGTATCCTAATATACAAATTATAGTATGACTATGAAAGTGTTTTAACGTGTTTTGAGTAATACCAAAATATTAACTATTTGATTTGTATCGCGTTAGGGATTGCAGTGGAAATCCTTTTTTTAACACTTATGATGCTTAGTAAAGTTTTAGTTAGATTAATAATAAAACAATTGCTTAAAATAAATCTAGTTAAAAAAAGATTGGGAACGAAAAGCCCGACCCTTGTGGTAACGCCCAAATTTTAATAATAAAGAAAGATTTTTTAATACAAAAAAGTCCGAGTTTTTTAAACTCGGACTTTTAAAATATTGTAAAATATCTTGTAGATTATCTTACTAATTGCTTTGTTGAAGGTTTGAATTTGGTTAAAACAATACCATCTACTGCTGCTTCATATTCTTCCATAGTTGGTGTTCTACCTAAGATTGTTGATAGGACCACAACTGGTGTAGATGATAATAATGACTCACCTTTTTTCTCTCCTGAATCTTTTACAACTCTTCCTTGGAATAAACGTGTAGAGGTTGCCATTACTGTATCTCCTGGTTCTGCTTTTTCTTGATTACCCATACAAAGGTTACATCCTGGACGCTCTAAATACAACATGTTTTCGTATTTAGTACGTGCTAATCCTTTTGGTGCGCTATCGTCAAACTCGAATCCCGAGTATTTTACTAAAACATCCCAATCACCTTCTTCTTTAAGTTCGTCTACAATATTATATGTTGGAGGTGCAACTACTAAAGGTGCTTTAAATTCTACTTTACCATGTTGGGCTTCGACATTTTTAAGCATTTGAGCTAAAATTTTCATGTCTCCTTTATGAACCATACATGATCCTACGAAACCTAAATCTACTTTTTTAGTTCCACCATAGTATGATAATGGTCTGATATTATCGTGAGTGTAACGCTTTGATACGTCATCATTGTTTACGTCTGGATCCGCAATCATTGGCTCAGCGATTTCATCTAAATCAATAATAACTTCTGCATGATATACAGCATTTGCGTCTGGTCTTAACGATGGTTTAATACCTGTTTTAAGCTCAGTAATTCTAGTTTCTGCTTTATCTACAAGACCTTTAAGTACTTGTTTAGCATTGTCCATACCTTTATCAATCATGATTTGGATACGACCTTTTGCAATTTCTAATGACTCGATTAAAGTATCGTCTTCTGAAATACAGATAGATGCTTTAGCTTTCATTTCGGCAGTCCAATCTGTAAATGTAAACGCTTCATCTGCAGTTAAAGTACCAATATGTACTTCGATTACACGACCTTGGAATACGTTTTCACCTCCAAATTGCTTTAACATTTGTTGTTGTGTTGCGTGTACTACATCACGGAAATCCATATAAGATTTCATTTGTCCTTTAAAGGTAACTTTAACCGATTCTGGAATAGGCATTGACGCCTCACCTGTTGCTAATGCTAAGGCTACAGTACCTGAATCTGCTCCAAAAGCAACACCTTTAGACATACGTGTGTGAGAATCTCCCCCAATAATGATGTCCCAATCTCCAACAGTAATATCGTTAAGTACTTTATGAATAACATCTGTCATAGGGAAATACTTCCCTTTTGGATCACGACCAGTAATTAAACCGAAATCGTTCATGAAGCTCATTAACCTTGGTATATTAGCTTTAGATTTATCATCCCAAACTGAAGCTGTATGACAACCAGATTGGTAAGCACCATCTACAATCGGAGAGATAACTGTAGCTGCCATCATCTCTAGTTCTTGAGAAGTCATTAATCCTGTAGTATCCTGAGAACCAACAATATTTACTTCTGCACGAACGTAAGAACCTGCATGTAAAGTAGCTCCTGATGTACCAACTGCATTTTTATTAAAAATTTTCTCTACAGCTGTTAAACCTTGACCTTCTATTGATACTTCTTTTGAAGCTGCGTATACTTGAGGTACCTCAATACCTAAAACTTTACAAGCAAATGTTTGTAATTTTTTACCAAAGACTACAGCGTAAGATCCTCCAGCTTTCATAAACTCCATTTTTTGTGGTGTAAATGCTGCCGATATATCTTTAAGTTCTTGGTCTCCGTTATATAATTTTTTCTCTTTTGTGTTTATAGTTAATACAGTACCTGTAGCTACAGAGTAAACTTCTTTTAAGATAGGTTCTCCATCTTCATCTACGATAGTTTTACCATCTGCATCTTTTTGTTGTACCCAATTTTTAAGGTCTAAACCTATACCTCCAGTTACACCAACTGTTGTTAAGAAAATTGGAGCAATACCATTAGTACCTGCAATTACTGGTGCAATGTTAATAAATGGAACGTAAGGACTTGAAGAAATACCTGTCCATAGCGCTACGTTATTTACACCTGACATTCTGGAAGAACCAACTCCCATTGTTCCTTTTTCTGCAATTAGCATTACACGCTTGTCTGGATGTGCTTCTTTTAATGCTAATAATTCGTTTTGCATGTCTTTGTTATGCTCAAACATACATTGACCATGTAACTCACGATCTGACCTAGAGTGTGCATCACCACCAGGAGATAATAAATCTGTTGAAATATCACCAACACCTGCAACATAAGTTACAACTTCTATTTTTTCTTCAACTTCTGGTAGTTTTGTAAAAAACTCGGCTTGAGCATAGCTTTCGATAATATCTTTAGCTATTTCACTACCATTATTAAGTGCTTCTTCTAAACGGTCTGTATCAGCTTCGTAAAGAAAAACTTGTGTTTTTAACACTTTAGCTGCCTGTAAAGCTATTGACTTGTCTTCACCTAAAGCTAAATCTAATAATACCTTAACAGATGGTCCACCTTTCATGTGTGATAATTGCTCAAAAGCAAACTCGGTTGAAATTTCTGGAACAATAGATTCACCTAAAATAATCTCTTTTAAAAACTTAGCTTTAACAACTGCAGCACTTGTGGTACCTGGTAAAACGTTATAAATAAAGAAGTTTAGAGACTGCTCTCTATATTCGTTATCTGTGTCTTTAATTTGCTCAATAATTGCGCTTAATAAATCTGCACCATCAATTGGCTTAGGATGAAGACCTAATTCTTTTCTGTCTTCAATCTCTTTAAGGTAATCTTTATAAATGTTCATATAGTTTAAAATAGAATTCTTTTAAATTTATTACTGAAAAAAATGTTGTAAGTGTACATTTTAACCGAACTAAAATCATAGGTAAACTAGAAAATTACATACAATTCAAGTCTAGCAAAATTACGAAAATTTTGAGGTATTTTGAAAGCTAATTATAAAATTGAATTATTGATAAATTTGATGAGATAATATCTTTAATTTTATTAATTCCACATTTTTGATACCACAAAAAAATCATTATCAAAATTTATTAACTAAAAATTACATTTAATATAAATACTTGTTATTTATAGAGTTTCTAAATTTTATCAATGGATATTCAAAAAAAGTAAATAATAGATAAGAAAATGCAAATGTTAAGATCCAATACAACACTAAAATTGAAAATTTAGCAATTAGACTGACTTGATCGACATCTATAAATTGTCTTATAGTTAACAAAACAATTGAATAATTAATTAAATAAATAGAATAAGACCACAAACTTATTTTAGTAATTAAAGGTGTTAATAAAACATGTTTTTTCCAATTTGAAAACACAGGAAACGTCAGCAAAATACTTATAGATACTAAGGGTAAATAATAAATATTAAAAAACGTTGAGAAATGATCTGGATTTAATTGATTTGAAAATATATTTAAATGAATAATTACAAATAAAAAAGCCCCAAAACCAAAGCTTAACCATTTTAGTTGTTTCCAAGATTTTGTGAAATAAAAAGCAAAAAAAGCTCCTAAAAAACCATAATAAATACTATCAATTCTATAAATAACTACTTTTCTTAAAATCTTACTCCATGAAAGATGTTCTGGGATTTTGGTTAAATGAACATCAAAAATAAATCTGTGTATTGTAATACACACAATTACTAAACAAGTCATTATTAAAAAACTCCATTTATTAAGTTTTTTAAAGAATAAGCCCAAGGCTAATAATATTACGGGACCAATAATATATGCAAACTCTTCTATTGTTAAGCTCCAAGATTCGGTAAAAAAATCAGGTTGCTGTGAGCTAAAATTTTGAAGAAAGAAAAAGAACTTATAAAGCTGTTTAGGTATTTCGCTATTAAAAACATACAATAAACCAATATTAACAATTAAAACCAGATAATAGTTTGGAAGTGTTCTAAGCCAACGACGTATCCAAAAACTAATAAATTGCTTAAGACTAGTTTGTTGATTTTGTATATGTCTTATTAATATAGTACCAATTAAAAATCCACTGAGCACAAAAAATATGTCTACGCCTATTGTACCAAAAAACTGAATGGTTTTGACAATTGTTGAGGATGATTCTGGAAATAATAAAATAGTAGAATGTGAGCAAAGTATCAGTAAAATAGCGATTGCTCTAACAACGTCTAAACCAAATACTCTTTGCTTGTAAGTTGTTATTGATTTCAAAAATTAGATTTAATTATTTTTGTCTTGCTATTTTTACTAGTTTAATGATAGCATAAAAAATAGCACAAAACTCTATAAAAGTTCCTAAAGTTAGTAGTAAACTTCCGTTTGGCCAATGTTGTATTTTAAATAACGCACCTACGATTGTTAATGCAATACCTATTAGTAAGATAATAAAAGGCACTAATAATTGCTTAAGCTTCATACTAAAATAAACTTTTTATAATCTGCTCAATAGTGATTCCTTCTGCTTCAGCTTTATAGTTTTTAATCATTCTGTGACGCAAAATACTTGTTGCAACAGCTTGGACATTTTCTATATCTGGAGAAAACTTACCATTTACTGCTGCATGAGTTTTTGCTGCTAATATTAAATTTTGAGACGCTCTTGGTCCTGCTCCCCAATCTACATATTGTTTTACTAAATCTGAAGCTGCATCACTATGTGGTCTTGTTTTACCAACCATTGTAACTGCATACTCGATAACATTATCTGCTACAGGAATACGTCTAATTAACTGTTGAAAATCTGTTATTTCTTTAGCAGTAAACAATGCATTAACTTTAGGTTTATGGTCTGATGTGGTTGCTTTAACAACATCTACTTCTTCCTGAAATGTTGGATAATCTAAATTAATAGCAAACATAAAACGGTCTAATTGTGCTTCTGGAAGTGGATACGTACCTTCTTGCTCAATTGGGTTTTGGGTTGCTAATACAAAATAAGGTAAATCTAATTTATAATGATGACCTGATACTGTAACAGCACTCTCTTGCATTGCTTCTAGTAAAGCTGCTTGAGTTTTTGGAGGTGTACGGTTAATCTCATCTGCTAAAATAATATTAGCAAAAATGGGTCCTTTAATAAATTTAAATTGTCTGTTTTCGTCAAGGATTTCGCTTCCTAAAATGTCACTTGGCATTAAATCTGGAGTAAATTGTATACGCTTAAAATCCAATCCTAAAGCTTGAGAAATTGTATTAACCATTAGTGTTTTGGCTAAACCAGGAACACCAATTAATAACGCATGACCACCAGAAAAAATAGAAATTAAAATCTGATTTACAACATCGTCTTGACCAATTATTACTTTGGCAACTTCTTGTCTTAATGAATTGTATTTAGTTACTAGAGATTTTACTGCTGCAACGTCTGACATAAATTTTGTTAGTTTTTTAACCAGTTACTTGAAAAATCACAATCTCTGTGAGACTCGCTAATTTTAATATAAGTATCGTTAATTTTTTCGTTTTGCCACTTACCAATAGCGTCGTATTGTTTTTCGTTTAAAGCTAGTTCTTTAATTTTCAAATAATCACGTGCGTAATCTGCATCATGCTCGTCAATTCTATCTGTAACTGTTACTAACTTAAACTTAATGTTACCTTGTCTGTCTGTATCAGTCAAGACTTCACTTATTGTATTGTTTTCTAAATCTTGTAATTGACCATATAATTCAGGATCCATTTTTGTTAATTCAAAATTATAATCCTGAGTTTGAGGGTTAATTAATTGACCTCCTTGAAATTTAGTTTCTTTTTCATCGCTAAACTCTAAAGCTGCTTCGGCAAAAGTGTAATCACCATTAGCAATTTCTGTTTTAATTTTTTCAATCTTTTCTTTAGCTTCTAACACTTCATCATCAGAAATTTCTGGAACTAATAAAATGTGACTTACATCATACTCTTGACCTCTAATTTTTTCAAGGTATATAATATGATACCCAAAGTCTGTTGCAAAAGGTTCTGAAATTTCACCTTCTTGTAATGAGAATGCAACATCTCTAAATTCTTTTACCATTCTTGGTGTAGAACGTACCATTGGAGGTAATTTTCCTCCTGATCTTTTTGATCCTGGATCATCAGAATAAAAGGCTGCTCTTGATCTAAAGCTTTTTCCGTCTTCTTCAACTTCTCTTTTAAATTCTTTTAATCTATCAATAACACGTTGCTTTTCGGTTTCGCTAACTTTAGGCTCAATTACAATTTGTGCTACTTTAAGTTCTGTTCCAAATCTTGGTCTTTCTTCTTTTGGTATGTCATTAAAAAACTGTCTTACTTCTTCTGGAGTGACTTCTACTTCATCAATAATTTTTTTCTTCATTTCTGAAGCTAACTTGTTACTCTTGTTAATTTCAAACATTTCTTCTCTGAAACTAGCTTCGTCTTCTTTGTTGTAAAATTTTAATAATTCATCCATATTACCATTAGTTTGCTGTAAAAACTGCTCAACTTGTTGGTCAACGTATGATCTTATCTCTGCATCACTAATTACAATACTATCTTGGATAGCATGGTGTGCATATAATTTATCTTCTAATAATTTACCAAATAACTGGCAACGTGTTACACCTTGTAAAGATGCGCCTTGTGCTTTTAATTGTAAGATCATTTTATCTACATCACTATCCAAAACAATGTAATCTCCAACTACTGCTGCAACACCATCAACTTTAGTTGCTCCTGTTGTTAAAGTAGAATCTATAGTTTTTTCTGGAGCTGTCTCTTCAATAATTTCTTGAGCAGAAGCAGTAAAACTTGCTAATAATAAAAACGTAAAAGCTGTTAACGTTTTAGATTTAATTGTAAATTTCAAATTGTTTGTTTTTAATGGCATCTTTAGTAATGTCCTTTTCTAATTGTTTAATCAATTCCAGTTTTCGTTTATTAATAACGATTTGGTTAATTGTTGGTCTTACGTACTCTAATGGAGCTGTTTCGTTTCGTAACAACACATCATTTATTTGCATCAAATATAATCCTAATGAGTCTTTGAGTTGTATAAAATTAGATTTTTTTAACAATTCATTTCGATTTTCAGGTTGTACTGCTGCAATTTTATTTATGACTTGGTCTACTCTTATCCAAACTGAATCTTTTAATGAATACGTTTTAAATTGTATTGATATTGAATCTAATTCTTTCTTATCTTCAATATTGAAGCGTTTAAATTTAGTTTTGACATCGTCAAGGTCCAATCTATTAGCATCCAAATTAATGTATCTAAACTTTATTAAGTCTTCGTTTAATTTAAAAGCATCTTTGTTGATATCATAATATATTGTTGCTTCTTGATTTGATACTGTTGTGTCTAGGTTTTTAGACACTAAAGCCTCCAAATATGCTTTACTATATAAATCACTTTTATATTGTTGAATTAACCTATCAAATTTTTCTAATTTTGAATCTGATAAATTGACTTGTGCATTTTGAACAAGCAATTGTTGTGTTGCCCATCTGTTAATAAAATTATTAGCAAAAATGGTACTATCAGTTGCATTTAAATTTTCAGGCAAAACCTTTTTTAAATCTTTATGATATAAAAAGGCATCCTCTACTCTAGCAATTGCTTCATCTTCCTGTACTGGTTTAAAGTAGTCACAAGACCACAAAACACTAACTAATAACACTATGTAGATTGATTTTTTCAAATTTATTTAAGTTCGTCTTTGACTTGTTTTAAAGTATCTTGATTAATTTTTACTGTGTATTTTTTAGCTAATTTTTCTAACCATTCTTTTTCAATTTTAGCTTGATAATCTGCAATAACATTACCTTTTGACTCTTCAAAAGTCTTTGCTGTTTTTGGTAATACACGTATGATTTTAACAACACTATAAGCATCATTATGTTTAAATATCTTTGATACTCCAGTCTTAATATCTAAACCTTTTGGTAAAGCTTGATGATTTACATTTAATGTATCAGTAATAAAACTGACGTTAATTTTTGAATCAGAATTTAATTGCCCTTTAATTTGATCTACAGTAGTATTTTTACTTAACAGTTTTGCTGTCTTTTTAATCATACTTTTTTCTGCTGAAGACGCTACAATTGCATCTAATCTAACGTCATGAAAATAATTGTCTTTATGTGCATTGTAAAAGGATTGTAATCCAACTGAATCTTGTTTTGAAACATTCCAAATTTGTGTTTCCATAAGGTCAAATAGTAATAACCCATCTCTATATTCGCCTAAAATATGAGCGTATTCCTCATTTTCATTTTCTAAGTTTTCTTCTTGATAAGCTTTTAAGTGACTTTCTAAAAATACTTTATAGTTGTTTTTTACTAATTGATTTAGATCTATTTTAGGCTGACGTTGACGTTGGCTTTTTGCCAAAAACTTAGCAAAATCCATGTATGTTAATGGCTTATCTTTAATGCTTACTAAAACTGTTTCGTTTTTAAAATTATTTGGAATATTCCAAGTACTTTTAAAATAATTATCATTTAAAATAGAAGTAATTGGCTGAAGGTTTGGCAGAGTCTTGGATACGTTATACTTAGCATATAGTGCCTCTATACGTTTATCATTAATAACTTTAGACCTAGAGTCGCGCTTAATTTTGTTTTTTAATTCAGGCTCAAGTTCTTCAAAAGACTTAATTCCTTTTTTATCAATAAGTTTAACAATGTGATAACCAAATTCTGATTTAAAAGGTTTGCTTACATCGTTTATATTTTTTAATCCAAAAGCAACTTCTTCAAAAGCTTTAGAACTTAATTGTCCAGACGAAAACGTATTAAGTTGTCCTCCTTTACTACTTGAGCTTTTATCTTCAGAAAATTGTTTTGCTAAAGCACCAAAAGCTTCTCCTTGTTGGATACGTTTATAAATCTCGTCAATACGTTGTTGTGCTGTTTGCTGTCCGTCTTTATCTGTAAGCATAATATGTGCTACAGTAAGGTCTCCTCTATTTTTCCTCTTGTCTTTTACAAAAACAACATGAAAACCAAACTGCGTTCTAAACGGTTGTGACCATTGTCCAACAGCTGTATTGTATGCAGCAGTTTCAAAGGGATACACCATTTTAAAAGCTGTAAAATAGCCTAACTGCTCAGCAAAAATAGTACGTCCATTATGTACATCTTGCTTAATAGCCTCAAAACCTTCATTTATAACTCGACCTCTAAGCTTTTGTATTTCTTTATAGGCTGAAAGAGAATCTTGTGGACTAGCGTTTTCTTCTATTCTAACTAAAATATGATTGGCATCAATCTCTGTCAATAAGCGTTGATAAGCCTCTTCTACTAATTGATCTGTAACTTTATTATCATTTAAATAATTTTTGGCTAATTGGTTTTTATAGTTACCAAATTCTCTTATGTAAGATGTTTTTTTATCCAGCTCTAAAGCTCTAGCCTCGGCAATTTTTAGCTTATATTTTATAAATAAATCTAAATAATTATCAATGTCTTTTTGTGAATCGTCCTTAACTAAATCTAGGTTTTTATTATAAACACGCTTAAAATCAGAAGCATAGACTGGCACATCATTAACAGTAAACAATACAGACTTATTTTGCGCCTTAACCATAAAATTGGAGACAAAAAAAACAAATAATGTTAAGCGTAACATATTCAATTTCATAAAAAGCTTAGTTTAATTAGCAATGTCTGCAAAAATAGCAATATTACACTATAATACAAGCACTTTTGACAGTGATACAATAAACAACTTATTGCATGATAAATAAGTAAACAATTTGTTAATTTTAATCTAAAATTAGCATTTCACATTTTAACTCAAAAATTAGCTAAAAACTTTAAATTAAAACTAAATTGTACTTAATCGGTAATCTTTATACCCTTAGCGATTGTAATGGGTAAATAAAGTAATAATTTATATTTTTATATATAATCCCAAAATATGAAATACACTACACAAATTATCATAAACAAATCTGTTGAAGATTGTTTTGCCTTACTTAAAAATCACGACAACATGAAGTATTGGCAAGATGGCT
This sequence comes from Olleya sediminilitoris, assembly GCF_016785945.1. GTDB lineage: Bacteria > Bacteroidota > Bacteroidia > Flavobacteriales > Flavobacteriaceae > Olleya > Olleya sediminilitoris. The sequence continues at coordinate 202,470 of NZ_JAEMEF010000005.1, read as the reverse complement.
TATTAAGTTACGAGCATCTGTCAGGCGAACCTGGTATGGTTGGAGAAACTATTAAAATTAATTATGCGTTTGGGAAACGTCTAATGAGTGTCAAGGAAATTATAACCAAAATAGAAGAAAATTGTGTTTTAAATTTTAATTTTGACACTAGTAACATGCATAATATTCAAGAGAATTATTTTGAGATTATAGATAAAAATACTACTAAATGGTCTAGTATAAATCAATTTGTACCTACCAAATTTAGTTCACGATTAATGATGCTGTTAATGCCTAAAGCATTTAAAAAACAGTCTAAAAAATATTTAATTGATTTTAAGGCTTTCGCCGAAAAACAAACTGCTACTAAAAAATAATAATGAGACAACTTAAACTAATTTGGGATTTTAGAGGACCTGACGCTTTAAAAATAGCAGAACACCACGTTATACATCTTAAAGAATACATAACTATTAAAAATACCCAATTAAACATCACAGGTGTCGAGACTATAAATGATATGCATTGTATTGCATATATGGTAGTAAATGAAACCGAAATGAAACCAATTCGGGACGCCTTAAAACCGCATCGTGGACAGGTATATCAACCATAATTAACAAAGGTTTAATACCATTTACTAATCCAGTAAACTACTAAAATTACTAAATTTGCAATGCTAACTTATATTTTAAAACAATGTAAGTTTAAGTATAAATTATCGACTTAATTTTGCAACACTACAAACAAACTTATTAAAGTTTAAACTTCATGACAAACAATAACTTATTAAATTATATAAAAGACGTATTAAATAACAAACCTGAAGGTTGGCTAAGTACCACAACACACAGATTAGATATTTATAACGAAGCTTTAGCAAAAGTTCAGTTTTTAGAACTTTTTGAAACGCTTTACAACGACAATAATTCAGAAACCTCAGCTTTAGATAATCTTCCAACTGCCTATGATTACATACGCCTAGGTCATCCTCTATCTTGTGTTTTAGAGTGGTCCATTGCTAAATTAAATAACATTAGTGCTCAAAACGTAATAAGCTTTGACTCTCAAACAGTACCAATCTTAGCGGTTTTAAGAAAAAACCTTTTAGATAATAAAAACACTCAAATTAATTATATTGGCCAATTACCAGAAGTGTTTAATAATGACATTATTAAAAGTGTTTACGGTTATAATTTTGAGTTAAATCAGATAAAAAATATTAACGACATTTCTGATTTTGATGGAAGCACTATTTTTATAGCTGAAGACAAACATATTAGAGCAACAAACTTAATTAATACAGTTGATTTTCATATTAATCTTCATGGACCATTAGGAAGTATTTTAATTATAAATGAATCAGAAAACGACCATTATATTTCTGATATCCAACATGTACGTCGTCGTGAAACTGTTGCGATGACACCATCAAACACTCTGTTGGCTTTGCAAGCTTTAGCTAATCAAGCCAATTACAATACTCCCGAAAGCAACCAGCAAAATAAAACAGCTGTATTAGATGCTATTAAAACCGTTACAGGATCTAACACAAAAGCATTAGTGGCATCAAGTGGATTATCTATTCAATATGCTATTTTAATGGGATTAATTGATGATGCTAAACAAAATCACAAGGGTAAAGACATAAAAATAGTTGTACCACCCAATTGTTATGGAGGAACAAATGACCAAGCACGTCGTGTTGCTGCATGTATTGACAATGTATCCATTGTTGATTTACTAGTAGATGGTGATAACGATATGGTACAAAGCATCGATAATGTATTAAACACTATTGCAACGCAAGATGCAGTTCCATTAATAATTGCCGAAATACCAACAAATCCTAGAGTTGAAGTTCCGGATTTAATACAATTAAAAGCTGCTTTAACTAAAGTGCGTCAAACACCTAACGGACAAAACGCTATTGATCCTGTTTTTATTTTAGATCAAACGTTTTGCCCAAATGTTCAGTTTTTAGGAGAAGATAAAATATTAGCTTCGGTTAGAACTATATCTTTTGCTAGTGGATCTAAGTTTCCTAGTGGTGGACAATGTACAGCTGGTTATTGTATTGGTAACTCTAAGACTTTCGATTTAATCGAAAAAATAGAACAACATTTATTATTGTGTGATAACGAAGCAACCGCTTTACAATATCAGATTTTAGCAAAACAGTTACCGTCTATGAACCAAAGAATTGCTGATGCGTATACTAACACTCGCGATTTTGTAACATTTATACAAGAGACATTACCTGATGCTAAAATCAATTTTGTATCAGAAGAGTTAGCCTCACAAGGCTTTACACCTTCTGTATTCTCTTTAGATCTTCCAACAAAAGGAAACACAGACGAAGAAAAAGAAACTTACAAAAGAGCACTTAACTTAAAATTAATTAATTTAATGATTACTGAGATTCCTGATCAAAGTAAATTTTGCGTTAGTTATGGACAGTTAAAAGGTTGTTATTGGACTATTCCTGCAACCTCTACACAAGGAACCACCAAAGAAGGTGATAAAGATTATATTGTACGTGCATCATTATCTCCAAATTTAGATTTAGAACTACATAAAAAAGTTTTTAAAGACTTTGTAAATAACCTATAATAGATATAAAAAACACAACTTTATAAGTTGTGTTTTTTATTTAAACTAATTTTAAACCAACACAAAATCATGTCAAAAAGCCAATTGAACTTAATTTTTAAAAAGAAATTTATTTACCTAATTGCTATTACTATTTTAGGTTTGTCATGCGCAAACTCTAAAACAACTAAAAACAAAACCTGTCCTAATCAAGTTAATGGAACATTAGTAAATATGACTGGATTAGATGGTTGTGGTTGGATGATTTTATTAGAAAATAATAAAAAAGTTAATCCCATTAACTTAAAAACATTTGATATCACATTAAAAGATCAAAAGAAAATAACTTTTAGCTATACAGAAATTAAAGACAGAATGGATATTTGTATGGCTGGTCAAATTGTAGAAGTAAATTGTATTACACCTTTATAAAATAGTTTTACAAATGCTAAAAAGTCGTTAAACAGATTAAGCAATTTTATATAAAATTAGATAAGACGTACCTTGTAATTAGCAATTATTAAATATTAAATCATGACATTTAAACATTTAAATGATGACACTAAAATACCTATCGCAGGCTTCGGAACCTATAAATGTACAGAGCAAGAAGGTATTCAGTCTGTTGCCAATGCTATAGCAAAAGGTTATAGATTATTTGACACTGCTGCAATTTATGGTAATGAAGAAGCTGTAGCACAAGGCATCAAAAAAAGTGGAATCGACAGAAACGAATTATATATTACAACCAAACTTTGGCGAGAAAACTTAAGTTATGACCAAGCTAAAGCTGAATTTAATAAATCTCTTAAAAAATTAAATTTAGATTATATCGACCTTTACCTTATCCATTGGCCTGGAAATGCTAAAAACTATAAGGACTGGGAACACGCTAATGCGGAAAGCTGGCGCGCAATGGAAGAATTACAAGCTGAAGGTAAAATCAAATCCATTGGAGTCAGTAATTTTTTTCAAGAGCACTTAGAAGCTTTATTTAAAACAGCTAATGTTATACCTGCTGTAAATCAAATCGAGTTCCATCCTGGATATTGGCAAGAAGAATTAACCTCGTATTGTAAATCTAAAAATATTGCAGTACAGTCTTGGTCTCCTTTAGCCAGAGGTCGCGTGTTTGATAATCAAATATTAATAGACATTGCCAATACACATCAAAAAACTATTCCGCAAATTTGTTTAAGATGGGTTTTACAACATGACGTAATTGTAATTCCTAAATCTTCATCACCTCAACGTATGGAAGAAAATCTAAAAATCTTTGATTTTGAGTTATCAACTTCAGAAATGGAACAAATCAATGCAATACCAAAATTGGGTTTTAGTGGAGAGCATCCTAACTTCTGGCCAGATCGCATTAAATAAATATAATTTACATAAAAAAAGCACAACTTTAGAGTTGTGCTTTTTTTATGTCTGTTAAAAACAACCTATTAAAAGTTAAAAGACTTTCAATCAAAGTAGTAAAATCATATATTATTGTATAAATGAAACTAAAATTAATCCTAATACTTTTAATGACAAATACGACCTATCCACAATGTACAATACCAGAATCTATTAAAACAGAAATAGAAATTGCTCTATCTTACTATCCTGATTTAAAGGATACGACTATTAATTTTGAGTTTAAGAAAAACATTAAAAAATCTACCATGCAAGCACAACCTAGTTTTGGTAGTTTTTTTAAGAAAAAAGGTAACAGATCCTATAATATTTTTATTAGTGAAACTGTTAAAATCTCAGGCGAAACCTTTTATACTAAAGACATGCCAAAAGATGTTATTATAGGTTGGATTGGTCACGAATTAGGTCATATTATGGATTACAGAAACCGCAGTAACAGTAATTTAATTTGGTTTGGTATTAAGTATTTATTGTCAGACAACCATATTGCTGAAGCAGAAAGAGCTGCAGACACTTATGCTGTTAAATCTGGTATGGAAAAATATATTTTGATTACAAAAGAGTTTATCTTAAGTCAAGCAAATATTGATGCATCATATATTGCTAGAATCAAAAAATACTATTTATCTCCAGAAGAAATTATGGAACTAATACATCAACGTGACTTAGAAATCTCTAAATCTTAATATTTAACGACAAAATCCTCCCAAGTTTTAAACTTATCTTCTCCCATAACGCGTTCCATTTTAACTTGACCACCTTTTTTCTTATTAGCTCCACTCCAATCATGAAACACTTCTGGACTGACTACTTCTACTTTAACACCTTCTAAAGCTTTACTTCTAGCAACTTTATAGTTTTTATTAGCGTCTTTCAAAAATTCATCTAAAACATCAGCAACAGTTTCTGATGTTAAATTATCAGAACCTAAATACCAAGAATGATAAAAACCATCATCAAAACGCTTAGCACATAATGTGTATTCAGGAATTGTAGTCTTAAATTTTTCTTCTAAAAACCTAATAGCATCATCTAACTTATTAACTGATAGCTGAGAACCAACTGTATTTAAAAAGAATTTAGTACGACCTGTTATTTTTATTTCTGCTTTTTCAATATTTGTAAATTCTATAGTATCACCTATTAAATAACGCCAAGCTCCACTAACAGTACTTATTATTACAACATAATCCTGATCAAGTTCAACATCCTTTAAAGTTAAACTTGGTGCATCTTGTGTTATGGATCCATCAGGATTTATGTATTCTGGCTTAAAGGGTACAAACTCAAAATAAATTCCGCCATTAGTCACTAACTGCATTGCAGTGGTTTCTGGTCTGGCTTGAAAAGCCAAAAAGCCCTCTGAAGCTAAATAAGTATCAATAACAGTGACTGGTTTACCAAGTAAGACATTAAAGCTTTTTTTATAAGGCCCAAAAGCGACTCCTCCAGAAGTATAGACTTGTAAGTTTGGCCATACCTGATGAATATTGTCTACTTTATGATAGTCTATAACTGTTTTAAGCATTAACTCCATCCATGAAGGAATACCACTTAATGCTCCAATATCCCATTGTTTTGCTCGTTTTGCTATTTGAACAACACGTTTATCCCAATCGTTTATTTTAGCAATCGCTTCGCCTGGTTTATAAAAACCTTTAAACCATGATGGAATATTACTTGCAGTAATTCCGCTAATCTCACCTTCTAAATGATCGTCCTTTTCTGTTAAATCGGTAGAACTACCTAACATCATCGCTTCTGTTGCAAAAAATTCTGCTGGCAAATCAAAATTACTAAGTGCAGTAACTTGATCTATTCCTGCTTGTTTTATAGCAGATAACATTGCGTCTGTAACAGGAATACGCTTACTGGTTTTTCCGGTTGTACCAGAACTTAATGCAAAATAAGTAGGACTTCCTGGCCAGGTAACATCTTCTTCTCCTTCATGTAATTTAGACCACCAAGCTTCATTAATTTGATTATAGTCAAAAAACGGAACTTGATTTGCAAAAGCTAAACTAGGCGTTTCTTGATTTAGTATAGTTTCAAAATTATAGTGCTTACCAAACTGGGTGTCTTTGGCTGTTTTTAAAAGCATTTCCAATACTTTTTCTTGTGCTTCAATTGGATTGACCTCTGGTGTTAAAGCATCCTTTAAATGAATAGCACCTTTTATAATATTTCCTATAATTTCCATGGTTATGTAAGTTGATTACTTGTATTAATTCTAAAAGAGAAACTCTTCTAGTGAACAATAATTTGAAAATAAATATAAATATGCATTCATCAAGTTATCTTAAAGTAAAATTAACATTCTAAATAAACCATTAAAGTTTCAATTTAGCTCATATTTCAAGTAATTTTCAATAACATAACTAATCTTAATAAAAAAAGCACAACTCAAAAGTTGTGCTTTTTTTTATATTTTAACAAGGTGTTATCTTGAGTAATTTGGAGCTTCCTTGGTGATAGTCACATCATGTGGATGACTCTCATTAATTCCTGAAGCCGTAATTTTAACAAAACGTCCAGTATCTTGTAAAGTGGCTACATCTTTTGCTCCACAATAACCCATTCCTGCTCTTAAACCACCTATAAATTGGTGTAAACTTTCATATAAATCACCTTTATAAGGGACACGTCCGACAATACCTTCTGGTACTAATTTTTTAATATCATCTTCAACATCTTGGAAATAACGGTCTTTACTTCCTTTTTTCATAGCTTCTACAGATCCCATACCTCTATACGACTTAAACTTACGTCCTTCGTATATAATCGTTTCTCCTGGACTTTCTTTGGTTCCTGCTAAAAGAGACCCTAACATAACAGTGTCTGCTCCTGCAGCTAAGGCTTTAGGTATATCACCTGTGTAACGGATTCCTCCATCTGCAATAACTGGCACTCCACTTCCTTTTATAGCTGCTGCCACCTCTAATACTGCACTAAATTGAGGAAAACCAACACCTGCAACAACACGAGTTGTACAAATAGAACCTGGTCCAATACCAACTTTTACTGCATCTGCTCCAGCTTCTACTAAATACTTAGCAGCTGCTCCTGTTGCAATATTACCTACTATAACTTCTAGTTTAGGAAATTTAGATTTTATTTCTTTTAAAACACTAACTACACCTTTTGTATGTCCATGTGCAGTATCTATTACTATGGCATCAACATCGGCTTTAACCAAAGCTTCAGCACGATCTACAGCATCTCCAGTGACACCAATTGCTGCAGCAACACGTAGACGTCCAAAAGTATCTTTATTTGCTATAGGCTTTTGTGTGACTTTAGTGATATCTCTAAAGGTTATTAAACCCTCTAACTTATCACCTTCAACTATTAAAAGCTTTTCAATTTTATTTTGTTGTAATATTTTTTCAGCATCTTTTAATGATGTTCCAACAGGAGCTGTTACTAGCTTTTCACTTGTCATAACCTCAACAATTGGCCTACTATTTTCATGCTCAAAACGTAAGTCTCTGTTAGTAACAATACCTTTTAAAACTCCGTCTTTATCTACTATTGGAATTCCTCCAATGCTATGTTCTTTCATTGCATTTTTAGCATCACTTACAACAGCGGTTAAAGGTAAAGTTACAGGATCTATAATCATACCACTTTCTGCACGTTTAACTTTACGTACTTTAGTCGCTTGTTGCTCTATAGTCATGTTTTTATGCAACACACCAATACCTCCTTCTCTAGCCATAGCAATTGCCATTTGACTTTCTGTAACAGTATCCATAGCTGCAGAAACTATTGGTACGTTAATGGTAATATTTCTTGTAAATTTAGATTGAATGTTGACTTCGCGTGGAAGTACCTCTGAAAATGCTGGAACTAAAAGTACGTCATCATACGTTAGACCTTCTCCGACAATTTTGTTTTCGTGTGCTGTCATGTTGCAATTAGAATTAATTGCGTGTAAAGGTAATCATTATATTATTACTACAATACTTTTTAACAATCAGAATGAAAACTAAATATTTAATTCAATGATTTTAGAATTGAAATTTAATCTTAAAAATTTATTAAGATTAATTCTAAATAACTTGTTTTGTATTGAATCTAAAAATATATTTGCGTTATTATTTTTATTAAGTCTAAATAACAACAAATGAAAACCAATTTTTTTAAAACCACATTAGTACTTGGATTATCTTTATCTATATTTTCATGTAATAATGATGATTATACAATTACAGAAGACGCAAATGCAGTTAGTAAATCTGATGTGACTGCAACTTATGGTAACTTAGTTTATCAAACCTATTTAGATAGCTACAATAGTGCTTTAGATATGCAATCAGCTATTGAAGATTTTATAGCTACTCCTACAGAAGACAGTTTTACTGCTGCTAAGCAAGCCTGGTTAGATGCAAGAGAATTTTACGGATTAACAGAAGCCTTTAGAGAAGCTACTGGACCTGTTGATACTGAATCTGAAACTTGGTCTTTAGGTACAGAGGGACAAATGAATGCTTGGCCCATAGACGAAAGTTATATCGACTATGTTGCTGCTGGGACAGAGGAATATGCTAACGATTACGACAGTATTATAGGTGACGACACTATTACTATTGATCAAGCTACTCTTGCAAATTACAATGAAGGTTTTGACGTAGAGCAAGAAAAGTCTATAAGTACTGGATGGCACGCTATTGAGTTTTTACTTTGGGGACAAGACAACACAATGCCAGTGGACGACTTACCAGGAACAAGAGCATTTACCGATTATACAACTGCTGATCATGCAGACAGACGCGCTCTGTATTTACAAACAGCAACCGATTTACTAGTTAGCGATTTAAATGCTTTAACAACAACTTGGGCTACTGGAGGAACATACAGAACTGTTTTTGAAAACTTAGATCAAGATGTTGCACTTAAACAATTAATAAATGGAGCCTTTTTTATTGCTGGAGATGAGTTAAGCTCTGAACGTATCATTGCTCCTGTAGATTCTACCGATGGTATTGGTGGATTAGGTCAAGAAGACGAACATTCTTGTTTTAGTGACAACACTCATCGTGATATTTATTCTAATGCAAAAGGAGTTTACAATGTGGTTTTTGGTGAATATAGTACTGTGAGTGGTGCTTCTTTTTACGACTTAGTTAAACAAGCTAACCCAGCGCAAGCTGCAACTTTATTAACTGCTGCTGAAAATGCAATGGAAAAAGTAAATGCTATTGCTAATAACGCTCAACCATTTGATTATTTAATAACCTTAGAAAGCTCAACAGATTCTAATTTTGGAGTAGTTATGCAAAGTGTAGTAGCTCTTCAAGAGTGGGCTGATGAGATTAGTGCATCTGCTAATGCTATAGGAATTAGCTTATAATAGATTATAAAATACAATGATTTAAAAATCTCGAATTAAGTTTCGAGATTTTTTCTGTTTTAAATATGTACATAATGAAATACCTATTATTAACACTTAGTCTAATTATTTTGACAGTAATAAGCTGCAAAAATGATGATAATTATATCGATATTCAAACCCCTTTAGATGGGTATGTTGATAGAGAAGAATTATTAACTGGTGCACTAGGTGTTAACTCTACTAGTGGAAATGCGTTTGGATTTGAAATAGATGGATTATCCTTTCAAGAACAAGCTAAATTTGCAACTGGTAATTCTTTATTTAATCAAACATGGGTTTCTTCTCCAGCGTCTACAACAGCTAGAGATGGATTAGGTCCAACGTTTAACGCTCGTGCGTGTGCAAACTGCCATTTTAAAGATGGTCGAGGTCAACCTTTAGTAAATGGACAAAATTCTAGCGGATTTTTAATGCGTGTTAGTTTAAATGGACAAGATGTTAATGGAGACGCAATTCCTGTACCAGGTTATGGTTTACAACTACAAGAACTAGCCAATAATAGTATACAATATGAAACCAAAGTTATTGTTAACTATCAAATAATAGAAGGGACTTATCCTGATGGAACAACTTACCAGTTACAAAAACCAATTTATACGTTTGAAGACGAACAATTTGGAAGTTTAGATGGTGTAAATACATCTCCAAGAGTTGGGCAACAAACGATTGGCTTAGGATTAATTTCTGCTTTACCAGATATTGAAATCACTAAATTTGAAGATATTAATGATAGTAACAACGATGGTATCTCTGGTCGTGCTAATTTTGTATATAACTATGAAACCAATACTACGGAAGTTGGTAAATACGGTTGGAAAGCTAATGCACCAACCTTAAAACAACAAGTAGCAGGTGCTTTTCATGGTGATATGGGATTAACTACAACAATTTTTAGCGAGCAAAACTGTCCGTCTCCACAACAAGACTGTTTTGATGCTCCTAATGGAGGAGCTCCTGAGGTAACCGATGACCAATTGGATAAAGTCGTATTTTATCAAGCGCATTTAGCAGTACCTAATCGTCGTAATTATTTAGATGAAGATGTCATACAAGGACGTATATTATTTGATGAACTTAACTGTATAGCATGTCATGCTATTAACCAAACTACAGGTACTGATGCAGAAAGCGAATTTTTAAAAAATGTAACAATCAAACCATATTCTGATTTTTTATTACACGATATGGGAGACGATTTAGCTGATAATCGAGACGATTTTAATGCCAACGGAAACGAATGGAGAACACAACCACTTTGGGGAATTGGTTTAATTGAAACCGTTAATAACCACACCAACCTACTTCATGATGGTCGTGCTAGAAACATAGAAGAAGCTATTTTATGGCATGGTGGAGAAGCTGAAACTATTAAACAAAACTTCAAAAATTTACCTGCTGAAAAACGTCAACAATTAATTGATTTTGTAAACTCATTATAATTATGAAAAACATATATAAAGCCTTACTACTAATTTGCCTATTAGCATTAAGTTGTAATAGTGATAACGATCAAGAAGAAGAGGTAGCATTTAATGTTATGCAACTTTTAGAAGATGTCACAAATTACCAAATACTACCAAGTGTCGTACATTTTAATACTGAAAGCAATACTTTGAATACTAGTATTAAAAATTATTTAAACACTTTAACTGAAGCTAATTTAAGTCTTGCTAAAGACCAATGGAAAATAACAGCTAAAGCGTATGCTAATATTTACGCCTTTAATATTGGTGATGTTAGAGATCAGTTTATGCATTTAGCAGTATACAATTGGCCAACACTACCAAGTGCTTTAGAAAACGTTATTAATGACAATGATGCTATTACTGAAGAATTGTTAGCAACTAAAAGTCCACAAATTAAAACACTGTCTGCTTTAGAGTATTTATTGTTTAATACAGATATTACTACTATAAACACTCAATTTATTAATGATATTAAAAGACAAGATTATTTAAAATACACAGCCTTAGATTTAAAATCACAATCAGAAAGACTTGTTGGTATCTGGAATAGTCCTGGTAATTATGCTAGTGCATTTATTGATAATAATGAAAGCGGAATAAGAGATTCTTTTAATAGATTATACAATGGTTTATATAATTTGATAGATACAGGAAAAGTAACTAAAATTGGAAAACCTGCAGGTTTAGAAAATTCTCAAATTACCAATCCAGAACTTACACAAGCTTATTTTAGTAGTTTATCATTAACTATTTTAAAAGAAAACATTAATAGTGTAAAAAACGTTTATTTTAATTCTGAAGGTTTAGGTATTGATGATTATGTCTACCACATTATTAAAAATAATGATTTAAATCAAGCAGTAGAAAATAAAATTGAAGACGTACAAAATGCAATTGATGCTATTCCTGTACCTTTATTTGACGCTATAAACTCTCATCCTGATTTGGTTGCACACTTGCATACAGAACTTGATGCATTAGGTATATTATTTAGTGTTGATGTTAGAAGTATTTTATCCATCATTATCACATCTACAGATAATGATGGAGATTAAAAATAAAAAAGCCCACTTTAAAAGTGGGCTTTTACTTTAACTATAATTAAAATTAAGCTTGAGCATTTTGTGGTGCCCAATGTGAACATAACATTCCTGGTGCAGCTTTTTGCGGATTAACACAGTTAGTAGATTCATAACGTGCACAAGTCCCACAATTAGGATCATTTTTTAGTGCAGCTTTCATTTCAAAGCTATCACAAGTATAATTATCACTTACTTTTACAGCGTGTACTTTACATACTTCATTCTCAGTTAAATTCTCACAGTTTACACAGCTATTTCCTATTCTTATTGACATAATTTTTCTTCTTTTATAGATTAATACTACTTAAAGATATTAAAACATTAAGTCAAAAACCAAACAAACACACTGATTAGCAACAGTTTCTATTTAGACTGTCTTAAAATAAATGAGTGATTTTAAAATTTCACTTCCAATGTTGTGTAAAAATTACGGTTGGCAGACGGTATAATTCCTGGTCCTGGATAACCTGTAGCACGTCTTGTATAATAAGCATTATCCAATACATTGTTTACACCTGCTTCAAGCTTAAATTGCTTGTACTTGTAAGATAAAGACACGTCTAAAACATCATAAGCTGGTATCTGACCAACAACTCCACTTAAATTTCCATCAACGGAATTTGTTGCGTCTGTAAACTGAGACGATAAATAGGTATATTGTATATTAGATAAAAAGTCTTTATAACCTAATCTAACACCTGTTTTAAAGTTATAGTTTGGTATAAATTCAACTTTATTACCTACTACTCCTATTGCATTAGACCTTGTATATTCGGAGTCTACATAAGAAAAGTTAACATAGTAGTTAAAAATATAATCTTCGTTTTTAAGTAATAAGCTTTCTAAGTTAAATTCTACTAAACTCTCAATACCATACATCATAGCATCACCAACATTACCTCTTTCGGTTTTAATACTTGTATCTTCTATAACACGTTGAACTAAACCTATTCTATCGTTATAAAATAAGCTAAAAGCACTAACATCAAAAGATACTTTATTGGATAGTTTTCCTCTTATACCTGCATCTAGAGTAAAACCACTTTCGTCATCAATATCAGGACTAATTATGAAGGCTGGATTATTTATACTAATATCCGAAAATGTTACAGATCTGTAGTTTTGAGATAAGTTTCCGTAGACTTCAAACGTATTACTTGGTTTGTAACTTGCACCTAAGCCTAAAAGTACAAACGAGCGTTCTCTGGTTAAGTCATCCTCTGTATATTCATTTAAAATAACATTACCAGCACCATCGGTATTAATTTCTCTATAAAAACCATCACTTTGGGTGTTAATATATTCAAATCTAAAACCTGGTGTTATAGATAGCTTATCGTTTAAATACACAATATTTTCTCCAAAAATAGCCAAGTTTAAGTTAGGGTACGTATAACTTGATTGATTAGAATAATTAGGAAAAGTTTCATATTGAAAATCAAAATTAGGATCAAAACCATCACTTCCTGGTCCTTGCTCAGAGGTGTTTTCTGCTTTATAAAATTTAGCACCTAAAAGTCCTATAGCTTTTTTATTAAACAGGTTATAATTGGTCAAAACTCTAGTTTCAAAACCAATATTATCAAATTCGCCTTTAATTAAATCTCTAACGCCATTACTATCTCCTTGATCCACACGATTGGATCTATAACCTAATGCATTTCTTGAAGCATTTAATCCAAATGCGTTAAATGTAAAATTTGTGTTTTCAGAAAACTGATGTGATAGCTTTAAATTATACAACAACCAATCTACCTGAAACCAGTTACGCTCTCGATTACTTTGGTAAGGATCGTCTTCAAACATATCGTCATTTAATCCTCCAGCCTGTTTTGCTAAATATCTTAAATACGTGACCTCACCTTTCAACTTGGTTTTATCATTAAATTGATACCCTAAATGTGCGTAAAAATTTTTAGACTCGAAGTTAGAGTTATCTCTAAACCCATCTCCTTTTTTATAATTAAAAAAAGTATAATAACTAAACTTACCTTTAGTACCACTAGCACTTGTAAAGTTGGTATATAACCCATTGCTACCAACGGTATTTCTTGTAATAATTTCTAATGGTTTTTGTGTGTTTGGTGTTTTCATTTTAAAGTTTACCAAACCTCCAAACTGCGTTCCGTATTGTAGTGATGCAGCACCTCTAACTATCTGTATTTCTTGCAAAGCTTCAGCAGTTGGTGTGTAATAACTCTCAGGATAACCTAACACATCTGCACTTATATCATATCCATTTTGTCTAGTGTTAAAATTAGCGGTTCTGTTTGGGTCTAAACCACGACCACCAATGTTTAGCTGTAAACCTGCATCATCATTTTGATAAATGTTTAAACCAGCCACTTGACTATATAACTGCCTTGCATTGTTAGCGCCAAGATTAGCCATAGATTGGTCTACTAAAACCACTTCTGTCTTTTTTCCTGCGTAAATAGCAGTTTCTTCAACATCTGCCAGTCGGTTTAAACTAAATAATTTTGCTTTTCTAACGGTAATTTCTACTTCTGATAATGTGGTTTCCGTTAAAGGAAATAATTTAATGCTTAAGTTTTCAGCATCAGCTGTATTTATGGTTTGTTCTAAAACTTCGTATTCATAATCAAAAAAGGTTAATTTTAAAGTTTCTTTTTCAGTAGTAAAACTAAAAAAACCATTAGGATCTGACATGGTTATCAACCCTTTAGCAGAGTCATAAACACCAATATTACTTAATGCTTCGCCTTTGTGATTAATAATAGTACCAGAAATTTTTTGTTGTGCCATCATGCTAAAAGCAGATAACGTTACTAGTAATAATAGGTTAAAGTCCTTTAATTTCATCTTTAAATGGTAAAATCCAATCTTTGTGTTTAAATGATTCTTTTTCTTGGTACAAATTTACGCTTTCGTCAACAAATAATTGACTTAATCTTCCATTTAAAGCCACATAACTTTTAGCATAAACCTCTACACCTTTATGACCTTGACTACTAAAATGATCACCTAAATAATGAGCGTATTCTAATATAAAATCTGGTTGAGAACTCATTTGTTTTTCTTGTAATGGTGTTAAAAAATCTGAGTTGTTAACCAAAAATGAATTCCCATTTTTATCTACAATTTTAAACGTAGTGTTTCCCATTTTTTCCATTAACATCACACGCCATGATAAACGGTAACCTTCCTCTGTCCAAAATAATTCGCCTGGATATAATAGATATCTAAACGGAAATAATAATTGTATCGCAAAAAATAATCCTATTATAGGTAGTATTAATTTACTATACCTTACAGCGTATACTTGTTTGTATTGTATAGGTTTCGCTTTCGCGGAAATAAAGCCAAGCAACGACTTTATTTTATTTAATATTTTATGATGTATTGTAGCATCAAAAAAGATGATTGCACTAACTATCATTACAAAAGGAAACATACCTATTGGAAATAACACTCTTGTAAATACATGGAAAAAAATAACAAATAAAAAGGCTACAAAGCGTGTACGTTTATACAATAGAAAAAACGGAATAAGTAAATCATACAACATACCTGACCAACTCATGGCAAAGTGAAACCACTCTTGCTGCATCACAGTTTCGCCAATAAATGGTAAATCATATTTAGAGGGTAGCCAAATTTTTAAAGGTTGTGCTCTAAATAACCAATCACTATTAATTTTAGCCAATCCTGCATAAAAATAAACAATACCTAATAGCAGTTTGATACTATCAACGCACCATTTAGGCATGGTATTAAAAGCTTTTTTAGACTTATAATTATCTAAAGAAAAGTAGGCATTAGCAGGTAAAAAAATCATTAAAAAGCTAAGTATACTTATAAAGTAATAATGATTTAAATACACAGTTTTATCCATTAACTCTATATAAGTAAAGCTAATAAAAAAGGTAATTATGGCTAATCTATACTTATAACCTATAGCTACAAAAATGGCAGACAAACCACATATTAAAAATAATAAATAGGTGTAATTACCTAAAACGTGAACCCACTCAAAACCATAATACTTGAAATGAAATTTGGGCTGTAGGTAAACTGTGTCAATCCAATCTTTGGCCCAAAAACGAATTATACCATAGCACATCATTACACCAAAACCAATCCTGAACACTGCTAAAGTTGCAGCATCTGTGGTTTTATTTAAATATGTTTTAAAGCTAAAATTCATGTTACAAAAAAAGGTTGATATATTACAATCAACCTTTAAAATTAGTGTTATTTAGTATTAATCACCATCAGCATCTTGATAGTCAACACTTACATCAAACGCTTGTAACATATCAACTTTTAAAGATACGACTACTAACTGTAATGCATCATAAGCTTCGTTCATTTTAGTATTATCGATTTCAACTTGAGTTTTTAAATCTTGATTTAAAAGTAGAATTTTCTCTCTAGCATCATCTATTCTGGTATTAATAAGTGTTGCTAAATCTGTTCTACCTAACTGAACTAAATAAGAATAAAAACCTTCTCCAATTTCTGAATTAATAGAAGTTTTACCGTTAAAAATATTTTGAGCATTATCTAAAGCTAAAATTGCTAAATCTCTTGAATTACTTCCATTGTATATAGCCTCTGCCTTTTCAGATAATGGATTTGTTGAAAAAACTCCTGCAGGAATACCAATTTTATTTGCTCTTAAACCTTTTTCAAAATAAAAAATATAATCGTTGATGAATTTATTTACAGCACTTGTTAAGGTATTATTTGTACTAGAGACAAATAAAGATCTGTAATTTGTTGTCCAATCTGTAAGAACTTCTTCGGTAATCATGCTCATAGCTTCTATCAAATCTGTTAAATACGTAATGTATTTTACGTCTTGATATTTGTTTAATAGCTCTGTATCAGAATCTGCTAAACCATAAAGCATATAATCTAATGCAGGAAATCCAACTGCGTCATTATTATTGTCATGCGTTAAGTCATAGTTTCCGTTTTCAATATTACTTTCAATATTATCTACATCTGTAGGATATATATTCATTTGGTTACGGTAACCAATAACTTCGGCTTGACCGATATCAAAAGGTTCTACTAACTGCCATTTTTTGTAAGCATCTAACCAAGCTGCTCTTAAATTATCTAAATTAACTTGATCTGGACTAGCAACAAATGTTGAGTTAGCATCAGAAAATGTTTCTAAAGAGGTTTTGAAGCTTTCAAGACTTGGTATTATAATATTGTCTGCTAAATTGGTTTGCATGGCAGCTCTATTATAATTGTCTACAACACCATTGTCATTAGAATCATCAGATTCTGAACATGCTGCTACTAGTACAAATACCGCAAAAATGTAAATTAACTTTTTCATATAAATAATAATTTTTCTTTTTTCAGTGAGCAAAAATACTTAATAGTAGCCATTTAAATAAATGACTACTATTAATAAGTTTAAATCTTAACTTCCTGCTTGCTCAGTTGTGAAACTAAACTCTGCTGAAATTGTATCAGAAAGAGTATCTAAAGTTTCGGCAGTTACATCCCAAAAACCATCACCTTGCATTAAAGAGTCTGTTAAAAACAATACTTCGTCTTTAGAAAAATATGGTTCAGTAGTCCCTGGTTTTCTTGTGAACTGTAAGCTATAAATAAATCCGTAAGCTTCAGATAATGCGTGAAAAGCTAATGCATTACTTGTTCCTAGATTATTTTTTCCTTGTTGTAAATAATAGATTGCTCTAACTGCAATTACTTGAGATATTTTTTCTCTAATAATGTCTGCTTGAGCATCACGTACGTCATAATCTTTAGCTACAATTGCAGCACGACCTAATTTAAACGCGTTGTATACATCCATTGCAATACCATTAAAGTCTGTATCGCTATCTACTCTTGACAAATACTCGTTTAAAAAGTTATCTGCTCCTAAAACTGGAACAGCTGGATTGTCTTCGTTACCATATAAGTAACCATAAGCTTCATCCCATTTATGTTCCATAGTAGTGTAATTATTATCACCATCTAAAACAGCTGCATCATTATTTGCAACATTATCTCCCGCATCTAAAACTGAAGGACTTAAGTAGTTGTTTAATATTTGATCTGTCATTAAAGCACCTATCAAACTTTTTGCAAAGGCTTGGTTATATTCTAAACCTTGTTCATTTACATAACGTGTAGTTCCTCCACCAGCTTGTTGTAATTGACCTGCATAACCAGCTGTTGCGATAGTTGTCCAGTTAGGGAATACATCCTCTACTTGTGCAAAAATATAATAATCGAATATTGCTTTTATTACTGCTGCATCTGTAGTATTTGCTGAAAAATAATCTGTAGAAGCTGCTGTTTTACTTCTAATGCTTTTGTTTGATGCATTTAAATCTGCATCACTAAAATCTGCATTACCTTCTTCATGAGCAAACATTGCATCTAAAGTTGCTTCTGTATTTGAAGTATCTAAAAAACCTGCGATTAACTCTTGAGCCATTTGAATACGTGTTGTTTGACCACTAAAGTTTACTGTTGTACTTCCATCTCTTTCAAAAGTATATGTGTCTGGAGTTGTTACAGAAGTCGTTGGTGTAACGTTTCCACCATCATCGTCGCTAGAACATGAGGTTAATGCTAAGGTTGCTAATGCTGCTAATCCGAATGCGATTTTTTTCATTTAAAAATAATTTTGTTTCTATTATTATTTAGACTAAATACAGATAGCTCTGTATTTTTTATGCAAAAATAAAAACCTAAAGCTTTTATTACAAGTTTATTTAGACCAAATTTAAATTAAAACAAAAAAAACAACATAAAAACCTATATTACAGCGTTTTAAAATAGTTAAAAATCTTTCAATTTAATTGAAAGACAATGTGTAGTAGTTAATGATATGCATTAAATATCTTAGAAGATTCATTATAAGCACTTTCAAAAGACATCGCATTTAGATTATTAACTTTTTTTGAAGTTAAATAAGACAATACCTTTTCTGTTGGCATATTACCAGTTAAGTCATCTTTAGCCATTGGACAACCTCCAAAACCTTGAATAGCTCCATCAAAACGCTTGCAACCTGCTCTATAGGCTGAATCCACTTTTTCAAACCAAGTATCTGGTGTGGTATGCAAGTGCGCACCAAACTCTATATTTTGATATTCTGGAATTAAATTAGAAAATAAATAGTCAATATTTTCAGGGTTTGAAGTGCCAACAGTATCACTTAAAGACAAGATTTTTACTCCCATTTTGCTTAAACGCTCAGTCCACTCTCCTACTATATTCACATCCCAAGGATCACCATATGGGTTACCAAATCCCATTGATATATAAACCACAACTTCTTTGTTAGCTGCATCTGCCTGATTTAAAATATCTTGAAGTAAAACTATAGATTGTGCAATAGTCTTGTGTGTATTACGCATTTGAAAATTTTCTGAAATAGAAAATGGATAGCCTAAATAATCAATCTCTGGATGCTTGCAAGCATCAGTAGCACCTCTAGAGTTAGCTATAATTGATAACAATTTACTTTTAGTTTGGCTTAAATCTAATTGTGCCAATACTTCTGCTGTATCAACCATTTGTGGTATAGCTTTAGGTGACACAAAGCTACCAAAGTCAATAGTATCAAAACCAACACGAAGCAAAGATTGGATATATTGTACTTTTTGTTTTGTAGGAATAAACTGCTTAATGCCTTGCATGGCATCTCTAGGACATTCTATAACTTTAACTTGGTTTGACATTTGCACTTTGTATTGTTCTATAAAAGTACTTTATTTTTCTGAAAGAAAGATAAAAATTGCAATTCCAATAAAGACCACAATTTGTAACCATTTTAAAATCAGACCAATATTTTTATTTTGTTTTAAGTAATCCGAAATAAATCCAGCTAAAATTGCGATTAATGCAAAAACAGCAAAAGACGTAGTCATAAATAATAATCCTAAAACGTAAAACTGAGTAACCGTATTAATAGTTTCACTGTATAAATAAGCTGGAAAAAATGCCAAAAAGAAAATAGATACTTTTGGATTTAACACATTCATGATCACACCTTGCTTAAATAATTGTCCTAAACTTTTTTTAGGGACTGCTGCATCAGACAAGGTTACATTAGCATCACTTTTAAAAACTTTATAGGCTAAATACAATAGGTATATTGCGCCTAAGGCTTTTATTATAAAAAAAAGAGTATCACTTTCTTTTATAATAGCAGAGACACCAAAGGCTACTAAAGTTGTATGGACTAAACAACCAGAAATTAAACCACATACCGTCGCTAATCCATATTTACGACCATTTGTAATACTTTGCATTAACACATAAATATTATCTGGTCCTGGAGAGATAGCTAATGCTGCTGTGGCTAGAACAAAACTGAAAAGAATTTCAAAATTCATTTAGCTTTTGTTTAAAATAGCTTGGTTTATATTTTTAATTAGACTTGGACCTTCATAAACAAATCCTGTATAAATTTGAACCAAATCTGCTCCTGCTTCAATTTTTTCTAATGCGTCTTTAGCCGAATGTATTCCGCCAACTCCAATAATAGGAAAAGCTTTATTACTTTTTTCAGCTAGATACTTTATGACTTTAGTAGATTTTTCTTTCACTGGTTGACCGCTAACACCTCCATTACCTATGTCTGACAATCTTTCTGCGGAAGCTTTAAGATTGGAGCGATCCACAGAAGTGTTACTAGCAATTACACCATCTAAATTGGTTTCTGCAATAAGCTCAATAATTTCATCTAATTGATTATTATTTAAGTCTGGAGCAATTTTTAATACAATTGGTTTTTGTTTATCAAACGTTTTATTAGCTTTTTGCACAGCTCCTATTAACTCTAATAAATAGTCTTTATCATTTAGTTTAGCATGACTACCAACGTTTGGACAACTAACATTTAGCACAAAATAGTCTACATATGGATGCAAACCATTAAAACACTCCAAGTAGTCTTTAGTATAATCTTCAGGTTTAGTCTGTGTGTTTTTACCAATGTTACCACCAATAATAAGTTTACCTTTATTTTTTTTAAGTTGAAGTATTGCTTGTTCTAATCCTTCGTTATTAAAGCCCATTCTATTAATAATCCCTTGATCGTCTTTTAATCTAAATAGACGTTGTTTTGGATTACCAGCTTGACCCTTTGGTGTAACGGTTCCTATTTCAATAAAACCAAAACCAAAATTAGCAAGTTCGTTATATAACACTGCATTTTTATCAAAACCTGCTGCTAATCCGACTGGGTTTTTAAAGGTTAAACCAAAGAGTTCACGCTCTAGTTTAGGATCTTCAATGGTATATAAACGTCTAAAAAGTTTAGACATTCCAGGTATTTTAGAGGTCGATTTTATTAATGAAAACGTGAAATGATGGATTTTTTCAGGATCGAAACTAAAAAAAAATGGTCTTAGAAGGGATTTGTACATTGTAATAGGTTTGCACAAAAGTAATTCTAATTAAAAAATTGAGCAATTCAAAAGCTGAAAAACTTAATAATCGTAACTTTGGCCTACAGTTAAATTAATTAATTTAGCTGTAAATTTAAGACAAAAATTAAAATATAAAATCACAATAAAATGATTTCAAAAGAAGATATAATTAAAAGGTTTGTAAGTTATGTTACTGTAGATACTGAGTCTGATCCTGCTAGTGACACCACACCAAGTACTGCCAAACAATGGGATTTAGCTAATGCTTTGGTTGACGAGCTAAAAACTATTGGTATGCAAGATGTAACTATAGATAAGCACGCTTACATTATGGCAACTTTACCAAGTAATGTAGATCATGACGTACCAACTATTGGTTTTATATCTCATTTTGATACGACTCCAGATTTTACTGGAGCTAATGTAAAACCTCAGATTATTGATGTTTATGATGGTAAAGACATTGTCCTTAATGCAGATGAAAACATTGTATTATCACCAGATTATTTTGAAGATTTATTACAATATAAAGGTCAAACTATTATTACTACAGACGGAACAACACTTTTAGGCGCTGATGATAAGGCTGGAATTACAGAAATTATTTCGGCAATGGAATACCTTATTGCTAATCCACAAATCAAACACGGAACAATCAGAGTTGGATTTACTCCTGATGAAGAAATTGGTCGTGGAGCTCACAAATTTGATGTTGAAAAATTTGGTGCTGATTGGGCTTATACTATGGATGGTAGTCAAATTGGAGAATTAGAATACGAAAATTTTAATGCTGCAGGTGCTGTTGTCAAAGTAAAAGGTAAAATAGTACATCCTGGATATGCTAAAGGTAAAATGGTAAACTCAATGTACATTGCAACCGAGTTTATAAACTCGTTACCAAGACTTGAAACGCCAGAACATACTGAGGGTTACCAAGGTTTTTTCCACCTATACTCTATCTCAGGTGAAGTGGAAGAAACTGTTTTAGAATACATTATCAGAGATCATGATTTAGGTCATTTTGAAGCTAGAAAAGAAATGATGCAAAAATTAACTGATGAATTAAATAACCAATACGAAAGAGAGGTTGTTACTATTGAAATTAAAGATCAGTATTTTAACATGAAAGAAAAGGTAGAACCTGTAATGCATATTGTAGATATTGCTGAAGAAGCTATGAAACAGTTAGACATTAAACCACTTATAAAAGCCATTCGTGGTGGTACAGATGGGTCACAATTAAGTTATATGGGCTTACCGTGTCCTAATATTTTTGCTGGTGGACATAACTTTCATGGTCGTTATGAGTATGTTCCTGTAGAAAGCATGATCAAGGCTACTGAAGTGATTTGCAAAATTGCAGAAATTAGTGCTGAACAAAACAAGTAAAATATGATGAAAAAAATATTAATACTTTCTGCTATTGCACTGTGTACAATAGCTTGCAAAACAGATAAAAAACAATCAAATATTACAACAGAAGTTGCTACAAAAACAGACACTTTACCTGTTATTACAGAAGTTGCACAATTTACAGGTCAACAAGTTACAGGTGTTACTGTTAGTGAGACTGGACGTATGTTTGTTAATTTTCCTAGATGGAGACCAACAGTAAAGCACTCTGTAACCGAAATTGTAAACGGACAATCTATACCATTTCCAAATAAAAATTGGAACAACTGGACAGAAGACGCAACAGTAACAGATTCTACTTTTGTAGCTGTACAATCTGTAGTTGCCTCTCAAAACGAATTGTTTGTAGTGGACACAAGAAACCCTATGTTTAAAGGTGTTATTTCTAACCCTAAAATTTTTGTTTTTGATTTACAAAAAAACGCTTTAAAACAAACCTTTACGCTAACAAACGATGTGTTTTTTAAAGACTCATATATAAATGACGTGCGTATAGATCGAAAAAATAATGTTGCTTATTTTACGGACTCTGGACATGCTGGTTTAATAATTCTAAATTTAGAATCAGGAATTTTCAAACGTGTATTGACTGATCATAAATCTACTACAGCAGAAGTAGATCATTTAACGATTAATGGTAAGCAATGGGTAAACACTGTACATTCGGACGGAATTGCATTAAACCAAATAGATAACACATTATATTTTCATGCGTTAACTGGTTACACTTTATATGCAGTATCAACTGATGTGTTAATTAATGGTACAGATCAACAAATTGAAGCAGCTGTTGAAGTTGTTGATAAAACCGCAGCACCTGACGGAATGATTTTTGACCAATCTGGTAATCTTTATTACGCAGATCTAGAAAATAACGCCATATTAAAAAGAGATTTAAACGGAAAGACAACCACTATAGCTAAAGGTGATTTAGTACGTTGGGCTGATACTTTTAGCATTTATAATGACACCTTATATTATACTAATTCTAGAATAAACGAAATATCTGGTCCAATACCTACCATGACTTTTCAAGTCAATAAAATAAGTCTTAAATAACCATGTAATGTCCCAAATGAAAAAACTAACCATACTTTTATTATTAATACTATCTGTAGTTATTAGTTGCAAAGATAAAACTGATACAAAAAGCGAAAACAGCCACATTAAACAGTCTATTTACAAAACCAGTCGCAATGAAATTGTTGTGCTAAAAATAGTAAAAGACAGTGCTTATCACATTGATTTTTTATCAACAGCTACTAAAAAGGTTCAAAATCAAAAATCTAATGATAGTACATTAAATTTTTATACACTATTACAATTTGAAGGTACTGTAAGTACAGATGGTAATCAACAATACCTAAGAGAAAATGTTATTACCAATAGCATAAAAATGAGTAATGGTAAAGCTATAAAAGCACCTATAAATGGAGCTAATATGATTTATAATACCAGTAATAATACCTTAAGTATTTTCAATAAAAAATTAGAAGTTTCAAAAAACCTTTCGATTCCAAAAACTTTAGAAATTGTAAAAAAACATAAAGACTGGAATGGTGATTACATTGATTTAAAAACAATTGAATTGTAACATTTCAAAACCAATTAATCACAAAATATAACCTAAAAAAGCCAAAACTTATGTTTTGGCTTTTGCTATTTTAATTAACTTCGTACAAATAACTAAGATTATTTTAAAAATTATTACTAATAATTAAATTAAATTCCATCAAAAATACGAGTTCACAAAACAATACAATTGATGCAGATGAAGCGGATTACTTATACGTACAACCTTCACAAATACCTAAAGCTGGTAATGGATTGTTTACTGCAATTGAAATTTATAAAGATGAAATTATAACGCTTTTTAAAGGTGAAATTTTAGATAGTAATGAAGCACATAAACGAGCTAAACAAAATAACGACAGATATTTTATTAATCTATTAAATGGTACTATAATGGATAGTATGCATACTGATTGTTTTGCTAAATATGCTAACGACACCAAAGGAAGCATCAATACTAAGTTTAAAAACAATGCAGAAATCACTTTAGATGACAATCAAAACGTCTGCATTAAAGCAACAAAAAAAATAAAATCTGGTCAAGAGATTTTTTGTGGTTATGGTAAAGCTTACTGGAAAAAGCATCAGGAATAATATTTATTTTAAAATAAACATCTGTAATTGATTTCCCGTAAGGAAAGAAAAAATTAAATTTGCATAAACACAGTAACTAACCTTATTTTAATTTTACATCTTGGAAAATAAAAAAGCACTTAAATTAATAGACAGTATCCAAAGTAACCTAGACGCTACAGGTATTAATACAGATACTTTAATTGACGACATCAAACAATTAAGAACTTATGTTTTAGAATTAGAAGTTCCTTTAGCTGTTAAAGTTTTACGTTATGCTTATGAGCATATTGAAGCTAACGACTCTTTTTTAATTCCTATTCCTGAAGATAGTCCAATTGAAGATGAAGATATTGATGTGGACACCACTGAAGCTTCGACATTGGATCCTGTTGAGAGTTTAAAATATTTAATTGCGTTAATAGGTAATCTAGAAAACAGCATGAATATCTTAGATTTAAAATATTACAAAAAAGCTTTAATGGACTACTAAGTCATTAAAGATTAAAATATAAAGCATAAAAAAAAGCCTTCTTATTATAAGAAGGCTTTTTTAGTTATAATGTGGGGAGAGCAGGATTCGAACCTGCGAAGACGTAGTCAGCAGATTTACAGTCTGCCCTCGTTGGCCGCTTGAGTATCTCCCCAAAACTGACGGCAAAGATATACTAACTTTTAATATATAACAAACAAAAAAGTGCAGTTTTTTGACGTCTTTTTTTTCGGAGTTGATTTTTAATAAGTTAGACCTGAAAAAAAATTAAATAAAAAATTAAAACATAAAAAAAGCGTAACATTTTTTAATGTTACGCTTTAAACAAAGTAGATTTGGGTTAAAATTTGTAGGTTAATACTCCTGAAAAATTTCTTGGATCTGTTTGATTAATAAAACTTGTTCTATAGGCATTGTAACCTATAGAGTCAAATACATTATTAACTAATACTCTAAAATTCCAATGATTATCAACTTTGTAAGCTAATTGGGCATTAACTTGGGTATTAGTATCAACATCAAATGGTTCTTGATTTGGTACAATACCTTCATGTGTTACTGCTCCTGCACTCCAGTCATTAATTGGACGTTCTCCTGTATAATAGACTCCTGCTCCAACTGATAAACCTTGTAATTCTTCTTTAAAACTATAATTAGCATACACATTAAACGTATGCTTAGGTGTGTTTAAAGGTGCTGAACCATATACATATGACGTGTGTTCTTTGTACTGTGCAACAATGTATGAATATCCAGTAATGACTTCTAAATTATCTAAAATACGACCTGTAAGCTCTACTTCTATTCCTTTTCTTTCATCATTACCTCCTTTAGCATAATACCCTGTTTCTTCCCAGTTAACATCATATACCGGTAGATTAATATCTTTATTATTTATTTTGAAGTAAGTTAAGTTAAAACGCAATCTGCTATTTAACCAATTGGTTTTAATACCTGCTTCAAATTGGTCGTAACGCTCATTACCTAACTCATTTCCATTAACATCTAATCTTGTTGCTGTTCTTGGATAGGAGCTATTGGTATAAGAAGCAAAGACATTTACATTTTCTATTGGAGAAACAATAATACCACCTAATGGATTAAAAGCATCACTTTCAGTTGTTTCAGTTTCTGTGATTGTTCTGGTTTTACTGTAACGTAATCCAAAAAAGGCTTTTAAATACTTGTTAAACTTTACAACATCTTGAGCAACAAATCCTAACGCTTTTGATTTAGCTGATTGAATTGAAATTGCTGAAAAGTCTATATCACTAGGCAATACACTTGTATTGCTAGTAAAAACATCTATGGTATCTACAGTAGTTGCACGTTGTGAAGTTGTATTATAATTATTGGTGCGATAGTCAAATCCTACTTGAAAAGTATGTGAAATATTTCCTGTTTTTAGTTCATCACCTATTAAGTCAAATTGAATGACACTATTATTGTCTTCTCTAGTTGACAGAGAATACCCTCTTGATCTTTGATTATAAATTGAATTACCATCTACATCACTAACTACACCACCTAAACTAGCTCCTTTATCATCAAGCTCTAAATTAGATTTATAATAAGCTCCTTTTAAGCTTAATTTGTCAGATAATACTCTATCAAATCTAACAGCATAAGTTGTATTAGTCGTTAATGCTTTATCATCTTCAAAACCTAAAAACTGATCATATGGTAAGTCATAAATTAAATTCTGATCATTTTCACCAAGGTTTACAGTTCCTAAATCTGGAGTTCGGCTATCTTCAAAATAATCTAATTCTAAAGTTATAGTTGTTTTGTCATCTGCTTTCCATTGAAAAGAAGGGTTGATGTAAAATCGATCAGAACTTATTCCATCTCTATAACTATCGGCACGCTCTAAAGCTCCATTTAATCTAAAAGCAGTTGTTTCAGTTTTGGCCAAAGGACCATAAACATCAAAAGTAGTTCTAGCTTGACCAAAGCTTCCACCACGTAAAGATACATTACCACCAAATTCATATTTAGGAGTCTTAGTAACAAGATTTATAATACCTCCTGGACTTCCTAAATCGGTTGCAACACCTTGCGTAATTGATGCTGCACCTTTTAAAACCTGTATATTATCTACACCTTGCATATCTGTCAAAATACCTTGACCTCTAAAATCTGAATGCACTCTAACTCCGTTTTTTAAAACAGGAATTCCTCTAAAGCCTCGAGAAGACATACTTTCTCTTTTATTACCATAGGTAGCAAATGTATACACACCAGGAACGTTTTTGGTTGCATCAGAAATTGTTAAATTACCTTGCTGTTCTATCAATTTATCTGATATTATAGATATACTTTGAATTTGTTCATAAGGCGCTAATGGTAATCTAGTCAAAGCTTCAATTTTATCAGGATGCTTAAAACGGTTACCAAAAACTTCTACTTCGTCTAAATCACCATCAAATTGAAGTTTAAATGTTAATGTTTTTGTTTCGTTTTCAGTTAAGTTGACAACTTGATTTACTATTTTGTAACCAACTGAAGACACCTTAATAGTGTAAGTCCCATTTTTAAGATCTTCGAACATAAAAAAACCATCAGCATCTGCTGATACACCTATATATGTTCCTTCTAAGGTGATTGATGCATACGGAATTATTTCATCTGCTTCATTAGTAACAGTACCAGTTATTTTAGATTGTGAAAATGACAACTGAACTGCCATAATTAATATAAAAGTTATTTGCTTAAACATAATATTATTTAGATTGATTTTAAATAAAGCGCAAATATAATCTTCAAAACTAAAATTTCAAAGTTTATTTATATTTAATCTAAATAAAAATAAATATTAGTCAGAGATAGAAATAGATAGAGATAAAAAATGTAGTTTTTTAAATTGCTCTAAATAATATATAATGAAAAAAGTATCTTCTGTTGAAGAATATATCCAAAATAATCATGTCTATAGAGAGGTCCTAAATTTAATAAATACTTAAAATATTAAAACAGAATTAAAAGATAAGCATAGATTATTATATAATACACAAGAAGGAAAAACCAAGTTACTTAGACAATTAAGATTTAAATCCATTAATGATGTAGACTTAAATATTATAAATACTTATTTAAAAAAAGCTCTATATAATCAAAAAAGAAGAATAAATAGCGTACACTTAAAAATCCTTAAAAAAGTTTGAGACAGTTTTGCTTTTAGGCTAACGTTAACTATTAGCTTTTAAAACACTTAAATCTATAAACAACATGAATATTGTAATTACTTAACAGAGGCAAACTAAACAAAAACGAATAGAAAAAATCAAACCCTTAATAATAGACCATAAAGGATTATATGATAAATACAAAAACTGTTGAATAAAAAAAGGCGACCAATTAATTGGTCGCCTTTTTATAATATAATGTAAAATGTATTTACTTTTTTAAGCTAGTTGCTGGTTTATTTAACGCAGAGCTCATTTCCATTGAAATAGCTGAACGATCAAATTTTAATTTTCCAGACATGGTTTCAATAACACAACTATTGTCTTTGTCGTTAAGCTCGGCAATTTTACCATGCATACCACTTTTAGTTATTACTTTATCACCACGTTTTAAATCTGCAGCAAATTGCTTTTCTTTTTTTGCACGTTTCATTTGTGGTGCAATCATAAAGAAATACACTACAGCAAACATGGCAATTATAGGTAAAAAACTGCTAATACTTTCCATTACTTAATAACTGGTCCTAAATTAGTATTAGCTCCTTTTGCTGCTGCATTAGGGTCTGGAGTAATAAAAGCTGAAATCTTTACAGACTCTTTTCCTGAAGCTGTGTTAGCTGTTATGTTGATTACTTTAGATGTTTTGTTAGCGCCTTTACCGTTAAATTTAACAGTAAATTTGTCTGATGCTCCAACTGCTAATGGCTCTCTTGACCAATCTTTTGGTACAGTACAACCACATGTACTTTTAATATCTGTAATTACTAATGGTGCCTCACCTGTATTTGTGTAAGTAAATACTGTTTCTTGAGGAGTACCAGAAACTATTTGACCAAAGTCATGCTCTTTTTTATCAAAAGTAATTACAGGTAATTTGTCAGATTTTGCATCTCTCTCTGCTGCTGCAGTTACATTACTTGCGTCAATTTTAGCTGCTGCATTTTGCTTACATGATGTTAAGCTGATTAAGCATACTGCGCTTAATAGAATCAATACTTTTTTCATAATAGGTATTTAGTTTTGTTGAAACCTTAACATTTAAAGTTTCTAGTTTTATAAATTTAGAACTGTAAAAATAATAATATTTTTTTACTACATCAATCCTCGACCAACTTTATTTAGCTTTCCGTCCTCTTGGTATTCTTTTAACAGTTTATCCAAAATACCATTTATAAAGATGCTACTTTTTGGTGTTGAGTACTCTTTTGATATTTCAAGATACTCGTTAATGGTTACTTTAGTTGGTATTGACGGAAAATTCGTTAGCTCGCAAATGGCCATTTTTAGCAACACCAAATCTAAACTTGCAATACGCTCTGTATCCCAGTTTTTAGTCTTACCTGCAATTTCTTCGCTAAGTTTAGACTGATTTAACAATGTTTTTTTAAACAAATTAATAGCATATTGCTTATCCTCTATATCTTTATATAGTTTAGGCGTTAAAAAACGGTCGTCTGACGTTTCTTTAATTTTGCGTAATAACTTTAATATAGCTGTATTAACCGTTGGTAGGTCATCTAACCAAGTTAGGTTTTTGTCTTCGATATAATCGTAAAGTTTATCGTTTGGTGCGATAATTTCTTTAAAGACATCTAAAATAAAATTTTTGTCTTCTTTAAAAGTAGATGTTTTAGTAGACATGTACTCTTTGTAAAGATCACTTGCTAAAATATCCTTATAGATAATCTCAACATACTCATTATCTAACTGCCAATTGTTAATATTTTTAGCTTCAAACTCGCTTTTTAAAGCTTCGTTGTTAGTGATTAATTGTAAAACTTGATTATTTACAAATTTTTTGTTTGGATTTTTTTCTTCTGGAGTTGCTAAATGCTTTTTTTGGATGGTTTCTAATTGAGATTTAGAACGCTTTCCTACTTCTATAATTAACGAAAACATCGTTAAATATAAATTATACATGTTATCTATACTGTATAATAAAAATTTTTGGTCTTTAGAAAAATCATCACTTTCTGTACCATTAAATGCATATAAAACCTGCATTACTTTAACACGAATATGTCGTCTACTTAGCATACTTACAAAGAACTTTAAATTTCAATTAGTTTGAAATACTTTTTTTTAATAATTAAAAAGGCGAAAGTTTTCACTTTCGCCTTGCAAAAATAGTATATTATATGATATCTATTGTTGATTTTCTTTTTTTCTTGCTTCAATTCTTGCTAAAGCAATATTTAATGCTGCTTGATGCGTTGTTATATCATTAGTTTCAGCATTACTTAAAATTTCTAAAGTAGTATTATAGATATTTTCAGTTTTTCTCATTATTTCTTGTTTACCATAGTTTTCTAACTCGGCATAAACATTAATAATTCCACCAGCATTAATTAAAAAATCTGGTGCGTAAACAATACCTTTTTGTTGTAAGATACGACCATGAGTCAACTCATCTGCTAATTGGTTATTTGCAGCACCAGCAATAACTTTAGCTTGAATAGTATTAATTGTAGTATCGTTAATTGTTGCTCCTAAAGCACAAGGTGCATATATATCTACAGCTTCAGCATATACGTTATTTCCTTTGTAAATAGAGGCACCATATTTTTTACTGATTGCTTCTAATCGTTCTTGATTAATATCATCAATAATTACTTTGGCTCCATCGTTTGTTAAATGCTCTACAAGTGATTCTCCAACGTGACCAATACCTTGAACAATGACTGTTCTATCTTCTAAAACATCTGTTCCAAATTTATATTTTGCAGCAGCTTTCATACCCATAAACACACCATAAGCTGTGATTGGAGATGGGTTACCTGCTCCTCCTTTATCTTCAGATATACCTGTTACATAAGGTGTCACTTCTCTAACTGTATCCATGTCAGCAGTTTCCATACCAACATCTTCAGCAGTAATGTACTTACCACTTAAACTGTGTACAAACTCTCCAAAACGCTTCATTAATTCTGGCGTTTTTTGTGTTTTAGCATCACCTATAATGACCGCTTTTCCACCACCAAGGTTTAAACCTGTAATAGCAGACTTAAAAGTCATACCTCTAGATAAACGTAAT
This sequence comes from Olleya sediminilitoris, assembly GCF_016785945.1. Classification (GTDB taxonomy): domain Bacteria; phylum Bacteroidota; class Bacteroidia; order Flavobacteriales; family Flavobacteriaceae; genus Olleya; species Olleya sediminilitoris. Next base: position 170,884 of record NZ_JAEMEF010000005.1, on the reverse strand, counting down.
ACATCATTTACAGCTTCCCATTCATTGGCATATTGCCACATTCTGGTACCTCCTAAAGCAGGTCCTAAAACTGTGTTATGAATTCCGATTATTGCTTTTAATCCTGTATCTTTGTCGTTGCAAAAAACGACTTGTTCGTGATTATCAAAAGATAATTGCCCAAAAACAGGATCTGCTTTTGATAATTGATTGGTATTGATTAATTCTGAAACCATTTAGTAAACATTTTAATTTAATACATAGATTTTACATTATTTATAAAATCAATGCACAAAATTACTCTATTATTAACATTAAAACAATAATTTACACGTTAAAATGTGAAATTATTAAAAAAAATACGAACCTACGTTTTCATTTAAATGAAAGAATTACAACATCTTAACAAATACTTTTACAAGTATAAAACCCAAATTATAATTGGTGTTTTAATAACTATAATTTCTAAATTATTTACTGTTTTTGTTCCTAAATTTATTGGATCTATTATAGACGTGGTCAATGACCAGCTACAAAACCCTGAAAATAGTGTGGTTAATTATAGAGCTAAATTACTAAAATATATTATGTTTTTAATTGGCTCGGCAATATTATCCGGAATATTAACCTTTTGGATGCGTCAAACAATAATTAATGTATCACGTTATATTGAGTTTGATTTAAAAAATGAAATTTATCAGCAATACCAAAAATTGTCTTTAAATTTTTATAAGAAGAATAGAACTGGTGATTTGATGAATCGTATTAGCGAAGACGTTACAAAAGTACGTATGTATACTGGACCTGCTATTATGTACAGTATTAACACACTTACTTTATTTGTTGTTGCATTAATTTTTATGTTTAAACAAGCGCCAACATTAACTTTATATACTATAATACCTTTACCGATACTATCCATTATTATTTATAAAATTAGCTCTGAAATACATAAACGTAGTACCATTGTACAACAGTATTTATCTAAATTATCTACATTTTCTCAAGAGACATTTAGCGGAATTTCAGTGATTAAAGCTTACGGTATAGAACCTCAAACCTCATCGCAGTTTGATAAATTATCTGAAGACAGTAAACAAAAACAGTTAAGTTTAGTTAGGATACAAGCCTTGTTTTTTCCGATGATGATATTATTAATCGGACTTAGTAATGTTTTAGTCATTTATATTGGTGGTAAACAATATATGAATGGTGAAATTAGTCTAGGTACAATTTCAGAGTTTATAATGTATGTTAACCTGTTAACTTGGCCAGTTGCAACTGTAGGTTGGGTAACTTCAATTGTACAAGAAGCTGAAGCCTCTCAAAACAGAATTAACGAGTTTTTAAAAACTGAACCAGAAATACAAAACAACAATCCTAATACGTCTGATATTATTGGCGAAATTGAATTTAAAAATGTGTCCTTTACTTATGATGACACAAACATTCAAGCATTAAAAGATATTAGCTTTAAGGTTAATCCTGGCGAAACATTAGCTATAATAGGAAAAACAGGATCTGGAAAATCTACAATTTTAGATTTAGTTGGTAGGTTATATGACGTCAATAAAGGACAGATTTTAGTAGACCACCAATCTATTGAATCACTTAACTTGTATAGTTTACGCGACGCTACAGGTTACGTCCCTCAAGATGCCTTTTTGTTTAGCGACAGTATCAATAACAACATTAAGTTTGGTAAAGAAAATGCTACGGATCAAGAAGTGATAGAAGCTGCCAAACTAGCACAAGTCCATAAAAACATTGTTAAGTTTAAAAACAAATACAATACTGTTTTAGGCGAACGTGGTATTACGCTATCTGGTGGACAAAAACAGCGTGTATCTATTGCAAGAGCAATAATTAAAACGCCTCAAATCATGCTCTTTGATGATTGTTTATCTGCTGTGGATACAGAAACTGAAGAAAAAATATTAAACAATCTTAAAACCATTACTAAAGGTAAAACTACTTTAATTGTAAGCCATAGGATATCTTCTGCTAAAAATGCAGATAAAATAATAGTTTTAGATGACGGAAATATTGTACAATCAGGAACACATCAACAGCTAATTAATACTGATGGATACTACAAAGAGCTGTATTTAAAAACAACTAAATAAAAAGATTTACATTAAAATGTTGTGGCATTCAACTTTTTTTTTGATTTTTGGTTTATCAGAAACAACTAACAACACAATTTAGATTATGCATAATAACGAGATGATGGAGAAGGAAGAAATTTTTTCGAAAGTATTAAGAGCAGGAAGACGAACTTATTTTTTTGATGTAAGAGCTACTAAAGCAGAAGACTACTACTTAACAATTACTGAAAGTAAAAAGTTTACTAATGACGATGGATCATTTCATTACAAAAAACATAAAATCTATTTGTACAAAGAAGATTTTAACGAGTTTAATGACATCTTAAGAGAAATGACAGATTACATCATCAACGAAAAAGGAGATGAAGTTATTAGCGAACGTCACCAAAAAGATTTCAAAAAAGAATACGACACACCTCAGGTAACAACTACTGCTCCTGAAGCAACCTCAACCACTGAAGCTACTGCTGAAAGTAGATTTACTGATGTAGATTTTGATGATATTTAAAATCCTACAAACAACAAATAAAAAAGCCTTCTCTAAACGATAAGGCTTTTTTTATATTTTCTATTTAAGATACAATGGTACCGTTGGGCACTTTATGTTCTGGATTTAATAAAATAACATCCTTACCATTTACAGCTCCTAATACTAAACATTCACTCATAAAATTTGCGATTTGCTTTTTAGGAAAGTTAACCACAGCAACAATCTGACGTTGTAATAATTGTTCTTTATTATATAGCGTTGTAATTTGTGCGCTAGTTTTTTTAATTCCTAAATCTCCAAAATCAATCTTTAATTGATACGCTGGCTGTCTTGCTTCAGGAAAATCATTAACTTCTAATATTGTTCCTATGCGAAGATCTACTTTAGTAAAATCTTCAAACTGAATTGTATCACTCATAACTGTTAGTTTGTCGTTATATTTGTAATGCAATTTAATGTTTTTAAAATGAAAAATCTTTGTGTACTTTTCTGTTTCCTATTTTTAGGAAATACAATAATAGCTCAAACTAAATTTGAAAAAGAATCAAGACTTTCTGTTCATATGGTTCCAGATCAAGCTAAACAGTTTGTTTATCAATTATTAGCTTCAAAACAAGTTAAATGGTATCACGAAATACATGAAACAGGTCAATCCATTGAAGCCAAAACTAAATATCAAAACAAAAAATACAGTATTGAGTTTAACATGGATGGAAGTCTTCAAGATATTGAAGTTGAAACCCATAAAGACGATATTTCTGTTAAAACCTATGCTAACATAACAAATGTATTAGAAACCAAATTTGATAAACATTGGATTAAAAAAATACAAATCCAATATATTGGCTCAAAGGAAGCATTGTTGACTTTCTTTAAATCTGGACATCCCAACAACATCACCACTAACTATGAAATAGTTTTAAAAGGAAAAACAAAAAACGACAAAGCGCTTTATGAATATTTATTTAATGAAGAAGGCACACTAAAATCCACAAAAACAATAATTTTTAGAAACACTGATAATATCCAGTTTTAATAATGAAGCCTTTTTACCTCTTATTACTATGTTGTGTTTTTAGTTTTAACACAAAAGCACAAAACACTTATAATATAGGAACATTACCAACGATTAACCTTAGTAAATCATTAGAAAATAATTGGAAAATAAATTTTAAATCAGAATTTAGACAATTATTTAAAACTGGTCAATTTGGAAACAATCAAACAACTAATTATGATTACGTTCATACTGATGCAGCCATAGTAGCCTCAAAAAAAACAGGTTTAAATAACACAATTGCTGGTGGTTTTTTATTAAGATTCAGAGATCAAGATATTGTAAAACGAACCATTCAACAATTCACTATTATTAATCGTTTTAATGCTTTTAGGTTAGGTCACAGATTTTCAACAGATCAAACCTTTGCTTCAAATGAAACTATGGCATTACGTTTACGGTATCGTGTTACTTTTGACATCCCTTTAAATGGTCAATCTGTTGATAAAAACGAATGGTATTTAAAAATTAGTAACGAGTACCTTAACCGTTTTAAAAATAAGGAGAATTACGATTTAGAAATCAGAGTTTTACCAAATGTAGGCTATGTTTTTACGGATAACAACAAGCTTGAGTTTGGTTTAGATTACAGAATTAATGATTTTGTTAACCAATCTACAAGACAACGTTTTTGGCTAGCTATAAATTGGTATATCAGTATTTAATATTAGCTTTACATATCAAAAATAGTTTACAATTAATTTGTATTAATTACATTGAAACAAACAAAACACATTTTACCCCTTATAGTTCTGTCTCAGTTTTGCTGTACCTCACTTTGGTTTGCAGGAAATGGTGTGATTAATGACCTGATTATAAGTTTTAATCTAAATACCAATGCTTTAGGGCATCTAACCTCTGCTGTACAATTTGGTTTTATTGGTGGGACATTAGTTTTTGCAATATTAGCATTAGCCGATCGATTTTCGCCTTCCAAAGTATTTTTTATAAGCGCCATTTTTGGAGCCTTATTTAATGGGTTAATTATCTGGGAGCAACATACTCTTTCTAGCCTATTAGTACTAAGGTTTTTAACTGGGTTTTGTTTAGCAGGTATCTATCCTGTGGGTATGAAAATAGCGTCCGATTATTACAAAGACGGTTTAGGACAGTCACTAAGTTTATTGGTTGGTGCATTGGTTATTGGCACAGCTTTTCCGCATATTTTAAAAGACCTAACAGCAAGTTACCCATGGAAACTTGTAATTATCACTACTTCTATTTTGGCTATAATTGGTGGTTTACTAATATTACTTTTTATACCTAATGGTCCGTATTGTAAAGTTGGCGCTAAAACGGAATGGTCGGCCTGCTTTAAAGTGTTTAAAAAACAATCTTTTAGGGCTGTAGCTTTCGGATATTTTGGGCACATGTGGGAATTATATACGTTTTGGGCATTTGTACCCATCATGCTAAAAACCTATACAACAATACATCCTGAAGTGGTGTTTAACATACCGTTGCTTTCGTTTTTTATTATTGGTATTGGTGGATTAGCCTGTCTGCTTTTTGGTAGCGTATCTAAAATTTTAGGTGAAAAAAAAACAGCTAGTTTAGCACTGCTATTGTCTGGCGTTTGTTGTTTAGTTTCGCCTTTACTATTTACTGTTTCAAATCAATTAGTGTTTATTATTTTCTTAATGTTTTGGGGAATGGTAGTTGTAGCTGACTCACCTTTACTTTCAACATTAGTAGTACAAAAAGCTCCTTCAGACATAAAAGGTACGGCTTTAACAATTGTAAATTGCTTAGGCTATTTTATTACCATAATAAGCTTACAGTGCATAACATTATTATTAAGTTATACTAACTCTAATTATATATATATTATTTTAGCTATAGGTCCAATACTAGGCTTAGTGACTTTAAATAGAAAACAAAACTAATCAGAAATAAACCCAAATACTATGTCAAAAAATCAACTATTAGTCATAATACTCCTATTTATCGCTTTTCAAACACAGGCCCAATTTATAAAAAATAAAGCTTTAGATTTTAATATTGGGTTTGGTTACAGTTTTCCTTATGACGATGTAAACATAGAAGGTGATGGATTTTATTTACATGGCGAATACGTGTTAACCGTTTCTAACTGGGTAGATTTTAGACCATATGCTGGTTTAATTTTCACAACTGCTAGCGACGATCCAAACAAAAAACCTTTTGAAACTACAGCTAACAGTCTTTTAATAGGAGGAAAAACAAGAATTACAGCTCCTATACCATACGTTGCACCTTATTTTGAAATTGGAATTGGTGCTTCAATCGGAAATTTTAAAACTGTCACACCATTTACTTATATTAATGATAGTGGTGTATTTATAACCATTCCTTTTTCCGTTGGGTTAGAATTAGGTAAAAAACATAATTTTGACATTGCCTTCTCTTATTATTTTATAAATAGTGTTCAGCAATTTATAGGTGGAGCAACTATAGGTTTCTCAATACCTTTAGATGACTAAAGCCAACCTTTACGTTTTAATAATTCATAAATATGCGCATAATGGTGATTACTATGCCAAGCATAAATACCAACATTTTGATTTAAAGAAACTGTATTACCACTTTCCGGATGAATAAAAGTACGCTGTAAATCTTTTTCAGTTAAACCTTTAAGATAATAGACTAGTTTAGCATGAACAGCTTTAATATGGAGTATTGATAAAGCTATAGGTTGGTTATAATCATGTTGATTAGCCCAAGCATTTTCTTCATAAGCTTTAATAACCGGATTTTGTTCTGTCATTGCCCATTTAAATCTAATATAACTATGATGGTGACTATCTGCAACATGATGTATTACCTGTCTAATGGTCCAACCTTCTGGTCTATATGATGTATCCAATTGTGCATCTGTTAAAGGATTAACCATCTGTGCTAATCTAGAAGGAAAATGATCTAATATAGCTATCCAAGATTGAATATCACTAGTTGTAATTACATCAGGACAATTAAAGGTTCCTATTGGGTATTTTAGAAGTTGAAGTTGTTGATCTGTCATCAGTATATAAATAAAAAGCCTCATAGACATAATATCTATGAGGCTTTAATATAATAAAATATTTTATATTTATTTAACGTCAACTAACTCGACATCAAAAACAAGTACTGCGTTTGGTGGAATAACTCCGCCTGCACCTCTTGCTCCATAACCTAAGTTAGAAGGAATAACAAAACGTGCTTTATCACCAACGTTTAATAATTGGATACCTTCATCCCAACCAGAAATAACTTGTCCAACTCCTACTTGAAAATCTAAAGGTTGATTACGCTTGTAAGAACTATCAAAAACAGTTCCGTCTGCTAATTGTCCTTTATAATGTACAGAAACTTGATTTCCTTTTTCTGCTTTCTTACCTGATCCTTTTTGGATAATTTGGTAACGTAAACCACTTTTAGTTTCTTCAAAACCTGCAGCTAATTTGTCTAATTCTGCACGTTTAGCTTCAAGTTCTGCAGCTTCACGTTTTTCTCTTGCACCTTCAAAAGTTCTAAACGCTTCAATAGCATTAAACTGTTCTGCAGCAGCACCAACTCTAACAATTTCTAAAGTAGTGATTTCATCTCCTTGTGCAATAGCATCAACAACATCTTGACCTTCTACAACATTACCAAATACAGTATGATTACCGTCTAACCAATCTGTAGCAACATGCGTAATAAAAAACTGACTTCCGTTAGTACCAGGTCCTGCATTAGCCATACTTAAAATACCAGGTCCACTGTGTTTTAAATCAGGATGAAACTCGTCATCAAATTTATAACCAGGATTACCTGATCCTGTACCTTGAGGACAACCTCCTTGGATCATAAAGTTATCTATAACTCTATGAAATTTTAAACCATCATAATAAGGTGTACCTTGTGGTTTAACTTCATTTTCCATATTTCCTTCTGCTAAAGCAACAAAGTTACCTACTGTTCCAGGAGTTTTCTCAAATTCTAAAGCGACTAAAATTTCGCCTTTTGTAGTATTAAATTTTGCGTATAAACCGTCTTGCATTACATTGTATTTTAATGAAGTGCAAAGGTATAAAGAAGTTAAAAATTATAAGGTATGAGTTATGTTTTTTTTAACCCAAACCTATTCTATTTAATTATATTAAATTTGACACACATTTATAAACAATTATGGGATTATTAGGTAAGCTTTTTGGAAGCAAAAACTCAAACAATACAACAGTAGCAGATCAAGCTAATTATATAGACACAATTTTAAAACATAGTGAAGACCAACCGCTAGGCGTTGCAGATGCTAATGTTATTTATGCTGGCTATAACGAGTTGGGTGGTTATTATTATTTACAAACGTATGTGGTTGGTAAATTAAATACAAAAACTAAAACTGGAGCAAATTTAATTGTAGAAGGCAATGGTTATGTAATGGATTTAAAATCTGACATGAATGAAATTGAATCTGACCCAATAGACATTGGATTTAAAGGGAGTGCCACCAGAATAGATTTTGAAATTGAAAAAGACACTGTGGAAAGCATCAAACGATCTACAATAAAAAGTTTAACTTTAACTATAAAAAAGCAAACGTTAGTTTTTAAACCAATTGAAACTACAGATTAAAAAAAAATCTAATAGCGATTAGCTATTAGATTTTTTTTAAGTGTAATAATTACTATTAATTAGTTAGCGACTTCACTGATAAACTTTATACGATATAATCGTAATTCTTCATCATCATAATCACCATCAAACTCGTCAATAGCAACATCTATTTTATCGGTTTCAGACTCCATAAAATAATCATGGATCTCTTCTTGCTGGTCTTCATCTAAAATATCATTAATCCAATAATCAATATTTAGTTTAGTCCCAGAAAATACGATTGCTTCCATTTCTTTAATAAAAGCAGACATTTCCATTCCCTTTGCAGATGCTATATCTGTTAAAGGTAGTTTACGGTCTACATTTTGAATGATATATAATTTTAAACCTGAATTACTTCCTGTTGATTTTACAACTAAATCATCTGGTCGAATAATATCATTGTCTTCAACATATTTCTCGATTAATTTGACAAAATCTTTACCATATTTTTTAGCTTTACCTTCTCCTACTCCATGAACATTAGACAGTTCGGCTAAAGATATTGGATATTTTAAAGCCATATCTTCTAATGAAGGATCTTGAAAAATCACAAAAGGTGGTACGCCTAATTTTTTAGCATTAGACTTACGCAAGTCTTTTAACATGGTCATTAAAGCCTCATCAACAACTGCTCCTCCTCCACTTTGTGCGGTAATTATAGAGTTGTCTGCTGTTTCACTAAACTCATGATCTTTAGTCATCATGAAAGATTCTGGTTGTGCGATAAAGTCTTCACCTTTTGGTTTTAGTTTAATAACACCATAGGTTTCAATATCTTTTTTTAATAATCCAGCAACTAACATTTGACGCGTTAATGCCATCCAATAGGACTTGTCTTTATCTTTTCCTTTACCAAAAAAGGGTTGACCATCCGTTTTATGAGAGGCAATTAAAGCATTAGATTTACCTGTGATAACATTAACAAGTTCTTTTGCTTTATATTTTTGGTTTGTAGCTTTTACAATTTCTAAAACCAGCTTTACATCATCTTTAGATTCCTGTTTTTCTTTTGGATGTCTCATATTGTCATCCATATCTCCACCTTCACCTGTTTCGTTATCAAAAGATTCACCAAAGTAATGAAGTATAAATTTTCGTCGTGATATTGAAGTTTCCGCGAAAGCGACAACTTCTTGTAACAAAGCTTGACCAATCTCTTGCTCTGCAACAGGTTTACCAGACATAAATTTTTCTAATTTTTCTATATCCTTGTAAGCATAATAGGCTAAACAGTGTCCTTCACCTCCATCACGACCTGCACGACCAGTCTCTTGGTAGTAGCTTTCTATGCTTTTAGGTATATCATGATGAATTACAAAACGCACATCAGGCTTATCTATTCCCATACCAAAGGCTATGGTTGCAACTACAACGTCAATATCTTCCATCAAAAACATATCCTGATGGCTTGAGCGTTTTTTGGCATCTAAACCTGCGTGATAAGGGACTGCTTTAATACCGTTAACTTGTAAGACTTGGGCTAACTCCTCTACACGTTTACGACTTAAACAATAAATAATACCAGACTTACCCTCGTTTTGTTTTACAAAACGGATAATATCTGCATCTACATTTTTAGTTTTGGGACGAATCTCGTAGTATAAATTAGGTCTATTAAAGGACGCTTTAAAGGTGTTAGCATCATTCATACCTAAGTTTTTCAAGATATCTTCCTGCACTTTAGGTGTTGCTGTTGCTGTCAAACCAATAATGGGTATATTGTCACCAATACGTCTTATTATGGATTTCAAATTTCGGTATTCTGGTCTAAAATCATGTCCCCATTCACTAATGCAATGGGCTTCGTCTACTGCCATAAACGAGATTTTGACCGTTCTTAAAAACTCGACATTTTCTTCTTTAGTTAAGGATTCTGGTGCAACATATAATAACTTGGTTACTCCATTAGTAATATCCTCTTTAACCTGTTTTATTTCGGTTTTATTTAAAGATGAATTTAATACATGTGCTATCCCGTTTTCATTAGAAATACCACGAATGGCATCCACCTGATTTTTCATTAATGCAATTAAAGGAGAAACTACAATAGCTGTTCCTTCTTGCATCAAAGCTGGTAACTGGTAGCATAAACTTTTACCTCCACCAGTCGGCATAATAACAAATGTATTGTCTTGTTTAGTAATACTTTGTATGACTTGTTCTTGGAGTCCCTTAAACTCGTCAAAACCAAAGTACTTTTTTAGTGCAGAATGCAAATCGCTTTTCACTATGTTAAACTTACGTATTAAATTAATTTTTTTTTACACTTACTCACTATTGACTCACAAATAAATAGTTGTAAAGAATTGAATTCCTCTTTCAATTTTTCGTTAAATTTGCTGTCAATATAATTCGCTAAAACAATTAAAGTTTTAATGAATAAGACTAAAGATAGTAAAATCTTTATAAACCAAAAAAATAAATACATTGAAAACAAAAGCTTCTATTATTGAAAGTGCCAAAGAAACTATTAAATTAGAAGGTCAGTCCATATTAAATTTATCCAATTTAGTAGATAATGACTTTGCTGAAGCAGTCCAATTAATATACAACAGTAAAGGTCGTGTAATTATTACTGGTATTGGTAAAAGTGCCATTATAGCTACAAAAATTGTAGCAACATTAAACTCAACTGGGACTCCAGCGGTGTTTATGCATGCTGCAGATGCCATACATGGAGACTTAGGTCTTATACTAGAAGACGATGTTGTAATTTGTATTTCTAAAAGCGGAAACACTCCTGAAATTAAAGTTTTAGTGCCTCTAATAAAAAACGCTAAAAATAAGATGATTGCCATTACTGGTAATAAAGAATCGTTTTTAGGCCAACAAGCTGACTATATTTTAAATGCTTTTGTACAAAAAGAAGCTTGTCCAAACAATTTAGCGCCTACAACAAGTACAACTGCCCAATTAGTTTTAGGTGATGCTTTAGCGGTAAGCCTATTAGAATTACGTGGTTTTTCTAGCAAAGACTTTGCTAAATACCATCCTGGTGGTGCTTTGGGTAAAAAATTATATTTACGTGTGCATGATATTGCATCTGTTAATCAAAAACCAGAAGTAACATTAGACACTAACATTAAAGAAATTATTATTGAAATTTCTGAAAAAATGTTAGGCGTTACTGCTGTTACAGAAAACAATAAAATTGTAGGTATCATTACAGATGGAGATTTAAGACGTATGCTTAGTAAGGTAGACAACTTTAACAATTTAACTGCTAAAGATATCATGAGTGCTAATCCTAAACGTATTGAAGAAGACGCTATGGCTATTGATGCTATGGAACTTTTAGAAACCTATGGTATTTCTCAGATTTTAGTAGAAAACAATGGTAAATATGCAGGTGTTGTTCATATCCATGATTTAATTAGAGAAGGTATATTATAATGGCAAAAAAAGATGTAAACGAGATGTCCTTTCTGGATCATCTTGAAGATTTAAGATGGCATTTAATTAGGATTGTTGTTGCTGTTGTTATTTGTGGTTTGGTAGCGTTTTGTTTTCCAAGCATCATGTTTGACAACGTATTATTTGCACCACAAAAAATGAGTTTTCCAACCTATCAATGGTTGTGTCAAATGTCTCAATTTTTTGGTATTGAAGACATTAGTTTTTGCGCAGACGAGTTTCCGTTTATTATCCAAAACCGTGAAATGGCTGGACAATTCTCCATACATATATGGACCTCCATTTACGCTGGTTTTATAGTAGCATTTCCATATGTAATTTATCAGTTATGGCGATTTATTAGTCCTGGTTTAACTTCAAAAGAAAAAAGAACTTCTACAGGATTTATAATCATTTCCTCTTTATTATTTTTTATGGGTGTCCTGTTTGGTTATTTCATCATCACACCTTTATCCATAAACTTTTTAGGAACTTACTCTGTAAGTAGCGAAGTATCAAACGAAATTGATATTGCCTCATATGTTGGTTTAATCAGAGCCTCTGTATTGGCTTCTGGTATCATATTTGAATTACCTATACTAATCTACTTTTTAACTAAAGTTGGCTTAGTAACACCTGAGTTTTTGCGTAAATACCGCAAATTTGCTTTGGTAATAGTACTTATTGTGTCAGCTGTAATTACACCTCCTGATGTGGCTAGTCAAATTATAGTAGCCATTCCAGTTTTAATACTATATGAGATAAGTATACATATCTCTAGAATTGTTATAAAGAAAGAAAATAAAAACAAAACAAATGTCAGAACAAGTTAAAGAGTTTAACGACTATCGCGAAAAAATGAATCAGAAGATTCTAGGCGATAATAACAAAATAATCAAACGTATTTTTAATCTAGATACTAATGCGTTTACTGAAGGTGCTTTGGATGTTAAAACCAAAGAATTATTAGGTTTAGTAGCTAGTACAGTTTTACGTTGTGATGACTGTGTTAAATACCATTTAGAGTCTAGTTACAGAGAAGGACTTACTAAAGAGCAAGTCATGGAAACATTAAGTATTGCCACTTTAATTGGTGGTACTATTGTAATACCTCACCTAAGACGTGCGTATGAGTATTGGGAAGCTTTAGAAGCTCAAGACCAACAATAAATAATAGGTTAAACTTTATATAAATTAAAGTGCCTTTTTTAGAAGTTATACTGAAATGCTTACTTTTAAAGCAATTAAACACACAAAATGAAGCTTAGAGCCGAACATTTAATGAAGTCCTACAATGGACGTAAAGTAGTAAAAGATGTCTCTTTAGAGGTTAGTCAAGGCGAAATTGTTGGACTTTTAGGTCCCAATGGTGCTGGTAAAACCACCTCGTTTTATATGACAGTAGGATTAGTAAAACCTAACGCTGGTAATATATTTTTAGACAATACTAATATTACTAAATATCCAATGTATAAGCGTGCCCAAAATGGTATTGGGTATTTAGCACAAGAGGCTTCAGTGTTTAGAAAATTAAGCATCGAAGACAATATTCTTAGCGTGTTACAATTAACCAAACTAAGTAAAAAAGAACAATTACACAGGATGGAAGCTTTAATTGACGAGTTTAGTTTAGGTCATATCCGTAAAAACAGAGGAGATTTATTATCTGGTGGTGAGCGACGTCGTACCGAAATTGCTCGTGCATTAGCTACAGATCCAAGCTTTATTTTACTAGACGAACCTTTTGCTGGAGTAGATCCAGTAGCTGTTGAGGACATCCAACGTATTGTAGCCCAATTAACAAAAAAGAACATTGGAATATTAATTACAGACCATAACGTACAGGAAACTTTAGCAATTACAGATAGAACCTATTTAATGTTTGAAGGAAGCATCCTTAAAGCAGGTGAACCTGAAGAACTAGCTAATGATGAAATGGTACGTAAAGTCTACTTAGGTCAAAACTTTGAGTTACGTAAGAAGAAGATTAGAGATTAAAGTCTCAATATAATTATAACTAAAAAAGCCCAATTGAAATTTCAATTGGGCTTTTTTAATTTTAAAAGTGTAAGGTATTAAACTTGCTCTTTGTCTGTAGCATCAACTTTTACCTTTGCATTTTCTGCTATAATTTTCTTTTGATAACGACCTTGTACAATATCTGTAATAACCAAAATAGCAATTACAAAATAGAAGGTTGTTTTACTCATAGACTCAATTGGGTTTCCAAATAGTTTTAAATGCGCTAAATGACCACCTTCTGTAATAAGCATTATTCCTACTATAAATAAGATAAATAGTCCTAATACTTCGTACATTCTGTTTTTTGCTAAAAATGCCGAAATACGATCTGCTAAAACCAGCATTAACAAACCACTAATTACAATAGCAATAGTCATTACAATAAAAGCAGTAACACTATTTTCTATATCGCTAGTTAATCCTATGGCTGCTAAAATAGAATCAAATGAAAACACTAAATTCATAATTACAATACTTGTAATAACTGCGTTTGAAGATTTACGACTTTTACCTTCACCTTCAATGTCATGATCTAAATCTGGAGCACCAATCATATGCCAAATTTCTTTAATAGCAGTGTATAAAATAAAACCACCTCCTGCTAACACAATGATGCTATGACCATTAAACTCAAATGAGGCAACCTCACCTATATGTCCTGTTAAAAAAGAAAATGGTTCTTGAAAAAAACCAATGATTTTAACCAAAACAAATAACAAAACAATACGTAAAACAATTGCAATTATAATACCTACTTTTCTAACACGTTGTTGATCGTCTTGAGGTGCTTTTTTAGACTCTAATGAGATGTATAATAAGTTGTCAAAACCTAAAACAGCCTGTAATAAAACAAGCATTAATAATGTAAAAATAATTTGTAGCATAGTATGTATTAATTGATATTGTTAAATAATGATAGAAATATATATAAGAGTATTATTACAGGTATGGCTGCAAAATGCAACACCACAATAAGTACTAGTGTTAAAATAATAAAGATGTATCGTACTGCATTGGGCTTAAAACTCCAGTTTTTAAACTTTAAAGCAAATAATTTTATTGAAGCATTTAATATGTAACAACTAACAATAGTTAGTATAACTAAAAACCAAGGATTTAAAATAATAGCATTAATAACATCGTTATTCTGAAATTCTAAAATTAAAGGCAATGATAAGATTAATAAAGCATTGGCTGGTGTTGGCAACCCTTTAAAGTAATTTTGTTGCTCTTGGTCTATATTAAAACGTGCTAAACGATAAGCAGAAGCTAAGGTAACAAACAACCCTATAAAAGGTAACAAATTTAATTTATAACCTGTCCATTGCATAGTTTCTGACCACTCATTAATAGGTGTAACCGCTTTGCTATTTGTAGCCAACTCTAATAGCTTAAACAAAACAATACCTGGTACTAAACCACTGGTAACCATATCTGCCAAACTATCTAATTGTAAACCAAGCTCGCTTTGGACCTTTAATTTTCTAGCTAAAAGCCCATCAAAAAAATCAAAAAATATACCTAGAAAAACAAAAAATGCAGCAAAAATAAAATGGCTATTAACTGCAAAAATCACTGCTATACTTCCGCATAATAAATTAAGAAGCGTGATAAAATTTGGTATAAATGCTTTAATGTTCATCGATTAGTTTTTGGTAAAAATAACAAAGTATTTGGGTCTATTCCAAACCCTAAGCAATATACTATTAAAATTGAAGTTTAATATATAGAAAAATTATACCATCTTTGTAAAAAAATTAAACTTGAAAGCACGTTTACTATCTTTTCTATTATTAACTGCATCGCTTACTATAGCTCAAACGACACGTAAATACTCCAACGAATTTATGAATATTGGTGTAGATGCTGCTGCTTTAGGTTTAAGTAATGCAACGGTTGCTAGAACAAACGATGTTAATGCAGGATATTGGAATCCTTCTGGTTTAATTCATCTTGAAGATAACCAACTAGCATTAATGCACTCTAGTTATTTTGCTAATATTGCCAATTACGATTACGCTGCATTTGCAATGCCTCTGGACGACCAAAGTGCTTTTGGAGTATCTCTTATTCGTTTTGCTGTAGATGACATTTTAGATACTACACAATTAATTGACGAACAAGGTAATATAAACTATGATAGAATCAGCTTATTCTCTACTGCTGATTATGGTGTTACATTTTCATACGCCAGAGATTTACCAATACAAGGATTGAGTTATGGTGTTAACGCCAAAATTATTAGACGTATTATAGGAGATTTTGCTAAAAGTTGGGGCTTTGGTTTGGATGCTGCTATTCAGTTTGAAACTGAAAACAATTGGAGATTTGGTGTTATGGCTCGTGATATTACAACAACTTTTAATGCTTGGACTATAAACGAAGATGAATTTGCTAAAGTACAAAATGCTGTAGAAGGACAAAATCAAGAATTACCTGAAACTACAGAAATTACAATACCTAAACTACAAATAGGTATCGCAAAATCATATCGTTTTCATTATGACTATACTTTGGATGCCGAACTGGATTTAAACGTTCGTTTTGAAGAAAATAATGATGTGATCTCAACGTCTTTTGTAAGTATAAATCCTGCTTTAGGATTTCAATTTGGTTACATAGACATGATTTATTTAAGAACTGGAGTTGGTAATTTTCAAAACGAATTACAAATAGATAACTCTGAAGATTTAACCTTTCAACCAAGTTTTGGCGTAGGTTTTAAATATAAAGGCATTCATGTAGATTATGCTTTTACAGATATTGGTGACCAAAGTGTTGCTTTATATTCTAATGTGTTTTCGTTAAAATTAGACTTTAGTGTTTTTAGATAAGTTATCTTTGTAACATGAAATTAGTATTACAAATTCTCTTTTTATGTTGGGCGACTTTAGGTTGGTCTCAAAATCTTCAATTATCAAAAGACACTACGGTTAGTGTAATCACTTTTGGACCAGGAAACAACCTAAACGATGCTTTTGGCCATAATGCCATTCGTGTTAAATCACGCTTTTTTGATATAGCTTATGATTTTGGTAGATACGATTTTGATGCACCTAATTTCTATTTAAATTTTGCCAGAGGAAAATTAAACTATTTACAAGGAAAAAATAACTACAAAAACTTAATTTCATTTTACAAAAATGAAGACAGGTCAATAACAGAGCAAACTTTAAACTTAACTACAACACAAAAACAAGACCTTTATAATACCTTAGAAGCCAATTACAAAAAAAATCAAGGGGCTTATCTCTATGACTTTTTTTATGATAATTGTGCTACAAAAATTAGAGATATAGTTGAAACTACTTTGGATGGTCAACTAGTTTATAATGTACCAAAAGACTATCAAGAACAGACTTTTAGACAATTAATAGATCATAATTTACATTGGAATACTTGGGGAAGCTTTGGTATTGACATTGCATTAGGGTCTATTATTGATCGTAAAGCAACTGCTAGAGAACAATTATTTTTACCAGAAAAAGTTAATGTTTTTTTTAATAATGCGACATTAAAAAACAACAATCAAAAACTTGTAACTAATAGCAACGCTATTTATACCAAACAAGGTATAAACGGTAATAAAGTTAGCGCCTTTTTAATCAGTCCTTTGTTTATACTAGTAATAGTAGCTAGTGTAATACTATTTATAACGTATAAAGATTATAAAAACAATACAAGAACTAAAGGCTTGGACATGACTATTTTTATAATAACTGGTAGTGTTGGCGTACTGTTATTTTTATTATGGTTTGCAACAGACCATACAGCAACAGCTTATAACTATAACGTCTTATGGGCATTTCCAATAAGCTTATTTTGCATACTGCAAATATTAAAAGCTACTCCAAAAAAATGGTACATCGCTTACATCAAATTCATGATATTAATGCTATGTTTAATGGTTATGCATTGGACCATTGGTGTGCAACGCTTTGCGCCTGCTTTGGTACCTTTAATAATAGCTTTAGCAATAAGATACATATATTTATTAAGGTATTACAAAATAAACCAATCCGTTTAAGATTTTTTTATTGACCTCTAAAAAAGATCATTGTACTTAGGGTTTTAATAATAATATTGGTGTCCAATAAAAAGCTTCGGTGTTTGATGTAATATAAATCAAACTGAAGTTTAAGTAAACTATCATCCACACTAGACCCATAACGTGCATTAACTTGAGCCCAACCAGTAAGACCTGGCTTAACAATATGTCTGGTTTCGTAAAACGGAATCACTTGAGACAATTCGTTAACAAAATATGGACGCTCTGGACGTGGACCAATTAAACTCATATCGCCTTTAAGAATATTGATAAACTGAGGAAATTCATCCAAACGTGTCACTCTTAAAAATTTACCAAAAGCAGTAATGCGACTATCATTTTTGGTAGCCCAAACTGCTCCTGCAGCCTCAGCATCTTTAACCATTGTTCTAAATTTAAAAATCGTAAATGGCATCCCATTTTTACCTATTCGCTCTTGTTTATAGAATAAACACCCACGATTACCTAAAATATTCCCAAGTAAAATTAAAGGTAATATACAGGTCCCTAACACCAAACCAATAATAGATATTACTAAATCAAAAAGACGTCTATAAGCAAGGTACAGCTTGTTTTTATTGTTTCTACTAAAAGGAAAATATTTATAAAAATCTTTACCTACAAACTGCACTGGTACACGATAAGTAATATCTTCATAAACCTGTGTGTATTCCTTTATTGGAAATCCTTTTTCAAGCAAAGAAATTAAATCAGTATAAATAGAAGGTGTAATATTTTCAGAGTTATAACTTGCTATGACAACTTCTGAAATCCCTTCTTTTTCAATTATTGTTTGCAGTTCTGAAGGTTGATATTCTGTTAACCCATTAAATGTAATAGTTTCTTTTTTTGCTATTTCACAGTTAATAAAACCTATGATTTTATAATTTGGATCTGCATTTGCAAAAGCATTAATAATGGCCTTGATATTAGAGGTTTCACCTACCAATAATACTTTTTTAAAAAATCGCGGAGACGAAATAAAAGTGATGTACATCCAACGCCAAACATATAAGCCAATTAAAATAGCTAGATAAAAATACAGGATTTGTAATCTGTTTTCTGGCAATGAAGGCGTATAAAAAGGAGTTAGTAAATAAAATAAAACAGTTACCGAAGTTGTCAATAAAATGGTCCCTAAAACGGTGTCTAAACGACTTGATTTTTGTAAATCATACAATTCTAAAACAGTCCCAAAAACACTAATATAAATTGCTAAAACAACAAACCAAGCCCAATGTTGTGCATTGACATTAAAATAATCAAAGTCAAAAAAAGTACTAACACCATACAAAGACACACCTATAAAAAGTAAATCAAATAACCGTAAAAGTAATTTACGTTCTGAAATTTCAAAATGTATGCCTTGCCTAGTGGACATTCTAGTAGTTTGGTTTAAGGTTGTAGTCGTATAACTTCAAATATAGTAAGTAAATTGGCTTTAACAAGTTTTTTATTGCAAAGTAGAAATCCATTGTAATTTTACAGCATTCCAATCAAAAGCCTCTGTTTGTTGTCTTGCGTTATTTACAATGCTTGATGCTAAGGCTTTGTTATTATACAACTTTAAAATAGCTCCAACAAAGGCTTCAGTGCTATTTGGTGACACTAATAAACCAGTAGATTGGTCAGTAATTAAAAACGGAAGACCTCCAACATTGGTACTCACAATTGGCAAACCTAAAGCCATAGCTTCAATGATACTTACTGGAGTATTATCAAAATTAGTGGTGTTTATAAATAGATTATAATTTTTAGATAATGCAATCCACTCATCCTTACTTAATTTCCCTGTAAAGGTGACATCAAGATTTAAAGTTTTAGCATAGGCTTGGGTTGTTAACAAACTACCATCGTTATCTGGACCAACCATACACAAACTGACAGGATAGCCTTGTTTTTTTAATTGGATCAGGATATCTATAGCTAATTTAGGATTGTATAGTTTTGAAAACGAACGTACCCAAAGTAATCGGATAGTATCCATTGGTCTCTTGGTAAATGGATAATTGTCAAGAGTAATACTATTAGGAATAACCTTTACATTTTTATAACCAAAAGCTTGAAATGAGGATTTTAAATATTCTGAAGGCGAAATATTTATATAGGCCTTATCAAATAACTGCTTACATAGCTTAGGACTGCTTTTTAAACGATTAGGTAAATGTCCTCCATGTAATATTGGAATGTATTTTAAATTTAAAAATTGACATAATAAACCTACAGCGTATGCGTAATAAAAATTTAAAGTACTATAAGCGTCTATTAGCACATAGTCTGCTGTTTTACGATGCTTAAAAACAGTCCACAACATATCTACAAATCTAAAAACTATGTTTTTATAACTAGAAGCATAAGTCACATTAAAACCTGAAGCCTCTAGACCTTTGCCCAAAGTCTCAATGGTCGTTATGGTTTTATTGTGCTTTGTTAATTTGTTTCCTATGTAAACTAGGTGTGTCATCTATGATGTATAATAAACTTAATGCATAAATAAAAGCTGGTGCTGCAATACGCATCGCTGAGTGATTGATAGTGAGTAACCAAAATAAATAAAAGGAAAAAAAGAGGACATTGCTTCGATTTTGCAATCTAAAAAACAAAGGTACTAATAGTAAAATAGTAAAAGCAATCATGCCTAATAATCCATGCTCTGCAATAATACGACTCATTTCATTGTGTGATGCTGCATGAATACCTGTTTTCTGAAATCGAAGATCTTTGACTCGTCCTACTCCTACTCCTAAAAATGGATGTTCTAGAAACTCATCAAATTCTGCTAAAAACAATTCTCCTCGTCCAGTAGTAACATCACTTTTTTCAATACCCATAGCGTTTTGATTAGCATAACGCTTTTCTATTAACCCATTGGTTTGACTAGCTGAAATTAACCAAGTTACTAGTCCTATCACTAAAAAACCTATTAGAGAAAACAATAGATTTCTTTTTTGCGTCTTACTTGTATGGTTATATAAAATTACAACAAAAGCTAGAATCATTATTATAGCTGTTAATACACCACCACGACTAAAAGTAACTATAGCCCTAAAAGCAAAAAGAAGAATAAACAGTAGATCTAAATAACGAATCAACTTTGTTTTACTAAAATAAAAAAACCTAATGGTCATTATAAAAAAACCTAATCCTAAAACAGTCGACATTTGATTAGGGCCAAAACCTCCTGATGCTGCAAAATTAGACCCTGTACTATTGGATACAGCTGCTACATTAGGATTATAAGCAATAACATAAACTAAAGTACTAACTAAAGGGTAAACAGCATAATTAAGCATACTACCTAATTGTGTTTTGGTTAATTTAAGATTGTAACAAAACAAAGCAGCTACGCCTAAACAAACTGGTCCACTTAAATTAAAAGCGATAGCTTTTCTTATGTTTTGACCAATATCCAATACGTATAAAGAGACATATATACTAGGTATTAACAACAATAGATATAACAAATAGGAAGTCGCTTTTTTACTAAACCCTTGATAAAATAAGCCAATAACACAAAATAAAATTATTAAATACTTACTAGCCTCATAAAAAGGACCACTATTTGTTACCCTAAATACAACCTCAGCACCAACAATATATGCGCAAGCACTTACAATTTGAAAACCTTTTAATTGAGGTTTAGTTGATATAATTTTTAAAATAAAATAACTGATTACACCATAAAAATAAACCTGTCCTAATGGTCTAAACAAGTACACCAAGACACCTATGATAACATGTAAGCCTAAAAGTTTTAAGTAATTATTTTGCATTTAAATTAGTTCAGGCCTAAATAGGTATTTGTTAGTTTTTGTATAGTATTTCTTTCTGAAAATGAATGAGTGACCAATCGCTGTAAATGTTTAGAGTGTTCATCTCTTAACGCTTCAGATTGGATATACCGCTCTATAGCTTTAAATAAGCTTAATTCATCTTTTGGATTAACTAATAATCCTGTTTTATCTGATTGAATAACCTGACTACAATCTCCAACATTAGTTGCTACAACTGCTAGTCCTGCTAATCCATACTCCAATAAAGCCAAAGGTAAACCTTCTGATTGAGATGATAAAACACCTATAGTACTTGCTTTAAGTATTGCTGAAGTGTCATTACAACTTCCGTATACAAAAATATGTTGTTCTAAATTTGCTGTCAATATAAATTTTGAAATGTGTTTTGAATACTCATCCTTAAAATCTTTGCCTACCAAATGCAAAGTCCAATCTGGATATTTAGCTACAAGTATTTGAAACGCTTGTAATAAATTAAAATGATCTTTTTGAGGTCTTAGGTTAGCTAAGCAGACGACACGTTTACCATCTACACCTTTTAAATCCGTTTTTAAATTTGTAGCTGTTAAAACTGCATAATTATGTAAATAGCTAACCGACTTGGTGTTTAAGCAAGTTTTTGCCCACTGTTCTAATTTTAAATTAACACTAAATATGTGATTAAAATAGTTGGAACAATATTTTAAAACCCTTTGAGGACGTTGTTGTAAAAATTCACTTTTACCATAATGATCATGCCATACTAGTTTAACTTTAGAATTTAAAATAGTTATTAAAGTGGCTAAAAAATAAGACGTTGAATGCGCATGAATTAAAGTAATTTTTTCTTTTTTAACAAAACGATGTAAAGTCCATATTGCTTTAAAATCTAAAGTTTTTGTCTTTTTTAAAAACAAATAACCTACCCTTTTGTTTACATTAGATTTTAATAAACCTTCTGCTCTGGTAGCACACAGGTAACTACCATCTACGCTACTTAATAAACCATTGGCATAATTAACTGCAACGCGCTCTGCGCCTCCTGCTTCTAAACTATCAATTAATTGAAGAACTCGCATTTAATTCTGTATTAGCGTTTTTATTTCATCTTCAAACAAATCTAAGGTATAATACTGTGACCAAGCTAGAGCACTTTCAGACATTTGCTCTAATGTTTTAGTGTTAGATAGTGCTGCTTCAATTGCAACTACTGCTTCATTTACGTTGGGCGTTATTAAAATACCTCTATTACCATTATCTAACATATTAGGGACACAAGATATTGCTGTAGCAATGGGTATGACTCCAAAAAACATAGCTTCTGCTATAGCTTTGGGCCAACCTTCGGACTGAGAAGCTAATAGCGTAAAATGAGCAGCTTTTAATTGTTGTTTGACTATAGGACTGCTTTGATTTCCGTGTAAAACTATAATATTTTGTAATTTATTTGCATCAACATAATCTTGTAATTCTGATTTTAATACACCATCGCCATATAAATCTAGTGTCACAGAATAGCCTTTATGCTGTAGTGCTTCTATAATTTGAATAGCCAGTAAAGGACGCTTACCACTAACCAAACTTCCTACAAATACAAACCGTAATGTTTTTGAGTAATCTTTTGTTTCTATTTTACATCGCTCATCATCAGTATAACTTGCTGTAAAAAATGGTTTAATATTTTTGGTCTGATTGCTCCAAGCACCATACACTAAAACAGTCATGTTTTTAGTCCAAAAGGTATTGGATAAAATACGTTTTTGAATGCGATAACTTAAAGGCTGATTAGCTTTTGGATCCCAATTACCAGCGTATTTAGCAGTCTTTATTTTCTTCGGAAAAAAAACTTGCAGCATACAGCCTAATAATCCAATATTACCTGGACAACGCAAATGGATGTGATCAGCCCACAACATTCCATTTAATAATTTTATAAATATAATAGGTAAAAAAAAGAAACTTTTTAACGCCTCTAGCGATGTAGTAAAATTTAACGTTGGAATAGAAACTACTAAGGGTTGCTTTTTAAAAGCGGAAGTCAATAATGGTCTATTATATTTTGTAGGTGATACAATTTTAACAGTATCTACTGAATTAAACCAAATATCCATTTCACGAACATACGGACTATAAGCCTGATAAACAGAATCTTTTTTTAAAGTAGGTGCATTGGTAATGACTAAAAACTTCATTAAATATAAGCGTTAGATGAATTTTGATTAACCACTACTGCTGGCACACCCATAACTGTAACATGATTCGGAATACTTTGAGTAACTAATGAGTTTGCTGCTATAACACTATCGTTTCCAACTTGTATTGGTCCTGCAATAACTGCGTTGGCACCAATATATACCGTATTGCCAATAGTTGGGACACCTCTGTTATCTCCACGTCCACTGACACCAATAGTAACCCCTTGAGAAATATTGCAATTATTACCAATAGTTGCTTTAGCATTTATAATAATACCTCCAAAATGTCCAATATAAAATGACGAGCCAATAGTTACGGAAGCAGGAATGGATATACCGGTTAAGACTTCAATCACCTTTTGCCATAATAAACATAAAACCAACAATACATGCTTAACAACAGGGATTTTTAATTGATAACAACGGTGTGCAATCCTGTATTGAAAAATAGCCCAAAACCCTTGAGTAAAGAAAATTATTGACAAGAAGTGTCCTCCATACGACTTGTATTTTTTATAATCAGAAACTATTAATGATAATAAAGACATGTATTGCTTTTTAAGATGGAATGTTTGGTTTGTTAAATATAAGCGAAAACAAACCAACAACACGACCTAAAGTCTCTGTGAATGCTTCTTTTTTATTAGAACTTGTAATGACATTAGTGGCACGTATTAAAGTTAATAATACTGAGGTGGCATAAAATTTAAGCTTAGCCTCTAATTTAGGCGTGTTATATTTTACACGCCAAACATACCAACCATTGCGTACTACCATTTTTCCGTACTTAAATTGGTTTGGTCGTCCTGCAGCAGCATGATAATGCGCTAACTTAGCATTAGTATTAATATAAAGCTTCCCCAATTTTGCTATACGTAACGAAAAATCGGCATCCTCATACAAACCATAACCTTCAAAATACGTTGAAAAAGACAAGGTATTAAAAATCTCCTTTTTATAAGACGACACGCCTCCCATGATTTGTTCGACTTGATAAATGCTTCCTGATGGAGGTAAAAAACTAACAGATCTTCCATGAGAAAAGCTAGGCATCCAACCCGGTTTTGCATCTGGTAATAAACCAAATCGTTGTCGTATTTTAAACCTTAAAGGCTCTAAGCGTTGCCATCCATCATAATAAAAATAAGAAGTGCTATTTCTTGCAGATTCTGTATCCCAACGTATTTCATTGGTTATATAACCACCAACTGCCAAAGCTTCTGGATGTATTTTATAAGTACCAATTAACATTTCAAAATAGCGCTTTTCCAATATAATATCATCATCTAAAAAACATATAATGTCTGATATTTCACTAACCTTATTAACTCCAAAATTACGCTGTTTAGTTAAACCACGGTTTGTTTCATTAACTTTATAATAATTTAAATTATCAAACATATGGTCTTGTAAAACATGTTTAGTGTCATCATTTACCGACCCATCAACAATAATAATTTCATTAGGATATAAGGTTTGCTTGTTGACCGACTCAAGCAATTGCAAAAGCGGTTTAGGGCGCATGTAGGTACAAACTATTAGAGAAAACTGCATATTCTATTTTGTACGTTTACCCAAAGACATTAATGCCTTAGCATAAAAAACAGACTTTTTATACTGTAGTAAACGTTTTGGTAATTTTATAATTTTAATGGGCCATTCTATTAATTTGGCTTTAGTAAAATAAAACACAAAGTACTTAATTTTATATTCTTTACGTTGCCTTGCTGTAAAATGTTTATGCAATTGATACATTATGGTTGGACTTGGTTTAGGTACAATATGCTTTACAGGCGTATCTAATTCCCAGGGTTGTTGTTTTCTAGTTTTTCCTTTTATTTTAGCTTGTGTACCCCAAAAACGATATCCTCCAATAGGTGGTTTTAAATGTAAATTGGCAGAAAACGGATTATGTAAAACGGTAACTCCTAGTTTGGTTATAGCCATTCCAAAATCGCTATCTTCTCCATAGCCACCATCATAATTTATATCATTACCTACAAGTTTATCTACTATGCGTTTTGAAACACAGGAATTAGCATTACTAAACGATTGAGCTGCTCCAACTTTCCAACGTTCATTATCAAAGGCTTTTAATTTAACATCTAAATCCTCTAAAGTCTGTTGTTGATGGTCTGCCCTTATATCTAACCCATTACAAGCTTCCGCATTATAAGTCTGTAATAGTTTTATATGGTTTTCTATAAATTCAGGTGGGATACGTATATCGTCATCTCCAAATACTATATAATCTCCTGTACATAAATGTATAGCTTCATTTCGTGCTCGGCAACTGCCTTTAGACGTTTGCCATTTAAAAGTAACTTTAAATGAATAGTTGTCTGGTTTATATAACGAAAGCACTCTTTTATCTTCTGGTGTTGCGTCTACAACAACTACTTCTGTTGGTTTATAGGTTTGATGCTCTAAATCATTTAATAGATTTAAGGTAAAGTCTTGGCGCAACATAGTTGGTATAATATAACTTACTGAAGGCTGACCTTCAATAGCATCTAAGGGTCTTGGCGCGACAACTTTTGTTTTTGATTTCAATTTAAATTGTCTTGCATAATTATAAGCTTTAAGTTCTCTAAACTTCCAAACCCCTTTTCTGAGTAACATGTACAAAGCTTGCGAGCGTTTAAAACTTTTAAAATAGAATGTATAAATATCTTCTTTACTAAGACTGACAGCTTCTATTTTTACAGGAAACAATCCTTTAACATGTAAAGGTATGGCGCCTTGATAACGCATACCATTAAAGGCAAAATCCAAGGCTGCTGTTATCGGATTTAAATAATCGGTATCAAAACCACCTAAAGTTTCCCAAACACTTTCTCTAATAGCAAATTGGTTTGGGTTTAATCGCCAACTCACACAATGGTCTAAATTATCAAAATCATTACCATACCAAAAATAGACTACAGTCTGGTATATTATATCTGGCAAACAGTTTTTAAAACCTTGATCTAAACTACTGTGCCAAATATCGCCTTCCCCTTTGGCTAAAGTATCTAGCAAATTTAAATCTGGAGTACCAACATATAAAATAACACTTCCGTTTGAGGCTTTAAATGTTTTAAAATTCATTTACAATTAGGGCTTTATAAATTGCGTGTAAAAATCTACACTCTGTTGTGCTACAATCTTTGAACTAAATCTTTGTACTACTTTTTGTCTTGCGGCTTTAGAAAAAGTTTCACTCAACCTTTGGTCTTCAAAAAGTTTTATAATATTATCAGCATACTCTTGATGTGCTGTTGGATGGACTAAAAACCCATTTTCCCCATCATCAATAACTTCTTTTGCCCAGCCAACACTAGAGGCCACAATAGGTTTTTCCAAAGCCATAGCTTCTAGCCAAGATACTGGTAAGGCTTCTGCAAATGTAGGAAACACACATACACTAGCTGCCTCAATCTGTTCTCTCATTTTTGCATAAGGGACAGCTCCAATATAATTTACTTTTCGTAAAGCTGTTTCTGAAAACAAAGGTTGCATTAATGCCCATGTTGATTGAGATTCCGTTTTAATATCAGGACTATCTTTTCCAACCAATAGTAGAGTTGCTTCTGGATGTATTTGATTGACGATATTAAAAACATAAGGCAATTCTAACAATCCCTTTTTTCTTATTAGCGTTCCAAAATACAGTATGGTTTTAGTAGTAGTATCTAAATTTAAATTAGACGGTTTAAAGGCGTCTAAGGTTATTGCGTTAGGTATGACTGTAAAAGGTCTGTTTAAATTAAATAGTGTATTAGTTAAATCTCCAGTAAATTGGCTAACCGCAATAATACCATCAACCTGCTTTAAGGCTTGTTTTTCATGAAAACGATTAATTGCCTTAACAGGTCTTTGGTCTAAATGACAAAAATAAGTATCACTTCCATTTTCCCTAATAACAATCGGACAATTAACATTAATAAACGAAGCTATTCCTGTCCAATCAGGAGCTTCAACAATATCTAATTTACCCGCTTTATGTAGACTATTGATTAGTTTTTGTATTTTTTTTCGAGTTAAAAACCAAGACAAACCTTTTAGTTTCGGGTTTTTAATTTTATAAAACTGAAGGCCTTGGTCTTTAAACTGAGCATCTTCATTTTGACCATAAATAAGCAATATTACTTCATGACCTAAAGTATGTAATGCTTGCGCAAGATGTTGTATACTGGTACCAATACCTCCTGAATGACCAATACGTTCATGCGGATACTCTGGTGTTAAAAAGGCTATTTTCATAATTAATTTAAAAGGTTAAAATGATTTTTCACCATTAATTCAATTGAGAATTGATCTTCAATTAATTTACGTGTATTTATTTTAATCTGCTTTTCACCTGTTATAATAGATTGTAACAAAGCTGTTAATGCAAATATATCTTTAGCTTTAAATATAAATCCGTTTTTTTCATGAGTAACAACTTCTTCATTACCTCCAACTGGCGTTGTAATTACTGGTATATTGGCTGCTAAACTCTCTAAAACAGATAAACTAAAACACTCCATATGTGTAGGTTGTAATAGATAATCGTAATGTTGGTAATTAGTATTTAAAGTCGCACTGCTACCTTTAAAAGTAAAAACAGTGTTTAATTTATATTCACTAACCAAGTGTAATAACTCTTTTTCATAAGGTCCATCTCCAAAAACATCAATTTTTAAGTCTTTAATTAAATGTTGTGGTAAGTTGCTAACTGCTACTATTAAATCTTGAATCCCTTTTGAAAATCGCAAATGTGACACCACTATAAATTTAGGATTCAACATTGCTCTTTCTGAAACTTTAGGCACAATATCCTGAATTAAAACACCATTATAAACGGTTTTAATCTTTGGTTTTAAAAAACTACCAAAATCCTTTATAATAGCATCGCTTGTGTAATCCGAAACACCAATAAATTGATCAATATGTTTAGCATATAAATAGCCTTTAATTCGCTTTTTGAGCTGTTTTACAAGTGTATAACCTCCTAAAGGTCTTGGATTATGGTCTACTGCTATAACTTTTGTACGTAATAATTGCTTGACCTCAGCATGAAATGAAGTACATAACTCTACAAAATGTGTGATAACATGAGTATAAGTTGTTTGAGTTGTTTTAACATGCTTAATAAAATGAGCTTGTAAAGAGCTGCTGTTGCTTTCTATAATATGAAACTCATTATACTGACCATGTGTTGCTGTATTTGGAAAAAACCAATCGACACGAATATTATTATCTTGACAGGATCTATTAAAGGCCCAGAAAAAATAATCCATACCACCTACTCGACTGTCAAGTAATTTGTAGTTACAGATTATGGCAATATGATTTGTGCCTAACTCCATTGCATTAGTGTTTTTGCAGTCAATTGGCTGGTGCTTATTAAGTCCACACCAATTTGCTGAGCAATAAGTTGTTTACGATTTTTAGTGTTGCTATCTTTAGTTAAATCATGATTAACTGCTTGAATTAATTCTGCTGTAGTAGTTACAATTCTTGTCGCTTTACTATCTACAACATGCATAATATGCTCATAACCTAAAAAGCGCTGATCATCATACAAACCATTAGTAGCATTACCAAATATAGTATTGATTACGGGTTTATCAAATAACATAAAATCCAAACTCATGGTAGACAACATATTAATATTTAAATCGCAATATTCCAACAAGGCTCTAAGTTGTTTTACATCTTCAGTAGATGGTATACGTTGCGACCAAGACTCTTGATGGTTAGCTCTAACTTGTTCCCATTTAGGAAAATTCCATTTTATAAAAGGAAACCCTTTTACCAAAGCATCAAAACGTTTTGGGTCTTCAGCTGGAGAAGTTCTTACTATAAAATTAACTGCTGGTATCTGTTGGTTTTTTATAGCTTCGGCTATAGTTGTGATATATAATTCGTCATTTTTACTGGTAGAACTATCGCCACAACTAAAACAAATGGTTTGTAATGAAGCATCCAAACGAAAGGCTTTTATAAAGTCGGCTTTACTGGTTTTGTACCTTGGCAATACATAAGGCTCAAATTGTGGCGTACCTACAACTTTTACATGCTGATCTTGTATTGTACTATAAAATTGTAACAAATCCTTTTTCATGAGTGTACTCCATACTAAATAATAATCAAAACTGGAGGCCATCCTGCCTTTAGACGCTAAATTATCCCAACTAAAAATAAAAGCTGCTGTTTTAATTTTTAATTGCTGTGCTGCATAGACTAAAGGCGCTATGTATGGAGGTCGTTGGTGAGTAAAAAACAATAAATCTATCGCTTCTTCCTCTAAAATAGTTTTGTATTGCGCTGTAATAGTATGATTTGCAAAAGTTTTATTTTGAAAATATTGAAACTTTTGTATCGCTTTCTCTGAATGAAACAACGTGGTTAATTTATAAATAAAGCGTGTACCATAACCACGAGTAGTTTTTAAAGTTGACCTGTTAGTTTTTAAATTATCCTGAATCCCTAAATTACCCTTAGCATGTAATTTTAAATGGGCAATCTCTTTAGCTTTTCTAAAAAACCAGGTTGCATAACCTTCAGTAAATACATCCAACTCTATAACTTGACAGTCGGTATGCGTTTTATATACAGATTTGGGTAAACATGATAAAATAATAACGTTATCAAATTGTTGCTCAGCTTCCTTCAAAAAATCACTTAATATAAAATTTCTAAAGCCAACACCATCTGTAATTACCAATCCTAATGTTTTCATTATATAGCTCTAAATTGTTTTTGATGGTTAATCTCCCAAAAGCGGTCTAATTTTAATGAGTGAATAAAAGCGTCGGCACTCTTTCCGCTT
Organism: Olleya sediminilitoris; assembly: GCF_016785945.1. Taxonomy (GTDB): domain Bacteria; phylum Bacteroidota; class Bacteroidia; order Flavobacteriales; family Flavobacteriaceae; genus Olleya; species Olleya sediminilitoris. Next base: position 140,418 of record NZ_JAEMEF010000005.1, on the reverse strand, counting down.
CCAAAAATATCAAGTGCTTTAGGTTGTTTTATTTTATCTTTTAAAATAGCCTTAACAATAGCATCTTTTGTGTAATTGGTATTGATTATTGAATTTAAAACCGCTCTATTATCTTGACGTGTGCCTATATTTATTGTTGGAATACCATAATATGGCGCTTCTCTTACACCTGCACTACTATTACCTATTATAAAATTAGCATACTTTAACAAGGTTAAAAAATATTCAAATCTTATAGAAGGAAATATTCTAAACTTCGGATTATTTTCTAAACGTTTATAAGCTTTTAATATGGCTTGACTACCTAAGTCGTTATTAGGATATATCACCACATATTCTTTATCACTTTGCAATAAAGCATCTACATATTGTTGAGCATAGTCTTCCATATCTTCATGTTCTGTCGTAACAGGATGAAACATAGCAACTGCATAATCTTTAAAAGGAATATTATAGTAATCCTTAACGATACTTAAATTAGGTAGCGTACTTGAAAACATAACATCTATATCTGGTGACCCTATAGTATAAATAGAACCTGGCAATTCTCCCATTTGCTCCAGTAACTGCTTGGCTTGTGCATTTGCCACAAAATGAATATGACTCATTTTACTTGTAGCATGTCGTATAAGCTCATCTATAGTACCAGAAAGTTCTCCGCCTTCAATATGTGCCACTAAAACATTATTTAAACTACCTACAATTGCACCTGCTAAAGCTTCTACCCTATCACCATGTATAACTATTAAGTCGGGTTGTGTTTCTGCTATAAAATTAGAAAAACCTGTTATTGTTTTTGCTAATGTTAAATCCATGGTAGCTTCATGCGTATGATTATTAAAAGTAGAAATATGCTTAAAACCACAGCGTTCTACTTCTATTAACGTATAACCATAAGCTTCAAGCAAATGCATACCTGTTACAAATACATGAGCCTCAAATCCTGTTTCAGACTCTACGCTTTGAATTAAAGGTTTTATTTTACCAAAATCAGCTCTGGTACCTGTTAAAAATGCTATTTTTTTAATATTACTCAATATCTGCCCAAGTTAATTGTTCATCATTTGCTATGGATCTGGTTGCTTTTTTACCTAAAATACTATCAAACTTATCGGCTAAAATCGCGCCTGTTCCTGGTCGTTTTACCCAAATATTATCTTTAGTATAGAGTTCCCCTTCTGCAATAGGCTTTATAGTACATACCGTTGCAAAAGCAAAATCTATAGTCACCTGCTCTTCTTTTGCAGGTGCTTTAGTACCGCCTCGCATCAAAGCCATTTCAGCACTATTTGTAATAAGAGCTTTACAAGCTTGTTCATCCATACTACATACAATATCTGGTCCTGTACGTTGCATGTGATCTGTAAAATGACGTTCTAAAATAGAACCTCCTAATGCTACTGCACCTAAACACGCATTGTTATTTAAAGTATGATCACTCAACCCAAAGACCTTATCAGGAAAAGCCTCGTGTAATTCCAGCATCGCTCCAAAACGTACTAAATGTGTTGGTGTGGGATATAAATTGGTGGTATGTAATAAGGCGACTGGTACTTCATATTTATCAAAAATAGCGACTGCTTTTTTTACACTGGCAATTGTATTCATACCAGTACTTAAAATAACAGGTTTACCAAATTGCGCAATGTGTTCTAGTAATGGATAATTATTACATTCACCAGAGCCTATTTTATAGGCAGGAATATCAAAACGTTTTAAACGCTCTGCTGCTGCTCTAGAAAATGGTGTAGAAATAAAAATCATCCCTTTTGATTCTACATAATCCTTAAGCGCTAATTCATCTGCTTCATGTAATGAGCAACGCTCCATAATATCATATATTGACACGTCTGCATTACCAGGAATAACTTGTTTTGCAGCACCACTCATTTCATCGGCTACAATATGGGTTTGGTGTTTTACTACCTCAACGCCTGCACGATGCGCCGCATCTACCATGTCTTTTGCTACTTGTAAAGAACCTTCATGGTTAATACCTATTTCGGCAATGACTAAAGGCGGAAAATCTTGCCCTACTTTTCTACCTGCTATCTCTATATATGGATTACTCATTATTATAATGGTTTAGCATAAACGCAGCATAATCAAAATCGTCTTGTGTATCGATATCAACTTTTGCAAAAGGATGATCAATGACTAAAGGATAAGCATCCTTAGTTATAATCTCATCATTTAAAATACAGCTAGCCTTGGTGATATATAGTAACCCGTTTTCATAAAATAAAGGTTCTAAATCTTGACTACGCTGTCCTGGTTTATAATTATATGGTTTAAACTGTTCGTTTTTTATAGTTCCAAATTTAAGATGATTTTTAGACACTGTAAACAAACTGTCTGCTTTTACTTGATTAAAAACAGTAAATGCATCTTGTAATAATAGTTTAGGTCGTAACGGATTAGTGGCTTGTAACAACACCACTATATCTACTTTAGTATTTACAGCTCCTAAAACATGTTTTAATGCGCTTACTGTAGGCTCAAAATCTCCAGCTAAATGTTCTGGTCTGTCTATAACCTTAACTCCATGCGCTAATGCTATTGCCTTTATAGTGTCACAATCTGTAGACACATATACAGCGTCTATAAAATCAAATTGTTTAGCATACTTAATACTATGCACTAATAATGGCATACCACCCAAAAGTTTTATGTTTTTTTCAGGTAGGCGTTTGGAGTTGCCTCGTGCTGGTATAATGGCGATGGTTTTGATAGGTTATGCTATTTTTAATTTACGTTTAATTTTTTTTAAAAACTTGTTGGTTTTTTGTTCTAAGGCAAAAAATGGTGCTTTATACAGGATATAATCTTGTTTGTTTAATCCACTATCTATTGCCACCTTATTTTTGTTAAGTATAACATCTATTCTGTTTGTATGTTTTTCATTTTTACCATAACTTCTGGCATACCAGGTATGGCATAAAAAAACTTTATTTCTAAACAAAACTGTATTAGATATAGTATCTGGATGCATATTCGCATCTAAATATAGAATTTTTTTGTTCAGTCTTTTCAACCAGAGATAAAAACAATAATAAGGTTCATACAAACTACTAACATCATATTGTCCTTCAAGGTTTAAATCTTGATTTGAAAATTCATTTTTAACAATATATTGATTCTTTTGTAACTCTTTTTTATCCCAAATACTTAACACTTCTCTAAAATTTAGAATTGAAAAAAAAGTATTTATCATATAAGGATTAAACGTTCTGTGTTTTATTACACCTCCATCTCGAACACCAGCCACACTATAATTATTGGTTTTCATTGTTTCTATTATCGAAAAAACAATTTCACTATCATTAAAAATAACATCTTCATCTGCCATAATTAACCAATCGATATTTTCATCTTTTAGCTTCTCAAACATATAATAAATACTACTTATACCATGCATTCCATTTCTTCCATCAATCACATACTTTCGTATGTTTTGGGGAAATAGTTTTGAAGTAATATTATACAATTCAAAATTAGCAACAGTGGTTATTATGGCTATGTTTGGTTTAGGCATTTGGTTTCTTATTATTTATAACATAATTCGATTTTTCATCATTATCACCTTTATAAATAAAAACCATATTATGGTAAAAGTGCATTGAAATAATATGCTTATCATAATAAGTTTTTTTATAACCCTCGATTAAAAATTCTTCATTATTCAAGCCATCAATTAAACTTTTAAAAAAACCATAAATTGTATGTTTACTATCTAAATTAGTTGAATTTCCACCATAGTCTTCCCAATAAGAGGTTTGTGTATCTTCTACTACATAAATACCTCCTTTTTTTAATTTAGGAAAGAAATATTTGAAACTTTCTATTACATGCTCATTTATATGGCTTCCATCATCTATAATTAAATCAAAATCACCAGTTTCAGTTGTTATTTTATCTAGAAATGGGATATCGACTTGACTACCTTGAAATATTTTAATTCTGCGTTCTTCTAAAAAAGATTTATCATAAATATCTAATGAAAATATTTTTGAGAAAGGAAAATAACTTTTCCACATACGTAATGAATTACCACCTTTAAAAGGGGATTTATATCCACCAACACCAATCTCTAATATTGTATTTCTTTTGAATTTATATTTTCTAAAATGTTTTTGATAATGAGGAGTATAGTTATGTCTACCAAATTTATCTGTTTTATGAAGAAAAGCAATTTTAGACAAATTAAACGGGAAAAACATTGCTTTGTAAGCTCGTAACTTATACTTTAATTTTAATCGTTTTACTTCTGAAATTTTATTTTTAAAATGGTCAATCATATTTATTATAATGAATATTTATTTAAGGTAATACTCATACTTCCTTTGGTTTCCAATATATTTTACTATTTTTCAATTCTTCAATTTTTTGATATTCATTTAAAGATAGCCTACTATTAATGTTTATACATTTTGGTAGATTAATAATTAAATCAAACAACGCTAAAATTATTGCTTTCAAAGCTTTAAAATCACCTTTAAACACTTTTAATCTTAATTGCATCCACAAGGTATATAAAAACTTTTTAGGTATTAAATGTAAGGGATAAAACATAAAATACAAATACCAACCAGACCTTAAGGAGCGTCTTAACCTTGTAGTATAATCTTTTTTCTTTTTTCTGGATTTCACATCAACGCGATGCTGTATAAATAGAGCTGGAACATACCATACTTCCCATTCATTTTTAAACAATTGAAAGCTTGCAAACTCCTCCTCACCATAAAACACAAACCAATCAGGATAATTTGGTATACTTCGCCACGCATCCATACGCCAAACATGACCGCAACCTACAAAACTTTTTACGCGTGTACTACTCGAGGCATCTGCAAGATTACAAGGTAAGTCTTTCCCCCAAAAAATCCTACCTGCTATTACTGCACATTGACTATTATTTATAAAAAAATCATCAATAATTTCTAAGGGGTTATTAGTAACAATATGGGCATCATCATCTAAAGTGATAGCATAAGCTGCTGTGGTTAAATTCAATAAACGGTTTCTACTAAAAATTAAACCTTTACTTGTTTTGTTTTGTATAACCTGTATTTGCTTATAATTATCTTTTAAATACTGGAATGTGCCATCGGTAGAACCATCATCACAAATAATACATGCTACGTTTTCATTATTTAATAAATAGGAAATTTCACCTAAAGTGATCTTTAAATCTTCAAGTCTATTTCTTGTGGTGATTAATATGGCGAATTGTTGATGATGCATTTAAGTAAATTTAACTACCTCTTAAAAAAGAGAAGAAATAGTTTTTTTATAAATAATCGTTTTAAAGTATAAATTTTATGACTTGTTAATTTAAAAGGATACGTTAACTTGTAATCTTTTATTTCTATGTTATTTATATTGTTCATGTTTTCTTCTTGAACTTGTACCATCCATTTTTCTACAGTATTCCCCATATGATATGCAAAATTATTATAAGTAGACAATCTTAACTTACCAGATTTATTAATTGGGTCATCTATAAAATCATTTACAGAATTTCTTCCAATTAAAATATATGATGGACTTGTTGGTATGTAAGAAAATAACAAATCCCTATCAATTGTTAAAACTTGATGACCACTACCAAGATTAGCTTTAATTGAATTAGATTCTACTACTGGCCATTTCAAATTTGGCTTTGTTTCTAAATCCCAATTTATACTACTCATATACCTATTAAAATCTTCAAAATTTTCTGGTATTGCTTTATATTCAAATTTTAATTGCTTGGTTAATACTTTTAACATTCCGCTACTAGTAGCATAAGTTTCTGCATTTCTTACTGAAATAGGAGATACAGAACCAACATTTTTGAAATTATTAAAAACAGAGGTCACCTCTTCCATCCATCCTGTTTTAAATAATACGTCAGCATCTGATAATGTTATATATTTTTCTCGCGCGCCTCTTGCTGCTCCAAGTAAAGCATCTATTTTACCAATATTTGTATTATGGTGTATAAGTGTATCTATATATTTTTCTTGGTGTTTTTTATAAATATACTGTGTTACTTGTTCGTTTGAACCATTGTTTACTACTGTTATTTTCGCTTGAGAGTTAATTGTTTTTATCAACGATTCTAAACACAATTTAAAAACTTCAAAACTATTTTTATAAAACGAAATATTATTTGGTATGTATACAACAAGAATAATTCTATGTATTGAATCTACTTCAATAACATCTTGTTTTTTTTGTGGGTTCACACCTTTTCTCATAATTAATACTTTATAAGGTTAAAGCCATTTCAAAGGCTTTTGTAGCAATTACTAATTGGCTTTTTATCCCATCGTAATTTTTAGATTTTACTGCAATATTGTTTTCTTCTAAAACTTTTAGCAACTCTTGGGCTGTTTCTTTTTCTCCATTTCTATTATAATCATCAATTATAATTATAAACTCTTTTTTTTCATTAAATTGTTTAGCCAGATTAACAATATCAAATCGAGAATAGTTTTTACTTCCAAATGGTCCATCTATGATATATAAACTAAAATCATTGGTTATATTTTCAATATCAACATAACCTAAATATTCTTTGTTAAATATTGATTTATTTGCTGTTTGAAGGTTTATTATCTTAGATTGATTTGATAAAGAAAAGTTAGTATTAAAACGATTAATCCATTCACGATCATGCTCTATAATAACATGCGATGCATTTATAATATCATTTTTAATTAATGTAGAAATAAATTTAGAACTTTCTCCCAAGCCCAATTCTAATATAGATTGTGGTTTTACATCAAATAAAATACGTTTTAAAATATAAAAAAAAGAATAGTTTCCAGCCCATCGTCCTACATTAATAGATAAATTATTTAAGCAATCTACACCTCTAATACTATCATGAAAAACATTTGCCCAAATAACTTCATTGGTTAGTTTTTCGGTTCGTTTATGCCTTTCTCTATTATCTTTAATTAAATTAATGAATCGTTTTAATATCATCTTTTAAAATTTAGTTTAAAATATCTTGAATACTAGATTTAAATTGGTCTACACTAAAATAATCACCATATGCCAAAATCGCCGGAGCATGATCTAATTGAAGTTTTATTAATGCTTCTAATTGGGTAGCAATTTCACTTTTATTTGTACTAGTAGCGATACAGGTTTCATTAATTGTTATATGTCGTGTTTCGCTTTCTTTTGGACAAATATTTAATATTTGGCATCCTGTAGCAGCTGCAACAGGTATTTTTCCTGGCAAAATATTACTATAACCGCTATTATTTTCAAGAATTATTAAAATGTTAGAGTGCTGGCTTTGTTCTATATACGAACTTGAAAAATCATTAGCTTCAAGTATTATAATATTAGAAACAGCTTCATATTTTGCTTTTAGCCTACTGTATTGATTACTTTTTAAACGTAACACAAATTCTGAATTATTCTTTATATTAAAATCTTTGTTTATACAATCTACATAAGCATCTAAAACAGTATCCATATCGCGCCCTAATTGTAGTGTACCGTGATACATAATACAGCAAGGTTTTTGTTTTTCTCTTACATGTTTTACTTGTTCAAAGTTAAATGCCGTTTTATTAAATTGATGTGGTAGTGTTTTAAAAACCTTATTAGAACCATAAAGTACAGTTAAATCTCTAGATAAATAAGTTGATGGGCTTATACATACTTTAGCCTGTTCAACCACTGCTTTTATTCGTTTTAACCTAAACAATTCTAAATTAGATAATTTAATGTTCGAACCAGTATCCCAAAAATTAGGATAAGGATCATGAAAATTTATTATGGCTTGTTTTAAAATGGGTAAATTGTTACAGGCTAATAGTGTTTCATACTCTAAACCAGAGCTTCTAATAAACACATGGTTATAGGCCTTGTAATCTATTGTTGCTATTTTCTTTTTGTATAAGTTTTGTATGTAACGTTCCCGTAAAGACTCATTAAACAAACGCCAATATACTTTGTTTAACCACTTTGTTACTAAAGGTATTTTTCTAGGTATTGTATATTCTACTATAGAATCTGCACCTAAAAGCTCATTACAATCATGCGAATCATGACTTTTTATATAAAAAACATCAATAATCGCTTGCGGATATATGTCTCTTAAATTTGCAATAAATGAACGAGATACTATACCTTCACTTGTGCCTGTATGCCTTAAATCTTGAGCTATTATTAAAAATTTCATTTTATCTTTTTATTGTTTTATAACAGACTGTACTATCATTAGTTTTAAATGTATCAAGTGATTAATCTTTAAATGTCTTAAATAATAAAAACTTAATCGAAATATTCTAAAAACGTTCTTTTTATTGGTCGCTACCGTTTTGTTTAATTTATAAACAATAATATGTTCTTGCTTTTTAGTAAAAAAATTAATTTTAGTTGAATACAAATAAAAATAGTATTGAAAAGAACTTTCGTTTTTCTGCTTCAAATTATCTGTATTTGAAGTAATATTTTTTGTACTATGCCTAAATTTAACGCATGAATTATTTATGGTATACACCAAACCATAATTTGAACATTCTAAAACCGCTAAATCATCTGTATGCCATGCTAAAGGAAAAGGCTTAAGCTTAAAGTTTTCCTTCTTAAATATATACTCGCTTAAAGAGCTTCTAGTACCACCTTGGTGTTTACGTTCAAAAAAAGCAGTTGATTTTTCTAATTTTGGATGCTCATGTTTTTTTGATATTACAACATCACTAGCATTAATAACTACAGTTGCAAAACGCACAACATTCACGTTATGTTTTTTTATAATTTCTAAATTATTGTAAAATTCCTCAACACAATTAGGTCCCAAAACATCATCATCGCCTAAAATCATTATCCAATCTTCATTTGCTGTCATTGCAATACAACGTTCCCATTGCTTTACTAAATTTTGACCTCCTAAATTATTATCAAATTTATTGTAAGTAAATAAAAAACTATTTTTATAGGCTTCTAGTAGATTTGAGGGATCAGTATTACTAGCATCATTACCTATATAGACGTGAAATTGCTTATTAGTTTGAAAAGCTAAACTTTGCAATGTCGCTTCAAAAAAATTAATTTTATAATATGGAATAACGATGGCTAGCATTATTTTTCACTAAACTTTTTTATTATTTTTTGACTTAGATTATTTAACCCAATCTTTTTTAAAAAGACTTCTATTTTATTTCCTATTTTAAAAGCATTTGATTGTTTTATCTGTTGTTTTTTTTGACTTTCAACAGCACTTTTATTAATATATTTTTTATTTGATAATTCTATGAGTTTTATATAATCGTCCTTGGGTATTACTGTTTTAATCAAATCATAAAACAACATAGTATTATTAATCATATGATTAAAATTATCTCCTGTCATACTTTTAGTATGTATACGATAAAAACATAAAGTATCATTTATATAGATAGATTTAGGGTTATTGTAAAATAAGACTGTCCACATATACCAATCTTCTTTTGCTTTTAATGTTACAGGAAATTCAAAAAGCTCAAATAAACTTGCTTTAAACAAAGCACAATGTATTGGTATCGCAAAATCAGTATCCCATTGATACAGTATGTTGTTATAATTTAAAAACTCTTGTTTTAAAGTGTAATAAGGTGACGTTATATTCTCGACATCGTTTGTAAAATGAGCATAATTTGTAACAACTATATCCAGATCATTTTTTTGTAAATATTCTAAAGCTATTTTTAATTTATTTATATGCAATAAATCATCAGAATCTAAAAACTGAACATAAAATCCTTTTGCTTTTTTTAAACCTAAATTTCTTGCGCTAGATAATCCTCCGTTTTCTTTGTAATGGCTTTTAATCCTATTATCAATCGATTCCCATTTTTCTATAATACTAGCAGTATTGTCCGTACTACCATCATTTATTAGTATACATTCCCAATTAGTATAGCTTTGATTTAAAACAGAAGCTATGGTTTCATCAAGATAAAGACCCTGATTATAACATGGGATGATTATAGATATTAAGTGATTCATTTTAAAGATTGATAAATAGAAGCTATTATTTTTTTTAAATACTTTAGATTAACTTTTTGAGAATTATTACCCGATAAAATTTTAAAAAAACCTTTTCTATACTCACCTACTCGTAAATAATGAAACTCACTGTAATCAATCCATGAAGCATTCCAAAGGTGAATAGCGTAAGTTTCTGTGTAACAAAATTGACTATAATTTTTAACTTCATACCTCTTGTCAAATGGTAATGGATAAAAATACTTATATGGGTAAACTGTAATTTCTTGAAAATTTTCAACTTTGTCAAATATTACATTGCTTAAATTAACTTCTTGCTTCAAACACTTTGTAATTATTCTTGGTATAGTTATATCTGTTAAATTTGTATTACTTGTTATTCCTTTTATTTTTTTATAATAATCTAAAAGTTTATTAATAAACAAGTTATTCTTAACAGAACCCATAACACTAGCATTAACATAGTTAAAATCTTCTGCTCCAAAAAAACAGTCATGCTTTAAAAAAGGCTCGAGGTTTTTAAATACAAGCATATCTGTATCTAAATAAATCCCTCCATATTCATAAAGTTTTTTTAATCTAATATAGTCTGAAATAAAAGCCCATTTTTTAAGTTTTACACATGACTGCAAAAAAGGGGAAGTCAAATCACAATTATCTTCATTCCATTCAATAAATTCAAAACCTGGCATATACTGATGCCAACTTTTGATACATTTTTTTACAAGAGTGGGTTTCTTTTTTTTTCCAAACCAACAATAATGTATAATTTTAGGTATCATTTTAATCGAACAGTTGATAGATTAATAGCAATGTTATCATTCATTTCTTTAAAAACATAATAACCTTTACTTTTTAGTAGCTTAACAGATTCTTTAAAATCACGACTACTAAGATTTACACTTTCATACTTAATAATATTGGGCTTAAAATTACTAAAATCAAACATCTTAAGAACCTCTAAATCAAACCCTTCTGTATCAATTTGTAAATAATCTAAATTTTTAAAATTATAATTACTTTTAATTATATTAGAAAAAGAATCAGCTTTAACCTCTTCTTCTTCAATATCTTCGTGCATTATATTATGTTTTTTTAAATGATCAAGACTTAAAGAGGCTATTCCTTTTACCCATTCTGGATAATTTATTATCGCATTATCCACAACTTTAAAAACTAAAACTTTATTTTTTGAGGGATGTAAAGCCTTGTTTATACCTATTATTTGTTGATTGTAATTATAATTTAAAGTTAATTCATTAAAATATTTTTTGATTGGCTCTATAACTAAACCTTTGGAATCCCTTTTTTTTACAAATTCATATAAATCATCAAAACTAACACCATCATTAGCTCCAACTTGAATAAAAGAAAAGGATTTATTAACCTTAAAAGTTAATTCCATTAAATCTTTACTAGATGGTAAAGAAAAAAAAACAACAGATTTAAAGTCTAGTTTTTTTAATAGTTTTCTTATTACTAAATACACATAATTATATAAAAATATCATAGTCTTTTAATTTCTATAGATTTGTGATAAATTTTATTTAAACTCTCTACCAATTGTCTACCAGAAGCATATACATCATGAGTTACATTCTTAATATTAATTGCATCCATTAAACACTCATAATCTACTGAACCATCATCACCAAAATAAAAATTAATAAAGTAATTTCCTGAAGCATAAATAGGAAAATCTTTAATTTCTATTCTCACAATATTTAATCCTTTTTCAATATTTAGGGTTTTCCCAATATTTATATTATTCAATGCAATAAATGATATATCATTTTCATCTTTAATGGCAAAACCTACCTCTGGTTTAAATAAATCCCTATTAGATATTATGGTTAATTCAAAAATTAAATTGGACCCTGACTCTAAATGTTCTGACAAAACACCATTTACAAATACTTTAGCTTCAATAATTCCGAATCCTTTTGCAGTTTTATCTTTATGATTTTCTAAATTAAAAACACCTAAAGTAGTATTTACACCCTCAACACTCAATTTACCTATCGAGAGATAATGATTGATGGCTTTTTCTATACCTCCTTCAAAAACAACCTTTCCATGCTCCAAAACAACACCTCTTGTACACAAACTTTTAACCGCTGCCATATTATGACTTACAAACAAAACTGTACGTCCTTCTCCTTTTGAGATATCCTGCATTTTACCTATCGCTTTTTTCTGAAACTCGGCATCTCCTACAGCCAAAACTTCATCTATCACCAAAATCTCTGGCTCTAAAAAAGCGGCTACTGCAAACGCTAATCTTACCGTCATACCAGAACTATAACGTTTAACAGGCGTATCTATATAACGTTGGCAACCAGAAAAATCTATAATTTCATCTATTTTAGAAGCTATTTCTTTTTTAGTCATTCCTAAAATCGCTCCATTTAAATAGATGTTTTCTCTACCTGTCATCTCTCCATGAAACCCGGTTCCTACTTCTAATAAAGAAGCGATACGTCCTCTTGTTTTAATTTCTCCAGTCGTTGGCCCAGTAACTTTAGAGAGTATTTTTAAAAGTGTTGATTTTCCTGCGCCATTTTTACCAATAATCCCTAAAACTTCTCCGCGTTTAACTTCAAAATTAATATCCTGTAAAGCCCAAACATACTGAGACTCTCCTTTTGTACTACGATCGTTATTGTCGCCGACTTTTAAATACGGGTCGTCTTTACCACGTATTTTAGACCACCATCTATTTAAATCATGACTAATCGTACCTGTACCAACAAGACCTAAACGGTATTGTTTAGAGATATTTTCAGCTTTTAAAATAACACTCATTATTTTTATTATTCAATGTTTGTAGTAAACAATATACTTTAAGCAGGTAAAATAACAAAAATTATAGCCAATCAGACAGCAAAACTAAGATGCTTTTGTAAAAAAAAGTTTTTCTAATACTTAGTAGTTTTCATTTTTTCAGTAATAAATAGCGATCCAAAAATAACCGATAGCAAAATAATAAACACCAATTATCACGCTACAAGTAAACTATAACAGGTCATTTCCAACCATTCACTTCTAAATCCTCACTATTTCACTATCCTCTTTTAACTTTCAATCTCTCACTTCTAACTTTCATCTTCCTAAACCATAGTTACTTCATAGATACTTCATGGATACTCCATAGATACTCCATAGTAAAGCCATAGATAGTTCATGGTAATGCACCAGAGTTAACCACTTTAGTTAAAAACTAACAAAAGTGCTTCAAAAGATTAAAAAAACTGTTAAACAAAAATATCTCCTGTTCAAAACAAAAGGGAGATATACTAAAGAAGAACTAATCCAACACCTAATTAAAATATTTCATAATATTTAAAGAATAATAAAAAACAAAAAACTAATCATTCTTCTTTTTATCTATTTCACTATTCACTTCTAAATACTCACGCTTCACTTTTCACTACCTCACTAATAACCAAACTAAACTGTATCAATAAAAGACTTTTCCGTTTTATTAAAAATGACCAATCCAATCAAAAACACTATAATACTGACGCTTCCAGCATAAATAAATTTTGATATTGAAAACTCACCAACACCCAAGGTCATATATCTAAACAACTCTATAATGGTAGTCATTGGGTTATACTCAACAATCCAAGAATATTCAGGTACTTTTTCCTTAAAATAAGACAAGGGATACATCACAGCCGAAGCATACATTAATAACTGGACGCCAAAACCAACCAAGAAAGTTAAATCTCTGTATTTAGTAGTCATGGATGAGATAATCATTCCAAATCCTAAACCAAACAAGCCCATAAAAGTTATTAAAACAGGAAGTAATAGTATTTCTAATTGTGGTAATGCGCTGTAAGCTGTGTCAGTAAAGAACACAAAATACAGGTAAAAAATAGTAAATACTAAAAGTTGAATTCCGAATTTTAACAAATTTGAAAACACCACAGATAAAGGTGTGATAACCCTAGGAAAATACACTTTCCCGAATATCCCTTGATTAGCTGAAAAGGTATTACTTGTACCTGTCAAACAGGTGCTAAAATAGTTCCAAGACGTGATACCTGCTAAATTAAATAAAAACGACGGGATACCATCTCCTGTTGGTATTGCTGCTAGATTATTAAATATTAAAGTAAATATAACTCCTGTAAACAAGGGTTGTATAAAATACCATAATGGACCTAATATGGTTTGCTTATACTGAGTTATAATATCGCGTTTAACAAACAAGAATAGCAAGTCACGATAACGCCAAATTTCTTTAAAATTAAAATCTATTAATTTTCGTTTAGGTGAAATTGTATATAACCAGTCGTTATTTTCTGAAACAGAATTCAATGTTTGTTATTTATTTTTTTTTTAAAATTATACAGTTACTTTTTAAACAGTCCTTTAATTTTATTTAATACCGTTAGCTTTTCTACTTCATTTTCATGATAGCCATTACCATAAGCACCATAACCATAGCCATAACCATAGCCGTAACCATACTTTCCTTTTTGATCATAAAAGTTATACAAAAAACTGATGTTTTTTACCTCACCTTTATTATGCTTATCATTAATTAAACCTAGCATTTCTTTTTTAGTATAATCCTGACGTACAACATATAAAGACGCATCCGCATATTCAATTAACTCAAACGCATCGGCTACTAAACCAAGAGGTGGTGTATCTAAAACAATATAATCGTAATTCGCTTTTAACTCCTCTATAAAACGATCCATTTGTTCTCCTATCAGTAATTCTGATGGATTAGGAGGAATAGGTCCAGAGGTTATGACGTCCAAATGTTCAACTTTAGTCTTTTGCACGACTTCAGATAAATTCTTTTGACCTATTAAATAATTAACTGCACCAATAGAATTATCAATATCAAAATCGCCAAAAATCTTCGGTTTACGTAAATCTAACCCTACTAACACGGTTTTCTTTCCGCTTAAAGCGAAAACAGATGCTATATTAATAGAACAAAACGTTTTACCTTCTCCACTAATTGAAGACGTCACCATAACGGTTTTAGTCCCTTCTAATTCATGCTTTTTATATATAAATTGAAGGCTAGAACGTACCGCTCTAAATGCCTCTGCTACTGCTGATTTAGGCTTATTAAATACAGCCAAATTATTATCTGTATCATTTTTACCGACAACACCCAATAACGGAATATTAGCCAGTTTTTCTAAATCACTCGGAACATGTATTTTATTGTCAAAAAATGTAATAATAAAAGCAAGTATTATAATTGGTATTAAAGCTGCCAAAACAGCAAACACATAGCGTATGCTAAGGTTAACCTTATTACGACCTTGACCTATATCTTTTGCTGGCTCAATTAAAATAATATCAGAAATATTAGAGGCTTTTATTAAATCGGCTTCACCACGTTTAGCCAAATACAAATTATAAGTACTTTGACTAAGTAAATACTCGCGTTCAATAGCTTCTAATTTTTGTTGACTTTCTGGTAAAGTAGAATATTGACTTTCTGAACTATATATTTTTGAATTGATAGATTGAATTTGATAACCAATGTTAGTTTTAACCGAAGCAATGTTTTCTAACATCACATTCTTTAATGATTCAATCTGATTATTTAAATCACCAAATACCGAAACATTATCTCTTACGGAAGATTCTAAAGTAGATTTTTGTATGGACAAACTTATAATCTTAGAAATACTTGCCGAAATATTTGGATCGTCAATCCCTTGTAATGCTGGCGCAGGAAAACTTGTAAAGTCCTGACTTGTTAATAAGTAATTTTTTAATAAATCATAAGACAGTAACGATTGATTCAGTATTTCTTTTTGATCATTATAACCTTCAATTTTAGCCGATAGCAAAGTACTTTCGTTTTCTAAATCAAATATCTTATTACTACGCATAAAGTCGTTTAACGAGTCTGCTTTTCTGTTTAACTGACCCTTAACCCTTGCTAATTGTTTGTCAATAAAAGCAACTGTATTTATGGCATATTGATTTTTACGTTGCAATTGATCACGTTCTAAAATAAAAACAGACGTATTAATATAATCAACAATTTTAGCTTTATTTTTATTAGTTAATCTAGTCACTAACAATGGTGAACCTTGTTGATTGGTGACAGCATAATTATTTACAAAAGAAGATACAGTACTGTTAAAGTTGTTATACTGAATAAAATAGTCTGTATTTATAGCTATAGCTTTAGCTTTAGCTTTAATTTTCACAATACTACCTTTAAAAAAAGGCAAGTCTATATATTCATTTAAAGTATAGGACTTAGAAAACGTTGGTGTCTTTAAAGCAATTGTCTTAATGCTTTTATCTAGATAATTTTGAGCAGTAACTTTGGTTGCTTCTCCAAAATCATAAGATAAAGTAAAAGTATTAGCGTCACTAAAATTAATTTTTATTGGCTGACCTATAACCTGATATGCACTATCTAAACCAACAAATTTAAAAGGCTGACTACCATAAATATCTGTTTTATAAAAACGTCCTTGTGTAGAATAAGTTAAATATAAGTTTAAACTATCGACTACTTTCTCATGATGTTTTCTTGACTTTAAATTAAGTAACACTTCTTGAACTTTTCCTGATATACCACCATAGTTAAAAACCAAACTTGTATTAGAAGTAAATAAAGGGTTTTTATCATCTTGTACAGTTAAAGAGGCTTCTAATGTATAAGGAAACTCGCGTCTAATATTTTGTTGATAAACAACATACAAGCCCACAATTAATAATAACACAAACCATTTCCAGTAACTAATAGCTCTGTAAACAAAAGCCTTAAAGTCAAACATTTGAGAATTACCGTTACTTAAATGATCTTCCATAATCTATAAATTACGTGCTAAAAAATAAGTGCTTACTAATACCGAAAAGATACTAGCAATTGTAGTTAACGTTTGTGTAGCGGTTTGTCCTGCTCCTAGAGATTTACGTTTTAATGGTTTAACCATAATTAAATCATTGGGTTGGATGTAATAAAATTCAGATTGCATTGCTGCAATATCAGTCAAGTCTATGTGGTGTATTTTTTGACCATTAGGGTATTGCCTCACAATAAGTACATCTTTACGGTCTCCTGTATCTAAAATATCTCCAGCATTAGCAATAGCTTCTAAAATATTAACACGATCTTGATATAACACTTGAGTTCCTTTGTTACTTATTTCACCCAGAGTAGTGTATTTTAAACCAGACAACTTAACAGTTACAAATATTTTTGCAGTGTCTTTTAAATATTTTTGAAGTATAACATCCTTTACTTTTTGCTCGACTTCATCAGTTGTAAAGCCTAAAACATTAACTTCTCCTAAAATAGGAAACTCGATATTACCATGTAAATCCACAGTAAAACCATTGTAATACAATGACTGTTCAGAATCATTAACAATATTAGTTGTTGGATTAAATATTTGTACTAAATCGTTAATTTCTTTTTTTTCTGCCTTAACATTTACACTTAGCAAATCATTGACTTGCACTCTATAAGGTGTTGCTAAAGCTTGGATCTGTAAGGAATCGTTAACAACAGTTCCTTTATCCTGAAGGTAAACCACGTCCTTTTGAGTAATACAAGATGTACTTAAAAGACCAAGTACAACAACAATACACATAATAATTTGCTTCATTAATAAGACGTTTGATAAGTCACAAATATAACCTTTCAACCTGAAAAACAAAACATATATCGACGTTTTTGGACTTTTACAAAAAGTAAAATACATCAATAACAGGTCTGTATTTTCATGATTTTGTTATTCTATTAAATACCTGTTTTAATGTCACAAAAACAAGATTCGCTGGTACTCTTCTTCAAATATAATATTATTGCTTTTCAAATATAAAAACCGACTTACAGCTTGGCATTCACTTTTCCCCTACTCTCTTTTCTTCTATTCATCTAAAATAACCATCTTTGTAAAAAAATTAACGTCTTGAATTATTTAACTGTAGAAAACATTGCCAAATCTTATGGCGAATTAACTTTATTCGAAAACATTTCGTTTAGCGTTCATAAAGATCAAAAGATTGCTTTTGTTGCTAAAAACGGAACTGGAAAAACATCCATACTAAAAATGTTAGCTGGTTTTGATGTGCCTGACCAAGGTAATATTATTTACAGAAAAGATATTAAAGTCGCTTTTTTACCACAAGAACCTGTACTAGATCCAACGCTTACTATTGAAGAAGCTATTTTTGACGCAGACAATCCTGTGTTAGATATTATTAAAAATTACGAAAAAGCATTACTTAATCCTGAAGATGAAGACGTCTACCAAAAAGCTTTCGAGCAAATGGATAGACACAATGCTTGGGACTTTGAAACCCAATACAAACAAATATTATTCAGACTTAAATTAGACGATTTAGATCAAAAAATAAGTAGTTTATCTGGTGGACAAAAAAAGCGTCTAAGTCTAGCCAATGCTTTAATTAACAAACCTGATTTATTAATTTTAGATGAGCCTACTAACCACTTAGATCTAGAAATGATCGAGTGGCTTGAAGCTTTTTTTGCTAAAGAAAACATCACCTTATTTATGGTGACTCACGACCGTTTTTTTCTAGAACGTGTGTGTAACGAAATTATAGAACTTGACCATGGCGAGTTATACAGCTACAAAGGAAACTACTCTTATTACCTTGAAAAAAAGGAAGAACGTGTTGCCAGAGAGCAAGTAGAAACTGGTAAAGCCAAACAATTATTTAAAAAAGAATTAGTTTGGATGCGTCGCCAACCTAAAGCACGTACAACAAAATCTAAATCTAGAATTGATGATTTTGCCGAAATAAAGCACAAAGCCCATAAACGAAGAAATGACCATGTGGTAGAGCTTGAACTTAATATGGAACGCTTAGGAAGCAAAATTGTAGAAATGGTTAACCTATCTAAAGCGTTTAAAAATAAAACCATTTTAGACAAGTTTAATTACAATTTCCAACGTGGCGAACGTGTTGGTATTATTGGTAAAAACGGTACAGGAAAATCTACCTTTCTTAACATGCTTACCCAAACCACACAACCTGATAGTGGAAAAATAATTATTGGTGAAACCGTAAAATTTGGATACTATACTCAAGCAGGTATTAATCCTAAAGAAGGTCAAAAAGTAATTGATATTGTTAGAGAGTTTGGTGATTATATTCCATTAAAAAAAGGACGTCAAATTAGCGCGCAACAATTATTAGAGCGCTTTTTATTTGACAGAAAAAAACAATACGATTTTGTTGAAAAACTAAGTGGTGGAGAGCGTAAACGTTTATATTTATGTACCGTTTTAATACAAAACCCTAACTTTTTAATACTTGATGAACCTACCAACGACCTTGATATTGTTACACTAAATGTATTAGAAGACTTTTTACTAGACTTTCCTGGTTGCCTAATTGTGGTGTCACACGACCGTTATTTTATGGATAAAATTGTAGACCATCTTTTAGTGTTTAAAGGCGAAGGTGTTGTCGAAGATTTTCCTGGTAACTACACAGATTATCGTACTTACGAAGACAGTAAACCTCCAGAGAACACATCAAATTCTGAAGACAAAAAAGAAAAGAAAAACTGGAAAAAAGACAACAACACTGCATTGTCTTATAACGAGCAAAAAGAATATAATAATCTAGAAAGCAAAATCAAATCCTTAGAGTTTGATAAAAAAGAAATAGAACAGAAGTTTTTAAATCCCGATTTAACACAAGATCAAATCAATGAATTATCTAATAAAATACAAGCCATTTTAGATAGCATTGAAGAAAAAGAAATGCGCTGGATGGAACTTGCCGAAAAATTAGAAGACCAAAACTAGAGTTAGATTAAAACATAAAAAAAGCACAATAAAATTATTGTGCTTTTTTTTATTTTAAAGTAAGAAAACTTATAGCTTACCAGAAAGTTTATTCTTGTACTTATTTAATAACGACTTAGTCATACCTAAATTAGATTTAGTTGAATCAACTGCTAAATAAATAAAGTATTTATTATCTTCAGAAATATCAATAATATGAATTTGACCAGTTATATTTATTAATATATCATCAATACTCTGATCTAAATTTAAAACTTCAATAGCCTTCAGTTTAGCTTTTACAACTTCAAGGTTAAATGCTGCTGCAAGTTCTGGATCAAAATCTGGAGATATTGAATCCGAATAGTATGAAATTCCACTTTTAATTTCAGTTACTGTCACTGCTAGATATCCAGAAACATTCTCTTTCAATTCACTCGCAAATTGATTTAAAAAATCAGACATAATTTAGGGGTTTTGTATTATTTATTTAATAATTATTGTAATATTATATTTGTTAAAATGATGAAATATTCATTTTTTTGTGCGAATATATAATATTTTGTCTGATTATACATTATATTGAACGATGTAATTATTATTAAAACCACAATATTTTAATGCCTGAATTTAACGAAGTAGGACTTAGATTTTACAAATACTTAAAAAACAAAGGTTTAGGTATTAATGACACTGCCAGAAAATTAGGTTTCTCTGGTAGTCAAATTAGCAATATTAAAAACGGAAGAGTTTTTGGTACAGACAAAATATACAAAATATTGAATGAATTTAAAGATTTAGATGCTAATTGGCTATTTAGAGGCGTATCCAATGAAACACCAGAAGTAGATGTTAATCAATTGGATTATATGATAGAATTACAAAAAGAAAGAATTATAGATTTAAAAAAAGAAAATGCTGATTTAAAAAATCAAATCAAAGCATTAAACAAATTAAAAGAATCTTAAAACAATCAACTTTTAATAATTACTACCTTTTTAAAAATAAAGCATTATATGCTATACCAAATTAAACAGTATTTTAAAATACTTTTAAAATCAACCAATCAACATGGTGTCCACTCGCCTTTTGTATATGATTTAGTAACTAAATGTTTTTATAATTCAAAAAAACAACAAGCTTACAAAACAATAAAAGCTTACCAGAAACGCTTAAGACAAAACAAGACTACAATAAAGGTTACAGATTTAGGTGCAGGAAGTCAAGTTTTTAAAAGCAAATCCAGAACCATATCACAAATCACTAAAGTGGCTGGTTCAAATTATAAAGAAGCAAAACTACTATACAGACTTGCTAGTTATTTTAAACCCAACACCATTCTTGAATTAGGAACATCTTTAGGTGTTGCAACACAAGCTTTAGCATTAGGCAGTCCAGAAGCAAACATTACTACAATAGAGGGTTGTCCAAATATTTCAGAAGTAGCTAGAGAACAATTTAAACATTTCGACTTAAATAATATTACTTTAAAAACAGGTGATTTCAAAACAGTGATCCAGCAGTTAGACTCACAAATCACCTACGATTTAATCTATTGTGATGGTAACCACAACAAACAAGCTACCTTATACTATTTTGAGGCATTACTACCAAAAACCCACAATGATTCAATACTAATTTTTGACGATATTTATTGGTCAAAAGACATGACTGAAGCTTGGGAAACTATCAAAAAACACCCTAGAGTCACTGTAACTATAGATACTTATGCTTTTGGGTTTGTATTTTTCCGACAAGAACAAGCTAAAGAACATTTTACAATAAGACTGTAAACTTATTCTGTAACAAATAACTCTACCTCTAAACGTCTTACAATCTTTTTAAATTTCATTTTAACAGTCACATTTTTACAAAAATTAGTTTCACTTTTAAACTAATAACTTTTAACTTCGTAAACATGAAAATTTACACTAAAACAGGAGATAAAGGTACAACTGCTTTGTTTGGAGGCACACGCGTACCAAAACACCATATTAGGATTGATAGCTACGGAACGGTTGATGAACTTAATTCATATATTGGATTGATAAGAGACCAAAACATAAACACATTATACAAAGACATTTTAATTGTCATTCAAAATAAACTGTTTACGGTAGGAGCTATTTTAGCCACAGACCCAGAAAAAGCAATCTTAAAAAACGGAAAAGAGCGATTAAACATTAATAAAATATCAGATGAAGACATTGCTATTTTAGAACGTGAAATGGATGGTATGAATGAAGCTTTACCACCAATGACACATTTTGTGTTACCAGGCGGACACCAAACTGTGTCATTCTGTCACATTGCCAGAACGGTTTGTAGACGTGCAGAACGCTTAGCATCAGCACTTAACGATTTAGAACCTTTTGAAGCTAATGCTTTAACCTATTTAAACCGTCTATCTGACTATCTTTTTGTATTGGCACGAAAATTGTCTCATGACTTACAAGCAGACGAAGTAAAGTGGATTCCGGAAAAAAAGTAAACCGTTTTATAAAGGACTGTGATTAATAACACTGCAAAACACTTTAGTATCAAGTAGTTTCAGTTTAAAAGACGTTCTTTTTTTTAATGAAAAAATAATTCACTTTTTTCTTGACTATTTAAACTAAAAATTTATTTTTGCAAAAATAAAAACCGCATAAGAAATGTATTGGACATTAGAACTAGCATCTTATTTAAGTGATGCACCTTGGCCAGCAACTAAAGATGAGCTTATTGACTACGCAATTAGAACAGGAGCACCTTTAGAAGTTGTAGAAAATTTACAATCTATTGAAGATGAAGGAGATTCATACGATTCTATAGAAGAAATTTGGCCAGATTATCCAACTGACGAAGATTACCTCTGGAATGAGGATGAATATTAATAACATCAAATAGTACAAAAAAGTCTCAATTAGAGACTTTTTTTGTGCTTTAAAATTTAGCTAAGCGCAGCTAAAAACGTATATTTAAACCCGTTTTAAAAACACTTTTTTGTGTCTTTAAAAAAAATATCAATCGTAAGTATTCACACGATTTGACAAAGTATTAACAAACCTAAAGTTACTAAGCTATTAAGCAAAGCAACTTAACCTATTAAAAACTAAACATGAAAGCCTTTAAAACCAAAGTCTTTCATCTTAAATAAAACACAAAAACTATGAGTTTTTTAAATTCCGTACTAAAAGTGTTTGTTGGCGACAAGTCTAAACAAGACGTCAAAGCCATCACACCAATAGTAGATAAAATTAAATCTTTTGAAAAAGCCCTAAGCGCTTTATCTCATGATCAATTAAGAGCTAAAACAGATGAGTTTAAAGCTATAATAGCTGAAACAAGAGAACCATTTTACAGTAAAATTGAAGCTTTAAAAACAGAAGCTGAAGCGACTGAAGACATCGATAAACGTGAGGACATCTACCTTGCAATTGATAAAATTAAAGACGACTCGTACACTGCTACAGAAGCAACATTAAATAACATATTACCTGAAGCCTTTGCTGTTGTAAAAGAAACTGCTAAACGTTTTAAGGACAATCCAACAATTACGGTAACTGCAAATGAATTTGACAGAAACCTATCTGGAGACAAAGATTTTGTAACCCTTGAAGGCGACAAAGCAACTTGGTCTAACTCTTGGGATGCTGCTGGTAAAGCTATAACTTGGGACATGGTACATTATGATGTACAACTTATTGGTGGTGTAGCAATGCACCAAGGTAAAATTGCCGAGATGCAAACTGGTGAAGGTAAAACCTTAGTAGCAACATTGCCTGTTTACCTTAATGCGTTAGCTGGTAAAGGTGTACACTTAGTAACTGTAAACGACTATTTAGCAAAACGTGATAGCGCATGGATGGCTCCAATATTTAACTTCCATGGTTTAAGTATTGACTGTATAGATTACCACCAACCTAATAGTGATGCACGTCGCAAAGCATACAACGCAGACATCACTTATGGTACCAATAACGAGTTTGGTTTTGACTACCTTCGTGATAATATGGCACATGCACCAGGAGATTTAGTGCAACGTCCACACCATTATGCAATTGTGGATGAGGTCGATTCTGTATTAGTAGATGACGCACGTACACCGTTAATTATTTCTGGTCCAATACCAAAAGGAGACGTACATGAGTTTACTGAGCTTAAGCCAAAAGTAGACGATATAGTTAATACACAACGTAAATATTTAACTCAAGTTTTAGTAGAAGCTAAAAAACTTATTGCCGAAGGTGACACTAAAGAAGGTGGTTTTAAACTACTACGTGTTTATAGAGGTATTCCTAAAAACAAAGCCCTAATTAAGTTTTTAAGTGAAGAAGGTGTAAAACAAATTCTTCAAAAAACCGAAAACTATTACATACAGGACAACAATCGCGAAATGCCTAAGATTGATGCAGAACTGTACTATGTTATTGAAGAAAAAAATAATCAGATAGAATTAACTGATAAAGGGGTTGATTATTTATCTGGAAAAGATAATCCTGACTTTTTTGTAATGCCAGAAATTGGTGTTGAAATTGCAAAAATTGAAGCTCAAAACTTATCGTCGGAAGAAGAAGCTAATCTTAAAGAAGATTTATTTCGTGATTTCGGAATCAAGTCAGAGCGTATTCACACATTAAATCAATTACTTAAAGCTTATGCTTTATTTGAAAAAGACACACAATATGTGGTCATGGATAATAAAGTTATGATTGTAGACGAGCAAACTGGTCGTATCATGGATGGTCGTCGTTATAGCGATGGATTACACCAAGCAATTGAAGCCAAAGAAAACGTAAAAATTGAAGACGCAACCCAAACCTTTGCAACGGTAACGCTTCAAAATTACTTCAGAATGTACAAAAAGCTATCTGGTATGACAGGTACTGCTGTTACAGAAGCTGGAGAATTCTGGGAAATTTACGAATTAGATGTAGTAGAAATCCCTACCAACAGACCAATTGCTAGAGATGATAGACAAGATTTAGTTTACAAAACTAAGCGTGAAAAATATAATGCAGTTATTGAAGAAGTTACTAAACTTTCTGCAGCTGGACGTCCTGTATTAATTGGTACGACTAGTGTCGAAATTTCAGAACTTTTAGGTAAAATGTTATCTATTAGAAAAGTACCTCACAACGTACTTAACGCCAAACAACACAAAAAAGAAGCAGAAATAGTTGACCAAGCTGGTAAAGCAGGTCAAGTTACCATAGCAACCAATATGGCTGGACGTGGTACAGATATTAAATTAAGTGACGAAGTTAAAGCTGCTGGTGGTTTAGCCATCATTGGTACAGAACGTCATGATTCTAGACGTGTAGACAGACAGTTACGTGGTCGTGCAGGTCGTCAAGGAGATCCAGGAAGCTCTCAATTTTACGTGTCGCTTGAAGATAATTTAATGCGATTATTTGGATCAGAGCGTATCGCTAAGATGATGGATAGAATGGGATTACAAGAAGGTGAAGTCATTCAACATTCTATGATTTCAAAATCTATAGAGCGTGCTCAGAAAAAAGTTGAAGAAAACCAATTTGGTGTTCGTAAGCGTTTATTAGAGTATGATGATGTTATGAACTCTCAACGTGAAGTTGTATACAAACGTCGTTACAATGCCTTATTTGGAGAACGTCTTCGTGTGGATTTAGCAAACATGATTTATGATACTTCAGAAGGTATTGCAGAATCTAACAAAGCTGCTAATGACTTTAAGAATTTTGAATTTGAATTAATCAGATTCTTCTCAATGTCTTCTCCTATTACAGAAGCAGAGTTTAATAAAATGACACCTTTAGCTATTGCTCAAACCATTTACAAAGCTGGCTTTGATCATTATAAAGAAAAAATGGAGCGTAATGCAGACATAGCATTTCCTGTTATTGAAAACGTATACGAAAATCAACGTGACCAATACAAACGCATTGTAGTTCCTTTTACTGATGGTGTTAAAAACATACAAGTTGTAACAGATTTAGAAAAAGCTTATCAAACTAAAGGAAAACAATTAGTTACCGATTTTGAAAAAAACATATCTCTTGCTATTATTGATGATGCCTGGAAAACGCATTTACGCAAAATGGACGAGCTTAAACAATCTGTACAATTAGCTGTACACGAACAAAAAGACCCTTTATTAATTTATAAATTTGAAGCTTTTGAGTTATTTAAAGCTATGATTGACCAAGTTAATAAGGACGTTATTTCTTTCTTATTTAAAGGAGAATTACCTACCGAAACAACTAACGCTATTAGTGAAGCCAGAGAAGTACGTAAAAAAGACAATCTTCAAACACAAAAAGAAGAAATACAAAACTTAGATGAGCGTGCTGCACAAAACAGAGCAGCAAGTAACACACAACCTCAACAACAAGTAGTAGAAACTATTGTTAGAGATCAACCTAAAATTGGTCGTAATGACAAAGTAAATATCAAGCATATTATTACTGGAGAAAGTAAAACAGTAAAATATAAACAAGCGGAACCTTTAATTAACAAAGGAGAATGGGTTTTAGTTAACGAATAAAAATATATACTGTAAAATAATTAAAATCCTAAAGTGAAAGCTTTAGGATTTTTTTGTAAATTTAATTACTAACTAACGTCTCAAACTTAATATCATGCTTAAAAATATACTAGCAACCATCGTTGGATTTATTGTAGCAGCTGTTACAGTTTACATTTTTGAAACACTACTTGGTCATAATTTATACCCATTACCAGAGACTATTGATCCAAATAATATGGAATCTATTAAAGCTAATATGCATTTAATACCAATAGGCGCCAAAGTGTTTGTTGTAATTGCTCATTTTCTTGGCATTATAACAGGTATGACCATTGCAGGAATAATTTCTAAGACAAGCATAATACCTTCATACATTGTTGGTGGATTAATGGTTATTGCTACAATTACGACAATTGTTATGCTTCCTAAAGAACTATGGTTTTCTCTAAGTGATGGTATTTTAGCTATTTCGGCATTCTTCTTTGGTAAATCCTTAGCCTCCAGATTTATTTATGGCTCATTAGTATAAATTATACGAGTAGGTTTTAAGAAAACTTAGTGGTTAATTCACTTACTATAGATTCCATTTTTTTGTTTTTTGCTTTTTTCTCTAAAAAAACCGCAGGCACTTCCCTATCCTTACAGTCTTTAATAGCACAACGCTCACAAGTCACACCTACATTTTTGGTTTCTATAATTTCATCTTGTAAAAAATTAACCTTACGTTGTAATTGTCTATTAATTAACAAACCTATTGTAATATTTCGGTAATGATTCTCTTTAAAAGGATCTTTAGTTGCAGATGACAACACCAAGTATTTTACACCATCGTCTTTATAATTAGAAATTTGATAATCAAAAACATGGTCTGATTTACTTTTACTAATATCCTTTAGCATTTTTAAAGACACCCAACGTCTACAGTAATGCTCATTAGTTTCATTTGCATGAGGAGATTGTTGGTGTGATAAATGTAATTCTTTTTTTAAATAAAAGTTTTTACTATTAGCTTTATGCGTAAACCTCAAAAAAAACAAATTCTGAATATTAAATGCTTTGGGTATAACATTAGTCAAACGTTGATAAAACGATTCTGGTGATGCATTGTAACTATCAATAGCCTTTAAAAATAATGAAGCATCAAAAGTTTCTTTTTCAAAAATATGGTTTAATTGGGAAATAATTTTTGCGCTTGGTATAATTAAAGCTCCCGCAAAATAAGACGCATAAAAATTGTTTAAAACCTGATCAAAGGTGTCAAATTTTATCCAAGGAAACGTATATAAACGTTGTTCTATTTTTAAAAAATTATAAGCTAATTCCTTTGCATAGATAAAGGTTCTTTGAGGCTCATCAATTTCATTAGCTAACAATAAAGTTTTGGTTTTAGGCACAAACATAGACCTTAAATTACCCAAAGCTTCATATTTACTAAGCTCATTGGCTTCAATTGTATAACCATATTCTTCAACTAAAACCTCCTCTAAATCTTTAGATGTAATTGTTTCATTTAAATCTATATGGTAGGCTTCCGCAAATTTCAAGACACTTTGCTCTAAGTTTTCAAAATAATTATTATTTGCTTCTTGAAACGATCGTACAGAAGCTAAATAAAAACTTTCTCTACTAAAGTTATAATTCTGTGCAATTTCAATAATTGTGCTAATAAATGCATTGACTTTAGCTGGTGCATTAGCAACGATATCTATCAGGTTACTTTCTTTAATTCCAAAAAGTTCTAAAGGAATTTCTTTTAAAATTTTTGACTGTAACAGATCACCAATTGGAGCCAAATTTTTGTCCAATTTAAGAGACACCATTTGGTCATAGGGTACATCCAATTTTTCAGAAAGTATAGCAATCTTGTCAGGTTTTGGATATTTTTTTCCGTTTTCTATTTCGTTCAAATAGGACTTTGACAAACCTGAAAGTTTAGACAATCCTAATAAGGATAAATTCTTATCAGTCCTTATCTGCTTTAGCTTTAATCCAAATATTAGTTTTATGTAATCTTCTTCCATAAATACAAATATAGCATTTTTTGCGAATATTCTATTTTGGCGAAAAAACATTTTTAGCGAACGTTCGCTTGTTTTATTCAATTCTTTGTTTTAATATTGTCATATAAAAATCATAACACCATGGAAAACACTCTTTTAAAACAACCAAAAATTACATTCTCTAGAGACGTTACAAATTACTACCCAGAAATCTTAACAGATGAAGCCTTAGTTTTTTTAACAGCTTTACATGAAAAATTCAACAATCGAAGATTAGAATTATTAGATGAGCGTGTCAAACAACAAGCAATTTTTGATAAAGGTCAATTTCCTGAATTTCCAAAAGAAACTGAATCCGTTAGAACCGCTGAATGGACAGCAAATCCAATACCAAAAGATTTACAAGATAGGCGTGTAGAAATTACAGGTCCTGTAAATAGAAAGATGGTTATTAATGCATTAAATTCTGGTGCAAAAACCTTTATGGCAGACCTTGAAGACAGCAATGCTCCAAGTTGGAAAAATAACATCGAAGGTCAAAAAAACCTAATGGATGCTAACAATAAAACCATAACATTAGTAGATACTAAAAAGAATAAAACCTATCAACTAAAGCCAGAAACTGCTGTATTATTAGTTAGACCAAGAGGGTTACATCTTAATGAAAGACACATTACATTTGATAAACAAGAAGCTTCTGGTAGTTTAATAGATTTTGGCTTATACGTGTTTCATAACACAAAAACATTACTAAAAAATAATACTGCACCTTACTTCTATTTACCAAAATTGGAGCATTACTTAGAGGCTAGATGGTGGAATGACGTATTTACTTTTGCAGAAGAATACCTGAAAGTAAAAGAAGGTACATTTAAAGCTACTGTTTTAGTCGAAACCATCACTGCAAGTTTTCAGCTTGACGAAATTATTTACGAATTAAAGGAACATATTGTTGGATTGAACTGTGGACGTTGGGATTACATTTTTTCTTACATCAAAAAATTCAGAAATCACCCAAACTTTGTAGTCCCTAATCGTGATCAGGTTACTATGACAACACCATTTATGGATGCGTATTCAAAATTAGTGATACAACGTTGTCACAAAAGAGGCATTTTAGCTATTGGTGGAATGGCTGCACAAATACCTATTAAAAATGACGAATATGCAAATTTAGCAGCGCTTGAAAAAGTAAGAAAAGACAAAGAGCGTGAAGTTAAAAATGGACATGATGGGACTTGGGTTGCACATCCTGCATTAGTAGATGTTGCCTTAACCGAATTTAACAAACACATGCCAACACCAAACCAATTACACGTGACACGTGACGACATAAGTATTACAGAAAAAGATTTAGTGGAAGTTCCAAAAGGTACTGTTACTGAAGCTGGAATTAGAAAAAATATTAATGTCGGAATTTTATATACCGAAGCTTGGTTAAGAGGTCATGGTGCAGTCGCACTTTATAACTTAATGGAAGATGCAGCTACTGCTGAAATCTCTAGAACACAAGTTTGGCAATGGCTAAAAAACGAAGTTATCTTAGAAGATGGACGTGCGTTTGACATGAAACTTTATGTCACCCTTTTTAATGATGAAGTAGAAAAAATATTAACCGAAATTGGTGAGGAAAATATTAAAGACACCAAATTTAAATTAGCTATAGACTTATTTGACAAATTAGTTTTAGCAGACAAATTTGAAGAATTTTTAACGCTTCCTGCTTACCAATACATATAAAAAAACAATCCTGCGATTGCGGCAACAATCAACAGGATCTAATTATTAATAATAAATAACGTATCACAAAATTATGAAAAATTTATCACAAACAAATTATGGCTCAGCTTTAGATACAGTAAGGCAACTTAAAGCAAAATTTGGCACCACTTGGAATGCTATAAATCCTGAAAGTGCAGCAAGAATGTATACACAAAATCAATTTAAATCTGGAATCGAAATTGCAAAATATACCGCAGCAATTATGAGAAAAGATATGGATGAATATGATGCAGATAACTCAAAATACACACAATCTTTAGGATGCTGGCATGGTTTTGTGGCACAGCAAAAAATGATTGCTATAAAAAAACACCACAATACTACTAATAAAAGGTACTTATACTTATCTGGTTGGATGGTAGCTGCATTAAGATCTGAATTTGGACCTTTACCAGATCAGTCTATGCATGAAAAAACTGCAGTACCAAATTTAATAGCAGAGATCTATGATTTTTTACGTCAGGCTGATGCTATTGAGTTAAACGACTTATTTAGAAGACTAGAAAATGGCGAAGACGTACAGGCTCAAATTGATAATTTTGAAACACATGTTGTTCCTATTATTGCAGATATTGATGCTGGTTTTGGTAATGAAGAAGCAACCTACTTGTTAGCAAAAAAAATGATTCAAGCTGGAGCTTGTGCTATACAAATAGAAAACCAAGTATCTGACGCTAAACAATGTGGTCACCAAGACGGAAAAGTAACAGTGCCTCATGAAGATTTTATAGCCAAACTAAATGCTGTAAGGTATGCGTTTTTAGAGCTAGGTGTCGATGAAGGTGTAATTGTAGCTAGAACAGATTCTGAAGGTGCAGGTTTAACTCAAAAACTTCCTGTTAGCCAAGAGCCTGGTGATTTAGCTTCAAAATATTTAGATTTTGTTGAAGCAGAAGAAATAGACATTACAGAAGCTAAAGAAAACGACGTCTTAATTAAAAGAGCTGGTAAATTGGTACGTCCTGTTAGATTAGCTAATGGTTTATATAAATTTAGAGAAGGCACAAATATAGAACGTGTCGTTTTAGACTGTATTACAAGTTTACAAAACGGAGCAGATCTGTTATGGATAGAAACACCTACACCTAATGTAAAACAAATTGCAAACATGGTAAACCAAGTAAAAGCGGTCATTCCAAATGCTAAATTGGTTTACAATAACTCACCATCATTTAACTGGACTTTAAACTTCCGCAATCAAGTATTTGAAGAAATGCTTGCTGAAGGAGAAAACATGACTGCTTACGACCGTAACAACCTAATGGATGCAGAGTACGACAATACTGAATTATGTTTTAGAGCAGACCAAAAAATTAAAACCTTTCAAATGGATGGAGCAAGAGACGCTGGAATATTCCATCACTTAATTACCTTACCAACATATCACACAACCGCATTACACATGAATGATTTAACCGCTGGATATTTTGGAGATCAAGGGATGCTTGCTTATGTTAAAGACGTACAAAGACAAGAAATACGTAAAGGTGTAGCTTGCGTTAAACACCAAAGAATGGCAGGTTCTGATCTTGGCGATGACCACAAAACATTTTTTGCAGGTGATAAGGCTTTAAAAGCTGGTGGAACAAAAAACACTTCCAATCAATTTGAAGTTAAAACAAAAAAAAACATCACTCAAAAACAAACTGCTGATGTCGTATAATTAATATTTAAATTTAGTTTTAATGCAACACACAAACTTAGCTTTTATTAGCGGTTTGTGTGTTTTTGGTTTAGAATAAAAACACAATAAAACAGTAATTATTTGATAGCTTGATTATGTCATATATTTAAACTAAATTAGATTTAAATTTTGCAAAAAGAAAAATACGCTTTAATCAAACCAAAATAATGAAAAAAATCATCTTCACTAGTCTAGCACTTTCACTACTTTTTTTATCCTGTAAAGAAGATACAAAAATAATAACTAACGATAATAAAACAGTTAATACTTCGACAACTAAAATAACAGATTCACCTTCTACAGAAAAACCAACAACAACTAATGACACGAAGTTTTCTTGGGATAATATCACAACCTCAACTGAAGACATTGGAGACTACCCTTATATTGCACCTCCTAAAACAATGAAGACTAACAAAAGTAATAGTGGTACTCAGTCTTATGAATTTCATAAACTACAAATGTTTGATGGAACTACACTTTTTGATTTAGAAGGACGTGTTGATAAAATGAGTATTCAAATGGATCCAAATAGCAAACAATGGAACCAATACTTATTTGATAAAAGTATTGAAGAATACCTTAAATCTATAGGAGCTGTTCTAGTTTCGGATAAAAAAATACCAAACGAACTTATTAAAACTTGGGGAACCTCTCCAAACGAACAATATGCACACATGAATAAATTTTATGTTGGTGATGTGGTTAACGATAAAGTCAGAATGTATGTCCTTAAGACTGTTGATAAAAAAATTGGGTTTCAAATATATTCAGATACGTCAACAGGAAATATTGGTGTTGTTGAATTAGAAAATTTTAAACAAACCATCGAAAAAGTAACTGCTAAAGACATTTTAAATGACATTGAAACAAAAGGTTTTGCTTCATTACACATTAATTTTGACACAGGGAAATCAAGAATTAAAACTGAATCTTTTGAAATCATTGATGAAATCACTAAAATGATGAAAGACAATAAAGATTTAAAAATTAGTATTGAAGGACATACAGATGATGTTGGTGATGAGAAATCAAATCTTAAATTATCCGAAAACCGAGCAAAATCTGTACAAATTTCACTTATTGATGAAGGAATAGACGCCAACAGACTCAAAAGTAAAGGTTTTGGACAAACAAAACCAATCGAAGATAACACTACAGAACAAGGTCGCACAAAAAACAGACGCGTAGAATTAAGAAAAATTTAAAACATGCAAGAACAATTAAAAATTTTTAAAATCATCCATATAGCATTAGTAGTCGGTATAATAATGGCATACTTTTTTTTAGGCAACCTATCTGACTTTAGTCAATTAAAAATGCCTGAAATTAATAATGAAAACATGATTTATTTAGCCATACCAATTGTTGCATTTTTACTTAGCAACCTACTATTTAAAAGATTGGTTTCTAAAATTGAAAGTAATTTAAGCTTAAAACAAAAACTAGTTGCCTATCAAAGTGCTACCATTGTACGCTATGCCATACTTGAAGGAGCTGCATTTATTATACTAATAATATTTCCAGAATTTATCGTATTTGGAATATTATTAATAGTATACATGGCATTATTAAGACCTACTGAACAAAGAATTAAAAGAGATTTACATATTTTAGATTAACCATTACAAACCTAAAAGTAAATTTTAAATAAAAAAAGCACAATCCTAAGATTGTGCTTTTTTAATATATAACGTTTTGTTGTTTAGATCTCTCTGTTTTTATCCCAAGCTTCTAAATAATCTTTAACAGCTTTAACAAATTGTCCACCCAGTGCACCATTAACAACCCTATGGTCGTAACTGTGTGACAGATACATTTTGTAACGGATTCCGATAAAGTCACCTTCTGGAGTTTCGATTACAGCAGGTACTTTACGTATTGCTCCTAAAGCTAGAATACCAACTTGAGGTTGATTAATAATTGGCGTACCCATAATACTTCCAAACGTACCTACATTGGTTACAGTGTACGTTCCGCCTTGTATATCATCTGGTGCTAATTTACCTTCTCTAGCACGTCCAGCTAAATCATTAACTTGCTTTGTCATACCAACTAGATTTAATTGATCTGCATTTTTAATTACAGGTACAATTAAATTACCGTCTGGTAAAGCTGCAGCCATACCTAGATTAATATTTTTCTTTTTTATGATTGTATCACCTTGTAATGAAATATTCATCATCGGGAAGTCACGCAACGCTTTTGCTATAGCTTCCATAAATATTGGTGTAAAAGTTAAGTTTTGACCTTCGCGCTTTGCAAAACCATCTTTAACTTTTTTACGCCAATTCCAAATATTTGTAACATCAGCTTCTATAAAACTTTGCACATGCGCACTAGTTTGTACAGATTGTACCATGTGATGCGATATTAGTTTACCCATTCTGGTTAACTCAATAATCTCATCTTCACCAGAAACAGCAATTGGTGTTGCTTTTGGTGCTGGTGCAGTAGTCTTAGCTGTAGTCGCACTTGGCGCTGCTTGAGCTTTTACTGGTTGATTACCTCTATCTTTTAGATAAGCAATCATATCATTTTTAGTCACACGACCATCTTTACCTGTTCCAGTTATTGCGTCTAATTCTGATTGCGCAATACCTTCTTCTTTTGCCATATTTTTTACTAATGGCGAATAAAAACGATCGTCATTAGATGTTATTGGCGCAACACTATCTTTAGCTGTTTCTAAAGATTTTGTTACTTCTTGAGCAGCAACAGGAGCTGCTTCTGTTTTAGTTTCGGTTTTAGGTGCTTCAGTTGCTGAGGCAGTATCACCATCGGTTTCAATAATTGCTATGGTTTGACCAACTTGTACAACGTCGTCAGCGTTAAATAGTATTTCTACTAAAACACCATCAACTTCACTTGGTACTTCACTATCTACTTTGTCTGTTGCAATTTCTAAAACTGCCTCATCTGCTTCAATAGTATCTCCAACTTCTTTTAACCATGAAGTAATTGTTGCTTCTGCAACGCTTTCTCCCATTTTTGGTAACTTAAGTTCAAATCTTGCCATATTAATAATCTAATAGTCTTTTTAATGTGTTGAATTGCAAAATTAATAAATAATAAGCGTTTTTACTACTTATTATGCATCATTTTACAATATCTTAAAAGTGAAGCACTTCACCCCTACTTTTTGCGGAATCACTTCCGAGCATAAAATTAGAACTTTTTGGAATAATTCTAAAGGTTATATTTTTATTTTTTTCAGAATTTGCAAGCGTTTCGATTATTGTTTTAAAACTTAAATAGTTAGCGTCTAAAATTACTTGTGTGTTTTTTTTAAATGGTACTACTTCTGAAACAATTTGCAATGTATTATTGTACTTAGCATTTAATGCTTTGTAGTTTCGGTTGGAAACCAACACATGATTTACAGCTGGCTTTATTTCCGCGAAAGTGTTATTTTTTAAAATTTTAACGGTTTTTATACCTAACCAAACTAGACTATCAAACAAAATATTGCGTTTGAAATGCTTTTTGTAAAAAATTTGCATGGCTCCATAAAAGCGTTTAGCATAATTAGCATCTTTTAAAGTACTTTCTCCTTTAAAATGAATCACTTTTATTGGACCATAATACATATTATCATGACCAGAATTGAATATTTTATATGATAAATCTATATCTTCACCATACATAAAATAGTCTTCGTCAAAACCTCCCACTTCTTGATATAAGTCTTTTTTAACCATCATAAAAGCACCAACTAAAATTGGCGAAATACCTGTAGAGTTGGGTTTAATACTAGTTACATAGTAGCTTTTATCCAAACCAATCATTTTTTTTAAAGCCACTTTTGGTGTCGGAATATGACGCTTACTTTCTGGTAGAAAACTACCACTACCATCTATTAACCTGCAAGCAAAAAGACCTAATTGATTTTTAATTTTTGAAAAATCAAACAACTCTTCAAAACAGTCTTCTGGAACAACAGTATCTGGATTTAGAATACATAAATACTCTCCTTTAGCTTGTTGTGCACCTATATTATTTCCTTTTGAAAATCCTAAATTTTGATTGTTTTGAATGAGTTTTACTTCCGGAAACTTTTGCAATACCATTTTACAACTATTGTCCTGAGAGTTATTGTCTACTACAATTATTTCGGCATCTAGGTTTGTTATTGCTGCTTCAACACTTTGTAAGCATAACTCTAGAAAATGGCGTACGTTATAATTTATGATAATTACGGATAGCTTCATTAATGGCTTATAATTTTAATGAAGATTCAAACGGAATACGGTTTAAAATACTACGTCCTAAGGTAATTTCGTCCGCATACTCTAGCTCGTCTCCAACAGAGATTCCTCTTGCTATTGTAGAGGTTTGAATGCTATAATCTTTGATTTGCTTATAGATATAAAAATTGGTTGTATCTCCTTCCATAGTTGGGCTTAAAGCAAAAATAAGCTCTTTTACCTTACCTTCTTTTACTTTTTGAACCAAACTATTTATGTTTAAATCATGTGGACCTACTCCATCCATAGGTGATATTTTTCCGCCTAAAACATGATACAAACCTTTATGAGACGCTGTATTCTCTATAGCCATTACATCTCTTATATCTTCAACCACACAAATTACATCATCCTTACGTAATGAGTTAGCACAAATGTCGCATAAATCGTTATCGCTTATATTATTACAAGATTTACATAATTTTAAATCGTTGACCATATTTAATAAAGCATTACTTAAATTATGGGTATGCTCTTTGGGTTGACGTAATAAATGTAAGGCTAAACGCAATGCTGTACGCTTACCAATACCTGGTAATTGCGAGATCTCGTTAACTGCGTTTTCAAGAAGTTTTGATGAAAATTCCATAAGCTGCAAAATTAATGTATTTGATGCTAGTTTTCGAATTTATTTTAATCATCCATTCAAAAAATTTAAAACACGTTTTACAAATCTTAATAAAGCTTGTACATACTAATTTTGTATTTTGGCTTCACAAATAAAAACTATGACTTCAATACAGATCCTTTTATTAATAGCTGCTTACTTTGGTGTGCTAATATTAATCTCTTATTTTACTGGTAAAGACGATTCTAACGATGTGTTTTTTAAAGGAAATAAACAATCACCTTGGTATGTTGTTGCTTTTGGTATGATTGGCGCTTCATTATCTGGTGTTACATTTATATCTGTTCCTGGTTTAATTGAAGGTCAACAGTTTGCTTACATGCAAGGTGTGCTTGGTTTTTTTGTTGGTTATCTGGTTGTACTACTAGTATTACTACCATTATACTACAAACTAAATGTTACGTCCATTTACCAATATTTAGAACAACGTTTTGGCACTACAAGTTACAAAACAGGTGCTTTTTTCTTTTTATTATCACGAGTTACAGGTGCAGCTTTTAGACTGTTTCTAGTAGCTTTAGCAATGCAATATATAGTTTTTGAAGCATTAGGCGTTCCGTTTTGGTTAACCGTTGTAATCTCTATATTACTAATCTGGTTATATACTAATCGTGGTGGTATTAAAACTATTGTTTGGACAGACACATTACAAACATTAGCTATGTTAACTTGTGTTATTGTTGCTATTGTTTTAATTGTAAATAAACTTGATTGGTCTATTGCAACCATTTTTAGTCAAGAGGCTTTTGCTGCAAAAAGTCAAGTGCTATTTTTTGATGACGTTAATAGTAAAATATACTTCTGGAAATATTTTATTGGTGGTATTTTTATAACCATTGCAATGACTGGTTTAGACCAAGACATGATGCAAAAAAACTTAACTTGTAAAAACCCTTCGGATGCTAAAAAAAACATGTTTAGCATGTCTGTTTTATTGGTTTTTGTAAATATTATATTTTTATCGTTAGGTGCTTTACTATTTATTTATGCCGAGCAGTTTGGTGTTTCAATTCCTGTTGTTGATGGCAAAACGCGTACGGATTTGTTATTTCCAGAAATAGCCATGAATCAAGGTTTGGGTCTTGGGTTACAAATCACTTTTTTAATTGGACTAATTGCTGCTGCTTATAGCAGTGCAGATAGCGCTTTAACGTCGCTAACAACGTCTTTTTCTGTAGATTTTTTAAATATTGAAAAACTGCCTAAAACGGAACAAAAACCTTTACGTAAAAAAGTACACATTGGTGTATCTTTACTTTTAATTATTGTTGTTGTTATTTTTAATGAACTTGAAGGTAGCGTTGTAAACAACCTTTTTAAGTTTGCTACCTTTACTTATGGTCCATTATTGGGTTTATTTGCTTTTGGTATACTTAGCAAACGTAGTATTAAAGACCAATTTGCATGGATTGTTGGCCTAGCTTCAATTATAATTACTTATATAATCACAGAACTACCTGGAAACTTTCCGGATAGTTTTATTGGACAATATGCATTCCATTGGGAAATCCTTCCGTTAAACGGACTAATAACATGTTTAGGTCTGTATTTAATTTCCACGAAAGCGACACCTAATACTGATTTGTAGATAGTAATACTAAAGTACAGGCGACTTCATAATCTATACCATTAGCTGTTAATAATTGATATAATTCAGGGTTTTCTGTGCCTGGATTAAAAATGACTCGCTTTGGATTTAAACCAATTATATAATCATAATATTCTTTTTGACGTGTCGGATTAAGATATAACGTTATTGTATCTAAATCTTGATATTGTTGTAATTGAGTGTCAATAGTAACGCCTTCTACCTGTCCTGCTTTCATCCCAAAAGCAACTGTACTATGGTTATAATTAACCAATTTGCGTAATGCAATGTTGCTATATCTGTCAAGTTTTAAGGAAGCTCCTAGAACCAATGTTTTTTTATTCATAAATGTTAAAGTTTTAATAAAACGATTTTTTACAGTAACAGATTGACAATTGTGACGTCTTTATAACATAACCAAACATCAATCAAATAATCAATCAAAACAATGAAAAAACTATTCACCATCGTATGTCTATTGGTAGCCTTTAGCATGCAATCTCAAAACCAACCTAATGTCAAACCAAAAATCGGAACTGTTACTGGTACTGTATTAGACGTAACTTTAAACCAACCCTTACCTTATGTAAATATAATTATTAAGGACTCTAAAAACAATTTAATTACTGGAGGTATCACAAATAATGACGGTCAATTTGAAGTAAACCAAATACCAGTCGGAATACACATTGTTAGTATTGAATATCTTGGATTTTTATCACAAACCAAAACTATTATCATCTCTAAAGACAATAAAAAAATAGATTTAGGAACTATAAATCTTGAAGAAGCTGCAACAAGTTTGGATGAAGTAACGATTGTTGCTGAAACCTCAACTATACAACAAAAAGTTGATCGTAAAGTTATTACCATTGGTAAAGACTTGCAAACTGCAGGTGCTACAGCTAGCGAGATCATGAACAACTTACCATCTGTAAGTGTGGACCAACAGACAGGATCTATTAGTTTGCGAGGTAACCAAAATGTACGTGTAATGGTAGATGGAAAATTATCTAATATTCCTGCCGAACAGTTACTAAAACAAATCCCTTCGTCTTCTATTAAAAGTATTGAACTAATTACAAATCCTTCTGCTAAGTATAATCCTGAAGGAATGAGCGGAATTATAAATATTGTATTACATAAAAATACAAAAATTGGTTTTAACGGAAACCTAAACATAGGGTTATCTCATGATGTGGAAGCTAAATTTAATAGCTCTATTGATGCCAATTATAGAAACGGAAAGTTTAACGTTTATGGATCATATAATAACAGTGTTACAAAAAATTTCAATTTTGGAGAAATCAATAGAATTGAACAAAATATTAATCAAAATTTTGAAATTTTAAACAATAACAAATCTCATTTATTTAAAGTAGGCTTGGATTATTATTTAGATGATAAAAACACTATTTCAGTATTTACAAATCAAAATATATTTAATGGATGGGTTGACGTAGACTCAAGTATAAACTATTTATTTGATGCGTCTTTAAACGAAAGTCAATACACAAGAAGTGATAACGAAAATGATTCACAACAATATAATTTTAATTACAAGCATGATTTTAATGATGAAGGACATAATATTGAATTAGAAGTCGATCACAACACTTATAATGGTTTAGCCTTTACACGAAATAACTTTTTTAGCTCACAACGTCCTAATTTTATTGAAGATACAGATACAGATCGAAAAAGTAGTACTATTAACTTAGACTACAGCAACCCTTTATCTGAAACTGCAAAATTAGAAGTTGGACTTCAAGCACGATTATTTAATACCAATATTTACTATCAATCTGATGCAAGAGAGACCAATCAAAATGGAGATTACATACCTACAACCACAACTTTTGATTACACAAGAGACATTTATTCTGCTTATGCAACATACGGTAAAACATTAGACAAATGGAGTTACCAAGTTGGTTTACGTGCTGAAAATGTAACGGTAAACTCAGAAGCTTTTAAAGAAGATTTACAATCTAATGAGCAAACTAATATTCCGTTTGACAATGATTATTTTAAGTTATACCCTTCGGCTTTTGTAACGTATTCTCCTTCAGACAAAAACTCGTTTCAGGTAAATTACAGCAGACGTGTAGATCGTCCAGGAATTGGTCAAGTTAATCCTTTACCTGAATGGAACACACCATTAATTTCTCAGTTTGGAAATCAAGAGTTACGTCCACAATTTACAAACTCTATTGAAACTAATTACACAAGACAATTAGAAAACGGAAGCATTACTGCTGGTGTATTTTACAGAATTATTGAAGACGAGATACAACAAGCCATACTTATTGATAGAACAGATACAAATCGTTTAATTTTTACAAACTTAAACTTTGACAACTCATCTGCTTACGGAGTTGAGTTATCATCAAACTACAGACCTACTAAATGGTGGAGTGTTAATGCTAGTTTCGATTTATTTTCTCAAACTCAAAAAAGTGTAGCCGAATCTTTTGATAGTAATCAAAACATTGTTTTAAATACTGTACAAGTAGATAATGTTATGTGGAATGTTAGGGCTTTTAATAATTTTAAAGTAACTAAAGCTTTAAGTCTATCTGCTTTTGGAATGTATAGTGGAAAAAACAAAAACATACAGTTTGAAACTAATGACATGTTTATGGTAAATTTAGGGATGCGTTACAGCTTCTTACAAGGTAAAGCAAGCTTTAGCTTAAGCTACAATGACATTTTTGATACTATGTATGCACAATTTGAAGGTAAGACACCTTATGTACAAGTTGGACGTTTTAATTGGGAAAGTCAACAAATTTCTGGACGTTTATCTTACCGCTTTGGAGGAGGAAACTACAGAGCAAAATCAAGAAAACAAAGAGATAATGATACTAAATCTGGAGGCGGATTTATGTAATATAAAAATACCTTCTAGAGGCTATTTAGTTGCTAACAAAACAGTTGATGGTTAGTGTTTAGGTTAGTTGCTAGATAAAGAAAACCCAAAGTCTGATCAACTTTGGGTTTTTATTTTTAACACATTATTTGGTAATTAAACAAGCTAATGTTAAAATAACGTTAAATACTGATAATCAGCGTAATAAAATTCAATTTTAGGCGTCTTAATAGTAACAAAACAGTAAATCGTTTTTATTTTTATTTGAATTAGTCTTCACAAAAAACCAACAGATTTATATAGTTAAGTTAAATAGTTAGTTAGTTAATAGAAAAAGCCAAACACAAAATTGTGTTTGGCTTTTTTAATTATATAAAATATTATTAAGTCTTGTAATTAATTACCATTTAATAATAGCACTTCCCCAAGTAAAACCACTACCAAAAGCAGCCAACACAACATTGTCGCCTTCCTTTATTTTACCTTCTTCCCAAGCTTCAGTCAAAGCTATTGGTATAGATGCTGCAGTTGTATTACCATAACGCATAATGTTATTATACACTTGGTCATCTGTTAATTCAAATTTCTTTTGTATAAATTGTGCAATACGTAAATTTGCTTGATGAGGTATTAGCATATCAATAGCATCTTTACCCATTTTGTTTTTAACTAAACCTTCCATTATCACTTCACTAAAACGAACAACTGCATTTTTAAATACAAACTGACCATTCATATGCGGAAAATAGCTTTCGTCATTAGGATCATTATCAGCAATAATATCATTAACCCAACGCTTTCCCATTCCTGGTGCAACCAACACTAATTCTTCTGCATGTTCACCTTGACTATGTAAGTGTGTGGATAAAACTCCTTTAGTAGTATCTTCTTCTCTTGTTAAAATTGCTGCTCCTGCTCCATCTCCAAAAATTACTGTAACACCACGACCTCTTGTAGTTTTATCCAAACCATGAGAATGCAGCTCGCTACCAATAACTAATATGTTTTTATACATACCAGTTTTAATAAAATTATCTGCTACAGATAATGCATATATAAAACCAGAACATTGGTTACGTACATCCAAGGCTCCAACCGTTTTAATACCTAAAGCATGTTGTACTTGCACTCCTGGACCAGGAAAATACATGTCAGGACTTAGGGTTGCAAAAATGATAAAATCAATATCATCCTTATCTATTCCAGCACGTTCAATTGCTTGTTTAGCAGCTTTTACACCCATTGTAGCAGTGGTGTCACCAGAGCCTTCTTTTACCCAACGTCTTTCCTTAATTCCAGTACGTTCTGTAATCCACTCATCATTAGTATCCATCATTTTGGATAAATCTTCATTAGTCACAACGTTGTCAGGCACATACTTACCTAAACCAATAATTTTTGAATTATACATTTAATTATATTTTTATTAATGCTATTGCTTCTTTTATCACTAAAGCAAATAGTTTCGCAATTTAATGCTTTCAAAAATAAAGATTTCACAAATTACACTATTTAATTATGCATGCATAATAACTAACTATTAATTGACAATAAAATTTGCTATAAGTTTTAACAAATCTATCACATTTACCAAAATAGATTTTAAGTAACTTGAAAGTTGAAAAATCAACCTTATTAAAAATGAAAAAACTACTTCAATTATTTGCTATTTTACTACTTAGTAATAGCTATGCGCAACAAAATTTAACATACCAAAAACCTTCTGAAGAAATTTTAAAACTAGCAGATGCAGATTTAGCTCCTGGTGTACAAATTGACAGTAAAGGAGAAAACATGGTTTTGTTTTATCGTAATCAATATAAATCTATTACAGAATTATCTGAAACCGAATTACGTTTAGCAGGATTAAGAATAAATCCTGTAACAAACATTGGAAGCAGAACAACCTATTACACTAATTTAAAAATAAAAAAAACAAAAGATAAAGACGCTAAGCAAATATCTGGCTTACCAGCTAAACCAAGGTTATCAGGCTTTAGATGGTCTCCAGATGAAACCATGATTGCCTGTCTTAACACCACAGATAAAGGTGTTGAAGTTTGGATTTTAGATATTAATAAAGCGTCTGCTAAAAAAATTACAGACGCCAATGTTAATGCTAATATGGGAAGCACATTAAATTGGTTTGAAGACAATCAAAATCTATTGGTAAAAATGTTACCAAGTGACAGAAAACCTTTAATAAATACCTCTACTGCTGTACCGTCTGGTCCTACAGTATCTGTAAGTGATGGTGCTAAAGCACAAAACAGAACGTATCAAGATTTATTAAAAACACCTAATGATGAATTTAATTTTGAACAACTTGCACGATCTGAAATTAAAAAAGTATCTGTAAAAGGTAAAACTGAAACATTTTTAAATGCAGATATGTATCGTAATATTAGCTTTTCGCCTGACGGAACTTATATTATGATTACAAAAATCAAAAAACCATTTTCATATTTAGTAACCTATTCTAGGTTTCCTAACGAAAGTAATATTTATGACAATAAAGCTAAATTAATTTCTAAAGTAAATGATATTGCTTTAGACGAAGTAAGACCAAAAGGTTTCATGTCTACTAGAACTGGAAAACGAAACATGACTTGGAGAAGCGACAAACCGTCAACCTTAGTATGGACTGAAGCTTTGGATAAAGGTGATCCAGCAGTTAAAGTAGATTTTAGAGATGCTGTTTACCAAATGGAAGCACCTTTTAATGCAAATCCAAAACTTCTTATAAAAACCAAACAACGTTTTTCTAATATCACTTGGGGAAATGACAATACTGCTATTGCTTATGACTATTGGTGGAATACAAGAAACACCAAAACCTATTTATTTAATCCTTCAGATAATACTAAAGACGCTAAAATAATAACAGACAGAAGCTATCAAGATGTATATAGCGATCCAGGAGATTTTGTGAGGTCTAAAAACAAATATGGTAATTATACATTAACAATGGATGGTGATAAATTATTTTTAATGGGTGAAGGCTTCTCTAAAGAAGGACAATTTCCTTTTATAGATCAATATGATATTACAACCAACACGACTAAACGTTTATACCAATCTAAATACACTGATAAGCTAGAAAGCTTAAACACTGCTTTAGATATGAAAAAGGGAGATGTTTTAGTTAGAATAGAATCTAAAACAGAATACCCTAATTATTACATAAGAAATATTTACAAAGACAATGATTTAAAAGCTATTACAGATTTTAAAAATCCTTTTAAAAGTATAGAAAATGTTGACAAACGTGTTATTAGCTACAAAAGAGATGATGGATTAGATTTAGAAGGCACATTATATTTA
Organism: Olleya sediminilitoris; assembly: GCF_016785945.1. Classification (GTDB taxonomy): domain Bacteria; phylum Bacteroidota; class Bacteroidia; order Flavobacteriales; family Flavobacteriaceae; genus Olleya; species Olleya sediminilitoris. The sequence continues at coordinate 96,034 of NZ_JAEMEF010000005.1, read as the reverse complement.
CCTCTAGATTATAAAAAGGATAAAAAATACCCAATGATTTTATGGGCTTATCCAAGAGAATTTAAAGATAAGTCAAGTGCATCGCAAAGTACAGCTAATCCAAACGAATTTGTGTATCCATATTGGGGTTCTCCAATATATTGGGTAACTAAAGGTTATGTTGTTTTAGATGATGCTGCTTTCCCAATTGTTGGTGAAGGTACTGAAGAACCAAACGACTCATTCAGAACACAATTAGTAGCCAATGCAAAAGCTGCTATTGATGCTGTTGATAATCTTGGATATATTGACAGAAATAAAGTTGCTGTAGGAGGTCATAGTTATGGTGCTTTTATGACAGCTAATTTATTATCGCACTCAAATTTATTTGCTGCTGGTATAGCAAGAAGTGGTGCATATAATAGAACATTAACACCTTTTGGATTTCAAAGTGAGGAACGTAGCTATTGGGAAGCTCCAGAAATATACTATAACATGTCTCCATTTATGCATGCAGACAAAATGAAAACACCTTTACTGTTAATACATGGTGTTGCAGATAATAACTCTGGAACCTACCCATTACAAAGCGAACGTTATTTTAACGCATTAAAAGGTTTAGGTGCACCTGTAAGATTAGTTATGCTTCCTAAAGAAAGTCATGGATACAGAGCCAAAGAATCTATTATGCATATGCTTTGGGAACAAGAACAATGGTTAGACAAACATGTTAAAAACAAACAATAAATCTCAATAAAAACGGATTACCTAAAAACCATTCAGCAAAACGAATGGTTTTTTTATGTCATCTTGTCACAAAAAAGGTCAAGTTAATCAATTGGCATTTTTGTTGTCTATAACAAAGCAAATAATAAATCTATTTTTTCGCTTAAAGCGGAAATTAAAACATAAACAATATTATCATGGCAAAAGGAAATATTAATGTTTCGGTTGAAAACATTTTCCCGTTAATTAAGAAATTTTTATACAGTGATCACGAGATTTTTTTACGTGAGTTAATTAGTAATGGTACAGATGCTACTTTAAAGCTAAAGCATTTAACTAGTATTGGAGAGTCAAAATCTGAATATGGAAACCCAGTTATTGAGGTTAAAATTGATAAAGAAGGTAAAAAACTTCATATTATTGATCAAGGTCTTGGTATGACTGCAGACGAGGTTGAAAAATACATCAACCAAGTTGCTTTTTCTGGAGCTGAAGAATTTTTAGACCAATACAAAGACAGTGCAAAAGACTCTGGTATTATTGGACACTTTGGATTAGGTTTTTACTCTGCATTTATGGTTGCAGAAAAGGTAGAAATCATCACCAAATCTCATAAAGAAGGTACTACAGCTGCACATTGGACTTGTGATGGATCTCCTGAATTTACATTAGAAGAAGCTGATAAAACAGATAGAGGAACTGAGATTATATTACATATTGCTGAAGACTCTACAGAGTTTTTAGAAGAAGCACGTATTAGCAGCTTATTATATAAGTATAACAAATTTATGCCTATTCCAATTAAATTTGGAACTAAAGAAGTAAACGATCCTGATCACACACCAGAAACAACTACTGATGCTGAAGGTAAAGAAACTACTGAGCCTCAGAAAAAAATCACTGTTGACAACATAATAAACAACCCTAATCCAGCTTGGACAAAACAACCAACTGAGTTAGAGGACGAAGACTACAAAGGATTTTATCGTGAGCTGTATCCAGCACAGCATGAAGATCCATTATTTCACATTCATTTAAATGTAGACTATCCATTCAACTTAACAGGTATTTTATATTTCCCTAAGATGTCTCAGGATATGGCTATGCAAAAGGATAAAATTCAGTTATATCAAAACCAAGTTTACGTTACAGATAACGTAGAAGGTATTGTACCTGAGTTTTTAACTATGTTACGTGGTGTTATTGACAGTCCAGATATCCCATTAAACGTATCGCGTAGTTACCTTCAAGCCGATGGTGCAGTTAAAAAAATTAGTTCTTACATTACACGTAAAGTAGCAGATAAACTTAAATCTTTATTTAATAATAATCGTGAAGAGTTTGAAGCTAAATGGAATGACATTAAAATTGTTATTGAATACGGTATGTTGTCTGAAGATAAGTTTTTTGACAAAGCAGATGCATTTGCGTTATATCCAACTGTTGATGGTAAGTTTTACACTTATGACGAGTTATTTAACGCAATAAAGGCTAAACAAACTGACAAAGACAATAAATTAGTAATACTTTACACAAGTAATCAAGATGAGCAACATAGCTACATTGAAGCTGCCAAAGATAAAGGTTACGAAATTTTATTATTAGACAGTCCTATCGTTTCGCATTTAATGCAAAAACTAGAATCTACTAAAGAAAACATAACATTTGCACGTGTAGACGCAGACTCTATTGACAAATTAATTGCCAAAGACGAAGCTGCAATATCTAAGCTTGACGAAGAGCAAACTAAAGCTCTAGACGAAATTTTAAAAGCTGCTATTCCTTCAGAAAAATTCATGGTACAGTTAGAAGCTATGGATAGTAATGCGACTCCGTTTATGATTACACAACCAGAATTTATGCGTCGTATGAAAGAGATGCAAGCATCTGGTGGTGGAGGCGGAATGCAAATGTTTGGTAACATGCCAGAAATGTATAACCTTGTTGTTAATACAAACTCTGACTTAGTAGCAGAAATTTTAAATACAGAAGCTAAAGACAAACAAACGCATTTAATCACGCAAAGTTTAGACTTAGCACGTTTATCTCAAGGTTTATTAAAAGGTAAAGAATTATCAGACTTTGTAAAACGTAGTTACGAGTTACTAAAGTAATTTACTATTAAAAATATCGCTTTCTCGGAAATAAAAAACCACCTAGAAATAGGTGGTTTTTTTATTACTACAAACCTAATAATAAAATAAAAACAGCCAGATACATTAGTGATTTAATAACAAAAATTAAATCATTAGGTTATACTCAAAAATGATCGTTCATTTTTAAATTAAAAAAAAATGACTAACTTGTACAAGCTAAATGATAATTAGTTAACATGATAAAAACACATTATAGTTTCAGTGTGCATTTACACCTTACCTTACTATATACCAATACCATATGCTTAATTAAAGCAAATAAATGCTATTATGACAACCAATTAATTAACCTGTCAAAACCAGCAACTTTCTAGCTATGAGTACAATTATCATTAACAATACACTAATTAATAAAACCAAACTATTACTGTTAATTGCCAAAGGAAAAAAACTACAAGCCATAAAATCTGTAAGAGACCAATTAAATATTGGCTTGAAAGAAAGTAAAGATATTGTTGACAGATTAACCAACAATCCAGATTATTTTGATGGTAAACCTAATTTTATATCTACGGACTTGTCAAGTCCACTAATACCTGAAGATTTTAGCCAATTTCAAAAAAAAGGCAATCATATAATAGATGATCCTTCTAAAACTAAAAATTACGTCATCTTAATTTTATTAATTAGCCTTATAACAATGATGGTTTTATATATTCAAAAGTAAAATCGCGTAACTCTTTTTCAATTTAAACTATATTTGCTTAACAAATACTGTTTAATGTCCATTACCTTATTGTCTTCGCCTTTACAAGGCTTCACTGATTTTAGATTTAGAAATGCATTCCATCACTACTTTGGTGGTATTGATACATTTTATGCACCATATATTAGGTTAAATGGTAAATTAAAAATCAAAAATTCTTATCAACTGGATTTACAACCAGAAAATAACACCACATTAAATGTTATTCCACAAGTAATGACCAATGATGCTGACGAGTTTTTATTTGTGGTTAAGTATGTACAAAGTTTAGGCTATAAAGAACTAAACTGGAATTTAGGTTGTCCATATCCAATGGTTACAAAATCTGGTATGGGTTCTGGTTTAATTTGTAATCCGACAAAAATTGATGAGATTTTAAACAAAGCACATAACGAGAGTGATATTACTGTATCCATGAAAATGAGAATGGGTTATGATAACGCTAACGAAATTTTAGACGCCTTCCCTACTCTAGACAAATATCCACTTAAAAATATTGCGATACATGCCAGAATTGGTAAGCAATTATACAAAGGGCCTGTAGATTTAGATGCTTTTGAACGTTGTACAAAAAGTACCAAACATAAATTATACTACAATGGTGATATTACAAGTGTAGCCTCTTTTAAGAATATGGAAGCACGTTTTCCTGACATTGATCATTTTATGATTGGTCGTGGTCTAATTGCTGATCCTTTTTTACCAAGTATGATTAAAAATAACACAACCGAATATCCTAAAAACCGTTGGGACATTTTTAGCCAATTTCATGACACAATTTATCAACAATATGACGAGTATCTGTCTGGTCCAACACCTATAAAAATGAAAATGTTAGGCTTTTGGGAATTTTTCTCTCAGTCATTCTCTAATCCTCAAAAAACATATAAAGCCATAAAAAAAGCAGGTAATCCAGTTAAGTACAAGCAAGCAGTTGCTACTATTTTAAATAATGAAAAGTAACATTTTCATTATTTAAATTATATTTACGGTAACCAACCAAAATTTCAATGCAAAATAATTACAGATCCAAAGCTTTTAAGGCTTGGCTAGATAAACTTCAACAAGAAAGTTGGCAATTAGAACTTATTATTTCTGGGTTTTCAGTTTATGGATTATCTCAAGCTTTTGAACCCTTAGAATTATACTATAACATTTCAAGTAACGAAGGCAATACTATAATATCTATTGGTATTGTTTTAATGTTATTTTCTTGTTACATCTTAATGACCTCTCTTTTATTACACGTTGTATTAAGAGGATTATGGATTGGAGCCTTAGGATTACGCTATGTATCTGGAGATATTGACTATAAAAAATTAAATTATAGACCTAAATTTGATCGCTATATAAGACGTAAAACAGGATCTTTTGACAAATACATATCTAAATTAGAAGATTACTGTAGTATACTATTTGCGACTTCTTTTTTATTGATTTTTTATATGTTATCTATTTTTATTAGCATTGGTAGTATTGTTGCTATTTCAATATTAATGATAAAAGATCATCAAAATAGCAACAAAATAATTTTTGTACTTGGTATTGGCGCACTATTTTTTGTTTTAATAGGCATGTTTTTAACTTTTATAGATTTTGTAACACAAGGGTATCTTAAAAAAAACAAATGGTTAGCTAAAATATACTTTCCTTTTTATTGGGTATTTAATTATTTAACACTTTCCTTTTTATACAGACCATTAGTCCATAATTTTTTAGATAATAGATTTGGTAAAAGACTACATTTCTCATTAATTCCATTATACTTTATTGCTGCAACCTTAGCATCTTACCAACATAACAGGTCTAATTATTTGAATACTAATGATGACTCTAATCAGTATATTGCTAACATTAATAATTACGACGAAACAATTACAAAAAAAGGTATGTTTATTAAAAACGCTTCTATACCTTCTAAAATTATTACCACTAATTACCTTCCCGTTTTTATTGAATATAATGAAGACATCGAAGACGCTATTTTTAATTTTAATAAAACCTTAAAACCACAATATGATAAACGTGGTTTAAAATCTGGCTTAAACTTTAGTTTTAATGAAGTCGTTAAAATTAAAAACATGGATAGCCTAAAAACAGAATATTTAAAAACATTGACTAAAATTTATAGTTTTAAAATAGATAGTATAGATTTTAACCAACCTGAATTTATTTACACAAGACATAATAACAACCAAGAAGGGTTTGAAACAGTTCTACCTTTAAAAAACCTTACCGAAGGCAAACATAGTTTAGACATTTTTAGAATTGAAAAGCAGGATAGTATAAATACTAAAAATAAGATAGTAACTATCCCGTTTTGGCATTACTCCAAGTAATTTAAAGTACCTTTGCAACTGTATTAAAAATAACATTTGTGAAAGATCTTTTACTAATAACACCACCTTTTACTCAATTAAACACACCTTATCCTGCGACTGCATATTTAAAAGGTTTTTTAAATACTAAAGACATTTCTGCATTTCAAATGGATTTAGGTATTGAGGTTATTCTGGAATTATTCAGTAAAAAAACGTTTACTAATCTTTTTGATTTAGCCATCAAAAATCAAAGTATTGTCACAGATAATTGTCAACGTATTTACACTTTAAAAGACGATTATCTTCAACCTTTAGATGCTGTTATTTTATTTTTACAAGGCAAAAATCAAACTTTAGCCAGACAAATTTGTACTACTAATTTTTTACCTCAAGCTTCAAGATTTAACCAATTAGAAGATATGGATTGGGCATTTGGTGAAATGGGAATGCAGGACAAAGCCAAACATTTAGCAACCTTGTATCTTGAAGATTTATCAGATTTTATTATTGAGTGTATCGACCCAAATTTTGGATTTAGTAGATACGCAGAACGTTTAGGGCAAAGTGCAAATGCTTTTGACGAGTTATACAACAGCTTGCAAAACAAACCAACAGTTATTGATGAGATCACCTTATCTATTCTAAACAAAAGACTTAAAACAGTAAATCCAAAATTGGTTTGTTTTTCGGTTCCCTTTCCAGGGAATTTATACAGTGCGTTTAGATGTGCCCAGTTTATAAAAGCCAATTATCCTGACATAAAAATCGCTATTGGTGGTGGTTTTCCTAATACCGAATTACGTGAAGTATCAGACACACGTGTTTTTGATTTTTTTGATTTTATAACATTAGATGATGGCGAATTACCAGTTGAGCTATTACACAAAGCTGTAAATGAAGCTAATCAAAATAAAGACCTTTATAAACAAGAATACAAACGTACTTTTGTTTTAGAAAACGGAATAGTTAGCTATAAAAACAATACTACAAAACCAGATTATAAACAATTACAAGTTGGTACGCCTGACTATTCTGACTTACTTTTAGAAGATTATATTTCGGTTATCGAAATTGCTAATCCAATGCATAGTTTATGGAGTGATGGCAGATGGAATAAGCTAACAATGGCTCATGGTTGTTATTGGGGAAAATGCACCTTTTGTGACATCTCTTTAGATTATATTAAAATTTACGAACCTATTGCTGCTTCACTTTTAGTAGACAGAATGGAACAGTTGATTGCTCAAACTGGTGAAAACGGATTTCATTTTGTGGATGAGGCTGCTCCTCCTGCTTTAATGAAAGCATTAGCTCTAGAAATTTTAAAAAGACAATTAACCGTTACTTGGTGGACTAACATTAGATTTGAAAAAAACTTTACTCAAGACCTGTGTTACTTACTAAAAGCCTCTGGTTGTATTGCAGTTTCTGGTGGTTTAGAAGTAGCTTCAGATAGACTTTTAAAATTAATTGATAAAGGAGTCACTGTACAGCAAGTGGCACAAGTGACACGTAATTTTACACAAGCCAATATTATGGTTCACTCCTATTTAATGTATGGCTACCCAACGCAAACTGAGCAAGAAACCATAGATAGTCTAGAAATGGTTAGACAATTGTTTCAGCTTGGTATTATTCAATCTGGGTTTTGGCATCAATTTGCTTTAACAGCACATAGTCCTATCGGTAAAAACCCATCAGATTATGGTGTTACACCTCATTATAAATCCATTTCTTTTGCTAATAATGATATAGATTTTACAGACAACACAGGTATAGATCATTCGCAATTTAGTTATGGGTTAAAAAAATCACTATTCAATTTTATGCATGGTATTGGTTTTGACATGGAATTACAAGATTGGTTTGATTTTACAGTTCCGCAAACCACAATAGCTCCTTTTTATATTGAAGATTGTTTAAATACTGAAACTATTTTAAACACAAAACCTACAGCAAAAATAGTTTGGTTAGGACATTTACCATTGGTTGAAGAACGCACAAAGACAAAAAAAGGATTTACCAATTACTTATTAGACTTAACGTTTCATGATAAAACGGAAACGCTTCAATTAACATTAAATAAGCCTGAAGGCGAATGGCTGCTAAATACCTTAGAGCTTTTAAAACCGTCAAGCGGAAAAACACTTTCGTTTTCGACAATAAAAAAAGACTTTGAAACTAATTTAGAAAATTTCGAGTTATTTTGGTTCTCTAAACCCTTGCAAAAACTGAGAGATTTTGGCTTACTAATACTTTAAGTAAAGTTTATAATTTAAACTAATTGCATTAACTTACCTTTGTCTGACTATGCAAACTAAGTTAAAAAAACATCTTAAAACTACTGAGCTTTTCTTTAAAGGTTCAAGCTTTTATAGAGGCGTTGTACTAACTATAGCAATTGTTTTACCTCTAGTTGTTTTAAATCTTTTAGACCTTTTTGCTTTTGCTCCTGCAATAGCTTTAGGTACTTTTTTAAATGCACCAAGTGACGTACCTGGTAGTTTAAGACGTAAAATTAATGGGACACTAATTAGCGTAGCAATAACTGTTATTGTCACCTTTTTAGTATTAGTAACCAAACCTGTTTTTATTGTATTAATACTTACTATTGCTGTGTTAAGCTTTTTAATAAGTTTAATATCTGTGTATGGTTTTAGGGCTTCATTAATTTCTTTTTCAGGTTTATTAGCCATAGTACTAGCTTTAGCAGTAAGCAAACCAGATTTAAACTCTATTATTATACATGTTGGTTTTTTAGGTATTGGAGGGTTTTGGTATTTATTAGTATCATTATTATCCTATTGGATTTTTCCTAAAAAAGATGATGACCAATTACTATCAGACACTTTAGCGTTAACAGGTCAATATTTAAAAATTAGAGCTAAACTTTTAACTAAGCCTAACAAGCGTGAAAAGTTTTCGAAAAAAGCATTAATAATTCAAACGCAAATTAGCGAAAAACATGAAACGTTAAGAGAATTACTTTTAGAAGGTAGAAAACGTTCTGGTCGTTCGTTTTCAAACGAAAGACGTTTACTAATATTTATTTCGTTAATCGATATTTTTGAACTGGCTTTAGCTAACACCATAGATTACTCTAAAATAGACACTCTTTTTGGTTTACAAAAACAACACCTAAGTCCTTTTAAAAAGCTTAATAAAGAATTAGGAAATCACTTAATAAAACTATCTGAATTATTAATAAAAAAAGGTGAGCTTCCCAATATTAAACATATTAATAAAATTACCGATAATACTGAAAAAGCTATTGAAGCTTACGTCTCTGAAATCTCATTACCACAGGCAAGAGATGGAGCTATTACCATGCGTAATTTACAAGATTATCAAAAGCAATTATTTCAAGAAGTTAAAGCTATAAGACGCGTATTAACTAAAGTTAAAAATAATGCTAAAGCCTCTTTAGTAGTCCAAGAGTCTAAACAATTTTTAACTTCTCAAGATTATAGGTTTAATATTCTGCTACAGCATTTTAGTTTAGAGTCTCCAATGTTAAGACATGCTTTAAGACTAACAGTTGCTATTGTATTTGGGTTTGTTTTTGGTAGTCTTTTAGACCTAAAAAATGCTTATTGGATTATTTTAACCATAATAGTTATTATGCGTCCTAATTATGGTTTAACTAAAGAACGCTCTAAAAACCGAATTATAGGTACCATAATTGGAGCTATGATAGCAACAGCAATAATTTTAATAACCAAAAACATTACCGTTTATATGGTTTTAGCTGTATTGTCATTAACTTTTGCTTTTTCGTTAATACAACAAAGTTATAAAATTGGCGCAGCATTTATCACGTTACACATTGTGTTTGTATATGCTTTAATAGAGCCTAATGCTTTTGCTGTCATTCAGTTTAGAGTAATCGACACTGCTATTGGTGCAACAATTGCTGTATTGGCAAATTATTTAATTTTACCAAGTTGGGAATACAAAAACCTAGATTCGGTTATATTAAATGTTATAACTGCAAACAGTAATTATTTAAGGGCTACTAAAAACTTATATCACAATAAAGAAGCTAACACATTAAGATATAAAGTATCCAGAAAAGAAGCATTTATAGCCATGAGTAATCTTAATGCTGCTTTTCAAAGACTGACTCAAGACCCTAAATCTAAGCAAAAACAATCGGTATTAATATATGATATTGTAACACTAAATCACACTATATTATCTGCTACAGCTTCTATTGGACGCTATATTTTAAATCATAAAACAACTCCTGCTTCAGAAGAATTTGATACTATTATAAAAGATATTACTACAACTTTAAATCAATCGGCAAAAACATTAGACAGTAATAAGCAAATTGTTGTTTCAGAAGAAAAAGAAATTCAACAAGCCCATCAAACACTTCAAAAACATTATGCAAAATTATCAGACAAGCGTGACAATCAAATTAAAGCTGGTCAAACATTAATTGACACAAAAACGTTACTAAACCTTCAAGAAGCACACTTAATTAGCAATCAATTATTATGGTTAAAAACATTGTCTACTAATTTAACCAAAGTAACGACTAAATATCATTCGGTTTTTAATTAAATTGCTGTTTTAATTCATTTTATAAAAAATATTGAAAGTCACTTTTAACGATCAAAAACATTTTATAACAGAAGCTATAAAACCACATTTAGGCCTACTTGGTATCTGGCTAATATTTATTGTTTTTGGTAGTTTTTTCATCTATTTAGGTAATCATATTGAACAAAACGGTATTGGTTTTGTAATTTTTGGCTATGCCTTTATAGTACTAGCTTCAACATTTATACTCTTTACTTTACCTTCTAGTATAATGTATTATTACGAAAAAGCTAAAGTAAAAAAATATGGCAGCTATACCTTTGCAAGGATTACCAATAAACGAATCGACGACTATTCGCATACTAACAGCTCTACTTTTGACTCTTCAAAATCTAAAGTTATAAAAGAATTTTTATATGTTGTAGAGTTTGAATTTAACTACAACAACACAACTTTTACAAATGAATGTTTTTTTGAGCATAAAACTACATTTGAAACAATTACACTTACAACTAAATTACCAATTCAATTTTTAAAAACTAATCCTAAAAAGGTCACTTTAAGACGTCGAAAACTTTCAAACCAATTGAACATTCCTGAAAAACTGTGTCAATAACTTACCTTTAAAAAAAAGTTATACTTAGCCAAAAGTGTTGTTTACCATTTAAAAAGCACTGTTTACTCATTGTCTATTTTATACCATTACTAAGTTATATAAGTTTGATGTATAACTTAAAAACGGTATATCATGAAAAATCAAATTAACTTAAATATTAAAACACCTTGTCAAGAAAAATTTAGCAACTTCACTCCTACAACAAATGGAGGGTTTTGTAATTCTTGCACTAAAGAAGTGGTAGATTTTACAAATTGGACACCAAACCAAATTGCTTTATTTTTTCAAAATAAAAACAATTTAAATACCTGTGGTCAATTTAAAAACACACAATTAACAAGCTATTCAAAACCTATTAAACAAAATAAAAAATTAAATTTAGTTAGCAGTATTGGATTAGCATGCTTAGCCTTTTTATCCTTTTTTACAGCTCAAGCTCAAGACAGTAATAACATAACAAAAAACACATCCAAAACCATAAAACAATTAAACCAACCCATATTAATTAAAGGGACTGTTTTAGATGACGACGGTTTACCATTACCACTTACAAATATTGTTTTAGAAGGAACAAACATTGGGACTCAGACTGATTTTGATGGTAACTTCACATTTCCTAATAAACTAAATAAAGGATCTGTATTAGTTTTTAGCTATGTTGGTTATGAAGCAAAGAAAATAACAGTAACAGATCCTGACAATAAAAAAACAGTTAATCTTGACGTTACATTAAACAATGACCATTATATTTTAATGGGTAAAGTAGCTGTAAAAGAAGTATTTCAATCAAAACATAAATAATTTTCTATACTTATGAAAAACCTCCTTTTAATAGGTTGCTTTGTTTGCGTACAAATATTATCTGCTCAAGTTTCTGATTTTAAAACAATAAATTTTACAAGAGCAGATAATATTGCCCAATTAAATAAAGGCGAAAAACTGGACAACTTACCTGTCTTAGCGTATAATTTAACCCATAAACTAAATACTGATGCCGAGAAATTTAGAGCAATTTACTCATGGGTTTGTAACAATATAAAAGGGGATTTAAATCAAGATCAAAAGGTTAGCAAATACCGTAAAAAATACAAAAATGACAGTTTAACTTTCAAAGCGTGGAATGATCAGTATAAAACCATTGCTTTTAAAACACTATTTAAACGTAAAAAAACCATGTGTTCAGGCTATGCCTATTTGATAAATCAATTATGTTTTTTGGCCAATATAGAAAGTAAAATAATTAATGGTTATGGCAGATCAGCCAATACAAATACAGACACTTTACAGATAGCAAATCACGCATGGAATGTTGTAAAACTTAATAACAAATGGTATTTATGTGATGCAACTTGGTCCAGTGGCTATTTTCTAAACGACATATTCATAAACGATTATAATTTAGGTTATTTTTTAACAGACCCTAAATTATTTAGACAAAATCATTATCCGTTAAACACACAATGGTTGTTAGACAACAACTCAAACAACAACGCTTTTGTTGCATCTCCAATAGTTTATGGAGCGACATTTAAACACCAAATTTTAACAACAAGCCCTTCCAAATTATACACCAACGTTAAAAAAAACAACACAATTACATTTAGTTTTGACACCTTTAAACCTATCAAAAAAGAACAGATTAGTCTAGTCTATTTTTCAGGCGGAAACTTAAAATCACTAAAAATATTTGATTTAAATATCCAAGGACAATCCATAGCTTTTAAGCATCTTTTTAAAACCGAAGGTTGGCATGACGTACATTTAAAAATCAATAATGATATTGTAGCAACATACACAATACAAGTTATGACTGAATAAACTACCTTTGTAGCAAATTATAACTTATGTCATTTAAAGACTTACAATTAAATAGGCCAATATTACGCGCAATTGCCCAAAAAGGTTACGATAACCCAACACTAGTACAAGAAAAAGCAATCCCTTTAGTACTTGATAAAAAAGACGTAATTGTATCTGCTCAAACAGGTACAGGTAAAACTGCTGCATTTGCATTACCTATTTTACAATTGTTATTTGACAGACAAGAAGGTCCTAAAAAAGGAAAAAAAATAAAAGCTTTAGTAGTTAGTCCTACTAGAGAATTAGCGATACAAATTGCTGAAAATTTTACCAGCTATGCAACTCATACCAATTTAACTAGCACTGTTATTTTTGGTGGAGCATCCATTGAGCCTCAGATTGAAAAACTTAAAAATGGTGTTGATATATTAATAGCAACTCCTGGTCGATTATTAGATCTACATAAACAAGATCAAATTAATCTAGATTATATAGAAACCCTTGTTCTTGATGAAGCAGACTTAATGTTAGACATGGGTTTTATAGATGATGTCAAAAAAATAGAACGTTTATGTCCAAGCACTAAACAAACCTTATTATTTTCGGCAACAATACCTTATAAAGTAGAGCAATTAGCAAGCTCAATTTTAAACCAACCTAAACGTATTGAGGTTGCACAGAATAGTTCGACTTCAAAAAATGTAAATCAGTTATTATATTTTGTTCCTAAAAAGGATAAAATCGAATTATGTTTACACCTACTTCGTAATACCATAAAGGGTCATATTATTATTTTTAGACGCACAAAATATGGTGTAGACAAACTTGAAAAAACATTATTAAAAAACGGTTATAAAGCAGATAGTATTCATGGTGATAAAAGCCAAACTGCTAGACAAGAAGCTTTAAATAAATTTAAGAAAAAAGAAGTCAATATTTTAGTCGCTACAGATGTAGCAGCTCGTGGAATTGACATCGATAATTTAGATGCTGTTGTAAACTTTGATCTACCAAATGTACCAGAGACTTATGTACACAGAATTGGTCGTACTGCTCGTGCTGGGCAATCTGGTATGGCTTATTCGCTTTGTAGTGCTGACGAGAAAAGCTACGTTTTAGACATTCAAAAACTAATACATTTACAATTAGATGTTATGGATGATCATCCTTATCCATTAGATCCAAAAGCAAAACCAATTGTACATAAATCTAAAAAAACAGGAAGTAAACATAAAAAAGGTCGTAAAAGCGAAGCCTCTAAAAAGAAGAAAAAGCGTTGGTATTAATTTTGCTATATTAGTAGTATGAAATTAAAATACCTAATTACATTACTTTTCGTAGTTTACTACACAAACAGCCATAGTCAAACCACTATTTTAGACAGTGTTTCTAAAAAAGGCGTCTCGTTTGCAACCATATCTTTTGGTAATGGTAACGGATTGTTTGCTGCAGAGGATGGTTCATTCTATTTTACTAAAAAATTATATTCAGATATCGATTCGCTTTACATTTCTGCTTTAGGATATAAAGACACCAAATTAGCGTCTTCATCATTAAAAGACACATTGTATTTAACACCTGAATCTAACGTTTTAGACGAAGTAATTGTTACAGCAAAACCTACAGGAAAATTTAAAGAGGTGACTTTAAAACCAACAGATCATAATGATTATTATAAATGTTGGCTACCTACTATAGAAAGTGAAATTGCTGTCTTTTTCCCTAATACAGATGCAAAACCTAAGCACTTAACTAAAGTTTTAATTCCTATTAAAACAGAAGCTAAAGATTGGAAAAAAAGAAGTAAAAGCAAACAAGCAAAACGACCGTTTTCAACATTATTTAGAGTTCAGTTTTACGACAACAACAATGGTTTACCTGGAGATGTTTTAACCTATGAAAAAGCTATTTTTATAGCAACCGAAAATACTAAACCTGTATTTGAATTTGACGTTTCTGGTTTTGATATTTTTATACCTAAAGAGGGAATTTATGTTTCTGTTCAAGTATTAGGTTTTACAGATAAAAACGGAAAATTATTACCCAATAAAAAATACAAAGAAATCAAAACTAGACGTGGTATTGTAAAAGTATCCACAACATTTAGACCTTTATTACCTTTTACAGATCAAATTAATCAAAAACACACCTTTGTAAAACGTGTGTTTCATAACAATGGACAATGGGTTTTATTTGATAAACAAAACATCAATAATTCAAACCTTTTAAACGCTGGTTTAAATAACTACGGAATGGGTTTAAAAATGGCTGTTTATAAAGAATAATAGTTTTTATTCACCTCTTTATCCGACAAAAAAAGCACCTTATTCAGTTTTAATCAAAATTAGCATTTTGAGTGTTGTCCATTCATAATTTTATAGTATTTTTAGTACGCAATCTAATATAAATGAAGGAGAGCCTTATATGATAGAAATTGATATTGAAAAAGAAAATGCTGAAATAGCAAAAGCATATAAACATTTACTAAAAGTAAGTTATCGCACCTTGTCTGACGATGACAAAAAACTAATTAGAAAAGCGTTTGATGTTGCTGTTGAAGCACATAGCCATCAACGCAGAAAAAGTGGAGAAGCCTATATTTTTCACCCTATTGCTGTGGCTAAAATTGTAGCAGAACAAATCGGATTAGATGCAACTTCAATTGCAGCTGCATTGCTTCATGATGTGGTAGAAGATAATGAGGACTATTCAATTAAAGATATTGAAAATTTGTTTGGTACAACCGTTGCCAAAATTGTAGACGGATTAACAAAAATTTCTTCTTTAAGCAAAGAAAAAGACATGGATGTGTCTTTACAAGCTGAAAACTTCAGAAAAATGCTATTAACTTTAAATGATGACGTTAGAGTTATTATTATAAAAATAGCAGACCGTTTGCATAATATGCAAACTATGGACAGCATGCGTCCTGATAAACAAGAAAAAATTGCTTCAGAAACCTTATATATTTATGCACCTTTAGCACACAGAATTGGGTTATACAATATTAAAACCGAACTTGAAGACCTTGGTCTAAAATATACAGAACCTGACACTTACAACGACATTCTTAATAAAATAAAAGAAAGCAAAGAGCAGCAAGATGCGTATATAGACGAATTTAATGAAGTTATCAAAACCTCTTTAGATAAAGAAGGTTTAAATTACAGTATCAAAGGAAGACCAAAATCTATTTTTTCGATAAAACGAAAAATGGCCAAACAAGGTGTGACTTTTGATGAAGTTTACGACAAGTTTGCTGTAAGAATTATTTACAAAAGTGACCGAAACAACGAAAAGTTTTTAGCCTGGAAAATATACTCTATAGTAACCGATCACTTCAGACCAAATCCAACCAGATTACGCGACTGGATATCATCACCTAAATCTACAGGTTATGAAGCATTACACATTACTGTAATGGGTCCAAAAGGACGATGGGTAGAAGTACAAGTGCGTAGTGAGCGCATGAATGAAATTGCCGAAAAAGGCTACGCTGCACACTATAAATATAAAAATGCAGATGATAAAGAAGATAATTTAGACATTTGGATTAATCGTCTACAAGAAGCTTTAGAAAATGCATCCACAAATGCAGTAGATTTTGTAGAGCAGTTTAAACTGAATTTATATTCAAAAGAAATTTTTGTTTTCACACCTAAAGGAGAGTTAAAATCTTTACCAAAAGGAGCTACTCCTTTAGACTTTGCTTTTAATATACATACAGAAGTTGGACGTAAAACTAGAGGAGCAAAAGTAAACGGAAAATTGGTTCCGTTAAGTCATACTTTAAAAAGCGGAGATCAGGTTGAAATCATAACTTCAGAGAGTGCAAAACCAAATCCAAACTGGTTAGATTATGCAACCACAGCAAGAGCAAGAGGTAAAATAAAATCGTTGTTAAAAGAAGAAACTAAAGCAATTGCTGCAGATGGTAAAGAAATTTTAAGACGAAAATTAAAGCAACTAAAAATTACTTTAAACGAAAAAGCAGTAAATGAAATGGTCAGCCATTTTAATTTAAAAACAAGCTTAGATTTATTCTATCGTGTCGGTACAGGAAACATTGATAATACCATGTTAAAAGAATATGCAGCTTCAAGAAGTAATGCATTAGTAAGTTTCCTAAAAAGTAAAATGAACCGAAAACCAGGTACCAATCCTGATGATATTAATAAAGACGAAATCACTAACAAGTATGATTTATTAGTCTTTGGTAAAGAAGAAGAAAGATTAGATTATAAATTAGCAAATTGTTGTAATCCAATACCTGGAGATTCTGTTTTTGGATTTATAACTATCAATGACGGAATTAAAGTTCATAAAAAAAACTGTCCAAATGCTTTAAGTTTGCAATCCAATTACGCATATCGTATTATGCAAGCCAAATGGATAGACTCGTCTCAACAAGAATTTGCTGCACAAATTAGATTATCTGGAATTGACAATTTAGGACTGGTTAATGACATTACTAAAGTTATATCGTCAAACATGCATGTTAACATGAATAGCTTAAGTTTTCAAAGTGATGATGGTGTATTTAAAGGTAAAATTAACGTTATTGTTCGCAATAAAACCATGCTTAAAAAGTTAATAGATAATCTTAAAAAAATTAACGGAATTGATAAAGTTAGCAGGATTTAAAGCTAAGTTGTTAATAAGTGTCTAATAACACGTTAGTCAAATTACCATTTTTATGAGTTTAACCTCAAAAAAAGATGTAAATTTGCGTGGTATTTATGAGTGGAAAAACAGATATAAAAAATCAAGAGATAGTAAAAAACGTCTTCACCTCTTTTTTAGAAGACAATGGTCATAGAAAAACACCAGAACGCTACGCTATACTTCAAGAAATCTATTCAAATTCAGAGCATTTTGATATAGAATCTTTATATGATAATATGAAGAAAAAAAAGTATCGTGTTAGTCGTGCTACGTTATACAATACCATTGAATTACTATTAGATTGCGGATTGGTAAGAAAACATCAATTTGGCAAAAATCAAGCACATTACGAAAAATCTTATTTTGACAAGCAACATGACCATGTCATATTGCAAGATACAGGAGAAGTTATTGAGTTTTGTGACCCAAGAATTCAGGCAATAAAAAAAACAATCGAAGAAGTTTTTGATATCGAAATATCGAAACATTCATTATACTTTTACGGTAACCGAAAAAAAAATAATAACAACACAACTAACTAAAAATGGCAGTAGATTTACTACTTGGTTTACAATGGGGAGATGAAGGCAAAGGAAAAATTGTCGATGTATTAACCTCTAAATACAATATTATAGCACGTTTTCAAGGTGGTCCAAATGCAGGACACACATTGGTTTTTAACGGTAAAAAACATGTGCTACATACTATTCCTTCAGGAATTTTTCATGACGAAGCAACAAATCTTGTTGGTAACGGAGTGGTTATTGATCCTGTAATTTTTAAAAAAGAATTAGATAAACTTGAAGAGCAAGATGTAGATTATAGAAAATCACTTCTTATTTCGCGTAAAGCTCATATTATTTTACCAACGCATCGTTTATTAGATGCTGCAAGTGAGACCGCTAAAGGTAAAGCAAAAATTGGATCTACTTTAAAAGGTATTGGACCAACTTACATGGACAAAACTGGTCGTAATGGTTTACGAGTAGGAGATTTAGAGTTAAACACATGGAAAGATAAATATCGCGCATTAGCAGATAAGCATGAGTCTATGATTGACTTTTATAATGTAGATATACAGTACGATTTAAAAGAATTAGAAACTGATTTTTTTGAAGCTGTCAAAGTTTTAAAATCTTTAAAGTTTATTGACTCTGAAGAATACATTTACCAAGCTCAAAAATCTGGACAATCAATCTTGGCAGAAGGTGCACAGGGATCTTTATTAGATATTGATTTTGGAACCTATCCATTTGTAACGTCTAGTAACACAACTGCAGCAGGTGCTTGTACTGGTTTAGGTGTTGCACCTAACAAAATCGGTGAAGTTTTTGGTATTTTTAAAGCATATACAACACGTGTAGGATCTGGACCTTTTCCAACAGAATTATTTGATATTGATGGAGAAACTATGGCTAAAGTTGGTCATGAGTTTGGAGCAACAACAGGACGTCCAAGACGTTGTGGTTGGTTAGATTTAGTAGCTCTTAAATATGCTTGTCAAGTTAATGGTGTGACTCAATTAATGATGATGAAAGCAGATGTTTTATCTGGTTTTAAAACATTAAAAGTTGCAACTGGTTACAAGTATAAAGGCGAAACTATTACTCATTTACCATATAATATCGAACCTGAAAATGTAGAACCTATTTATTCTGATTTTAAAGGTTGGTCTGAAGATTTAACAGAAATGTCTGAAGCATCAACATTACCCTCAGAACTTAATGACTACATTGACTTCTTAGAAAAAGAATTAGAAATTCCTATTACAATAGTATCTGTTGGACCTGACAGAAAACAAACTATTTTTAGATAATTACATAACTAATATCAAAATACAAACCTGCTATTATATTGAATAGCAGGTTTTTTCATCTTAAATAAATATTAATACATAATAGTAAGTCTATTAAATCGTTATTTTTGTGATAAACACGTATATCTTGAAATTTAATACATACTCAACCATTATTTTAATTGCTATGTTATTCTCACAGTTAGGAATAGCGCAAGAAAAACACATATTAATTAAAGACTCAGGAGCTTTTGGTGATATTGACGAAGTTAACCATCCTGGAGCTAGTATATTAACACGAAGTGACCAAGGACAAGTACACATCTACCATGATGGTATTGATATGTTTTGCGATAAAGCTATCTTTTATGGTAAAGAAGATTTTGTCGAAGCTTATGGAAATGTAAACATGAAGCAAGGTGACACTATTAATTTGACCTCTAAATATGTTGAATATTCGGGTAAAACACAATTAGCTTTTGCTAGTGGAGACGTCGTTTTAACGGATCCTCAATCTACAATAACTACAGATACTTTATATTTTAATAGAGCAAATCAAGAATCATACTACAGAACTGGAGGAAAAGTAGTCAGAGACTCTTCAGGAACAATCACAAGTCGTATTGGTCGTTACTATATGAACCAAAAAAAATATCGTTTTGTAGATAGCGTAAGATTAGTAAATCCTGAATATGAATTAAACACAAAAACGTTAGACTACTTCTCTGATAATGGTCATGCATACATGTATGGACCGTCAACAATTGTTGGAGATAGCAGTAAAATATATAGCGAACGTGGCTTTTATAATACCACTAATGACACTGGATATTTTGTAAGAAAATCAAGAATAGATTATGATAATCGAGTTATTGAAGGTGATAGCTTATACTTTGACAGAAATAAAAACTTCGCATCTGCAACAAATAACATTGTAGTTACAGACACTATAAACAGTAGTATTATTAAAGGACATTATGCAGAAGTCTATCGTGCAAAAGACTCTGTGTATATTACTAAACGTGCTTTAGCCATTACAACTCAAGAAACAGATAGCATTTATATGCACGCAGATACACTTATGGTTACAGGAAAACCAGAACATCGTATTACTAGAGGCTACTACAATGGTAAAGTTTACAAATCAGATATTAGTGCTAAAGCAGATTCAATACATGCAGATCACAAGACAGGATTAACACAATTAATTAATTTAAAACGATTAAATAAAGGTGATGCCTTTTCAGTTGCCAGAAGACCTATTCTTTGGAATCTTGACAATCAAATGACTGGTGATACCATTCATTTAAAATCTAATCCTAAAACCGAGAAATTAGATTCTCTAATTGTATTTAATAATGCCTTTTTAATTAGTAAAGACACGATTAGTGAAGATGCCTACAACCAAATTTCAGGAAAAGTATTAATCGGACTTTTTGACGATAATAATGATATCAAACAAGTTGATATCTTAAAAAATGCAGAATCCATCAACTATAGTCGAAATGATGATAAGGAATTAATTGGTATTGAAAAATCTAAATCTGCTGATATTCTTATTTTATTTGAAGCTAAAGAAGTTATAGAATTAAGAAAAATCACACAATTTGAAGGTAAATTATATACAGAAGAAGATTTGCCAAAAAACGCAAGAAAACTAAGAGGCTTTGATTGGCGTGATGACGAAAGACCAAAATCAGTTGAAGATTTGTTTAAAGACGATCCACCTCTTAATTTACCAACCATAAAAGGTTTAGAACCTTATAAAGCTGATGAAGAGTTTTTTGGAGACGCACTACTTGATCGTGTAAATAAAGCAGATCAAGAAGCGGAAAATAAAAAATTAAATCAAAAAGATCAAGCTCCAAAAGCCTCTAGAACAATACCCAAGAAATTTTTAAAGCCTTTAATAGCGCCTAAAAAAGAATAATAATACCATTTGAAATCAGAATTTTTAAAATACCAAGCTCAAACATCACCTTATCCTTTGGCGCTAGAAATTTCTCATGCTAAAGGAAGTTATATTTACGATACTAACAAAAAAGCTTATCTAGATTTTGTTGCTGGTGTCTCTGCTTGTACGTTAGGTCATAGTCATCCAAAAGTAATTGAGGCCATAAAAAACCAAGCCGATAAATATTTACATGTTATGGTTTATGGCGAGTACGCACAACAACCTGCTGTACAACTTTGCCAATTCATGGCTAAACATTTACCAGATCCTTTGGAAGCCACATATTTAGTTAATTCTGGGACTGAGGCTATTGAAGGCGCTATTAAATTAGCACGTCGTGTCACAGGTCGTAGTCAGATTATTGCTGCACACAATGCCTATCATGGTAATACAATGGGATCCTTAAGTCTAATGGATTTTGAAGAGCGCAAAGCGCCTTTTAGACCTTTATTACCAGACATTAGTCATATCACCTTTAATTACGAACCTCACTTTAAACACATTACACAAAAAACAGCTGCTGTAATTGTTGAAACTATTCAAGGAGGAGCTGGATTTATAGAACCTACAAATGATTATTTAGCCAAACTCAAAACTAGATGCCATGAGGTTGGAGCGCTTTTAATACTAGATGAAATACAACCAGGTATAGGACGTACAGGTAAGCTCTTTGGTTTTCAAAATTACAATGTAATACCTGACATTGTTGTCACTGGTAAAGGTCTTGGTGGAGGTCTTCCAATTGGAGCATTTACTGCCTCTAAGACACACATGGACACATTACAAAATAGTCCAAAATTAGGTCACATTACTACATTTGGTGGTAATCCATTAATAGCTGCTTCTGCTTTAGCAACATTAAAACAAGTTGTAAATAGTAACTTAATGTCAGAAGTACTAAACAAAGAAAAATTAATAAAAAAACATCTCAAACACCCTTTAATCACTAAAATTAGAGGTCGTGGTCTCATGTTAGCTGCACTAACAACATCTGAAGACATCACCAATCAAGTCATCTTAGAATCTCAAAACCAAGGTTTAATACTCTTTTGGTTACTTTTTGAGCCTAAAGCAATAAGGATAACTCCTCCATTAACTATAAGTAATGAAGAGCTAATTAAAGGTTGTGGCATCATAATTGACCTATTAAATAAAATAAGTGACCAAAATAAAAGTTAAGTTACTACAAATCACCCAAAAACACATTTAAACCTACAATTGTTGATTACTTTGTTAAAAACAAAAAAGTTTTTTAGCGTATACAAAGTAATAGAACAGTACATTTATTACACTAGAAATACCTAAACAATGCCTATGGAGTTTAGTCAAGAAGAACCACATAAAGTTTCGCTTAAAAAATTTGAATCGATGTTAAAAACAAACAATGTGTTGTTTTTTGATTCAAGCGAATTTGAAAATATAATACACCATTACCTTAATCAAGGTAAAGTATCCTTAGCAAAAAAAGCTATAAAATTAGGTTTAGATCAACACCCAACATCTACAAACCTAAAATTATTTCAAGTTGAAATTTATGTTTTCGAAAATAAGCTAAAAGAAGCAAATCAGCTTTTAGATGCTTTGTATATTTTAGAACCTTCAAATGAAGAAATATACATTCAAAAAGCAAATATATTATCCAAAGAAGATAAGCATGAAGCTGCTATTAAGGTTTTAAAAACAGCTTTAGATTTAGCTGAAGAAACCTCAGAACTTCATTCTTTAATCGGAATGGAATACTTATTCCTAGATAAATTTCAAGAAGCTAAACATAGTTTTATGCGTTGTTTATCAGAAGACTCTGAAGATTATTCTTCTTTACACAATGTAATGTATTGTTTTGATTTTTTAAATGAAAACAACGAAGCCATAAAGTTTTTAAACGAATATTTAGATAACAACCCTTATTCAGAGGTTGGTTGGCATCAATTAGGAAAGCAATATTATGCAATTAAAGAATATACAAAATCATTAAACGCTTTTGATTTTGCAATAATATCGGATGACCGTTTTGTTGGTGCGTACCTTGAAAAAGGGAAAGTACTAGAAAAATTAAAACGTTATAATGAAGCTATTGAAAATTATGCTTTAACTCTAGAATTAGACGACCCAACATCTTTTGCTTTATTACGCTTAGGATGTTGTCATGAAAAACTAGGACAAGATGATTTAGCAAAACAATACTACTATAAAACAGTTAAAGAAGATCCTTTATTAGACAAAGGATGGATTGCTATTACCAAGTTTTACAACAAACAAAAAAACTATCAAAAAGCTTTATATTATATTAATAAAGCTATTAATATAGATAGTGAAAACGTTGTGTACTGGAAGCTTTTTGCTCAAATAAACCATAGATTAAATTATCTTGAAGAAGCTGAAAGAGGCTACAAACGTGCTTTAGAGTTAGGTAATTACGAGTTAAATTCTTGGCTACAAAGAACCGATATTCTATTACAATTAGGAGAAAATGAAGCTGCAAGCTTAAACTTGATACAAGCAGCCGAGTTTTATCCTGAAGAATCTGAAATAGAATTTAGATTAGCTGGTATATATTATAGTATTCTAGAAACAGAAAAAGGAAGTTATCATCTTAAAAATGCATGGACAATAAACCCTGAAAACGCAATAATTATAGAAGAGCTATTCCCTACAATTTATAAGTCTTTAACCTTTAAAAAAGCATTAAATAAACTACAATAATCCAAATTAAAACGATTTTTACATACCTTTGGTTAGTAACAAAAATCAAATTATGCAAAGACGGTTAAAAGATTATCTTTTAATAAGTTTAAAAGGTATGGCAATGGGAGCTGCTGATGCAGTTCCTGGTGTTTCTGGAGGAACAATTGCTTTTATTTCAGGTATATATGAAGAGTTAATTGCTACAATTAGTGGTGTAAATCTCTCATTATTTAAAACCCTTAAGTCTGAAGGGGTTTCTGCATTTTGGAAACAACTAAATGGCAATTTCCTACTGGCTTTATTAACGGGAATAGTAATTAGCTTTGTATCATTCATGCGTTTGGCTAAATATTTACTAGAACACCATCCAGTCTTAATTTGGTCATTCTTTTTTGGATTAATTATTGCCAGTATCTTATTTATAGGAAAACAAATAACCAAATGGTCAGTTGTAACAATAGTAGCTGTAATAATTGGTGCTGTAACTGCTTTTTATTTGACTAGCTTACCATCCTTAGCTAGTAATAGTAGCTCATACTTTTTATTAATTGCTGGTGCAATTGCCATTTGCGCAATGATTCTACCAGGTATTTCAGGTAGTTTTATATTAGTAATACTAGGTGCTTATAAAACTTTAAGTGATGCCTTTCATGATTTTGATATAAAAAAAATAGCTTTATTTGGTACAGGTGCAGTTATTGGACTTTTAAGTTTCAGTCACGTTTTAAAATGGTTATTTAAAAATTATCATAACACGACTTTAGCTATATTAACAGGTTTTATTTTAGGCTCATTAAATAAAGTTTGGCCTTGGAAAAAAACAGTTTCGGTAATGGTTGAAGAGACTGGTAAAGTCGTCCCTTTTAATACCGTTACGGACTTTGGAACACTATCGTTTTATCAAAAAACAACTAACGATTTTGAAACCTATAAAACCGTTTTAGAACAAAGTGTTTACCCATTAAATTACAGCGAAATAAACAATTACTTGGCACAACCACAAACAACTCTAGCAATAGGATTAATGGTTGCTGGATTTTTAACTATTTTTATTCTTGAAAAAGTAGGGAACAAAGCTAAATAAATGGAAAACTTAACAACCTTTAAAGATAAATTATTCCTTGTTTTAAAAGGGATAGGTATGGGAGCAGCTAATAAAGTTCCTGGTGTATCTGGAGGTGTCGTTGCTTTTGTCGCTGGTTTTTATGAAGAGTTTATCCAATCTTTACAAAAAGTAAACGGAACTGCTGTAAAACTTTTGTTTAAAGGAGAGTTTAAATTATTTTACCAATATATAAATGGTCATTTTTTAAGCTTGCTTTTTCTAGGGATGATTATTAGTTATTTTAGTATTTCAAAACTCTTAGACTACTTAATCACACATTACCACCTTTATGTTTGGAGTGTCTTTTTTGGTATGATTATAGGATCTATTTATTATATAAGTAAAGATTTTAAAGACTGGAAAACCACAACTTACATTGCACTAATCATAGGCACAGCAATTGGTGTTAGTATTAGTTTTTTAGATCCTGCAACACAAAACGATAATCTATTGTTTGTGTTTTTTTGTGGTATAATTAGTGTTTCGGGTATGACATTACCTGGTTTTTCGGGTTCATTTATTTTAATATTATTAGGCAATTATGTTTTACTGTTAGTAGACTCGGTCAATGCTTTATATGATACCGTTTCAGATATTTTGGTTGGAGATTTTAGTTTTACTGCTAATATAGAGCGCATCAGGATGCTAAAAGTTTTGGCTGTATTTACATTAGGCTCTGTTGTAGGTCTAGTCACATTTTCTCATGTTTTAAATTATATTTTAAAACATTATAAAAGTGTAACATTAGCTTCAATCATTGGGTTCATAATAGGATCATTAGGTGTCGTTTGGCCTTTCAAACAAACCATATATAAAATGTCAACAAACAATACTTTTATTTTAGACTCTAAAGGTCATAAAATAGTAGAAAATTATCATCGCTATTTACCAGAGCTTAATACACAAACCTACCTTGCTATTTTTTATACCATAATGGGAATAGCAATAGTATTAGCATTAGAAATTTATGGAAATAAAACATCTCAATCACATGCGTAAATACGGATTAATTGGTAAGGATATCTCCTACTCTTTCTCGCAAAATTATTTTACAATAAAATTTAAAGACGAAGCAATTACTGATGCAACTTACCAAAATTTTGACATTCAGGACATTGAAGCCTTTAAGACTAATATCCTAAAAACAGATAACTTATCAGGTTTAAATGTCACTATTCCTTATAAAGAAACTATAATACCTTTTTTAGATAAACTAGATAAAAAAGCAAAAAAAATAGGTGCTGTTAACACTGTAAAACTCACAAAAAAAGGGCAACTTAAAGGCTACAATACAGATATTTACGGATTTAAAAAAACAATAAAACCTCATTTAAAAAAACGTCACAAGCAAGCATTAATACTTGGTACTGGAGGTGCCAGTAAAGCTATTGCATTTGTATTAAATCAATTAAATATAGAGTACCGTTTTGTATCACGTAAAGCTTCAAAAAAAGCAGCTTTCACGTATGATACGCTAACCGAAGAAGATATCAAAAAACATAAACTAATTATTAATTGTTCTCCTGTTGGGACATTTCCGGATGTGAATGAAGCGCCTAAAATTCCTTATGACGGGATTTCTTCTAAACACATTTTGTTTGATTTAATATATAATCCATCAGAAACTGTGTTTCTTAAAAACGGTAAAAATAAAGGCGCAACAACCATTAATGGTTATGATATGTTGGTTTTTCAAGCCGAAAAATCATGGAAAATCTGGAATAAATAATTTAAAACCAAGAGTAAACCCTTAAAATATTGGTAGTTTTTGAAGTAGTTATTATCTTTAAAAGCTGAAATACATAAAAACAAATTAAAACATTTATAAAATGTCAGAGCTAGATAACCTGCAAAACGCAGATGGAACGGAAGAAAATATTAAAAACGTACAACCTGAGACACCTCAAGAAACGACTTCTGTAACAGAAGAAAACGATGAAGTGTTAAATGAAATTGACGATTCTAATGCTGAGGATGCAGAAGATGAAGGAAACAGCGAGCGTCATAACATTGAAGACAAGGATTACGAGTCACTTAACCTTGAACAATTGGTTATAGAAATTGAACGTTTAGTTAAAAACGAAAAAGTTCAAGCTATAAAAAAACATGTGGATGCTATCAAAACAGAATTTGACAAGCAATTCAGTCAACAGTTAGACGAAAAAAAGGAAGAGTTTTTAAGTAATGGTGGTAACGAGATTGATTTTAGATACAACTCTCCATTACAACGTAGCTTTAAAGATAGCTACAAAGACTTTAGACAACGTTTAAATGCGCATTACAAAAATATCGAGCAAAATCACAAACAAAATCTGACTAATAGATTAGAGATTATTGAGGCTATCAAAGCATTAACAGAAGATGCAGAAGACTCAATGAATACTAAATACAAAAAATTTAAAGAGCTACAAGAACAGTGGAAGATTGCTGGTCCAATACCTCGTGACAAGTACAACAATGCTTGGAATAGCTACCATTTTAATGTTGAACGTTTTTATGATTTACTTCATTTAGACAGAGATTTACGTGATAAAGATTTTGCACATAATTTAGAATTAAAAACTAAAATTATTGAGCAAGCTGAAGCGCTAGCTAATGACGAAAATACTAACAGAGCCTTTAGAGAACTTCAAAATTTACACAAAATTTGGAAGGAAGAATTAGGTCCTGTTGCCAGAGAACATAGAGAACCAATTTGGGATCGCTTTAAAGAAGCGACCAAAAAAATAAATGCTAAACGTCAAGACTATTTTAAAAATCTTGATAAGGTTTATGAGCAAAATTTAATTAACAAACAGGCTATAATTACTTTAATTGAAGAAAAAGCTAACGAAAACATCACTAATCATAGTGGATGGCAAAATAAAATTAAAGAAATTGAAGCTTTAAGAGAAGAATTTTTTAAAGCAGGAAAAGTTCCAATTAAAGTTAACGAAGCTACTTGGACTAGCTTTAAAGAAGCAGTTAGAGGTTTTAATAGAAAGAAAAACGATTTTTATAAAAGCTTAAAAAAGGATCAATATGATAACCTTGAAAAAAAGCTAGCATTAATTAAAATAGCAGAAGAAAATAAAGATAGTGAAGATTTTCAAGCGACAACACAATTAATGAAAAAAATCCAAGGGGATTGGAAGCGTATTGGACATGTCCCAAGAAAGGATAGTGATAAAATCTGGAAGCAATTTAAAAGTGCTTGTAACCATTACTTTGATCGTATAAAAGAACAACGCAATGCTGCTAGTGCTGAAGAAGAAGTTGCTTATACTGAAAAACAAACACTATTAGCTGAAGTTAAAAATTTAGCTTTAACTGGAGAACAGAAAACAGATTTAGCAACTATTAAAGAACAAATCAATAGTTGGAAAACAATTGGTCGAGTACCACGTAATAAACGTCAAATTGAAAGTGATTTTAATGATGCTTTAGATGGATTATTTAAATCTTTAGATTTAAATAAAACTGAAGCTGAATTAATAAAGTTTGAAAATAAGTTAGACCAATTGACTTCTGGAGACGACACTAAAGCTCTTGATAACGAGCGTTTTTACATTCAGAAAAAAGTAGATGAAATTAAAGGTGAAATTAATCAATTAGAAAATAACCTTCAGTTTTTCTCTAACGTAAAATCTGACAATCCTTTAGTTAAAGATGTACATAAAAACATTAAAAAGCATAAAGACAGCTTAGTTTTATGGACTACTAAACTTAAAAAGATAAAAAGTCTATATTAAATAGTAATCACTAATAATAAAAAAGCCTGCTAGATAAATCTTGCAGGCTTTTTTTATGGTTTAAATCTATGTTACAAAAAGTCCTAAAAAACCAAAACCTACTTCTAAAAGAAGTAGGTTATTGGATCCTAACTAAACTAACCAATTATTTCTCTTCGCTTACAAGAAATAATATATGTAATGACATCATAAGTGATGTATGCTATTAATCAACTATTACTTTAAAAAAGCTTGTGTCATTTGTTATATATACGTCGCAATTATAGTTTTGGATTACGAAAAATAAAAAAAAGCGTTTTTTTTTATTTTTATTCAAAAAACGCTGTGTTTACAAAGCTTTGGAAAGGGATAATAATTTAAAAGAAATTATCTTCATTCCAAAAAATTTCTAATTACTGCTTTTTGGCTTCCTCCCAAAAAAGTAGGCGTATTTGAAAATCCTCTAACAGATTTTCTAATTACTGTTTTTTGGCTTCCTCCCAAAAAATAGAGGTATTTGAAAATCCTCTAATAGATTTTCTAATTACTGTTTTTTGGCTTCCTCCCAAAAAATAGAGGTATTTGAAAATCCTCTAATAGATTTTCCAATTACTGTTTCTTGGCTTCTCCCAAAAAAAGCAGACGTATTTGAAAATCCTCTAACAGATTTTCTAATTACTGTTTTTTGGCTTCTTCCCAAAAAACATCCATTTCACCCAAAGTCATGTCTTTTAGTTCTTTGTTTATTGCTTTAGCTTGAGCCTCTAAATATTGAAAACGTTTTTTAAATTTTTTATTGGTACGTTCTAAAGCATTTTCTGGATTAATATTTAGGAACCTAGCATAATTTACCATAGAAAATAAAACGTCTCCAAACTCGTCTTCCATAGCATCAGCATCACCTTTATCTACCTCTACTTTAAATTCATTAAGCTCCTCCTCTACTTTTTCCCAAACTTGTTCTGGTTTTTCCCAATCAAAACCAACTCCTGCTACTTTTTCCTGAATACGACTTGCTTTAACTAAAGCTGGTAAACTATTAGGTACACCTTCAAGCACACTTGTTTTACCTTCTTTTAATTTTAAATTTTCCCAATTACGCTTTACATCTTCTTCATTTTCTACTTTTACATCTCCATAAATGTGTGGATGCCTATGGATAAGTTTTTCGCAAATACTATTACATACGTCTGCAATATCAAAAGCGTTTTTCTCGCTACCTATTTTGGCATAAAACACCATATGAAGCATTAAGTCTCCTATTTCTTTTTTAACCTCTTCCAAATCGTTATCTAAAATAGCATCACCTAGCTCATAAGTTTCTTCAATAGTTAAATGACGTAAGGTTTCCATGGTTTGTTTTTTATCCCATGGACATTGTGCTCTTAACTCGTCCATAATAGTTAGTAAACGGTCAAATGCTTTAAGTTGATCTGCTCTAGAATTCATTTTAAAATAGGTTTTTGTAAAAATACGTTGATTGTTTGAGCTTAAAAAACTAAACAAAAAAATCCAGCGTATGCTGGATTTTTAATATTAATAAGTATCTAAATACTATTCTTCTTCGTCTGTTGCTGCTGCTTTATCAGCTTCTTCAAAGTTTAACATGTCATTTTTGTGTAACATATTATACCATTGTATTACTTTTTTGATGTCACTTGCATAAACACGATCTTCATCATAATCAGGTAATACATCAAAGAAATATTCTTCTAACTTGTCCTTAGACTCTTTGTGGCTAATACTAGTTTCAGCTCCATTTTCTTTGTCTTTAATTTTATTAAAAACGTCTTTTAATGGTACTTCTTCTGATAGAGTATAAATTGCTATTTCGCTTAAAATACTAACGTTTTGTTGTATTCCTACAGACATACGTCTGTTGTCAATTAAAGATTCGGCAATAAAACCACCTCTAGTTTGAGTTACTAATTTATATAATCCTGGTTTACCTGCTATTGCTAATACTTTATCTAAAGCCATATATTGTTTTTATTGTTATTATCCGTTTTTAAGTTTGCTCTGGTTAAAACAGAGTTAAAAAATAGGATGGCAAATATCTTATGTTAGTTTGGGTTTTCCAAACGTTTAACGTTTCTTTTTCATTAAAGGAAACTTCATACGATAATCTACATTAATTTTTCCTTTTGAAATGTTGGTTAATTTACCCTTAATTAATCGCTTTTTTAAGGCAGATAAATGGTCTGTAAACAAAATCCCTTCGATGTGATCATACTCATGCTGAAAAACTCTTGCAGCTAAACCATCTAATTCCATCGTTTGTTTATTAAAATCTTCATCATAATATTCGATTTTAATATTAGGTTTTCTAAACACATCTTCTCTTACATCAGGAATACTTAAACAACCTTCGTTAAAAACCCACTCATCACCAGTTTCTTCTAAAATCACTGGATTAATAAATGTATGTTTAAAGTTTTTTAAAAACTTTATTTGATCTGCATCAAGATTATCTTCATCGTCTGCAAAAGGGGTTGCATCAACAATAAACAAACGTATTGATAATCCTATTTGAGGCGCTGCTAATCCTACTCCAAATGAGCCATACATAGTCTCGTACATGTTGGCTATTAGTTCTTTTAATTTAGGATAGTCCTCAAGAATATCTTTTGCTTTTCTTTTTAAAACGGGATCGCCATAAGCGACTATTGGTAATATCATACTATTATTATTGATTGTAAAGGTAGCTTTGTAAAATTATGGTTGCACTAACCTCATCTAAAAGCGCTTTATTTTGTCTTTGTTTTTTCTTTAACCCACTATCTATTAGTGTTTGTGTTGCCATTTTAGAGGTAAATCGTTCATCCACACGTTTTATTGGTACGTTTGGAAAGGCTTTTTCTAGTTTAACTAAAAACGGAATAATTAACGCTTCACTTTCTGAAGGTGTATTATTCATTTGTTTTGGTTCTCCTACTAAAAAAAGCTCTACTTGTTCTTTACCTAAATATTCTTTTAAATAAGACAGCAACTCTTTGGTATTAACTGTTGTTAAACCAGATGCAATAATTTGCAGCTCATCGGTAACTGCTAAACCTGTTCTTACTTTTCCGTAATCTATTGCTAAAATGCGAGCCATGTTAAATTTTGTACAAATTTATAGTTTTCTACTCTTAACACCTTAAATATTGTGCCATATTTTAATTTTTACGAATTATATTTGTGTCAAACAAAAATTGACATGACAGAATTACAAAAAACGATAGAAAGCGCTTGGGATAACCGAGAGCTTTTAACCGAAACAAAAACCATTGAAGCTATAAGAGAAGTTGTTAACCTTTTAGATTTAGGAAAACTACGTGTAGCAGAACCTACAAATGATGGATGGCAAGTTAACGAATGGGTAAAAAAAGCAGTTGTTTTATACTTCCCAATTCAAAAAATGGAAACATTAGAAGCTGGTATTTTTGAATATCACGACAAAATCCCACTAAAAACGGGTTATAAAGAAAAAGGAATTAGAGTGGTACCAAACGCAGTTGCACGTCATGGTGCTTATATATCTGCAGGAACTATTTTAATGCCAAGTTACGTTAATATTGGTGCTTACGTAGATGAAGGAACGATGGTTGACACATGGGCTACTGTTGGTAGTTGCGCACAGATTGGTAAAAATGTACACTTATCTGGTGGTGTTGGTATTGGTGGTGTATTAGAACCTTTACAAGCATCTCCTGTTATTATTGAAGATGGTGCTTTTATTGGATCACGTTGTATAGTTGTTGAAGGTGTACACGTAGAAAAAGAAGCTGTTTTAGGTGCAAATGTTGTTTTAACAATGAGCACAAAAATTATTGATGTAACTGGTGATGAGCCTGTAGAAATGAAAGGTCGCGTACCTGCAAGATCTGTAGTTATTCCTGGAAGTTATACTAAAACCTTTGCTGCAGGAGAATTTCAAGTACCTTGTGCATTAATAATTGGTAAACGTAAAGAAAGTACAAATAAGAAAACATCTTTAAATGATGCTTTAAGAGAATATGATGTAGCTGTTTAAATAGCACAGCATTATTAAATAAAAAAAGCCTCTAAAAAATATTTTAGAGGCTTTTTTAGTTTATATATTATTTTTTAAACTGCATTTTTCTACCGCTACGTCTCAGTTTTTTACTATTAATTTTTAGTTGAAATGCTCGGCTATACTTCAACATTAAATCATGTGTGTCTTGATAAGATTTATTGTAAAGCTTGGCATAAGTTTCAGCTAAAACTTTAATCATTGTTTTGGATAACCATAAACGTCTAAAATTATGCATTCGCTTATCAAAAGTCATGGTTTCAAAACGCATTCTATTTAAATCTATTAAATAAAACTGATAACCACCATTGCCTTTTGTAATTAATGTATTTCCAGGTGAATGATCCAAAAAGTTAATATTGTTTTGATGTAGTTTAAACGTAAAATCAGCAAACTGTTGTAAAATTATTTCACGTTCAGGAAAACTTGGATTGTGTATTAACTCTCTAAACTCAAAGTCATAATCAATATGTTTACTAATATAATAACTAGTTTTCAATCCTGATACAGTACTGTTTTCTATATAAGCTATAGGAAAAGGTGTAGATATCGAGCAGTTAATTAGCTTATTTGCATACTCAAAAGATCGTTTTGCTTTACTAGGACGTATATATTTATACACAAAACTATTAAAGGCATTAGGCACTTTAAAAGATTTGACATTTAGTTTTAATCCTTCAATCTCAAATGCTTTAATAACATTACGTTGACCAATAGTTACTGCCTCTCCAGAGGTTTCAAACGCTGAAATAAGTTGTAATAACTGAGGCTTTAAATGTTGATATTTTGGGTGACAGTGTATGATAATTGGTTATTTTAATATTATTCAAAGATATATTAAAGTAAATTTTAATAAAAGCCTATAAAATTATATTTTGCGCAAAAGCGGAAAAAAAAAGAAAATACGCGTTAAAACTTTAGACTGAAAGAGGTCAGCATACATGAAAAAAATTCTTGTCATACAAAATAAACGTATTGGTGATGTATTGATAGCATCAGTAATTGCTCAGAATATGAAAACCATTTATCCAGATAGTCAAATAGATTATTTGGTATATGACTATACAACTGGTGTGATTAACAACCATCCAGCAATTGACAATATTATAGCTGTAAACGAAAAAGAATTAAAACAGTTTATGGTCATGAAACGTTTGATTAAACGTATAAAAAAAACCAATTATGATGTGATTTTTGATCCTTACACTAAGCTTCAAAGTCGATTGATTTGTTATTTTTCTGGTGCAGACATGCGTATTGGATTTCAAAAAAGAGGCAAAAATCCTTGGTTTAAATTTTACACTCACACTGTACCTTTACTTGAAGAAAAAACACACATTAGTGGTAAAGCTATTCAAGATAGAGTTAATATGTTTAACAGCTTTTTTAAATTACCAGAAGACAAAATAGATTATCAACCACATATTGTTTTAACTGAATCTGAAAAACAATATGATGCTTTAGACAAATACAATAAACCTGCTATAATGCTAGGTGTTTTAGGAAGTACACCTCAAAAATCTATGCCATATCAGTACATAGTATCTGTTATAGATTATATTACCTCTAACTATGACATTAATGTGTTATTTAATTACGCTCCTGATCAAAAGGACGATGCCTTAAATATATATAACCAATGTCAAAATAAAGACAATATCATTATTGACCTTTACGAAGATAGTATTAGAGGTTTTATTACTTTAATGAATAAGTGCGAGCTACTTGTTGGTAATGAAGGTGGTGTTGTACACATTGCAAAAGCATTAGACAAACCGACTTTTACAATTTTTTCTCCTTATGTTTTAAAAGAACATTGGGCTAGTTTTGAAGATGGTAAACTACATACATCTATACATTTACTTGAAGAAAAACCAAACTTATTTGATGAGTTTAGTGTTGAACAAAGACGCAAGATAGAAGAAAATCCACACGAATTATACCGTATGTTAACGCCAGAAATGATTTTAACAAAATTGGTTCCGTTTTTAGATTTTCATTTAAAAGCTTTTAAAAATTAAGCTTTTTTTACAATTCCGTAGTCAGTCCAAGCCTTTTTTTCGTTTTTAGTAACCTCTCTAATAGCTCTGTTTTTAGCAATAGATGCTTCATTTTTATAACCACGTTTATGATCTAAATGAATACAAATTGCAGAATACCTAATCTGCTTGCTTTGTATTCCTAAATTCATTAAACGCTCACCAAGCTCACGATCTTGGCCACCATATTGCATACGTTCATCCAAACCATTAACAGCAACAATGTCTTTTTTCCAACCTGAGGCATTGTGTCCATTCCAACTTGCATTGGTTGGTGTAATAGCATTTAACACTTTAGACTTTAAACCTTTAGCAGTTAACTTATTATTTTTAAAAGAGGATTTTAAACCATTTTTTTTAAGCCATTTTAAATTAAAGCAGTTGGCTTTGTAGATATCTTCTTTAGTGATTGCATGAGAAATATCCATAGGCAACATAAAATAACCTCCAGATAAAAAATAACCAATTTCACGCTCTTTAACATGCACTTCTACAAAGTCATGACGTGGTATACAGTCTCCATCAGACATAATAATATATTCTGATGTGCATTGTGTAATTGATTTATTTAAAATTTCAGATTTCTGAAATCCATTATCCTCATGCCATACATGAATAATAGGATAAAAGACTTCTTCCTGTATTGTTTTTATTAAATCTATGGTCTCTTGTTTAGAACCATCGTCTGCAATTACGATTTCAAAATTACGGTAGGTTTGATTATTGTAACCATACAGCACTTTTGCTAACCATTCAGGAGAATTATAAGTGCTAATTATTATTGAAGTATCTATTTTCATTATAGCTACAAAGATAAAATTATTTTAGTAATTTTGGTTTTTATATGGACGCTATTACTGTAATTATACCAACTTATAACGAGGAAGCTTATTTAGAGCAGGCAATACAATCTGTTGGGTTTGCTTCTCAAATTATTGTTGTTGACTCTAATAGCACAGACAATACTGTTGCTATTGCTAAAAAAATGGGTTGTGAAGTCTATTTACGTGCATTTGATAATTTTTCTAATCAAAAAAATCACGCGTTACAATTTGCAAAAGGCGACTGGATTTTATTTGTAGATGCAGACGAACGCATACCTTATGCCTTACAACAGGAAATATTTGAAGCCATTAAAAGTAACAAACATGCTGGCTATAAGTTAAACTTTCCGCATTATTATATGAATCGTTTTTTATACCATCATAGTGACAATGTAACACGATTAGTAAAACGTAACAACTGTAAATTTGAAGGTTTGGTCCACGAAAAACTGATTATTGATGGCACTATTGGACAATTAAAAAATCCTGTGCTTCATTTTACCTACAAAGGATTACTTCACTATATTAGTAAAAAAGATAGCTATGCTTGGTTTCAGGCAGAGCAAATGCTTAAAAAAGGTAAAAAGGCTACTTATTTCCATTTAGCATTTAAACCCTTTTATCGTTTTTTTAGTAGTTATATATTACGTCGTGGATTTATGGATGGTATTCCTGGATTAACTGTTGCAAGCGTTAATGCCTATGGTGTATTTTCAAGATACGTTAAGCTAATCTTACTACAAAAAAGGATTAGATAAATACAGTTTAACTGTAACTGTTAAAACCAGCTTTTCCCCTTTTTTAGCTTTCGCTGAAAGACTTTCATACTGTCATCACCTTTAATATCCAGACGCTGAATTTCGTAATGATTTTTAAACGGAAATTTATTGACTCTATTTCCTATTCGTAAACCATAAGCAATATTATTATCCTTTAAACATTTAAAAAAAGCATGTTGCTCCTCTCCTGTTTTTGGGTATTTCCCGTAAGGATATGCCAAAGTATTATTGATTTCAAGATTGTTATTAATTATAAAATCTTTACATAAATCAAAGTCTGCTTGGATCTCTTTAATTGATAATTGGTCATAACGTTGATGTGCAAAACTATGTAAACCTAACTCAATATTATCGGTATTTAAACTCTGTAATTGTTCCACAGACATAATAGGCTCTTCACCTTCATCCCAAGTATTAACACCATTTACGTACTTAAACGGAATGTAAAAACAAGCCTTTAAATTATATTTTAAAAATAATGGATAAGCTAATTCTAATTGATTAACATACACATCATCAAACGTGATTATTACTGCTTTTTCAGGAAAATCTTTAGCAGAGTTAAATTGCTGTAAATCTTTAAAATGCAACGTCCTATAACCATTTGCTTTTAGGTATAACAATTGCTTTTCTAAAATTTTGACATCAATAGTTAACCCTTTACTCTCTTGAGATTTAGAGGTTACACTATGATACATTAAAATGGGTAATTTTGGCACGTTACTTTAATTTGAATAATCTACAGACAAATATATAAAGCCTAATGGTTATATTTGGCAAAAATCTGACTTTCTCTTGCATGATAACTGCTCTAGCAATAACTTATAACGAAGCACATAATATAAAACGCTATATTAATAGTATGTCTTTTGCAGATGAAATTATTATAGTAGACTCTTATAGCACAGATACCACTGAAGCTTTAGCCAAACATCCAAAAGTCACTTTTATAAAGCGCGTTTTTGATGATTTTTCCTCGCAAAAAAATTATGCAATTAGCTTAGCAAAACATGATTGGGTCACTTTTTTTGATTTAGATGAAGAAGTACCTGAAGCATTAGCTACTGAAATTGTAGCAACCGTTAGATCAAAACCAGAAGCAAAAGCATTCCGCGTAAAGCGTGATTACCATTTTATGGGAAAACGTATTAAATATAGTGGTTTTCAGACAGACGTAGCTGTTCGTTTGTTTAATAAAAATAATTGTAAATACAATGGTAAATTAGTACATGAAAGTATAGAAACTAATGCTAAAATCGGCAAATTAAAATCTCATGTAAAACATCAAACCTATACAGATTTTGACAACTACAATCAAAAACTAACACAATATAGTAAACTACAAGCAGAAGCTTTATTTAAAAAAAATGTACGTCCAAATTTGTATCATTTTTTATTTAGACCTTGGTACAGATTTATGCACCAATACTTTTTAAGGTTTGGATTTTTAGATGGTAAAGAAGGTTTTATTATTTGTTATGTCCATGCATTTTCGGTATTTAAACGCTATATACAATTGTGGACTATGTATCGTAAAATAGATTAAGGTAAATACTTATCTACTCCATTTATAGCCCATTTAATAGTTTCGTTAATAGTTTTTTGCTCAATACTATCATTAATTTCAAATCTATTTCTAGACTTTTCGTTGTGATAAATATGAAACACAATGCCTCTATAACGCAAACGTCTAGCTTGCAAACCATTATTATGCATTCTTAACACTAATTCAGAATCTTCTCTTCCCCAACCAGTTATATCTTCATTATAACCATTAACAGCAATAAAATCTTTTTTAAAGAAAGAGGTGTTACAACCTCTAAATTTACTTGAAAACTCTGTATTTGGTTTATATAATTTACTTAACATTGGAATGTGTAAAGCACGAGTACGTTTTTTTATTCCTTTTGAAAAAGCTGTAAAAAACGTTTGTTTAGTGTTAAACAACGTTTTTAAATAATCTTTTTGAATATTAACTCTAGAACCAAATAAATAAGTGTTTTTTTGAACAAACTGTAAATGGTCTTTAATAAAATGCGGATGCATGATACAATCTCCATCGACCTGAATTATATAATCTCCTGATGATTTTGCTATTGCTTTATTTAAAATATGGGCTTTTTTAAATCCTTCGTCTTTTTGCCAAATATGAATCAAAGGAATTTCAAATTTTGTCTTAAAACTATCAATTAAAACTTTAGTATTATTAGTTGACCCATCATCTGCAATAATAACTTCATTAGGTAACTGACTTTGGTTTAATGCACTTTGTAAAACTAAATCTAATGCTTCTGGCCAATTATAAGTAGCTATTAATAAGGTTGTTTTTAAATCTTTCATATTAAAAATAAGATTCAAATTCGATTTTACTTTTATTAAAAATCTTTAAAAATTTAAACCATTGCCCAAAATTTTTCTTCAATAAAAAAGACTTTGTTGGTGCCAAAGTTTCATCTTTTTCTACTAAATTTTTAATTTCACTTAAATCATGTGTTGGAAAATATCCTAAGCTTTTCCAAATTTCTGGATCTAAATAAAAGAGGTTTTTTAATTCTTTGTAATTATTTTTATTTGCTTTTTGCCATTTTGGAAAAAACTGATCGTTAAGCTCATGAGAATGTCCCCAATTATCTAGTTTAAATTTTAAAGACGCCTCGTCTCTAGACAAACACTCGTGTAACAATACATTATTTGTATAAATCACACGCTCTTTACTATTTCTGGCGTATTTATAATTGGGGTAATTAGTAGCTAACATTACTTTTGTAGGCTGATCAACGTAAAGCATTCCGTCTTCTAAATACTTATAAATGTTAATTAAAAAACCAGAAATTTGAACTGGATTTTTCTTAGGGTTATCTAAAAAATGATCATGTTGACGTAATGTTTTAACAAACTGAGAAAAATCAATAAAAATTTCGTCACTATCAACTTGTACTAACCAATTACCTATACCCATTTTTAATGACAACATGTGACGTTCACGTGTGTCATTCTGTATAGCGTTTAATTCAGGCACAAAAAAATTGTCTTTATAAATTTCAATTTTATTGTGCTTATCAAAATTTGAAAGCCATTCAAAAAAAGCAGGATCAACATCAAAAGTTTCACCTTTCCAGGTACGTTGTTTATGGTCTAAAGCTAGATAAATTTTATCCGCTTGTTCATAAACTGGAGGAATAGACAGTTTTAATTTCTCGTAGTCATAAGACATTAAAAAACCAACAACAATATTTTTCATTATAAATAATTAGTTAAACAAAACTAATAAATATTAAAACTTAAG
The DNA here is from genome assembly GCF_016785945.1 of Olleya sediminilitoris. GTDB lineage: Bacteria > Bacteroidota > Bacteroidia > Flavobacteriales > Flavobacteriaceae > Olleya > Olleya sediminilitoris. The sequence continues at coordinate 56,304 of NZ_JAEMEF010000005.1, read as the reverse complement.
TTAGTCAATCTATTGGTTTTATTTATTTTTACCCAAAAACGACAATTATTTTATGCCTCAAAAAATTTGTGTTATTAGTTTTGACCATTGGAATTATGATTACCATATTGCTACTACTTTAAATAGTTTAGGGCATGAAGCAACACACATTAAAATAGGAAATTACAAACATAAAAACTTAAAAGACCAAGTTATAAATTCCTTTAGTAAAGTAATTTTAAAAAAGAATTTAAAAAAGATAAAACGACAGGATTATATTATTGAATGCTTGAATACATTAGGGCCTCAAGACCAAATTCTTGTTATAAACCCTGAAGTTATTGATTTAAAACATCATGCAAAAATAAAAAAACATACTAAAAGATATATAGCTTACTTATACGATAGTGTAGCTAGAAACCCAATTGAACATCTTCTTGATGGATTGTTTGACTCCATTTTTTCTTTTGACAAAAACGACATTAATCATTATGGTTTTAATCACATCTCAAACTACAATTATTTAGAAAAAATAACATCTAAAATAAAACCGTCGTTCGATGTCGTCTATTTAGGGTCATTCGATGAAAGGCTACTAAAACTCATTCCCATCATAGAATTTTTAAAAGCACAAAAAATAAGTTTCAAATGTATTATTGTTGGAAAAAACAAAGCCTTAAATTACATAAAAGAAGAATATGGGCATGTAATAGAGTTTACCCAGAATTCTTTATCACAAGAGCAATTGATCAATTTTTACAGGTCAGGAGAGACAATTATAGATTTAATTAGAGACGAGCAAACAGGCCTAAGTTTCAGATTTTTTGAAGCAATGGCTATTCAAAAAAAAATCATAACTAATAATTCTAATTGTAAAAATTATGATTTTTATGACTCTAATAATATTGTTGTAATTGATAAAAAAATTGATATCAAAAAAACATTTTTTAAGTCAAATTACAAAGCGATACCAAAAAATATATATTACAAATACACATTAGAAAATTGGGTGAAAAAAGTTTTTAATTTATGAGTTTTTAGAATTGAATAATTTCTTTCTAAAATGTCTGATTTTCCTACTTTTAATTTTTATCTCCTGTAATAAATATAAAACCTGTAAGATTATAACATTAGACTTTTTACTAATTGAATTAGCATAATTTAAATACTCATCAACTTGATTATCTATGTTAAACTTATTTAACACAATTTCCCTTAGTTTTTGACCATCTGTAGCGTTATATTTTTTAAATTCTAAAACCAAATCTTCGATTTCAAATTGCTTTTTAAAAAATCTACCTGAGCAATTATTTTTAACACACAAATCTACCATTTCAGGTTTCAAATAGCCATCGGCAAAACTTTTAGCATACTCTCGTTCATCATAAACTAAAACTGTTCTACCACAAGCCATAGCATCATAAGCAGATCTTCCTAAACCTACAATCAAATCAGCTTCATTAATATCATTCTCAATATTCCATATTGGATTAATGTATTTATTAAACTTTCTAAAGTTTAAGTTTAAATTTTGACATGCAGCTTCTATTTTAGCATTAGCTAAACTTGATTGGCTTAAACTTAAAACATTAGTCAATTTTTTATTTATTGTTTTTTTTGCATCAAATCTCTGACAATTAATACCATTAAAAATTAACTTAGCAACAAATCCTTTGTTTTTCAAAAAGCTAACAACCTCATCAGAAATACCAACATGGCCATCAGCGTACCTATTAGGCTGCTCTAATTTTGGAAAAATGCCATGACATGTTTGTATTAAAAGCCCTCTTCTACTTAAATAATTTACACAGGTATTATGATTAGCTAAAATTAAGTCATAATTAGCTTTATCCATAAAATTAACACCAAGATTGTTTTCAATCCTCTTAGATGTTTCACCTTTTTTAAAGGTAAAATACTCTACATTAAAACCTTTTTTAAGTAAAGCTTCAATCAATGTAAAAGTAAAAGTTTCAGTACCACCTATAGCTTCTAAATGATTGGTTGCTACTAAAATGTTTTTTATATTCATATTAAATACTATATCGAGGCATAAAAGTAAGTATATCCATTAAAATAATTTAATTTTGTAACATAATTAAATCCAATGAAAGAAGAAATAGAAAAAGCAATCCAAACCCTTAAACAAGGTGGTTTAATACTTTACCCAACTGACACTGTTTGGGGAATTGGTTGCGACGCTACAAATGCTAATGCTGTTAGAAAAGTATATAATTTAAAACAACGTGAAGACAATAAAGCACTAATCTGTTTGGTTAACAATTATAGTATGCTTGAAAGACATGTAGACAATGTTCCGAAAATGGCTTATACTATTTTAGATATTGCAGACAAACCTACAACAGTAATCTATGATTCTCCTGCTGGTATTGCAGAAAATTTAGTAGCTAAAGACAATACTTTAGCTATTAGAATTGTTGATCATAAATTTTGCGAAAAACTAATCAAATATTTTGGTCGTCCAATTGTATCTACCTCTGCCAATATTAGTGGTCAACCTACACCAAATTCGTTTAAAGAAATAAGCGAAGCTATTTTAAAAGGTGTGGATTATGTCGTAAATTTGCAAAACGAAAATAAAAACGCAAAACCATCAACAATTATTAAGTTATCTAACAATGGTGGAGTTAAAATTATTCGTGAGTAAATAGCACCAATGAATTACAAAGCAGCACTACAAAACCCTATATTTAAAATTATATCTCAAGCCTCTAAAAATCTAAACTTAGACAGCTATGTTATTGGTGGTTTTGTACGTGATTTTTTGCTTAAACGTGGCACTGCAAAAGATATTGATATTGTTGCAATTGGTAGTGGTATTGAGCTAGCAAGAGCTGTAGCACAATTATTACCAAACAAGCCTAAAGTACAAGTTTTTAAAACCTATGGAACAGCAATGTTACGTTATAATGACATTGAAATTGAATTTGTAGGAGCTAGAAAAGAATCTTATAACGAAGATAGTCGAAATCCAATTGTCGAAAACGGAACGTTACAAGACGATCAAAACCGAAGAGACTTTACCATTAACGCATTAGCCTTAAACTTATCGGAAACTAATTTTGGTGATTTATTAGACCCTTTTAACGGTATTGAAGATTTAGACAACAAGATAATTAAAACACCTTTAAACCCAGACATTACATACAGCGACGATCCTTTACGTATGATGCGTGCTATTAGATTTGCAACACAATTAGATTTTATAATTGAAGCAGAATCTTTAAATGCAATAACAAGAAATAGCGACCGTATCAAGATTATTACTAAAGAGCGTATTGTTGTTGAACTAAATAAAATAATTGAAAGTAAAATACCTTCCAAAGGGTTTTTATTATTAGAAAAAACAGGACTTTTAAAACATTTCTTACCAGAAATAACAAACCTTAAAGGTATTGATGAGGTTGAAGGACAAAAACACAAAGATAATTTTTACCACACTTTAGAAGTGGTAGACAACATATCCAAACATACGGATAATCTTTGGTTGCGTTGGGCTGCATTGTTACACGATATAGGAAAAGCACCAACCAAACGGTTTAGCAAAAAAGTAGGTTGGACATTTCATGGTCATGAATTTGAAGGTTCAAAAATGGTATACCATTTATTTAAAAGGTTAAAAATGCCATTAAATGACAAAATGAAATTTGTCCAAAAAATGGTATTTATGAGCTCTAGACCTATTGTTTTAGCTCAAGATATTGTTACAGATTCTGCTGTAAGACGTTTAGTATTTGATGCAGGAGATTATGTTGATGATTTAATGACACTTTGTGAAGCTGACATTACGACCAAAAACCCTAAAAAGTTTAATAAATACCATAACAACTTTAAAATTGTTAGAGAAAAAATTATTGAAGTAGAAGAAAAAGATCACGTACGTAACTTTCAACCTCCTGTTTCAGGTGAAGAAATTATGAAAACCTTCAATTTAAAACCTTCAAAAGAAATTGGAATTATTAAAGAAGCTATAAAAGAAGCTATTTTGGAAGGAGACATTCCTAACAATCATGAAGCTGCTTTCAATTTAATGTTAGAAAAAGGAAAAGCATTAGGTCTAACCGTTAATTAAGTGATGTATGTTAGAATTAATTAAAACCAATTCTGATAACTCCGACTTTAAAAGTCTTATCATTCAATTAGATGATTTTTTAAAAATTACAGATGGTGAGGACCATGATTTTTATAATCAATACAATGGTTTAGATACAATCAATCATGTTGTTGTTGCTTACATTAAAAACAAACCTGTAGGTTGTGCTGCTTTTAAACCTTTTGATAAATCAACAGTTGAAATTAAACGCATGTTTACTACCAAAGCTGCAAGAGGACAAGGTGTTGCAAAAGCTGTACTAAATCTTTTAGAGATTTGGGCAAAACAATTAGATTATCAATATAGTATTTTAGAAACTGGTATTAGACAACTTGAAGCTATCCAGCTTTACAAAAGCTGTAATTATAAAATCACAGATAATTACGGTCAATATAAAGGTATAGACCAAAGTTTATGCTTTAAAAAAGAATTGTAAGAAAATTTATAAATACATTAGGTTATGAAAAAGGACAACAAAAAGGTCATTTATTGGCTACTAACAGGTTGTGTGCTAATATTTGTAATGGTTATTGTTGGCGGTATAACACGCTTAACACACTCTGGATTATCAATTTCTAATTACAAACTAATTTCTGGTACAATACCACCAATGAACGATGTAGAGTGGCAAGAAGCTTTTAATCTCTATAAACAATACCCAGAATACCAAAAACTAAACACACATTTTAGTATAGAAGAATTTAAAGATATTTACTTCTGGGAATGGATCCATCGCGTCATTGGACGTTTTATTGGTTTGGTCTTTTTCTTTCCATTTTTATATTTTTTAATTACCAAGCAACTTACAAAACCAACTATAAAAAAATCCATTGGATTAATGATACTTGGTGGTTTTCAAGGTTTTTTAGGGTGGTATATGGTTAAAAGCGGATTAATAGACAGACCTGACGTAAGCCATTACAGGTTAGCAATGCATTTAACCACTGCATTTATAACATTTGCAGCAACATTTTGGGTAGCATTAGACTTAATGTTCCCGTTTACCGAAATTAGAAACACTAGATTTAAAAGATTAATTCAAGCAGGTTTATTGGTGCTTATTATACAAATTATATATGGTGCTTTTGTCGCTGGATTGGATGCTGGTTGGATACATAACCATTGGCCAATGATGAGCGAAGGTAAATTTATACATGAAAGCGCTTATATAGAACGTGACACCTTATTTGCCAATTTTACAGAAGGTAAAAGTGGTGTGCAATTTGTACATCGTACATTAGCCTATATTGTGGTTATTTTTATACTTTTTATTTATTTTAAAGGTCAAAAATATATTAACTCACATTACCAGAAAAAAGCATTAAATTTATTATTAGGTTTAGTCTTTTTACAATTTGTACTTGGTGTATTTACATTAATATTACAAGTTCCGGTTTGGTTAGGTGTTGTCCATCAAGTTGGTGCCTTTTTATTATTAAGTGCCATGACATTTACGTTACATCGTTTTAGCAAATAACACCTAAAAACAGTATCTTTACACACTTATTTTTTTATTATGATTTACAGATTTAGAGTTATACTTGATAACGATACAGAAGAAGATATTTTCAGAGATTTTGAAATTCGCGAAAGCGATACTATGGAAGACTTACACAACGTTATTACACAATGTTTTGGCTTTGATGGTACTGAAATGGCATCATTTTATATTAGTGATGAAGAATGGAATCAAGGTGAAGAAATAAGTCTTTTTGACATGAGTGATGGTCTAAATGAAGTCAAGTTAATGAACGAAACTTCTATCTCAGACACAGTACACGAGGCACAAACTAAGCTAATTTATGTGTACGATTTTATGAGTATGTGGACCTTTTTTGTTGAGTTAGCAGAAATTGTTGAAACTGCTGAAGGTGTGGATTATCCAAACCTAATGTATGTACAAGGTCAAGTTCCAACTGAAGCTCCTGATAAAGTTTTTGAAGCTGAAAAAGATGAATTTGACGCAGAATTTGATGATGACTTTAACATTGATGACTACGACAATTTAGATTTTAACGAAAACTGGAATTAAAACCCTTTAGTATTAACATTCTCATAGTTTCGTTTTACAAACGATAATGCGTTTTTTACTATTTGACCCATATTTTGGCTTTTCTTAAACTTTAGATCTAAGGTATAATCATAGATTTTAGATTTTAAAAGTTTAATATGCTCTGGGTTTGATATAGTATCATTTACCATACAATCTAATAATTGATCAATGCGATCGTTGTAACTTATCATACGTTTAGCAACTATGGAACGTTCTTCTATCTTGTATTGATCAATAGATTCTTTTTTAAACTTTTTTGTAACTAACTCAACTAACTTTAAATTTTCTTTAAAAAACTGAGGTCTGTACACATTAAACTTACCTTCGTATGATTGCTGATCAAAATCTATAGCTCTTATTTTAAATACCACATGATCAAAATCATGTGTTGGCACAATCACATAATTATAAGCTCTCATATCTCCTAAAAGCCTAATCATACAACGCTCGTTAAATTTAACAAACTCTTTGGCTATTTGAGATTTTTCAGATTCTGTACAATCATTAAGCATGGTTTTAATAAACTCGTCTCCAGGTATTCCTGCTATATGTTCTTCTATTAAAGTATTACCATGCACCATAAAATTCAAGTTGTACGGAGACAACATATGCTCTAATTCTAATCCATAAATACGTGAAGCATCAGCTTTTTTGACATAAAAATAAGTGTAATTATCATTTAAAATATTTCTAACTTTTATTCTAAAAGGTTTAGAATTACCAAAGGTACAATAGTCAATTGCATCAACATTTAAAAACGGAATTGAAGTTTCATTTCCATCAGAATGTAATCTTGTATATACTTTTTTAAGGCTTAAGTCTATTTCTGCTCTATCAAATTCGCTAAAATAAACACGTACCCAAAGTGTATCATTATCATCTTTATCATAAACCGTAATTGCGCCTTGAAAACGCAGTAAATCGTCATATAAAATGGTGATTTTAGAGTTCCGGTTATATTCTGACAAATAATCATTCAACTTATCACTTATAGGATAGGATGGCTTTTTTTTAGAAATTTTTAAGTCTTTCATAGCTTTATATAGTGTATCAAATTTAAAACTAATTTTTAATTTGTAACATTTTTACAGTACAATCGTCTTACAATTAAACCAACCATTACTAATTATAAATTAGTACTAAAAAACCATTTATCTTGGACACCATTCTTAACATTAGTAATCTTACTAAACAATATGGCAACTTAACAGCTGTCAACAATTTATCATTTACCATTAAAAAAGGAAACGTTTACGGTATTTTAGGACCAAACGGAAGTGGTAAATCTACAACATTAGGCATTACCTTAAACGTCGTTAATAAAACCAGCGGAGATTTTAGCTGGTTTGATGGTCAGACCTCAACACATGACGCCTTAAAAAAAGTTGGAGCAATTATAGAGCGTCCAAACTTTTACCCTTACATGTCAGCATACAAAAACTTAAAATTAGTTTGTAAAATAAAGGGAATTACTGAAGAAAAAATAGACGAAAAACTAGAACTAGTAGGCTTACTTGACCGTAAAGACAGTAAGTTTAAAACCTTTTCTTTAGGGATGAAGCAACGCCTTGCAATAGCATCTGCATTACTTAACGATCCTGAAATTTTAATTTTAGACGAACCCACAAACGGTCTTGACCCTCAGGGTATACACCAAATTAGAGCTATAATTAAAGATATTGCAAGTCAAGGTACAACTATTTTATTAGCGTCTCACTTATTAGATGAAGTTGAAAAAGTGTGCTCACATGTTGTTGTACTCAGAAAGGGTAATAAATTATATGAAGGTCCAGTAGATCAAATGATTTCTAGTGATGGCTTTTTTGAATTAAAATGTGATAACAACACAGCACTTTTAGATTATCTAAATACTCATCCAAATATTAAAAACACAAAAGTAACAGAGGATTTAATAACTGCCTTTTTAAATGCACCAACATCTGCAGCCTCTTTTAACAAAGAGCTATTAGACAAAGGTATTGCACTGTCGCATCTAGTATTGCGTAAAGAAAGTTTAGAAGAACAATTTCTTCAACTTACAGATAACTTAGAAGACAAAAACTAATCCATCAAAACACACAAATCATGTTACGACTTTTACAAATAGAATTACAAAAACTTTTAGAAAATAGGGTTAGTAAAATATTAATCTTCTTTTCATTTATATTACCGTTTTTCATCATATTATTATCCTCATTTAAAATCAATTTCTTTGATCTATTTACAATAGATTTAGGTAGTGTAGGAATTTTTGATTTTCCATACATTTGGCATATTACCACTTTTTTCTCGTCATTATTTAAGCTATTTTTTGCTATAGTTGTGGTTAGCATGATTGGTAATGAATATAGTAACAAAACCATCAAGCAAAACTTAATTGATGGTCTTAGTAAAAAAGAGTTTATACTGTCAAAATTTTATGCTATAGTATTTTTCTCTGTTGTATCGACACTATTAGTTGGTATTTTAACTCTAGCTATTGGACTATACTATAATGGTGACAGTGAAGCTTATTATATGTTTAGTGAAAGTATCTTTTTACTTGCTTATTTAGTAAAACTTATTGGCTTTTTTAGTTTATGCTTATTTGCTGCAGTATTAATAAAACGCTCTGCATTTGCACTAGCTTTTTTATTCATCCTATTTATAATCGAATGGATTATATATGGTATAATATTAAAAAATTACGATGATGACATAGCGACTAAAATTCAAAACTTTTTACCATTAAAGTCCATGTCTAAATTAATAGACGAACCCTTTAGACGTATTGTAGCTATGAAGTCTCCAGAAAAAACAGAACTTATATATGATTTTGCTGTACATTGGTACGAAATATTTATTGTTCTTGGGTGGACTAGCTTATTTGTATTTTTCTCTTATAAATTATTACAAAAAAGAGATTTATAAAAAACCTTGTTTATTTTTTAACAAACTACATTTATTTATAAGATTTTATTATAATACATTTACTAATTATAGATTTTTTTATGAAAAAGATATTTTTAGTATTAATACTACTTTGCAGCTTTATATTACAGGCGCAAAATGAAGCTGCAAACTGGTATTTTGGTGATAATGCTGGAATACAATTTAACACAAACACTAATGCTGTTACAGCATTAACTGATGGTCAATTAGCAACTGATGAAGGCTGTACAAGCATATCAAATAGTGCTGGTGATTTATTATTTTACACAGATGGAATTACTGTGTATAATAAAAACCATAATGTTATGCTTAATGGTAATAACCTGGATGGTAACCCTTCAAGTACACAGTCTGCCATAATTATTCCTAAACCAGGTGACCCAAATATTTATTACATATTTACTCAAGGTACAGAGTTTTTTGGGCAACAAGACCAAGGCTTCAATTTTACTGAAGTCAACATGTCATTAGATAATGGACTAGGAGCTGTAACTAATATTAAAAATCAATTTTTATTATCTAGAGCTTCAGAAAAATTAAGTGCAGTACTTAAAGATTGCCAATCTCAAAATATTTGGGTGGTGACTTTTGCAAGTAATGATGCTTTAACAAACCCTTCTGCTGTAGACAACAATAACACTACTTTTTATGCTTTTGAAGTTTCTTCAACTGGTGTAAACACTACTCCAGTTACATCAACGATACCTTTCAGTATTTCAGAAAGAAGAGGGTATTTAAAATTTTCTCCAGACGGAACAAAAATAGCTTCTGCAAACGTTGGTAGTGGTTTATTCTTATATGACTTTGATACTAATACTGGACAGGTAAGTAACTCGCAACAAATACAAATAAATATCAATCCATTAGGAAAAGTACAACGTGCCTATGGAGTAGAATTTTCACCTAATAATCAAGTATTATACGTTAGTACATATTTTGAAACAGACTCCGATAATTTTGAAAATACCAGTGCACAATATGGTGCCTTGCTTCAATATGATCTAACGTCTAATAATATAAGCCAATCAGAACAAGTTTTAGACCAAAGAGTCATGTATAGAAGTGCTTTACAATTAGGTCCTGACGGTAAAATTTACAGATCATTAAGTGCAACTTATAATCAAGGTTCTCCTTTTTTAAGTGTTATTAATAATCCAAATCAATTAGGTCAATTTTCAGATTACCAACATGAAGCAATAAGCTTGAATGGTCGCGTCTCAAGGCAAGGCTTACCTCCTTTTATTTCTTCTTTCTTTTCAGAAAAAATTGATATCATTCCTACTGACACCTCCAACTCTGTAGTCTTACCATTATGCACAGGAGAAAACTATACGCTAACAGCTGAAGATATTAATGGAGCAACTTATACTTGGTATAAAGATGGTACTATCCTTACAACTCCAACAATACCAAATGAGTTATTAATAAATGAAAATGGAAACTATGAGGTTATTATTGATTTAAATAATGGTGACTGTGATACAAAAGAAGGACAAGCTATTGTAACTTATTATGATATACCTATTGCTACTCAACCAAATGATATTATTATTTGTGATGATGATAATGATTCCAGTAGTGATATATTGCTATCTAATCAAAATGAATCAATCTTAAATGGTCAAAATTCTTTAGAATTTGAAATTACCTATCATTCAACACAAAATGAAGCTGATTTGGGGCAAAATGAATTGCCAAATAATTATCTTGTAAATGCTTCACAAGAAACCATTTTTGCTAGAATTTTCAATTTTGGTAATAACAATTGTTATGATACTACTAGTTTTAATATTGAAATTTATAATACTCCAATTATAGATAATTTATCCGACTATGAAACTTGTGATGATTCTACCGATGGAGACGACACTAATGGACAAACAACTATAGATTTAGCAAGCTACAATACGCAAGTCTATGGATTACAAAGTACAACACTTTATAATATAACGTATCACAACACACAAAATGATGCTGACATAGGTGCAAACCCTTTACCAAATAATTATTACAACACAACACCTATCACAGAAACTATTTTTGTAAGATTAGAAAATAGTATTAACACAGATTGCTTTACTACCAATAGCTTTAACATTACTGTTAATCCTGTACCTGAAGCCTATGATGACATTTTATTTCAATGTGACGAAGATGGAGTTCCAGATGGTCAGACTATATTTAATTTAAATGAAGCTTCAGCAAACATAACTAATAACAATAGTCAGAATACTATAGCATTTTATACAGCTTTCAGCAATGCGCAATCAGAGACAAATCCTATAAACGGAGACGCTTATAGTAATATCTCAAACCCTCAAACTATTTATGTTGTTGTTACAGATACCATAACAAACTGTATTGCTTTTTCCGAGTTAACTTTAGATGTTAGCGTTACACAAACTAATGATTATATTGCTCCTCCTGTTTGTGACGAACTTGGCTCTGAAGATGGAATTAACACCTTTGATTTAGATAGTTTTTCAACAGAGATAACAAATGGACTTCCTGCTGGCATTACGGTTAGCTATTATGGTACCTATGATGATGCCCTTTTGGAAGTTAATGCTTTACCTTTATTATATAACAATACAATCCCTTACAATGAAGTCATTTACGCTAGAGCAGAAAACAACAATGCCTGTTACGGTATTAGCGAAGTTTTGTTAACTATTAATCCTTTACCACAAATTACAGAAGACGAAACTGTTTTATATTGTCTTAATCAATTTCCTGAAACCATACAACTAACAGCAACCAACACAGCAAACCCTAACTATTACTATAATTGGTCAACTGGTGAAACTACTGCCTCTATTGAGGTTAATACAATTGGTCAATTTACTGTTACTGTAACAACTGCAGAAGGTTGCCCAAAAACAAAAACCTTTACTGTTCAACCTTCAAACATTGCAACTATTGAAGATATTATTGTAGTTGATGGCAGTTTAAATAATAATGTCGTAACAATCTTGACTTCAGGTGAAGGAGACTACGCTTTTGAATTAATTAATGCTGAAGGACTTTCAACAGGGTTTCAAAATAATAACATCTTTACTAATATAAAACCAGGAATTTATCAGGTTAATATTACAGATATCAAAAATAATTGTGGCACTGTAGATCAAATGTTTTCAGTCATTGGATTTCCTTTATTTTTCACACCAAATGACGATGGGAAAAATGATTATTGGCAAATATATGGTGTATCAACTCAATTTCAAGCTAATTCAATTATTCAAATATTTGATAGATATGGAAAACTACTAAAAGAATTCACTCCTAACAACCAAGGTTGGGATGGTACTTTTAACGGACAACCATTACCTACTAACGATTATTGGTTTACGGTAAAACTTCAGGATGGACGTATTTATAGAAATCATTTCACTTTAAAACGATAGTAACTTGTACATTTAAGCAAGAATACAAACTAATGAAACATGTATTTTTCGTCATTATAATAATTGGACTTTGCTTTGCTAAAGCAAGTGCACAAAACATTGAATTGTTTCAACAATTTAATGGACGGTATGATTATATAGCTATTGGAAACACTTTAAATCAAGCAGAAAATAATCTTTCTCAATTCTTTTGCGAAACACTTCCATCCTCTCAAGCCAATTTAACATTACCAAACAATACAAACATTGTTGCTGCCTATTTATTTTGGTCTGGTTCTGGAACTGGCGATAACCAAGTTACGCTTAACACTACATCTATAAATGCCCAAGATACATTTACTGTAGACTATAATGCAGGTAGTAATGGTTTGCTTACCTATTTTGCTAGCTATGCAGAAGTCACTGATCAAATTAATAATGAAGGCAGTACAAATTATATTTTTTCAGATTTAGATATTTCTGACACATTAACAAACACTCCAGGTTATTGTAATAACAGAACTAATTACGCAGGTTGGAGCTTATATGTTATTTATGAACAACCAACATTACCGCTAAATCAAGTTAATCTATTTTTAGGATTGGAAATTATTAATGCAGACGTTCAAGATAAAACTATTATTCTAGAAAACGTAAACGTACTTGATAACAATAATGCTAAAATTGGTTTTTTAGCTTGGGAAGGAGATAATGCTTTAAATTTTGGAGAATCACTATCAATTAACGGAAATGTCTTATCCAATCCTCCTCTAAATTTACCTGACAATGCTTTTAACGGAACCAATAGTTTTACAAATTCTACTAACTTTTATAATGCTGATTTAGATGTTTATAACATCGAAAACAATATACAAATTGGAGACACAGAAGTTACTATTAATCTAACCACAGGTGATTTTGATAGTAACGGTATTTTTAGAGCCGATTTAATAATTCTTAACAATATTATTACCGTTTTAAATAGTCAATTACCAGATGCAACGGTTACACAAAATTTTTACCAAACAAACTGTAATACCAGAAGCATTACTATAGATTATACTGTATACAACAACAATAGCACAGCTGCTTTACCAACCAATACACCAATTGCTTTTTTTATAGACAACGTATTAATAGGGCAAAGTCAAACCAACACTATAATTGGTATTGGAGAAGAAGAAACAAGTCAAATTACTTTAGAAATACCTAATACTATACCTGATACTTTTATTATTGAAATTGAAGTTGATAACGACGGAAACAATAATGGTTTAGTAACTGAAACAAATGAAGTAAACAATAACACATTCTCGACCATCCAACTTATACCAATTCCTGAAACTATTCAGCTTGCTGAATTAGTAGCTTGTGATCAAGGTTATAATACAGGCATTTATAATTTAAACAATGCTTTAATTAATATAGACCTAAACTTGTATCAAGACCTATTTTTTTATAGCAGTTTAGATGATTTAAACAATCAAGATGCCATAACAAATCCAAATCATTACATTTCTAATACAACTCCACAAACAATATATGTTGCTGCACAAACACAATTATGTTTCGACTTATTTGTTTTTACCTTAAACACAACTAACTGCCCTCCTATTATTCCGGATGGATTTTCTCCAAATCAAGATACCATAAACGACTATTTTAATATTCAAGGATTATATAATGTCTTTCAAGATCACGAATTATTGATATATAATCGTTATGGCACTTTAATCTTTATAGGTAATAATAATACAAAATGGTATGGTCAAGTTAATCAAGGCTTAACTAATCAAGGAGACATTGTTCCTACAGGCACATATTTTTACGTACTAAATCTTAAAGCCCCTAATTACCAAATCCAAACAGGGTGGGTTTATATTAATTACTAAATAATCGACTTTATATTTAGTATTAATCAATACTTCAGGTTATACCGTTTTTACCTACCCATAAAACATTCAAAATTAGTATTCTTCAAAATAAATGATGTTTTTGAGTTATTAAAACAACTTAGCCAAGCTTCATTTAATAAAACTATCCTCTCAAACTCCAATAGAAACATTTTTTTCTAAAAAATAGCTATATCTCAAAATACGCTTAGCAAGTCTAAAAACGCGACTTTTTGCTAATAATTTAGAAATCAGGAAAATAAAAATTTCTTTTTATCGTCAAAATTTGCGTTTAGTCGATATTTTACATATGTTTGTCCTTTAATCGATAATATATGTATTTCATCGTGTTTTAACAAAAAACCAATAAAAGCAATGAAAATTAACCTAAGACCAACATTTTTCACTCTACTTTTAGTGCTTTCGTCAGCAAGTTTTGCTCAACAGATATCTATTGATGATTCGTTTTCTGCACAACAATTAGTTCAGGATAATTTAGTACAAGGCTGTGTTGAGGTATCTAATATAAATTCTACTGTAAACGGAAATATTGATGGATTTTCAAGTTTTGGTTATTTTGAAAAAGCTGGATCTGATTTTCCGTTTGAAAACGGAATAATATTATCTACAGGTCAAGCTAACTCTGCAGGAAACACATTAAATACTAGTCCTTTAAACGAAGGAACTACAGCTTGGACTACAGATCCAGATTTAGAAGCTGCCTTAGGTATAAATAACACATTAAATGCAACATCAATTGAGTTTGATTTTATATCAGCTTCAAATACAGTTCAATTTAATTACATTTTAGCTTCAGAAGAATATTTTGCTGAGTATCCATGTCTATATTCTGATGGTTTTGCTTTTTTAATTAGAGAAGCTGGAAGTGGTGATGCATATCAAAATATTGCTGTTGTCCCAAATACAAGTATACCTGTAAATACAAATACTATTCATGATGATATTGTAGGGTTTTGTGCTGCAGAAAATGGTCAATATTTTGAAGGTTATAACGTAGGAGATACAAACTTTAATGGTCGTACCACAGTTTTAAGTGCATCTGCTAACATACTGCCAAACGTACAATACAATATTAAATTAATAATTGCAGATCAAACCGATCGTAATTTTGATACTGCTGTATTTATTGAAGGTAACAGTTTTACAGATAGTGTGTATTTAGGTGAAGACATTAATACCTGTGACACTTCTGTTACATTAAATGCAGACACTAATAATCCGCAAGCAACTTACCAATGGTATGTAAACAATACAATTATAGCAGGACAGAATACAAACTCTCTATTTGTTGATACAAATGGAAATTACACTGTGCAAGTCACTGTACCATTAAATACAGACACTTGTACTTTTGAAGATTCAATTAATATTGCTTTAAACACCATTCAAGACGGAACTTTAATATCAGATTTTGAAGTTTGTGATGATGCTTCAAATGATGGAGAAGAAATCTTTGATTTAAGTACAAAAATTTCTGAAGTAGAAACGACTTTACCAAGTGCAACTTATACGACAACATTTCATTTATATCAAAACGAAGCAATAGAAAACACTAATGCTATCACACAGTATTTAAGTACAAACCCTACACAAACAATATATTTTAGAGCACAAAATAATAGTTCTGGTTGTGTATACATGGGCAGTTTTGATTTAATAATAAACGCTTATTTATCAATAACTAACCCTTCTAATTTAACAATTTGCGCTGCTAATAATAGTGCAATTGATTTAACGGTAAAAAACGACGAAATCACTAACAATAATCCAAACTACTATGTTAATTATCATTTTAATCAAACTGATGCAAACAGTATTGAAAACCAAATAGAGTCGCCTTATACTCCTGCTAGTAATACTGAAACACTTTACGTTAGTGTATTAGATATAACTTCAGGTTGTAGTACGACAACAACTTTAGATATTCAGATTAATAACTTTCCTGATATCATTATGGACACATTATCTTTAGATGCTTGTGAACAAGACGGAAATGGTTATGACAATTTTGATTTAACCGAAAATCTTGATGACGTATTACAAGGTCTTACAAATGTGACAGTAACTCATCATGAAACCGAAGATGAAGCTTATGAAGGCACAAACCCGATTAACAATCCAACCAACTATCCAAATACACAACAATTTGTACAAACCTTATTTATTAGAGTTGAAGACAATGATACTGGTTGCGTGTCAATAGTACCACAAGAATTACACACTTTTTTACTTGAAACTGGTACCGAAATAACAGATTTTTACGAATGTGACGATGCTTCCAATGATGGAATTGTAGATTTTGATTTACTACAAGTTGGTATTATGATAATTAATGGTAACGAAGATCTAACAATTGATTTTTATGAAACCGTTGAAGACCAAACAGCAAACACCAATGCTATTAACCAAAACCAACCTTATACAGTAAATAATGCTCCTAAAACATTATTTATTACATTACAGAGTCCAGCATGCTCTTATAAATCTTCAATACAACTAATAATTAACCAAGGTTTTGATATACAAACATTAACAACACAAAATTATTGTGATACCAACAGTGATGGGTTTACAAGTATAGACTTAACTAGCTTTGACGATTATGTTGCAACTGGTGTTGAAGGCGGAACAGTAAAATATTTTGCATCTCAAGCTAATGCAGAAGCTAACGTTAATGCATTACCACCTTTTTATGATAATACAAGTAACCCTTTAACAGTATATGTTAGAGTCCAAAATCAAAATAGTTGTAGTGCAACTTCTGCTTTAACTATTAATGTATTACCTGCTCCTCAAGTAAATAATGCCGAAGACATTATTATTTGTGATGATGATCAAGATGGTTTTTCTATTGTAGATTTAACACAGTCTATAGATCAAATGGTACCAGATACCAACAACAGAACCATTACATTTCACAACACACAAGTGGATGCTCAATCTAACAGTAACCCTATACTAAACGATACTAGTTACAATGCAGACACCCAAATGGTATTTTGTCGTGTTGAAAACGCAACAACAGGATGTTTTAGAGTAGACAATATTAGAATTTATGTCAACACATTACCTGTCTTTGATGCAATTGAAACCTATATTAGTTGCGAGACTGATGGAGACCAAATAGGCGAATTTTTATTCTCTAATAAAGATGCCGAAATACTTAATGGTCAAACAGGTAAGCAAGTGTTATATTATGCGTCTCATGTAGATGCTGATTCTGGAAATAACCCTATTAACAAAAATAATATTTATGAAAACATCTCTAATCCTCAGACTATATTTGTTCGTGTTCAAAACACTACAGATTCAGATTGTTATGGCACATCGTCATTTCAAATAGAAGTCAGTTCTAACCCAATTTACGATGCACCAACAGATGTGTTTGTTTGTGATGATGTTTCAAATGATGGGTTTTCTACGTTTGATTTAACAGAAATATCTTCTCAAATCAGTCAAAATTCACCCGAAACATTAAGTATAACTTACCACTTAACACTTGCAGATGCAGAAGCACAAATCAACCCTTTACCTGATAGTTTTACAACCACTGTAAATCCGCAACAAGTATTTGCAACTATAGACAATGGTACGTTTTGTAAAGGTATAGAAAGCTTTGTGTTTAACGTTATTTCTGTACCTTCAACAAACTCTGCTAGTGGTTTAGAAATGTGTGATGATAATACGGATGGTTTTGCAACGTTTGATTTAACGGTTTCAGAATTTGAAGTACTTTCTATAAGACAAGATAACACTGTTGTTGAATATTATACTTCTTCTGGAGATTTAGAATTATCTTCAAACAGAATCATGGATCCTACTAACTTTACAAACACAGTAAATCCACAAACAGTTTATATTAAAGTATTAAATACCGTTTCTAATTGTTATGCTGAAATTCCGTTATTACTAACAGTTAATACGCCTCCAACCATAACACCAAATGTTGTAGTAAACACCTGTGAAGATAGCACGAATACTTACAATTTAAACGAAGCTTTACCTAATATTACAGACACAACACTATCTATTGAAGCGACTTTTTATACTTCACAAGTTGATGCTGAAGCACAACAGAATGCTTTAGACAACAATTATAACTACACTATTGGTAATCAAACCCTATTTGTAAGAGCTAATTTTACCAATAGCATCTGTTATAATATAGGTAGTTTTACACTTCAAGCTTTTCCAATACCAACAGCAGGAACAGTTCCAGATTTAGAGCAATGTGATAATGATTATGACACCTTTGCAATTTTTGATTTTAGTCAACAAACAGCTACAGCTTTAAATGGTCAAAATCCTAGTGAGTTTACTGTCTCTTATTTTGAAACGCTAGTTGATGCAGAAAATAACACTAATGTACTAGAAGATTTAAACGTAGATTCTGAAAATAATTCTGAATACTTCATTAGAGTTCAAAATAATACCACAGGCTGTTACAATACTACAAGCTTTAAAACTATTGTAAATAGAAAACCAGAGTTGGATATTCAAGATCAGGTATTATGTTTAGAAAACTTACCTTTATTAGTATCTGCCGAGACTAATATACCTACAGATAATTATGCTTGGTCAACTAATAGCACAAGTAGTTATATAGAAATAACAGAAATAGGAACATATTCCGTTACAGTTACTACACAAAACGGTTGTACAACCTCAACAACGTTTACTGTGTCAGAGTCGGAAGCTGCAACAATAGATTTTACTGAGACTGTAGATTTTTCAGATCCAAATAATGTAACCGTTGAGGTTTCTGGTATTGGAAATTACCTATATCAATTTGACGACGAAGCTCCTCAAGAATCTAACCTATTTACTAATGTACCCATTGGACCTCATGTGATTACGGTTATAGATTTAAATGGCTGTAACTCGACATCTAAAGAAATAGTAATAATTGATACACCTAAATTTGTTACTCCAAATGGAGATGGCTATTTTGATACTTGGCACATCACTGGTGTCAACCAATTAGAAGGTACTGTTGTTAATATTTATGATCGTTATGGTAAGTTATTAAAAACGCTAAACCACAGCTCTATGGGATGGGATGGAAGTTATAATGGAAACCTAATGCCAAGTAGTGATTATTGGTTTGTTGCTGATGTTAAAAAGGGAGCTGTTGAGTTTCAGGTTAAAGGTCATTTTGCTCTAAAGCTTTAACACTTAAAATTTTATTTTAAAAATAATTGTTGTTTACCTTTGCTATCCCTAAAAATTGATATGCAAAGTAGATTACTTTTAGTTTTAGTTTTGATTGTTAATGTTACAACTGCACAAAACGTTACAACAGACGTACAAACTTATACACCTCAACAGTTAATAGAAGATGTTTTAATTGACAGTAACTGTATTACAAATATCCAAGTAACAAACGTAGTTGGTGGCGATTTTGGAGGCTCTGACCAAAGTTATGGTTATTTTAACGCAACAGGTACTACGTTTCCGTTTCAAAATGGAATTGTTTTAAGTACTGGACGCTTAAGTAATGTTAATGGTCCAAACACATCTTTAAGTGATGATAATGCTAATAATTGGTCTGGTGACCAAGATCTAGAAATAGCTTTAAACGAAAACAATACCATAAATGCAACCATACTTGAATTTGAATTTACTACTATAGCCTCTCAAATTAGCTTCAATTACATTTTTGCATCTGAAGAGTACCAAGAAAACAATCCTAATACATGCCAATTTTCTGATTTATTTGGATTTTTAATTCGCGAAGTTGGTCAACAACAATACCAAAATATAGCTTTAGTACCTAATACACAAACACCTGTTAAGGTTACAACCGTTCATCCAGAAATACCAGGTGGTTGTCAAGAAGAAAATCAGTTTTATTTTGGAAGTTGGAATGGTGCCAATGCACCAATCAATTTTAATGGACAAACCAAAGTTCTTTCTGCTACAGCAAACACTTCACCTAATGTAACCTATCAAGTAAAGCTTGTTATTGCAGACGAGCAAAATTACAGATACGACTCTGCTGTATTTTTAGAAGCTGGAAGTTTTCAAGTCACCACTAACTTAGGCCCTAATTTATTGGAAGATACAAATAATGCTTTATGTCCAAATGACGTTATTACTTTAGATGCTACCCAACCAGGAATTAATACTTACACCTGGTATCAAGACAATACCTTATTAGCTGCTCAAACCAATCCTACATTAGATGTACAAAATGCAGCAACCTATAACGTTGAGGTCACTTTGGCCAATGGTTGTATTAGCTATGGCGAAATTATTATAGAAAAATATGATGATTTTCCAACATTAAACACCTCAATAATACAATGTGATTTTGATCAAGATGGCTATAGTAATTATAATTTATTTACAGTAGACCAAACGCTTTTAGGAACAAATCCAGATTTATCTATACAAGGTTTTTACACCTCTCAATTAGATGCTGAGCAACAATCAAACCCAATTACTACACCTCAAAATTTTGAAAACACTAGCATAAATCAAACCGTTTATGCTTTATTGGTTAATAATCAATCAGGATGTACAAATATCTCTCAAATAGCATTAAGTATATCTAATAATACTTTGCCTAATTATAGTTTTGACGGTTGTGATGCTGGTGACATTGACGGTTTAGCAACTTTTGATTTAGATGAGGTCGCTGCACAAATCCAACCTCAAGTGCCAACCAATGCTTCAATAACTTTTTATAATACAATGGAGGACGCTTTCGCGGAAAGCAATCCGTTGCCAACACAATTTTTAACAACACAACCAGACACACAAACTATAATTGCAAAAGTTAAAACCAACAGCATCGATTGTTACGCTATTACAGAAGTACAATTAAATGTATTGTACACACCACAAATTTCAGAAAATGAAACTGTTGACTATTGTTTAAATAACTATCCTGAAACCATAACTTTACAAGGAGGCGTTTTAAACGACTCACCTAGCAACTATTATTACCAATGGTTACTAAACGGAACAGATACAGGTGTCAACACTTCTTTTATAGATATTAATCAAATTGGTGTTTACACAGTAATCATTACAGATCCAAATGGCTGTTTTAACACTAGAGACATAACTGTTACTGCTATTCAAGCTCCAATAATCCAAGACATTATTCAAACACAATCTACTAGTAATAATACTGTAACAGTAATACTTGAAAATAATGGCGATTTTGAGTATGCTTTGGACCAAGGAAGCTATCAAAACAGTAACCTATTTACCAATATAAGTTCAGGATTACACACTGTATATATCAAAAATATTGATGGTTGTAGTGTTACCCAACAAACATTTGCCATATTAGGGTTTCCTAAATATTTTACGCCAAATGGAGATATTTATAATCAATACTGGAAACCTTCAGGAATGACAATAAATTTTAACACCAATTTGGATATTAAGATTTTTGATCGTTTTGGTAAATTATTACATCAAATAAATCCTGAATCTAATGGTTGGGACGGAACATTAAACGGACAACTATTACCAACCAATGATTATTGGTATTTAGCGACTTTCCCTAACGGAACAACTACAAGAGGTCATTTTAGTTTAATAAGATAAACCACACAAGCTTTAACCTTCCTTTAAATAAAAAACTGCTTATTATTCTGTAATTTTGTATTTATGAAATTCAAAATACATTCAGAGTTTAAGCCAACTGGAGATCAACCTAATGCTATCAAACAATTAGTTGGTGGTTTGGACAATCAAGACAAATACCAAACTTTGTTAGGTGTTACAGGTTCTGGTAAAACCTTTACTGTCGCCAATGTAATTGAAGAAACACAAAAGCCTACCTTAGTTTTAGCACATAACAAAACGTTAGCTGCTCAGTTGTACTCTGAGTTTAAGCAGTTTTTTCCAGAAAATGCTGTAGAGTATTTTGTGTCTTACTATGATTATTATCAACCAGAAGCTTATATACCAACTTCTGGTGTTTACATTGAAAAAGATTTATCTATCAATGAAGAGATAGAGAAAATGCGATTAAGCACAACCTCTTCCCTATTATCAGGACGTCGTGATGTTATAGTTATTGCTTCTGTATCTTGTTTATATGGTATTGGTAATCCAGTCGAGTTTCAGAAAAATGTAATTACTATTGAAGTTGACCAACAAATCTCACGCACAAAATTATTGCATCAATTAGTACAAAGTTTATACTCGCGTACTGAAGCAGATTTTAGACATGGTAATTTTAGAATAAAAGGAGATACTGTAGACATTTTCCCTAGTTATGCTGATGATGCTTTCAGAATTCATTTTTTTGGAGATGAAATTGAAGAAATAGAAGCTTTTAATATTCAAACTAACGAAGTAGTAGAAAAATACGACAGACTTACCATATATCCAGCAAACATGTTTGTAACCTCTCCTGATGTGTTACAAAACGCTATAAAATCTATTCAGGACGATTTAGTAAAACAATACGATTACTTCAAAGAGATTGGAAAACATTTAGAAGCAAAACGTCTGAAAGAACGTACCGAATTTGATTTAGAAATGATCAGAGAATTAGGGTATTGCTCTGGTATCGAAAATTACTCGCGTTACCTTGATGGTCGTGAACCAGGTACAAGACCGTTCTGTTTATTAGACTATTTTCCAGATGATTATTTAATGGTTGTGGATGAGAGTCACGTAACGGTATCTCAAGTACATGCTATGTATGGAGGTGACCGAAGCAGAAAAGAAAACCTTGTTGACTATGGTTTTAGATTACCTGCTGCAATGGACAACAGACCTTTAAAATTTGAAGAGTTTGAAGCTTTACAAAATCAAGTGGTTTACGTTAGTGCTACTCCTGCAGATTATGAACTTCAAAAAACTGATGGTGTTTATGTAGAGCAAGTAATACGTCCAACTGGTCTTTTGGATCCTATAATTGAAGTTAGACCAAGCTTAAATCAGATTGATGATTTAATTGAAGAAATACAACAACGTGTTGAAAAGGATGAACGTACATTAGTTACTACCCTTACAAAACGTATGGCTGAAGAATTAACCAAATATTTAAGCCGAATAAATGTTAGAGTAAATTATATACATAGTGATGTAGATACCTTAGAGCGTGTCCAAATCATGCAAGATTTACGTAAAGGTATTTATGATGTTTTAGTTGGTGTTAATTTATTACGTGAAGGATTAGATTTACCAGAAGTCTCTTTAGTTGCTATTTTAGACGCAGATAAAGAGGGTTTTTTACGTTCGGCTAGATCTTTAACTCAAACTGTAGGTCGTGCAGCACGTAACCTTAACGGAAAAGCAATTATGTATGCAGATAAGATTACTAAAAGCATGCAACAAACCATTGATGAAACTGAATATAGACGTACCAAGCAAATCAATTATAATACTAAAAACAACTTAGTACCTAAAGCTTTAAATAAAAGCTTAGACAGTGCATTGTCACAAAACTCAGTAAGTACATATAGTTATGATCTAGAGGCTGCAAAAGCTGCTGAGCCAGAAAGTGAATATTTATCTAAAGGTGAATTAGAAAAGAAAATTAGAGAAAAGCGAAAAATTATGGAAGAAGCTGCTAAACAATTAGACTTTATTGTTGCTGCTAAACTACGTGACGAGATTAAAGACTACCAAGGAAAATTGGAAGCTTTAAAAGCTTAATTAATTATACTGTACTTTAAAAATATCTATTAATACATCTGCAGGAACCATCATATCTGGAAAACCTTCCATTAAGTATAATACTTTGGTAATAGAGTTATGGTTTAAACCCATTCTAAGACCATAATTATATAATTTAGCCAGCTCGTTTTGTGTTCTAGCTTTATCAACGTGCATTAATAATACCATTCTATGGAATTGTACAATACGCTGACTATGGGATTTAAGATTGATTCTACTTATTGGATTATTAATTAAATAATCAAAATCGACTCTTGATATTTCTAATTGTTTGGCAACAGCTAACAAAAAATTATACTCTACCGTTTTAATACTATCATCGCTTTTTGCAAATGCAATCATCTCTGATAATAGACTTAATTTTTCTTTTCTATTACGCATAATATCAAGGGATTATTATTTATTATAAAGTTAACCAATATTATTATCTAATAATCATTTAAAATTGGTATTTCATCGAAAAAAAAACATGTTATTTAACTGATTTTTAACGCATTACATGTTTCTTTACTAGCTATTAACATCAATATTTATATATACTTATCGTTTTTTTGTTTTTATTTGTCTAAATAATTAAATATTTTAAAATAATAATTATCAGTGTTTTATATTTATTTTCAGATTAATTAACTTTAATATTGAATGATTTAATTTTATAATTGTTTTAATTTTTTATTAAACTCTAAAAACGATTTATAAAGTAAAAAATTGTATTTCTTTTATTGTTTTCATTATAATTAGTTAACCATTTTCAAATTTGTACTTTTGTGCTTTATATTAAGAACATGACAAATAACGATATTTTTAAAAAGCTGAGAGTGGCTCATAGTTTTAGAGACACTGATATTATTGAAATTTTAGAATTAGTAGATTTCAGAATTTCTAAAACCGAATTAAGTGCTTTTTTTAGAAGAGAGGACCATCCTAATTATGTAGAGTGTGGAGATCAGATTTTACGTAATTTTTTAAATGGATTAGTGATCCATCTAAGAGGACCAATGCCTAAAAAGGGAGAGAAACCATTAGGCCATGTTTCCGCGAAAGCGAAACCTAAAAAAATAGATTTAAATAAAACCTATTCTAAACCAAAAAAAAAGAGCAACTAATTTAGTTGCTCTTTTTTTATATATAAGTTAATGTACTAAGCTAATACTGCTTGTACTTTGTCTGCTGCTTCTTGGAATTCTGTTGCACTCATTACATCTAAACCAGAATCATCAATTAATTTTTTAGCTATATCTGCATTAGTCCCTTGTAAACGTACAATAATTGGTACATTAATGTTACCCATGTTTTTGTAAGCATCTATAACACCTTGAGCGACACGATCACAACGTACAATACCTCCAAAAATGTTAATTAAAATTGCTTTTACAGCTGGATCTCTTAAAATAAGCTCGAATGCTATTTCAACTCTTGCAGCATCTGCAGTACCACCTACATCTAAAAAGTTAGCTGGCTCACCACCTGCTTGCTTAATTAAATCCATTGTTGCCATAGCTAATCCCGCTCCATTTACCATACAACCAACGTTTCCGTCTAAGTCAACATAGTTTAAACCTTGCTCTCCTGCTTCAACTTCGATTGCGTTTTCTTCACGTAAATCACGTAAAGCTGCTAAATCTTTATGTCTGTATAATGCATTTGCATCTAAAGATACTTTTGCATCTACAGCCATTATTTTAGAATCACTAGTTTTTAATACAGGATTGATTTCAAATAAAGAAGAATCTGATTTTACATAAGCAGTGTATAAAGAAGTAACAAACTTTGTCATTTCTTTAAAAGCTAAACCAGATAAACCTAAGTTAAAAGCAATACGTCTTGCTTGAAAAGGTAATATTCCTGTAGCAGGATCTATTTCTTCATTAAATATTAAATGTGGTGTTTCTTCAGCAACAGTTTCAATATCCATTCCACCTTCTGTAGAATACATAATCATGTTACGACCAGTTCCTCTGTTTAATAATACTGAGATATAAAATTCATCTGGTTCTTCATCTCCAGGATAATACACATCTTCACAAACTAAAACTTGGTGTACACGCTTACCTTCTGCAGATGTTTGAGGTGTTACTAAGTCCATACCAATAATTTGACCAGCTATATCTTTAACTTCATCTAAATTTTTGGCTAACTTAACTCCTCCACCTTTACCACGTCCACCAGCATGAACTTGCGCTTTAATAACGTGCCATCCTGTTCCTGTATCTTCAGTTAGTTTTTTTGCTGCAGCTACTGCTTCGTCAGCATTTTGAGCAACAATACCACGTTGGATACGTACGCCAAAGCTGCTTAATAATTCTTTTCCTTGATATTCGTGTAAATTCATCTTGTTTAGAGTAAAATTTTAGAGTTACAAAAGTAAATAATCACTTTAACTTACCCTAATATTTAATTATGAAAAAAACCAACAATTTAAATAATTTCTAATTTGTTAAATAATTAACAATATGTTACAAATGTGTAATATCTTATTGTTTTAATTTTTTTTTTGTTCTAAAAAAATAACTTTGACAAAAAATTACAACATGCAAAACAGCCAATTACTAGAAATAGCTAAAGACTTTGGAAGTCCAGTATACGTTTATGACGCTAATATTATTGAAGCACAATATAAACGTTTGACTTCTGCTTTTAACACTGTTAAACAATTAAAAATTAACTATGCTGTTAAAGCGTTATCTAATATTTCTGTTTTAAAGTTTATGAAACAATTAGGTGCAGGACTTGACACTGTTTCTATACAAGAAGTACATTTAGGTTTAGCTGCTGGCTACAAAGCAAAGGATATTATTTTCACACCAAATGGTGTGTCTTTATTAGAAATTGAAACAGTTGCTAAGTTAGGTTGTCAAATTAATATTGACAATTTATCAATATTAGAACAGTTTGGAACTAAACATCCAGAAACACCTGTTTGTATTAGAATAAATCCACATGTAATGGCTGGAGGTAACACAAATATATCTGTTGGACATATTGATAGTAAATTTGGAATTTCGATACATCAAATACCACACATCTTAAGGATTGTTGAAAATACTAAAATGAATATTAACGGTATCCACATGCATACAGGTAGTGATATTTTAGATATTGATGTGTTTTTATATGCTAGCGAGATTTTATTTGAAACAGCTAAAAACTTTAAAAATTTACAATTTATAGATTTTGGTTCTGGATTTAAAGTACCTTATAAAACTGGTGATATTGAAACTAATATTGAAGAATTAGGACAAAAATTAAGTCAACGTTTTAATGAGTTTTGTAAAGAATATGGTAAACCACTAACCTTAGCATTTGAACCTGGAAAATTTTTAGTTAGTGAAGCTGGCCAATTTTTAGTTAACGTAAACGCAGTTAAACAAACAACTTCAACTGTTTTTGCACAAGTAGATAGTGGTTTTAATCATTTAATTAGACCAATGCTTTATGGATCACAGCATGAGATTAGAAACATTTCTAATCCAGAAGGTAGAGAACGTTTTTATAGTGTTGTTGGTTACATTTGCGAAACAGATACTTTTGCTAATAATAGACGTATTACCGAAATTAATGAAGGTGACATTTTAGCTTTTAGTAATGCTGGAGCCTATTGCTACTCTATGGCTAGTAATTATAATTCTAGATACAGACCTGCAGAAGTCTTGGTTTATAATGGTCAAGCGCATTTGATTAGAAAACGAGAAACTTTTGAGGATATAATTAATAATCAAGTAGAAATTGAATTAACTCCTAAAGACAAGAAAAAACTTGTTACAAAATAAAAAAAAACAACTAATAAAACACTATATAACAGTGTTTTATTAGTTTAAATACGAAAATAAAAATTCGGTTAAATTTTAGTATTGAAAAAAAAAGAAACTTATCAATAAAGCAAATTTGTATTTTAACCGGAAAAAGAAGCTTTTTGTCGAAAAAATATATTACATTAGAGCATCCAAAAATTAAAATTATTTTAAAGTTATCTTTTGGGTGTCCTTAAATTAATAATATATGACTCCAAATAATTCTCACCAAATTATTTCAAACGAAATTCATGATGATGATTTTTTAAATCTCATTGAAAATTCATTGGCAATTGGCTCTTGGGAATTAGATTTAATGTCTAACAATCTTAAATGGAGTTCTGTAACAAAAAAAATTCATGAAGTACCACAAGATTATATTCCTGATGTTAATACAGCTATAAATTTCTATAAAGAAGGTATAAATAGAAATAAGATTACATTATTACTTAATCAATCTCTTGAATCAAGGAACAGTTTTGACGACGAGTTTATTATTATTACACCTTCAGGAAAAGAAAAATGGGTAAGAGCAATTGGCTATCCAAAATTTGAAAATGACACTTGTATTGCTATTAGAGGTGTTTTTCAAGATATTCATGACAAAACTGTTAAAGCCAATGCTACAGCTTTAAAAGAAAAACAACTACGCACCTTATTCAACCACTCCATAACAGGTATTGCTGTATTAGATTTAAATGGTAATTGGAAAAAAATTAATCCTGGTATTTGTAAAATGCTAGGTTACACAGAAACAGAGTTTTTAAAGTCTACTTATTTGCAATTGACACATCCTGAAGACCGTTTAATTGGGCAAAAGGAGTTAAAACTTATGCTATCTGGAGATATAGACAATTTCCAAACAGAAAAAAGATACCTGCATAAAGAAGGTTTTGACGTACATTGCATACTATCTTTAACAATAGTTAGAGATTACAAGGGTATACCAGAACATTTTATAGCAAACATTAATAATGTTTCTGAAATAAAAGATAGTAAAAATAAAATATCCGAATTACTTGACGTTAGCTCTAAACAAAACGATAGATTATTAAACTTTGCACACATCGTATCCCATAACTTAAGGTCTCACGGAGGAAATTTAGACATGCTACTTAAGTTGAAAAAAGAAGAATATCCAAATTTTACAACTAACGAATACTTTCCGTTAATAGAAAAGGCTGTAGAAAACTTGAATGAAACTATCCTTAATTTAAATGAAGTTGCTATTTATAACAACTATGAAAATAAAGCGTTAGAAGCTATCAATTTATCTAAATACACAGATAATGCACTAAATAGCATTAAAGCACTTTCAATTAAAAATCATGCAACCATCAATGTCAAAATCAACCCAAAAACTACAATAAAAGGGATACCAGCTTACATTGATAGTATATTAATTAACTTTTTAACTAATGCTATTAAATACAGGAAACCAGATATTAATCCAATAATTAACATTGAAGCAATTAGAAAAGATAATAAAGTTATACTTACAATTAAAGATAATGGATTAGGTATTGACCTTGACAAATATGGAGATAAATTGTTTGGGATGTATAATATGTTTCATAAACATAAGGAAGCACGTGGTCTAGGGTTATTTATAACTAAAAATCAAATAGAAGCTATAGGTGGATCTGTTGAAGTAGAAAGTACTGTTGATATTGGCACAAAATTTAGCATTTTATTTGATTATGAATAACACTATCAATCTTGTTTGTATAATTGATGATGATCTAATTTATACGTTTGCTGTTAAAAAGCTAATGAAAATGAATGCCTTTTCTGAGCAATTTTTAATTTTCAAAAATGGAAAAGAAGCTTTGGATGGATTGACTAATTTACATAAAAATAAATCTACATTTCCGGATCTTATTTTATTAGATATAAATATGCCTATCATGGATGGATGGCAGTTTTTAGATGCTTGTAAAAACATTAGTTTAGACATTAGCTCGCCTTTATACATGACTAGTTCTTCTATTGATGAAAAAGACAAAAAAAAATCAAAAACCTATGATATGATTACCGAATATGTTGAAAAACCATTGACTTTAGATAGTTTAAACAAATTAGTTAATCAGAAAAACTAAATATTTTGGTAAAACGTTAATCCGTTTTTAAATAAATCATAAAAAGAAAGCTCTTTAGTTCCCCAATCTGTACTTTTTACTACAGTTTTTTCGTTAAATACTCTTTTAAAATTATATTCCTGATATAGGTAATCTACATTCTGTGTCACAATCCGTAACATAGGTCTATCTGCATTAAAATCCCATTCTTTTTCGTCGTGCCATTGTAAATGAATTTCTATATGATCACGTTTAACACCAGCATATTTTGGATCTTTTGGGTCGTCTGCAAAAGCTATTTCAAAACCTAATTTTTGAGTGTAAAAAAATAAAGCTGCCAAAACATTTTGGACTGGCAATACTGGATGAATTTGATGCATTATAGCGTTACTCATAATTTAGTCTTTTTTTACTGTTCCAGTAAAGTGGTTAAGTTTTGGATTAATTGGATTACCTGACATGCGTCTAAAAGAAGCAATTTGACCACAGTGCCAAATAGAATCTGATATTGGACCATTAATATTATTCCAAAAAGGAATTGTATTATCCCCAAATATTATAACGTATTGAGAAATATCATCGCTTGATCTTAAAATATCTGCTGCTTGCTTTAAATTAAGCAAAGTTTGTGTACGTAATTGCTTAAAATCAAGAACAGTTTGAGATTTGATATTATCTTGCTTTAAAGTAGAGTTTAAAACTATTTTTGAAAGCTCATAAATATGTTTAATGGTTTCACTTGAAGTTTTAGCATCATCATCTGGTTTAAATTCTAAATCTTGTTGAGTCAATCCATCCGTAGCATGATAAAACCTAAAACCCAACGCATCTATTTGTCTTGCTGCAACAGTGCCTGCTGTAAAGTTTTTTGATGCTTCTGGCAACTCAAAATACGGTAAATTTGTTTTAGTTTGAGATATCATAATTGTTGTTGTTAAGTAAAGGAGTAAGACTGATAATGTTTTCATTTTATCTATTATTATTGATATACTTTGTTGGATTTAAATACCCTTTTATATCGCTGGAATATCCAGGACCAATTGGCAAATTAATTTGATCTCTAATTTCAAAATGAAGATGAGCCAAATATGCACCATCAGCTGTACCTATAGTTGCTATTTTAGTTCCTTTGGTAACATAATCTCCTTTGTTTACTAATAATTTTTGACAATGCGCATACAAAGATTCTACTTTGGTAGCATCAGGATTATGATGTATAATCCTAATAATATTTCCCCAACCACCTTTGACATCTTTAGCAAAAGAAACATAACCGTTAGCTATAGCATAAATTGGATCTCCTAAATCTGTATTACCACCTCCTACTCCGTTCCAATCATCACCTAAATGATTGTTTTCTTGAAATTTTTGCGCATTATAATAACGTTTAGCATCTGGTTTACCTACAGGAAAACCATAACCCTTTGTAAGTTTTAAAGTATCTAATTTAACACTCTCCTTTTCAACAATTTGTTGCGTAGCATTGACAATCAATTGTTTTTCTTTTTTACATTGAAAAAAAACGATTGACATTATAATCACACATAAAAGTTTATTTAATATCATCTTTAGTGTTTAAAATACCATCTGGACCTTTTGAAACTAACTTGTAAGTTAAACCATCATCTGAGGTAGAATAATAAAATAGATTATTCCATTGGTCTTTTGTTAAGTTTTTACGAAATGGGTGATTTCTAATTATAGTTTTTAATTCTTTAGGATATATTGTGAATGCTTTTTTTTCGGCAGTTAATAACTCTTGAATTTTATCTATTCGCTTTTCTGTTAGATCATAATCATTAATATTTAGTAAGGATATTATGATAGAAATAGGAACTATTAAAATAATGAAAAGGACCAAAACTTTTAAATGGATTTTATCTGAAGGATAAATCATGCGCTTTTTAGGCAATCTGTTTTCCTTTTCATATCTACGTTGTGCTCTTTTCTTTTTCCAGAATTTAAAATCTAAAAAAAACAAATAGATATTCATTAAAACTTCTGCTATAAAAACAAAATAACTCAACTACTAGTCCTTAAATTCTTTAACCTGTGGTATATTACTTGTTCCGTATTTATCAAATAAATACACTAAACTTGTCATTGTTGCTGCACCCAATTCTAGCTCGCGTTTATTGACTGCATCAAAGGTATCGTTTGCAGCATGATGATGATCAAAATAACGTTGAGAATCTGGTCTTAAACCAGCCATAACGATATGGTCGTTTTTTAGTGGTCCTATATCTGCACCACTATACCCTTTTTCAAAATAATGAATTAAATACGGTTTAAATAAAGACTGCCAACTTAGTACTTTATTTAATGCTGCCTCACTACAATCAAAACTAAAACCACGAGGTGAAAATCCTCCTGAATCACTTTCAAGCGCAAAGACATGATTCTCGTTTTTACGTTTAGCCTCTTCTGCAT
Source organism: Olleya sediminilitoris (assembly GCF_016785945.1). Lineage (GTDB taxonomy): Bacteria > Bacteroidota > Bacteroidia > Flavobacteriales > Flavobacteriaceae > Olleya > Olleya sediminilitoris. The sequence goes on along the minus strand of NZ_JAEMEF010000005.1, from coordinate 23,981 downwards.
ATTTTTTTCCACCACGCAAACCGTTTTCTTCATTCATAAACAGAACCACTCTTATAGTGCGTTTTGGCTTAATACCACTTTCTTTTAATAATCTTATAACATCCATAGATTGCACTACTCCTGCTCCATCGTCATGAGATCCATCTCCTAAATCCCATGAATCTAAATGTCCACCAACAACCATATATTCATCAGGAAATTGACTTCCTGTAATTTCTCCAATTACATTGTATGACAGTACATCTTCAAATTGTTGACAGCTTTGTTTAAAATAGAATTTTAGATTAACATCCTTTTTTAAGGCTTCAGATAATTTATTAGCATCATTTGTACTTATTGCTGCAGATGGCACACGTTGGTTATTTGGCAAATCCATGTAACCCATACTTCCTGTGTGTGGTAAATCGTCTTGCCTTAAATTAAGAGAACGTACTATTACGCCAACAGCTCCAAGTTTACCTGCTTCGTAAGCTCCAGCATAACGTTGTTTAGAGCATCCACCATAAGCTTCAAAGGTATGTATTAATTCTGGATTCATGGCTCCATTAAAAAATACTATTTTACCTTTTACTTTAGTACCTAGTGTTGCTAACTCTTCAAAGCTTTTGACTTCTATTACTGTTGCTTCTAACCCTTTTTTTGATGTTGCCACAGAGCCACCTAGTGCACAAATATTAACATTAAAAGTATTATTTTGGGTTGTAAAATGCGCGACTTCTTTGGCACCACGTTCCCATTTTGGAACCATTACCTCTTGCAACCAAACTTTGTCTAATCCTAATTTTTCTAGTTCTTGTTTTGTGTATTGTACAGCTTTTTCTGCATTTGTAGATCCAGATAAACGTCCTCCTATTTGGTTTGATAAATGATCTAACCATTGGTAGGCTTTACCATTGGTTAAGGATTGACTATAAATGGTTTTTACGACTTCTTGATCTGTTTGTGCTGTTGCGTTTATTGATAGTAATAGTGTTAGAATAATTGCTAGTTGTTTCATGATAGTTGCGTTAGCGATTGAAATGGCATCCTTTTTTTGCTGCCATATATGGCAAAAAAAGATATAATGGAAAGCGCGACCCTTGTGGTAACGCCAAATATATTTTACTCGTTATTTAATTGCTGTTTATACAAATGTAGATTGGCTTTGGTTTTGTCATCCAATTCTGGCTCTTGTATGTCTGTGTATTGCTTTAATGTGTCATACAAAATTTGAGCTACTGCTAGTCGTGCTGTAGGTTTGTCGTCTGCTGGAATATTATACCATGGTGCATTTTTGGTACTTGTCCTGTTTATTGCATCTTGATAGCAATTCATGTATTGGTCCCATAATTTGCGTTCTTTTAGGTCTCCTGCAGAAAATTTCCAGTTTTTTTCTTTTTTATCTAATCGACGTAATAGTCTTTTACGCTGTTCTTCTTTTGATAAATTCATAAAAAACTTAAAGACTAAAGTACCGTTATCTGTTAAGTGTTTTTCAAAATTATTAATTTGCTCAAATCGATTGTTCCAAAAGGCTTCATCAACGTCTTTGACACTGTTTACGTTTGGTAAATTCTCGCTTAAAATATATTCTGGATGTACGCGTGTGACTAAGACGTTTTCATAGTGTGTACGATTATGCACTCCAAATTTACCTCTTGCTGGTAATTGTATATAGTGCCTCCACAAATAATCGTGTTTTAACTCTAAATCTGTTGGTACTTTAAAGCTCATAACCTCAACACCTCTTGCGTTAAAATCTTTAAAAACCTCACGTATTAAACTATCTTTACCTGACGTATCCATACCTTGTAAACATACTAAAACAGAGTATTTACCATGTGCATACATGGTATCTTGAAGTTTACCTAATTGTCGTCTTACTTTACGCAAAGCGTCTTCGGTTTGGTCTTTATCTGCATTAATATCTATATGGCTTGGTAAGTCACTTAATTTAATTTTTTTTGTGATTTTATGGTCGCTAATTTTTATGTCCTTCATGCTAATAATTTATTTACTAAATATAATGTAATTATTAATACTTGCTGTTTAATCACTTTTTAGAACACTCTTAAAACAATCGAAAATAATTATTAAAAATACAAAAATCATTGTTTTAAACTATATTTTAACAAATTTTATCAGTTTAAATACAAAAAAAGTCGTTTAATTGCGAAAATTTATTATTTTAGCATTTCCCAATAAAAAACCCTACTTATGAAAAAAAATTACTTTACTATTCTATTGTGCATCATTGCGTTACAATTAACGCATGCAAAAAATTATGTAACTGGAGACGTACATACCAACCTTGGTATTGTTAGTAAAAACCTTACTGCTGGTATTGAGTCCTATAACTTAGCTGGATTGCAATATCATGCTGATTTGTGCAAAAAAGCTATTGAAAACGTTAAAACTAGCCTTCAAGATTCTGATTGTACTAAAGCTTTAGATTTATCTAGAAGCATTAGCACGTATATGGATACTGCTTTGTTAGCAGATGATTTAGCATCTGGACGTACTTATTTACAAATGGCTGAAAAGTTGATTTTGGATATTTTTTACGAATATGATGTTTGTACAAGCTCTGAGTCTACAGCAACTACTGATGTTGCAACCGATAATGGTGGTAGTGCTTTGTCACAATTAGAGCAACAACAAGCTCAATTAAAACAACAACAAGCTGCGTTGGAACAACAAGCTAATGCTTTAAAACAACAGTTAGCAGACCAAAAAGCAAAAAAAGCACAATTAGAAAAAGAGCAATTTATTATTAAACAAAACCAAGCTATTGATAATAATGTATCTAGTTACAATAACTTGCTTCAAAGCTGTAATTGCAACACTACAGTTAATGACAATACTGGAAGTACTATGGATGCCACAACAGCAACTATACCTGAAATTAAATCTTATTATTTAGAGAAAGCTGTTAAAATCACACAACAGTATCTTGAAAAATTAAAGACCTGTAAACAATAAAACATAAAAAAAGCCTCAATTAATATTGAGGCTTTTTTGTTTATATTAACGACTATTTGCTAGCAAATAGTTTTACATCTTTTTCGCTAACTTCTGGTCCTCCTAAAATAATTAGTCTTTCAATAACATTACGCAGCTCTCTAATATTACCTGTCCAATCGTAATCTTGTAATAATTTTATGGCTTTAGCCGAAAATGATTTGTGTGCAGTCCCTTGCTCCTCGGCTATTTTTTTAGAGAAATGATTAATTAACAACGGAATGTCTTCTCGTCTATCATTTAAAGCCGGAACTTTAACTAATATTACCGCTAGTCTGTGATATAAATCCTCACGGAAATTACCATCTGTAATTTCTTTTTTAAGATTTTTATTAGTGGCAGCAACCACACGTACATTAACTTTTATGTCTTTATCACTACCAACACGTTGTATGCGACTTTCTTGTAAAGCACGTAAAACTTTAGCTTGTGCTGATAAACTCATGTCTCCAATTTCATCTAAAAAAATGGTTCCTCCATTAGCTGCTTCAAATTTACCTGCTCTGTCTTTTGCTGCACTTGTAAAGGCTCCTTTAACATGACCAAATAATTCACTTTCAATTAACTCACTTGGTATTGCAGCACAATTCACCTCTATCATTGGTGCTTTTGCACGTGTACTTTTTTCGTGTAACCAATGTGCGACTAACTCTTTACCTGTTCCGTTTGGTCCAGTAATTAATACTCTAGCATCTGTTGGTGCTACTTTATCAATCATGTCTTTGATTTGAGAAATAGCATCGCTATCTCCAATCATTTCGTATTTTTTACTGACCTTCTTTTTAAGAATTTTGTTTTCTACTACTAATTCTTTTCTATCTAAAGCATTACGTACAGTGTTTAATAAACGATTTAAATCTGGTGGTTTTGAAATATAATCAAACGCACCTAAACGCATTGTATTTACTGCTGTATCTAAATCTCCATGACCAGAAATCATAACCATTGGTATTTCTGGCTTAATTTTTTTAGTTGCTTCTAATACCTCAACGCCATCCATTTTAGGCATTTTAATATCGCAAAGTATAAGGTCGTAATCTTCTTTTTTAATTTTTCCAATACCAACTAATCCATCTTCAGCTTCTTCAACTTGATAGGTATCATTTTCTTCAGAAAGAATTTTTACTAAAACCCTTCTTATGGCTGCTTCGTCCTCTATTACTAATATTTTTGGCATTATATTTTAAATTTTATTCCTGTTCTTAAATAAAATGCATTTACGTTATCTAACTTAAAAACATCTTCTCTATTTTCATCTCTTAATCTATTACTCATACTAATTGTATGACCAACATACGAATACCATACCAAATTATCTGTAAAATTATATTCATAACCTAAACCTGCTAATATTACTGATAAAGAAATACTGTCTGCTTGTTTACCATCTATAGTAAAAACCTCTTGTGTATTAGCAAAATAACCATCAATACCAACAAAGGTTTGTACGATGTTTTTTTCGTTAAAAAAATACTTGATATTAGTTTTTGGCACTCCTAAGTTATAAGACCAACTCTCGTTGACACGTCTAAAATAACTAACAAAAGGTAATGGTAATGGTATACCAGTTGTACTATTGTAGGTTAATCCCAAAATTAATCTGTAAGGCTTTTTAATGTTGGCGTCTTTAGTTTTATCGTTAATGGCATAAATTCCTCCATTTAAAAATATATCATCTCCAGTTATTTTATGTCTTAAAGTAGATGCAATTCTAGGTGTAACTTTAGCTCCTAATCTCCAATTTTTATTTAACTTAAAAGTATAACCAACATTAAAATCTAAGATATGCAAACGTCTTAAATTAGAGGTCGGAAAAGGATAACTGTCTTCTAAATCTAAGGTTAATCGACTATACTCAGCACCAACAATTAAATAACAGTCTTCACTGGTTTTAATTGGGTAATTTAAAAGAGCTCTAACTCTGTCAAAACTATCTTCAGAATTACTTTTAGGCACATAGGAATACTCTAATCTAGCTAAATCTGTTAGTTGAGCATTGGCAACATTTACACTACCAAGTAGCATTAACGTTAATAAAATAGTCCCTAAATATAATCTCATATAGTGTCTTGTTATTTAATCTTTAATTCTTGTTTTTAATTATTATCTTGTATGATATGTATGTCTCTTTGAGGGAATGGAATAGATATATTATTTTCTCTAAATAATTTATCTATTGCAAATCTAATTTCGCTTTTAGGGATTCTAGCATTAAAGCTATCCGCAATAGTAAATGCAACTCTAAAATTTAAAGCACTGTCCCCAAAATCTGTAAACAAAACTGCAGGAGCTGGTTGTTCAAACACCATTTTACATGATTTTGCTGCTTGTAACAATAATGTCTTAACCAAATCTACATCACTTCCATAAGCCACTCCAACATCGACGCTTTCTCTGGTAGTTGATCCGTTTTGTGTCCAATTATACAAACTATTGGTTAAGTATAAATGATTAGGTATAATTAATACTTTATTGTCTATTGTAACTGCTCTTGTAGTACGAAGTTTAATTTCTTCAATACGACCAACTTTATCGTCAATTTCTATAATATCTCCAACGTGTACAGATTGGTCTATTAAAATAAACACACCAGAAATAATATCCTGAAATAACGTTTGTAAGGCCAAACCAACACCAATTAATAATGCTGCCGAAGCTGCAAAAACTGCTGTTACATCAATACCTAACGAGTCTATTGATACTAAAAAAACAATGCCATAAATTATCCATCTTGCAAACGAAAAAACGGTAACAAACTTTGCTTTATCATCTTCAGGTAGTTTTCTGGTTATTATTTTTCTTATCCAACGTAATACGTAGGTCGTCAATAATAATACTAATATGATTAATAGTACATATTTAATTTTTATAACACTAGTGATGTTACCTTGAGTATCTGTAAAAGAGTAGATTTTAAAATTTAAAAATTCCACAAACTTCTCCCATATAGAGCTTTCAACAATTGCGTCGCTAACTTTATTTACTTCTTCCTCAATTTTAGTAGACACTTTGTTATCCTGCATTTGTAACATGTTTTAGTACTTAATCCACTTGATTAACTCTTTATAAGTTGGCTTTTTACCATACATTAAAATACCAACTCTATATATTTTTGCTGCAAACCAAACGGTTAACAAAAAGGTACCTATTAATAATAATAACGACACAATCTGCTGCCAAATAGGCACTCCAAACGGAATTCTCATTAACATAACGACGGGTGAAGTAAACGGAATAAATGAAAATATAGTACTTACAGTCCCATGAGGATCCTCTATAACCGTAAACATACCAACATAAACTGCTAATATTAATGGCATTAAAATTGGCAACATAAATTGTTGTGTATCTGTTTCATTATCTACTGCTGCTCCAATTGCTGCATAAAGCGAACTGTATAACAAATAACCACTTATAAAAAACAGTAAAAATGCTATTACTAAATTAGCCAATGGTAAATTATAAAAAGCAGTAAACAGACTTTGTACTTTCATACTAGCATCAGGATTTTCCATAGCTTGACGCATTAACTCCTGTTGTGGTGTTTGCGCTTGCGCGAAATCAATGCCAAATATAGCAGATACGACAGTTAATAGTACACCTCCTAGAATTATCCAAATTACAAATTGCGTAATTCCAGCAAGTGAGGTCCCAATAATTTTACCTAACATTAATTGTACAGGTTTTACAGAAGAAATAATAACTTCAATAATTCGGCTTGTTTTTTCTTCAATAACACTTCTCATAATCATGTTACCATATATAATGATAAACATAAATAGTAAATAACCAGCTGCTCCACCAAATGCTAACTTAACTACACTATCGATTTTTGAAGACTTAACACCTGAAAAGTTTTCTTGAGAAATATCTATTTTGATTTTTGAAGCATTGATAGTTTCAATATCAATACCTTTTTGAGCCATATTTTGATTAGTTAACTCCTTTTCAATTTTATTTTCTAATGAAGAAATTACTGACAGTGATGGTGAATCTTCAGAATAAAACTGAACACTACCATCAACTAAATCAAAATTTTCGATTTTATTAATATGAAGTAAGCCGTAGTCACCTTGTTCTTCAACAATGGTTTTTGCATTTTCTAGTGTTACGCCTGTTAAAATATTATACGTTGTTTTTTCTGTACTTTTAAACGCGTTAGTAACAAAACCGGACTCGTCTAAAACAGAAATGGTACGTTGTTTATTGTTATTCATTTGCGATAAATAAACTACTACAGTTATAAGTGCAATCATTATTAATGGACTAAGAATAGTCATTATTAAAAACGATTTATTTCTAACTTTAGTTAAATATTCGCGTTGTATGATTAGTGATAGATGGTTCATAATAATTAATTATTCTTTACAGTTTGAATAAAAATATCGTTGGCACTTGGAATAACTTCAACAAAATGAGAAATTTGTCCTTGATTGGTTAAATAGCTAAGTAAGTCGTTTGCAGATTCATCTTGGGACAATTTAATGTTCAATTTTAAATCATCACCTAAAGTTTTAAATTCGGCTGGAGTCACACTAAATTTAGAAGCTAATTCTTGTTCTAAAGTACTATTATTAGGTTTAATACCAATCTGGAATGTATTGGTTTTGTACTGACGTTTAACATCCATTAAATTTCCGTCTAAAACCTTATTAGATTTGTGGATTAATGCAATATGATCACACAATTCTTCAACAGATTCCATGCGATGTGTCGAAAAAATAACCGTTGCACCTTCATCACGTAATCTTAAAATTTCGTCTTTTATTAAATTAGCATTAATTGGATCAAAACCAGAAAAGGGTTCATCAAAAATCAACAGTTTAGGTTCGTGTAAAACTGTTACTACAAATTGTATTTTTTGAGCCATACCTTTAGATAGCTCTTGTATTTTTTTATTCCACCAATCTCCAATTTCAAGACGCTCAAACCACATTTTCAAACGTTTTTTGGCTTCGGATTTTTGCATTCCTTTTAACTGTGCAAGGTATAAAGCTTGCTCACCAACCTTCATAGATTTATATAAACCTCTTTCTTCTGGCAAATATCCTATATCTCTAATATGATGATTTTTAAGTGCTTCTCCATCTAACAATACATGACCATGATCTGGCATTGTTATTTGATTTATGACTCTGATTAAGGTTGTTTTTCCTGCTCCATTAGGTCCTAAAAGACCAAAAATACTGCCTCTAGGTACAGTAATAGACACATTATTTAATGCAGTAAAGTCTCCAAATTTTTTGGATACATTATGCACCTCTAAAAGGTTACTCATAGGTTTTTTTAGTTGATTATTGCGAGTACTAATAGCACGCTTTGTAAATATAGAAAATGTTAAAAGAGTAACATTAAAGATTTACTAATTTTTAACTACTTGATTACTTTTATTTTTAAGTTATAAATTTATTAGCTAAATAAGTGCAACTGATAATTAGGTCATTAAATACGTTTAAAACTTTATGAATCATGCTTATTAGCTGAAGAGTAAAGAGAAATAGCACTTTATATTTTTGTTTTAATTCAGTGTCATTCAACTATTTTTTTTATTATGCTTCTTGATATTACAAAATAAAAGGTTCATTAAAAACAAAACCCACCCTTTAAAAAATAAAGGATGGGAAAAAATTGCTATGAAAAAGAAAAATTACCACTAGCTAAGCTAGTGATAAGTCAAATATAGTATAATTTATTAAACTAAGATGTTAAATGATTTAATTTAATAGACTAAAAACAAAAAAATCCGTTATTACTAACGGATTTGATATTTCTTGAATGCCTTTTATTTTTCAAATTTAAGAGAACATATCTTTTACTTTTTCAAAAAATGATTTATCACTTCTTTCTGGTTTAGGTGAAAAATGCTCATCTTCTCTCATACTTTCAAAAAACTCTTTTTGGCTTTTATTTAAAGTTTTTGGAGTCCATACATTAACATGTACTAACAAATCACCTTTACCATAACCATTTATGCTTGGTATTCCTTTTCCGCGTAAGCGTAAAATTTTACCCGATTGCATACCTGCTTCAATTTTAATACGCACTTTTCCTGTTACAGTATCTATTTCTTTAGAAGTCCCTAATATTGCATCAGGTAAACTTACGTATAGATCATAGTGTAAATTATCTCCTTCACGTTGAAGTGACTCGTGTGCTTCTTCTTCAATAGCTACAAGTAAATCTCCCGAAATTCCGTTTCCTGGAGCTTCGTTACCTTTACCAGACACTTTAAGTTGCATACCATCTACAACACCTGCAGGAATATTTACAGGAATGGTTTCTTCCTTAGCAACCATACCTTGTGCATCTGCATTACTTGGTTTTTTATCTATAATTTGTCCAGATCCACCACATGTATTACAAGGTGATGCTGTTTGCATACGACCTAAAATGGTATTAGTTACTCTGGTTACTTGACCAGAACCATTACATGTTGAACATGTTTTGTAGGTTGTACCAGACGCCTGAACTTTACGTTTGACTTTTATCTTTTTTTCTACACCATTGGCAATTTCTTCAAGGGTAAGCTTTAAACGTACACGTAGGTTACTACCTTTAACGCGACGTTGTCCACCTCCTCCTCCGAAGCCTCCTCCAAAACCAGAGAAACCTCCACCACCAAAGATGTCACCAAATTGGCTAAAGATGTCGTCCATATTCATTCCGCCACCACTGTAGCCTCCACCACCACCTTCAAATGCCTGGTGTCCGAATTGGTCGTAACGTGCTTTTTTATTCTCGTCACTTAAAATTTCATAAGCTTCAGCTGCTTCCTTAAATTTAGATTCAGCATCTTTATCATCTGGATTTTTATCTGGATGAAATTCGATTGCTTTTTTACGGTATGCCTTTTTGATTTCAGCTTGAGTAGCCGATTTATTTATACCTAATATTTCGTAAAAATCTCTTTTAGCCATACTATCTTTTATTGTCCGATAACTACTTTAGGAAAACGTATTACAGTTTCACCTAGTTTGTATCCTTTTTCTATTACGTCTACAATTTTACCTTTTAAATCATCAGTTGGTGCTGCAATTTGTGTAATTGCTTCATGGTGATCTGCATTAAATACATCTCCAGCATTCACTTCAATTTTAGCTAATCCTTTTTGTTGTAAAACTTGAACCAGTTTATTGTAGATTAACAAGACACCTTTACGTAATTCTTCTGCTTCTTTGTCATCTTCAATATGTAACAAAGCGCGTTCAAAATCATCTAAAACTGGCAATAATGACACCATGACATCTTTACTAGCGGTTTGAAATAACTCTATACGCTCTTTGGATGTACGTTTTTTATAATTTTCAAATTCAGCAAAAAGACGTAAAAATTTATCTTTTTCTTGTTGCAAATCTGCTTTTAACTGTTCTTCAACGGTTAATTCTTCAACAACTTCTTCTTGTTCAGTCGTTGCTTCGGTTTGATTAGAAGTAGCTTTAACTTCCTCTTCTATATTTGTTTCTTTTTTACTTTTCTTGCTCATTGTTGTACTTATTTTGAAATACATTTACTGATAGGCAAAAGTACTGCCATTACTATCAACAATGTCAAAATGTCACAATTTTTATTAACATTTATTTAATTAGTTTCCATGGAAGATTATTTATATATTTGCATTGTAAAATAATAAAAACCTTAAAACTTATATCATGAAAAAAATTGTATTAAATCTATTTGCTGTTGCTTTAGTAGGAACAACTATTGTTGCTTGTAAAAGCGATGTTAAAGATGCCAAAACAGGTGAAGCAGAAACTGTTGTAGAAAATGTTGAAGCTAATAAATATAAAGCAGATGCAGACCAATCTATGATTATCTGGAAAGCTAATAAAATTGTTGGTGGACACGAAGGAACTATTAATGTATCTAAAGGTGTTGCTGAATTAGAAGGAGATAAATTAGTAGGTGGAAGTTTTATTTTTGATATTAATACTATTAAATGTACTGATATACCTGAAACAGAAGAAGCTAATGCTAACCTAATTGGACACTTAAAGAGTGTTGACTTTTTTGATGTAGAAAAATTTAGTACTGCTGCTTTTGAAATTACAAAAGTTGATGGAAATAACATTAGTGGTAACTTAACAATGAAAGGTATTAAAAAGAATGTTACTTTTCCTGCTACAGTTAGCGTAAATGGTGATGATGTAACTATTTCTAGCGATACATTTACAATTGACAGAACATTATGGAACATTATGTACAATGCTGCTACTAGTGATGATGTAGCTGCTTCATTAGGAGACAAGTTAATTAAAAATGATGTAGAAATTAAAATATTGGTTAAAGCTAAAAAAGCTTAATACCCTTTTGATTGATAACTCTAAAAGTCACAACTTATGTTGTGGCTTTTTTTATTTAATTTAGATTTGAATTTTAAAATACTTAAACAACACCAATATTAAAACAACACAAACACATATTGTCCCTTCGTTAAATCAAACCATTAGGCTTCAAGAGTATGGTGTTGGAATTTTTGATACAATAGCTACAAAATCGGCTTTAAAAAAAGTATTAAAAAAACAATTTATAACTGTAAATGGAAGTATTGCAAGTACATCCACTTTTATCAAAGGAGGAGAAACAATAGTTTTAAATCTACCAGAAAACAATACAATAAACAACAAACTTAAATTAAAATTAGACGTCTTATTTGAAGATAATTATCTAGCTGTAATACATAAACCTGCAGGTATATTAGTTAGCGGAAACACTTTTAAAACGATAGCTAATGCTTTATCACAAAACTTAAAACCAAGTACACTTGATGATGCTACACAACCACAACCTGTACACAGACTGGATTATGCTACAACTGGTATTTTATTAATAGGAAAAACTAGCAGCAGCATTCGTGCTTTAAATAATTTATTTAAAACTAGAGCTATTATCAAATCTTATTACGCTATCACTATTGGTAACATGTCAAATAATGGAAGCATAACAACAAATATTGATGATAAAACATCACACTCTGATTATCAAGTGTGTCAAACGGTAATTTCTAAACGTTTTGAAACTTTAAATTTAGTAAAACTTAACCCTAAAACTGGCAGAAGACATCAATTAAGAAAACACTTATTTAGTATAGGTCACCCAATACTTGGTGATCAAACTTATGGTTTTGAGTCATTAATCTTAAAAGGGAAAGGGTTGTATTTACACGCATATTCTTTAGCGTTTACACATCCTTTTACAAATACACATTTAGTATTAACATCTCAGTTACCAAAACGGTTTACTAAAATATTTCCTGATTTTAAAGCCTAAGCTGCTACTCTACTGGAAAATCAAAATATTGATTTCTAAAAGGTTCTCCTCTTAAAGTAAAATGCCACCATTCTTGCGAGTAATTTCTAAAACCGTTAGTAGTCATTACTTTTTGTAACAAATCACGATTAGATTGTTGTTGTGTTGTTAAATTAGGATTTTTAACCCAAGATGCTGGACCAAAAAAATCAAAAGGTGATCCCATATCTAGAGGCTCACCTGTTTCTAAATTTATAATGGTTAAGTCCACTGTACTACCACTACTGTGTCTTGATTTTGAAGCTATATACCCTTTTTTAAACAAGTTTTGTTTTTTTACATTTGGATAGTAATCATGCTTTTTTAAAGTATCATTAATTTGTTTTGCCCAGCGTACAAAATGATTTACAGCACGTTGTGGTCGGTATGCATCATAAATTTTAAGACCTAAACCTTGCTTTTTTAAGGTGTCTTGTATTTTTTTTAAGGCTTGAGCTGCCTGATTTGTCATAATTACAATTTCTTTGTTATAACCATCAATTTGCTCACCAACAAAATTATCATCTTGACAATATTTTAATTGTACAGCTAAATCTTCAATCACATCTTGTGCATATACAAATCCTTTTGGTAATTGTGCTAAACAAATGGTAGAAAAAAAAGTTATTAAAAGTGTTATGCTAAGCTTCATATTATATAAATTATAGGCTAAATTTATAAAATAAAAACTTACTATGGACTATCCTTGGCATCTTTATATAATGAGTCTAATGTACATCTTTGCAGGAATTATGCATTTTGTTAAACCAAAATTATATATGCGTATTATGCCTAGATATTTACCTAATCATAAATTACTTGTGCATTTAAGTGGTTTTGCCGAAATCCTTTTGGGTATCACTGTTTGTATTCCATTATTAAAAGACATTAGTATTTATGCTATTATAATAATGTTAGCTATATTTTTAATGGTTCATTTTTATATGTTGTCAGGTAAAAAAGCTTCGGCTGGAATTGCAACTTGGATTTTAGTATTACGTATTCCGTTACAATTTGGGTTAATGTATTGGGCTTATTGGTATTTAAAATTTTAGTGTATGTTATTTTCAGAAGCATTTAAACTTAACTTACCCGATTCGGATATTACATATTATCCTAATTTTTTAAATCCCGAAGAAGCTGATTACTATTTTAAAATTTTATTAAAAGAAATACCTTGGCAACAGGATGACATTACTGTTTTTGGTAAAACATATGCGCAACCAAGATTAACTGCTTTATTTGCTGATAATAAAAAGCCTTACAGTTATTCTAATATTACGATGCAGCCTCATGGCTTTTCTTCCGCTTTAAGCGAAATAAAAAAAAAGATAGAAGATATTGAAAACAATACATTTACAACCTGTTTAGCTAATCTTTATAGAGATGGTCAAGATAGCAACGGTTGGCATGCTGATAATGAGAAAGAATTGGGTGAAAACCCAATAATAGCTTCGGTTAGTTTGGGACAAGTAAGACCTTTTAGCCTAAAACATAAAGTACATAAACATTTAAAACATAAAATAGAATTACAATCTGGAAGTTTATTAGTAATGAAAGGAAGCACGCAACAACATTGGCTACATCAAATTGCTAAGACAAAAAAAATTATTAAACCAAGAATTAATTTAACGTACAGAATTATAAATTAATTTTAACTATTTAAAACATAAAAGCCAAGGTCCCTCAACCTTGGCTTCTTGCTATTTAACATTTTTTACTTTACGCAGATTTATATTTTAAAAACCTACTTAATTATGCAAATAATAATTAATTAATCCATTGAACTAAAAAGTATGTAATTTTTAGCACAATACAAACATAAAACTTATTTCAAATAAAAACGTTTAAAAACACCATTTATCGATGAAATACATTAAATTTTAACACTTATTGACAAAACACAACATATCACCGATTAAAAACGATATGATATAAGTCCAAAATCAATCTTTTATGGACAAAAAAATTAAGCGTAAATTTGAATTATTAAATACAATTATATCTTACTATTTGAGTTACTATAAAAAATACTATAACATGAAATCTTACCTATTACTATTTTTTGCATTGACCTCCACAATAATTCTGGCACAAGACACACAATATATAAGTAAAGATATTGCAATCAATAATTACATTAATGGTACACTTTTAACTCCTAAAACAATACAAAAACCAAACTTAGCTATAATTATTGGTGGATCAGGACCGACAGATAAAGATGGGAATCAAAATTTTTTAAAAACTAATAATCTAAAAAAACTAGCCATTAGTTTAAGTAATAATCAGATTGCAACATTCAGGTATGACAAACGTATAGTTAAGCAAATACGAGAAAGAAGTGTTGATAATACTATTATTTTTGATGATTTTGTAACAGATGCCACTTCGGTTATAGATTACTTTATTAAAACAAACACGTTTAATAAAATATATGTGATTGGTCATGATCAAGGTAGCTTAATTGGTATGTTAGCCTCAAAAGATAAAGCCAATGGATTTATATCTTTAGCAGGTTCTGGAAAAAGTATTGATAGCGTTATAACAGAAGAAGTTGCCAAAACTGCGCCTCAGTTTAGTCAGGATACACAACGTATTTTTGAAATTTTGAAAACAGGAAAAACAACAACTGATTATCCTGTAGCTTTATCTTCTATTTTTAATATCGAAACCCAACGCTTTATAATGAATTGGATGCAGTACAATCCTACTTCAATACTAAGCACTTTAAACATTCCGTCATTAATACTTCATGGTAGTAAAGACTTACAAGTTAGTAAATCTGAAGCTGAAAGTCTTAAAAACGCAAGCAACAAAGCCCAATTAAAGATTATTGAAAACATGAACCATGTATTGGTAACCATTGAAGGTGGTGATTTAGAAAATTCAAAATCGTATAATGAATCTCATCGTCCATTAGCAAATGGCTTAATTGATGCTATTATTACTTTTATAAAAGAATAAAGACATAACAATATATTTAAAATAGAAAAAGCATCCTTAAACAAGGATGCTTTTTCATACTAACCAACCAAAAATATGATAATTATTACTCGTTTCTATTATAGGTAACCACACCTATTTTGAAAGTCTTAGTAAATAATTACATTAACTATATCACAATTGTCGTGCCAATTATTATAAACTAACTCTTTTGATTGTTAAATATTTACTAATGTAATAAAACAGAAAAAGCATCATTAAAAATGATGCTTTTTCATACTAACCAACCAAATGTAATTATTACTCGTTTCTATTTAGGTAACCACACCTGTGTAAGAAAGTCATCATAAATAACTACAAACTTAATAGTACAATTGTCGTGCCAATTATAATTTACTAACACCTTGTCTTGTTAAAGATTTATTAATATTGTAAAACAGAAAAAGCATCATTTAAATGATGCTTTTTCATACTAACCAACCAAATGTAATTGTTTACTCGTTCTTGTTTAGGTAACCACACCTAGTGTTAAAAAGTCATCATAAATAATTACATTTCATACTAAACAAATCCTGTGCCAAACTTTAATTTTAAACCTTTTAATAACCATTTTATTTGATTATTTTGCGTTGACTATAAACTAACATTATGACTGAACCACTATTTACTAACGACACTGTCGTTTTTGGAGTACTAATGCTTGCATTAGGCTTTATATTTTATACAGAATCTTTAAAAGGAGGTTTCTGGGAAAAGTTTTACAAAATTGTCCCTGGATTATTTATGGCTTACATGCTTCCAGCCATACTAACAACTATTGGATTAATTGCTCCAGAATGGGAAACCACATCAAATACTGGAGACGTTATAAAACATAAAACCAATTTGTATTATGTAGCCAGTCGTTACTTATTACCAGCTGCTTTAGTACTAATGACCTTAAGTATAGATCTTAAGGCGGTTTTTAACTTAGGATGGAAAGCTTTAATTATGTTTTTTACTGGTACTTTAGGTATTGTAATTGGTGGTCCAATTGCAATATTATTAATCTCTGCAATATCACCAGAAACAGTTGGAGGTATTGGGCCAGATGCTGTATGGAGAGGTCTATCTACATTGGCAGGAAGTTGGATTGGTGGAGGAGCTAATCAAACTGCAATGCTAGAAATTTACGGATATAATCAAGCTGAATATGGTAAAATGGTTTTTGTAGATATTGTAGTTGCTAATGTTTGGATGGCTATTTTATTAATAGGAATAGGAAAAAGAGCTAAAATCAATAAATGGTTAAAAGCTGACACATCGTCTATTGAAGCTTTAAAGGAAAAAGTGTCATCTTATACCGAAAGTATCAAACGTAATCCAACAGTAACAGATTTAATGTTACTTGCAGCTATTGCTTTTGGATCTGTAAGTATTGCACACTACTGTGCAGATAACTTAGCGCCTTTCTTTGGCAAAATTGTTTCAGGCATACAGTCTCAAACATTAAAAAATACATTTACCTTTTTAGATAGTACTTTTTTCTGGATGATAAGCATTGCAACTATTATTGCAATTATTTTATCCTTTACTAAAGCTAAAAACTTTGAAGGTGCAGGAGCAAGTAAATTTGGAAGTGTTTTTATTTACATATTAGTTGCAACAATAGGAATGAAAATAGACATTACCTCTATTTTTGATAACGTAGGTTTAATAGCTATAGGATTAGTTTGGATGACTATTCACGCATTATTATTAATAGGTGTAGCCAAATTAATTAAGGCTCCTTATTTCTTTTTAGCTGTAGGTAGTCAAGCTAATGTTGGTGGTGCAGCATCTGCACCAATTGTAGCATCAGCTTTTCATCCTTCTTTAGCAACTGTAGGTGTTTTATTAGCAGTTTTTGGTTATGCAGTAGGAACATTAGCAGCCATTGGTTGTACTATTTTAATGCAATTAGCATCTGGAGGTTAGTATTTTTGTTTTTTTTAATTGATATTTGCCCACTTTAAAACCAAATTTTAGATGAAAAAGATTATTGCATTATTACTATTAGTTTCAATTTTTTCCTGCGGAAGCGATAGCGACAAACTTACCGTTAAAGGAAACATTAAAGGATTAAAAAAAGGAACTGTATATTTAAAAAAAGTTAGTGATACTATATTAGTAACTGTAGATTCGGTTAGCGTCAATGGAGATTCTGAATTTACATTACAATCTGATATTTCTGAACCAGAAATGTTTTACTTATATTTAAATAAGAATACAAAAGTAGATGACAGAATTTCGTTTTTTGCAGATAAAGGTGTAACTGAAATTAATTCTACATTAAAAAACTTTGCTTATGACGCAAAAATCAAAGGGTCTAAGCAACATGAAACTTTAGAAGAGTATTTAACAATGATTGGTAAATTTACCGATAGAAACTTAGATCTAACTAAAGAGTTGTTTGAAGCTGCAAGAGATAATGATACTATAAAGCAAAATAAAACTCAATTAGCAATAAATAGTTTTGTAAAACGAAAGTATTTATACACTGCTAATTTTGCTGTAACACACAACGATAGCGAAGTTGCTCCATATTTAGCTTTATCAGAAATATATGATGCTAACGTGAAATACTTAGATACTATAAATAAAGTATTAACACCTAAGATTAAAGCCTCTAAATACGGAAAGCAATTAGATAAATACATCGCAGATATCAAAAAATCTGAACAATAAGATTATTTAAAAAATAGATCAAATTAAAAAAGCCATTTAAGAAATTAAATGGCTTTTTTTTTGTTGACTATTAGACATAAAAAAAGCTTCCCAAATTGAGAAGCTTTTTAAGAGCCGATGGAGGGACTCGAACCCACGACCTGCTGATTACAAATCAGCTGCTCTAGCCAGCTGAGCTACATCGGCAAAAGAGTTTGCAAATATAGAGTTATCTATGATATCTGCAAACTTTTTTTAAAAAAATTTTATCCTAATTTATTAATTCTTTCAATTAACGCTCTACCTTTAGTTTCAAGGTCTGATTTGATGGCATTAAAGTGTGCTTTTTTATTCTCGACACTTTTATCATTAGTCTTTGCTATTAATTCATCAAACGTATTAATTGCATCATCAATGATAGCTTCGCTGTCTTTTGTATCTTTATCAGTGTTAGAAAATTCCCAAACGTATACTGCTTCAATAATATCTCCTAAAACATAGTTTATGTCTTTTTTTAGGTCTCTTTTATTTGCCATAATATTAATTTTTATTTAGCTGCAAATTTACATATAAAGTTCCGAATTAAAACTATTTAAATGCATTTTAAAGCCTTCTTTTATAATTTATATAATTATTCTCCTGAATACTTTACAAAGTTTCTAGGCGTCTCATAAAGTGTTATTTCTAGATCTAAATCTGAATTAAGTTTTGCTTTAACTTTGTTATAAATAACTACAACTATATTTTCGGCTGTAGGATTTAAATCTTTAAACTCTGGCACATCTAAATTTAAATTTTTGTGATCAAAAGCATCCTCTACTTCAGACTTTATGATGTCTTTTAAAATTTTAACATCAATAACATAACCTGTTTCTGGGTCAATTGTACCAGTTACGCTGGCAATTAGCTCGTAATTATGTCCATGAAAATTAGCATTGTTACACTTACCAAATATCTGGTCATTTTTTTCATTGGTCCAATCTTTACGATATAGCCTATGTGCTGCATTAAAATGTGCTTTTCTACTAACTGTTACTTTCATTGCTAATATTTATAAATTGGTAAAACTTATCGAATATAATTTTAAACCAAGCTGTATATAACTCAGGTTGATTAATTATGTCTTGCCTAACGTCTTCTAAAGGCATCCATTTCCAACTTTCGACTTCATCTTTATTAATTATTGGTTCCTCTTGATAGTATCCAACCATAATATGGTCTAATTCATGCTCAGTTAAACCGTTATCAAAAGGTGCTTTATAAATGAAGGAGGTTTTTTCAACTAATGCTGTTGTAAATCCCATTTCTTCTTGCAAACGTCTGGTTCCTGCTTGTAAATTAGTTTCACCTTCTCTTTGATGACTACAACAGGTATTAGTCCAAAGTCCAGGAGAATGGTATTTACTTAAAGCTCTTTGTTGTAGCATCAATTCGTTTTTATCATTAAAAACAAAAACAGAAAACGCTCTATGAAGTAAGGCTTTTTCATGTGCTTCCATTTTTGGCATTAAGCCAATTTGCTCGTCAAACTGATTTACTAATATTACTTGTTCTTCTTTCATTAATTACGTTATGATACACAAAGTTAATACTTAGAATTTTGTCTTTTTTATTTTTGAGTAATTTTAATAAAAAAAGCACCTTAAAAGGTGCTTTTTTTATTATTAAATTAAACGATTTTTATGCTTAGTTATTTATGATAATAAAATTACTTCGTCTGTTTAAATCGTGTTCTTCTTCAGTACATTTAACATCATTACTACATCTATTAACCAACATCGTTTCTCCGTAGCCTTTTCCTTCCAATCTATCTGCAGCAATACCTCCTTTTTGGATAATGTATTGTTTTGTAGACACATTTCTTCGATTAGACAAAGCCCAGTTATAATCATCTGATGCTCTTGAATCTGTGTGTGATTGTACATCAATTCTAACAGAAGGGTATTTAGTCATGTAATCAATAACTTTCTTTAATTCAATTTCAGCATCTGGTCTAATATTAGATTTATCAAAATCAAAATAAATTGGGTTTAAGTTTAAGACTTCAACTAAATCCATACCTACTTCAGCTGGTTGTTGAGTTGCTGGTGTCAAATTAAGTTTTAAAACTATATCTTCTTTTTTTCTAGGTTTTACTACAAATGTTTGTTCTGATTGTATGTATCCATCTTTTGATGCAATGATGCTATATTTTTGTTTATTACAAGGTCCTTCATAACTAAAAGCTCCATTTTGATCAGAGGTTAAATTTTGTACTTCTACACCTTGTTCATTAATTACAACTACACTTGCATAAGGAATAATAACGTTAGTTAATTTATCAACTGTAGTTCCATAAACAAATTGAGTACAGAATGTTCTAGTAAATTTATAAATGTCGTCATCTCCTTTACCATTGTACCTATTAGATGTTAGATAACCTTCATTTGAAAATTCGTCTATAATAAACTCAAAATCATCTCTAGAACTGTTAATTGGCTTACCTAAATTAGTAACTGAATGACTAGGATCGTGTAATTTAATCATAAACACATCTAAACCTCCTAAACCTTGGTGTCCATCTGATGAGAAATATAGAGTTCCGTTATTACTCATATATGGAAAATTCTCTCTACCTTCTGTATTTATAGTACTACCTAAGTTAACAGGTTCTCCATAGGCACCATCTTCTAAAATATCTACATAATAAATATCAGATTTACCATGAGTTCCTGGCATATCACTTGCAAAAAACAACTTAGTTTCATCCAAACTTAAAGCTGGATGAGCTACATTATATTCATTGTTATTAAAAGGCATGCTAACAATATTTGTCCATGAACCATTAACCAATTCTGCTTTAAAAATTTTAAGACCATTAACTTTTTCGTCACTTTTTCTAACTTTACCTTTAAAGTAATTGTTTCTGGTAAAATATATTGTTTTACCATCTTTGGTAAATGATGTTGATGACTCATGAAATTTAGTGTTTATGCTATTAGAAAAATCCTTAACAGTTGTAGAGTCATCACTCTTAAAATACAGGTCTAAGAATGGTTGTTCGTTCCATTTGTATAACTTACCATCACCTCTTGAAGAAGCAAAAACAATTCCGTCTTTAAAAAATGATGTTCCAAAGTCGGAAAAACGTGAGTTAAAGTCTAAATTTTCTAATTCAAAATCAGCTGACATCGCTTCAATTGCCTCTAAATAATTTGGAGATTTTAAGAATAAAATAGCTCTAGAGTCATCAGGTTTTAGTGATGCGAATTCTTTCATTTTTGTATTAGCTCCTTCATAATCACCAATAGCTTTTAAGCTCATGGCGTATCTGTAATAGTACTCATATTCAATTACAGCATTAAGCATAAATAACTCTCCATACCATTTTGCAGCATCTTCCATTTTAGAATTATAATAGTAAGAATTAGCTAGTTTTTTATAGACTTCTGGTGTTTTGTTACCTTTCTCTACAAGCTTTAATAAAGCTTTTGTTGTTTTTACATAAGAAAGTTTATCATATTTTTTTTCTGTACTACTAGAAATACCATCATCTTGTGCAAATGAGAATGTAAACGAAAGCACAAGTATTAAAGTAGAAAGTATATATCTGTTTTTCATAATCTATATAATGAATGTATTTAAAAGAATCTTGGTGATAAAATTTTAGTTAAATCTCTTGGTTCAAATCTTAAGAAGACTTCAAATGAACCAGAATTAAACTGAGTTTGACCAAGGTCTGTTGTTTCTCTATCATAACCAAAACCTAACATTACACTTTCTGATACTTGATAGCCTAATAAACCACTTAATGCAGCATCCCAACGGTAAGCTAAACCAAAAGTGAATTTTTCTTGATATAAAGCGTTTAATGTTACATCTGCTTGAAGAGGTGCACCTGTAACCGCTTTAACTAAAAATGCTGGTTTTAATTTAAGATCTGTATTTACATCAAAAACGTAACCTCCCATTAAATAAGCATTCATTCTTTCATTAGCCTCAGACAATGAAGCTTCATCAAAGTGTGTTGTTTCTAATAAATTAGGAACAGAAAGCCCTAAATACCATTTATCTGCATTTCGGTAATAGATACCAGCTCCTATATTTGGTGAAAACTTATTATCAATATCTGTATTTAATAAAGCGTCACCACTATTATATTGACTTAATTCAGAATATTTGATATCTAATAAATGACCACCAGCTTTCAATCCTAAAGACAATCTTCCTTGGTCAGACGTATTAATTGTATATGAGAAATCAATATCAACATATGTTTCTTGAGTTGGACCAATACGATCATTAACAATAGACAAACCTAAACCTACCTTACCATCCTCTCCACCTAATGGAGAATGAATATTAAAAGTAGCTGTGTCTGGAGCACCATCTAAACCTACCCATTGAGTACGGTATAATAGTAAAGCACTTAATCCATCTCTTGCACCTGCATAAGCAGGATTTACACTCATAGTATTATACATATACTGAGTGTATTGAGCATCTTGTTGAGCAGAAACTTCAACAAAGCTTACAGTACTAATAAGAGCTATTAAAATTAAAATTCTATTTTTCATTATAAAAAGGTATAATTATTTTTTAAATAGAGGTAACTATTAAACAGCTACCTCTTTTATTAACTATTATCTATCGTTGAATATATAAGTATCCAGCTCTTGATTTAGTTTCACTTCCATTCTCATATTCAACTATATAGAAGTAAGTTCCTACTGGTAATTGTTTTTCAACTTTCACATTTACTCTACCATTAGATTCTCCTTTAAAGAAATTTCCGTTTTGAGCATAACCTGTTGTTTCATAAACAATAACTCCCCATCTGTTATAAATCCTAACTGTATTTTCTGGGTATAATTCAATGTTTCTAATCACAAACACATCATTATCACCATCTCCATTAGGTGTTACAGCATTAAATATCTCTAATTCATCTTCTGAAGGTGTAGCATTGTTAACATCTAAATAATCAGGTAAACCATCACCATCACTATCTACTGCGTCACCACCAAAACCAATTCCGTCAAGGTTAGGATCAGGATACTCATCTTCGGTTAAGATACCATCATTGTCATCATCAGTATCTAAGTAATCAGGTACACCATCACCATCGCTATCATCGTTTGTAGGATCATTATCTCCATCAGGATTAATATCTCCATCAGAGTCATCTACGTCAGCATAGTCTTCGTTAATAGTATCAACACCATCATTATCATCGTCCGTATCTAACCAGTTTGGTGTTCCGTCTCCATCTGTATCTCCTAAAGGAAATTCTTCACCGTTTGGAACATTATCTGAATCACAATCTCCTAAAAACCAATCTTCAGATTGAGAAACAGTTGTACTAGTTATCAAGAAATCACATGGATCTTGAGGGTCTGTACCATCAACTAATTCTGTTCCGTTAATAACTCCATCTCCATCACAATCTAAAGCTTCCCATGCTTCCGTTACTATTGTAAGATCTTGAATTGTTGCAAAATAATCACAAGGATCTACTGGATCTGAACCATCAATTATCTCTTGACCATTAGAAACTCCATCTCCATCACAATCTGCATTAAGAAATTCGTTATCAAGAATTTCAGTTATACTATCAACATTATAATCACATGGATCATTTGGATCTGTATTATCATCTAAAACTTCTGTTCCGTCTAATACTCCGTCTCCATCTGTGTCTGGATCTGTTGGGTCTGTTCCATCATCTGTGGTTGGATCTCCATCTGGTCCATTTACTTCGTCTGCATCTGTTAATCCGTCATTATCACAATCGTTTGTTGATGTAATAACTTCTGTAATATCTGCTACGTTGTAATCACATGCATCGTTTGGATCTGTTCCGTTTGTAACTTCTGTTCCGTCTAATACTCCGTCTCCATCTGTATCTGGATCTGTTGGGTCTGTTCCATCATCTGTAGTTGGATCTCCATCTGGTCCGTTTACTTCGTCTGCATCTGTTAATCCGTCATTATCACAATCGTTTGTTGATGTAATAACTTCTGTAATATCTGCTACGTTGTAATCACATGCATCGTTTGGATCTGTTCCGTTTGTAACTTCTGTTC
>NZ_JAEMEF010000004.1 GCF_016785945.1 Olleya sediminilitoris | reverse complement strand
CTCAACCAGAACAACTTTGGGTTAGCGATATAACATACATTAAAACAGAAAATGGACACAACTATCTGGCTTTAGTCACAGACGCCTATTCTAAACAAATAATGGGATATAAACTCGATAACCATATGAGAACATCGCTTTGTAAAGAGGCGCTTGCTATGGCTATTAAAAACAGAAAATATCCTAAGCAAAAGCTTATTCATCATTCCGACAGAGGGTTTCAATATTGCAATCCCAAATACACAGAATTTGCCGAAAGTAACGGAATAACAATGAGTATGACTGAACAATACGACCCTTATGAAAACGCTGTTGCTGAACGCATTAATAGAACGCTTAAATATGAATATGGATTAAAACAAACCATTAAAAACACTCAATTAGCACAAAAAATGACACAACAAGCAGTCTATATTTATAACAATTTAAGAACCCATTTTAGCCTGGATCTCAGAAAACCTGCTGAAGTCCATCTCAATCCAAACATCAAATACAAGTCGTACCGAAAAAATAATGTAAATTTACCTGAACTTACAATTTAAGAACAAACCTAGTTCAAACTTTTTTTTTGCATTCTAAACGGCTAAAAAAAAACTTTTGAACGTCTAAATATTAACTAAAAAGAGTCAACCTATATCAGTATAATACACTCAGCATTCAATGAAAAAACTGAAATTCATTTTAATACTTTTCGTAATACTACCAAAAGTTTCAATTGCTCAATCTTTAAATGAATTTTTAAAGCAGTTTGAAGAAATGTCGAAAGAAATAGAAACTGAAATAACAGTATTTGATTTAGATAATGACTCTGATTTAGACGTTATTATTAACTCACAATGTTCCGAAAGCAAATGCCTAGAAGTATATTTAAATATAGGAGGAAAATACAAAAGTGTAATTAGTGAGTTTGGTTCGATAAGTATTAAATTAACTAATTCTGAAAAAGGAGAAACTTCAAAACTTGTTTTAAATTCTGTTACTAATCATTGCTGTGGAGAAAGCCCTTTTGGTTCGAATCGAGATTTCATTTTTATTAAAGATAAAGTTATAACAAAAAATAATTATGTTTCATATAATCACGAATTTTATAATGATGAAGACAATTATAGATTAACACTAACACCTTATAAATTACTTACCAAAGAATATGAGATAAAAATTACAGTAGACAGTTATAATGTTAGATTTTCGGCTGATTTGAATCAACATAACTCAACTTTTACTTGTCCAGAAAAAACGAATATAATAGCTAAATTAAAAAAAGGCGCCACAGTAAAAGTAATAGGAGAATTTAAAGGGAATGATTCTGAGGAAAGAACTTGGCTTTATGTAGAAGCCACAAATGAAGCTATAAACGACAATGATTGTTCATCTCCTATTTCTTACAAATTTGACAAACAAAAATTAAGGGGTTGGATAAGTGACAAATATGTAGAAAAGTAACATTGCCTAACACGGTGTATAAAACATAGCTAGTAAGTGCTAAACCCGAAGGGTTGTTTATATTTAGGGAGTCCGCCAAATTTTTAATTTGGCTTTTTAAAAGAAAAAATTAAAAAC
This sequence comes from Olleya sediminilitoris, assembly GCF_016785945.1. Lineage (GTDB taxonomy): Bacteria > Bacteroidota > Bacteroidia > Flavobacteriales > Flavobacteriaceae > Olleya > Olleya sediminilitoris. Next base: position 323,091 of record NZ_JAEMEF010000004.1, on the reverse strand, counting down.
AAAATATAAAAATTCGGCTCTGTGTTAATCCGAAAAGTTAGTGTCTTTTTACACGCTACGTTTCATACACAATACCGTTAGGCAACATTTGAAAAAAAACTCGCAGAATATTAACAAACTAATTGAAATGGACAGTTCACTCATTCTGACTTTCGAAAAAACAATTAAAATTATAGCTTCGATAAAAATAAAGAACTATAACAATTAAACCAATGAAAAACATCGTACTCATTCTTATCGGATTTTTAACAATTCAAACGTTTGCTCAAAGCAAGAACTTTATTGATCAACCATTTTTAGAAACAATTGCGGAAATCGACACTTTAGTTACACCAAACAAAATTCATCTGGTAATAATATTGAACGAAGAAGACAACCGAAATCGAAAATCAACAGAGGAATTGGAAGCTTCAATGTTGAGAGTTTTGAATTCACTAAAACTTGATTTAGAAAAAAACCTTTCGCTTTTAGATTATAGTAGCGATTTCAAAAAATACTTTTTAAGCGGACAAAAAATACTAAAAACCAAAATGTATTCATTAATTGTTAATGATGCACAAACTGTTGGAAAAGTAATGGCAGGATTGGAACGTGAAGAAATATCAAACGTATCTATTACAAAAACGGAATATTCTAAATCTGACCAATTATTACTGAATTTAAAAGCAAAAGCAATTTTAAAGGCAAAACAGAATGCCGAAAAAATGGTTGAACCTCTAAATCAGAAAATCGGAAAAGCTATTTACATTTCGGATTTAGAAACTGAATCAATAACAAGTCAATTACAAGGTAGAGTTGCAGGTGTGCAAATAAGAGGATATTCGAGTATTTATGGAAGTCGAGCTCAAGAAGACATTGTGATTGATTTTGAGAAAATGAAGTTTTCAACAAAAGTAAAAGTGAAATTTACAATTGAATAAAAAACGTTGCCTAACAATGTGTATAATTCATTGCTAGTTAGAGCTTACTTACGAAAGTCCTCGCGGACTTTCTATCTGTGATTTATTTGCTAACTTTAGTACTTAAAAACACAACGAAATCATACACCAACCGTTAGCTGTAATTAAAAACTCGAATGAAGAAAACTTATCAATTAGAAGAAATATTTACACCAAGTCAACCTGCGAAACATACTTTTGTTGAAAGAAGTTCTGTAAAAAAAAGGTTAGACAGAGCTTTCAGAACACCTGGAAAACAAATTATAATCTATGGTTATTCTGGTGCTGGTAAAACTACACTTTTAAGAAATAAGTTAGAAACAGAAAATATAAATTACATAACAACGCCCTGTATAAAAGGAATGTCAATTTCTGATATTGTAATTGATGCTTTCAATCAACTAGAAATATATTTTACTCAAGGAAAGGAAACAGTTGAAAGTAATAAAGTTGGAGGAACTTTAAGTGCTTCTTATTTAGGTCTTAAAGCTTCTTTGGGTGCTGAAACAAAAGGCGATAGTAAAATTTCCAAAAGAAGAGCTGTAGAATTACCGATTACACCGCAAACATTAGCTAAATTCATTGGAGAATCCGAAAATTGTTGGGTTATTGAAGATTTTCATAAAATCGAATCTAGCAATAAAATTCAAATGGCTCAAATTATGAAAGTTTTCATGGATGCTTCTGTTAATTATCCTAAACTTAAAATAATTGCAATTGGAGCTGTAAATTCTGCTCGGGAAGTTGTTCAGTTTGACCCAGAAATGAAAAATAGAATTACGGAATTACAAGTTCCGTTGATGAATGAAGAAAGTCTAAATGAAATTTTAAATACTGGAGAAAAGTTATTAAATATTAAAATCCCAACTAAAATAGTTGACCGGATAGTTTCATATTCTAGTGGATTACCTGCTGTGACTCATCAACTTGGATTGTTATTATGTGAAGTAAATAAAATCTTCCAAACACATGATTCAAGTAAAGTATTTGAAATAACTCAATCTTCATTTGAAATTGCACTAGACGAATATTTAGAAGAAAATTCTGATTCGTTAAAAGCTGTATATGAATTTGCTACGAGGATAATCCATAAACGTAAAAATGAAAATGCTTCAGATATTCTTCGAGCGATTTTAACTGTAAATAATGAGAGTATCTCTTTAAATGATATAAAAGAGGTAATTCAATTAGATGACAAAAACTATAAAGGAACTAATTTAAAAAAATACGTAGATGAATTAACGACACCTTCTAGGTCTGAAATATTAAGATTTAATGAAAACTCTATGACTTATTATTTTAACAATCCATTTATCAAAGCCTACTGTCAATGCGTCTTAAGGAACAATGTAAAAGGAAAAATAAATAGCAGTACTCTTTTAAAAGAATTTAGAAAAACACTTAATAAAGAATTAGAAATTGCAAGAAGAGCATTCTTGAAAGATATTTCTGAATTATAAAAAAACTACAGCCAACAAAGCACCACAGTAAAAAACAAGTAAAAACCCACTCAAGTTTAGCTAAAGTACTTCTATAAAAACCTTAATAAAATAATCCTGATTTTACATTCGTAAAAACTTATGTTAATAGTATATCACATATTGCTATTAGCATTAATATTTTATGCTTTCCTTTTGCGACTTATCACTCATTAATTACTTTACATGACTTCATGTATTTACAGCCATTAAAACACCTCATAAATTAGAAAAGTAATACCGTAAAAATCACCTATAACAAGGGATAATTCTGGTCTATTTTGCCATAAAACCAAAAATTAAACTAAATACCTAATAAACAACACTTTAAGACACCTATCCAAGTGGGTTATAGCGTGGTTATAGCGTGGTTATAGCATGGTTATAACGTGCTTATAGCAAGCTTATAGTATAAATTAAGTAAACCACTTATAACTTAGTGTAATGCATAACACAATAATTTAAACATATAGCGTCAAACCGCACATAATGTATACCTAATGCCAGCCTACTTATAAAAACCCTAACAAATTTTATATTAGGTTGTTGTTGTTATTAATTAATTAGCAAAAACATAGCTGTGTGTAAAACTTAATACAGAGTATCGCGATAATAAAACATCAAGACAACTTCAAAAAAACATTAATACTGTGTACAAATCCCCAACTAGCACTTGTTTGTAAATAGTACTATTTAAAGTAAAATTAAAACGATCTAAATGTTTATTAAATAATAAACAGAAAATGGTAATCAAAGCCTTCCCTCGTGCAACAAATCCATAACTCTAGTGTACTTAAGTAAAATCTGTTAAATTGTCTTAAATATTTTAAATGTTTTAAGTCATTACACGATGTCTCAGAAATATAAAATCACACAAAATAACTTTTTTAAAAAGACACCAAACAAGACAAGGTGCTGCTTAAAAAAACGGCTAAAATTTAAGACCTAAAATCAACATACCATAGCACTTTAAACAAACCACAAGCACACTTAAACAGATATTATTACTGTTTACCTTTATAAATCTTATTCACTCAACATAATCAGTAACTTATAAAAATGCCGATAATGGCAATTAATTTTTCAAATATTTTTTATGGCTTTTAAAGCAAAACTTAAAGTAGGAGGTCAAGAGTACAACGTATTAAATTGTTCTTACGAATTACACCAAGAAACAGACGCAACAGGAAGACCATCTTCTGTAACAAGAGGAGGTAAAATTAAATTAACAGTTGAGTCTACTGCAGACGTTAGTCTTTCTGACTGGATGTTTAACAACTTTGAACGTAGAGATGGATCTATAGTATATTTAAAAAGAGATAGCGAGTCTACTTCAAAAGAATTAAAATTTACAGAAGGTTATATGGTTAAATACCGTGAAACTTTTGATTCTACAGGTAGAAACCCAATGGCTGAAACTTTTGTAATATCTGCAAAAGGTATTGGTATTGGTAATGGAGAACACCTTAATGAGTGGGTATAAACCAGTTAGTATAGTTAACCAAATAAAAAGGGATGCTTTGGCATCCCTTTTTTTACTAATAAAACAAATACAATTAAACACCCCCTTTCCTCCCCTTTTAACTTGACAGTCTAAAATATTATTTTCAAACACACCGTAAACAAATCAATTCACAGTAAGATAATCTTCTAAAAAACAGCACTATAAATTTAGAAACAAACAACAACACTACACTTTATCGAATAAAAAAACTTTTTAACGAAAAAAGACAGGCGTATTCAATTACGTTTTATAATTTTAGGGTATGCCACTAATGGCTTTTAAACTTTTTTTATTAATTAAATATTTATTATTATGGCTTTTAAAGCAAAACTTAAAGTAGGAGGACAAGAGTACAACGTATTAAATTCATCTTACGAATTACACCAAGAAACTGATGCAACAGGAAGACCATCTTCTATTACTAGAGGTGGAAAAATTAAATTAACTGTTGAGTCTACTGCAGATACAAGTCTTTCTGACTGGATGTTTAACAACTTTGAGCGTAGAGACGGATCTATCGTATTCTTAAAAAGAGATAGCGAGTCTACTTCTAAAGAATTAAAGTTTACAGAAGGATACATGGTTAAGTATCTAGAAAACTTTGACTCTACTGGTAAAAATCCAATGTCAGAATCTTTTGTTATTTCTGCTAAAGGTATTGGAATAGGAAACGGAGAACATGTTAATGACTGGGTATAATAACTCCCATTATTAATAATTCATAAATTTAAAGGGAGTTGCGTATGCACTCCCTTTATTTCTTTATTCTCATTTTTTAAACCTATTCATTATGTCATTTTTAGCAAAACTTAATATTGATGATAACGAAATGAATGTATTAGAATGCTCCTTTGGTTTTCACCAAGGCGCTGATACTACAGGTCGACCATCTCAAAAACCTCGTGGAGGACAAATAACTATCTTGATCGAATCTACTAATAAAACAGACTTTTTAGAGTGGATGATCTCTCATAACATGACCAAAAATGGTGATATTATCTTTTACAAAAGAGATAATATGTCCAGCCTTAAAACCATAACATTTTATGAGGCCTATTGCCTAGATTATATGGAAGATTTTGATGCTGTTAGTGCACAACCCTTAAAAACAAGAATCGTAATTTCTGCTAAAGAAATTAGTGTAAAAGGAACAACCTATACAAATAATTGGCCAGCAAAAATGTAATTTCTGCAAGTCCAAACCTAACACTTTCAACGTATAACTATTATATAGTTAAAGACTGTACTATTGTTTTTAATAAACAATAATAGGGTATGCAATAAAACACGCACATACCAAACCGTATTATGGCAACGACTTAAACGCTACTTTTTGAAATGAACTACATAAAAAAAACAGATGCTTACGATATCTATATTGAACCAAGTCGAAAGACTATCGTTATCCGTCAAAAATGGAAATACATTTGGTCCGTAGCCTCAGGGATACCAAACTGGTCATATTTAGAAAAAAAAGCATGGCATCAAAAAGCAGATAACGTTATTTGGCAACAGTGGGGAAGTAAGTTTATTTTTTGGGCTTTGTCTAAAGATCACAATAATAGCAACACGTCATTACACAAAAAAGAATTTAATCTTGAATTTGATATACAGTGGGTGACTTCAGATCAGCATTGGATAGCTAATGTTAAAAAGATAAATGCTTTAGAGGACTTTAGATCTCGTGTTAATTTAACAGAAAAAAAAATACATCTAGCACATATAGATATTAAAAGAAGAAAAGTTGGAGCTATAAATCAAAATACTGTCAAACACGAATTTGGTCATACAATTGGAGCAAACGACGAATATGGTAATGCCTATAAAAGGGCATACAATCAAACGACTTACGAATCGATTTATGTTAAAGACACAAAAGGGCTAATGAACATTGGAAACGAACTTAGAACTAGATATATCCGTGATATTGAATTAGAAGTAAATAAAATGATTCCAGGTGTAACTTTTGCAGCTTTCTTAGAGAAATGAAAACCTTACATATAATTTTAGTAAATCTATTTATATTATCATCATGTAACAATAATCAAGTTAAGCCTAATGTAATGACTAAATCTAACAGCATTGATTCAACTTACTTTTGTTTGGAAGATTCTATTACTGTTCGTTTTTTGTCGCAAACCAATTATAAAAAAGCAATAGCCACTTGTAGATTAACTTTACTAGATAAACAAATTATTTTAAAAGGCCATGGTTATATGGGTCCAACCAGAATTTTAGCCAACTATTATTCAAGGGAAGAACATGAAAGAAATAATATCCCAATTAAAATTGTTCAATGGGGCACAAAAGATGAAGAGCATATCATTTACGTATGGTATAGAAAAGAAAAAAAGGAATGGCAACCTATTGTAGCAGAAAAATATCATATATCAACTCAATTTTAGTATGAGTGGATCATTATAACATAAAACAATATTTGGCTCGTAATAAAAGCCTAAAAATATAACAAATCAACTCAGTTTTAATAACACAATAAGACTATGGCATTACAAAGCAACACGACTATATTTATCTCAGGAACAGAGGTCACGGCATTTAAATCAATACAATTACATCAAAGTATCGATTCTCATCACAGACTAGAGCTAGTTTGTCGTATGGATGTTTTAGAAAATCTAACTCAAGCACTCGGTGAATCTAGTAAGAATTACTTAGGAGAAACCATAACAATCCAAACGTCAGCTTTGGGTGCTCTTAGTGGTTATGAAACCTTAGAATTTAAAGGGATTGTCTCGCAAATAACCACTATTAAAGGGCATGAAGCAAGTTCTGGTGACGAAGTTGTCATTACAGCTTTAAGTCCAACCTATATAGCAGACGATGGACCACATTATGCCTCCTATAACGATTTATCATTAGCAGAAATATTAGACCGTACTTTTAGCGACTATGACAGATCTAAATTAGAAGTCCAAATACAACCTAATAATACCGCTACCCTACACTACTCTGTTCAAAACGGAGAAAGTGCTTACAATTACGCTAGTCGTTTAGCTGCACAATATGGCGAGTGGTTCTATTATAATGGTTCCAAATTAATCTTTGGAGCTCCGGAAACAGAAGAATTAACATTAACTTATGGTTTTGATCTCAAAGAATATAACTTAAATCTAACACCACAATCACATAATTATAAATTTTATGCTAATGATTACTTATTAAACGATGTACACGAAAAAGATGCTAAAGATATTAGTTCTGGTACCAGTGGTTACAGTGGTTTTGTATCTAGTAAATCTGATAGTATTTTTACCAAAGAAACAAAAGTATGGCACAACTTATATAATGATCCACAAGCAAAACAAAGATTAGATTCTAGTATCGAATTACAGAAAAAAGCTATCCAAATACAACAGGTAAAACTGAATGGTATTAGCGATAATCCTGGTGTAAAATTAGGAAATATAGTGAACGTAGAAGGTGCAAACTACAGGGTTATAAGTATTACTCATAGTAATAGCGAAAATGGCGATTACGAAAACAGATTTGAAGCTGTTACTGCAGAGTTCGATGCTTACCCAAATACAAACATCAATGCATTTCCTAAAAGTGGTACGCAAACTGCTACAGTTTTAGAAAATGCAGATCCAGAAGGCTTAGGTCGTATACGTGTACAAATGCCTTGGCAGAAAACAACAGGAGAAATGACTCCATGGATACGTATAGTAACACCACATGCTGGTGGTGATAAAGGGTTTCATTTTATACCAGAAACAGGTGAAGAAGTACTTATTGGTTTTGAAGGTAATAATGCAGAACACCCTTACATGTTAGGTAGTTTGTATAATGGTGGTGCAACAGCAGGTGCTTTTCAGAGTAACGCAAATGATGTTAAAGCTATAAAAACAAGAAGTGGTCACATAATTGAATTTAATGACTCTTCATCTGCTGAAAGTATAACAATAACAGACAAGAATAATAATACTATATTCATTGATACAGCTTCAAATAACATACAAGTAATTGCGAACAACAATATAGAAATAACAGCTGAACAAACAATGACATTTAGTGCCAATAATATTAAAATTAAAGCGAATGAAAATATAGATATTTCTGCTGGAAAAGATATCAACAAAAGTATCGCAGAAAATTATAATATAATGACTAAAAACAGCACACAAATAGTTGAAGAAAAATTAACTACAGACTCTAAAAAACAAACATCTATTTCTGATGAAATCACATTAAGTAGTAATACAAAAAATCTTACACTTACTTCCGGTAAAACAGTGGATATACAAAGTAAAGAAAAAGTAAAACTCTTTTAAAATTATAATTAACAAATGGAAGAGGCACTTAAAAGTAATAATACTAAAGCTTTTGATAAAAATCATTTAACATTTAATCATAAAAAATTAAATGCTAAATACGGGTGTTCTGTACTTTTTGATGATGGTAAATCTAAGAATGAAATTAGATATAAATTAGATATTACATTTACTGGTAACATTGAAAATAAAATTAAGACATTTAGAATTACTAGAGGTGATAAAATTTATATAAACGATATAATACAGAATAACTTTATTGACAAGCTAGCAATAGAAACAAGTAAATGTCTCTACCCATTACATATTAAAACTAATAGAAAAGGTAAATTAATAGAAATTCTAAATTTTGATGAAATAATTAATCGATGGGAACAAATTAAAAAAAAAATAAAAGAAAATTATAAAAGTAAATTAACCGATAACTATATTAAAGCAACTGAAAAATCATTAGTTGACAAAAAAATATTACTAGATAAAATTAGTAAAGACTGGTTTTTAAATCTTTATTTTAGTGAAATTTATAAATTTTATTCTCAAGATTTATACATAAATGAAAATTTAAAATACCCTATACTTGGTGATGTAAAACCAGTAGAGTATAAAGTAATAAGTAAAGTTCAATTAAATGAGGACACTAAAGATATTAGATTAGATATTAGTGGAATTATAGATGACGATAGATCTGCATTAGATTTAGTACAAAAACTAGATACACCATATTACAAAGAGCTAAATAAAAACGAAAAATCTATGGAAGGATCTTGCAATCTAATTTATTTATTTGAGGGGAAAACAGGTGTTATTGAAGCAATAGAAGCAAATTTTGAAACAAAAACATCAGTTCCTAACAAAGTTTTAGTTAAAATGTTTTTATTAAAAAAAACAAACAGTACTAGTACTTTTACTATTGAGGATGATGAAGTAAAAAGAGAGAACAAAAAAGGATTTTGGTCAAAAATTTTCAAAAAATAAAATCGAATAATGAGTCAAAAATATGCCGTAATACAAGGAGCTTTATGCGAATGCCAATTTGGAGACTTCCCTGATAAACTAAAAGTGTTATCGCATAAAAAATATTATGCAAACGATCCAAATGGAGCTGATAAATTAATTGCCACAACTATGGAAATAGGCGGTTCTACATTTGAAAAAAACACTTTTGGACAATGCAAGTTACAACCCACAGGAAGTAGTTTTAAACCATGTCAAATTGTAGTAACAAAGTGGGATAATTTTTACAAAAATGTAGAGTTTAGTAATGGAGGGAAAATAATTTTAGAAGATAGTAAGGCTACTTGCCCAATATCAGGTAGTCCATGTATAAGTATAATAACACATGGTCAATCTATGGAAGGAAGTTCTAGCAGTGTAACAGAATCTAATGAAGAAATTCAGCATCAAATAAACCCGATGGTCAACATAAATAACCTTGACGAAATTACTGAGATCAAGGAAGTAAAACTTACTTAATTCATAAATATGCCGATAGGAATAGAAAAAATAGTAGTTATAAGAGAGGGGGTAGAACAACCTTGGAGAAGTTTCTACTTAACACCTGACTTCTCATATGAGCTTAGAGTGAAATATTTTTCTGATACACCAGAAGCAATGAAACATCAAGCTAAATGGGTATTAAAACCAAAAGACTTTGGTTTATATAGTAGTGCGGATCAAGATGGTAACACAGGAGATATAAGGTATGTTTCTATGGAAGCAAAGTTTTGTGGACCTAAACGATTTGTTATTGAAGCTTTTCTAATAGAACCAACCAATAGTTTTCCTCAACAACTTGAATTTTGGGGAAGAGCCCCTGAAAGAATCGTAAGTGCTACTTGGAGTAAAACTAATGGAGGTGAAAATATAAGAAATGAAAAAATACAATATGGTGATAACATACATCTAAATATACAAACTGAAGGATTAAATGGAGCTTTATTAGACATAGATATTTTTAATAAACGTAGTGAAAATTCAGAAGAAAAAGCAGATACTATACACGCTATAAAATGTGATAAAGGAGAAATAAATATTAACATAAAAAACACTTATTCTTGGCGTGAGTTTACTGGTTGGACAACTAGTAATAGTGGAGAAGATTTTTTTATTAAAGTTAGAGTATCAGGTAAGAGTGAGAACATTGCAGATACAAATGGTAAAGAAACACATGCAGAATTTTTAACAATAGAGGATGAAATTTCTACTCGTAATGTTGAAACACATGAAGAATCTAGACCTTTAACCGTCGGTGAAAATGAAGTAAATGTTGAGAGATATGAATTATGTCATTTTAAATCAATCGAAATAATAGATGATGGTACTACTATTTCATTGTTTGATGAAGGATTACTTTTACAAGATGACAAAGGTACTGGAGAATTTCATTTTTCAGAAACTATTCATTTCGACTTTGATGAAGACAGAATTAGAAATGACGCCAAACCTGTATTAGATGGTGTTGTAAACTTACTGTTAGATAATCCATACATACCATCAGAAATTGGAGCACATTGTGATATAAGAGGAAATAACAACTACAATGATGATTTATCTAGAAGAAGAGCTCTATCTGCATTAAATTATTTAGTAGACAAAGGTATTTCTAGAGATAAAATAATAGCCAATGGTTATGGAAAGAGAAGATTATTAATAACAGATGCTGTAAATGATGATGAGCATGAACAAAATAGAAGGTTAACAGTTCGCTTTAGAATTTCTGATGATGATGCTGAAACTATAATATTTCAAACCATTTCACCAGATATTAATAGAGGAAAAGAAATTGAAATCAACATAGGAGGATACCAAACGGACAAATGCTTAAGAGGTTCAAGTGACCAACACTCTACAATGGTTAAAATAGAAGAAATCACAAATAATGGTATACTTAGGCCTGCCGATAAAAGTGGTACAGCTTCAATTAAACACAAGGTATATTCCAATTTATCAAGTAATAATTTTATTCCTTTTAACTATATTCTACCCCATAAATCTTCCACAAACGATTTTTTATTTTACATAAATAGCTGTCGCTATTATTATAATAATGAAAAAGCCACAGTAAGGATCAAAGTATATCCAGATATTAAATGGGATTTTCATTTCTTTCTAAATTTAAGTAATTCTCCAAGTGTTAAATGGACAAACCTAGGTGGAGCCAAACATAGAGAAATGCAAGAAAAAGCAGGTAAAATAGGGGCAGAACAAAGATGGAAACAAGTAGAAGTCGATTTTGGAGTTATTCTTGAGGCACAATGGAACAAAATAGCAGAAGACAACTATGAAACCAAAGAAGAACTTACACTTACATTTGATTCTAAAATAAGAAAAATCTATAGTGTTTTTGCCCAGTTAAAAGAAATATCTTCAATTGTTACAAGTAAAACAAAAGGTAAGGCTATAGATACCCTTGGTAAAAGATTTCCTTTGGGAGTAGAAGTATTACCTCCTAATTTTTGTTTAGGTGCAGAATGGCAATTAGCCAGAGGTATAAAAAATCACAAAGAGTTAAGGGAATTAGGTACAGATATAAAATTTTATTTTAAAGCTCAACCCTTAATAGGTTTAGAGCTAACACTAGATCTTTTACAATTAGCCCTAGGAGCAACAGGACCTGCTGCACCAATATTAATAGGTATAAGAGATTGGTTAGCACCTGATGGAGATGATGATAATTTTTACATAGACATGTATGTTAACATAAAATTATTCGGAACCATCAATATAGATGATTTATCACTTGCTTATAATACAGCCTCAGACGAAACAGACCCTTCTAGAAAAGCACAATTAGACGCTTCAGCAACAATAGGAGTAACATTAGAAGCTGGAATTATGGTTAAAGCCACAGCTGCTGTAATTGTAGGAGAATTTTATGTTGAAGCTGGTGCTAGCTTTGAAGGAACGGGTTCTATTACATTTGGACACTCCTTAGTTTATGAGCAATCTGCGTTATATTATCAACCTAAATTACTTTTTGATGGCTTAATAGCTAAAGTTGAAATTAAAGCCACAGTTGGATTAGAAATCAAAAGAAGCTGGTTTTCTGGAGATTACAACAAAGAATTAGTCGACCATAATAAAGAATACAATTTAATAAGACCTTTTGATATCATTAAAAGTGTTGAAGATTTAATGGAAATAGAAACTAAAATAAAACTAATAGGATAAAAATGAAATCGATATTTAAAACTTTAATAATGTGCATTATATTTCAAGGATGTCAATCGCAATCTAATTTCGATTTAATAGAACTCTCACTTAATAAAGATAAAATTAATGATGTAATCACTAAAGATACTAAAATAAAAAAATATCCCTTAGGTAATACAAACAATGAATATATATCAACCAAAGCAGAAGAATTACTAATATTTAACAATACTAGTCTTATTGGTAGTCAAAATCCAGACAGTAATAGAGGCGTTAACGGAATAAATTTTTACTATAACAAAAAAGACAGTATTATTTATAAATATCAAGTTTTCATTTATTCTAAAGTACAGGCAGAAAAATTATTATCAGCGTTAAAATTAAAATTAGGCGAACCTAACTATACGGGTTATATGAGATTTGGAGATAAAGAAAAAGATAATTTCTCATCTCTATTATGGGAAGAAAAAGAAAATAATCGCTTGTATTTACTAAACTATTCGTTAAACGAAACTGAAAAAGCAAGACTAGAAGTAAAAAATAATTCTTCAGATATAAATGAATTAAATTTAACTGCTTCCTTTAGTTACTGGGAAGATTATTTAAAAGTTAGAAAAAGAAAAGATAATCTAAATTATACTTATCAAGATTTTTTAGATGAAAAATTAAAAAGAGATTCAAACGATGTTAGAGCTAAACTATCAAAGTAAGAAATTACATCTAAAAATGTAGATCAAAATTATGAAAGAACCTTATTATATGATTGATTTTAATGCGGCAGCTTGTTTATTCGAGATTCGAGTTAACGACCAACCTATATTAACAATGAATCTTCATGCACAAGCTTCTACTATTTTACCCATTAACTATGTTATCAATAAAAATGGCAAACAAGAAGTAACTATTAAAATGCTACCTCTTCTAGGAGAAACTCAATTATCACCAAAAGCAAAATTTAGCTTTAATATAAAATTATATGATACAGTTAAAAACTTCGAACTTAAAAATCAATTTAGTGGATTTGAGTCAAAAGAAGTAAAGGAGAAAGTTATTCCTTCAATCACTAACAAATCATTTTTCGATGCTAAAGTAAATTATAAACTTAAAAATTATTGGTTAGATGGCAAAGATATAGAAGATATAGAAGACTATAACATAAAATTAAAACATAGCTATTTAAGAATTATAAAAATTATAAAATCAGGAAATTTTGATTTGTTTTCTAAAAAATTAAAAAACAGAGAATACAACATGTCCACATCTATGTATCTAAATTCTAATGACAGTAAAAAAAGAATTACTAGTATTGTAAATAATTTAAAAAATGGTTATGACCATGTTATTTTCCCCGAAAATGTAATACCAATCATTTCTGCTTATGGAAAAAAAGTTTCGTTAAAAAAAACTAATGGAGAACCTGCCTTAGCCTTTGGCAATAAAGAGAAACAAGAACAAATAATGTTAGATATTGAGTTTTATTTCAATAAACAAACTAATTCCTTTGAAATTATATAAATTATAATTCTTTATTATATTGTAACCTATTACAGGTTGAAATATTTTTTTTTTAAAACTTCATTTTAATACGATAATAATTAAAATATTCAGTTTTAATTTTATCAAAAAACTATTTAACAAGGCACATTTCCAAAAAAAATAAATAGCTTTTAAGAAACTTTGATCTAAACAAAAAAATCCCAAGACTTTATATCTTGGGATTTTTCATTGATTTGAGTATTATTAGATGCTTTTAAAACTTAAACATAACTCCAAATTGAGCGGTTTGAAAAAAGTTATTAAACACATTTAAATCAACATTTAAGCTATTTGTATTACCTTCTTCACTAACTAAATCATCTCCTATATAATATGCTTCATTATTTAATGATCTATAATTAGCAACATCAGATAACACAAATGATATTGCTATATTATCCTTGACAAAATAATTAACTCCTAAATTAAGACCTACTTGAAATCCTGTTGCTTTTTGAGTATTAGATTCAAAACCACCTTCTAATTTAACATAGTCTCCACCCAACTCTCCATATACTTTAAACCTTTTTCCTAAGTCTAAAAAATAATACCTTAAAAATAGTCCTGCTGTAATAGTTTCTTCTATATTTTTTTCAGTGTCATCATCACTTTCTTCAGTGTGTTGATAAGATAAGTCTAAACCTACAGCAAAATCATCACCAAATAAATAACCAGCTTTAGGATTAATTATATATTCAGACAAATCTGCTCCTGATCTTGCATCTGTATCATTACTATAACCAATCATTCCCTCTACTATTACATTACCTTTTAAAAGGTAAAATGATGGCTCTTCTACTTCTTGAGAGTATCCTACAACAGCTATTAATAACAGGCCTAATAATGCAAATTGTTTTTTCATTGTGATTACTATTAATTTAAAATTATTTATTAATGTTTTTAAGCAAAAAAAACCGAAGAATAAACTTCGGGTTTTTTTCATTTATATTTTATTGTTTATTGTTGTTCATACTCAGCATCCCAAGCATTACCATCATCTCCTTTTTGACCATCCATCTTAATCATGAAATTTTTGGCTGGAAAATATGGTTTCATGTGGACATCTAAATAGATACGATCTTTCTGGTTATGATCTTGTTCAAAACGTTTAATAGAAAAATCTTCAATTAATTTGTCTGGTCCTGTAATATTGTCTAAAAACTTAACAATCTGTCCCATTAATTCTTTTCTTGTCTTTGCATTAAAGTTTTCAAATGCACGTCTGTTTAAGAAGTCCATTAGCACTTTAGTTACATAATCAAATACACGTACTACAGAGTAAGTTTGTAACCCTAAGTTATCTCCATTAAATAACGTTTTTGCAGAAAAAGCCATGACTTTACCATACTCGTTAACCATCGGTACTAAACCTAGTTTTTCAAGCTGAGCTATTTCACTTTTCTTTAAATCAAAACGTACACCATCAATTTCATTAATACCTCCAAACTTTTTACCTGCAGTTACTTGAGACATTAATGTGTTATAAATTTTTCCTGCTAATGCTCCTGCTGGTGGTACAAATAAGTCATCCTCCTCTCCTACTTCATCATGCTTACCACGACCAACTAGCCAGTTACAAGACATAATTACATTTGATCTATAATTATCTCCTCCTGTTAAATTTGCTGATTCAAACATTTCCATAACATCATCTGGCTCGTCTAAATGAGCAAAATCTGTTACTAACATTACTTTATTGTCATAAGCGATTTTAGCCCACTTTTCTACAACTTTATTAGACCCTAAATAACCTGGTATTACAAGTAAGCCATAATTATCTCTTAAATCTAAACGGTCAAAAGATGAGTTTAATTCTTCTGAAATAGCATCAATAAATCTTGTATTATCTAAATCTTTAACTTGATCTAATTCTGCATTTACAATAGATAAGTTTTTAAGTTTATCTGCTTCTGTATTTTTATAAAAAAGAGCCATAGATCTATAAGATCTTTCAAGGTCTCTTGTTGCATCAATAGCAGTACCTAAATTCTTTTTTAAAGATACATCTGCAACTTGTGATAATTTTTGTGATTCTTCAATCATTTCAGGAATATCATCAGATCCTGACAATACTGAAGACCACATTTCAAGTACTTTTTTTAAAGTTTCTCGTTCGTCTTTTTTAGCATTTTCTGTTAGAAATATTTTTTTTCTTGCTTTACGTTCTGGGTTCATGTTTTGAACACCTTCTACACAAGCTTCCATTAAATCAAAACCACCATACTTTGCTAGTTTCTCGCTATTAGTTTTTAAATACTCTGAAGGGTTTTCAACTGGCTGAAATCCTTGCGCTTTATCTTGAGAGGCTGCCATAATCTATTTATTTTCTTCTATTTCTGTTAATAATGCTCTAATAGATTCTAGTAAAGCTTCCTTTGCTTCTGGATTTTCAAGAGCTGTTTTTAGTATTTTATTGGTTTTTAATTGCTTTGCAATTTTAATGTACTGGTCTTTTTCGGTACTTAGGTCTTTTAAAAACTTACTTTGCCTTGTAATTCCTTGAGCACCATAGTCTCCAAGGTTTTTAAATTTCAAGGTTTCTTTTTTCCCAACACCATCAGAGTCTTCAAAATCTACTTCAACATTTGGTTGATAATGCTCAAAAACATCGTCTATAGTTTTTAACCCTTTAACAACTTCTGGTTTTATTGGTTGATCTTGAGTTAATTTTTCTACAAGTAGTGTTCTGTTTTGAGGAATTTCCTGAAGAGCTTCGGCTGAATCAGATTTTACTTCATTACCTCCTATTCCGTAAGTATTACTCATTTTTTTGGTTTCAAATTAGATTAATAATTATGTTAAATATAAAACTATTTTTTTATTCGGTATCTATTTATTAGATATATCCCACGTTAATGCTCCCTTTTTGTCAATATCTAATTTAATAGTAGCGCCTTTTGTTAATTCGCCTGAAATTATTTTTTTTGACAATGGAGATCTAAGGTCTTTTCTAATAACACCTCTTAATGGTCTTGCACCATATTTTGGTGTAAATCCTTTTTTGGCTAAATGTGTTGTTGCTTTATCACTTAAATGCAAAGTCATTTCTTGCTTATCAAGTGCTTTGTGTAAATCTTTTAATTGAATTTTAAAAATCTTAGTTATAAAGTCTTCCATGATTGGTGAAAACGGAATAATCTCGGTCAATCTTCCTAAAAATTCTGGTCTAAAATGTTTACCCATCATTTCTAATAAATCATTAGACTTAGGGATTTGTCCTGCATTAAAAGTATCTACAATATGATCGCTTCCAATATTAGATGTAAACAATATTACTGCGTTAGAAAAATCACCTTCCTTACCTAATCGATCATGTAATTTACCTTCGTCTAAAATTTGTAAAAAGATATCAAAAACAGATGGATGAGCTTTTTCTATTTCGTCAAACAAAACAATAGAATACGGTTTTTGTCTAATTTTATTAACTAGTAAACCACCTTCTTCATAACCAACATATCCTGGAGGTGCTCCATATAATAAGGCTGCAGAATGTTCTTCTTTAAACTCTGACATATCAAACCTAATGATTGATGTTTCGGTTTGAAATAAAAATTCAGCTAATGCTTTAGCTAATTCGGTTTTACCTGTTCCTGTTGGTCCAGAAAAGAAAAAGGATCCAATTGGCAAACCTGGTTTACTTAATCCTGATCTAGATTCTAAAACAGCTTCTGTAATAACTTTTACAGCATGATCTTGACCAATCACTCGTTTTTTAAGTTGGTCTTCCATATTAAGCAGTCTGTCTTTTTCGTCTGCTTGAAGTTTTCCTGTTGGAATCCCTGTTTTATTAGCAATGGTTAAGGCAATATCATTTTTTGTGATATGTGTCTTGTCTTTAGAAGCAACTTTTGATAGATTTTTTAAAATTGAATTAAGCTCTTTAAATCCTTTTGCTGCTGTTGTGATGTGTTCTAGTTTATTTTCTTCTTCCAACTCGGTAAATAAAAGATAACTCAGTTTATCTTTCATTTGAGTATACATCCATTTTATCTCACTTATAGCTTGATCTGTTGGTCGTTTTTCTGCTTTAAGTGCTTCAACGCGCTCCTTTAATGTTTCAATTTCTGGTACAGAGGTTTGAATCATAAATTTAGCAGCAGACATGGTACGGTCTATTAAATCTATTGCCGAATCTGGTAAACTTCTTTCTTTATTATAACGTTTAGCTAATCTTATGGCTTCTGTTATTGTTTCACTATCAATATCTAAATTATGGTGTTCTGTATAATAAGATATTGTGTTTTCAATCATTCTTAAGGCTTCAATTGCCGAAGGTTCTTCTAGTGTAACAGTTTCAAATTGTCTAGATAAACCTTCATCTATTTCAATATGTTTCCTAAAAGCATCATTTGTAGCTGTAGCAATAATTGTAAGTTCGCCTTTAACTAATTCTGATTTTAAAATATTTACTAAACCTTGATTATTGTTAGTCTTATCTGTAATTACGTTTAGCTGATCTATTAATAATATAGCTTTATCTTGAGCTTTAACCTGGTCTATTACTTTTTTTAATCGGTCTTCTATTTCCCCTTTATAACCAGCACCTGAAACTAAACTTATAAAATCTAACTCATAAACTTCTGCATCTTTTAATTGCTCTGGTATATTAGTATTTAAAGTCGTGTATGTTAGTCCGTTTAACAAGACTGTTTTACCCACTCCAGGCTCACCTAAAATAATAACATTTGGTTTAGAGCGTCTTCCTAAAATTTCAGTAATCATTTTAAGTTCGGCATCTCTTCCTGAGATTATTTCTAACTGATTTGATTTAGCTAAATCTGTTTTATTAATAGTGTAATCAATAACTCTATTAGAAGTGTTTTGAGCTGTTTTTACCTGTGTACCTGATTTTGTAGTTTTATTTGATGATGACGCTTTACTTGAGTGTTTTATAACATCTTCAGCCTGTAACGGAAACGTTTTTAATTGTTCAAAAGAAAACCCTACACCAGGAATTGCTAATGCAGCTAAAACACAATGTGCATTGACTTTTTCCACACCTAATTTCAGTTTTATTGTTTCGGCTTCATTAAAAATAGCTTCTACAAAAGCATCATGACCAGGTTGTTCTGGTATTTTATTAGTTTTCGGGTAAGATTCTAACCTTACTTCTGCCCATTCTTCTATATAATAGCCATCAACGTCAATGCTGTTTAGGTACTTAAGCATACCTATGTCTTTATGTAAAAGTGCTTTTAATAAATGTGCTGACGAATATTCTTTGTGAGAATACTCTTTTGCTATGGATTGTGCAATATGTATTGCTTGGTTTAATGATTGATCTAGGGAGTACTCCATTTAAAGTCTTAATGGTTTTTGGTTGGACTTAGATTTAAAAATATATAAATAATATGGATTGGTAATATAAAAAACGAATAAATGTACGGTTTTGTCTATGAATAGCATTTTAATACAACTAATAGCAAGGTGAAACGGTGTTTTTAATTCAGCTAAAAATAAATAAAAAATGAAACAAAATAATTTATTATTAAAAAATTAAAATAATCTATTTAATTTAGTCTTTACAAATTAAGCATTTACAAACATTTAAACTAAACAAACATGTTTTTAAGAGTCTCTACAATTATTTTAGCTTTATGCTTTATATCTTGTAATGAAAATCCCTCAAAATTTGATGGTGAATGGCAGTGTAACGATGGATCTGCCACTATTTACACCTTTAAAAAGGTAAATAACAACAGTTATATTATGCAATGGGATAACGACAAATACATCACTGGTTTAGTTACTAAAAACGATGTTTTTGAAACTGCAAACGAAATAATTGCTATTGATAGTAAAACTAATGAATTGATATTACCTAAAGAATGGAATTGTCAAAAAGCTGTTAAATTAATTTTACCTGAAGAAAACACACAGGATAATATTGCTGAAACAAATGTAACGTCAGAAAAAATAGCATCTAAAAGTGTAAATAGCACAAAATATTTAAACACTAAAACTGATATTAATAAACCAACTGATAAAACCAATATTAATTATTGGATTACAGATGAAACCATTGTTTATGATTGTTTAATAAGAAAACAAGAAATTAAGGAAGGTTTTAAACTTTTAACAGTTGATTTTATACAATTAAAAAAAGCAACTGCTGACAGTCAGAATTTTTTTGAAATAGTCAATAAAAACCCCAAATTAAGAACATTTGCATTTACAGATAAAACAACATTTTTACCAAGCGATTTAAAATTTGATACTTTAAAAAAGTATCAAACAAATAATGATGAGGGTCAAGTATTTAAAATCTCTGTTGTAAATGGTAAAATACAATCTTTGACAAAAACTTTATAAGTTAAAAACTTATTATTAATAAAAACCCAATCTTAAAATAGTTTTAAAATTGGGTTTAATATAAAAAACAAAAACACACATTTTGCTATTAAATATATTTACTCAAAATTGCTTTTAATTGTATTGTGTCTTTATACTCATCTCTGCATAAATTATTATTTTCATCACAATCTAGCATTGTATGTTCAATGGTTACTAAATTGACTCCTTTTTTTTCTAACATTAACTTACGTTTATTGTTATAATTATTAATGGTATTAAAATCTCCAGAGATTAACGCTTCTATATTGTCTATATTTGGTTTTGTTTGATTTACGACACACTCTATAACTAAGTCTTTTGCTTCATAAAAGACTGCTAATGGTAGTATTTCACTGACTTTTCCGTTGTTATTTAAATCTCCTAAAACCCATCCCAGTGAGCTTTCGTTTTGCCCATCACCTATTAATAATTGGTTACATAAATTGATGATGTAAAATTGATCTGACATTTCTGGATCAGATACATTACTACTAGATAAAATAGGATCTAAAACTTGATAATTGTTCTTCATGAATTGATTGTTTATTTTGATAGATATTGAGGTTATTTCTATTGTTTAGTTCAGCTTACTTCATTGAAAGGTTTAAAGAAAATACAGTAATGGTATTTGTACCACCTCCAGTTAGTCTTTGTCCCCAGATTTCTACATAATCACTTGGATCTAGCTCCACTGTAGCTGATATAGAATTACTTGATATATCAGTCGTACTATTTACCCTCATCAAGGTGTTTGATTCAACTAAAGTTGTAACACCATTTTTTCTTATAAAAAATGCATAAAAGTTTCCCACTCCTGAATTACCTCTTATTGATAATGATGCATTAATTTGGAAAGTTCTAGTTTTTTTACCTAAATAAGTAATTCGATTATCTAGTGGTGATGACATTCTAAAAAGGTTAACAGCTGTTGTATTGTTTGGAAATGTTCCGTTACCTGTTAGGTTAAACGGTGTACCATTTGTTACATCTTGCACAAAACCAGTAGTAATTGTTCCATTATAATAGATATTACCTGTTGCCAGCTGATCAGACTCAACTGGTATCCCTGGACAGTCTACTGTCCAAGAGTTAGTAAAGTTATAACCAGGATAAGATCCTGTTGTATATCTATTAACATAATCAGAAGTAGTATTACCACTAAAACTTACACCAGATAAAATACCATTTTCAACACTCAATCCTGCAGTACTTACATCCATACCAACTGCAGTACCATTCATCTCAGAAAAACCACCTTGTTTTTGTATTAAGTTAAAAGTCCCTGTAAAGGTTTCGTAGGTCCCACCATTATTAGGAAACCAGCCAACATTACTTAATAATAATTCTGAGATATCATTATAAATTACTCCTGCACTGTTACCAACAAATTGTACAATACTAACAAAAACTAATCCAAAACCTTCAATAGTACCTACTGCGCCAGAATTAGCAACTATACAATCTCTAAAAACAAAAGAACTGCTTGCTGCACCATTTAAACTAAAAACAGTTCCTCCTGGAGCTGATAGTGTTACACTTCTTACACTACCTCCTGTTGTGCCGGAAAAAATAGTACCTCCTGCAGAAAACAAAACATCTTCATTTGTATCAAAGCCAGTGATGTACGCATTATTTAAATCAATAGGTACTGCTAATGCTATAGTTCCATTAATCTCATATAAAGTATTTGTATCTAATAAATATGTAGCGTTTCCACCAGCAGCTAATTCATCTGCTAAATCTGCTGCAGATTGAATTAATTTATGATTAACCCTTCCGTTAGATTCAATTTTAACCCATATGGTTCCATTATAATGGTAAAATGAATTCTCAGTAGTATCATAAACCAATAACCCTTGGGCTGGAGTTGTAATTGCTAAACGTTGGGTTGTTGTCATTCTTGGTGCTAGTAAACCTTTATCTGTTGAAGATAAATCTAACATTGATGATGCATCTGGTGTTAAAGTACCAATACCAACTTGAGCATTTATATTTAAACTAAAACATATAAATACTAAAAGTGAAAGCGATTTTATTTTTAAGTTGAAGTGTTTCATAATTAATGAGTTAAGATTTTTTGTGAAATTTCTCCTGTTTCAGTTTCTACTTTAACAAAGTATACTCCGTCAGTTTGGTTAAAAGGAATTTCTATTTTAGTTGAATGATTAATATTTGAATTTAATTGAAGTATTTTTTGACCTAAAACATTAAATACTTGTATGTTTTTTAATTGAATATTATCCAAGTTGTTTAATACTATTGTTTTGTTCGGGTTATAGTATATTGTGATGTTCTTGATTTCATCTTCGTTTACAGATAAGGTTTCAGCTGGAGTAAAAACAACCGAATACCTGTCATAATATTCGCCAATAGGCAAATTGATTAAAAAATTAGAATCCGTTATATCATGTGTCGTATTCAATATATTGTCTTTGATATAGATTGTATTCTGAAAATTTTCTACTTCATCTATCATAATTTGATGCGTTCCACTTTCTGAGATTAATAATCCTAACGGAAACTCAAAACTGTCATCAAATGCATCCACACCTTGAATAGCATATTTATTATCTGTTTGACCATCAATTATAAAATACAGTTCGTCAGCTCTATTGACTTTCATTAAAGCGTCATAACCTGGATTATGAGTAATATCTGCTAACTGATTAGGTAAAAAGCCTAAAAGCAATTGTCTGTGGAAGCCTTCTGGATCTTCATAACCCAATCTGATGTATTGATTACTTGAAGTATTTTCAGCAGCAGCTTGATCTGTTCTGTAGTGTACAGCATCTCCTGAAGATTCTGTCCTAAAAATACGCTGTCCATTATTAAACTGAATATTTCCTGTTCCTGTCGCTCTTATAAAAAATCCTTGACCAACAGGCACATAAGGTGGTGGAGTTGTTATACTACCTGCTGTACCAACACCAGAAATTAATGGAGATGCCACAGATGGTGGAGTACCTCCTGTTATATTTCTAATGGCATAACCACCTAAATAGTCTGATAAATAATGAGAAGTAGATCCTCCGTCAACCCAATAATACAAAGCATCAAAAACAGTTATGTTATCGTTAATAAACTGCGCAACATCCAATGCTGATGGATAAGGGTTACCAACTAAAGACTCTTCTCCTGCGTTAATTGGCGTAGCGTATTCACCATTATTTGGCACTCCATAGTACACGTAATTTTGAGTAGCATCTACTGTATTTGTACCTTTCATAGTATATCCAATACCTGGATTTAAAGGGGTGTTTTGGTTAATAACTGCCCAATCTGCATATCCAGAAGATCCTTGAGCATATTGGTACAGCCATCTAGTATTAATAGTTAAAGCAGTTGTAACATTGTCACTACCATCCACAACAGATGGTAATCCGTTATATGGAGCTCCTGAATTAAATAGTACAGGTTGCGGAGTAAATGAATTGATAGCAGAATCTGTACCATCAAATTTATTACCAGCTATTGTAAATGTTCCTGAACTATTAACTGGAGAAGACCAAAAATTATATTTAAAAGCCGAAGCTTGACCCTGTTGGTCTACCATTATTTTTCCAGTCGAAATTGTATTAGCATCCAAGCCAGTGTGTGCTTGAATTAGTTGAGACTCTCCAACCAATCTTACATCTCCACTAACTAAATTAACATTGTTCTCTACATTAATAGCAAATCCATCTGTTACAGACACGCCTTTAGTATTAGTTGCAGTTATATCTACTTGCAGATTATTAAAGTTTACGGTTTCAGTAGTTCCAGAAATACTTAACAAGGGATTATCTACACTTTTGAAAAATGTAGTTCCGTCTGAAGCTGCTGTGGAGCCATTATTAATAAAATTACTGTTAAGGTATAGTTCTCCATCACTAACATGTGAAGCACTATTGTCGTTTGTGTACTCGTTTTCAAAATAAACGTCAGTAGACGATTCAATTTTAAGAATCCCTTTATTTATAATTTGTGCAGTTGCACAAAACATACTAAAGAGTATAAAACAAGTACTTATAATATAGTTTTTTGTCATAAAAGTTGTTTTAGTGATTAAAAGAATTCATAGTTGTTATTAGTATTAAGGTTATTAAATTTGATTACTAGTTTCTAAACAAAATTGTTTAGCCACTTCTAGGTCATTGCAAACTTTAAATGGTATAATTGGGTCATAAATACGTTTGTAAGATGCGATTAACAATTTAGTAGCCATAGAGTTTGTTATAAAGGCCTGTGATATACTAGAATTATTTAATAGACTGTTTTTAGCAATAAACTTTGCAGCCTCTGTGGAAAACGTACCTCTAAAACCTCTTAAATCTATAACAGAAGACATAGACATACCTTCACTAATTTGAAGTATCCCATTAAAGTATTTTTTTGCTGTATTTAAGTCTAAAACAAAATCTGATTGATTTTGAGTAAACTCAAAATAAAGTATATTGTCATAATCTGTCCAAAATTTTGCTTGTCCTACTGTTACCATTTTTTTCATTTTTTTTAACTGATAGAATTATAGGCTTGGTTATCTTCTATACAAAATTTAATAGCAGATGTAGTATCTACAAATATCAAATCTGGCATCGCTGGATTACAGAAAAAACTAACTACCTTTAATAACACACTTAACTTAAACGAGTTAACCAAAAACGTTTTTGATAATGTTAAAGATTTGATGATTCTATTTTTAGACAACAACTTAAACACTCTAACAGCGTTATTAAAATCCAATGCTTCTAGATTAAATAATATAGGCATATGCACACCTTCTGATAGCTTGGTAATGGCTTCATTGAAAATTTGATCTAAGTCTTCTGGTCGGTTACAATCTGAGAACGTATTAAATACCTTACAGTAGATTACATTTTGATCAACCCAAAACTTTAAGTCATTGATTAGCAATTGTTTTTTCATTGTCTGTTTTATTTGAAAAGGAATAAACAATACGAATGCCAAAGCTTATATAAATATACAAATAAATACCAAACAGCTGTATATCAGTGATTTAAAATATTTTATTGTTTTACAAATTACTTTATCAAGAATCGGTATTCCGTCATTTTTTAACGACGAAAAACACTACTCACGGAATACCGTTACTTTTATTTAGGTTTTTTAATACCTAGTTTAGACATTCTATCGCGCAAAGTACTTGGTTTAAGACCCAACAATTCTGACGCTCCTTTTTCTCCGCTAATTTTCCAATTGCAACCTTCTAAAACTTCTAGTATATGATTACGCAATACAGAATCCAGACTTAAGTCTTTACTATTAATACGTTGTTTAATTTTTTGATTAGCGGTTTCAAATCCTGGAACAATTAAAGTGTCTCCTGTAGATAATATCAATGCACGTTCAACCAAGTTTTCAAGTTCTCTAATATTTCCTGGCCAATTGTAAGCTTTTAATTTTGTCATAGCTTCATCAGAGATATATTTAACTTGCTTGTCATAAGCTTTATTAAATTTATCCACAAAATGCTCTACCAATAACGGAACATCGTCTTTTCTGTCTCTTAATGAAGGGACATTTACAGGAAATACATTAAGCCTAAAGTATAAATCTTCTCTAAATTGTTTTTTCTTAATCTCCTCTTCAAGATTTCGGTTAGTCGCTGCAATAACCCTAACATCTAGGGTCTTTGTTTCGACACCTCCAACAACTTCAATTTCGCCTTCTTGTAAGAATCTTAATATTTTGGGTTGCATGTCCAATGGAAGCTCTCCTATTTCATCTAAAAATAATGTACCACCATCTGCTAATTCAAACTTTCCTATTTTATCAGCAAATGCACCAGTAAACGATCCTTTTTTATGACCAAACAGTTCGCTTTCTATAAGCTCTCTTGGTATTGCAGAGCAATTAACTTTTATTAATGGTTTATTGTTTCTTGTACTTATATTGTGGATTGCTCTAGCTAACAACTCTTTTCCTGTACCTGACTCACCAAGTAACAAAACCGTTGCATTTGTTGGTGCAACTTGCTCGACTTGTGTTAACACGTTACTAAACTCAGCACTTCCATACACCATTTCTTCATAGTTAAAAACAAGATCTAGCTCGTTTCTAAGGTATACATTTTCTCTTTCAAGTTGTTTACGTAAATCATTTAACTCTAAATTAGCTTCGGTTAATTGCTGGTTGGTTTTAGCAATTTCTTTTTCGGCTAATGTACGCTCTTTACTTTCTACCATTAAAGAAACAATACTAGCTATTGATGTTGCAAAACTTTCTTCTTCATGGGTAAAGACACGATTTGGCACACGACATTCAAAACTTACAATACCGTAATGTTTATTTCTTCCGTAGATTAAAACATCTACTCTTGAAGTTATTTGATTAGGCTTAAAGTATTTTTCTGAAAATGCTTTGGTTAATGGATCTGTATTTACATCTGATATATTAATACTGTTTTTAGTTTCAAAAATGTTGAAATAATCAGGATAATCTTTTTTATAAATAGTTAAGTTTTCAACTTGAGCTTCATCTGTTAATAAATTATAATGAAGCTTACTTAATAACTCATTATCATCATCTTGATATTTCCAAATGGTAACCAAAGCTATATCTAAAGCTATTGCTGAAGTTTTTGCTATTTTTAGTAAAGATGAATTAAAATCTTCTCCAATAAGGTTAGCCAACTCTATAATGGTGTTTTTTCGTTGGTTAGATAAAATTATATTGTCTTTTAATATATTTTCAGCTTTAACACTTAATGAAATATCGTTTATGGTAGCAAAATAGGCTTTTACTTTTCCGTTATTACCTTTTATCATAGAGTAGGATAATGAGGCTGGAAAATACTCGCCATTTTTTCTCTTTAACGTCACTTTAATATTAGAACCTAGTTTTTGACTTGCATTTTCAAACAGGTCATAAACCTCATCATTTTTTTCTGGAGGCCAATACGGAAAAGGAGGTTTTATACCTATTAATTCTTCTTCAGAAAAACCTGTCATTGTACAAAGCGCTTTATTAACTTTAATATGCTTACTGTCCAAATCTACAACAGATAACCCTTCGTGTAATGACGTAATTAACTCCTCAGAAAATTCTTTTTCTGATTTTAGCTCTTTTTCTGCTTCTTTACGCTCTGTACCTTCAACCATTAATGAAACAACACTTGCAATTGTTGTTGCAAATTCTTGATCCTCAGCAGACCATTTTTTTAATGGTTTACCAACATGCTCAAAACATAAAACACCATAATGACCCTCTGCGCTATTAATAAACACATCCATTAATGAGGTTATATTATTTGGTACTAAATAATCTTTAGCAAATGCTTTAGTTAATTTATTTTTTTGTGCATTTGTTACTATTATAGTTTCTTTTTTATCTAAAGCAAGGAAGTATTCTGGGTTATCTTTATTAGATAAAACTGTACCTGACTGATATTTTCCTGTCTCAAGACTAAATATTTTTTGACAGGTTAATTGATTCATCTTTGTATTAAAACGCCATACACTAACTCTAGCTACGTTTAATGTTTTTGAAGCTAATTCTGTGATTTTTTTAAATGAATGATTTAAGTCTTCACCTATTAAATTTGTTAATGATATTATAGCTTCTTTTTTCTGATTAGATTTAAAAGCTGAATCTTCTAGGATTTTTTTTGCTTTTTCTTCTTTTGATATATCTTTTAATGTTGCAAATAAAGCGGTTAAAGTATTTGTATTATCCTTAATATATCCAGTAGTAAAGGATACTATTATTTTTTCTCCATTTTTTTTAATTAATCTACCTTTTGTATTTTGCTTATTACCCTTTCTGGTTTCTGTTATTGCCTCGGTTATTGATCCTTCATCATCTGAAAACTCAAAAGGAAATGGTCTTTTCATACCAACTAACTCTTCTTCTTTATAGCCTAATAATTTAGTTACCGATGGGTTAACCTTTAGAATTTCTCCTTTAAAATTTATTATAATAAGCCCTTCCTGAAGTGACATTATTAAATTATCTGCAAACTCATTAGCAATTTTTAATTCTAACTCTGCTGTTTTGCGTTCTGTTATATCCTGAATCGTACCAACAAAATTAACTGGTATATTATTTTTAAAGATTATTTCTCCTAAACCATGAATCCATATTACGTCTTTTGTATTAAGTGTTTTAACGCGATACTCTAAGTCAAACTTTTTATTATGCTTTTGACATTTTAACATCTCATGTTTAACAAGTTTTTTATCTTCTGCTATTACTAAGTTTTGCCATAAGGCAAAAGGAATATTCTTTTCTTCTTCTACACCTATTATCGTGTTAAAATTTATTGATGTTATTGCTATTTTATTTACTAAATCAAGGTTAAAACTTCCAATTTTAGCAATTTTTTGTGCTATAATTAGTGATTGCTCTTTGTCTTGCAATGTAATTTCTGAAAGTTTTCTTTCTGTAACATCTTGAATTGTACCCAACATTTTGATAGGGTTACCTTCATTATCAAAAATAGCTTCCCCTACACCATGCACCCAAATCTCGTTACTATCAATTGGCCTTAAAATTCTGTACTCCTTATCAAAACGCTGTTTTGACTTTACACAATCCAAAAAGTATTGATATACATGGTCCCTATCCAATGGATGTATTAAATTTACCCAATTATCTATTGTGCGTTGGTAATCTTGGTTTATCCCAAAAATATTAAACATTACTTCAGAACTATCCCAAGTCATGTCTAATAAATCTATAGTGTATGAGCCTATGTTACCAATTTTTTGAGATTGTTTTAAAACATACTCGCTTTCTTCTAATTTTAATTGCGATAATTTACGACTTGTAATATCCTGTATGGTACCAATTAACTTGATTGGGTTATCATTTTTATCAAATAATGCTTCAGCAATACCATGTACCCAAATCACTTTATTATCTAAAGGTCTAATCACTCTGTACTCTTTAGAAAACCGTTTGTTATTAGTAATACAGTCGTTTAAATAATTATTAAGGCTATCTCTGTCTTCTGGGTGTACATAATTATTATTCCAATTAGAGACTGTTTTTATAAATGAATCATCAATACCAAAAATATCGTCTAAAACTTCAGAGGATTGCCAAGTCATGGTTTTTAAATCTACCGTTATGGATCCAATACTTGCTACTTCTTGAGATTGCCTTAAACTATACTCGCTTTCAAGTAATTTAATTTCGGATAATTTACGCTCAGTAATATCTTGAACAGTACTCACCATTTTAACAAGTTCTCCATCTGTACCAAACAGCAATTTACCTATATTATAAACCCATATTATTTTATTGGTATCAGGTCTAATTACCCTATATTCTTTATAAAATTTTTTGTGTTTTTTAATGCAACAATCTAAACTTTTAAGAACATCATCTTCATCATCTGGATGAATTATTTTTTTCCAATTTTCAAATGTTTTAGTAAATGTTTCATCTATACCTAAAATATTATCTAAAATCTCTGAAGATTCCCAAATCATAGTTTTAAGGTCTAAGGTTTTAGACCCAATATTTGCTACTATCTGAGATTGTTTTAATCTGTATTCGCTTTCTTTTAGTTTTTGTAATATTTGCTCTCGTTCGGTTACATCTTGGACGGTTGCAAAATTTATAATTGATTTTCCGTTTTCATTTTTTATACTAGACATGATAACGTGTGCCGAAAACTTGGTTCCGTCTTTTCGTTTATAAACCGTATTAATATTAGGGTTTAACGCTCCTTTTTTTAGCGTTTTATTTTTTTGTTGAAGTTCTTCAAATTGTTCTGGCAAATGAAATGGATGTGGTATTTTTTTACCCAACAATTCTTCTTCGTTAAAACCTGTCATTTTACAAAATGCAGGATTAACACTTAAAATCTCAGTATGTTCACCTAAAACCACAAAACCTTCATGCATGGATTTAATCAGGTTTTCTGAAAACTCTTTAGCTGACTTGATTTCTTGGAGGTACTTTTTACGTTCAGAAACATCTCTTGCAATGGCTAATATTTTATCATCGCTTATTAATCTTGAAGAGATTTCAACATCAATAATAGTGTTATCTTTTTTAGTGAATTGTCTTTCAAAAACTACAGGAGTTCCGTTTAATAATTGCTTATTATTATCACTATTTACATTGATATTACCAACTAATACATCTTGAATTTTTAGCTTAGAAAATTGGCTTTTAGTAAACCCTAAAGCCTTCGCTGTAAAATCATTAAACTCGTGAATTGTACCATCTAGAGAATATACAATAATAGCATCACTTGCATGATTAATTAATGTTTTATAGGTTTCGTCCTTTCTTTTTATTTCTGTGACAATATTATGTTTAATTATGGCAATCTTTGCTAAATTAACTGCAAAATTAAGTTCTTGAACTTCATCAATAGTTGGAGAACTTATAGCTTTACTATAAATTGCAAAAGTTCCTAAAATAGTGTTTTTTTCATCTAAAATAGGAAGTGACCAACAAGATTTAAAACCATGTTTTAATGCTATTTCTTTATCATTTACCCAAAGTTTATCATTCTCTATGTCTGAAACTATAACTGGTTTTTTTGAAAAAACTGCAGTACCACACGATCCTTTTTGTGAGTGTATCTCTAGAACTTTAATATATTTTGTATAAGTTTTAGGTAACGATGGTGAAGATTTAAGATGTAATTGTTTTCCGTTTTTACTTAGTAAGCTTATGCATCCAAAATAGTTAGGATTATTACTTTCATAATTAAGCAGTAGTTGATCAAAAATAGAATCTAAAGGTGTATTTAATGAAATTAAATCTAAGATTTGATTTTTTTGGATTAACAATTGTTCTGCTTTTTTACGCTCTAAAACTTCATTACCTAAATCTAGACTTTTTTGTTTAAGCTTATCTATTAATCTTTGACTGTAAAGTTTTAATACCTCATCTTCAGAGATATTAATTTGATCGTTAATAGATGTTGCTTTCTGATTTTTTTCTAATATATATTTTATTTCTTTTATTAATTCTTCGTGATCGATTGGTTTTCGTAAAAAAGAAGCTGCACCTAATTTTAAAGCAAAATCTTCGTCTAATTTGGCTGTATATGTTGAAGTATAAAATACAAAGGGAATATTTTTATAATCACTATTAGCTTTACACGCTTTACAAAACAAATATCCGTCCATTATTGGCATTAAAATATCCGAAATTATTAAATCGACATGATATCTTTTTAAAGTCTCTAAACCTTCTTGTCCGTTATTTGCTTCCAGTACCTGGAATCCTTCTTTTTCTAATATTACTCTTAATAAGTATAGGTTTTGAAAAGTATCATCTACTATTAAAATTTTTTTAGAATCCATGAGCTGTTTGTAATCTTTACTTAATTTATTTTGAATTATTGATTAAATGGTAATTTAAAGGTGAAGCGACTACCTTGATTAAGCTTACTTTTTACATCTATTGTTCCTCCTAATTTTTCGACTAAACTTTTTGTTATTGCCAATCCTAATCCAGTCCCTTCATGATTTCGGCTTAAGCCACCTTCTAACTGCATGAATGGTTTAAATAAATGACTTAAATTTTGTTTACTAATACCAATACCTTGATCTACAACTTGGGTAACTAACCAGTCTTTTTCTTGATCTACTTTAATCGTTATTGTACCAGAGTTGGAAAATTTTATGGCATTGTTTAATAAATTTATTAAAATTTGCTTTACTCTGCGTTGATCACTATGCAAATTAACTTTAGTTACACTAATTTCTGACACGACGGTTAACTGCTTTTTTTGTGCTTGAGGCATTAATATTTCTATAGTTTTTTCTAGAGTCAATAAATAATCAAATTCTTTTAAAACAACATCTAGTTTACCTGCTTCAATTTTAGATATATCCAAAACATCGTTAATTAAACCTAATAAGTGATCACTACTAGATTTAACCATAGACAACTGTTTTTTCTGTTCATCATTTAATGGTCCAGAAAACTCTTTTAAAAGTACACTAGTAAAACCAATAATAGAGTTCATTGGTGTTCTTAACTCATGTGACATCGTGGCTAAAAAAGCTGATTTCATTAAATCTGCAGATTGCGCTTTTACTTTTTCTTCTTCTAATTGAGCAGTGCGTTTTACCACCAATTCTTCTAATTTATTTTTATGCTTTTCTAGCTCTATTTCGGTTTTTTTAATGTGTGTAATATCTCTAATTACTCCGATTATAAAACGGTTTCCTTTATTATCTATAAACCTTGTTTTTTTAGTCGAAATAGTTTTGGTTAATGTTTTGGAGACTTCAAAGGTTTCTTCAGTAACGGTTTCTAGTCCTGAGGAAAGTACTGAAGCATCATTTTTTAGAAAGCTAAATGAGGTAGCACACGATTCATTTATAGTTTTTGTTTTATTTAAAATCTCTTCTTTAGTTAAATTAAAAAAAGCACAAGCTGCATTATTAACTAAAATCACCTCACTTTTTTCATTTTTTACAAAAACAGGATCACCAATATTATTTATAATATTATCCAAGTAAATTTTACTTGATATAATTTCGTCCTCAGACTTTTTACGCTCTGTAATATCCAAACACGTCCCTAAATAACCATATAATATTTTATTAACATCAAATAAACCAATTGCCTTGACAGACATCCAGGTTACAATTCCTTTTTTATTAATAAACCTGCAATCTATCTCAAAATCTACTTTACCAATTATAGAAGCTTGCCATTCTTTTAAAACACGGTCTTTATCTTCTTCATGAAGTCCATTTACCCAACCATAACCTAAAGCTTCTTTAAAGGATAAACCAGAATAATTCATCCATTCTTGATTAACAAAATTACAGGCACCATCTTTATTGGTTTTAAATATGCCTACAGGTGCATTGGCTGCTAAACCTCTAAATAATTTTTCGCTATTTATTAATCTATCTTCAGCAATTTTACGATCACTAATATCTATTAAAACACCTATGTAACCGTAAAGTTTATTTTGGGCATTATAAGTCCCTACAGCTTTAACAGACACCCATTTAGTTTTTCTTTTTTTGTTTAAAAACCTAAAGTCTATATTAAAGTCTTTACCTGTAGGTACTATTTGCAACCAAGCACCAACAACGTCATCCCTATCTTCTGGATGTATTGCTTCTATCCAACCAAAATCCATAGCTTTTTTAAATGGCATCTCTGCATAATCTATCCATTGTTGGTTAACAAAATTACAAGCACCATTTAAGTCTGTTTTAAATATTCCAACTGGAGCATTAGCTGCTAAACCACGAAAAAGTTTTTCACTATTAATTAGTTTTTCTTCAGCAATTTTTCGGTCTGTAGTATCTAAAGCCATACCTATGTAACCATTAGGATTGTTTTCAGAATCATAAGTCCCAACAGTTTTTACAGACACCCATCTAACAGTATTGTCTTTATGTTTAAATCTAAAATCTGTTTCAAGTTCAAATAAGTCAGACTTCATGTAATGCTCCCACTCGACCACTATTCTGTCTTTATCATCAGGATGAATTGCTTTTGACCAACCATAACCCATAGCTTCATCATAGGTAATTCCTGCATATTGTGTCCATTTCTCGTTGACATAGTTGCAAAACCCGTTAATATCTGTTTGAAAAATAGCTGCAGGTGCTTTAGATGTTAATCGTTTAAACAATCGCTCACTTTCAATTAATTTTTCTTCATATCTTTTTCTTTCAGTTATATCTGTAAAGTATATGGATAATCCATCTTCTGTGGGATATACCCTGTTTTCAAACCATTTATCATTAGGTGCAAAATAATCTTCAAAAAACTGTGTGCGTTGTGTTTTAACTGCTTTTTGGTAAGCATCATAAAACTTACTCTTAACAATATCAGGAAACTCGGTCCAAAGGTGTTTACCTAAAATAGATTTAGGATCACGTTCTATTAACTCTGCAGCTTTTTTATTGACATATACATAGCACCAATTACTGTCTAATAAAATAAACCCATCAGTAATATGATTTAAAGTATTTTCTAGTTTATAGGCTAATTTTTTATGAACTATTAGATCTAAATATTTTTTTCGATAATTTAATACTGAAGATAAATCGTTATTTTTTAAAAAGTCAAAAAGGTTATATGGCTTATATTCGGTAGCATTTTGTACTAATATGATATATGCAATAACGTCCTCGTCTACATCTTTAATATTAGAAACATAAGCTATTATTGGGTATTCATTCCCTTCTTTATGTTGATACAATCCATTAAACTCACCTTTAAGTTGTTTTTTAATGATTTTATCAAACCTTGCGCTAAATTCATCATGTTTATTTTTTGGCCAAAAAGGAAATGGAGCTTTAGCACCTAAAAGCTCTTTTTTTAAAAAACCAGACATGTTACAAAAGGCATCGTTTGCAATTATAATTTCGCCAGTAGTATCAAAGACTAGAAAACCTTCTTCTAAAGATTCTAAATAGTCAGACGTAAAACCATTTAATTGGTTTAATTGGTTTAGTATGTTGGTTTTCTTTTTAGTCATAAATTTTTTGCAACAGCAACAATTTAGTTTTATTAAATTATTAATAATTTAACATTAAGGGAGAACAGACTAATAAAGCATTAAAATAATGTATTAAATTTTAATACAGGAATTATTTAAACAAAAAAACATTTCAATATTAGGTTATCAACCCTAATATTAGACTACTAATTATTGTAAGAATATTCAAACAGATTATTATTAAAGCTCAAAAAACCCTTTCAAATCAGCTTCATAAAATCAACTTAAAAATAGCATTAAACTATTTGTACTAAAGGATTCTCTTTCTGTCTTAAAATCAAAAAAATCATTAAATACAGTGAGTCCAAAAAAATTAATTACAAGTATATTGCCTACACTTATTTAAGCCTATTTAGATAGGTTATTAATTACGACTAATTATAAAAAAGAAAATTACAGTATGATTCCTGTAGAAGACGCACATAAATACATTAAAACACATAGCAAACCAGCAATTGACAGATTTGACTTTAGACTGTTTTCACAACCATATAGAGTATTAGCCAAAATTTTAGGTCAAATAGAAAAAGAGAAACACGTTAATTATTATGTTGACGATTTTATTGAAGCTTTTGACAACCCTATTACTATTAATCCTTGGGCCAATCCTGAAGGTATGCGCTTAGGCATACAACTTTACGGAGTCATACAAGCGCCATATTTAGCATCGTTATGGGATTTTATTGACACATTACCCTATCAAACAGGTTATGATAAAAAAGCATTTAGATCTAAACCAAACAAAACCATTTTAATAAATAAACTAGATTATTTTATAAAGTTTTTAAACTTTAGTCGTATTGGCTTTAATGGTTTATCACTACAAGAACATTTTCAATACAGTACCTATTACCCAAACGCTAACAGTTATTTTTTAGCTACAGTATTACACAATGCAGAAGGCATGTTTGATACATTATTAGACGATATTATTCAAGGTGAAGATGAGATTGGTGGTATAAGTGCTGATATTATCAAAGCCATGCTATTGTCTGAAGACCAAAAGCATTGGGAAATGATCGGAAAACTTTTATTGGCAGCACAACGCCAAGAAGGTTTAAGACAAACCATCTTAGAGGCTTTAGATTATGCCAGTCTTGGTGCTTTTAAATATATAATCAATATTGTTATAGAAAACAACTTAACTCGATTTAGTAGTGTTACTAGAGCTATTAATACATGGTTTGGTTTAAATTGGGAAACTCCTAAAAAAACAACTTTAAATCGTGTATTAAAAACTGCTCAGTCATTAATTTTAAATCTAGCAGAAGTCGATACGCTTTTAAAAAGCAAAGATAATTTAGAAGTCTATATTGCCTTATGGTCTATTGGTATTTTAGATGTAGATCGTGCTAACATTAAAGCATTAGATATTGTTTTTACCTCAGAAGACAGAAACAAAAAGATCTTAGCCCTCTATTTTATCTATCAAACCGAAAGACGTAATGAGGCATTGGTTGACTATTTTATAACTCAGGTTGGTAAAGATTATGCTTTAGACCATTGGATGACTGTAAACTTACCAACAACAACATTAGATAATACGACTTTTGAAAAATTATTTAACGTTGCCAAAACGGTCTCTGAAAAAGACAAAACCATTGAAAGTAATATCTTTTCATGGTGGACTTTTAAACCTGGACCAAACTATTTTTTTAGATTTTTAATTAATAGTGCCACAGAGCAACAATTAGAAATTCTTGGTAAGGATTTAGACCAACTTCCAACCGAGTTTAGAGAAAACTATATCTGTAAAGTATTTCCTAAACATTACAGTTACTCTTTTTACAGTTTAAATCAAAAAACTAATAAAAAAGACCAATTAGATTTAAATCAAACGTCTTGGAAAAGAACATTAGCTAGACAAGCGGTTTACAACCGTAATGAAATGGTGATGGCGACTGGTTTAAATATTTTTAGCAAAATGCATCTTTATGATGAAGATTTAGAGATTGCACAAGATTTATTAAGACGAAAAAGCAAAAGCTTACGCACCAACCTAATTACTTTAATAATTTCGTTAAAAACGTTTCGCATGAGGACTTGCGTAACACATTTAATATCTGCTAAAAACATAAATCAAAGACTTGCTGGTTTAGAAATCCTAACATTATTACATGACAAAAACAAAGAAACTTTGTTTATTGAAGATCAAATAAACCTTTATAACCAACGTCCTAAAATCACTATAAACGAACAGGTTTATTTAGATAAGTTTTCAGACACTAATAAAGAGTTTAATTTCAGTAATGGGTTTGGCGTCATTGACTTTTCAAATCTTACAACTTTATACCAACCTAAAAGTTGTTTTGAGAACAAAACTAGCTTTTTTGATAAATTAGGAATTTCTACTTCACAAACTTCAGGATTTAAATTCAGCGAATTTATTGATACTAATAAAATTATAATCCAAGTTAACCTATTAATAAACATTGTTAATAACCACAAAAACCACGAATATCAACATGAAGCTTATCAAGGTGAAATACAAACTTTATACATAGAAAAAGGAATACACGACATAAAACGATTAAATGAAGAGGCTTCAGCTTTGGATAAGTTACACAACATCCCATTAGCTAATTTATGGATTGAATGGTACGACAATAGTGGTTTAAATGATTTCGAATTATACGCTGTAATAAGATACTTAAACCATTGCAGTTACCCGTTTGGACACTACAAAGCTTTAGAACCTTTTTTAAGACAATACTATCCTGATTTAAACGGTTTAAATCTAAATGCAAAAGACAACTATCACGTCAAATTACACAACTATAAAACCATCTTAAAACGTTTGTTTTATGCTTACGCAGAAACTAATGTTATAGGTTCGTTTAAATTAAATGTATTAGAAGACATTATTGCTAACTTCCCTAAAAAATATAAGCTAACCAGTTTCCAAGATAATGGTTACCATTATACAACCACATTTAATTGGACCAGTATTATATTACCACTGACTCCTAATTTTGGAGTACAGTCGTTAAACCAACTGTCTAAACAAGAGCTTTTAAGATACTGGAATATCCACATGTATTTAGTTGCTCAAAATTACTCACATCCTTCAGATGCGACAAGTATTGATGTAATTACAGAAAGTAATAAAAAACCTAAAAACCTAGAGTTTCCTAATATTGAAATAACAATTAAGCTATATCAAGAGGGATTAATAAATGTAGACGACTTACTCTTTCAAGCACTACATTCTAGCAGTTTAATGACCATTATTGATGGTGGATTTAATTACAGAATGAACTACAAAAAAGGACTCAAACAAAACATGATTCCTAAACACGTCTTTCAGCCTTTAAAAACTAATTTATTAGAAACAGAGTTAGAACGAGGTGATCTTCCAACACCTGCTTCAGGATACGTTAGTGCGATTCATAAAGTTGAAGGTGTAGATTATGTCTTCAGGATTTTAGAACGTTTAGGCAAAGAAAACTTTGAACGTGGCTACAGCTATTATGGTGACAGTAAAAAATCTAAGTTTAGTGCCTTACTAAAAAAGACTATTTTTAAAGAAACTGAAGACTATGCAGACTTTGCTAAATGTGCAGATCAAGCTAAAATCCCTAAAAAACGATTAATAGAGCTTGCTTGTTATGCCACACAATGGGCTGATGTAGTTGGTCAATATTTAAAAATAGATCGTCTTGAAAATGCTGTTTGGTGGTTTCAGGCTCATGCTTCAGATTATATGAATAGTGAAAAGGAAACTATAATTTCACGTTATTCAGAAATCCCTAAAAACGATTTCAACCTTGGAGCTATAGATATAGATTGGTTTAACAAAGTATACAAAAGCTTAGGTAAAACCAACTGGAAACTGCTTCACGAAGCAGCCAAATACATATCTGATGGTAATGGTCACAGACAAGTAAAATTATACTCTAGTGTCATGTTAGGCGAAGTTAAAATCACTGAAACCCTAAAAAAAATCAAAAATAAACGTGATAAAGACTACGTTCGTGCATTAGGTTTAATTCCTTTAAGCAAAACTGTTCCAGAAAAGGACGTTTTAAAGCGTTATAATGTATTGCAAGACTTTTTAAAACAAAGTAAACAGTTTGGTGCACAAAGACAAGAAAGCGAAGCCATTGCTGTTACTATAGCATTAGATAATTTATCTAGAAATGCTGGTTATAAAGATCGTGTTAGGTTTGGCTGGGCAATGGAAGCTAAAGCCACTAAAGCTATTATGGATCAAGCATTACTAACCATTGATAATACTGAAATGGAACTAGTCATTAATGCTATAGGTAAAGCTGATATTAAGGTTACCAAAGCTGGTAAAACCTTAAAAGCGATTCCTGCCAAATTAAGAAAAGACAAACAAGTTATTGCGCTTAAAAACAACAAAAACTATTTATCAAAACAATACAGTCGCACGCGTTTATCCTTAGAAAATGCAATGGTAAACGAAGACCAATTTACTGCCTCAGAAATTGATAAGATGATGCAACATCCTATTGTAAAAGTAATGCTTAGTAAATTAGTATTAATTAACCCAGAAACAAAACTATCAGGATTTTACAACAACGGAAGTTTAATGGATACCACTGGTAAATCGCAAAAACTTACAGCAGACACTATTTTATGTATTGCACATGCCTCACAGCTGTATCAGGCTGTACAATGGGATTTATATCAAAAATATTTGTTTGCAGAGCGTATTACACAACCCTTTAAACAAGTGTTTAGAGAATTGTATTTAATAACTAACGACGAGCGTGAACATAGCAACCGATCAGAGCGTTACCAAGGTCATCAAATTCAACCTAAAAAAACCGTAGCATTATTAAGAGGTCGTGGCTGGACTGTAAGCATGGAAGATGGTTTGCAAAAAGTATATCACAAACACGGTTTTATTGCTACCATGTATGCTATGGCAGATTGGTTTTCGCCTTCAGACACAGAAGCACCAACGCTAGAAGACATTTGTTTTCAATCCATTGACACTTACAAAACCATTCCATTAACAGAGATTCCTTCGGTAATTTTTAGCGAAATAATGCGAGACATTGACCTTGTTGTTAGCGTTGCACATGTTGGTGGTGTAGATCCCGAAGCAAGTCACAGTACAATGCAAATGCGTGCTGCATTAGCTGAAGAGTCTGCAAGGTTATTTCAGCTTAAAAATATTACGGTTAAAGAGCGTCACATATTTATAAAAGGAACCTTTGGAGAGTACAGTATACATTTAGGTAGTGGACAAGTTAGTAAAAATGGACTAGCTTTATCTATCATACCTGTACATAGTCAACACAGAGGTCGACTATTTTTACCTTTTGTTGATGAAGACCCAAAATCTGCCGAAATTATTTCTAAAATGAAATTACTTTCTGAAGACAATACAATTCAAGATCCAACAATTTTAGCTCAAATAAACAGTTAATTTTAAAACAATAATGGCGTTACCACACTTAGGTGTGGTCGGACTTTTGTTGCAAGTCCTCGTGCTATTGCACTGTGGGCTTTTCACGACAATCCCTAACGCAAAAAAACATCCAATGCAACTAACATTACAACTTAAAAGAATAGGCAAAAAAAAGGTAAAACTTGTTCCGTTTACTCTAGATAAAACACCTAAAACTTTAAAGCAATTATTAATTGCTTGTGTCACAAATCAAGTAGAAGCATTTAACAACAAACGGTTAGAAGTAAACGTCGTCGGTTTTTTAAGTCCTTCAGAAATACAACATCAAGCTACAACCGGAAAAGTAGATTTTGGTGAAATAACTAATAAAACACTTGCTAATTTACAGCAATCCATAGACAATGTATTACTTGCTTTTCAGGATGGACTATTTGTTGTTTTTATAGACAACAGTCCAATAACAGACTTAAAAACAGCCATAACTATAACTTCAGATAGTCAAATTGCTTTTATCAGAATGACATTTTTAGTTGGCACCTATTGGTAGATGATTTAATAATGACCACTAAAATCTTAAAAAAACAATGAGCAACACTAATTGTTAACCACAATAAAACATGAAACAACTTATTAGCTAACACAAATTTAGGTAACGAAGCTTCCAATTATTGGGATATCACTTTGCAACCTACTCACATTTTGATTACTACTTTTAATAACACTTTCAGTTTTAAACATGTAATATTCACATTTGATGTTAATTTTGGTCTGTCTTATAATAATGATTACAAGCGATTTACAAAACAAATTTCTGGACATTGTAATTACCAACAGTTAGACGCTAACAACATAGTACTTCAAACTTTAATTCTAGATTAAAATGTTATAATTTAAAAGGAATAATTACATAGTTTTGCAAAAAAAACTTCAGTATTAAAAAGTAATAATTTTGAAATGATTACAATCACAAAAGCCAAACCAGAACATTCAAAATTAATAGCAACCCTTGGTAAACAAACCTTTTTTGAATCGCATGGTCACAGTGCTTCAAAAAAAGATGTTGCAAATTTTATTAGCAAAACATATAACGAAGCTACTGTTTTAAAAGAATTTGAAAATAAAAATAGCCTATACCATTTATTGTATGTTGACCAAACATTGGCTGGTTTTTCTAAAATCCAATTGCAAACACCAAACATCAATATTAGTGACCAAAACATCACCAAATTAGATAGAATATATCTGCTTGAAGCTTTTCACGGTAAACAATTAGGAGCTAGATTATTAGATTTCAACATTAAACTATCAAAGCAAAACAATCAAAATGGATTATGGTTAGTTGTTTGGGTAGATAATCATAAAGCTATTAATTTTTATAAAAAGAAAGGATTTGAAATAGTAGGTGTTTATGATTTTAAAATATCTGAAACACATAGCAATCCTAATCATGTTATGTTTTTAAAACACTAACACTTCCCTACTCCAATACAAGATTAAACAATTAACAAACAACAATATAAAATACTAATCTTGAAAAAAAAAAAGATTAACAACTAAATCTTTAAATCGCTGAATTCCGTGATACAAAAAGTAAGTCACTTGTATAATTTTGTTTAAAACAATCAAACATAATTATTATGAGCAATACCATTCATGGTCCAGAAAAAACACCAGAAGAAATAGAAAAAATAGTAGAACAAACTAAAAATAGTGATCAAAAAATATATCCTATTTTAAAGCCTAGCAATTGGGTTGGTTTAAAAGCTGGAGCATTAAGCTCGACATTAATTCCTGCCGAAGGTGAAACTAACGGTGTTGTAATTGGTTATGGTATGGATACACCAGACAACTTTGTGTTTTTAACTAAACAACATTTAGAAACTATGGATGGTAAGCAAATTACAAAAGAGGCTTTTGAAAATTTAGAACGTTATGACAGCAATTTTGAATTAGTTGGAGCTTTAAACAATAAAGCACTTGCTACCAATGGTAAAGACTTTTCTAGCGAGATCATACTTTCTAAATCTCACATGCTTAAAGCGCATGCTATGTTAGAGGCTGAAGAGTTATTGGTATCAATACCACGTAGGACCTGTATGACTATTGTTTCTAGACAAGCAGATGAAGACACACTAAATAAATTTGCTTACCTACATAACCATACCTGGAATGATGACAGCTTTGGAAATGCACCTATAACAAATTCGTTTTTTATTGTAAAAGCAGGAACCATTGTTGGACACATACCATTGTAATAAATAACCATTGGTTTAAAACACTTTTTCTTAATTTATAAATTATAATATTTTGAAATATCTAGACTTTAGTATTAATGCCAGAGTACAAAACTTAATGGTAGACGTTTTTGATGCGGTAAGCGCATCAAAAGAATCGGACATAAAAATTAACGAATTATTAGACACCAGAAGTATTTTTGAGCTTGTTTTTGAAATTGTAAATACGACAGATTTTTATAATCATGATGATAATTTCATGCTAATAAAGTCTTTAAATATTGATACCAAAACACAAAATAAAGAAGAAGCGCTATTTAATACTTGGATGACTATGGGTAAAAATCTAAACACATCTAAAACACAAGAAGAATTTAATGCAAAATTCGCCTTATTTGTACCCATTATTTTAAAACGTATGGAAGCAATAAATAATATATCTGCTTAAACCATTTTAACTGAATTACAAGTAAATAAAAACCATAAAAAAAGCCCTTTTACATCATTGTAATCGGGCTTTTTTATTATTTAGGAGTAACTAAAGCTTACTAAGAATAAGCTTTAATTAGTTTGTTTAACGTCATTTTTGTTTTATACAAGCTACCATCATCATGCCGAAAAATATATAGCGTTTTACTATCGTGTCTGTCAATAAACAACAAATCACCTTCTGTATTTTCACCAATGGTAAGGCTTGCAGATAACATTAACATAGACCAC
Source organism: Olleya sediminilitoris (assembly GCF_016785945.1). Lineage (GTDB taxonomy): Bacteria > Bacteroidota > Bacteroidia > Flavobacteriales > Flavobacteriaceae > Olleya > Olleya sediminilitoris. The sequence goes on along the minus strand of NZ_JAEMEF010000004.1, from coordinate 280,075 downwards.
TGTTTTCCTTTTTGATCGTAAACCGTTGGTCCTAAAATGTTTTTTAAAGTATTTACATAGGCTTTTAAAGCTCTAACTTTACTTACTTCCATACCATCTATAGTTGTTAGAGCAATCATTTCTTCAAAACTAAATAGTTTAAAATCCTCCTCTTCAACAGTAACTGTTCTTGGTTTTTCTTTAATAAAATTGCTATAGTGTTTTGTAAATAAATTATCAGCTAGATTAACGTTGTCTACGATTAAATCTTCATTCATATTTTAACTCTTTAATACTTTATTTATTAGTGTTTTCTTTAGTTTTTGTATCAACAATCTGCAACAATGTTGGCATTCTGTAGTTTCCGTGCATACGTTTTATGGCGTTGCAAATGGCATCTGTATCAACACCTATAGACGTGACATATAATGGTTTTTTACTTTCACCACGAAACACTTTTTTAAACACCGAGGTTTTAGACACAAACTCAGACTTAGCAATGCCAACAACAGGGATTTTTCCTTTTAAAGCTTGGTATAAATAACCACCTAAACCTAAATGTTTTTCTTCTAAAATAACGTAACCATCAACGATTATTAAATCTACTGTTTCTAGATTTACTTGTTTTAATGCACTTAAAATACATGGTAATTCACGCTTATAAAAAGATCCTGGTTGGTAATCGGCTACACCTTCAATAATATCGGTATAAATTTGTATTGGCACTTCGTCTTCCCAATCGTTAAAACTTACCGCAATGGTTTTAGCTTTTCCGTCGTAATAATAGGTGTCAAAAGCAAGTATCATGTGTTTAATTATTTAAAAAGAACACACCCGAATCTAGCATCCCAATTGGATGTTTTGTGCGCTCGGTCCAGTCTTCATTATTTAATATAGCATTGGGTTGTAGTTGTATTTTTGTCTCTAAACTGTTTCTACCAACTTGTATTATTTGCTCTTCTATATTAGACGTAGTGCTGTTGAAAACATCTCGATAGACCTCATCAAAATGCATTAGTAATATTTGGGTTTTATCTTCAATTTTATAAATATCCAAGACTTTAAAATAGGCTCCAGAAGCAATTAAATGAAACCCATATTTAGCCACTTCAGGATTTATGGCTCCTAAATTTGAAGCGTTATTTGAAGCAATAGCAAAGCGTACAGTTTTAGCTAAACCTTCAGCTTGATTAGAGACATCTGTAAAACCACGCTCTTGTATAATTTGATTTATTTTGTAGCGCGTAACCAAATGTTCTGCAAGCTCACAATCTCTGTAATACATGGTTAAACCAGAAAATGTATGTTGATAGGCTTGTTCTATCTTTGTGTTGTCCATAACTTTTTATTTTGATAATTTTAGTGTAATTACCCAAACATAGTGGTGTCTTCAAAATTTTCACCATCAAAAGATTGAGCAATTAATGTATGGTAACCAAACATACCATCTTCATTAAAAAACACATCTATTAAATCTGTTGAAGTAAAATTTATAGCTGTAATGGTTAGTTTGCTTATAAATGCCTCTTTAATTAATTGCGGATACCCTTCGTCTTCATCTGCCCAATTATCATTATAATTATCTAAAAAGTCTCTAGTAATAGCTTCTATTGCAAGTTGTTTATAGGCTTTAAAATTGCTTGCTACATTGTTAGCTAATGCTAAAGTTTCGTTTAAAGTCGCATCATCAGGACTTAATCTAAACACAATAGCATCTTCATTAAACGGTAATACTATTTTGTAACTACCTTCTAAATCTGGGTCTTTCTCAAGGTTATTTGTAGTGATTTTCATAATTCTGATTACTTATTACCATGTTCTAATAGGTTCGTCTTTCCAAATCACCAATCTAAAATCTTCGTAATGTTGACCTGTTCCTATAGTATGATTATCTCGCAATCCTTTATCCAATTGCAGTTTATGTAGCATTCCAGAGTATGATCCTACCCATAATGTCTTCTCATCTTCAGAAATAGTCATTCCGCTAATGGTAGATCCTAAAAAGTATTTCCAAATGCAATCTCCTTTAGCATCTATAGCTTTTATATAACCGTAAGCATCGCCTAAAATGTAGTATTTTGAAGTCGCTATACCACAATACACACGCATACCATCGTCGATAACCGTAAAATCCTCACTGTCTTGATAAGCTTCGACACTAATCGTTTCAAGGTCTGAGGTATCTACACCAATAGTAACACCATTGTAAAAATGACAAGAATTTGTAATTAGCTGATTATCATTTTTAGAAAACAAACAAAAATGCGGATAAGACGATTGCGGACCAATATCCCCTAATTGCGCTCCATCGCTATTTAAAACACGATGATCGTAACATTGATCGCCAACAACTATATACTTGTTATCATTTGACAGTGTTGCGTTTTCCATATCCAAATATGGTTCCCACTCTTCATCTTCTGGATCAGGTAATGGATGAATCCTATGTTCTGTTTCATTTGAAATAATAAAAATCCCATCTGATGATACTAGTAAGACTTTTTTACCATCATTAAACGGAATCAAATCTGTTATTGCTATATCTTTTGTGTCTTTTAATTGAAACGTTGATATTATTTCACCTTCCCAACCTTGAGTGATTACAATAGCATTATTTGAAGCTATAGCAAATACATTGTTTTGTTTGGATTTACCTATAATATCTATTGAAGCATCCAACTCTAAAACAGTAGTATTATCAAGAATATAAGCTTGACGTTTTTGATATGCAGTACCAACCAAAAACACAATTTTTTGTTCCGTTATAAAATTGAGTTGCGAAATACTTTGTCCTTTATCTTTTAAAAATTTTAATAAAGGTGTGTGTGCTGGCGGAAAATCTTGTCTAAACTGCGCAACTGTATTGTTAGTATTAGCATCCTTTAAAAGTTGAAAAACAGCATCAGACAAATGGTCTCTTTCATCTTTAGGGTCTTCTCCTTTCCAATTCTCCCAACCATTGGTATCGCCAAATTTAACCATCTCATTTACAGCAATAGCATATTGACTACCCAAGGTATTCCATTCTGTTTTTATCTCGTTTATTTTCTGATTGGTTAGTTTCATTTTTTATACGTTTAATGTTATAGCACTAAAGTTCTTCATTAGTTGTTCAAAATTATAATTAAATGTTATCGTTTTAATCACTGAAACTAATGATATCTGTAAATAACCACATTAGACTTTTATGAAAACCTAACAGTCAGCTACAACCACTCTGCATCTATTCCTGAGGCAATCATCTCATCATACGCAGTATCTGTTGCATAACATAATGTGGCTTTTTTTAAATTATTAAAATGCTTAACATCTTCACTGGTTTTAATGTCCCAATAGTCTACAGCTCCACCAGAAAATGGTGATAAATTCATATAAATATCATTACCTCCATCCTGATAAATTTCGGTTAAAGCAGGTGCCAAACGTTTAGGGATTGGTAAGTCTTTAAAATACTGTTCTACTTCAGGGATTTGATTATATCCTTCTTCATCTATATTAATGTCACGCTTTTTGTACCATTTAGCAAATTCGTAAATATCAAATTTAGGTTTAAGCAACCCTTTATTATACATTAACTCTTCTATAACAGATAACTTAAAACCAAAATCTTCAAAAGGTATTATCGCTTCCTCTAAAGGTCTAATGGTGTATTTGTCTTCTGGTATGCCTTCACTTTTATCATAAGGTTTATAAGTGCTTACTTCAATAGCATTAACCCCTTGTTCATCTGCATCAAACCAAGCACTAATGGTATTAGAGACTAATGCACCTCCATCATCACCTTCAAAAAGCTTAACACACTCTTTTTTATTGGTTTTATAATATTCAATAATATCATGATTATGATATTCAAATTGGCCATTAAAATGGTTTGTAGGACTAAAATTATAACCATCAGGTTTAAAATTAGCGGTTAAAGACTCTGCTAAAATTCCGTTTTTAGAATAACACGTAATTCCTAAATCATCCCAAGTATATATGGTATTATTTTTAGTTTTAAATGCTCTAAAATCATGATCTAAAACTCTTTTTAAAGCGCTAATAGAAACCGGAAATTGGATAGCTACAGTATTTATCTGAAGTCCAATAGATGATAATTGTAGTGAAGTCATAAATAAATTTAGTGTTACAAATATGCTTTATTTACTTTGATTTTTTCTAACTGTTTTCAGTGATATTTATTTTATTAAAAATTAAAATCATTAGTTTCAGTGATAAAAACTTACAACGACTAAACTACTTTAGCGCATTCAAAATTTATACTAAAATGAAGACAATCGTAGATTATACAGATCGTGTAAAAGACATGAAGTGGGAAGATTTTAATTTTGAAACCATCTCCATCAACACCTTACCAAAACTAGATAACCCAACACATTATAAAAACAGTTTTATTTTTAGAGATGCTTTATTACAAGCTATAAAAGACCATTTTAATCAAGCCGTATTTAAACTATTATTTATCACTCCTGATCAGAGTTTAATCAGAAAATTTTATGGCATTGCGTTTTTAGACAACAAAACTATTGCAACTGTAAACTTTAAAGTGACGCCTACTTTTAAGACTTGGTTTGACGCTATTGATAAAAAGGATAAAAACCAACAAACAGATACCTCAAACATATATTCGTTTGCTGATAATTTATTTAGTAAACAACCGTCGTCTAATTATGATAAGGAGTTAATCATAAAAAATACAGACGAATTTATTATGCATCAGATACCCAATCAATTTATTGCAGAACAATTGACTAAAGAAAAAACCGATTTTATTACGCCTTACATTGAGTTAGACGTAACTTATAATTTGGATGATATTAAAACGAGTTTTGAAACCTTAGTAGCTAAAAAAAACTTAATCGTTACACCTGCAAAAAATAATGATACAGCTTATGCTAAGTTTAAAAACGAAGCTGGTTTTGACTTTCCAGAGATTTTAAAATCATTTTTGACCTTGCATAATGGTGTTAAAAACACTGCTTTTATGTCTGCCGAGCAAATTGTACTTGAATGGGTGAATTGGAAAATGATTTATGACGATTGGACACAAGGCGATTTGTTAGATAACTACAGTACAAATGAAGGTAAAGCCTTATTAATGTACACAACACCCTATTGGATTCCGTTTTTTGACTTACAAAACGGAAACTTTTTAGCTATAGATTTTGCGCCAAATACAAAAGGGGTTCCAGGACAAATCATCAGGTTTGGTGCAGATCAAGAAATTGGTTACATAGAAGATAAAAACTTAAACAGTTTTTTATTAAACCTTGCTAATGACCAGTCTGATATCGAAGATTTTGAGTGGCTACAAACTAACTAAAATAGCAGCTCAACCAACCCTAGTTTACTACCAAAAGTGAATCTTAATTTGAATACATCCGTATAAATGCCATCTATATTTAAAGAAGTCATACTGCCTAACCTTAATCTAAAAACATTAGAAGCATCAGAACAACAAGTGCTAATTACAATTTTAGAACTTTTAGACATCACAGATAGTAAGGTTTATAAAGATGCTAAAGACAATCCTTCAACCAAAACTTTAAGCCCTACATTTACTAATACACTGGCTCAACAACTATACAATCATCCAAAACTATATAGTAATACGCAACAAGGTATAACCTTTGTTTTGGCTTGGCTTCCGTTGGTAAAACAAGGTTTTTTTCCTGACAAAAAAAGTACTGAACTATTTATTCATTTTTTTAAATTCAATTTAAATTATTTTGAATCTGAACATTGTCATCAAACCGTTAAAAATCAAATTTTTGAAGTTATCAAACTACTTTCAGAAAGTACATCTGAAGCTTCAATAGTTGTAAATCAGTTTTTAATAGATAGTATTTTTGATCTTACAAACATCGTAAATTCAGACTTTCTAATAAAACAATGCATTCAATTTAATATACTAAATTCGACGTATTCTGCTAATCAAAACAAAGATACTCTAGACACGTATCCGTTTAAAATTAACGACACGTTTATCAAGCATTTTTTTAATAATGATTGGTCCTGTTTTATTACTGCATTTCATCAAATATTACCTGTTGGTCATGTTTACAAATCCAGTGCCTATACTATAATAGCTAATTGGTTATCGTCAGACCTAGCAGATTACTATGCAAATAACACACAATCAGTACTAGAAGCGCTTGAAGCAATAAAAGAGCGTTGGATTTTTGCAGAAGTTAAAAGTACTGCACTTTTACACCTTAAAACAAATAACAACCACTACCCTTTTATAAATGCCTTAGGTGCAAAAACTTGGGACTCTGGTGATGTTATTTTATTTAGTGACCTTAATAAAGGCATTCCACAAAATCTTTTAGACCAATGTTATCAGCAATTTTTAGAATGGCTAAGCATAAATAAAAACCTACATTTTAATACCGAAGTATTTACAGATTTTGCCAAACCACTATTACAGCAAGCGACAGCTTCCGTATTACCTTTAACAAGTCTTGCGTTTTGGTTTAATACCTGTCACCCAAAATCTGGGATAAAAAGTCAAACCGAAACTTATAATGCTATTTTTTCAAAGTTATTACTTGATGATAATCAAAACGCATTACCAAGTATGCGTTATCAAAATGAAACTTTTAAGCTAACAGGACCTTTTGTAATCACACATGTGTTTCAAAACACTAATAATTTAGATGTATTTTTAAAAGGTTTTCAAAACTGTGGTATTTCAAATCCTTTAAATCAATTTTTAGTTCGCGTGTTTTATGATGCCAATCAAGAATTGTTTAATTTATATAATAAAGAGCAACTTGAAGCTTTACAAATATTTTTGCTAGAACTAGCTTACTCAGCAACACAAACTGAAGACGCTATTAAAACCCAAAACCTTCCATTTATTGTTAACACATTAAGCGTTTTATGTGTAGACTCTGGTAATTTTACACGTGTAAACCAAATTTGGGCATTAAAAGATATTGATCCCTGTATTACAACGCTTTGCAATACATTTGCTGCTAAACATTATCTAAACCCAAATACTCCATTAACACTTAATCAAATACAAGCTTGGTTTAGTTATTTGTCAGACTATTATTACAGCTTTAAACAAGAAGCCATTTGGGTAAATGACATGCTAACAACACAAGGTGTGCGCACTGCAAACTTCTTTAATAAAATTAATGATGATGTCAGCTACTTTTTAGACAAAGTCATAAAAAACATTATAACTATACATCAAAAAAGTAAAAAGACAGAAATCGATAATGACGCTACACCTCAAACATGGATAAGTATAGAAGTTTTTTTAATGGACTTTCTAGATCAACTAAAAACAAACAAACTTAATGCTAATACGGTTCGTTTTTTATTTGAATACTGTACACTCCAAACCAATGGTTTTACCTCTCAAGACACATTAAATAATAGCATTACAACATTAAACAACCTATACTTTAATACAAAACCCGAAGCTGATAAAAGCAACACGTCTTTAAATACTGTGGACATAAAAATGCAACCTAATGAGATTAATCAAAAGTTTGTAGATTTCGTGCTTTCTAACCTAGAGCAGTACCCTCAAACCAAAATTTATGACACAGAAGCCCTAACGTTTTTACTGGACAACATAACCGAGTTTAAAGTTTGGCTACAAAATGATCCAAATAATATAAGGCCTAGACTTAGTCAGGCACTTTACATAACCTTATTAGATACTAATTTAGCTTCAAACGCTGCATTAGCAACGTTTACTAACTTATGTAAAACACTGTTTATACAATTAGTAAAAGGGACTAAAATGGCAAGTTCTTATGCTATGGGTTTAAAAACAATGGTTAAATCCGGAGCTTATCCAGAAGATGTATCTACGGTTTTATCACAAGTTGCTAAAGACATAATCGCTTAAAAAAATGACAGACACTATCACACCAAAAATTCAAGATCAACTTAATTTATCGGCTTTAGTTTTAAAAAAACACCACAAAAAAGCAGACTTATACAGTTGGTCAGGATTTGACTTATCAGAAGCGTTACAGGTCCAAATGGCTAAAAGACTGTTAAATTTATATGGTATAAAATCTGGGTTTCATTTACGTAATAGCTTACAACGCTATAAAAGCGGACAAATGGTATCCAATACATTTCAAAAATTAGCCACCCAATTCAGAATGGATTCAACCACGTCCTTTGAAGCTAAATATAATGCTGAGCAAAATCCAAAAACCAAACACATTTACAAATTAGTGTGGACGTATCGTTTTAGTCTTAAAGATCAAAAACTTATAGGCTATGAGATGGCCAACTATATTTTTCAAATGCGATTAGGTTTAGTCTCTGGCTTTATTACAACTCACGAAGTCCTTTTACGACTAGAAGACGCTAACAACACTATAAAATCTACTTTTAATAGTTGGGAAGCCTTCCATAATAACGTCTGTTTAGGTTATGAATACGTTTTAGGACCAACCGAACAGGATATTAGCAAATTTCCTGGAACAGATACCCTTTGGGACACGTATCAAAGATTACATATTGAACAAAAAAATGAGTTTAAAGTATGGAACACATAAGTTTATCTAGAGAAGACGTTATTGCATATATCCAGCGTGCTGAAGCATTATATAAAGCCAATTTATATAATGATTTACAAGCTGTAATGACTATAATTAAGGATAATTTAGAGGCCTTAGACGAGGACAATCACACGGACTACGCTAGGTATTACAGACTTTACATGTTATACATCAGTGTTTTTGAAGACATAAACATACCGGTTTTAGAATCTTACTTAAATGCTTTAATTAATATAAACGAAGTACAAGCCTCAGATTTTGAATTTGTTTGTAGCTATTATACAACATGTCAAGACTACGTGTTTCATAAAGCCTTAATGTTATACCCTCAAAACGAAACTTTACACATTCATTATGCCTTAAAACTAAAAGAAGAACAGCGTTTTGAAGAAGCAATCACCACCTTAAAATACATTTTAGAATGTTATCCTAGTTTAACCGAAGCTAGATTTTTACTAAGAGATATTCAAGCTGCTTTACTAGATCAATTATGCAGTTCTGCTCAAGAATCTGATGCTGATCAACTATTAGAATTAGCGTCATCAACCCATAATTTAGACGTTTTAAAAGGTTTACAATTAGACGACCGTTTAGATCAAACCAATTTGCAACTAGCTAACATACAAGTGGCTTTATGGGAAAACAAATCGGTTGAGGTTTTAAAACAATGGAAAACAGAATGGAAATTTTTGGACCTATCAGTCACTACTCAAATTGTATTAGCAGACTACGCTAAAGCTTTTATGCTGTATGAGATGGTCGCACAAATTGTAAAAACACCTGCAACACCACAATTTCCTGAGGTGCAATATAACACCTTTACGCAGTATCAAAATTACATGCAGGCCTTAGTTAATGCTGGCTGGCAGCAAGCACAACACAGTTATGTACAAATAGGTAACGCTGCTTATTATTACACTAAAAATAAAACGGTTTTAGAGCAAGCTATCGCTCAAGGCTTAGCCTTAACCCCTAATAACCCTTTATTTTTTGTTTTAAAAGCAAAGTCCTTTTTTCTAGAAGCTAATTATAAAGATACAGGAGCTATGTATCATGTAGCGTTTAAAAATGGACTCAGAACAAGCGAATATTTATTATATCTCTTGGAAATTAATAGCAGAATAGAAAGCTGGCAAGGTATTTTAGATATTGTGGCTCAGTTTCATATTAAAAATCCACCAACACTTAAAACGCTTTATTTTAAAGCACGAGCATTAGTTAAACTACAACAGTTTGATGATGCTTTAGTGGTTATTAATGACGCTTTAACTGGATTTCCTTTACCACCTCATTCGTATGCACCTTGGTTTTATAACTTACGCATGAGCATTCATAAAATCAACCAAAACTACGACGCCTTTTTTGAAGATCTTAATTCTGAAATCTATTATTATCAAGAAGGGGATAGCGAATATTGTAGTACCATAAATATGGCTATTGAAGTCCTTTTGGAAAAGGAAGATTATGAAGAATGCTATAAATACGCCATCTATAATCATGAGCAAGAGTATTTATTACCAGAACTGTATCCAGTGTTTCAATGGATTTGCTTTTATGATTTTTTAAATGAAAAACCTGAAGACATCAATGACGCTTCCATTGACGATTTAATACCAAATCCAATCACTTTTACCGACTATCGCAATAATGGTTTAATCCATTGGATGACAGGAGATACTAATGCTGGTGCAGACGCCTTAGTAAAGGCTGCATCATTAGCAACTAATAAAGCCTACTATTTTAAATTAGCGTTAGCATGTGCTAAAGAAGGGAGTAATACTATAAAAAGCATAGACATTTGTGAGGTTATTAAAACAGAAACGCCTGAAGCCTATGATTGGAATATAGAGTACGACTATGCAAACCTCTTGTATTTAGCAAAACGATACGACCAAGCTTTACTTGCTTTTAAACAATTATTAAAAAGTTATCCTGATCATTCCTTTTTTAATTTTCCAAAGGATCAAAACAACATGCTGTTACAAACTTTAAAAAATATAACGAAAGCCTTGAGTAAAGTAGAAGATAACGTCAAATATAATGCGCTATTTTTAAGTAAAGATCAACCTTCGGTTAGTGCTTTATTAGAGCATCTAGAATGGATTGACACCTCTAAAACAGATGCCCTTTTTAGTCGTCATAATATATTAGAAAAAATCATGCATTCTGACACAGCATTTGAAAACAACCAAACGGAACGGTTAAAAGCAATCAAATCTAAAATAAGCACAACCTATTTCAGTTAAAGTTATTAGTATTTAATGTAATTATTCCCTAAGCACATTATCCTTTTTATAGCGTGTAGGATAACAAGATATAAAAAACCCTCTTAATATATTAAGAGGGTTTAGAGGATTGCTAAATTTTACAAACCATAAACAATTATTTGTTTTTAATAATTTTTATCGTTTTGTAAGTCGTATTTAACTTAATTCTAGCTAAATAAATTCCTGGCGATACCGGCCTGTTATTTCCATTTTGTCCATTCCAGTGGTAACTATACACGTTTTTAGATTTCTGACTAGGCTTTAATTGCTTCAGTTTTTCACCATATATACTAAATATTGTAACTGAGTTTTCCTTAGGAGAATCTGTGGTTATATCTATATTAATACCTTCAGCAGAGAATGGATTAGGGTAGGCTCCTTTTATAACAGAAGCGTTATTACTTTCTATTCCTACTCTGTTAAGGCTACCTCCATCTTGTAATATGTAATAAGCAAGAGGCGTACCAGATGCAGGTAAAGTTCCTACGGTATTCCATGAACTATTTTCAATATCTAAACCAATTCCTATAGCATTTTGAAGATTAGGGAAGGCACTCTTAGCAACCTTAAGCTCTATCATATTGGCATTTTTTACTACCGTAATAGAGGAAGAACCTTTTAATGTCCAGCTCCAATTAGTTCCAGATCCAGAGTATTCAAATAGGCTTCCATTTTCTATACTATAATCACTTCCTTCTGGAGACCAAAGACCATTTTTAAACCCAGTAGTTGTGTTATTATCTGTGTTAATAAAGAAAATATAATTGCTATTCATTGTACCTTGAGCCAGGATATAAATGTAATCGCTATCATCGTATGCTTTTAAAGAAGTTAAACCACCAGTACCATTTGTAGAAATAGATGCAATACTACTCCAATCAGTAGCATTTCCATCAATAGTAATTTCTACACCAGTATCTACAGGTCCCTTTACTTCTACATTGTTAAATACAGCAGAACAAATAGCTTGTTGATTATGGCTAGTTGTTGCTAAGCCTATATAGACATTTGTTGCCATATCTATAGTGTCTTCACCTACTTTTGTCCAATTATTTCCGTTAATTGATTGATAGGCTGTTATTGTAGTACCCAATCTAACTAATTTAAGCCATAAAGAAGCGCTACCAGCAGCTCCTGTATGTGTAGTGACACCACCAGTGGCTGTTCTTCTTTGAAAAGCAATACCCTCAGAATAACTTGCTACTAACATACCATGTTTAGATCCTTGGTTCAATGTTTCTCTGATCATTACACCAGCTTTAGCCCAATTATTAGTATTGTCAACACTTTCAATCTTAGCTATAATTTCTCCATCTCCATTTAAAGGTTGATACACATAATGAAATTGATCCGATTGACCCCAGATATCAGATCCTGTTCCATTTACAGTAAATGTTCCATTATCATAAGAAGCGTTTCCAGAGATTGTAGGATTTCCTACATCGGCATTCTCCCAAGGTGCTGGCAAAGAAACCACAACTGCTTCGGTTGTCAATTCTAATACGTTACTGTATTCAGAAAAACCAACATCGTTATATGCTCTAACTCTATAAAAATACGTAGTATTAGGGTTTAGGTTCTCATCCTGATAAGAAGTGACATCTGTGTTTACAGTACTAATTTCTTGATAATTAGAATTTTCGTTTAACGATCTTTCTATACTATATCCAGATTCATTATCAGCGTTATCTACCCAATTTATTGAAATACTATTGGTCGTATTCGAAACACCTTCTAAATTTGATGGTGCTAAAGGTGCACTAACAGTAGTTGCCATAAATTCAAAAGCTCCTATATCGACTGAACCTACAGTTCTGTTTTCCCCATTAAAATCGGTTAATCCAATTAAAGGGATACCGTTTGGATATAGGTCAGCCCAAAATGAATCTATCCAGGTTGTTATAAATCCTTCCGACAATCCATTATTTATAGATTGTGAATCTGAACTTAAGCTAAAATCAAATTCTGAAATATTATTAAATTGGGGGTTAGCAACGACACGGTTACCTGGTAAATTATTTTGACCACTTGTGGACGTTCCCCACCATAGGTTTTTCTTAAATGTAATATTAGTATTACCATTTTTGTTGATTCCTACATAGTTTCCTCCAACACTAAAAGATCCAAAAATAATATTATTGGCTATTCTAATATTTGTTACTCTATTTTGAAAGGTAATTTCTGTCCCCCAACCGGAATCATTTTTGTTCTTGTAAAAAGTGTTATTTATAATATATATATTATCAGCACTACCTGTACCATTTGAAGAATACCCTCCCATAGCTACACCTGCCTCTGTGTTTTGATACACAACATTGTTAGACATAATGATATTATCTGTCTTCTTACCATTATGTTCGCTGGCAAATTCAAACCCTAAATCATTACCTCTAGAGATATTACGCTCAAACATAATATTTGTTCCACCATCTACATAAAAACCACCTGCACTTCGATCTCGCTCATCATATGTTTCATCAGGTAAGTTATACCAAGGATTCCTATCACAGCTATTGTTTTCTGCGATATTTTGAGTAACCAGTCCATTACGCACTCTATCTTTATAATTATCATTCTCTACACATTCGTAGCACTCTCCCTCGTACCCTATGAAGTCAAATCCTATATTATTATTATCGTGTACATAATTGCCTTTTACTAGAAACTTAGTCACATTGCCATTTAGTACAAAGGCTTCGCTGGATTGTAGTATATTGTTATAGACCTCATTATTCTCAAGGGTTATGTTTTTGATTCCTGTTTGCGTATTTCCATACACTGCGATACCATGTGCTCCGACTTCACAGTCACCATCATCCTCATTACAAGTACTTGAATGTTTTATGTCATGCACTTTGTTATTGATAATTGAAATATTAGAAGATGATCCACGGACAAGGATACCAACCGGTGTTTGCCCACTATCACTAGTTTTAAAATCTCTAATTTCAAAACCATCAATTTTAATATTATCGGAGTTGTCTATAGTAATAAGTCCTTCTCTACCATCCGGCACAAGTCCTAATCCAGATATAACAACATTGCTTCCAGATGCTTCTAGTGTTAAGTAGTTGCTTGTGTTATTAGCGTTTGTTTTATCTAAAAAAGATATTTTTTCATTATATATTCCGTCTTCGACTAGAATTGTATTTCCGACATTAGCAGTATTAACAGCTTCTTGTATAGTAAGTAATGCTGTGTTTGGGGTAGAACCGTCGTTGCTATTATTACCGGATTTTGAGACATAAATATTTTGAGCTATAGATAATTGGGTCATAAAAAACATGCACCATAGAAAATAGCTAAAGGATCGTTTTGTTTTAGTTTGTTGTGTCATTTTGTTTTAGTTTGTTTGTGTGTTTTGGTTTGATTTTTTTTTAGTTTGTTTGTGTTTTGGTTTGATTTTTTTTTGTGTTTGTATTTCTGTTTTAGGTGGGTTCTAAAAATTAGTTTTATTTCTTAAAAAGACAAGAACCCGTTTAGTACTTTCTAAAAAATCACGAAACAATGATACTATAAAAATTTTATTTTTGAAGGAAAAATATGACTTTCCCACTTTACTTATCTACCCATTAATAAGTTGTTTTTTAATCTTTTATCTGGTTAACTACTAAAAAGACTATAGGTTAAAGGGATTAAACTAGTAATTTTAATAGCTATACTAATTTTTAGAACCAATTCATTCATAGCCCACTTTGCAATCCCAAATCAAAGACGCTTCTCTTATTCTAATTTTGGATTTAAATTTGTAAGTTATTGCACTGCGTTTGCGGGTTTATTGTAATATTCTTTTTGGTATACTTTGCTTTTCGTTTAACATTTAATAATAAGTTTAGCTTATTTTTCTACTGTGTATCCACCATCCAAAAACAATTCTTTTGCTTTATCTTTTTAATTTACCTAAGGATCAAAACAACCTTCGGTTAGTACCTTATTAAAGCATCTAGAATGGATTGACACGTCTAAAACAGATGCCCTTTTTAGTCGTCATAATATATTAGAAAAAATCATGCATTCTGACGCAGCATTAGAAAACAATCAACCGGAACGATTAAAAGCAATCAAATCTAAAATAAGCACAACCTATTTCAGTTAAAGTTATTAGTTTTGCATGTTGCTATGCGATTATTAACCCAAAATATCATCCTTTTCTTGACGCTATGTATTAGCGTTAACCACGTCTGTTTAGGCCAACAAACTAAAAACAACGGTTTAATAGACTCGTTAGCAACAGTCTATTACAATCATGTAAAAACAAATCCAGTAATTGCAAAACAAGCTGCCTTACAATGGCTAGAAGAAAGTCAAAAACAAAAGATAGATCTACAAGAAGTTAGAGCCTTATATGCACTTGGTAACTTAAGCAATATTACAGGAGACTATAAAAGCACGATACAATACACCAATGATGCGCTTGTTTTATTAGACACACTAAAACTAGACAAAGGCAAGGCTGCCTGTTATAATATTCTAGCATCAGCTTATAAAAATTTAGGCGACTATCCAAAGGCTATGGATAACTACATGCAATGCTTAAGTTTTGCAAATACAACTAACAGTAAAGCACAAGAAGCCAATGCATACCAAAATATTGCAACCTTATATTTATTGCAAAAGGAGTATAAAAAATCGGCAGCCAATTTAGATCGTGCTGCCAATTTATATCGCGAGATTGGTGATGATGATGGTGTACTCACCACACTGTTTAATTTTGCTAATATTTTAAAGGAAGAAGGCAAATTTGATCAAGCACGAGAGCATTACAAAACCGTTTTAGGCTACCGAGAAAAAGAAGGAAACCAAGCGGTTATTGCTTATATAAACATCAACCTGTCGCAAATGCTTGTACAGGAAGAACGTTGTAAGGAAGCGGTTGTGGCTTTAAAAAAAACCTTGGGATTATTAAAAGCGCTTCAGTTTAACTCGGACATTGCCATAGTTTTAAACGATTTAGGGGTTTGCGAAACCAAATTAGGGCATAAAACCGAAGCTATTAATTACTTTAATCAAGCCTTAGCTATTGGTGATGAGCAATCGTTATTGCTTTACAAAGCAGACATCTATAAAAACTTAGCACAACTCTATCAAGAGGAAAAAAACTTTGAAAAAGCTCTAGAATTTTATCAAAAAGGGGTAACTACTGGTGCTGAACAGCTGACTTTAGACAAAGAAAAATATGTAGCTAACATACAAGAACGTTACGAGACGCAATTAAAAGAAGCCCGAATAGAACTACTTGAAAAAGAGCAAAAACTAAGCGAAGCCGAATTACAAAAAGTAGAACTTACTGTTAAAAAACAACGTCTTGTAAGAAATACGCTTATTACTGGTATTGCATTGGCGTTAATTATATTAGTAATTTTACGATGGTCTTATGTTAAACGTTTGAAAATACAAAAGCAACTTAACTTACAGCAAGAAGAAAATGCAAAACAGAAAATTAGTGAGATGATGAAGGATCACAAACTCTCTGTTATCGAGCGCTACCAGGAAGGTCAAGACGAAGAACGCTCTAGACTGGCACGAGAGATCCATGATGGTATTGGTAGTGACTTAGCAAGTATTAAAATTGCTTTTGAGCATTATAGCGAGCCTTACCAAGACCAAACACAGTCTAAAAAAATAGCCACAGCCATTAATAATGCCTGTCAAGATATTAGAAATTTATCGCATCAATTACATCCATTAGCTTTTTCTAAAATAGGGTTTACCAGTTTTTTAAAAGATTTTGTAACTCAAATTAATGCTACCTCTGAGATTGAAATTAATACTTATTTTTTTCCTGAAGACGAGATCGATCAACTACCAGAAGTATTACTGGCTGATGCCTACCGCATTGTGCAAGAGTTAATCAATAACATTATAAAACATGCCGAAGCCACAACAGCAGATGTACAATTAACCAAGCACGACACCCATTTAAACATTGTTATAAACGATAATGGTAAAGGGTTTAAAAACACTAAAACACAAGGTATTGGACTACGTAATATTAAAGAACGCCTTCAAAAAATAAAAGGGTCTTTAGACATAGACAGTAGCAATAATCATGGGACGTCTATTACTATAGACATGCCAACAAATTAAATGACAGTGAACAAAACAAACATCATCATAGCAGACGACCATCTTATGTTTCTGGAAGGCATAAACACCATATTAAGCGATATGGAAGAGGTTGGTGACATCCATTTAGCCACAGAGGGCAACCAAGTCATTAGACTACTTAGTCAATTTGAGATAGGCTTAATTATTAGCGATATTAGTATGCCTAAAATGGATGGTTTGGAGTTGCTAACTAGCATTAAAAAAAAGCATAGCAACGTTAAAATAATCATGCTTAGCATGTTAGACAACCACAGAACTGTACATAAAGTCATCCAAAAAGGCGCAGATGGTTTTGTACCAAAATTTACTAGTAAAGACGAATTACAAAAAGCGGTACGTACGGTTTTAAATGACGAACAATATTTTTCAGACATCATCAAACAACGCTATATGGAAAGTGTTTTTGAAAAAAAGAAATATAAAAACATCACGTTGTCTCCTCGTGAAAAAGAAGTCCTTAAATGGTTAGCAGAAGAGTTAACCTCTAAAGAAATCTCTGAAAAACTATTCATATCGGTTAATACCGTTGAGACACACCGTAAAAATATTTTACTTAAAACAGGCTCTAAAACCACAACAGGTGCTGTAAAATATGCCATCGAGTCTGGTTTGTTTGACTAAACCTGTAAGATATTCATTTAAAACGCAATACCTTCGGTAGTAAGTGCAGATTGGATAAGTGCAAAAGTTTCGGTGTAATCCAAAGTATCATTGGTTTCTGTTAGTACTGTTCCTCTGTAAATAAAATTAGAATCTAGGTCAAAATAAATCACATAAATCCCTTTTTGTGGGTTTATCCAAGGACCTTGCGTTGTATTATCTACACTGGTATCGTCTAAATACTGTACCCAAGCTGCTCTAGACATGGTTTTAGTATCTATATAAATAGTATGTCTTTCGGCTAAAGCATAGGGTGTTTTAAGACTTGCTATTTGC
Source organism: Olleya sediminilitoris (assembly GCF_016785945.1). Classification (GTDB taxonomy): domain Bacteria; phylum Bacteroidota; class Bacteroidia; order Flavobacteriales; family Flavobacteriaceae; genus Olleya; species Olleya sediminilitoris. The sequence goes on along the minus strand of NZ_JAEMEF010000004.1, from coordinate 262,248 downwards.
TGTAAAGCATAACGGGTTAGTCGTGCTAATAAGGGATTATAATTACTGTAATTAACAGACAACTGTAATGGCAAACGGGTCCATTGTTGTCGGTCATCTTCTAAAGTAAACGTCACAAACCCTTGTGGTTGCTCTGGTGTTGTAATGGTCACTTCAAAATCATCATAATGGTTTAAGGCGGTATGGTACTTATTTAATGTGTCTACACAGCGTTGCATTATAAACCTTAAAACTTCTGGTGTAGGTTGGTTGTCCAATGTTATGTTCACCGCTTTATAATCAAACTGTAAATCAAAATCAGGCTGTAACGCTGCAATTACTGTCTGTCTAGCATCATACCGTTGTTTTGAGGCTTGGTATGCCTCCTGACAGGTCAATTGCTCAGTAGCACGTAATGGTAAAACCGCATCCTCTAATATGGTTTTAAGGTTAAGGTGTAGGTAACATTCTATTTCCGGAATATTGGTATTGTAAATCAGAACACTAAAAATATTAGGATTCATGGTTGCTGCATTAAAAAACCGATTTAAATGCTTAAAACTGACATCGTCTTCAAACTCACGGTCTAAGTAGGTCTTCAAATTCTTTTTAGCCTGTGTGGTAGAGATGCCAATGTACTTAGAGCAGCCTAACACAATTAAATACAGGATATAAATAATAAGAGGGATTAGTAGGTAACGCATTACATATTGACTTTAAAAAATAAAGGTAGACGTCTAATGTATTGCTACCCTCACTGAAATCAGTGAGTTTTTAGTTTCACTAAAAAATGGTGCTAATAACAGTGCTTAAGCGTGTAACTTTGAGGTATTACTAACCCCAAACACAAACCCATGGGACTGCAAGAACAACGCGCTGCCAAAGCTATTGAAGACCAATACTTATCAGCGTATCAAAACGACATTAATACACTTATTGGACAAGATACTCCAATTACCATCCATTGGGATACGTTTGAATTAGACTATATCAAGTTTGTACCAAGCGTGTGTTTACAACGTCTTACCGATGCCTTAAAAGGGGTTTGCCAAGATCATTTGGGTAAAACTGCTGTACAAAATCAAATAAAAAACATACACGTATTTTGTATCGCTAATGAAGGTGCCGAAGCTAAAAAAGAACTAAAATTAGACGCTGGTGTGTTGTCTTTAACTGCCTGTTGGGGCGGACATCACAGTGTTTTTTTTCCTGATATTACCATACAAAACTATTTAGAAAATAAGTTATAATACAACCGCATTATCCAAACCATTAATAACAACTACCAAAAACAGGACACGTAATACAGGTCCTGTTTTTTTTTATACGTAACAGTCACCTCTTCTGGTTGGCTAACATAAAAAAAGCCTTTAAGCTTAACACTTAAAGACTTTGGACAACTAAACTAATATCCGTTTAATTTATAGTGGTTTCATTTAAGGTAACCCCTTCTAAATTAGCACTAAAATAAGTTTCAAGTCCTTCAAATTGATGATGTTCTGAAAACGACTGACTACATCCTGTTACTTTAGATTTTTTAAAGGTCATATGTAAAGTCAAAGTCTCTTGTTTATATAACTTTATACTACCAGACCACTCCCCTTCTTGATCACACAACCAATCTAATAAGATAGGATCTGTAATACTTTTAACACCTCCAGACAAGTTAAATGCTATAGGTGGTTTATTATCCTCTTCTTGATAATACGATGGTGAAAAATTATAATCACACTGGCTTAATGCAAAGACTTGTTCTGTGGTACTATCTTTTTTTAATACTAATTCTATTTTTAATTGATTTTGATCTTCCATGTGTCGTGTTTTAGTTTTTATATCATTATTTCGTGACTATACTAACTACATTTAAATCCAGCAAAAACCAGATGCCTAGTTGTATAAGTACATCACAAATTTGGTGCTTTTTATAACAGTTTAACTCACGGTTTACCGTGATATTATAAATTAATCCCTGTAATGCATCATGTTAAGACATAAAAAAAACGCTTTATATAAAGCGTTTTTTTTATTCCTGTAGGGTTTAAAACTATTACAGTTCTGTAGGTTTAACAGCTGGTTGCTTTTTTAATTGTTCTAAAATAAAATAAGCTGATGCAGCAGATACTAATATGGCAGGAATAGCCACCATGATAAGATCATCTTGAGACAAATCTAAAGTCATAAAAGCGGTTATAATTATTAAGGCTTCTACAACAATCCAAGTAATAACGGTACCAGCTATCCATTTTCCGGGTTTTATCCCTTTTTGATCGGCTACTAATTTAATTTGTTTAATAAAATAGGCTATAGCAAATGCTTCTAACATGGGTTTGGTTTTTAGTTTTTTTTTTAAAATTTAAGGTAAATATTATATTATTTAGGCTACTACCAATCAGGATTTTTATAACCTAATATAGGATTTGTCATACTAGTATTACCGTTAGACTTTTTACCTGTTTTATGACAGTAATTTTCTGGATAATCGTAATTTTCAAACTGAGCCCAAGATTTATAAGCTTTATAAGAAAATGGTCGCTCTGGATTAAAATCAATCTCCACACCTGTTCTAATACAATAACCTGTTTTAAGAGCTTTATAATCAACCTTTTGAGTTATATTAAAAGGTTTCTTTTTTAAAACTGGTTTTAGAACCTTCTCGTTTCTTTTTTCTGCTCTAGATTTTAATTCCGGAACAACATCTTTATCATCTAGACTAATGACATCTATATCTTTGTAAACAACACGCTCATAATCTTTTTTACTAGGGCCAAAAGACTCAAATATATCTAACAATACTTCAGACCTTAAATAGTTTTTACTCAAGCCTAATAACATAGTTTTATATACTGGTCGTTTAATATAAATACAATGTGCGCTTTCTTCTAATAGGTAATGATGATGATCTAGATGCTCTTGATACACTTTTTCGGTTAACGCACTTTTACTAAAAGCAACTCCATATTCTACATTATTATCTGCTGAGTAATCATACAAATTCATAGAGGTAATAATACCATTAGACTCATTAATATAGCTTTTAGCATGTAACCTTGGCTCATAAATAATTGACACGTTAGGAAAAGATTTAAAATAGTCTAAATCTTCACTTTTCATACTTCGGTAAAAATTATCCTCATTTTTACCAAACAAGATTTGAAGGTAAATAGATGGATTGTTTTTATTAAATTAAATCGTTCTTTAAAATGATCGTCTAATTTTATGTAAGGCGATGTAATATGGATAAACTTATTGGCATTTGCAATAATATCATCAATAGCGTTATTAAGATTATCTCCTGTTAAAAATGCACTCATAATTGGTTAATTCTGTTCTTTTAATGTATTTAAATTATTTAACTCTGTTTTGTAATTAACTTGTTGATTTTAGCCTTTTTACCCTACCATACCACTTACAAATACCTGTACAAATTCTTTCATTTTATCTAAAATACGCTCTCCAATTTCACGCGCTTTTAAAATACTTGGTCTGTTGTCAAGGCATTTAAAAATATCGTCTCTTAGAGGCTCGCGTCCATAGTCTGTATAGCTTTCTATTAAGGCTTTAAATTGTTTTTGGTCTAAATGTTCTTCTTCACATATTTTAGCTAAAGCTAGTATCTTTTCTTCGTGCCAAAAGCGTTCAAATTCATCTTGTATAGCATCTACATCACTAATATGTGGTAAGTTTTCTTCAATAATTTTTTTTTGATTAGCTCCCGTTTACTACGCAACTCTACATCTCCAAAAAGCATATCTATAATTACTTTTGTCTTAGTTTGTTCCAAACCAAAAATCTAATCCAACATTTTAATTTTATAAGAATTTTCTATAGATTTTAATTTATTATTCTATCAGTCCATACAAGTCATGCTCCTTAGCTTCAATTTTTCTATCTGTTTGATTAAATTGTTTGTTGTTTATCATTTTATTTCAGAATCCTAAAACCATCTCAAAAGTCCCAACCACTTTAAAGTCTTCAATTTCTTCATCTGAAAGTACTATAGGATCAAATGAAACATCAAATGACTGAGGTTTTAAGACAATACTTTGATGACTCCAAGAATCTTTATTGAATGATTTACTGCTTGAATACTCTTTAACAGTATATCCAGAACCAAAATCATTATCTTGAATTTCTGTTGATTGAGCTAATACAATTCTTCCATTTCTAGAACCTCCTCTATATTTCTTAAATAAACATATGGCTCCATTTGGAATTATTTTATTCATAGATTCTCCTACTACTTTACATGCAAAGTAGTCGTCTGAAAATCGAATATATTCTGACAAATTTACCCATTGATTTGCATCAACACTCTGTAACTCGCTGAAATCACCAGCTGCAGCTTGTAAATTATAAAATGGCACACTGTTTTCGAATTGCTTATCTCTAATATCTAAATCTATTATTTCCTCTTCCTTAATATTAGATTTATAAGGAGTTATGAAATAAGATAAATAGTCTCTTAAATCTTTGTCACAAGCGTAAACATAAGTTCCTTTTATTCCTCTTAGCATTATCGTTTTATAAATATTTACTATAAATGCTTTTAACTCACTTGAATTTTTTATAGATTGCTTTCCATTTGCATCAAAATAGTTTTCTTCTTTTATAATTATTTCTCCTAATTCTTTTGAATAAGAAATCTCATTACCAAAAATTACACCTGCATAATTTAAATCATATCCTTGAGTGGTATGGATGCAACCCACTTCATTAATTGCATTGGGGGAATTAACCCAATCTATATTAGTTGAATTCCATTTAAGTTTTGAATTTTCAATTTCTATATCCAAAAGGCTGTCATCCTTATTTGAAATCCATTTCCAAGAATAACCAGCAATCATTCTAGACAAACCAACTTCTTCATTTCTATATTTAATTTCATTAATAAATGACTCTATATTATCAAATAAAACAAAGTCATAATTATTACTATTAAAAGTGTCTTGATTTATATCTAAATTGCATTTCAATAAATTATCTATATAACTCACATATGAATTTCCTCCTTTTACTCTAAATTGAGATTGTAAATATTCAATCTTAGTATCTTTTCTTAATTTTAAAATATCAAAATCATCCTTCAATACATCTGAAGGTTTAATTGATTGTGCTTCATCATAAAAAAAAACAGCCTTTGTACTTTGCATATCAACCCAATGCAATTCATTACCTATAAACTTATCTAACTCTAATTTTATATTTATTTTATCGAATGCTCCAAAATACGCTCCTAAGTTTACTCTTCTTCTTAACCTATGAGATTCATCCACAATTACTATATCATAATGAGATTTAGCAAGTTGCGCAGGACCAATTACCATACTAGACTTTAGCCCTTTTACGTTTTTAAAAACTTTTTGCAAAGTCTTTCTCAAAGATGACATTGGGACAACTAAAGCCATTTTAGGTTTTGGGAATTTTTCTTTTAACTTCTCAATTTTAAATTTTAATTCGATTTCATCAACTCCAAAATCTCTAAAATTAAAATCAGAATTATCCGAATTTAATAATTTAAATAAGAAAATTGCTAAAATTGTTTTTCCTGTTCCTGCTCCACCTTCAATTATTGTATTATGAATATTATCATCTAATAGATTATCTATAATTAAATAAAGTCCTTTTTTTTGTTCCTCTGTTAGACTCTTATAAGGTGAATATTTAAATAAATCAGAATTATCAATATAGCTTAAAGAATGTTTAGCTATACCATCTTTTCTAAGGCCATTCCAGACGTTTTTAAAAACATCCCAATACACTTCTTTTTTCTGATAATAGTTATGATTAGCAATTCCAAGATTTCCATTTAACAGTTTATATTGTCCATCACCAGATAAATACTTAATTAAAAGAGATTCAATATCTAATGTCGCAGACTTATTAAACTTGGCACTGCTTATTATTCTAAATGTTTTTAGTTTATTCTTTTTATTATTTTTTAAATGAGTCTTTAACCTATTAATTGCATCTGTCGTTTCTCCAACATAAGCTTCTTTTACAATTTCGTCATTAAGTAAATAGACAATTGGCCAAAGATTATTAGCGTAATGATTATCTAATGAATCAATACTATTTATGTCAAAATCATGAGACTCTATTTTGAAAGCTTCACTTCCAATCATAATTCATTGTATTTTTTAGCTGAACCCTTAGACCTCTCAATTGGATACTTTTCACCATTAAGTTTAATTTTATCCTTTATAATTGAAGAAATATCTAATTCATGTTTTTCTGCTAAAAGAAATGCAAAAGATAAAATATCAGCTAATTCTTCTTTTAATCTATTTTTATCAACATCTTCATTTGATTTCCATAAAAATAATTCATTTAGTTCTGAAGCTTCAATTGAAATAGCTAGAGCTAAATCTTTTGAATTATGAAACTGTTTCCAATCTCTTTCATTTCGAAACTTAACTAATAATTCTGTAATTTCTTTTAATTCACTCATAATTTAAATATTCTACTATATTTTAAATATAGAACCTTTTTAAAAATTGATTTGTTTATTTTTTAAAAAATTGATGAATTATTCTTCAGAAAAAAAGAAGTAATGTATATCTATAATACCACTACGACTTATTTGAACCAAATCTTGCGTGTCTTTTAAAAAGATACCCAATGAGCGCTCGTTATACACTAGTTTCATGCTTGCAGAATAATCTGTAACCACATACATGTCTCCTGTTAGTTTAAAAAAAGGAATTACTAATTTACTTTTGACCTTAATCCCTTTATTTACAACTCTACCGTCTTTTAAAATGTTTTTAATGTCTGAGGTATTGGTCTTACTAGAAGCTACTTTTACGTAAGAGACCATCATGTTTAACCACTCTGCATCGTCCACCAAGTACCAGTTTACTTTTTCAAAATTAATACCATACTCACTAATCCATCCTGCAGAAGTAAAACCAAATAGCACTTGTTTTTTTCCATCTAATTCTGGCTTATCTGAAGGGGTAAATTCTTGTATTTTAAACGTCATTACCGATACCGCAGACATGTCTTTTAATTTTTTACCATTAAAATCTAAGGTTTGTAATGAGAAGCTACTAAGCTCTGGATGGTTGGATAATACCCATTGTGTTGCGGTTAACTCGGCTTGTTCTTTCATTTGCTCTACAGCTGCAATACCTGCACCAATAGCCAGTACTCCTGCAACTACAGCAGCACCTTCATTTTGAGCATTACTATTTTGTGGCATCAAATAAAGTGATACCAATAGGATTAAAATAGCTTTTTTCATGTTATTGATTATTATTAGTTAGATGGTTTTAATAACACATGTAAGGTTTGCGTTAGTATCCTACCAACAACAAAATACATGTTTGAAAAAATCAATCATAATTAGGGAGAGGGTTTAAATATAAAGCCTTTTTAAAAAAATAATACTGTAAATACTCGTAATTATTACAAAAGGTGCTGCAACACTTTAGTAAGTCCTTATTAAACAAAGGGTTATTTTTTTATGATAACAATGTAAAAACATCTATATTTGTGGTGTACTACTGGTACACATAGTGCGTAAGACACACTTAAGACCTTATAATAATAGCCTAAACACAGAGATTCTAGCTGGTATTTAGGCTTTTTTTGTGCTTAAAAAGTAAGATTTTAAAAGCTAAGCGCCTTTAAAGTGTCAGGTCAGCACCTTGTATAGCAAAGCTCAGCACCTTGGAGTTGTAAGTTACGCACCTTTTTAGGGTAACATTAGGGCATAAAAAAAGGCCCTGAGTGGTAAGACAACACTCAAGACCTTATAATAGGTCACTTAAAAACGAGATTCTAGCTGGCTTTTTTGTAAGTTAAACCTGTTAATAATTGTCGTAACCGTTTACCTGGTCTAAACAAAATACGCGCTTTGGTAATTAAACTGGCATTTACCGCCTCTATGGTATCTACACCAGAGGAACTTAACCCAACTTGAAAATTACCTAATCGTCCTAGTTTGACTATTCGTCCTTGTTTAAGCGAGTGTATAATGTTTCGCTCTAAGGATAATAGGACCGCATGACAATCGGACTCGGTTACGGTACACTCGTAAGCAATCTGCTCAGCAAGTATATCCAAATCTACTTCACCATCTGCAATTGCAGCAGCGTAGTACTTCTCAGGCAACGTAATGTCCTGAGGATTTCGTTTGGCTTGCGCCTTAAACTTAATACTCATATTTAAATGATATTAATTAAAAAAAAATATTTGCCTTAGTACGCTTAACACATTAACTATCAAACGTCTAACTGACATCACAAAACTACATTTAATGCCTTAGACTAGAAAGGGAGTTTATTAGGACTTGTCAACAAGTATTCAACAAAATTTGTGTGTTTTATAGTCGTTCTATGTTTTAAAACACTAAAAATCAACAAGTTAACTTCAAATAAATGTGTGCGAAATATCCCCTATTTAAACCACTGATAATCAGTGTTTTTTTTGGTTTTAGACCGTTTTTTTTAAAAACAACACTTATTTTTTATGATTTTGATGAGGTATTTTAGGATTGTGGTATAAAAAAAGTCCTATTACAAATAGGACTTTTTTTATGTATTGGTTTATAATGAGAGTTAGTCTATGAGTATTTTTAGTAGTGCACTATATTAAAACAATCAAGTTAAGACAACACATAGCTTCTGTTTTTGTTTAGACAAAGAGACAAAACATATAAATTAATACCAGAGAAACAATGTCAAGCTTTAAACTCCGGTAACACCACTTCCTCAATTTTAGCAATAGACTCACTAACAGGAGTTTCAGACTTTCTTAGGTTGATTGCCATATGGTTGACTCCTACATTTTCATAGGACTTTAAATATTCGGTAAGATGGTTGATACCTACTGTACCACCAAAACGTTGTGGTTTAAAAGTCGCATTATCGTCTTTAGATAGGTTTAAATGTATAGCCGAAATATAAGGTTTTGCTGCTTGGTCTTCATCATATAAAGCATTACACCAGTATTTTCTGTTTTCCAAAGTTTCGGCAACAGGTCTTGGGTAATTAAACCAAGCTTGTGCGTTTTTTGCGATCCAATTGATACTTTGTCCGGAATGACCTGCTATGACTAGCGGAATATCTTTTTTTGGTTTAGGATAGACTTGAATACCACTGGTTAAAAAATCGTATTTAGATTGTAAATTACTATTCGTTTTCCAAGCTTCTTTAATGATATCAAGATTTTGTCTAAAGATTTCAGGTCTTTTTTTATAATCGATATCATACATTGGGAACTCCACAGGCCTGTCTCCCAAACCCAAGCCCAACAATAGTCTGCCATCACTTAAATTTTCAATGGTAGCAGCAGCTTTCGCTAATTTTATAGGTTGTTGTAATGGTAATACTATGGCAGCTGTACCCAACAAAATGTTTTTGGTAGCAGCAGCTAAATAGCCCAAATATGGAAGCGTATCGAATAATTGTGCATCATCGCCAAAGTTAGGGTCGTACACAGGAACATCTCGCATCCATAAAGCTGCGAATCCTGCTTCGTCAATTTGTTGTGCTAAGGCTAAGTGATTGGAGATATCTGGAACTCCGAAAGGTCTGTTATCTTCCAAGCGTTTGCGATTGCCTTCTGTTGACCAATCGTTATCTAAAGGAAACTCTATACCCAATGTCATTTTACCTGGTTTGTATAGTTTATCAAATGGATTCATAGTGTGTGTTTTAAATTCAACAGGTATCCGTTAAGACAGCTGATGAATAATGTGATTAAGCCTTCCAGATACTATCTGCCGTGTAGGGTCCGTTGTCAACTTCCCAAAATTTACCATCTATAAAGCGGTGTCCTTTATCTAAATCTTTCAACAACGCCATATCGTCTTCGGTAAGCGTATGGTTTAACGACTCTAAATTCTGAAGCAATCTCGCTTCATTTATAGATTTAGGAATGACCGCAATGCCTCGTTGTATTGTATATGCCAATGCGACTTGTGCAGGTGACATACGTCTTGCTTTGGCAATGTTTTTTATCGTATCATTTTCCAACAAACGAAGCGTGCTATTGTCATCTACAAGCGAACCTAATGGTGCGTATGCAGTTAGCAGCATATCGTTTTTTACGCAGAATGATTGTAATGCGTCTTGCTGTAAAAACGGATGCATTTCTACCTGATTCATCTCTGGTTGATGCACTGCAGTCACTAGTATTTCTTTCAACTGATTTTCATTGAAATTGCTCACGCCAATATGCTTTGCAAGTCCTTGCTCTAAAGCAGCTTCCATCCCTTTCCAAGTATTGGTTAATGGTACTTCTGAAAGCGGAATAAAATCGGAGGCTTTTTCTGGCATTTCCGTTCCTTTTTTAAGAGCCACAGGCCAATGGATAAGATACAGGTCTAGATACTCTAATTGTAAATCTTCTAAAGTTTGTTTCAACGCAGGAATTACATTCTCTTCACCGTGAGAAGCATTCCATAATTTGGAAGTCACCCATAAATCTTCACGCGTAACCAAACCTTGTTTAATTGCTTCAGCAATGGCGTTACCTACTTCTTTTTCGTTTCCGTAAGCCGCAGCACAATCTATATGTCTGTATCCTATTTTAATAGCCGAAAGTACAGCATTGTACACTTCATTTGGTTCAGAACGAAACGTTCCTAAACCTAAAATTGGCATTTCGTCGTTATTTCTAAATTTTAATGCAGTCATTATTTATATGTTTTCTTTTTTAAATAAAACTAAGGTTAACAAGAATCCCACAATCACTAGAATACCACCTACCCAAGGGGTTGCTGCAACACCTAAGCTAGACTCTACAACCATTCCGCCTACATAAGCACCAATAGCAATACCGACGTTAAATGCTGCAATGTTTAAGGCAGATGCGACATCTTCGGTTCCTGGCAAGTATTTTTCAGCCATTTTCACCACGTATAATTGCAATGCAGGCACGTTTGAAAACGCTAGGATTCCCATAAAAAACAGGGTTACGATGGCAAAAACCGGACTAGAAGCAGTGAAGTATAACACAAACAATACGATAGCTTGTAAAGCAAACATTACTAATAATGCTTTTCCTGGTTTGTTGTTAGAGACTTTACCACCAATGATATTCCCAATTGCGATGGCAATACCATAGATTAAAAGGAATACACTAGTCATATCCGAAGAGAAACCAGTCACTTCTTCTAACAGCGGAGTTAAGTAGGTAAAAGTGACAAACGTACCACCATAGCCAAATGCAGTAATGGCTAATACCAATACAATAGACGGATTCTTAATCACTTTTAATTGGTCTATAAGTCGTAATGGAGCCGATTGTTTGATGTTTTTAGGAACCAAAGCCAAACTAGCTATTGCACCTACTAATCCTAATAAAGCAACACCAATAAAAGTAGCTCTCCATCCAAAATTCTGACCAATGTATGTTCCTAAAGGCACACCAGTTACAATAGCCACAGTAAGACCTGCAAACATTATAGAAATGGCAGTTGCTCGCTTATCTTTTGGCACCAAACTAGCTGCAATGGTAGACCCAATAGAAAAGAATACACCGTGAGCAAAACCTGTTACAACTCTAGATAATAGCAACAACTCAAAACTTGGTGAGATAGCTGCTAAACCGTTACCAATGATGAATAGTAACATAATACCCATTAATAATTGTTTCCTTGGAATTTTACCCGTTAAGGCAGTTAAAATGGGTGCACCAATGGCAACACCAATGGCGTACAGACTTACTAATAATCCTGCTGATGTTAATGATGTGCCTAGTTCGTTTGCAACCGTAGATAATAAACCTACAATTACAAATTCCGTTGTTCCTATGGCAAATGCACTTATGGTCAATGCTCATAATGCTGCTGGTAGACGCTTCTTTTTGGCTACCGTAGTATCTCTATGTATTGTTGATGTTTCCATAATTTCTAATTTTTTTTTGTTATTGTTATTTAATGGCAACAGGGTTTATTTGTACTTGCGTAGAGCCTTCATATAAAGGATGACCTAATACAAAAAGGAATTCCCAAGCTTTATCCTCAACCAACTCATCTACAAGAATATTTTCCAATACTTGTACACCGTATTCAGTTGCCATCATTTGATTTACAGGGAAAGACAGTGCGCTGTTTTCGTGTGGCACAGCCTCAAAAGACCAGTTGTCTGCACCTGCTGCAACAATTCCTTTTTCACCTAAATAATGCGCAGCTTCCGTACCAATTCCAGGTCCGCCAGCTAGGTAACGTTTGTCATCTTTACCCATTAATTTGGTCCATCCTGTATAAAATAAAACCACATCTCCTTTACGGATTTCAATGCCTTGTTTTTTGGCTACTTTTTCAATGTCTTCCACTGTAAAAACAGTACCTTCTTTTACAATATCTTGATTGTAATAGGAGCGCATATCTAAAACAATACCTCTAGTTACAATTGGAGGTAATTTTTCTAGCCCTAATTTTTTTACACCAGAAACGGTTAAAAAATCTTCTACTTTGTGTCCGTTATAATGCACATTGTCTCTACCATAATGTGCCAATCCGTTTATTTGAGATCCAACACCTGTCCAACCAATCAATTGATCATCGACGTAGGTGAATTTATTAGAACCTGCAGCAGCAGTTTCTGGTTGTAACGTTTCAATATGAAAGTATCTGTGACGGAAAGCTGCGGTTTCTGCATTTACCACCATTCCTAAGCGGTATACTTTACCTTTTTTAACCAATTTTACGGCATCTAAAACCGTTTCTTCATTTAAAAGGTTAAGTGCACCAATTTCATCGTCTGCTCCATAAGGTGACGTTGGTACTTGTTGTGCGTTTGTAGTTAAAGCAGTAAAAAGTGTAGCTGCTAAGGCAATTGTTTTTAATGTATTTACTATTGTTTTCATTTTAATATGTTTTTAAATTTCTTATACAAATTTCCGATTAAAGCTAGAGGTGTGCGAGGATGTACATCACCATTTTATAGTGATGTATGTCACATTTAATACTGCGCATACATCACTTGTTTTGTTTAGAGATACTTACTCTTCAATCTTCATCTTTAACACCAAGTAAGGCGGTTTACTAGCATCTTTTCCTTCATTTAACAAAGGCAGATTATGAAGTTGATTAGCTACGATATACAAGTAGTTTCCGTGTATGGCAACACCATCGGGCCAAGACAGGTCTTTTTTAGACTGTGCAATGGTTTTCATTCCAGCAGGCGTACTTTCTACAATGGCTGAATTTTCAACATCGGTGACATACACTTTACCGTTTGCACCTACTTTAAATCCGTCAGATTTTGGTTTGTTGGCATAAAACGCGATGTACTTATTAAGGTCGCTATCTTGCTTGCTTTCATCCGCTAAAACAGCAGACGGAATACGGTAAATTTTGGTATTTCCCATAGCACCATAGTAGATATACTTGTTTTCATCATCTATAGAAATTGGATTTAATGGGTATCTTGGTTGAATAGTAGTACCGTCTTTTCTTTTGTGAGAGACTAATCTACCGTGAATTTTCACTGGTTCATCAGCCGACAAAAAAGAAGCATTCCCTTCCAGAACTCGTCTTATATAACCCGTTTCTAAGTTTATCACGACAAAAGCTGGCGCAATTGGCGGATTTAAAGCATCGGTCATATCTGCAATTACAGCAGTGTTGTTTTTAACATCAATCACAAAATCTTGTAAAAAAGGTTTTGATGATAATACTGTATTCGGAATAGGAAAAACCTTTGTGACGTTACCGGTAACCAAATCAAAACCAACCAATTTTGGTGCCTGATTTTGCTTAACGTTACCCATATCCAACACCCAAAGAATTCCATTAGCATCGGCTTTAATTCCGATAGTTGAATTGATGCCTTTTAAACTTCCGTTTTCTGGTTTTACAATCCATTCTTTATCACCAAACGGAATGGCTTCTCCATTAGGCAAAATTTCTTTCACCATATATTTTGAAGCGCTTAGTGCACTCATTGTTACAAATATTCTTCCGTCGTTAGACACTGTTATATTTCCTGGTCTTGATTCTGGAAATGTTGCTATCGTTTCTAATTGTGCTTGTGCTAATAGTGTAAAATTCATTACAAATGCGAACAAGACTGTTTTTATAATTGTTATAGTTTTCATCGTTATTGTTTTTAAAATTGAATATGATTTACTTAGTTGCCTAAAAACTTTTTTTGCGTTGATGGGTCTACCCAAATAACATCGCTAGGATCTCTGGCTATGACATCAAAAACGAGTACGTCTAACGGACCTTCTAAAATTTTTCCGTTACCGTGTGCTGTACCTTTACCCCAAAACAATAAGTCGCCTTTTCCTGCAATAACAGGACCTTTATCGGCTACATAAAATTCTGCTTTGCCATTTAAAATATAGAGGTAAGCATCAGATTTTGCGTGGTAGTGCATAGGCACTTCGTCATACAGCCTAAAGATTCTAACACCTGCGTGTTCACGGTCTATTAATCTGATGTCTTTGATGATACCATTATGACTTTTAGGAACTAGCGTTACGTAGTCATCAATGTTGATAATACCGTAGGCATTACCCATTAAGGGTCTTTTTCCTTCTTGCGCATAGGTATTAAAACCTATAGCAATTACTGTAAATAATAGAAAAAGTGTTCTTGTCGTTTTCATAGTAGATTGTATTTAATTGTTCGATACAAAATTCTATGAAAACAAAGGGGTGTGCGAGGACATACATCACGGATTTTTTGTGATGTATATCAATATGGAAAAGTGATTTAGGTCACTTTTAGCTGTTAAAACGACTTAAAGTCTCTCTGGATACACCTAAATAGGAAGCGATTAATTTTTTAGGAACGCGCTGTATTAATTTTGGAAGTTTGTTTAATAAGTACTCATACCTACTTTCTGCGGTCATGGTAAGCAAAGACAAGATTCTTTGTTGCAAATTGATATAACCGTGATTGGATTTAATTCTGAAAAAGTTGGCAACTGCTGGTACTTCTAAGCAAATTTTCTCTCTGTTTTCTAAAGACAAACAAAAGAACTCAGAATCTTCAAGGCAATCCACAAAAATAGTCCCTGGTTCTTGATGCTGAAAAGCGTAATGGTCGCTCACCCAATAGTTTTCCATAGCAAATTGAAGAATATGTTCTTTCCCTTTGTCATCTATAGAATAGGCTTTTACTAGCCCATTGATAATCCAATATTCAAAATCTACAGATTGTCCTGTTTGTATTAAAAATTGGTGTTTTTTTAAGCTTTTATATTCAAAGTGCGATTGTATAAAGTCCCACTCCTCATTGGTTAAAGAAACGATTTCTTCAAAATGTTGTTTTAGTAAATTATACTTAGCATGCATAATAAAAATTGCTGTAAATTTTATGTGTTACAAATACTTAACTTTTATGTGACTTATTTACCAATACAATATTTAACTACCCTTGTATTCATTAGTGCTATTGTATTTGGGCAACAAATAGCATACAAAAAATGGATAATAAGAGAAGATTGACAACAACTATTAATAAATAGAGCAACAAATATAGTATAAAAAAAACCGCTCGATTAGAGCGGTTTCCAAATAAAAACACCAAGCATTAATTAGCTGTACCAGAGCCTAAATAAATACTGTTTGATACTTGACTACCATCAGCAGTAATAAAAGCCATAAATAGCTCTACTGTATCTCCTGCATAAGTTGTTGGGATTGGAATAATTTGAGAACCTACTGTTCTGTCTGCTCCATCAAGTAAAGAAATAGATTCCTTTTTTGATGGATTGTAAACCAATAACATCGCCTTGTCAGTAGCATTTGCGTTACCTTCAGCAGAGTTATCATCCCACCCAAAAGTTACTTCTCCAGCAGTTGCTAAATCAGTCGTTGGGTTTAGCACACCAGATAAACCTCCTCGACTTACTAAAGCGTTTGGATAGTCAACAACAAAGTTAGGTTCAGTACCTGTAATAGCATTATTCAATACATACGACATTGCAGCATTAAATTCTGTTTTCTTAACAGCTAACCCTTTATATCCTAACTTAATAAAAGGCTTTACAGCCTGTAAAAATTCTAAAGTGGCAGTAAACTTGGTTCTTTGGTTTACTTGACCAACAGTTCTTGGATTGGCTACACTTGAAGGTTTAATTCTAATGTAATCAATTCCTTTCCAGCTTCCACCGATAACGTTACCAACCTTACCTGAAAGACCTCCTAAAATACCTTGAGCAATTTTACCCATAACATAAATAATTTAAATGAAACATAATTTTCTTCGGACTTGGTACGGACTTAACACGAAGTTGTACCTTCCGCTGAAATATATGGCAAGTTTTATGCTATTCTTTTGATATGGATTTTGTTGCTTTAGATTGCTTCTTTTTGCATTTTAGAAAATAAACTTTGGATATATGATACTTTCAAATCTGCCATTTTCGAAATGACTTTTTGAAGTTCGGCTTCTTTTTCACAAATTGCTGACACTATATTAATATGCTTTTGCAATTGAAATTCATTATTTATTAATGATATAAAACTATTTTTTAGAGTATTTCTGCAATCATCTATTGAAATAAACGGAATAACACTTCCTTTTAAATAGTAAGCGTAAAAACCGCCTATTTGCAACATCATAGATAAGTGAAAAAGTGTGTGTTTTACCTCTTCTGTTGTAGTAGTGACAACGAAACAGTTAGCACAGGATTTTAAGAGTGGTTTTCCGCTGTTTAGACCTTTATTTAGAATGAAAAAATGAGGGTTCGAGTAGGTTCTTCCGATTTGGTGTGTTTTTAGTTCAAAAGTTGACATAGCTATCCAATTTAAAATTGCTTCGCTACGCTTCGCGCCATTATTTTTTTTGAAAAGAAAAAAGATAGCTATAGTTGTTGTGGCGTGGGTAAGGCTGTCAAGGTTTTTGGATAAAAGTTTTTTGAGTTGAATGTCTAAATCAAAAGAAAAAGGGTATTGAAAAAAGTTTTATTCAAAACCCGTAGGGCTTGACCTTTATAGCCTTGTGCGGTTGGCAGAGGTAGCCACATATATTTGCCATCTTTTTTTATTTTAATATTTCAAATCGGTTTAAACTTGATTCAATTTACTTTTAACTTTTCTGGGGAATTAACACTTAAAAAAATAGGTTTCAGTTCGTATTTGAGCGTTGGATGAAGCGTTTGTATATGTAGCGTTTTAAATAGTTGTTTGATAAAACAGCATTTAAACAAGCTACTTATACAGGACTTTTAGACAATAGCTTATTGCTTTTTTGAGGCACGATAAAAAGTAATGTGCTATGGCGTACTACAAAATATTGTAAACCTATTTTTTTATATCCTATTTCTTGGGTGGTGGGGAAAAGTGGACTTTAATATTTGTTAGTGAAATGAAACAAACAAAGACTTGAGGTAAGGAATACTTGGACTTAACGATGGTTTTGTGCAGTTGAATGAGATAACGAATATTATAATAAATTAACGTTACCCTTTGAATGTTCGACTGTTTAATGTTTGTTCAAAATGTAGTTAGAAGTTCGGATGTGAGCGTTGGAATAGCGGATATTTTACATAATAGCAGTTATAGCGACGAAAATATAATAACACGCCGTAGGCAACCTCTGAAAGGATTTTTGCTCCTATAACTTCTATTATGTAACATAGCTTGGGATTGGTTTTGTGGCGTAATAGTTGTTTTGAGCGTTGGCAATGGCTCTTTGCTTTTTTATTGTACCAATTTTATAAAATAACGACGTTTAAATAAAACAAGCAATGTGCTATTATAGGGTTGGCTACAAGTATTATGACATAAAACCAATTATGCATTGGCGCGCGGAACAACACAAAAGACAGAGGATTTTGAGGTACGAAAAAACTGGGTTTTGGGTTGTGGGGAATAAAAAAGAGCCTTCCGAAAAAGACTCTTTCATTTTTGTTTAATGGTCGTGATTTGAATGGTCATCACTTTTTTCTTCACCAGATTGATTCATCATCATTTCGTGGTCGTATTTACAACAACCTGGTAAACCATCATATGCTTCTTCATCACCTGCTACTTTTTCGGTATCATATCCTGAAGCTGCGATTGCTTTATGGATTGCCATTGCATCGGTTTTTGTATCATCAAAAGACACATCAATCTTCTTCTTATCGACATCCCAATTAGCACTTGCTACACCTTCAACACCGTTAGCTGCTTTTTCGATAGTGTTTTTACACATACCGCAATTTCCTCTTACACCAATAGACAGGTCTGTCATTGCCATATCTTTAGACATTTCAGTAGTTGTGGTTTCTGTTTCTTTTTTGGTTTCGTTTTTACAACTTGTTAAACCTAATGCTGCTATTACAGCTACACTTAAAATTACTTTTTTACTCACGTCGATTACATTTTTGTTTTTGTGTTCGTGATTTTTCTTTGAAAAATTCATTGTTTAAAATTTAATTGTTATTACTTGATTTATTATTCTATTACTTGTTTTACTTCACCACAGGTTAGCATTGCTTCGCCAAAGTATGGATTGATTACTTTTTCTTCTTTGCTTAACCAATAAGCACCATTATTGTTATCTGCCATTGGACAAAATTCTACATAGACCTTTTCATTGATACCAAATAGTTGTACAGCATTGATTAGATGTGATGATAAATGTTTAAAATGGTCTCTTTGTGATTTTATATCGGACGTTTCAGAAATTGAAGTTGCAGAAGATTTTATTTCGCCTTCTAATGACATCCAATGGTTATGCGCCTTATTATCTGACAACAATTTCATATCTACTTTGTTCAATTTATTTAATAAAGTTGTTGCGTTTGCTGAAGTACTTATTGAATCTTCTTTTACTAAAGCATCTTTTAAATTGATATACGCATTGTAAACACTATTTAACTGTTGTTGAAATTTCTCTGATACTTCCAAACGCTCATTCATATTAGTGTGGTCACTTTCTTTGTTAGATGCATTGTTATCCATACCTAAATGACCTTCGTGTCCAGTCATTACTTTACCACCATCTTTATTCATCATAGACTTTTTGCCTTGTAATTGTGCTGCTGCATCAACCGTAAATGTTCCGTTAGTCACTATTTCATTTCCAACAAATAAACCTTCTACAACTTCATATTCATTACCAATTTGATTGCCTAATTTAATTTCACGCATTTCAAAAATAGGTTGGTCTGGATTTGTTTTAAGGTACACCACAGAACGTTCACCTGTCCATAATACAGAAGATGCAGGAATTGATAATACTTCATCATTTTTAGCTGTACTGCCTTCAATATTTGCGGTTACAAACATTCCTGGTTTAAATACATCGTCCTTATTGCTTAAAACAACACGTAAGGTTACAGTTCTTGTTTTCGTGTTTAAAACTGGGTCAATGAAATCTACTTTACCTTTAAACTCTTTATTAGGATAAGCATTGGTTGTTATCATCACTTCCTGTCCTTTTTTAAAGCGGTCAATCTGATTTTCATACACATCAAAATTTCCCCAAACTGTGTTGAGATTGGCAATTTTTAATAAGGGTTGACCTTGTTTAATGTAATCGCCTTGCTCTACTAATTTTTCAGTAACAGTACCCGAAAAGGTTGCATAAACAGGAAAGTTTTCTTTCACTTTTCCTGTTTCTTCAATCTGATTGATTTGATTTTCAGAGAGCTTCCATAATTTCAATTTATTACGGACTGCTTTGTATAAAGCAGGTTGTGATTCTTTTAAAGATGCTGCTGTAATTAATTCTTGTTGTGCTGCATAGAGTTCTGGCGAATAAATGGTTGCCAATAATTGACCTTTACGAACTTCTTCACCTGTAAAACTCACATTCAAACGTTCAATTCTTCCAGCGAAATAACTTACCTGTACTGCATTGGCTTCTTCGTTTTCAGCAATTTTACCAGATAACTTTATGGTGTTGCCTTCAACATTTCCCTTGCCTACAACAGTTGTTTGAATATTGGCTAATGCCATCGCATTTTCTGTTAGTTTAAATTGGTCTGCCATTAAGCCATCACTTCCGCTTTCCGCAGGAATTAAATCCATACCACAAATGGGGCAGTCGCCTGGCTCTGGTTGCATAATCTGTGGATGCATAGAACACGTCCACATTTGATTGGTTGCTGCAACCGCATCGTGATTATGGTCTATTTCTTCATTTGATGAGCCACCAAAAAGCAACCAACCCAATAACACACCTACTACGAGTATGCCAATATATATGACTATTTTATTATTTTTCATTCTCTAATCGTTTTATCATTGCTTTCATTTCTTCTATTTCTTTACGTTGTGCTTTTATAATGTCTTCTGCTAATTTCTTAACTTCTGGGTCTTGAATATCTGCTCTTTCACTTGTTAAAATAGCGATAGAATGATGCGGTATCATTGCTTTCATCCAAAGGACATCACCAATAATTGGTGCTTGTGTTCTTACCAACCCTAATGCACCTACAAACAGAATAAAACTACCTGCAAGTATGGCGATATTCTTCTTTTTATCATTATACATTTTTCGCATAAAAAACCACATTATTACTGCCATTGTTGAAATTCCTAAACACGTCATATAGAATCGTGTTAAACTAAACCATACGTGGTCTATGGAATAGGTGTTTAAGTACATTGTGATGTACATTGCTACAAATGAGCAAGCCAACATTATAAAGAAGGTTTTGTAATTTCCTTTGTTTGAGTGTTCTTTTGAATTTTCCATATTTTTTGATTTTATAGTTAAACTTTTTACTTACTTAATTTTAATATCCTGAATGCACCTTGTATCACCAATCCAAATACAATGATTCCTATAATTAAATCTGGAATACCAGAATGCAGCCAATTGACTAAAACGCCTGCTGTAATTACGCCAAGATTTATTATAATATCATTAGAGGTAAAAATCATACTGGCACGCATATGTGCTTCTTGACTTTTAGATTTTTGTAAGAGGTACAAGCAAATGCCATTTGCAATCAAAGCAAATACTGAAACGATAATCATTGTTGAAAATACAGGTAGCGATTCATAGCCTAAAAACCGACGTATTACCTCAACGATTCCGATAATTGCAAGTGTTATCTGAAAATAGCCTGCATATTTTGCAATACGTTTCTTTTTTAAAACTGTACCACCAACCGCTATTAAACTCAATCCATAAACAAATGAATCTGCCAACATATCTAAACTATCAGCAACTAATCCCATTGATTTTGAAATAAGTCCTGTACTCATTTCAATAATAAAAAATGCAAAATTGATGATTAGAACTGTCCACAACAGTTTGGATTGACTCCTTGTAGATTCAGTAATAATTGTGTCGGTATCTTCTGAACTGATTAAACTTTCATTTAATTTTAATTCTTTTAAGGCATTACCAATTTCATTTACATTTGAATTATGATATAGTGTTAAGATTCTTTCTTCTAAATTAAAATCAAGTTGTTTGATACCATCTATATCAGAAAGTTTCATTTTGATTAGATTTTCTTCAGAAGGACAATCCATTTTTGATATTTTGAAAACTGTTTTCTGCATATAATTAAATGTTTTTTGTTCTTAATCGTAATGCGTTACCTATTACCGAAACAGAGCTAAAACTCATTGCTAAAGCTGCTATCATTGGCGAGAGTAGTATTCCGAAGAATGGAAACAACACACCTGCTGCAATAGGTACACCTAAAGTGTTGTAGATAAGTGCAAAAAATAGGTTTTGCTTAATGTTCTTCATTACAGCATTACTCAAATTTTTTGCTTTTACAATACCGTGTAAATCGCCTTTTACTAAAGTTATCATAGCACTTTCTATCGCTACATCTGTTCCTGTTCCCATTGCAATACCTACATCACTTTTTGCCAATGCTGGTGCATCATTAATTCCATCACCTGCCATAGCAACTACTTTTCCATTTTTTTGTAGTTTCTCTACTTCTTTGAGTTTGTCTTCTGGTAGCATACTGGCTTTAAAATCTGCAAGATTTAGTTCTGATGCTACTGCTTGTGCTGTATCGTGATTATCACCTGTTAGCATTATTACATCTATCCCTTTATCTTGAAGTGATTTAATGGCTTTAGCACTTGTTTCTTTTATCTTATCGCCTATAACTACATATCCAACTACGGTTTCATCTATTGACAAATAAGAAACTGTTTTGCCTTGTTTTTGGTAAGATTTAGCTTCGTCTTTCATTTTAGAGGTAATATCTGCTTTGGCATATTCCATCATTTTAGGATTACCTAATGCTACATTTTTTCCATCAATTTTAGCTTCAACACCTTTTCCTGTAACAGCACTAAAATCTTCGGACTTTAAAATTTCTGCGTTGTGTTCTTTGCCATATTTAACTGTCGCTTCTGCTAAAGGATGTTCGCTATTGGTATTTAATGACACGATGTACTGTAACACTTCTTTTTCGCTTAAAGCATCATTAAAAGCACCAACGGTTTCAACTGTTGGTTTTCCTTCGGTAATTGTTCCTGTCTTGTCAACGATAAGCGTATTTACCTTATCCATTTTTTCAAGAGCTTCAGCATTTTTAATCAATACACCATTTTGAGCACCTTTACCCACACCAACCATTACAGACATTGGTGTTGCTAAACCTAAAGCACAAGGACAAGCAATGATTAGTACTGCAATTGCATTGACAAACGCATACACATAAACTGGTTCTGGTCCCCAAATAGACCATACAATAAATGTGATAATAGAAATAAGAACTACAACTGGCACAAAATAGCCTGAAACTTTATCTGCTAAATTTTGAATAGGTGCACGACTTCTACTGGCATCATTAACCATATGAATGATTTGTGATAATAAAGTGTCACTTCCTACCTTTTCTGCTTTCATTAAAAAGGATTGATTCCCATTAATGGTTCCGCTACTTACTTTATCTTCTTGAGATTTGTTTACAGGAATAGGTTCGCCTGTAATCATAGATTCATCAATAGTTGTTTCGCCTTCAGTTATCACACCATCTACAGGAATTTTATCTCCTGGTTTCACTTTTAGAATATCATTAAGTTCTATCTCGTCAATACTGACTTCAATTTCTTCACCATCTACTATTTTTATGGCTTTATTAGGTGCTAACTTTAGTAACTCTTTTACTGCCGAATTGGTTTTACTATGCGCACGAGCTTCTAACAACTGACCTAAAAGCACTAACGTTAGAATAACTGTTGCTGCTTCAAAATAGACGTGAACTGCACCTGATTCAGTTTTAAATTGTTCAGGAAATACATCTGGAAACAACATCCCAAATACACTAAATAACCAAGCCACACCTGCACCGATTCCAATAAGTGTAAACATATTGAGATTCCACGTTTTTATGCTTTTATAAGCACGCTCAAAGAACATCCAAGTAGCATAAAAAACAACTGGAATGGATAGTGCAAATTGAATCCAATTCCAATTTTTCTGTTCCATTATATTATACAATGGATTGTTATTAAGCATTTCGCTCATAGCAATTAAGAAAATAGGTAATGTGAATACAGATGCTATCCAAAATTTCTTTAATAGCTTCTTATACGTTTTTTCTTCTGCTGAACTATCTGCTTCCATTGGCACTAAATCCATCCCACAAATAGGACACGAACCTGCTTCGTCTTTGACAATTTCTGGATGCATAGGACACGTCCATTGTTCCTTTGAAGTTGCTGATAGATTTTGTTCTTCCACCAAATCCATTCCGCAAACAGGACAATCGCCTGGTTCATCATAAGTTTTATCGCCTTCGCAATGCATAGGACAATAAAATGTGCCTGTGCCTTTTCCTTTGGGTTGCTCTTTCTTTTTATCATTTGAATGCTGATGTTGTTCACCTTGTTTATGAATACTGTATCTATCACCATCCTTTTTTAAGGCTTCTTGAAAAGTTTCTATGGGAATATGCGATTCCATTTCGATGGTAGCTTCTGCCTTATCTAAATCGACTGTTGCTTTTGAAACACCTTCTATTTTAGAGAGCGTTTCTTCAACGTGACTGCGACAACCGTTGCAAGTCATTCCGTGTATGTGATATGTGTGTTTCATTATTGCTGTGTTAAATAATTAATGATTGTACTTTGCACATAGTAGGTCTTCACAGATTCTATTTGGTTCATTTGAAACTTTAGCTGCAACTCTTGAATATCCAAAACATCATTAAAATCAATCGTTCCTGTTTCGTAGCTTTTGATTAAAATGTCTTCTGCATCTTTAGCTTGCTTTAGGTTTTTGGTTTGGGTAGCATAACTTATTCTTGCAGAAATGCGTTCGTTAATCGCTTTATCTAAAAGCGTTTCCAAAGAATTTAAACGTTCCTGTTTTTGAGCTGTTATTTCTTGCTGTTGCAAATCATTTTGTTTGGTTTGCGATTTATATTTTTTATTGAAAATTGGGATAGATACCGAAACCATTGGCATTACAATATCCTTTCCGTTATCGCTGAAATCCATATTTGGTCTTTCGGAAACATTGATATAATCTAATCCAAAACCAATCATTGGACTGCTTTCTTTTTGATTTAATAATTCTGATTGCTCTATGGATTGATAGAGTTTATCATATTTCAGTAATTCAGGATGTAATGCTAAATTTTCAGAAGTAATATCAAAGTCTTCAGAAGGTATCATTAAACTATCTACCACATTCACGGTAACATCATTATCTCTATTCAATAGATTATTGAAGTTAGTTTGTTCTGCTAAAAATTGTTGTTGCAATACGTCTTTTAGTTGTTGCATTTCGTTTTGACGCATTTGCAAACGCAACACATCTACTGCGGATGCTTTACCAACCTCAACAGAAGTTAATGCCAACGTCTCATAAGTTTCTAATAGTTTGATGTTTTCTGTTAAGACCTCTTGCTTTGCTTTATTGGCGTATAGATTATAATAGGATTGTGATACCGAAGCAATTAGTTTTCGCTTTGCGATAACAATGTCCTCGTATTTAGCATCTGCCAATGAACTCACATAATTTTCTCTCGATGTAATGGTTCCGAACCACGGTAACATTTGTTTAGCAGATACTTTAAAGCGTTGTGCACCTGTTCTGGTTTCCGGTTCACTTACAAAGTAACCAACACCAAATTCGGTATTAGGAATGGTATTGACTTCGTTTACTTTTTCAGAAGCTCTTTTGTATTGTAACTCAAACTTTTGAATTTCTGGATTGTTTGTTAAGGCTTCATCTATAAGTGTTTCTAATTGTTGTGCATTTCCAATGAGAACAAAGAATAACGAACAAAGAATAAAGACTGTTTTTATGTGTGATTTTATCTTTTTCATTTTACAGTTCTTTTAAGTTGAAATTCGGCTTTCCAGCTATATAATACTGGAACTACAAATAAGGTTATTAAGGCTATAAGCATTCCACCAAAACTTGGTATTGCCATAGGTATCATTATATCGCTTCCTCGTCCTGTAGAGGTTAATACTGGTAATAATGCCAAAATTGTAGTAGCTGTAGTCATTAAACACGGTCTGATTCGTTTTTCACCTGCTTCAACAACTGATGCTCTAATTTCCTTTTTATTATCTGGTGTGTTTCTATCGAATGTTTGGGTTAAATAAGTTGCCATTACTACACCATCATCGGTTGCTATACCGAAGAGTGCAATAAACCCAACCCAAACTGCAACACTTAAATTGATTGGGTGCATTTGGAATAAATCGCGTAGGTTTTCACCAAAGAAATTGAAGTTTAAAAACCAACCTTGACCATAGAGCCAAATCATTATAAAACCACCTGCAAACGCTACTGCGATACCTGTGAATACCATTAGTGATGTCCCTACAGAACGGAATTGGAAATACAGAATTAAAAAAATGATGGCTAATGCTAACGGTACAACAACCGACAAGGTTTTTTCTGCGCGTAACTGATTTTCATACGTTCCTGTGAATGCATAGTTGATTCCTTTTGGAACTATCAATTCACCAGAATCTATCTTTTCTTGGATTAGTGCTTGTGCATTTTCTACGACATTGACTTCTGCAAAACCATCCATTTTATCAAACAAGACATAGCCTACTAAAAAAGTATCTTCACTTTTAATGACTTGTGGACCTTGTTCGTATCTTATAGTTGCCAATTCGCTTAATGGCACAGGACTTCCTTTTTCTACTGGCACATAAATCTGTTTTAAGTCGGTTGGGTTTGCTCGTAATTCTCTTGGGTATCGCACTCGAACACCATATCGCTCTCGACCCTCAACCGTTTGAGTTAATACCATACCACCAACTGCTACTTTTAATACATCTTGAACATCTTGTATAGAAATGCCATAACGTGCAATTTTCTCTCTATCAATATCAATTAACAAATAGGGTTTACCAACAATACGGTCTGCAAAAACAGCTTCTTTTTTAACACCTTCAGCTTCCTTGATAATGTTTTCTAATTGCACTCCAAACGCTTCTATTTGCTTTAAGTCTTGACCTTTAACTTTAATTCCCATTGGTGCTCGCATTCCTGTTTGAAGCATTACTAATCGGGTTTCAATAGGTTGTAGTTTTGGTGCAGATGTAACACCTGGTAACTTTGTAACTCTTACGATTTCATTCCAAATATCGTCTGGTGACTGTATTTCTGGTCGCCAATTACGATAGTACTCGCCATCATCATCTTCAATTAATTGAGACCTTTTTATAGTGCTAAAAATGACGTTTTCGGAATTATTAGGATTTGCAATGAAACGACCATCCTTCAATTCAAAAAAGCCATCATCATTCACTTTATAGCGTTGGCGTTGTCCGTTTTCATTCAGCATATATTCTGGTTTGTACTGAATGATATTTTCATACATTGAAAGTGGTGCTGGGTCTAAAGCTGATTCTGTTCTTCCTGCCTTACCAACTACGGTTTCAATCTCTGGAATACTGGCTACTGCCATATCTAATTGCTGTAAAACACGTTTGTTTTCTTCTACGCCAGAATGAGGCATCGAGGTTGGCATTAGTAGAAATGAGCCTTCATTTAATGATGGCATAAACTCTTTACCTGTATTTTTCATAATGAAAAAACCTGCAATTACAATAACAGTTGGTGCAGATAAAAACAATAACTTATTATCTAAACACCACCTTAAAATACGTGTGTAATATTTGATAAATAATGAGAAAATACCTAATAAACCAAAGCAAATAACACTCACAAAAATGAGATTCCAGAAGATACTTTTATCAACGCCTAACGGTCTCCAATATTCGGCTAACAGAAATACTATTGCAGTTGTACATATTATGATATTAATTAAGTTGGATTGTTTTTCTGTTATTTTATTTTGAGTACTTAACAATGCTGTGATACCAAAAGCTATCAATATTAATCCTAACCAATAACCATAGATTATTGCTATTATCCCTAATACTATTAAAACGCCATTTAAAGCATATTTAAAATGCGTTTTTATGCTTTTCTTTCTGAATAAAAACGCTGCAAAAGGTGGAATTAAAAACAATGCTACAATTATTGAAGCTGTTAATGCAAAGGTTTTTGTGAATGCTAATGGTCTGAACAATTTACCTTCAGCGCCAATCATTGTAAATACAGGAATGAAACTTATAATTGTAGTCATTACTGCGGTTACGATTGCACCAGAAACTTCGGCTGTTGCGTTGTAAACTACTGTATTAATGGATTGTGTTCCATCATCTTCATCTAAATGCCGAATGATATTTTCTGATAGTATAACACCAACATCGACCATTGTTCCGATAGCAATTGCAATACCAGATAATGCGACAATATTAGCATCGACGCCAAAGAGTTTCATCGCAATAAATACCATTAAGACTGCAACTGGTAATAATCCTGAAATCAAGACAGAAGCTCGAAGATTAAACACCATAATGATTATAACCAAAATGGTAATCAATATTTCAAGAGTTAAGGCTTCATTGAGTGTACCTAAAGTTTCTTGTATCAATTCTGTTCTGTCATAAAAAGGCACTATGGTAACTTGTGATGTTCTTCCATCTGCCAAAACTTTTGAAGGTAATCCTGCACTTAATTCATTAATTTTTTCCTTTACGTTATTAATGACTTCCATTGGGTTTGCTCCATAACGAGCCACCACAACAGCACCAACAACTTCAGCACCTTCTTTATCCAATAAACCTCGTCTTGTTGCTGGACCTAATGAAACTTTTCCAATGTCTTTAATTTTTATTGAAGTGAAATTTTCAGAATCAACTACAGCATTTTCAATATCTGCAATGGATTTTACATACCCCAAACCACGAACTAAATATTCGGCTTGGTTAATTTCCAAAGTCTGTGCACCAATATCCTTATTACTTTCCTTAACCGCTTTTACAACGTGATGCAATCCAATATTATACTGACGCATTAGTTCTGGATTTACGTCTACTTGATACTCCTGAACATAGCCACCAATAGAAGCAACCTCTGAAACACCACTTGCAGAGGACAACGCATACTTTACATAGTAATCCTGAATACTGCGTAACTCTTGCAAATCCCAACCACCAGTTACATTTCCGTTTTTGTCACGACCTTCAAGCGTGTACCAAAATATTTGTCCTAATCCTGTAGCATCTGGACCCAAAGCAGGATTAACACCTTCGGGCAATAAACCACTTGGTAAGGAATTAAGTTTTTCGAGAATACGACTTCTGCTCCAGTAAAATTCTATATCCTCTTCAAAAATGATATAGATGCTTGAAAACCCAAACATAGAGGAACTACGAATGGTTTTCACTCCAGGAATACCCAATAATGATGTGGTTAATGGATAGGTTATTTGGTCTTCTATATCTTGTGGGGAACGACCATCCCACTTGGTAAATACGATTTGTTGATTTTCACCTATATCGGGAATAGCATCTACTGCTACAGGGTTACTTGGCAAAAATCCTGTATCCCAATTAAAAGGTGCATTAACAGTTCCCCATCCAATAAAAAGGACAAGTAGTAAAACTGCAACGAGTTTGTTTTCTATTAAAAATTTGATGCTTTTATTTAGCATATGATTGATTTTAAACAATTAGACAATAGTGTTGTAAAAACACCGAATACAGTAAATTATCCTTACGACATTGCAGTCATAGGATAAAAGAGTCTATTGTTTAAAAATCAAATTAAGTATGTCTCGTCAATCTTGTAGAGTTGCCTTATGACGAGTGGTGGTTTGTATTCTTCGTAGGTAGATACATTACTGTCTAAACCTTCAAAAAGGTTAATGTAAGTATAAACAAATGAAGCGATGAATACTTGTTGCTCAAACGTGATTTTGTCAACTTGCAATTGTAATTCGTCTTGACCTTCAATTGCTAATTGTTTATCATCACAACAATTTTTCTTGGTAATAGAACATTCTTCGGTTGAAGGCTTTTCCATTTCCATTCCGCAACCTTTGGCTTTTTGAAAGATAGCAGATTCTACTAAAGTATCTCCACAATAATGCATATTCACAGTAAATGACATTGTAGAGAATAACACTACAAAAGTCATTGCTAAAGACATTATTTTATGGAAAATCTGCTTCATATTGATTGCGAAGTTACGAAATTTTAACAACTATTGATTTTGTTTAACAGAAGTTTAATTGATTAATCTGCTTAATCCCATTTCATTTTCTGCAATCGAACTGCATTTAAAATTGCTAATAATGCTACTCCTACATCTGCAAAAACAGCTTCCCACATTGTGGCTAAACCACCTGCTCCTAATATCAAGACAATAACTTTAACTCCAAACGCTAAAATGATATTTTGCCAAACAATTTTTCTTGTAGAACGACTTATTTTAATGGCTCTAACTACTTTTGAAGGCTGGTCGGTTTGAATGATAACGTCTGCTGTTTCAATAGCTACATCACTACCTAAACCACCCATTGCAATACCAACGTTACTTGCTGCTAAAACAGGTGCATCGTTAATACCATCACCTATAAAGGCTATTTTGTTTTCAGGATTTTTCTTTAAAATTTCAACTTCGTTTAATTTATCTTCTGGAAGTAAACCACCTTTAGCATTTTCGATATTCAACTCTTTAGCGACTTGTTGCGTGATGGAATCTTTATCACCGGAAAGCATCATAATATTTTTAATGCCTACTTTGTGTAATGCTGTAATAGTTTCTTTTGCATCTTCCTTTAATTCATCTGCTATGACTACATAACCTGCAAATTGATTATCGATTGCTACTAAAACAATAGATTCTACAATAGATTCCGTTTCAGATGGAACATCAATATTATTAGTAGTCATTAAGGCTTTATTTCCTACTAAAACTGTTTTACCATTTACAATGCCTTTTAAACCTTTACCTGCAATTTCAGAAACGTCTTGTGCTTCAAAATCTTCTCCCTCTGATTTATACTCTAAAATTGCTTTAGCAATTGGATGCGTGGATTGTTCTTCCATCGCCATTAAATATTGCATAAATTCGGTTTCTTTCCAACCGATTGCTTTTACTTCTTTGATTTTAAAAACACCTTTGGTAACGGTTCCTGTTTTGTCCATTACCAAAGTACTTATCTTGGTCATTGCATCTAAAAATGAAGCACCTTTAAATAAAATTCCATTTTTTGAAGCTGCTCCCAAACCACCGAAATAACCTAATGGAATTGAAATCACTAACGCACAAGGACAAGATATTACCAAGAAAATTAATGCTCTGTATAACCAATCTCTAAATACATAATCATCTACAAAAAAGTAAGGTATAAAAGTAACACCAATAGCTAAAAACACAACAATTGGTGTGTAGATACGAGCAAACTGTCTAATAAATAGTTCTGTTTTAGACTTACGAGCTGTAGCATTTTGAACCAAATCTAATATTCTCGCAATAGAACTGTCTTCAAACTTATTAGTTACCTCAACTTCAATAACGCTTTCTAAATTGATACTACCTGCGTAAACCTTTGCTTCTTTCTGAATGGAATCTGGTTTGCTCTCGCCTGTTAACGCTGCGGTGTTTAGAGATGCTTTTTCGGATAATAAAATCCCATCTAACGGTATTTTCTCACCTACTCGAATTTGTATTTTTTCACCAATATTTACAGCTTCTGGCGACACACTAACATAATCACCATCACGAAATACATTGGCTTCTTTTGGTCGAACATCTAATAAGGCTTTAATATTTCCTTTTGCTCTATTAACTGCTGCGTTTTGAAATAATTCTCCTACTGCATAAAATAGCATTACTGCCACACCTTCAGGATATTCACCAATGATAAACGCACCAATGGTGGCAATAGACATTAAAAAAAACTCGGTAAAAACATCGCCTTTTATAAGACTTTTCCATCCTTCTTTAATTACAGGAAATCCAACTGGAATATATGCTAAAGTGTACCAAACTACTCGAATCAATCCTTCAAATTGAGGAATCGCATCAAAATAATCTACAGCGATACCTACCATTAACATAACAAAACTTATAATAGCAGGAATGTATGTCTTGAATGCACTTCCATCTCCGTGGTCGTGACCATCATCGTGAGAATGTTGCTCTTCTGAATTTGGTTTTAAATCTCTTAAATTGACTTTCTTTTTTTTCATTTAGTTTTGTTTTAGCAACAACTTTTGTTTTGTTGAATTGGTGGACAAGGAACTGTACCATAAGAACAATACACACAACAATCTCCTTCGATTGGTTTCAAAACCGTTTTACAATGCTCACACTCGTAAAAGAATTGACAAGCGTTAGTTGGCATATCTTCTTTCTTTTTATGACCACAGGTTGGGCAAGTGATTTCCGATTTTAATATAGTTTGCATCAATTTTAATTTTTATCAGTTACTTTATAACCCGTAGAATTAATTGCTTTCTCAATTTCTAATTCATTAGTTTTAGTTTGGTCATACTCAATGATTGCGTTACCATTCTTGTATGATGTTTTTGAGTTTACAATTCCGTTAAGTTTATTTACTTCGTGGTTTACGTGAGCTTCACAACTGGCACAAGTCATTCCACTTATTTTATACACTGTTGTTTTGATATTTGATTTATCAACGATAACAATTTGTTTCTCTGAATTTGGATAAAACATACTTGAGTAGTATGGTAATGCCAACATCACTATTGCGAATACTGTTACAACTCCTAAAAAGGTTTTTGACTGAATAAATTTTGGTTTTTTATCCGTTTCACATTCACAGTCGATTTCTTTTTCTGGTTTTAATTTTTGATACCAAGCAAAGAGAAGAACTAATATAGTTAGCCCTATTAAGTAAGGTCTAAATGGTTCTATCCAAGAAAAAGTTGAAGCTACACCACTTGTACCTGCAATTAATGCCAAAACAGGTGTGATGCAACACAATGAAGCTGTGATTGCTGTTAGGATACTTGTAACCGCTAATTTATTTTTCATTCTATATATAATAATTTTTCAATGTCATTTGGAATAGGCATACGTTTTAATGGTGGTACGTTTGCGCCACCTGTGTTACCAAGAGGAACGTGATTTATAAATGATTTCCAGCCACCAACAAGCAATCTAATAATTTGACCGAATACTTCTTTAGTATCTTTTTGTCTAAATCCAAACTTTAGCATAAGCCAATGTGAATAGGTATGTTCTATAGGATAAGATTGTCCTATTATATGACTACGTTCTAAATGATACCAAGCATTACCAAACTGCTTATTTTCTAAACAGAAACTGTATTGTTTTAATTCTTGGTTATACGCCTGTTTTAGATGTTTAGGTATTTTAGTATTAAACTTCATATCCTCTAATTTTGGATAAATGTACTTTAATAGTAAGTGCAATGGAAGTGCAATAATTAGACACTACACTTATCGCAAATACCTTTTACCACCAAATTTACATTCTCTGACACAAAACCATCTGGCACTTTTATTTGAGGTATTTTATGTTCTGTTAAGCAAATGGTTTCATTGCAATTATTACAATGGAAATGTAAGTGCAAATCGGTTTCAATTTCACAATTACATCCCTTTTCACATAATGCATATTTTGTAATCCCTGTACCATCGTCTATTTGATGCACAATAGCCTTTTCTTCAAAGGTTTTAATAGTTCTGTATAAAGTGGTTCTGTCTGCTTTTGAGAAAGCATTTTCAATATCACTTAAAGTAACAGCGACCTCTTTTTCTGCAAGAAACTTATATATAAGCAAACGCATTGCTGTAACACGAATATTTTTTGACTCTAATACTTGTTCTATTGTTTCCATAATTAATGTGCGTGTTCTGCTTCTCCTTTTTTCATTTCTGCGTTAAGATAATAAGCATTGTTATAAGCAAATTTTGTATTACTTTCTATGTTTTCAGTAAATTGAACCGATACCCAATCACCATCTTTAGTGCCTAACACAACTTCGATAGGTTTAAAGCTCCAATCGTCATTTTCTTTTTCTACTGAAAACACATAATATCTTTCGCCTTCTTTTATAATTGCACTTTCTGGTAAAGCTTTTGTTTGGGTATTATCTACTTGAATTTTACCTTGAATATACATACCAGGAATTAAGTTACCTTTTTTGTTTTCTATTTCTGCGTGAACGTGGACTGCTTTTGGGTTGTCCTCAAAGGTTTTGCTTACGGAATAGATTTCTGCGATAAGCTCTGCATCTGGTATGGATTGTACCGTAAAGTTAACTTTCTGACCTTTCTGTACTTTATAAACATCTTTTTCAAAAACCATTAAATCGGCGTGAACGTGATGCGTATTTACAATTTCAAATAATTCGGTTTGTGGCTCTACATATTGACCTGTTTTTACTTCAACTTTTTGCACAAAGCCTTCTATTGGACTTCGCAATGCTATGCGCTGTGCAATTGTTCCATTGCGAACTGATGTAGTGTTAACGTTGAGTATTCTTAATTGCGCTTCTAAACCATTAACCATTGCTTTTGATGCTTGATATTCTGCTTCTGCTTTCTGGAAATTAGCACCAGAACCAACACCAGCATCGTATAATTTTTGTTGACGTTCATAATTTTTCTTTGCAAGCTCGCTATTGCTATAAGCGTTTAAATAATCCGTTTGCGCTTGTATGATATTTGGGTGCGATAGATAAGCCACAACTTGACCTTTATTAACCTTATCACCTTCAATCACTTCAATTGAAACGACATTTGCACCAACAACAGTAGTAATAGCTGCTTCGTTTTGTGGTGGTACTTCTAACGTTCCGTTTGCTTCTACATAGCCGCTCATATTACGTAATGCTAACGTATCTATTTTCATTTTCAATGCATCGAATTGCTGTTGTGAAAGCATTACTTCGTCTTCATCGTGATGCTCTTCGTTAACTTCTGTTTTTTCTTCCTCATCGTGGGAATGACCATCATTCTCGTTATGATTTTCTTTATTTCCGCAAGCTGAAACAAATATGGCTAACACCATTACGGTAAGGATTTTATATATTTTGTTTTTCATTGTCTTATTTATTAAAATATTGTAATTGAAATGTGCTTTCTAAATAGTTTACTAATGCAGTCTGTGCTTCCAGTTCCGATTGAATTGCTTCTTTTATCAACTGCGTAAATGCAGTATAATCAATTTCGCCTTCTCTATATGCCAGTAATGCACCTGTTTTTTGCTCTTTTGTTAATGGTAAAACTTGGTCTTTGTAAAACTCCCAAGATGTTTTCCATTTCATATAATTTTCTTTAGCCTGAACAAACCTTGATTGTACTTCCTGTTTTTTGAACGCTACATTGGTTTCCGCTATTTCTTTATCAATTCTGGCACTTCTAACTTGTGCTTTGCTAGAACCTGATAAAAACGGAATTGAAATTCCTGCTTGATAGGTGTAAAATCCTGAATTGCCATTTACTTTTTGTAAACCACCTTGAAGATTGAACTTTGGCAAATTATCTGCTTTTGCAGCTTTATATTTAGCTTCCGCTTCATCTACAATGCTCTGCGACATACTGTACAATGGATGACTTTCAATACTGAATGTTTCCATATCACTATCTATCGCTACCTCAAATTCATCTGAAACTGTAAAAATTTCTTCTGATACCAACCACAAATTGAATTGCTGTAAGGCAATAAGATAATTACTATAGGCTTGCGCTTTTTTATTCTGAATTTGAAACGCTTGATTTTTTGCTGCCGAATATTCTAATTTAGAAATAGCTTCGACTTCATAATTTAAAGCTACTGCTTGCTCGAATTTGGAATAAATGGAATCCAATTCCTTATACAAATCATAGTTTTGTTTCATTTGATAGCAATTAGACCAAGCTTTTTTAACTTCCAATTCTAATTCCAACTCGGAAAGTTGAAAGGCTTTTTGTTCCAATTGAATGCGTTGTTCTTGTAGCTTCTTTTTAGAACCAATGCCAAATACATCGATATTTGATTGACCAATACCAATGGTTGTATAGATGCCATTTCCATTATCAATTTCTTCTCCACCTGTAAAAATTTGAGTCGTTCCGAAATCATAGGCAGTCGATTTTAATTGTTCTTGTTTTGTAATTTCCAACTGCTTTTGCTTCAATAATGGATAATTACTTTTTGCGAGTTTAACAGCTTCCTGTAATGAAATTTCGGGAATTGTATCATTCAACTCTTGTGCATTACTTTGTGGTGAAAAGCCAAATAGTAATAATACAACTGCTGTTGCTGTTACTAACTTTTTATTTGGCTTAAACGTAAAAGATTTGTTTTCTACCCAATGATATAAAATTGGTAAAACAAATAAGGTAAGCAAAGTTGAAGTTAATAATCCACCAATAACAACCGTTGCCAATGGACGTTGTACTTCTGCACCAGCTGATGATGAAATAGCCATTGGTAGAAAGCCTAATACATCTGTAAAAGCAGTTAGCATAATAGGTCTGATTCTTCGTTTAGTACCTTCAACTATTCTATCCTTTAGATTGGTTACACCTTCTTCTTTTAATTCGTTGAGTCCGCTTATCATTACCAAACCATTTAAAACTGCAACACCAAACAGCACAATAAAACCAACACCTGCCGAAATACTAAATGGCATATCACGTAACCACAACGCCACAACACCACCAATAGTTGCCATTGGAATAGCTATGTAAATCATTAAGGTCTGTGGTAAAGATTTTAATGCAAAATATATTAGTATAAATATGAGTAACAATGCAATAGGCACAACGGTTTGTAATCGGTTGCTGGCACGTTCTAAATTTTCAAATGCACCACCATAACGAATAAAATAACCTGATGGTAATTCTAATTGTGCATCTAATTTTGATTTAATTTCAGTTACTAACGATTTTACATCACGTCCTCTAACATTAACACCTACATAGGTTCTTCTATTGGTGTTATCTCTACTGATTTGCATTGGTCCTGCTTTATAGCTTACATCTGCAATTTCACGTAAAGGAATTTGAGCACCCGAAGGTAAATTGATATACAGGTTTTGAACATCTGAAATATCCTTACGGTTTTGATCGCTTAATCGTACTACTAAATCGAAGCGTTTTTCACCTTCAAAAATTACACCTGCTGTACCACCTGCAAATGCAGATTGTACGGTTTGATTTAGGGTATTTATTTGAAGTCCGTATTGTGCTAATTTGTTTCTGTTGTAATTAATGGTCATTTGTGGCAAACCTGTTGTTGCTTCGGCTTTCATATCACCAATGCCTTCAGTACCTGCAATAATTTTAGATATTTCTTCGGCTTTTTGAGATAGAATATCAATGTCTTCACCATAAAGTTTTATAGCAATATCTTCACGAACACCTTCTAATAACTCGTTAAAACGCATTTCAATAGGTTGTGTAAACTCATAATTAACACCAGGAACCATTTCAACTGCTTCTTTCATTGCTTCAATCAATTCATCTTTTGATTCTATAGTAGTCCATTCACTTTTAGGTTTCAGAATTACAAAAACATCGGCAATATCCATAGGCATCGGGTCGGTTGGAATTTCGGCAACACCAATACGACTCACAATTTTATCAACTTCTGGAAATTTTGCTTTTACTATTTGTTCTATTTTGGTAGTAGTTTCAATAGTTTCTGTAAGTGAACTACCTGGTTTTAAAATAGCGTGAAATGCAATATCACCTTCATCGAGTTGCGGAATGAACTCGCCACCCATTCTTGAAAACATAAAAACGGTTATTCCGAACAACACAACTGCAATACCAATTACCCATTTCCCTTTTCGCAAGGCTCTAACCAATAAAGGTTGGTATTTATCTTCAACCCAATGCACAAATCTATCTCCATAAGATTTTTTATCGTTTTTAGGTGCTCTTAATATTAAAGCTGACATCATTGGCACATAGGTTAAACAAAGTACCATTGCACCAATCATAGCAAAAATAAAGGTCAAAGCCATTGGTTTAAACATCTTTCCTTCAATACCTTGTAAGGCTAAAATGGGTAGAAAAACGATAAGGATAATCAACTGACCGAAGAAGGCAGCATTCATCATCTTTTTTGAAGCATTAGAAGCAACTTTATCTCTTTCTTTAGATGTAAGTTGTTTCTTTTTCAAAACTTGTGATGCTATAAGAAAAACAGTGCTTTCAACAATAATTACAGCACCATCTACAATGATTCCGAAATCAATTGCTCCTAAACTCATTAGGTTTACCCAAACATCAAAAACATTCATTAAAATAAAAGCAAATAATAAGGATAATGGAATAGTAGAGGCAACTATTAAACCTCCTCGCCAATTACCTAATAAAAAGACCAACACAAAAATGACGATTAATGCACCTTCAATAAGATTAGTTGTTACTGTAGAAGTTGTTTCGCCAATTAATTTACTTCGGTCTAATAATGGTTCAATAATTACGCCTTCTGGTAACGACTTTTCAATTTGAGTCATTCGCTCTTTTACATTGGCAATAACATCATTGGAATTAGCTCCTTTTAGCATCATTACCAATCCACCTACAACTTCTCCTTCACCATCTTGGGTTAATGCACCGTAACGAATTGCAGAGCCAAATTGTACCGTAGCAATATCGCCAATAGTGACAGGTATATTATTAATATTCTTGACAGTGATTTTTTTAATGTCCTCTAAACTTCTCACCAAGCCTTCACCACGAATAAAATTGGCTTGATGGTTCTTTTCAATATATGCACCTCCTGTATTTTGATTATTGGCTTCAAGTGCATTAAACACATCTGTAATGGTAAGGCCAATAGCATTTAAATCGTTTGGGTCAACCGCTACTTCGTATTGTTTTATTTTTCCACCAATAGCGTTTACTTCTACCACACCAGGAACCATTGCCATTTGACGCTGTACAATCCAGTCTTGCATTGAGCGTAAATCTGCAATGTTGTATTTGTCTTTAAACTCTGGTGCAACTTTTAGTGTGTATTGGTAAATCTCTCCTAAACCTGTTGAAATAGGCCCCATTGTAGGTTCGCCAAATCCAGCAGGTATTTGCTCTTTGACTTTGTTTAGTTTTTCGGCTACTAATTGGCGAGGTAGATATGTTCCCATATCATCATCAAATACAATAGTAACCACAGATAAGCCAAAACGAGAAATTGACCTTATTTCCTGAACATCAGGAAGATTGCTCATTGCCACTTCAATTGGATAAGTAACAATTTGCTCAATATCTTCAGTACCTAAATTGGGGGATTGTGTTATAACCTGTACTTGGTTATTGGTAATATCTGGAACAGCATCTATTGGCACTTTGGTCATACTCCAAATACCTGTTCCGATTATGGTAAGCGTAAGCAAACCAATAATGAATTTGTTATTGATTGAAAAATCAATGATTTTATTAATCATAGAAAATGTATTAATTCAGTTAAACTATTCGAAATAATTCTGATATAAGAAATAGAATTACACGAAATGAAAAGAACCCTTTAGGCTCAAAATTGGATATAATTATCCATTAAAAACTGAATTATACTTTAGGTGGTTGAAAAAGTGATTCCAAATATCTGGAAGTGAAGTTTGCTTTATGTAAATTATATTGTTTTTTCTCTTCAAACTTTAGTCGATTGTTTAATGCCAAATTATTTTTCGCAATAATTAACACTAAAGGGTGACAACATTGATTATGGGAATGGACTGGTGTATTCTCCTTGTCAGGGTTATGATGTTGCTCTTCATTTTTAGCATCGCTGTCAATGTAATCTTCAACTACATATTCAAAGAAAGAGTCTCCATAAACTTTATGGTCTTGATAATGGGTAATTACATTTGAAATTTCTTTAATTGGACCACAAAAGTCCATATCTATGCTTATCCCTTGAAAAAAGAATAAAATAGACATCGATATGGAAACAAATATTTTCATATAATTTATACAAATATACAAATTATTGAATGCAATGGTGTTGCAAATAAATTGATTGGTAAATTACAAAAACCATAGAGCATCTTTAGCATCGTCTGGAACGCCATTATTAAAACGTGGTGCTATTTGTGCTACCATTTCTGGATATTTTATTGTGATTGGTACATTTTGTTGTCGAAGCGATTTCCAATATAATCTGCTAAACTGATACACTTGTGTTAATAATTCTAACACTACATCTGCATCTTCAAAAGCATCTTCATCTGGACTGCTTACCTTAATTTTTATTGGGAACGGATAACCATCTGTATCTGAATACCGCTGTGAATTAGGGTAACGTGCATTATTAAACAACAAAAATTGATTTTCGCTAATACGTATGTATGTACCACTTACAGGCATTAACTTTTTGTTCCAATTAAGGTCGTAAGCAATAATATCTTCTGCTTCTGTTTTATTGATATTTAGAATGTAGAGCGGAATTTTTAACCCTAATGTATGCATTCCTCTAATAATTGGTTTTAGTTCCTCGTAACTCATTTCCTTATAGAAGTGAATGACTACTTTATCTGCTTCTGCAACCGATGTAAAATCTCTAATGGCTTTACATATACTTCCTGCCAATAGGTCTGTTTCGCTTTGGTCAAAATATTCGAACTTTCTAAATAAGCCATTGTTTTGAAAACTAAAGGCACTTGCTATATAACGTCTGTTTTCGCCTTGATTGGTAAATGCACCAACACCTATTACTAATTCTTTTTTATCGGTTACTGCAAGTTTCCAAGGTGCGCCACCTAATTTGGCGTGAATAGCTAACGCCATATTTTGTAATGAAAATTGGAAGTTGTATTGATTCTCGATATTGACCACCATTTTTTCATAATCTACCACTTGTGTAACAATGCCTTCATTTAAAAACAGTTCTTTGATTTGAATATAGATTTCGCGGTCTTCGGGATTTTGTGTGAACTTATCGAAAGGACTTAAATAAAAAGCTGCGTAAAGCACATTATCGTGGTCGAAGGTTAAACTCTCTAACTTTTCAATTATTTCTGGTATTGGGTCGTTTTCGTTGGTAAATTCAATGAAGTGTTCTTTGGATGATGATGCTTTAATGTTCACATAGGCTTCTAATCCTTTATAATAATTCTTTTCTGTATTTACACCTTCCTTTAAATTTTGATAGAAAGACAATACCGAATCTTTATGAGAAGTATGGCAAATGAAAAATATCTTGATATTTTGATTGTTTGGACGTCTGTAAGGGTTTAGGATATTCATTGCCTTTTTAGGCACTAAATGGGTTTTCTTGTTACCGTATTGGTCTTTACCAAATTCCAATAAACCTACTTGTGGGTCGATATGGTTGATACGATTGAGTGGCACATCTATAAACGTATCAGTTTTAAATGGAAATATGACTTTAAAATCTTCTTTAAACAGATAGTTGGTTGCAAAATTATTAATAAGTGCTACGTACTTTTGATATTTATTAATTGGTCTTATAGGTTCCTCAATAGGTATATCTAATGCTCGTGCTAATGACAAATTAAAAATTGGGTATGCTTGGTCAAACTGAATAGCATTGTAAAATTCTTGTTTTTCCTCTGTATCGAGGTCCATTTGGTAATTGAACGTTTTTTGACCATATACACAACGTTTTATTAACTCTGAATCCTCTATATCCTTAACCGATGTTGTAAGGACTTTTGAAGTACCATCGTATGATACAATTAACTCTGGTAAGTCTGTGAGTTTTGCAAACTGTATCTTAAATGAAAATTTATAGTAGAGGTTATAGTCTGCTGTATTCCCTTTTTTTGAAGGCATCCACACTTGTACATCACCAACGAAGTTTTTTACTACTATATAGTCTTTCGATTTAAAATAGCTTCTTAATTTATGTTTAAGGAATTGCTTATAAATTCTTAATTCTCTACCATCTACTAAATTTAGCTTAATGCTTGGTGCATCTGGTATTTCTGTTGTAAATGTTGTAAATATTTGGTCTTTGTTAGATAAGTCTGCATCTGGAAACACCTCTTTTATCTGCCTTGAAAATTTAGATTTATGGATAGGATGACTACCTTCAATATCCTCTAAAGTTAAATAAATAGTAGGCGCACTATTAGGCCATTTAAAGTTTAGTATGTTGGTTTTGAGGTGTTCTTGCATAAATGAAATTATATTGTAATTTTACATAGAAGGTTGAACTTTATTATTGTTATCAACTAATAAATCTTTGTTTAGTAGTCTATTTACAGACTGCATATCTTGGTATGTAGATTTAGCACGCTCTATTATTTTTTCAATAATTTTATCAGAAACTTCCATTTGTTTCACCAAGCCTAAACCAACCAAATAATCTAATAAAAAGGATATATACAATAGTTCAAACTGTGAAAAAATATTGTTTTTTGTTTTAGTGCGATGTATTAAATAATCTCGATGACGAACAATCTTTGATACATATGTTTTAATATCATCTTCTGGAATATTAGTTATATCGACTAATAATTGCTTTTGTTCTAATAAATCTTTGGCAAAAGATGAGTTCTTAATCTTATTACCAAATTTCAAACTATAAGCTTCGAAAGCTGTATAGGAATTTGTAAATCGCCTACTATGGCTCGTTTTAACCGAGAGTAAATTTTCGATAATAATATCAGCACAATAACCTATGCCTTCATTGTTATACCAATGCTTAATTATATTGGACAAATCATCTTTAATAGTATCATAGTCAAGCGCTATAAAACCAGATATGTTTTCTTTGTTGAAATCATCCTTGTAATATAACGAAGCCCAATTACCACAGCTTAAACATTTAAAATTAAAAGCTTTAAATTGTACAGACTTACCGTATAAAAAATGAAATAATTTTTGAAATGAATTATATAAATCTATACTCTCAAGAATACTCAATTTTTTTTCTGATTTAAAATCGACATATCCAACATTGTCCATTCTAAAAAAGTTGTGGTTAGAAGTATATGATGTTGATTTTGTGATTTTAATAGATAAGTCTTCAGTAATATTCGTATTGTGGACTACGTCATCCTCTTTTTCAAGTTTGTCTTCTAAAGAATTATA
This sequence comes from Olleya sediminilitoris, assembly GCF_016785945.1. Taxonomy (GTDB): domain Bacteria; phylum Bacteroidota; class Bacteroidia; order Flavobacteriales; family Flavobacteriaceae; genus Olleya; species Olleya sediminilitoris. Next base: position 220,062 of record NZ_JAEMEF010000004.1, on the reverse strand, counting down.
CCAATGCATTTTTCTAACCCAACTCACTATTGCTAAATTGTCAATTTGAAATTCATTAATTTTCAAACCTATAGGTTCAATTAAATGATATGCACAAGCAAACGTATATTTAGGCTTATAAGTTTTAGTCTCTACTATTCCATTGCTACTGTTTTTAATCTTGCAGTTTACAAAAGTTAAATAGCCTAAACCTGTAAAAACCCCATAAATTAACTCTATTTGATAGGCAGGTAATCTTTCTGACAAATTGGTCGTTATGTGTACTTCATCATTAATTAACTCTAATACACAAAAGCACTTATTATCCTCTGCAGATTTAAACCATACCTCGCCATAATATTTATTCTCTTTAAACATAAATTACTTTAAATCCTAACCCTTTTTTACAATCTTACTAATTTTTTCTTCAGCTATTTTGAGGATTTCCGTACGCTCCTTTTCATTTTTGAGCATTAGTACAATTTGTTCGGACATCCATAGCTTAATTAATTCGTTTTCGTCTTCTTTTAATGTTTTGGCAAAAGCAACTACTTGTTCGCGTCTTGCCATCCGATTTCCTCGTTCTATTTTACTTAAATAGGCAACATCCATATTTAGGTTTGCAGCCATTTCCCTTAATAGCAAATTGCGTTTTTCACGCAATGAACGTATGTACTCTCCAAACTCCATAATAGAATTATTTAGACTTGTCAAATTTTGTCTAATTTAACAAAAGGAAACCAAAGGAAAATAAAAAGATATAAACAGTTATTAACAGGTAATGAGGATATTAAGGATTTGAGGAAGTCAATTTAATCATATCCTTAAATCCTTAAAATCCTTAACTATGTCTTTGCAGGATTTGAATAGTTGTTGTGTGCTTCTCTGTATATTAAACCTGCATCAACAAATTTGGTAATATAGCCTTCTGCGGTTTTGTGTGCGATGCTTTGTTTTGTGGCTAAATCTAAATACTCTTGTCTGCTAAATTGCTTTGGCAAACTTTCTAAAAAGCGTTCTTTTCTATTTAAGCGTTTTGTTGCTTTTTGCTCTATTGGTAAATCATTAAATACTTTACTACTGTGTTTTACTAAAATTGAAATTATGGTTAGTGCATTTTCAAAATCTATATCCTCACATTCTTTAGTTGCGTTTACATCACCATCCTCCATAATTCGGAATGCTGTGAATAGCATCATTATCCTAAACGCAATTAAGCCTAATCGCCTTATTGTTGCGATGTACTCTTCGGGTTGTAGGTTGATGTATTTGGTCTGTAAGGATTCAAAGAACGTATTGAATTGCTGTTGTTGGGTTGTGGTTAATCGTATTTCAATCTCTGGGTTGTTTTTTAGCGTTTTGTACAATTCTAAAAACTCACTACCTAATTGGTTATAGTAATCATCTAAACCTAACTTATTACTATTTTGAAATACATTTTTCCAAGTTGGTTTTATATTCATATAGTAAAACATAAAGCGACTAAATAGCCCATTTTCTGCATTGGGTATTAAGGTTGCCACTTGTTTAGGTGTGCCTGATAATACTGTTGACAAGCACGGTTTCTCAATATCTACATATTCTCTATCTGTTCTACGATAATAGCTTATGGTTTCGTGATGAAATGCTTTACGAAATCCATCGGAATAATTGCCATAATCACTTTTAAAGGCTTGTGCTAATGTATCGCCTTCGGTTTCAAAAATTAAACCTCTGCCTTTATTATCAGAAATTAATTGATATACGCCTGTTACACTATTGTTAGCAGGAATGAACAGCATTCGCTCTGGCGGTTTACTCGGTTTTTCCAAGTTTTCATCTTTGCCTTTATTCATATTATAAGTAGCAGTTTCTGCTTGAAATTGCTGCTTTAATACTTTGGCTTGTTCTCGTTTTAATTTATGAACAGGCTCTACCAAATTTTTAATTTGGTTAAGTCTTCCTTTACCTGCAGATGCAGGTGCGGTTACAAATAAATATAAGTTGCTGAATACTCTACGTTGGTCATAGATACCAAAGAGTTTAGGAAAACACGTACTAAATGCTGTTAATGCACCTAACAATAAAATGTCCTTTTCTTCTTGTCCATTAGCAGGATTTACAACTTGTTGTAAAAACTGTGGCAAATTCTCATATACCGTTTCTGGTATTGTAGGCATTGATTGGTTGGCTGTATCGACAACAGTTGCAACGTTTGTTGCAACTTCGTTGTTATACTGTTGTTTAGTCGGTTTGATACCTGACTGATGTGCATAGTGATAAAAGGTAGCAATTTTAATTCCGTGTCCTTTTGCGTTTGAGCATTTATCGAATTGTGCATCACACTCTTTAGCATCGTAACCTGCATAATTTTTACTCATACGGTGGAAATAATCTCTACCTATTTCTCCATATTCTTCTGCTAAAGCAAAGCCTAAATCTCTCCAAGTGGCATAACTTCCTGTTATGTCTGTACCTGATTGCTCGATTGCTGAAATGTAGGATTCAATGTCGTTATCAGCAACAGCAACAACATTAGTTGTTGCTGTGTTGCTTTTTGGTTTTGTTGGCTCTTTAGGAACTTCTAACCAATCTTTTGGTTTAAATATTTTAGTCATAATGCTTGATGTCTTTTATGTAAAAAGGCTGTTGGGTCATATGGTAAAAAACACGCTCTGGAAACGTCTTTACCTGACTGGTCAACCTCAATGTTATAATTGTGTTTAATGTAATTTGCTACTGCTGTGAAATATTCTGAATGTGTTACTTCTGAAATATCTATTCTAATAATCCATTTTAGGCCATCGCCAGATGGTGATATGAATAGCATTTCGGTTTCAAAATATTCATCATTTAAGAGCTGTGTTCTTAACTCTTGTAGATTCTCTAAATGGTCAAAATCAATGGTTAATAAATTAGAATGCTTTAGCAAATTGTTATCGCTTCGTTTTTCAAATGTTCCTGAAAGTGTTACGTAATCAAAGCGATTCGCTTTGAATTTACGTGCTTCTTTTACATTGGTAATTGCTCTTAATTCTTCAGTAATCTTTTTGTATTTATTACTTGTGATTAATGCAAATACTTGATGTAATCGCAAGGTTTCCGAAGGAAACACATTGCGAACAGGTGCTTTAAAAAAGCTACAGTTGGCATACCACGTATAGTCTGGTTCATTAAGCCATTCCAATTCGTCTTTTTCCTTGACTTCTAAATTTAGATGTAGCTCTTGATTTATCTTCTGGTACAAATCTTCTTCATCGGTTATTCTAAAATGATATTGTGCAAAATCGAATACATCACCTTTAAAGGCTTCTAATTCTGTATCTCGATATGTTGCTATAATACCATCAATATGAATCCGTAAGGTTTCTTTACCACCATTAAAAGGGTTTCGAGTTATCCCACAGTCCCTTCCTTTTACAGAAAGGACTGTTTGATTAGGATAATACTGTCTCAACACATAGGCATAGATTTTTAAACCATAATGTGTTTTGTCTAAAATTGCTTCTCTACTTATTTCCATCTTGCTTGAAATTATGGTTGTAGTAGTTGTCTTGAAGCAATTGCTCTATGTCAGCAACTTTATAGTAAAATTTACCTTTTACTTTGCTGTAAGGCAAAGTGCCATTGGTTCTTAAAGTTTGTAGCGTTCGCTTACTTATATGTAAGGTCTGCAATACATCTTGATTGTCTATCCACGTATCTTTTAATACTTCTGCTCTCGATTGTCGTAACAATTCGATACGTGCTTTAATGTCCTTTATTTCTTGAGAGAGCGTTAAGAGTAAATCGATTATTTCAGTCATAACTTCACCGCTCTTTTCTTAATAAGGTAATCGGCAGCTTGCTGTTCGATTTCGTCTCTTGAGTTCATACGGTTACGCAGTAACCAATGGTCTAACTCTTCTCTTTGGAAATAAATCTTTTTACCATTCGGTTTATAATGTGGAATGGTTCCCGTACTTGTGAGTTTATACAAGTGCGATTGGGATAATTCTAAATACTTGCAAGTTTCATTAAAGTTTAATACTTGCTTTTGCATTGTTTGTTGCTCTAATAAGAGTTTTTCAATGCGGTCTAACTTTTCGATGATATTTGTGTCCATCGTTTATTTTGTTTTAAATAAATGAGGACATCTGGCCAAATGTCATTCTTGGTTTTCAAGAACAGGACAAAGGTTGAAAATTGGCTTCCCGATTTTAGTAAGAGTGTAAAACAAGGGTAAGACAACAGTAAGGTTTCTTACTATTCTTACTGTTTTTTATTGCAGTTGTTGGATGATTTTATCTATTTCTTCCTTTTCTTTTGGGTTGTGAATTTTGTTTTTGTGAAGATTATTCGCCTTTAATAGCGTACCTGTTTTAGTAATAAATTTTCCAGAACGTTCTATTGAGGTAGGATTGAAACCATTAAAAAATGGTTTAAGTTTTGTTACAAGGTAACTAAACTGTGTAGTTTCGCATTGAAGATAAATTTGCGATTCTGTATTTGCAAAATCTTTTGCTAATAACAATTGGTGCAAATGTTCAACAGTTGTGCGGTTATCTAACAAATCGATTTTTAGATTTACTTGTTTAAGTACAGTTAGCAAAGTTGAAGTGTCATTACTTTTATATCCAAAAGAAGTCTTGGGTGTTGCTTTCGTTTTTGATGTTTTTTTGGTAGCAACTTTTTTAGTGGTGTTCTTTTCTATTAAGCTAACATCAAAAGTTTCATCATTAAAGTATTTTTCTGCAATTTCAGAAATTGAGAATTTTGTATTTTCCGAAAATTGTCCGTATTGCTCTTGTAGTTCAGCATACAACCTTATTACAGATACTTTTAAGTAGTTTATGATATAATTGTCATCATTATTTAAATCTGTTGTTATACCTCTTTTATTGATATAAGTTGCAATGTCATTTAAGTACTTATCAAATTTATTAAGTAGAATGGTATAGCTGTATTTATTTTCTGGTGTAGTTGCAATTTTCGGAAATTCCTTTACAAATGATGCTACTGTATTTTCTGTTTCATTAAATATTAGCTTTTGATAGTATTCTTTTTTCGCATTTAAAGGCTTTTTAAAGTTTACTTTAAAAACTGCATTATTGGCTTTTGGATTCAATTTAAAATCAGACAGTAGGTATTTAAAATCCTTTTCCTGTCTATTATCTCTATGTAAGCCATTGGTTATAGAAACCAAACTTGAAAATATACTTCCTTTCATTATAAATCCAGTTGAATACGGTTAGCAGCTTCTTTCTTTTTATCGTCAATTACTTTGGCATATATCTGTGTAGTGCGTAACTCTTTATGACCTAATAATTTTGATACAGTATATATGTCTGTACCCAAAGTTAATTGTAAGGTAGCGTAGGTATGACGCGCACAATGAAACGTAATAGTTTTAGTAATACCTGCCTTCATCATCCATTGTTGTAATTTTAAATTAGACCAGGCACTATAATGTAAGCCATCAAATACTTTATCGTCTGGATTACCTTTTTCTCCTAATAGATTTCTTGCTTGGTCTGATATTGGTAAGGTTTCAACTCCTTTAGTTTTCTTTTGCCTAAATCGGATATAATATCCCATTTCTTTTGAGTGCTGGATTTCTGACCATATTAGTTTTTCAATATCTGACCAACGTAATCCGGTTAAAGCTGAAAAAATAAAAGCATTCTTTAAAATAGGCAGTTCACATTCTGTATTAACTGCCTTTTGTAATTCATCAAGCGTTAAAAATTCTCGTTGAGGTTCACCTTGTTTAAAATACTCTACACCATTTGCAGGATTTACTTTTAATATGCCATCCTTGACCGCTTGTTTTAATGCAGCTGAAAATTTACCGTAATACGAATATTTAGAATTTTGAGACAGTTGCTTACCTGCTCTACCTATTGCATCTTTATCTAAATACTCTTTGAAACGTTCAACAAACGATTTGTCTATATCTTGAAAACTAACATCTGTTGGACAAAACTTTTTTAAATGTTTTAGCATACTATTCCAATTCCCATAATTGCCAGAGCTTGTATTCTTCTTTTCTGCTAAAGCTGTGATGTAAGTAATAAAACTGCCTTTTAGCTTTTCAATATCTTGAAAGCCATAAATACCGTTTTGAATTTCAATCTGTCTTTGAGCACAAATAGTTTCAGCCAATTGCTTGGTTTTCTTGTTGACCTCTCTTTCCGTTTTGGTTTTAGGATTTGGTGTAAGGTATAAACGCAAGTATTCAGTTTTACGTTTGCCTTTATGATAGTAATCTAAATACAGGCTAATCTTATTATTCTTTTTGCGTTGTCTTAATGTTACTTTCATAATGGAATTAATTAAAGAGGTTTTCTATTTGCCATCTGGCCACAATACGCTTTCTACCAAAAGGAACTGCTTTTAAACGTCCTTGTTGTATCATTCTTTGAATGGTCCATCTACTCACGCCAATAAGTTGTGAGGCTTCTGTAACACTTAAAAAATCTTTGTTATTTACAGCATTAGAATTGTGAACCTCAACAATTTCTTTTTGTTGTTGTATATCTTCAGTAAGAGTAGCTTGAATTTTTTCTTTGCGCTTGCGTGCTTTATAGGCTCTTTTTGCACAAGTATCACCACAGTATTTAGTAACTGTTGTACGTGCTGTAAAAGCATTACCGCAATGCTTACAAGTTTTAGGAATGAATAAATTACTGCTCATAAATGGTGCTTTATGTAGCGTAATGGTGCAACGTGGTGCGTTATGGTGCATCATTTCGCCAGTATCTTCGCCAACAGATTTGGGCAACAAATCCGTATTTTAGGCAACAGATACACAACAAATTTAATCAAAAAAGAGTAAATAAGCAACAAATAAAAGAAGATAAATTACTATAAAGTCAATAATAACAAGGGATTAACAAATAAAAGAAAGTAAGTTACTTCCCAATACAGAAGTTAGCAAAAATATTACCTAGTAAATCATCGCTTGTAATCTCTCCAGTAATTTCACCAAAATGATACAAGGCTTGTCTAATATCTATAGCCATAAGGTCTCCTGACAAGCCCATTTCTAGACCTGCTTTTACTTTTTGGATCTCTTCAAAGGCTTTTAGTAACGAGTCGTAATGTCTGGTGTTGGTAACAATCGTTTCGTTATTACGCAAAGCTCCTGTATTAACAAATCCTATAAGTTTATTTTTTAATTCCTCTACGCCTTGACCTGTTTTAGCCGATAATACATGTACACCATCAAACTGAACCTTTAAGGCGTCTACCTCTGTAGGAGTTAAAGTATCTATTTTATTAGCTATTATTACTAAGGGCTTTAACGGAAACTTGTTTTTAATCTTTTCTATTTCAATAATCAAACGTTGACTTTCGGTTTTAAACTCTTCAGCAGAAAAAAGAAGCACTACTACTTGTGCTTGCTCCATTTTCTCGAAGGTTTTTTTTATTCCTATACTTTCAACCACATCTTTAGTTTCTCTAATTCCTGCAGTATCTATAAATCTAAACCCAATCCCTTCAATGACTAACTCATCTTCAATGGTATCACGTGTGGTTCCTGCAATGTCACTAACAATAGCGCGTTCTTCGTTTAACAATGCATTTAATAGTGTAGATTTACCAACGTTAGGTTCTCCTACGATGGCTACCGGAATTCCGTTTTTAATCACATTACCTACAGCAAAACTATCTATTAATCGTTTTAAAACAAAAGTGATTTTTTCGACTAGATCCTTAAATTGTTTACGGTCTGCAAACTCGACGTCCTCTTCTGCAAAATCTAATTCTAATTCTATTAGCGAAGCAAAATTCATTAATTCAGCTCTAAGCTTAGCAATCTCGCTAGAAAAGCCACCACGCATTTGTTGCATGGCAATTTGGTGTGAAGCCTCGTTGTCACTGGAAATTAAATCGGCAACCGCTTCGGCTTGACTTAAATCTAGCTTCCCGTTTAAAAACGAACGCAAGGTAAACTCGCCTGCATTTGCCATGCGACAACCTTGTCTTAAAAATAATTGTATAATTTCTTGCTGAATATACACCGAGCCATGACAAGACACCTCTACCACATCTTCACCTGTGTAAGAATTTGGGTTTTTAAATACCGACACCAATACTTGATCAATAGTACGTTTGTCATCCATAATATAACCTAAGTGGATGGTATGCGTATTTTGATTTGTAAGGCTTTTATGTTTTGTAACGGATTTAAAACAACTATCAGCAATGGCTATAGCATCTTTTCCGGACAATCTAATAATGGCTACTGCTCCTGCTCCAGAAGCGGTGGCTAAGGCTACAATGGTGTCGTTATAAATCATATTGCAAAAATAGACATAAATAAATCAATTATTATATTTTATATTTGCTAGAAACACTTACACTCATGAAACATTATATTTTACTTGTATTGGTTGCTACTTTTACGTTGTCTTGTGTACAAGAGCAAAAAAAACCGATGGTTTATGGTACTAAAATTGGGGATTATGCGCCTACTTTTACTGCAAAAACACCAGAAGGTAAAGACCTGTCTTTAAAAGATATTAAAGGTAAGCTAGTTATTTTAGATTTTTGGGCTAGTTGGTGCGGACCATGTAGACGTGAAAATCCAAACGTGGTTAAAATGTATAACAAGTACCACAGTAAAGGTTTAGAAATAGTGGGTATCTCTTTAGACAAACAAGGTCATAAACAACGTTGGATAAATGCTATAGCACAAGATAAATTGACTTGGAAACATTTATCTAACCTACAAGGTTGGCAAGAGCCTATTGCAGCTACTTATGGTGTACGTGCCATACCTGCAACATATATTTTAGATGGTGAAGGTAAAATTATTGCTAAAAACTTACGTGGTAAAGCTTTAGAAAAAAAGGTTGCTGAGATTTTAGACCACTAAATCTTCCCTGTTTTTTGCATGACATACAGTACAACAATGGGTATGGCTAATACCAATACCATGGTTAAATCTGTTTTTAATAACCAAGGGGCTATTATTAAAGTCGTTACATAACCACCAACTGCACCTCCAAAATGTGCGTCGTGACCAATGTTACCAATTTGTTTTTTCATACCGTAAATGGAATATAACAAATATCCAATACCAAACACCCAACCTGGAATTATAAAGTTAATTTGCATCCAAGGGTCAAATAATATAGCCGAGTAAATAATACCCATTACTGCACCACTGGCTCCAACTGCACTATAATGGTAATTATCTTTATTAAAAACCAACGATAGCAAACTACCTGCTACCAAGCTGACTAGGTAAATGACAATAAATTTAGTCTCGCCTACCCTTGCAATAACTAACCATGCAAAAAAGTATAACGTTATCATGTTAAATAATAAGTGCTGCGGATTAACATGTAAAAACCCAGAACTAAACACCCTAAATTGCTCGCCTCTTTTTATCGCGCCAACGTTAAATTTATACTTTTCAAAAAACACACGATCTTCAAATCCCTTGTAAGAGATAATCACATTTGCTGCGATGATTATAATTGTTATAATATTAAAATTACCCATGGTCTAGATTAAGTTTAAGTCAAATATAACATATATTTGCAATAGCAAAATTAATAAGTATTCATGCAATTTTTAGCCTATATTTTAATTTATCCCCTTTTATGGTTAATATCAATACTTCCGTTTAGGCTATTGTATGCTTTTTCTGACGGATTGTACTTTTTAATCTACCACATTATTGGATACAGAAAAAAAACTGTTAAAGAGAATTTACATCTTGTTTTTCCTAATAAGTCTGAAGCGGAAATTGTAAGTATCCGAAAAAAATTCTACCATCATCTATGTGATATGGTGGTTGAAGCTATCAAATCTTTAACCATTAGTGAAAAACAAATGATGAAGCGCATGACGTTTCCTAATATTGAAGAAATCCATAAACATGAAAACAACAACCGAAGCATTGTACTAATGTGCGCACATTATGGAAGTTGGGAGTGGATTTTTATTTTACAAAATCATGTACGTAGCAAAGGGTATGCGGTATACAAAAGATTAGAGAACAAGTATTTTGATAAATTAGTCAAACGCATCAGAGCCAAATACAACTCGTATTTAATTACCACTAAAGATACCTTTGACACCTTACAAGAGGCTAAAAACAAAGGAGAATTAACGATTAACGGTTTTGTGTCTGACCAAAGTCCTAAACCTTGGAAAGCACACCATTGGTTAGACTTTATGGGTATACACGTCCCAGCTCATACAGGAGCCGAATTACTAGCTAAAAGACTAGACATGTCTGTGGTGTTTTTTGCTGTAAAACGAGTAAAAAGAGGGTTTTATGAAACTACGTTTAAAACCATAGCAGAACATCCAAACGATTATAAAGATTACGAGATTACTGATGCCTTTTTTAAATTGGTTGAACAACAAATTGAAGAAGCGCCTCAATATTACTTATGGACCCATAAACGTTGGAAACATCGTGATAAATCTCCTGAAGATTTTAAGTAAAACAAAAGCCCTTTATTAAATAGTATAAAGGGCTTTTTTATGTATTTAAAAGTTAAAAAGGCATTGTATTTTATAACTCAAACCAATCACTGACTCTAACATCATTTTTAGGAATAAAGCTTTTGTGTATAAACTCGTTGTTTGCTTTGTTATACTCATAGTCCTTGGCCCATTCTTCATGATTTTCAGCTAAAGCAATTAAGCTTTCGCAAACATAATCGACCTCATTACAAGTCGTTGTTGGATGAACAGATAAACGGATCCAACCTGGTTTACGGATTAAATCACCCAAAGAAATCTCGTTAACCAAATCATGAGACTGTTGTTGATCTACGTGTAATAAATAATGTCCATAAGTCCCTGCACAACTGCATCCACCACGAGTTTGGATACCAAACTTATCGTTAAGTAATTTGACTCCTAAATTAAAATGTAAATTATCTATATAAAAGGAGACGACACCTAAACGGTCTTTATGATCTCCTGCTAAAATATGCAGGTTATCAACACCATCTAAATTTGTAAATATTTGATGCAATAACTCATGCTCACGATCTAGCATGTTTTTGACACCCATTTGCTCTTTTAATTTAATGGATAAGGCTGTTTTTATGGTTTGTAAAAAACCTGGTGTACCACCATCTTCACGATCTTCAATATTATCTATATACTTATGTTCTCCCCAAGGATTAGTCCAACTGACTGTACCACCTCCAGGACAATCTGGTATCATGTTTTTGTACAACTTTTTATTAAATACTAAAACACCTGAGGTTCCGGGTCCTCCTAAAAACTTATGAGGCGAAAAGAAAACCGCATCTAAAGCTTCGTCTGGATGGTCTGGATGCATGTTTATGTCTACATAAGGTGCCGAACAGGCAAAGTCTACAAAACACACACCTCCATTTTTATGCATTAATTTTGCAATTTGATGGTAAGGCGTCTGGATACCTGTAACATTACTTCCGCCAATAACAGATGCTATTTTTAAAGGACACTCTTTATGTTTTTCTAAAAGAATTTCTAAATTTTCTAAACTAAATAAACCATCCTCACCAGCAGGAATAACTTCTACTTTTGCAATAGTCTCTAACCATGAGGTATGGTTAGAATGATGCTCCATATGAGACACAAACACTACAGGTCTTATAGCCTCTGGAATTGTGGTATATTTTTGTATGTTTTCTGGTATTTTAATTCCTAAAATACGTTGAAACTTATTAACCACACTAGTCATACCATTACCTGCAACAATCAATACATCGTCTGCATTAGCATTAACGTGACCTTTTATTATTTGTCTTGCTTTGTGATAGGCATTAGTCATGGCTGTACCTGACACAGTCGTTTCGGTATGTGTATTAGCTACAAAAGGACCAAACTGATGTAATAATTTATCTTCAATGGGTCTGTACAAACGTCCTGAAGCAGTCCAATCTGTGTACACCATTTTTTGATTTCCGTAAGGCGATTCAAACTCTTGATCTACACCAACAATATGTTGCCTAAACTGAGAGAAATAGGTTTCTAATTTAGAAGTTGCTGTTCTTTGTGTGTTTGTATGATGCATAACCCAATGATTTACAATTAATATACTAAATATTTGCGATTTGTTTGATTTCTGCAATGATTTTATCTGCTAAGCTATCTGCTTCGGTTTGGCTTTTAGCTTCGGTATAAATTCTAATAATTGGCTCGGTATTACTTTTACGTAAATGTGCCCAACTTTCAGCAAAATCTATTTTAACCCCATCAATAGTGGTTAGATTTTCGTTGCTATAGTTGTCTTCCATAGCTTTTAAAATAGCATCAACATCTAAGCTTGGTGTTAATTGTATTTTCTTTTTACTCATAAAATAGCTCGTGTACGTTTTACGTAGCGCACTAACACTTAATTGTCTTTCGGCAAGTAGGCTTAAAAATAAAGCCACACCTACTAAAGCATCACGACCATAATGAGAGTCTGGATAAATGATACCTCCATTACCTTCTCCTCCAATAACTGCGTTATTTTTTTTCATTAAAGTAACGACGTTTACCTCTCCAACTGCAGACGCTTCATAAGTTCCGCCATGTTTTTCAGTGACGTCACGTAGTGCTCTTGTCGAGCTCATGTTACTGACTGTATTTCCTGGATTTTGACTTAATACCCAGTCTGCACAAGCAACAAGTGTATATTCTTCGCCAAACATCTCTCCGTTTTCATCCATAAACGCTAAACGATCGACGTCAGGATCTACAACAATACCAAAATCGGCATTATGTTTTTTAACTTCGTTAGACAAATCTCCTAAATGCTCTTTTAAAGGCTCTGGATTATGCGGAAAATGACCTGTTGGATCGCAATACAATTTAACAGCCTCTACACCTAAACGCTCTAATAATAAAGGAATTGCAATTCCTCCAGTACTATTAACACCATCGACTACGACTTTAAAATTAGCTGCTTCAATAGCCTTTTGGTTAACGTATTCAAGCTCTAAAACTTCATCTATATGGATATCTATATAAGCATCGTTCTTGGTGATTTTTCCTAAATCATCAACCTCTGCAAAAGTCATGTTATCAGACTCAGCTATTTCTAATATTTTTTGTCCTTCGGCTCCATCTAAAAATTCACCTTTAGCATTAAGCAATTTTAGTGCGTTCCATTGTTTAGGGTTATGACTTGCAGTTAGTATAATCCCTCCATCAGCATGTTCCATTGGTACCGCAATCTCTACTGTTGGTGTTGTAGACAGGTTTAAATCTATTACATGAATACCTAAACCAACCAAAGTATTCATGACTAAGTTTTGGATCATATCTCCAGATAAACGTGCATCACGTCCAACCACCACTTTATAATCGGTTTTGTTGCGTTGTTGTTTTAACCACGTCCCGTAAGCAGAGGCAAATTTTACAGCATCAATAGGCGTCAGGTTTTCGCCTACGGTTCCTCCTATGGTTCCTCTAATTCCTGATATAGATTTTATAAGTGTCATTATCTAAATTTGTTTTTAAGTTTTAAAAAATAGCCTTCAAAATATTTATACGAAAAATGGGCTATTATTACAGTTAATGCAAAGGTCAACAAATACATTAGTATGATTATTAAAACAGCGTTAATCTTTATTGTTTTTTGCAATTCCAAAAATAAGTAAACTACAACGTATAATGCAACAACATTGTACATATATAATCCGTAAGATATCTGCCCCAAATAATTTAGAGCTTTATTTTTTATTTGTATGCCTCTGTTATTATAAGCTAAAGTGTGAACAAATAATCCAAATAAAACCATAGATACCAGGTTAAACCAAAACCCTTCAATAACATGTAAAGCGGTAGTTGTAAAATACAATACGGTTAATGTAAAAATTGTAATAGGTATTAGGGCTGTATATTTTAAAAACTCTAATTTCTTTTTATCTTCTAAAATAGCAACTATACCACCAAAAAACATAAAGAAAAACACCATATTGTACTTTTTAAAATAACTAAAAACGTCCAAATGGAATACTATAAAATAACCAATAGTTAAAACTATTAATAGCTGTAAGACTCTGTTTTTATTTACAAAAAACAACAATGGAGCTACAAGAATATAAAACTGTTCTTCAATACCTATAGACCATAATACTTCTAGAATTCCGCCAGGCATAAACAATTTAGCACTAATATTAGGCATAAAAAAAGTTGTTAATACAATACTGTCTGTTAATGCGTAATTATTATGATAAGCCATCCCTAATTTAGGTAAAACTAACCAATAGAAAATATACCCAAAAATCATGATTAAATAATACAATGGAAAAATTCTTAATACGCGTCTGGCATAAAACTTTTTTATTGAAAATGTTCCTTCTTGTTTATTATCGTAAATTATTTTGATGATTAAAAAGCCACTTAATACAAAAAACAAATAAACCGCTTCAATACCACGATTAAAAATAGGCGCATCCATAAAGTACGGAAGCCCTTGGTTTTTACACAATTGAGGCAAATGAAAAAACACTACAATACTGACAAGTACAAAACGTAAGACGTCTAAATTGGGTAATCGCTTCAAATTTTAAAAGTTTACAGACTAAATTTATATATATTTATAAGATGAATTTTCTTGCACATATATATCTTTCGGGAGATAACAAAAAAATAACCATTGGCAATTTTATTGCTGATGGTATCAGGGGTAACAAATATGATGATTTTGATGACCAAATCCAAATAGGGATACAATTACATCTTCAAATAGACACTTTCACAGATGCACATCCTACGGTAAGGAAAAGCACCAAGCGACTTCACAAAAATTACGGACATTACTCTGGTGTGATTGTAGACATATTATATGATCATTATTTAGCTAAAAACTGGTCAAAATATTCTGATATTCCGTTAGCAAATTACATTGATGATTTCTATCTCACCTTAGAGGACAACTTTGAAATTTTACCACAACGCATTCAAAAAATGATGCCTTATATGTTAGCCGATAATTGGCTACTTAGTTATGCGTCAATTGAAGGTATTGGAAAAGTTTTGGAAGGTATGAATAAACGTACTAAAAACAGATCCAAAATGAATTTAGCCATAAACGAACTAGAAGAATTTTACAACGAATTTGAAGCGGAATTTACTAGTTTTTTTGACGAATTAATCGCATTTTCAAACAAAACCTTAGCCCAATTACAATCCTGATATCTATGAAAAAACTACTAATCGCAATCCTATTTTCAAGCTTAGTATTTAGTTGTAAAAACAATAATAAACGCGGATTAATAACAAATCAGGCTATGGTGGTTTCTGCTAAAGCAGAAGCGTCTAAAATTGGAACAGCTATTTTAAAACAAGGCGGAAATGTATTTGATGCCATGATTGCTACAGACCTTGCTTTGGCTGTTTGCTATCCTTATGCAGGTAATATTGGTGGTGGTGGTTTTATGGTGTACCGCCTAGAAGACGGAAGTATTGGTGCTTTAGACTATCGTGAAAAAGCCTCTAAGCTAGCCACCAAAGACATGTATTTAGACAGTTTAGGCAATGTCATACCAGGTTTAAGCACTAAAGGCGGTTTAGCAGTTGGAGTACCTGGTACAATAGCTGGCCTATTTGAAGTACATGATAAATTTGGATCGCTTCCAATGGAAACCATTATGCAACCTGTAATAGACTTAGCTAACAAAGGCTATGTACTAACAACAAAAGACCAAGCAGTATTAGACGACAAACGCCTAGCTTTTTTAGAAGTAAACAAAACACCTATTTTATTTAGTAAAGCATGGAAGGCTAAAGACACCATAAAACAACCTAAACTTGCTAAAACACTTAAAGCGATAATGCTGAATGGACGTGATGAATTTTATAAAGGGGAAACAGCTAAAAAAATAGCAGATTTTATTCAAAAGAATGGAGGTATTATTACAATTGACGACCTAGCAAGCTATGAAGCCCAATGGAGGCAACCTGTAACTTTTGAGTATGATAACCTAAATATTATATCTATGTCTCCGCCTTCAAGTGGAGGAATTTGTTTAGGTCAAATCATGTTACAGATTGAAGATTATAATTTAGATGAATTTGGACACAACTCGCTTAAAGCCATTCAAGTTATAACTGAAGCTGAGCGTCGTGCTTACGCTGACAGAAGTTATTATCTAGGAGATCCTGATTTTGTAACCGTACCACAAGACCAATTACTTAGTGAAAGTTATATTAAAAGTAGAATGTCTAATTTTAGTTTTGATGCAGCGACCGCATCAACAACAGTATCTCATGGTAAAGTACAAATTATTGAAAGTGATGAAACTACCCACTACTCTATTGTTGATCAATTTGGAAATGCTATTGCAGTAACAACAACATTAAACTCAGGCTACGGATCTAAATTATATAGTCAAGAATTAGGGTTCTTTTTTAACAACGAAATGGATGATTTTTCTAGTAAACCTGGTGTGCCAAATGTGTATGGATTAATTGGAGCGGAAGCAAATGCCATTTTACCAGAAAAACGCATGCTAAGCTCTATGACACCAACTATTGTTGAAAAAAACGATCAACTGTATATGACTTTGGGTACGCCTGGTGGATCCACAATAATCACCTCTGTGATGCAAACCATTTTAAATGTACATGAATATGACATGACTATGCAAGACGCTGTAGATGCACCAAGATTCCATCACCAATGGTTACCAGATACTATAAGAATGGAACCTGACTCGTTTTCTCAACAATTAATTGAGCAATTAAAAGCAAAAGGATACATTATAAACGAAGAAAATGCTGATGTGATTGGTAAAGTAGATGGTATTTTAGTGTTAGACAATGGACAATTAGAAGCTGGGGCAGATAAACGTGGTGATGACACCGCTTTTGGGTTTTAAACCCATTTTTTAATACTATTTTTACAAAAAAAATCGCTTAAATTTATGAAACCAAAAAAAATATTAAAAATAGTCGCTGGAGTAATTATATTTTTCACGCTACCAAGTCTTCTGTTTTTTGGATTTTTATATTTTAAATACAACGAAGAGTTACCTGTAGGTTCACAACCTGAAAAAGCAGAAATATTAGCTCATAAAATGTTGATAGCGTTAAACTCGGCAGCATATGATGCTACAAATGTATTAGAATGGACTTTTAAAAACAGACATCATTACAAGTGGAACAAAAAAGAAAACACTTGCGAAGTGAGTTGGAAAAACTACAAAGTCATTTTAAATCTAAACAATCCAAATACAAGTGAGGTTTACATAGATAAGCTTAAAGTGGAAGACTCCAACAATGCAGACCTTATCAAAACTGCAACAGATTACTTTAATAATGATTCGTTTTGGTTGGTTGCACCATATAAAGTATTAGATAATGGTGTATCACGCAGTATTGTTAAGCACAATGGTAAAGACGCCTTATTAGTCACTTATAATCAAGGCGGAAGTACACCAGGAGATTCTTATTTATGGATTTTAGATCAAGATTATAAACCTACTACATTTAAAATGTGGGTTGACATACTACCTATTGGTGGTTTGGAAGCGTCATGGGATAGCTGGAAAACAACAAATACAGGAGCACAATTACCAACACACCATAAATTGTTGTTTTTAGGAATCGAATTGGACAATATTAAAACCAGCAAATAAACAAAACGTTATTTACTGGTGTTTTAGTTGTCTAATTTTCACTTTCCTTTTTGGCCTACAAAATGCTGTTCTTTAGACTTAAACAACACATTAAATGTGGTTAAGCTTCCGTAGATACGTGTAATATACTGTTGTAAATCTACTTTTTCTTGTGCCTCTAAATTACTAGAGTTAACCTTTTGTTCCATAACTCTAAGCCTGTCTCTGACCATGGTTATTTTCTTAAAAAAATCGTCTATTTTAATCTCTTTACTTTTTAAATTGCTATCTGCTGGTTTTAATTCTAACATTCCGCCTTTCCACTTGTCTCCAATTGGCACAATTTCCGAGACATCGCTATAGGATTTCAAAATGCTAACTAGGCTACTTTCAATATCAAAAAAACTAACCGTATCTACTTCGTTTTTAGTCGTTTCAATAATCTCAAAAGTATCATCTAAAGCAATGGTTTCTAAACCATTTTCAATAAAAGTCACCCAATAGTGTTTGCTATCTATGTTTGTGACAACGCCTTTACCATGTTCTGGGTGATTAATTCTAGACCCTATTCCTAATATTTCCATTTTTATGATGTTTAGTCCTTTCAAAAATAACAATAATTAATAAAATCCTAACAAACATCATTTTTAAAAAGAATTACAAAATGCGTATCTTTGCTATCTTGTCTATCTCTGGATAAAGCTTAAAAATGCTATGAAAAATTTTGAAGAAAACATTGAGGTTAAAGGTGCTAGAGCACATAACCTTAAAAATATTGACGTTACCATTCCGCGTGAAAAACTAGTGGTTATTACTGGTTTATCAGGTAGTGGTAAGTCGTCATTAGCATTTGACACCATTTATGCCGAAGGACAACGTCGTTATATCGAAACGTTTTCGGCTTATGCAAGACAATTTTTAGGTGGATTAGAACGTCCTGATGTAGACAAAATTGATGGTCTATCTCCTGTTATTGCTATTGAGCAAAAAACGACTAGCAAATCTCCAAGATCTACAGTTGGTACTATTACCGAAATTTATGACTTTTTGCGTCTTTTATATGCTAGAGGTAGTGATGCCTACAGCTATAATACTGGAGATAAAATGGTAAGTTATAGTGACGACCAAATCAAACAATTAATTACCGAAAGCTATAAAGGTAAGCGCATTAATATATTAGCACCTGTAATTAGATCTAGAAAAGGACATTATCGCGAGTTATTTGAGCAAATTGCCAAACAAGGCTTTGTAAAAGTACGAACCGATGGTGAAATTAAGGATTTAGTGAAAGGCATGAAACTAGATCGTTACAAGACACATGATATTGAAATTGTAATTGACAGATTAAAAATTGATGATGCTGTTGATAATGACAAACGCTTAACCGAAACCATTAACACTGCCATGTATCATGGTGATGATGTGTTAATGATTATTGATCAAGACACACAAGAGGCACGCTATTTTAGTCGTAATTTGATGTGTCCAAGTTCTGGTATTTCTTACCCAAATCCAGAACCTAATAATTTTTCATTTAACTCGCCAAAAGGAGCTTGTGATAATTGTAATGGTATCGGAACATTATACCAAGTTAACGAAAATAAAATTATACCTGACGACACTTTATCTATTAAAGCAGGTGCATTAGCACCTCATGGTCCAGAAAAAAAGAGTTGGATTTTTAAACAGTTTGAAACAATTGCCGAACGTTACAATTTTAAATTAAGTGATCCTTATAAATCCATACCAAAAGAAGCCAAGCAAATCATTATGTTTGGTGGTAATGAAAAATTCTCTGTTGAAAGTAAAACCTTAGGTATTACTAGAGATTATAAAATAGATTTTGAAGGGGTTGCCAATTTTATTGAAAGCCAATATAAAAATGCAGAGTCAACGTCTTTAAAACGTTGGGCTAAAGATTACATGGACAAAGTGACTTGTCCTGTTTGTGAAGGTGCAAGACTTAAAAAAGAATCGTTATACTTTAAAGTTAACGGTAAAAATATAGCCGAATTAGCCAATCAAGACATTAGTGATTTAGCGATTTGGTTTAAACAATTACCAGAATTTTTATCCAAGAAGCAAATTAAAATTGCTGAAGAAATTATAAAGGAAATCAATGCCAGACTTCAGTTTTTATTAGATGTTGGGTTGGATTATTTATCCTTAAACCGAAGCTCAAAATCTTTATCTGGTGGAGAAGCTCAACGTATTAGATTAGCCACTCAAATTGGGTCTCAGTTGGTTGGTGTTTTATACATCCTTGACGAACCTAGTATTGGTTTACACCAACGTGATAACGAAAAACTAATAAACAGCTTAGTGTCTTTACGTGACATTGGTAACTCTGTTATTGTGGTAGAGCACGATAAAGACATGATAGAACGTGCAGATCACGTAATAGACATAGGTCCAAGAGCAGGAAAACATGGTGGAGAAATTATAAGTCAAGGAACACCAAAACAATTATTAAAAGAAAAAACATTAACCGCACAGTACCTAAACGGAAAACAAGAAATTGAAATCCCTGAAAAACGTCGTGAAGGTAATGGTCATGTTTTAGAGCTTAAAGGCTGTACTGGTAATAACTTAAAAAATGTATCGGTTAAATTTCCATTAGGAAAGATGATAGGAGTTACTGGTGTTTCTGGTAGTGGTAAATCTACGCTAATTAACGAAACCTTATACCCTATTTTAAATGCGCATTACTTTAATGGTGTTAAAAAACCAATGCCTTACAAAAGCATTAAAGGTTTAGAGCACATAGATAAAGTTATTGATATTAATCAATCACCAATTGGTCGTACACCAAGAAGTAATCCTGCCACTTATACCAAAACTTTTGACGAAATCCGTAGTCTTTTTGCTAAAATACCAGAAGCCATGATACGTGGTTATAAACCAGGTCGTTTTAGTTTTAATGTTGCTGGTGGACGTTGTGAAACCTGTAAAGGTGGAGGTTTACGTGTTATTGAAATGAATTTTTTACCTGATGTATACGTCGAGTGTGAAACTTGTCAAGGAAAACGTTTTAATCGCGAAACACTTGAAATTAGATATAAAGGAAAAAGTATTAGTGATGTTTTAGATATGACTATAAACGAAGGGGTTGACTTTTTTGAAAACATCCCTAAAATCCATAAAAAACTTAAAACTATTAAAGATGTTGGCTTAGGATACATTACCTTAGGACAACAAAGCACAACACTGTCTGGTGGTGAAGCACAGCGTATTAAATTGGCTACCGAGTTAAGCAAACGCGATACTGGGAATACTTTTTATATTTTAGACGAACCTACTACAGGACTTCATTTTGAAGATATTAGAGTATTGATGATTGTGCTTAATAAATTAGCAGATAAAGGGAATACCGTATTAATTATCGAACATAATTTAGACGTTATCAAAACCGTAGATCATATTATTGATATTGGTTATGAAGGCGGAAAAGGTGGTGGTCAAGTCATTGTAGAAGGGACGCCAGAAAAAGTTGCAAAACATAAAAAAAGCTACACAGCTAAATTTTTAAAAAAAGAATTAAAATAATATTAAAAGTAAATGAGAAAAGAACAACATCCAAAAGGTTGGAACGAGAAAAAAACAAACGATTCTTGGGCGATTTTTAAAATCATGGGAGAATTTGTTAACGGATTTGAAAAAATGAGTGCCATAGGACCATCTGTGTCTATTTTTGGTTCTGCACGTACAAAACCAGATCATAAATACTATAAACTAGCCGAAAATGTAGCCTCTAAAATTGTAGATGCTGGCTATGGTGTTATTACAGGTGGTGGACCTGGTATTATGGAAGCAGGTAATAAAGGCGCACATTTAGCAGGAGGTACTTCGGTTGGATTAAATATCGAATTACCGTTTGAACAGCATGATAATCCATATATTGATTCTGATAAAAGCTTAGATTTTGACTACTTTTTTGTTAGAAAAGTAATGTTTGTAAAATACAGTCAAGGTTTTGTAGTAATGCCAGGTGGTTTTGGGACATTGGACGAATTATTTGAAG
The DNA here is from genome assembly GCF_016785945.1 of Olleya sediminilitoris. Taxonomy (GTDB): domain Bacteria; phylum Bacteroidota; class Bacteroidia; order Flavobacteriales; family Flavobacteriaceae; genus Olleya; species Olleya sediminilitoris. The sequence goes on along the minus strand of NZ_JAEMEF010000004.1, from coordinate 198,528 downwards.
CCATAACCTTAATACAAACTAATAAAATAGAGAAATTTCCAATTATATTAGTTGGAACCGATTTTTGGTCAGGATTAATGGATTGGGTAAAATCTACTTTACTAGACAAGTTTGCTAATATTAGCGAAGGTGATTTAGATTTAATACATTTAGTGGATACAGCTGAAGAGGTTGTAGATATTTTAGACAGTTTTTACAAAGATTATGGATTAAGCCCTAATTTCTAAACAGACAAAACAATGAAAAAGTCTCTTTTTTTCATTATCACATTACTAAGTTTTACTGGTGTCTTCGGGCAAGACACCTTTAAAACTATGTTTTATAATCTATTAAACTTCCCACTTCAACAACCCTCTACTACAAGATTATCAGAACTAGAAATTATTTTATCAGACTATCAACCTGATATATTTATGGTTTGCGAACTTAATAATGAGTCTGGCGCAAATTCTATTTTAAACATGATGCAACAAAGCATTAATCCAGACTACCAAATGGCTAATTTTGTTTTAAATACAAGCGATGACACAATTAGCGACCAAAACGACTTACAAAATCTAATCTATTTTGACAGCTCAAAATTCACTTTAGATAACCAAACTGTAATCACTACCATTTACAGAGATTTTAACCATTACACCTTAACATTAAATACTGTAAACCAAAACACAAACCCAATTACTCTTAATGTAATAGTTTGTCATTTAAAAGCTTCTAGCGGTACAGACAACCAGCTACTACGCTTGCAAATGGCTCAAGACTTAACTACCTATTTAGATGGCTTTTCTGATGATGATTATTTTATACTAGCTGGAGATTTTAATGTGTATACCAATTCAGAACCTGCTTTTCAAGAATTTATTAATCCTGCCAACACGATTACTTTTACAGATCCTGCAAACCGTATGGGAAGCTGGCATAATAATAGTAATTATGTAGATGTATTTACTCAATCTACAAGAACAGCAACGGGTTTAGGCGGAACAACTGGAGGATTTGATGATAGGTTTGATTTTATAATGACAAGTACCTCACTAAGTAACAACACAGGTTTACAGGTACAACCCAATAACTATAAGGTTTTTGGTAATAACAATAATTCAAATTGTTGGAATAACGCTATTAATAGCGATGATTGTTCTGGGACATTATTTTCTAATACTATTAGAGAGTCACTTCATAATTTTAGTGATCACCTTCCTGTAACCTTAAACTTTGAAACCAACCAGAATTTTTTAAATCTAACCAAGTTTACTGAAAATCCTGTCGTTTTTGAAATTATTGGCTCCAACCTTATTGCTAATACATTAGCTTTAAAAATAAATAACACACAAATTAAAAAACACAAGATTCAGATTTACAACAGTTTAGGTCTATTAATAAAAACTATTGTGTCTTCTAACAAAACTATTTTGACAGATATTTCGTATTTATCACAAGGAATATATTATATTTCATTAGATAATATTGCTGTTAAACCCATAAAGTTTGTAAAAATACATTGAAGCTAAATCATTATTTATTAATTTGTTTTTTACTTTTAAGTCTTTCGGCTTTAAGCCAAAATAGCATGACTATTGATGCTAATTTTGATACCACAAAACATAGTATTAAAATTACTCAAAACATAAAATACCAAAACACTACAAATCAAACATTAGACACCATTTATCTTAATGATTGGAGCCATAGTTACTCTTCTAAAACGACTCCTTTAGCAGATCGGTTTGCAGATGAATTTAAAACCACATTCCATTTTGCTAATAATGAAGACAGAGGTTTTACTGCTATAACAGCTATAAAACAAGAAGGTCAAGAGGTTTATCATCAAAGATTAAAGCAGCATCCAGATGTTATAAAAGTTGCGTTAAAAAATCCTTTAGCACCAAATGAAACCTATGATTTATCATTAAATTACATTGTTCAAGTCCCAAATAATAAATTTACGCGTTATGGTCTTACAGGTGATGGACAATACAACTTACGCTTTTGGTACATAACTCCTGCTGTATTTGACGGAACTTGGCATTATTACAGTAACAAAGACTTGGATGACCTTTATGTAAACCCTTCTGATATTACACTAAAAGTTAATTACCCAAATAACTTTAAACCAATAACAGAATTAGATTTAGTTGAAAACACTACTATTGAAAATAGAACTACATCTATTTTTAGCGGAAAGGACAGAACAAACACAAAATTCTCGTTAGTAACAACAAACGATTTTAATACAGTTGAAACTGATTTTTTTAGTATTGAATCTAATTTAGACACCGAAGATTTACCAGTTACTGATGTTGCCATTTTATCTGACAAAGTCGCACAATTTATAACCAAAAACCTAGGTCAATATCCTCACAAAAAACTATTACTAACTTGGATTGACTATAAAAAAGATCCTATCTATGGTTTAAATTTATTACCAGATTTTATTAGACCATTTGAAGATAGTTTTCAATATGAACTTAAAATACTTAAAACAGCTTTAAAAGTATATCTAGAAAACACTTTTTTAATAAACCCAAGAGAAGAACAATGGTTGTTGGATGGTATTCAGGTGTATTACTTAATTAAATATGTAGAAGACTATTATCCAAATCAAAAAATTCTAGGAAAACTAGCCAAAGTTTGGGGTGTCAGAGCGTTTCATGCGTCAGACTTAAATTTTAACGACCAATATTCGTTTTTATACATGCACATGGCACGTACAAATATTGACCAGCCTATTGGTATGGCTAAAGATTCGTTGTTAAAATTCAACAAAAATATTTCTAATAAATATAAAGCTGCTGTTGGTTTAAAATATTTGGATGACTATGTTGGAGATTCTATCGTAGACCAAACCATAAGTGAGTTTGTTAAACAAACTAAGCTTAAACGCACGACACCTAAGGATTTTGAAACTTTAATAACTTCAAAAACCGATAAGAATATTGAATGGTTTTTTAATGATTATGTAAAGACTAGTAAGAAAATAGATTTCAAAATAAAAAAGGTCAAGAAAACTGAAGATTCTATTACCATTACTTTAAAAAACATACGTAATAATGCAATGCCAATTTCTTTATTCACTTTAAAAAATGACAGCATAACCTCTAAACAATGGATTGAAGGTTTTGATGGAACAAAAAAAATAACAATTGCAAATAATGATGTTGACCAGTTAGCACTTAATTATGATTATACCATTCCGGAATTTAACCAACGTAACAACTATAAAAAACTAAATGGCTTTTTCTTAACCAATAAACCGCTTCAATTTAGATTATTTAAAGATATTGAAGACCCTAATTTCAGTCAAGTCTTTTTTATGCCAGAATTTGAGTATAACTTTTATGATGGTTTATCACCTGGATTAAAATTATACAACAAAACGTTATTAAGTAAGCGCTTTTTATATAAAATTAGTCCCAAATTTGGATTTAAAAGTAAGCAAATAGTCGGTAGTGCTTCCTTGATATATAATGCACGTCCTGAAGATTCTGATAACTATCGCACACGCTACGGTTTATCTGGTAACTATTATAATTATGCTCCAAATTTAAGTTACACCTCTTTTACACCTTTTATAGATTTTAATTTTAGAGACCATAAAAATCTGAGAGATAATAAGCGTGAATTTTTATCTTTTAGATACATCAATATAAATAGAGAGGTTGATCCAACGGGAGAATTTGAAACTAATGGAGAACCAAAATATTCAGTGTTTAACACCAAATTTGGTATTGTAGATAACAATTTAAAAGATTATGCGTCATTATTTACGGACTTACAATTAGCTAAAAACTTTGGTAAGTTATCTGCAACATTAGAATTTAGACATTTAAACGAGCGTAATAAACAATTTAATTTAAGACTATTTTCTGGTGTATTTTTATATAATGACACCTATCAAGATTCCGACTTTTTTAGCTTTGCTTTAGACAGACCTACAGACTATTTATTTGATTATAATTATTTAGGTCGAAGTGAACAAACAGGAATACTGAGTCAACAAATTATAATTGCCGAAGGTGGATTTAAATCTAAATTAAGACAACCTTTTGCAAACCAATGGATGACAACTGCTAATACCAGTACAACCCTTTGGAGGTACATCATGTTGTATGGTGATGCAGGAATTATAAAAAGCCATAATTTTAAACCTAAGTTTGTTTACGATTCTGGTATTAGATTAAATTTAGTGGAAGATTATTTTGAGCTATACTTCCCTATATATTCTAATTTAGGTTGGGAGATTGGACAACCTAATTACGATGAAAAGATTAGGTTTATAGTCACACTGTCACCTAAAACACTTTTAGGGCTATTTACACGTCGTTGGTATTAATAAATTCTTAACAGAATTAAATATAACCCTGTTTTTTTACAGATTATTAGCTTAATCAAGCTGTTTTTTAAATAATTCTTATTTTTTTAAGCATTTTTGATATTGCAAAACCCACAAATATTCAGTAAATTTGTTATCAAATAACACCCTTATATATGCAAACAGAAGCTAACACTAATAAAGACCTATCTTTTGACGATTTTAAAACCGAAGTACTTAACGACTATAAAGTTGCTGTAACCAGTAGAGAATGTAGTTTACTTGGACGTCGAGAGGTCTTAACAGGAAAAGCTAAATTTGGTATTTTTGGAGACGGCAAAGAAGTGCCACAACTTGCTATGGCTAAAGCCTTTAAAAACGGAGACTTTAGATCTGGTTACTATCGTGACCAAACATTTATGATGGCTATTGGACAATTAACAATCCAACAATTTTTTGCTGGTTTATATGCCAATACAGATTTAAGTCAAGAGCCTATGTCTGCAGGTCGCCAAATGGGAGGACACTTTGCTACACATAGTTTAGACGCTAATGGTAACTGGAATGATTTAACACAACAAAAAAACTCAAGCTCTGACATCTCTCCTACTGCTGGACAAATGCCAAGGTTATTGGGATTAGCTCAAGCTTCAAAAATTTACAGAAATGTAAAAGGTATTGATACAACAAATTTTTCTGTTGAAGGAAATGAAGTCGCTTGGGGAACCATAGGTAATGCCAGTACTAGTGAAGGTCTGTTTTTTGAAACCATCAATGCAGCAGGTGTTTTACAAGTACCAATGGTAATAAGTGTTTGGGATGATGAATACGGAATTTCAGTACACGCTAGACACCAAACTACTAAAGAAAATATTTCTGAAATCTTAAAAGGATTTCAACGTGATAAAGATGCTAATGGTTATGAGATACTTCGTGTTAAAGGTTGGGATTATGCAAACTTAATTGCAACTTATGAAGAAGCTTCAAAAATAGCTAGAGAAGAGCACGTACCTGTTTTAATTCATGTTAACGAGTTAACACAACCTCAAGGTCACTCGACTTCAGGATCACACGAACGTTATAAAGATAAAGCGCGTTTAAATTGGGAAGCTGAAAATGATTGTAATGTAAAAATGAGAACTTGGTTAATAGACAATAACATTGCTACTGACGAAGAGTTACAAACCATAGAAAAAAACATAAAAAAACAAGTTAGAGATGCAAAAAAAGCTGCTTGGTCTAATTATTTAGAACCAGCTTTAGCTGAAAAAAATGAAATTGTTTCGCTTTTACAAACCGTTGCAAATTCAAGTCCTAACAAAGTTTTTATTGAAAAAATAGTAAACGAATTAGAAGACTCTAAAGAACCTAACAGAAAAGACGCTGTACAAGCAGCAAGAAAAGCATTACGTTATGTTATTTCTGAAAACACTTCAGAAAAACAACAATTATTAGATTGGATTGATGCCTTTTTTGAAAAAGTACAACCTTTATATAGTTCGGATTTATATAACGATTCTGAAAGCGCAGCTATACATGTAAAAGAAGTTAAACCAACCTACACTGATGATAATGAAACTGTAGATGGACGTGTGGTTTTAAGAGAAAACTTTGATTATATATTCAACAACTATCCTGAAACTTTAGTATTTGGTGAAGATGCAGGAAACATTGGAGATGTAAACCAAGGTTTAGAAGGTTTACAAGAAAAATACGGAGAACTTCGTGTTGCTGATGCAGGTATTAGAGAAGCTACTATTTTAGGACAAGGAATTGGTATGGCAATGCGTGGTTTACGTCCAATTGCTGAAATCCAGTATTTAGACTACATCATGTATGCTTTACAAATTATTAGTGATGACTTGGCAACGCTAAGATATCGTACAAAAGGACGTCAAAAAGCACCTTTAATTATTCGTACTCGTGGTCATAGACTAGAAGGTATATGGCACTCTGGTTCACAAATGGGAGGCGTATTAAATTTAGTAAGAGGTATTCACGTTTTAGTACCAAGAGACATGACCAAAGCTGCTGGTTTTTATAACACTTTATTACAAAGTGACGAGCCTGCTTTAGTCGTAGAATGTTTAAATGGTTACCGTTTAAAAGAGCAATTACCATCTAATATTGGTGAATTTAAAACACCTATTGGAGTTGTTGAAACTGTAAAAGAAGGAGAAGATATTACTTTAGTATCATACGGTTCAACGTTAAGAATTGTTCAGCAAGCTGCTAAAGAATTAGCGGAAGTTGGTATTAATGCCGAAATTATTGATGTACAATCATTATTACCATTTGATTTAAATCATGATATTGTCAAAAGCGTACAAAAAACTAACCGATTAATGGTTATTGATGAAGATGTACCAGGTGGAGCTTCGGCTTATATTTTAGATCAAATTTTAAACAAGCAAGAGGCTTTTAAGTTTTTAGATAGTCAGCCAAAAACATTAGCAGCAAAACCACACAGACCAGCATACGGTACCGATGGAGACTATTTCTCTAAACCATCTGTTGAGGACGTATTTGAGGCTATTTACGACGTCATGCATGAGGCTAGTCCTAGTACTTATCCTAAATTAAGATAATCACATAAGTTAATTTAAAATAATATTAAGCTCATCTAAATAATTAGATGGGCTTTTTTTATATCTTTAGGTTTAACTTTTTAATTACATGAAACGCTATTCATCAATTTCAAAAGGACTTCTAGTAATATTACTAATTTATAATTGTAGCTTATTTGCCCAAAGTGAGTCTGCCAACTGGTATTTTGGAAATTTTGCAGGTGTTAGTTTTAATTCAGGTCAACCTGTTGCATTAACAGATGGAGCACTAATTACAAAGGAAGGTTGTGCGACAATATCTAACGCTAACGGAGAATTACTGTTTTACACTGATGGAAAAACCGTTTGGAACAGAAACCATGATATCATGCCTAATGGTACAGATTTAAAAGGAGATAGTTCTAGTACCGAATCTGCAATCATAATACCCAAACCTGGATCTAACGATTCTTATTATATTTTCACAACAGATAAACCTAACTATTTTTTATCACCTAATGATCCTATTGAAGGGCTTAATTATTCTGAAGTCAATATGCAATTAGATAATGGCTTAGGGGATCTTATTGTTGAAAACAAGAATATTCATTTAGTTACATACAATAGTAATGACGCTGTACAAAATGAATATAAAAACTCAGAAAAACTAACTGCTGTAACCCATAGTAATGGTATAGACATTTGGGTAATTACTCAATTTATAAATAAATTTCACGCTTTTAAAGTTACATCATCTGGTGTTATTGAAACACCTGAAACATCAACGGTTCCTCAAAATATTTTTCCAAGGTTCAATAACGATGGCGCTAATATTACTGCAATAGGTTACCTTAAAGTATCTCCTGATGGTAAACAAATCGCTATAGCGCATAGCTCTACGACATCTGGGTCTGTTGATGAAGGTACTAAATCTTCTGGAAAAGTATTATTGTATGATTTTGATAATACTACTGGATTGGTTAGTAATGAAAAAACCATATTAGAAGATACCTATCCTTATGGTGTCGAATTTTCTCCAGACTCTAAACTCCTATACGTTACCACATCAAACTTTGATAGTGAAGATACATTTATTAATAGTAGTCTTTTTCAATTTAACACTGAAGCTAATAACATAATGGGCTCTAAAACCAATATCAACACCTCATCTAATGTTGCAGGTGCTTTACAATTAGCTATTGATGGAAAAATTTATCGTGCTGGATATGTATTATTAGGTTCTAAAGCTTATCTATCTGTAATTAATAATCCAAATCAATTAAGTTCTAGTTGTAACTACACACATAATACATTTTATCTAGAAGGTAGAGATACAGAAATAGGTTTGCCTCCTTTTATTCAATCTATATTCAAATACTCCTTTAATTACGAAAATATTTGCTTAAATGATAACACATATTTTTATATAACTTCTGAAGATCCCTATGATAGTGTTTTATGGGATTTTGGTGATGGAACAACTTCAACAGATGTAGAAGCCTATCATACCTATGCAAATGCAGGAAATTATACTGTTACTCTAAACATGTCTATCAACGGTGTTGATTATCAACCATTATATAAACAAGTTAAAATTGTATCACCTCCAGAAGTCATTCAAACTACCTATGACCTTATAGAATGTGATTCTTGGGATGACAATCCATCAGATGGTATCACTGTATTTAATTTAAGTAATGCCAATGACTACCTAGTCATAGATCCAACACAAAACTTCAGTGTTTATTATTATCACACATTAGAATTAGCACAAAATGACATCGATAATACTAATTCAATTAATCCGGATTATTATTTAAATCAATATAATGATGAAATTATTGTAGCAAAAATAACAAGTCCAAATACGTCTTGCTTCAATATTGCTTATGTAAAATTAAAAACAACACAAGCTATAAATTTAGGTGAATATCAATTAAATGCCTGTGATTTAAATTATACAGGTCATGCCGATTTTAATTTAGAAACTATCCGACAACAAATTATAAATAGTTTAACGTTAACAGGTCAAGTTTCTGTAAATTTTTATTTATCGGAAGCTGAAGCTGCTATTGGGAGCAACAGTTTGACAACTTTATACAACTCCGATAACAGAACCATATATATAGCAATTGAAAATGACAATGTCTGTTTTGGATATGGACAATTAGACTTGATGGTTAATCAGTTTCCCTATATTGAAAATCAGTATTACCAAATTTGTCAAAACGAATTTCCGATTACAATTAATTCAGGTTTAAACTCAATTCAAATACAGAATTACAATTATTCATGGGAGAATGGAATGAATACTGAATCCATTCAAGTTAGTAACCCAGGAACCTATAATTTAACTATTACAGATCCAAATTTACATTGTGATAAGACCATACAAATTGAAGTACTGCAAACACCATCACCACAAATTCAATCCGTTACGGTAGATAATTACTCCGCTACTATTGTATTAAGCAATTCTCATGAAAATTTTGAATTTGCTTTAGACAATAACAATTATCAATCATCAAATATTTTTACCAATTTATCTCCAGGTAATCACACTGTCTACGTAAGAGATATCAACCTTTGCGAGATAACATCTCAAACCATAAAAGTTATTGGTTTTCCTAAATATTTCACTCCAAATAACGATAACCATCATGAATTTTGGAATATTATTGGTATTAATGAGGATGAATACCCTAACTTAAATCTATATATTTACGACAGGTATGGCAAGAAAATTGCTAATTTCAATCCAACGGAATCAAATGGGTGGGATGGAACGTACAATAACAAAACCATGCCTCAAAATGATTATTGGTACAAATTACAGTTACCAGATGGCACTATTTACAGTGGTCATTTTACATTAAGACTTTAATAATTAATGAGTAACAATTCAAATCTTACCACAAGAGACTGGCTAGCTATAGAGCGAACTAAACTTGCTAACGAACGTACTTTTTTAGCTTACTTCAGAACATTTTTAGTTATTTTAGGAACAGGAATAACTATTTTAAAATTAGATCTTCTAGCAGACTTAAAAACCTATGGAATAATTCTTATTGGTATTGCTCCTGCAATATTGCTAATCGGAATCCTAAGATTATTTACAGTAAAACGCACGATCAAAAAACATTATAAAGTTTAAATTTGATATTGATTCCGTCAAGCGGAAAAAATAATAACATAAATGAAAGCAGTATCTGTAGTTACAATACGTAAGGAATTAAAACATAAATCTAACGAAGAATTAGCACAACTTTGCCTTAGACTATCTAGGTTTAAAAAAGAAAACAAAGAACTATTAACCTATTTGTTATTTGAAGCAGATAGCGAAGCTGGTTATATAGATACTGTTAAAGTTGAAATTGACGAACAGTTTGAATTGATTAATACAGACAGCTTTTTTTACATAAAAAAAAGTGTTCGAAAAATTTTAAGAAACACAAAGAAATATATCAGATACTCGCTTAATAAAGAAACTGAAGTTGAACTACTACTCTATTTTTGTAAGAAGCTTAAAGCAATGAAACCTTCCATATCTAGAAACACTACCTTGACCAATATTTATGATAGAAATATTGAAGCCATCACTAAAAAAGTTTTAGCGCTTCATGAAGACTTACAATACGATTATACTACTGAGTTAGAAGACATGTAATTATAACAAAAAAAAGCCAACATAAAGTTGGCTTTTTTTATTATGAAAAATCAAAAAATCTATGCAGTTTGCATTTCGTGCTTACCTTCATAAACTTCTTCAATTAATTTTTTATTAAAGGCTGGCAAATCATTTGGATTACGACTAGTAACTAAACCTTCATCTACAACAACTTCACTATCTTCCCACATGGCTCCAGCATTTACTAAGTCTCTTTTAATAGAGTTAAACGATGTTACTTTACGTCCTTGTAACACTCCTGCTTCTGCTAATAACCAAGGTGCATGACAGATTGCTGCTACTGGTTTTTTATTTTCAAAAAAAGATTTAATTAATCTAATAGCGTTATCATTTCGTCTTAATATATCTGGATTAATGACTCCTCCAGGTAATACTAATGCATTATAATCACTTTGTGATACTTGGTCTATGGTTTTATCAACGTCATATTCTGTACTCCAGTTTCCGTCGTTCCAGGATTTAATTTTCCCTGATTGTTCAGAGACAATATGTACGTCTGCTCCTGCTTCTTTTAAAGCATTCATTGGTTCTTTTAATTCACTTTCTTCAAATCCATTTGTTGCTAAAATTGCAACTTTCTTTCTCTCTAAGTTTTCCATTTTCTTTTTTTTGGTTTTTGTTGTTAATAATTCGATTCACATCTAAATTACTACAAACATTGACCATACAAGAATCTAACACGCTGTTTAACTTGGATTTAATAGGAAATGTTAACACTTATAATGGTAGTGTTAAAAGTACTAGCGATACGTTAAAAGATTTAACTATTTAGGTTCTATAATTAAAAAAACAGCAGTACTGTCTCCAACATTTAGAACTTCATGCTCTGTTAATACATCTTTAGACCAAGTAACTCCTGTTGGTACAGGCACTACTCTTTCTCCTTTTTGATCTATCATTTTAAAAGTACTTCCTGCTAAAGTGTATCCAAAATGTGGTTTATGAAAATGTTTTTGGTGGCCAACATTTGGTGGAAATGTACATTTTAGGATACGTTGTTTTTTAGTTTCATTTAAAACCTCACACACTTTTTTTCCGTTCCAACCTGCTTCTAATGGATCTGGTAAAACTTGAGTGGTTTTACAAGACATTAATATTGTTAATACTAAAAAATAGGTTGTTAATTTCATGATATCAATTTTACTACTATATAAGACAAGGCCAAATTAGCTCATGATTTTAAAAAGCATTTCTTTTAACAAGTCACCTTGTGGCACAGCATTACTGTCTACACCTTTACTTTTACCATCAAACTCTCTTAAAATAGCTATAACTTGACTGACTTTACGCATTGGATATTGTCTTGCTGCTTCTAAATATTCGTTTACAAAATAAGGGTTTACGCGTAATGCAGAAGCTACAGCACGTGGATTACGATCTGTCATTCCGTGAAGTTGTAACAATTGAGAAAAAAAACTAAACAGTAAAGACACAGTTAACACCATAGGATTGGCTTTAGGGTTTTCGGCAAAATAATTAATTATTTTAAACGCTTGAGCTGTATTTTTTGCACCAATAGCTTTACGTAACTCAAAGTTGTTATAATCTTTACTTATTCCAATATTCTGCTCAATATGATCTGGAGTAATCTGTGTGTCTTTTGGTAAAACTATTTGAAGTTTTTCTAACTCGTTACTTAATTTACTTAAATCAGTCCCTAAAAACTCAACTAACATTTGTGAGGCTTTAGGAGTAATAGAATACCCTTTAGGTGAAAGTACACGTCTTATCCAATCAGGAACCTGATTTTCGTATAACTTTTTACTTTCATAAACATATCCCGATTTTTTTATTTCTTTATAAACCGCTTTTCGTTTATCAACTTTTTTGTATTTGTAACAAATAACCAAAACAGTTGTAGGTTGCGGATTTTTAGCATAACTAGCTAATTGGTCAATGGTTCTGGCTAAATCTTGAGCTTCTTTAACAATAACCACTTGACGCTCTGCCATCATAGGAAAACGCTTAGCATTACTTACAATATCATCCACAGTAATGTCCCGACCATATAAAACCATTTGGTTAAAGCCACGCTCCTCCTCTGTTAAAACAGTGTCTTCAATAAAATCAGAAATTTTATCAATATAATAAGCCTCTTCACCCATTAATAAATAAATAGGTTTTAGTTGCTTATTTTTTATATCAGTTACTAGCTTTTTGACTTCGTCCATTAAAAAAAAATCACCAATTTTGTGTAGTGCAAAAATTAAATTTCCCTACATATTCGTTTCGATTCAAAAATAGCGAAAATAAAGTTTCTATTTTTGATGTTATTCGTAAAAAATTTGTGATTCTACAACCTGAAGAATGGGTTAGGCAACACTGTGTGCATTATTTAATTGAAGTAAAAAAATATCCTATCTCTTTAATTAATGTAGAAAAAGAGCTTAAAGTCAATGATTTAAAAAAACGCTATGATATTGTAGTTTTTAATACAGACGGAAGCATCCATTTAATTGTGGAGTGTAAAGCACCAAAAATTATAATTAAACAAGATACTTTTGACCAAATAGCACGTTATAACTTAGTACTTAACGCAACCTACTTAATGGTTACCAACGGTATAAATCACTATTATTGTAACATGGATTTTGATGCAGAACAGTATCATTTTTTAAAAGACATCCCAGAATATACAAAATGAAAATAGCAGTTGTAATATTAAATTGGAACGGAATTAAATTGTTAGAACAATTTTTACCTTCTGTAGTCAAATACTCAAAAGAAGCTGTTATATATGTCGCAGACAATGCCTCTACGGATGACTCTGTAGCATATGTAAAAGCTAATTTTCCTGATATCAAAATAATCCAAAACACAACAAATGGTGGTTACGCAAAAGGGTACAATGATGCTTTAAAACATGTTAAAGAAGATATTTATTGTTTATTAAATAGTGACATTGAAGTTACTCCTAATTGGTTAACACCTATTATTAATACGTTTAAAAACGAATCTGAAACAGCAATCATCCAACCTAAAATTTTAGATTTTAAAGACAAAACTAAATTTGAATACGCTGGTGCTGCAGGAGGTTATATTGATAAATATGGATATCCATACTGTAGAGGTCGAATTTTTAATACCATTGAAGACCATCACAACCAATACCCAAACACTACTATTTTTTGGGCTTCAGGAGCTTGTTTTTTTATAAGAAAATCAACGTTTGAAGCATTAAAAGGCTTTGATCAATCGTTTTTTGCACATATGGAAGAAATAGATTTGTGTTGGAGAGCTTTTAACAAAAACTACACAACTAAGTATGTAGGTGAGTCATTAGTGTATCACGTTGGAGGTGCAACCTTAGATGTATCTCATCCAAAAAAAACCTATTTAAATTTTAGAAATAGTCTATTTACCCTTACCAAAAATGCTGAAGGTAATTTGTTTATTTTAGTCTTAACAAGATTAATTTTAGATGGTATTGCTGCCTTAAAATTTTTAACCGAATGGAAACCTAAACATATCTTTGCCATACTAAAAGCACATTTTAGTTATTACAAACACTTAGGTGCACTTTTAAGCTGGCGAAAAAATAACACACAGAAAGCAAAATATTTTAATCAGAAATCCGTTGTATGGTCTTACTTTATTAGTAAGAAACAAAAGTTTAGTCAATTTTAAATCTTTTAGTAAAAATTTTGTTAAACCTAATTTTAACATTTTAATTATTTATACATTTGATACTGTATAAATTTAATTTATCATTTAAATATTATGAAAAGAATCCTATTACTAAGTGCAAGTGCACTTTTATTATTAAGCTCTTGTGTATCTAAAAAAGAATTTGCTGCATTAGAAGCAAAACAAAAAGAAACACAGGATTTATTAAACACAGCAACTGTAAAACTAAACTCTTGTTTAGCTGACGAAGCTGCATCTGCAGCACGATTAAAAGAGCTTCAAGCACGTTTAGCAGATATGAAAGCTAACAATCAAGCTTTAATAGAAAGCAGTAAAGACATGACTGTTTTAACTACAAAAGGAGCTGCTAATCTTGAAAAATCTTTAGAAAGTTTAAAAGAAAAAGATTTAAAAATATCAAGATTACAAGATGCTTTAACTAAAAAAGACAGCGTTACTTTAGCTTTAGTAACTAGTCTTAAAAAAGAAGTTGGTTTAAATGATGAAGATATAGAGATTAACGTTGAAAAAAGCGTTGTATTTATCTCGTTATCAGATAAATTACTATTTAAAAGTGGTAGTTACAACATCACTACTAGAGCCAACGAAATTTTAGCTAAGGTTGCTACTGTAATTAACAGTAAACCAAACTTTGAAGCAATGGTTGAAGGTCACACAGACAACGTACCATACAACAGAGGTGGTGTTTTAGTGGACAACTGGGACTTAAGTGTTAAACGTAGTACTGCTATTGTTAGAGCGTTACAAGACTTAGGTGTTAAACCTCAACAATTAATTGCAGCTGGACGTGGTGATCACTTACCATTAGTAGCTAATGACTCTCCTACAAACAGAGCTATTAACAGAAGAACTAAGATTTACATCTTACCAAAAATTGATCAGTTTTATGAAATGATTGAAACTGAAATGAAAGCGTTATCAAAAGAATAATTTAATAACGTTTTACAACTTAAAAAGCTCAACCAAATGGTTGAGCTTTTTTTATATGTAAATAATAAAATGAATTTAGAAAATCTCTAAACTTCCTTTTCCTTCTCTTATAATTTCTGGTTCATCACCTGATAAATCTATAATTGTCGAGGCTAGATTATCTCCATAACCTCCATCGATTACTAGGTCTACTAGATTGTCCCACTTTTCTAATATTAACTCAGGATCTGTAGTATACTCTAAAATAGTATCTTCATCTCTAATAGACGTTGATATAATTGGATTACCTAATGCTTTAACTATATCCAATGCGATAGCGTTATCAGGTACACGTATACCGACTTCTTTTTTCTTTTTAAAAGCTGCTGGTAATGTTTTAGAACCTGGTAAAATAAATGTGTAAGGTCCAGGTAAAGCACGTTTTAAAATTTTAAAAGTGCTACTATCAATTTGTTTAACATAATCTGAAAGGTTGCTTAAGTCATGACATATAAACGAAAAATTAGCCTTCTCTAATTTAACCCCTTTAATTCTAGCAATACGTTCTAATGCTTTTGTATTAGTAATATCACAACCTAAACCATAAACCGTATCTGTAGGATAAATAATAAGACCTCCTTTTTTTAGGACGTCTACTACTTTTTTAATTTCCTTTGGATTTGGGTTTTCTTCGTAAATTCTGATAAAATCTGCCATAACGTGAGTGTATAAATCTATCCTATAAGCTGTAATTTTGCAAAACGTAATAATAGTTTCTTTTTACCTCCAAACTCAAAATCAATTTCGGCTTTTACGTCACTACCTTTTCCTTCAATTTTTAATACTTCACCTCTACCAAATTTGAGGTGTTTTACTCTGTTTCCTTCAGCAAGCTCTCCTCCAAATGAGTTTGCATCTTCATGAGGAATCACCTCTGATGCTTTTTTTAATTTTTTTGGTGCACTGATTTCGAAGTTTACTGGTTCTTTCTTTTTGGCCACTTTCTTTTGTAATTTAGGTTGTACTGCTTTTTTAAATCTAATTTTGTTTGGTGGTGTATCTCCAAAAATATCTGCCGATAACATTGGATTAATACGCCTTTCTTCAATTGGAGTAATAATATCTAAAAACTGATCGTCAATTTCTTCAATAAAACGACTAGGTTCAGAATCTACTAATTTTCCCCAACGGTATCTTGATAATGCATAGGTTAAATATGCTTTTTTCTCTGCTCTTGTTAGTGCTACATAAAATAAACGACGTTCTTCTTCTAGTTCACTACGTGTATTCATACTCATAGCACTAGGAAATAAATCTTCCTCTAAACCAACAACAAATACATGACTAAACTCTAATCCTTTAGAAGAGTGAATGGTCATTAATGCGACGTGGTCAGGATCTCCTTTATCTCCATCTAAATCTGTTGCTAATGCTACATCTTCTAGGAATTCGGCTAAATTGTCGTTAGAGTCTGCTATTTCTAGCTGTCCTTCAACAAAATCTTTAATACCATTTAAAAGTTCTTCAACGTTTTCAAGTCTTAAAATACCTTCTGGTGTTCCGTCTTTATTAAATTCTTTAATTAAACCACTAGTTTTGGTAACGTGCTCTGCTAAATCAAAAGCATTAGCGGTTTGATTCATGACTTGGTAACTCTCAATAAGCGTTACAAAATCTTTTAATTTGTTTTTGGTTCCGTTATTAATATTAATATCTACGCTATCAATATCTTTTAAAAGGCTATAAATGGTTTTACCAGAGCTATTTGCTGCTACAATCAATCTATCTATTGTAGTTTGTCCAATACCACGAGCTGGATAATTTATAACACGTTTTAAAGCTTCTTCATCAGAAGAATTAAGTATTAAACGCAAGTAAGCGATAACGTCTTTAATTTCTTTACGTTGGTAAAACGATGTACCTCCATAAATACGATACGGAATATCACGTTTTCTTAACGCGTCCTCCATTGCACGAGATTGTGAATTGGTACGATACAAAATAGCAAAATCACTATTAGGTACGTGATCATTCATTTTAGTTTCCCAAATGGTACTGGCTACAAAACGTCCTTCGTCACCATCTGTTAAACTACGATGTACTTGCACTTTTGGTCCCTCATCATTGGCTGTCCAAACTACTTTTTCAAGTTTAGTTTGGTTATGCTCTATTACTGAGTTGGCTGCACCAACTATATTTTTTGTTGAACGGTAATTTTGCTCTAAACGATACATTTTTACATCGTCATAATCCTTCTGGAAATTAAGGATGTTACTAATATTTGCACCTCTAAAGGCATAAATACTTTGCGCATCATCACCTACTACACATATGTTTTGAAAACGGTCTGCTAAAGCACGTACTATTAAATATTGACTGTGGTTGGTATCTTGGTACTCATCCACCAAAATGTATCTAAACTTATCTTGATATTGTGCTAAAACTTGAGGAAAACGTGTTAACAGCTCATTGGTACGTAACAGTAAATCGTCAAAATCCATTGCTCCTGCTTTAAAACAGCGATCCACATAAGTTTTATAAATTTCACCCATTTTTGGACGTCTAGCCATTACGTCTGCTTCCATAAGCTCTGGATTACTAAAATATGCCTTAACGGTTATCAAGCTGTTTTTGTAAGATGAAATCCTGCTGTATACTTGTTTTGTTTTATACAAATCTTTATCCAAGCCCATTTCTCTTATGATAGATCCCATTAATTTTTGAGAATCTTGGGTATCATAAATAGTGAAATTACTTGGGTAACCTAAATGATGACCTTCAAAACGAAGGATTTTAGCAAAAACGGAGTGAAAGGTTCCCATCCAAAGGTTTTTAGCTTCGCTAGCACCAACTATTTCGGCAATCCTTCCTTTCATTTCTTTAGCTGCCTTATTGGTAAAGGTTAATGCTAAAATATTAAAAGAATCCACACCTTGATTCATTAAATAGGCAATCCTATAGGTAAGCACACGTGTTTTACCAGATCCTGCACCTGCGATAATAATCATAGGTCCATCTTTTTGAACTGTAGGCGCGTATTGTGCTTCGTTTAACTGACTTAGATACTTTTCCAAATGGCTTGTTTTTTAAAGGTTACAAAAATAAGTAATGTAACCGTTTTAACACCTTGTATTTATTAATAATTATAAACAATTAGTTTTCTTTTGTACCATCTCCTGCCATAGCAGAGATTAAGCCTGATTGTGTGTTTTTCCAAATAAAGTTAAAAACGGATTTTGTGTTATCTCTTGTAACTTGCTTAGTGTCACTCTTCCTGAAGTTATCACTCTGACCCTTACTGTCTTTAGACACATAAAGGTTTATAATGCCAGATAAGAGTTTGTTTTTTTCGTTTCCATTCTCTTTTAAAATTATAATATCAAATTGATTATATTTTGTTTTTAAATCTACATTTGATGTGACTGCATTACCATCAATTGTAAACAATGTTTGTTTTAGGTCTCCTTCTAATTTTAAATTTAAGTTAGGTGTCATAAATTGATTCAAAGCTTCGGCTTTAAGATTACCTATATCTGCTTTAAATGTAAAATGGTCTTGTAAATTATTAACATTAAAGGACCAGTTGACTTGCAACGGAGTGTTTTCCATGAAAATGCAATCTATATTTATTGTTGTTTGACTATCATGATAAGTATTACTAACATTTATCAATTTTGCATTAAAGTTTTTAAAATCTAAAGTACCTGCTTGCGTGTCTTTTTTAACTTTTTCTTGGTAGGTTATAGATCCATTAATAATTTGAATTGCTTTTAAGTCCAACTGAATATCTAAGTCCCTTAACATTTTACTGTACATAGCTTTGTTAGTTAAGTCATCTGCTACTAATTTATCTCTAAAAATGGTTAGGTTTAAGTCTGATATTGTCATGTTTTTACTAGAAAATGCTAGCAGCTTTGCGCCTTTAAAATCAAAATCTTGATTTTCTATTTTTATCTTAGGTATATGTAAATCAAAATGATCACGTTCGGTTTGCAGTTGATTGGATAAATTTTCTTTTGAGAGTTTTGTTTTCAGTTTTAAATCTGAAATCGCTGTTGTGTTATTATCAAATATTAATTCATTAAAAGAAAGTGTTTCAAAATTGTTAACCTGATACTCTAAATCAATAATTTTTAATGCTACATTTTTAAATTGAAAAGGGGGTTTGGTATTACTTGTCTGCTTTCCATTAAATATAAAATCTGATAGACTAAAATTAAGGTTTTTAGTTTTTAGTAATACTGAATCTTTTTCTAAATCGAAGACCTCAATTTTTGCGTTTTTTATTTTAAAATCATCTACAGTAACCTTTTGTTTAATATCATCAAACATAGCTTGGCTACCTTTAGATGTACTAGCTAACGGATTATGATAGTATGTTACTTCAGGTTGATTAGCAATAATACTTGAAACATTTATCGTTTTATTTACCATGTAATCCCAATAACTAAATCCCTTTAAAGACATTTTTTTGGACTGTACAAACCCATTAGATTGACCAGTCGTTTGCCCTTTTAAATTAACTTTAAACCCATCAAAAACAACATCTCCTGATAATAATCCAATTGAAAGGTCTTCATATTTTAACTCTATTTGTTCTGGCAAATTGGAAAGGTATTGTTCTAATTTATTTTTAATGATTGCTTTAGTAATAAAAAACAATAACACTATCAATGTTAAAATTATTGATATGATAACGATGCGTTTTTTCTTTTTCTGTTCCATACTTATAAAGATAACCCTTAGATTGTCAGGGACAACTTTTTAAAAATATCTTAACATTAATAGCTAAAAGCAGAATTTAGACCACTTCCCTTTTTTATTTAAAACCGTTATTTATAAATTAAATAGTTACTGTTATTACACAGATTGCTTATTTTTGAGAAAAACCTTTACATAAATATATGGAGACTATTTTAAACGTTTTGTCATCAATATCTTGGTGGCTTTGGATTGTGATTGCTTTAGTAATAATTGCTATTAGAGACATTTTACAGAAAAAACATACTATAAGTCATAACTTTCCTGTTGTTGGACATTTTAGATATATGCTAGAAAAAATTGGTCCTGAATTAAGACAATATTTAGTTGCAAACAACAGAGAAGAATTACCGTTTAATAGAATTGAACGTGGTTGGATTTATGCTTCTGCTAAAAAAGAAAATAACTACGAAGGTTTTGGAACTGATAGAGATATTTTTGCGCATCAACACATTTTTATTAATAATGCCATGATGCCTTACAAGGTTGAAGACCATCATCCACATGCTAAAGACAAAAGCTTTTTACCTTGTGCTAAAGTTATGGGTGAATATAATAAACGTCGTAAACCCTACAGACCTGCTTCTGTTATTAATGTGTCTGCCATGAGTTTTGGCTCGCTTTCTGCGAAAGCAGTAGAATCTTTAAACAAAGGAGTAAAAATAGCAGATGCTTACCACAATACTGGTGAAGGTGGATTGTCTCCTTATCACAGTAATGGTGGAGATGTTGTATTTCATTTTGGTACAGGTTACTTTGGAGTACGTGCTGAGGATGGAGGATTTTCTATGGAAAAAATGATAAAATTAGTGGAAGACAATCCTTTTGTAAGAGCTATTGAAGTAAAATTATCTCAAGGTGCAAAACCAGGAAAAGGTGGTGTGTTACCAGGTGCAAAAATAACACCTCAAATAGCAAAAATAAGAGGTGTTGAAGTTGGTAAAGATGTCCTATCTCCTCCTAACCACAAAGCGTTTAGCAATGTCCCAGAACTAATAGATTTTATTGAACGTATTGCAGATGCTACTGGCTTACCTGTTGGGATTAAAGCTGCTATTGGTAAATTAGAACAATGGGAAGAACTTGCAGACATTATGAAAGCGACCGGTAAAGGTCCAGATTTTATTACTGTTGATGGTGGTGAAGGTGGTACAGGTGCTGCTCCTCCAAGTTTTGCTGACCATGTCTCTTTACCTTGGGTATATGGTTTTGGTGATTTATACAAATTGTTTCAGAGTAAAGGGTTAAGCGAGCGTATTGTTTTTATAGGAAGTGGTAAATTAGGCTTTCCCGCTAAAGCTGCTATGGCTTTTGCAATGGGAGCAGATTGTATAAATGTTGCTAGAGAAGCTATGATGAGTATTGGTTGTATCCAGGCACAAGTCTGTCATAACAACACTTGCCCAAGTGGTGTTGCTACACAAAGTAAATGGTTACAACGTGGTATTGATGTCCCATTAAAATCTGAACGATTAGCACAATATTTTAAGTCTTTTAAAAAGGAATTTTTAGAAATCACTCATGCTGCTGGTTATGAACATCCTTGTCAATTTACAATGAATGATATTGAAGTTAATGTTGATGACCACAACTTATCAAAAGAATTAAGTAACACTTACCAATACCATAAAACACATGTCCCTTTTGAAGGCATACAAAGTTTAAAAGATTGTAACCATTTAGGTGGTGTGAAATAGAGTTATAAAAAAAGAGGTTTCAAATATTTGAAACCTCTTTTTTTTATAAAATTAAATACTAATATTACATATCTCTTAATACATGTATTGATGCTGAAAGGTTTCTTAAAATACCATCATTATCTGTAAATGTACCTGATATATTCATATCAATATAATCATTAACTGCTCCATAATTACTTAATGTAAACTGTAATGTATTGGGCTGTCCAAAATCCATATTTATTCCAGTTTCAACATAAAATGCTTGTGACCCAGAACTAGTATATGTACCTAGTGTTGTCGTGTTACCATATACAACAAAACTACCTGTTGAGTTTTGCGTACTTATATACATAGACGTCCCATTATCACCTTCTTGCGCTGTTAAATTTAACAAGTAATAATCTACTGGATCATTATCAATTTGTACTGATATATATTCTGTAACTGTATCACAAGCTATTATATTTCCGACATTTGGAGTAGTAAAATTAAATGGTAAAGGTGTAGTCGTTTGAAATGTATCATAATTAACACCTTCTAAAGTAAATTCTGTAATTGAAGCACATTCTATCATATTTAAAGTAAAACTACCATTTACAACTTCTACTGAAGCGTATTCTTGACCATAATGTACTGTTACATATCCATTTGTTACAGGTTGACTTGAACAATCTACTAAGTTTCCTGTTACAGCAGAATAGTTAACAGAAGACATTACAACATCTCCATAATTAGTATCTGAATTAAATGGTCCAATGGTTGTATTATATACTTCAATTCCACATTGATCAATTGCTTTTAGAGTCAACGTTTCATTTGCTGGAATAAGTCCGCATATTTCTCCATTTCCGTTAGAAAAACCAATTCTAGGGTACGTTTGACCACTTCTCCATAATTCTACTTTAACATTGGATAATGGTATATTAGAAGCATCAACAACTGTCATACATAAATCAACTGTTGGAAATTGCGCATCACAATTCCACCAAGAAAAATGTGAAACTTCTCCAATATACTTACCTGAAACTAAAGTTGCTTCTCCATCTTCAACCCAATATCCATTTACCTCATCAAAATGCCATAATGGAATTACTGAAGGCGCAACACCAGATTGAGCTGGATCCATTGGCATTTCAATAGTTGCTATATGTCCATCTGCAATATTTAATTTTTGACCAGAATCCCCTTTTAATTCAACATTTAACATTCCGTAAGATTCTAACACACGCTCATCACCATCTTGATTTACTGCTTGTAAACTTCCTGGCATTAATATATTATTATCTGGATTTGCTGGATCTAAGTGATACATGTAAACATCCACATTTCCAGAATAAGCATTTCCGTTTTGATCTTTAAAACTTCCGTCAAAACCTACTTTTGTTCCGTTAGGTAAACTAACTTCACTAGTTACACCTGAAGTTACTGTACCTGCTAAGTTTTCAGTAATCATCATAATGTTAATCATGTTTGTACCTTGTGTAGGCACTACAGATCGCATTCCGTTTAAAAAACCTGGTTTTTCAGCTAAAATAAAGGCTTGTCGTTGCTTAACTTGAACATCAGATATTTTAAACATTCCGTTATTATCAGTAGTTGCTGTTTTATTTCCTATTGTAATAGAAACATTATCTAATGGAACTGAAGATTGATCGACTATACGACCCATAAAATCTCTTTGGATGTTAGAGCCTAAATCTAATTGACTGGAGGTTGGGTTGTTTTCTGGAGTCTCTGGTATATCAACAGACTCGTTTGGGTTACACGATGTTAATAACATACCTAACGTAACCATTAGGCTAAGTATAAATTTAAAATGTTGGTTTAAAGTTTTCATAATGTATTGTTTTAATTATTGATTTATTATTAATTCAACTTTATATACACTATGACTAAATTTTGTTACCCTATTTTTTTAAAATTATTTAAATAATTCTAAAAAAGCCTTTTTATTAGCTCTAGATATAGGAATCCGTTGGTTATCATCAAGAATTAAATAACCTTCATTTTCAAAATGTCTAACTTTTTCAAGATTAATTATGTGAGATTTATGACATTTGAAAAACTTATTACATAACAGTTTTTCAAAACGCCCTAAATTGTAACTACTTATAATTGTTTTTTTTGTTGATAAATGAATTTTAGTATACCCATCATAACCTTCTAAATGCATTACCTCTGCCTGAGGTATAAAAGACATGCCTTTTGCAGTTGGAACAATAATTTTATTGCTATTAGAAATAGTTTGAGTTAATAGATTAACTAATTTATGCTTATTAGCTAGATCAGATTTGGTTTTTATAACATCTAAAGCTTTATTAACCGCTATTTTAAGATCATCATTATCTATTGGCTTTAATACGTAGTCAATAGCGTTTTGCTTAAAAGCTTCAATTGCGTACTCACTGTAAGCAGTTACAAATATGACCTGAAAATTAATGTCTTTTAATTGAGATAACACTTCAAATCCGTTTAATCTTGGCATTTCTATATCTAAAAACACTAAATCAGGTTGGTTATTTTTTAACGCTGTAATCGCTTCTTCTGGTTGTTGAAATGTATTTTGAATAACAACTTCTGGAAATAATTTACCTAGTTTTTGCTCTAACCCTTTAAGGTTTGAGATTTCGTCATCAATTAAAATAGCGTTTACTGTATCCATTAGTTGTTTTTTGATATTAAAAAAGTAGACACGTTACCTTTGTCTTCATGATTTGGATGTAATGCTTTAACCGAATAAGTTACATTCCATTGACCACTTTTATTTAAAAATCGTAATCTATCATGTAATACATTTGAAGATTTTATTTTACGATTTGTCTTTTTTATAGTATTAACAAAGCCTACACCATCGTCTATAATTTCAATTTTAATAGCATGATTTTTAGCTTCGTTAATATTAATAGTCACTTTCCCTTTTTCAACCTTATTAAATATACCATGATTTATTGCGTTTTCAACTATTGGCTGAAGTAACATGGTTGGCAAATTAACTTGATTTACTTTAATAGTTTCAGATATATTGATTTGATAATCAAACTTATCTTTGAATCTCAATTTCTCAATATCTAGATAATTAGTAATTAATCCGACTTCTTCCTTCAGACTAATATCTGTTTCTTTTGACAATTCAAAAAACTGACGAATTAACTTTGAAAACTTTACCAAATAAGCTTCTGATGCTTCAATCTGATTGTTATTGATATAATATTGTATGGCTGATAGAGAGTTAAATACAAAATGAGGGTTCATTTGAGAGCGTAAAGCCTTTAATTGTATTTCGGATAACTTTTTATCTTGTATTAACTTATTATTTTTTTTCTCTTGAGACTTTTTACTAAGCTTCCAAACAGATAAAATTATTATAGTTATTGACAAAAGAGTAAGCAATATTTTAACCCAAAGTAGTTGCCACCACAATGGTAATATTGTAAATTTTAGTTGCTTTTTAATGCTTCCAGATTTTACATAAAACACATAGTCATCTGGTTGTAAATTATTAAAATTAAATACATTAGTATTAGAGGACACCCATTGTTTTTGGGATGGTTGCAACTTAAATTGATAGGTTAAGTTTGTATTATTGTCAGAAAAATCTATGTTATCAACTGTTATATTAATACTATTATTTTTTGAGTATTTAAATGCTGATTTTTTTTGATTAATCGCCTTAGAATTATAAGTCGCATTAGCGATATAAACATCCAATAATTGCGGAACATTTTTTTGGTTTTTTGGTAAAATTGCTATTCCGTTATTAGTTCCCAAAATTAAATTATTTTGATCAACATATAGCCTTTTAATATGGTTTGTAGGTAAGCCATCACTAACTGTAAATCGTTTTTCGTATTGGTAATTATCCTTTACTTTTTTAAACTTTAAAACGCCTGTATTTGTTGCTAACCATATTATATTATCCGCTATAAAAGCGTCTTCAACAATTAAATAATCGGTTAACGCTAAAGGTTGTATGATTTTTAAATCCGATAGATAGGCACCAAACCCATCTGTATTAATCAGCAACTTATTATTATCTACTAATTTGATGTTTAAAATAGGCTTATCAAATACAATATTACTGAATATTACAGGTTTTAAAGTATCATTAACGACTTCCTTTAAGCCATTATTTGTAGCTATTAGCAAGCGGTTTTTAAAGCTAATCAAATCGTTTACTCCACGTTGTTTAAACTCTTTTTCTATTTTTAAAGAACTTGCATTTATCCTGTTAATACCAAAAGAAAAATTACTATAAATTTTATGATTATGACAAACAAATTTACGTCCTACTTCATTTGCTAATAAATCATTGGATTGTAAGTCATCAACTTTTACAATTGTTTTCTTACCCTTTTTTTCTTTAATTAAAGTATTTCTAAAGGCATAAAAATTAATATTATTTAATTTTAAATGACTTGCTCCATAAACATAGTCGTTGTCACTTATTAATTCATGAAATATACCATCCTTAAACTTATAAAATCCTTTTTGATAGACACCTACTACTAAGCTTGAATCAATACAATTAAAACTTTGAATTTTATGGTTCAGTAAATGGTATTTAGCCTTTTGTTTTACGTAAGGTAATTTATAAATACCGTTATTAAATGTCGCTAACCATATTGTATTTAGCTTGTCTATAAAACCAAAATGAGCGTCTATATTTTTAGGAAAAAAATATGGGTCAACAATCTCTAAATCTTGATTTAATTTTGCGACAAATCCACTACCAGAAACCTGAACTTGATTATCCACAACATTAACCCTAAGATTATCTACTGTATTTAAACCTATAGCTTGTTTTAAATCCACATGTTTTAAATGATGGGTGTTTAAATTTAAAATGAAATAACTTTTTTGGTTTGTCCAAAAAAACAAACTATCATTTAATTGTCCCCTTGTTCCTGTTGTACCATAAATACCTGTTGTTGTAATTGTATTTATCTTTTGCTCTTGTTTATTGTACAGCTTTAATTGTCCAGACCTGTTAAGTACTATACTTGAAACCAAGCCATGTTTTATAGTAATCCTCTCGTTAGACTGAGTTTTATATGTTGAATTTAATAAAGCGACCCATTTATTATTTTGTAATGAAAATATTTTATGAGGCTCTGTTGGGTAAACAGAATCTCCTACTTGAGAAGAGTAAATAGGGTTTATTATTTGATTTTTAGCTTGATTTGAAAATGAAACTACTGTATCATTTTGAATATATCCTAATTTAGGTGTTTTTGATAAATACCAAACTTTTCCATCAGGTGTTGGCAAGGCATCCCAAACATCATTAATAGGCAACCCATTTTTTGTAGTAAAGGTTTTAAATGTTTTACCATTATACCTGGCCATACCTTTATCTGTTAAAAACCACATAAAACCTTTAGCATCTTGTACTATAGTATATACATGATTACTTGGCAAACCGTCTTTAGTACTATAATTAAGAAACTGTTGTGCAAACGAAAAACTCCATATCAAAACGAAATATATTGTGATATGGAGTTTTTTGTAATTCAATAGTATGATTTTAGTTGCTATACAAATGTAATGGAATTAAAATTTAAAAATCTTGATTTGCATCTCTTTGAACTCTGCATTCTCCTGAAATACTGTGCGAAACATTATTATCGTCTGTATAACTACCAACAAAAGTAAACTCTAAATAATCACCTACCGCATTTGGAATTGCTGATGTTACGGTTGCTATAATTGGGTGTGCATTAAAATCTGAAGACAATAAAAACAAATTTGTCGAAGTGGTTTCACCAAAATAAAACTTTTCGGTTGGTGTGTTATCTAATGCAACTCCCCAATTATAAACCGTGTTTGGCATGAATGCGCCAGAGCTATCAAACGAAAAATTAATACCTACGCGTCTTAAATCTCCACTAGGCTGTTGTCCAGATGCATTAATTTCAAATCTATCAATTATAGTAGACGTATCAGTTTCTAGATGTCCTTCAACCTGATAATCAAAAATACGCTCTACGCCATCTATAGTATATTTAAAATACTCGTTAGTATTTCCTGTCGTTGTAGATCCATCATCATCGTCACTACAGTTAAAAACTGTAATACTGATTGTTAATAGCAGTATTACTTTTATAATTGTTTTCATTTATTTATTATTTGAGTTATAATATTCTAATGCTTCTGAAAATTTAAATCCAAAAAAAGCATCTTTTCCTTCATAAAAAATCACTTTGACTCCATCTACAAAATCATTTAAAAAAATAATCTCATGAAAATCGTTTTCAGATAATTTTCTGTCATTAATTAAATAGTAGGTTACTATTTCTGTTTTTTCAGCTTCTGTTAACTGTGTTGTTTGGGCTGTTGTTTCGGTTTTTACTGTATTGTCTTTGCAATTAAAAGATAATAAACCAAGACCAAAAACTATATATTTAAGATATATTTTCATTTTCAAATTTACAAAACGACTTCATCAATAATGACACAAAATTCAACTTCAATATTCCCATAAACCACATCTAACCTTATTTCATCTCCAACTGCTGTTCCTGCACGTTGACAAGTCACTGTTACTGTTTGCTCTTGACCATTATCTAAAGTTAAATACCCTGTTCCGGTTTGGTTTAAGGCAATTACATTGGTTACAAAAAATAAGGATGGTGTACTTGTGTTAGACACTATTTCTATTCCTGGAGCTCCATAAGGTCCATTGCTTGCATTTGGAAAAAACTGAGTATTTAATTCGGTTTCAGCAATTAAAGTCTGATCGTTATTTGAGGCATCTAAATATGAAAATCCTTGATAATTACATTGAGTCTGGTTGGTTGCATCGTTATTAACATCGTCATCATTATTACATGCAATACACACACAAAACAACATTAACATTTTAAATATATTTTTCATTTGTTTTAGTCTAAAATTACTCCAAAGGTTCCTTCATAATATCCCTCAATAATGTCACCATTTTGATTCATAAAAGTATAATCTGCATTGATTGTACTATCTGTAGGATTAGTATTATCAATATTAATAGCATTAATAGTAATTGTTGGTCCTTGTGTACCTGGCCAATTAAATATACCTACATTTTCATTACCTTCTCCAAATTGAATGTTGTTTTGAATATAAGCTGGTGTTAATGGATCTATTTGACCGTTTTCTATAATTACGGAATCATTAATGCTTGAAACAATGTAAGTATTGCCAGGTAAAGGTGAATTATTAGCTAAACTTGGATTGTCTGACACCTCTACATTTAAAAACACCCAATTAGTGGTATTTAAAGACAATAAAAAGTCTCCTGAAGATCCGTTTACGTTAGCATCGTTATCAAACATACGTCCATTGGTAAAAAAGAAGCTGTAGTTATCAGGCATACCATCTGCATTATCGTCTTCTTCATCAATTTCAAAATAGGCGTTTGCAGTTTCAAAAAACATGTTATTGTGTGTAAATCCATCTGTTGGATTTATTGGATCGGTTTGAGCATCGTCATTATTATCACAACTAAAAAAAGTAATGATTAATACGATTAGGAATGCTGTTTTAAAAATTGTTTTCATTTGAGGTTTATTAATGAAATTCGTCTATTACTACACAAAACTCGGCATCAAGACCAGAAGCTATTACTATAAATTGCATACCTTGTCCAACAGCATTACCTGTTGCTAAACACGTTACATTTACAGTTTGAATATTACCATTAATACTTAATTGACCTGTCCCAGTTGCATTAAGCGTTACAACTGTGGTTACAAACCAAAAGTTGCCAGGATCACTGGTTTCATAAATTTCTACTTCTGGACCATTTGAAGAAGTATTGAAAAAATCTGTAGTTAATTCTGCTTCAGGTATTAAGGTCGTAGTATTGTTTGTGGTATCTAAACCATCATAACCTTCATAATCACATGCTGATGTTTCTGGTTCATCTTGAACACCGTCATCTGCAGGGCAACCAGATCCTATTAAAAACAAAGCGACTACCAATAATGTTATTGGAGATATTGTGTTAAAAATTTTCTTTTTCATTGGATTAAACTTTAATTAAATTAGTATTACTTGCTTTATAAAACTTGAAATAAAAATAACATGCTAAACCTATAAAAAACAGTCCTATACATTGCGAGTGAGATAAGACTCCATCAATAACATAGCCTCTTTCATCACCTCTAAACAACTCTAATATACCTCTACCAAAACCATATAGCATTAAGTAGATTAAAAATATTTGACCTTTAAATTGTTGTCTGTTTTTTACATAAAGAAGAATTAAAAGTATGGACATCAAAACCAATACTTCATATAATTGTGTTGGATGCACAGCTGTATTATGCGTAGTAGGAAAAACCATTCCTAGATGACTATCAGTTGGAGCACCAAAACAACAACCAGCAGCAAAACAACCCAACCTACCTATTGCATGTACAATTACCGTTGTAACTGCCAATATATCTAACATTGGCAATACTGGAATTTTATACTTTTTAAGGTACCAGATTATAACCGGAATTATCATAATAAAAGAACCATAAAAAACATATCCACCATTAAAACTACTTAAAATTAAATCAGGTTTATTTATGTACAACATTGGATCTTGTAGGTAAAAAAACAGCTTACCTCCAACAAATCCAGCAATAAATATTAAATAGAAAAACGTATTTGGCAAATTAGTTATACCTAACTCCCTTTTAGCACTCCATTTTGTATACAAAGCAGCAATCAAAGTCCCTAAGGCAATTAAAGTTGCGTAACTATAAATGGTAATTTGCTTAGCACCTATAAAGCTGGATAAAAAATCTGGGATTGAAAATTTAAATAACTCTGGAAACATAATGTTTGAGGTTGTAAAAAAAACCGACAATAATTTATTTTACTATAACACTATTGTCGGTTTTAATTATAGATTAATAGCAATCCAAATGTAACTTACAAATACAACAGAAAATACTCACATTACTTAATCTGTTGATTTCAATCTATTAAAAACTAGGTTGATTCAATTATCTGTTTTCTTGTACAATAATTTAAAACACATTAAGTTTGTTATATAAACTAATCACACCATGGAAGAACAATTATTAAACCTTTTAATGTATACAATACCTGCTTTAGTTACAGGAGCAATTGCATATCTTTTTTTTAGAGAACACATGCAAAACGAAGAACAACGTCGTAAATACGCTATTACTAAAGAATTAAGTAAAGAGTCATTACCAATACGCTTGCAAGCCTATGAAAGAATAGCTTTATTTTTAGAGCGTATTTCTCCAAACAAGTTATTATTACGTGTTGCTCCAATATCATCAGACAAGCAAGGTTACGAAGATTTACTTATTAAAAATATCGAGCAAGAATTTGAACACAACCTATCACAACAAATATATTTAAGCAACGACTGCTGGACTATTGTAAATGCCTCTAAAAGTGCAACAATACAATTAATAAGAAAAGCTGGAATGAGTGATAAAATAGATTCTGCTTCAAAATTAAGAGAAGCTATTTTAAACGAAATGCTTGACAAACCTGCACCAAGTAATGCTGGTTTACATTACATAAAAAAAGAAGTCGGAGAAATCTGGTAATAATATTATAAAAAAAGCCTTATCCATTGGATAAGGCTTTTTTTATATGGTTTATTCTTCTTCCTGATTTATAGGTACAGTTGTACCAAACTCGTTATTTGCATCATATTTACTTTGTGCATATAAATACCCTTGTAACCACCATTTTTCCATTAGTTTTTTATTAAAAATTAATGAGTTTTCAGTTAATTTAGTTGGTGTGTAATATAAATTAAGTTTTACGTTTCTATGTTTTGCTGCTAATTTTCCAATAGCAATATCTCCTTTTTCTACTTGGTCTAATAAATGCCCAAATAAGTTAATCATTAATGAAAACGGGTTTTTTCCCAACACCTTATTGTACTCTAAGTTTTCACTCTCTAAAACAATAGCATCAACCTCTGTGGCACCTCTTAAAATCGCTTCTCTAATTGGTATCACGCAACCTAAGCCACCATCAGCATACTCAAATCCATTTTTTTTAGCCAATGACATAAACGGAATATAATTGCATGAAATCCAAATCCACTCACAAAACTCCTCATAATCATAATCGTTAATAGACTTATACTCGACTCTATTTTTAGATAAATTGGTAACCGTAACCACCACATCTTCTTTAGTTGCCTTAATTAAATCATATTCTGCTTTAGTAAAATTTTCTCTTATATGTTTTTTAAGATTTTTACTTTCACCAAAGGTTCGTTTTCGTTTTAAAAATTGCAAAGTGGTGTTAAAATAATTTATAGACACATACTCACGATCTCCTTTTTTCTTTAAAACAAAAGGATTGATATTAAAAATCGAATTTTGATTAACATGCGTATAAATATCATAAAGCTTACCAATATTACCAGTTGCTAAATGCGGAATTAACAAACTTCCTGTAGAAGTCCCTAAATACATATCGTATTTTTTATCCTGTTGTTCAATCAAATACTGCGCAACACCACCAGCAAATGCGCCTTTACTTCCACCTCCAGATATAACTAATGCTTTCAAATTATTGTTTTTGGTTGTCCTGCAAATTACTAATTAAAGATTTATATTTTTCATTTTCAGATAACATTTCTACAACTTGTTTGGCAAAACTTTTAAAACGCCAATTATGATGCTTGGTTGCTTCTAAAAGATTAGTCAACGCTTGCTGATTAAACAGACCTAAACTTGACATGGTATCAAAAGCAGACTGACGTCTTGAAAAGGGTTGATTTGGATCGCTATAACTTACCAACTCATTATAAAAACTTTCTGTTTTTTCTTGTTCAAAATTAGGTGTAGCAATAGCTAAAGCCAACCAAAGTATTCTGATATTATAATTATTAAAACCGTAAATACTTTTAGTTTGATCCAAATAAAGGTTTCGCTTTCGCGGAAAATTAGCCCAAAGATTATACAATGCAGCTTCAATGGTTACATAACTGCTATCGTTAAGTAAACTCTCGTAGTTTTTTTGAAATTTTAAAGGGATTTCTCTTAATCCCAAAGCCAAGGTTTGTCGTAATTGTATTTGACCAGATTGAAACGCTTCCGTTATCAAATCATCATACGTTGGATAATCTGGTTTGTTCAACAATTCTTGCAATACTGCAGTTTTAATAGTGTAAAAACCTTCTGGTAAAGACATTGTTAAGCTTGACGGAATATAATTTTCATCCTGATCTGTTCTAAAACTTAAATAAGGATCGGTTTGCATAGTTAATAAAAACGAAGCAGTTTCATTACGTTTCAAACTTGCTTCTATTTGCTGCTCCAAAACAACAGAAGAAGACAACCAATCTTTTACAAACGTATTTAAATCTTGACCAGAAGTCTTTTCGACTTCAGTTATAAAATTAGTAGTCTCAACATTTTTATAGGCATAAGTATTTAAATAGCTTTTTACAGCATCTTTAAATGCCTTATCTCCTACTTTTTTTCTTAAAACATGTAAAGCCCAAGCTCCTTTTTTGTAAAACGTTGTACTACTAGATTTTGGATTTAAAAGTGCTGTGCTTTGACCAGCACTATCTTGTGCTTTCAACTCTTGATAATACTCAAAAAGTTGATTGTAATAATAATCCTCTCCAAATATATCGCGTTCTGCAAGTAATGCATAATAAGTTGCAAAACCTTCTTGTAACCAATGATGGGTTCCTGAGGTTTCAGTGACCAAATCTCCAAACCATTGATGTGCTAACTCATGCGCATTAACGTTGACGTAGTTTTTATCAACAAAACTAGTGTCGTCAATCATAAAGTCATCACTAAAAATGGTGCAACTAGTATTTTCCATACCAGAATACAAAAAGTCTTTAACTGGAATTTGTTTGTAGTTTTGCCAAGGGTAAGGCACACCTATTTCGTGTTCTAAAAAATCAAATAGTTGTTTGGTGTAACGATACGTTGGTTCTACTTTAAGCGAATCTTTTGGGTAATAATATAACTCAAGTGGAATTCCGCTTTTGGATGTAATTACTTTTTTATCATACTTGCCAATAGCTAATGCTACTAAGTAACTTGACATTGGTTTTTGCATGTTGTAATGCCAAATTGAAACATTATCTGCAATGTCGCGTTTTCTAATTTTACCATTAGCAATAACTTTTTCGTCAGTATATGAAATCACTGATAAATCAAATTCAATTTTATCATTCATATCATCAATACTAGGTAACCAATGACTGGTGTATTTACCTTGATCTTGGGTCCAAACTTGCCAATCTTTTTCATTTTGAACAAAATACATTGCCTTCTTAGGATAAACTATGTAGTCAAAACTTAGTTTATAAATTTTATTTTTCTTGAATTTAGATTTTATCACAATCTTTTTTAAATCATTTTCAAAAAAAACTGTTTTATTATCTAAAACAACATTTTTAAATTTCATATCAATAGCATCTAAGTAAATAGAATCTGTGTCTTTTAATATTTTAAAAGAACTGACTAATTTACCTGACACTTTAGACTGTTCTGGTATTATAACTAATCTAGAATTAATAGTTTTAAAATCAACAATTTCTGTCTGTTGTGCTTTCGCAAAAAGACATAAAAACGTAAAAAACAGGACTAAAAAGCTTCTCATAAATAATTTTAAACAAGTACCAGACCAAAATACAATTTTTTGTGATGAAGTATAGTAATGCTAACCCAATTAACTTTCACTTTAAATCAAAATACATTAATTTCGTTGTTTATGAGTGTTAATCTTCAAACTCCCATTGATTACCTAAAAGGTGTAGGACCAAATCGTGCTGATTTACTACGCAAAGAATTGGCTATACATACCTATCAAGACTTAATTAACCTGTTTCCAAATAGGTATTTGGATCGTACAAAGTATTATAAAATTAGCCAATTATTACCCAACGCATCGGAAGTACAAATCATTGGAAAAATCACAAAATTTGAAGAGATTGCACAAAAAAGAGGAAAACGACTAGTAGCTACTTTTAAAGACGACACTGGCACAATGGAACTGGTTTGGTTTAGAGGTCAAAAATGGATAAAAGACGCTTTAAAACTAAACACGCCTTACGTCATTTTTGGAAAAACAACTAAGTTTGGAAACAAGTTTAGCATGCCTCATCCTGATATCGAGTTATTATCAGAACATGAAGCTAATTTACGAAGTGCAATGCAAGCTATTTATCCATCTACAGAGAAGTTAGCTAACAGAGGTATTACCAATCGTGTGATGACAAAAATCATGCAAAATTTGTTTCTTGAAACCAAAGGAAGATTTGCCGAAACCTTGTCCGAAAAACTGCTTTCAGAAAACAAATTAATTTCTAAATCTGAAGCGCTTTTAAACATTCATTTTCCAAAAGATCAAACATTACTTTCTAAAGCTAAATTTAGATTAAAATTTGAAGAATTATTTTACATTCAATTGCAATTAATTCTTAAAAACCTAATACATAAAACCAAAATAAAAGGGTTTCCTTTTTCTACAGTTGGAACACATTTTAATGCGTTTTTTAAAAACCATTTACCGTTTGAATTAACTAATGCACAAAAACGAGTCCTTAAAGAAATACGTGCTGACTTAGGTAGTAATGCACAAATGAACCGTCTTTTACAAGGTGATGTAGGATCTGGAAAAACTATAGTCGCCTTGATGTCAATGTTAATGGCTCTTGATAATGGTTTTCAGGCTTGTCTTATGGCTCCTACTGAAATTTTGTCAGTCCAACATTATAACGGTTTACTTGAAATGTGTAATGATTTAAAAATCAGCATTAGACTGTTAACAGGTTCAAGCAAAACTTCAGAACGAAGAGAAATCCATAGCATGTTAGAAAATGGCGAATTGGATATCCTAATTGGGACACATGCTATACTGGAAGACAAAGTTAAATTTAAAAATTTAGGACTTGCAATTATTGATGAACAACATAGGTTTGGTGTAAAACAACGAGCTAGACTTTGGAAAAAAAACAGTCTTCCTCCTCATGTTTTGGTCATGACTGCTACTCCAATTCCTAGAACATTAGCTATGTCTGTTTATGGTGATTTGGATATTTCTATTATTGACGAGTTACCTCCTGGAAGACAACCTATAAAAACGGTTCACAGATACGACTCAAACAGACTAAAAGTTTTTAGGTTTATACGTGACGAAATTGCTAAAAAAAGACAAGCCTATATTGTCTATCCATTAATCCAAGAAAATGCACAAATGGATTATAAAGATTTGATGGATGGCTACGAGAGTTTAACTCGAGATTTTCCGATGCCAGAATATCAAATTTCTATTGTACATGGTAAAATGAAACCTGCAGATAAAGAATACGAAATGCAACGTTTTGTTAAAGGTGAAACACAAATTATGGTTGCTACAACTGTTATTGAAGTTGGTGTAAATGTACCCAATGCATCTGTGATGGTTATTGAAAGTGCAGAGCGATTTGGACTAGCACAATTACACCAATTAAGAGGTCGTGTTGGTCGTGGTGCAGAACAAAGTTATTGCATATTAATGACTGGTCATAAGTTATCAGAAAATAGTAAAACACGTATTGAAACAATGACCAGAACTAATGATGGTTTTGAGATTGCTGAAGTCGATTTAAAACTTCGTGGTCCTGGAGATATTATGGGTACACAACAAAGCGGAATTTTAAATTTACGCATTGCAGATATTGTAAAAGATAATGACATTTTACAACATGCACGTTATTGGGCAAAAGACCTTTTAACCAAAGATCCTAGTTTAAATAGTCCAGAGAATGCAATTATTTTAGAGACTTACCGACAAATGAGTAAGTATAAAAATATTTGGAACTACATTAGCTAATTTATGACTACACAAGACAAAGACGTCCTTATTATTGGAGCTGGATTAACAGGGTTAACGCTTGCCTATTTATTAAAACAAACGTCTTTAAAAGTGACTATTATTGAAGCCAACACACGTATTGGTGGACGTATTTTAACAAAATACAACACTAATGAAGCTGCTATTGATTTAGGAGCAACTTGGATTGTACCTCAGCAAAGCAATGTCTTAAACTTAGTCAAACAATTAGATATCAAGTTGTTTAAACAATCTTATGGTAAAACAGCTATTTACCATCCTGATAATAGCAAACAACCACAATTGGTGACCTTACCCAATAATGATTCGGTGAGTTATCGAATAACAAATGGTACAGAAACTATAATTAAAACCTTAGCAAATACACTACCAGAACAGACTATTAAAACAAATACTAGCGTGCAGTCTCTTCAGCTTAAAGCTGAAACAATTTTGGTCCAAACAAATAAACAAAACTATAATTCAAGGTACGTGGTATCAACTTTACCTCCAGCGTTGTTTAATCAAAATATTAGTACACAGCCAGAATTACCTGATACTTTAATAAATGTATTAGCAAATACACATACATGGATGCACAACTCCATTAGAGTTGGATTTACTTATAAAACTCCGTTTTGGAATAACCAAAATACTAGCGGAACAATTTATGCAAATTCAGGACCTTTACAAGAATTTTATGATCATAGCAATGCAACACAATCTTTGTTTGCACTAAGTGGTTTTATGAGTGGTTCTTTATTACATAAAACTAAAAACGAGCGTCAACAAATGGCTTTACAACAATTGCAAAGTTATTATGGCGATCAGGCTCTGGAGTTTTTAAGTTATGAAGAATGTGTTTGGCAACAACAACCGTTTACAACACCAAGCTATGACAATTTTGTAATGCCACAACAAAACAATGGTCATCCGTTATTTAAATCTACGTACTTAAATAATAAATTATTTATTGCTGGAGCAGAAACTAATACCAGATTTTCTGGTAAAATGGAAGCAGCAGTAACTAGCGCTCATGAGGTTTTTAATTTACTTAAAGTAGAAATTAAATAAACTTAGCATTCATTATTAAGACTTTAACAACAGACCCAAATTATAATTATATTTGTGTTACACATCACTTAAAATATTATCATGCTTCACCTTAAACTAGAAACCGATCCACGTTGGGTCACTATTGCAGAATCTAACCTTGAAGAAATCTTGACAGATCATGCTTGGTGTGAGCAAAAAGCAGCTACCAATGCCATAACTATTATTACGCTAAACTCTGAACATGAAGATTTAGTTACCGAATTAACGTTGTTAGCTCAAGAGGAGTTACAGCATTTTCAAATGGTACATGATATTATAAAGCAACGTGGTTATACGCTTGGTCGTGAGAGAAAAGACCATTACGTAAATCAGTTATATAAATTCATGAATAAAGGTGGAAACAGAGTGCAATCTATGGTGGATCGTTTATTGTTTTCGGCTATGATTGAAGCGCGTAGTTGTGAGCGTTTTAAATTGTTATCAGAACGTATTAATGATGAAGAATTATCTAAGTTTTATTACGATTTAATGGTTAGCGAAGCTGGACACTACACGACCTTTATAACCTTTGCAAGAAAATACGGAAAAGATATTGATGTTGATAAACGTTGGCAAGAATTAGTCGCTTTTGAAGGCGAATTAATTAAAAGTTATGGTAAAAGTGAAAGTATTCATGGTTAAGATTAATACTATTATTTTATTCTTTGCTTGATAAAACATAATCAATTTTAAACTATAAAACCAATGTCAAACTGGTATAATAAAGTAAGACAAGACACCAATTACATATTAGAAGCTATACAAAAACATCCATTTATTACTCAATTAATGGATGGTACATTACCTGATGATGTGTTTAGATTCTATATTAATCAAGACGCATTATATTTAGCAGAATACAAAAAAAACCTTGCTGCTGTTGGTATAAAATGTAATAAGAGTAGCGAAACCCAATATTTTCTAGATGCAGCTACTGGTATTATTGCTGTTGAAAACGCTTTACATCAAGTATTCCTTAAAAATGAAATTTTAGATAAGGAGCCTTCTCCTACCTGTGAGTTATATACAAGTTACTTAACTAAAATTATTAATAATCATAGCTTAGAAGAAGGTTTAGCTGCTATTTTACCTTGTTTTACTATTTACAAAGAAATTGGTGATTATATTCTAAAACACCAAAACAATAAAGACAACAATCCTTATCAAGATTGGATAAATACTTATGGTGGAACAGCATTTGAAGAATCTGTAAATAAAGCCACAGCAATAGTTAACAAATACGCTAATAACGCTTCAGAAACTATTTTACAAAATATGGAACAAGCCTTTATTAAAGCGTCAAAATTAGAATGGCTATTTTGGGATAGCGCTTATAACAAAGAACAATGGAAAATATAAACACCAACTACAATACTGTTTTAACCATAGCAGGAAGTGATTCTGGTGGTTGTGCTGGTATCCAAGCAGATATAAAAAGTATAAGTGCTTGTGGTGCTTTTGCTGCTTCAGTAATAACTGCTTCAACTGCACAAAACACATTAGGTGTTACAGATATTCATCCAATGCCTATACAACATATAAAAAAACAGTTGGATGCTGTATTAAGTGACTTACAATGTAATACAGTAAAAATTGGTATGTTACATTCTGCTGATGTAATAAACCTAGTAAATGATACACTTGACAAGTATAATATTACTAACATAGTTTTAGATCCTGTTATGGTTGCTACCTCTGGAGATAAACTTATCACAGATAATGCACTTTTAAGCTTAAAACAGTTATTACCAAAAGCTACTTTAATTACTCCAAACATACCAGAAGCAGAATTACTGATCGGTCAAAAAATAAGTGTTAATAATCTTGAAGCTGCTGCTATTAAATTAGGGCAACACTTTAAAACCTCTGTACTTTTAAAAGGAGGGCATTTAAACAAAACAACAGATATTATTACAGATATATTATATCTTTTAGACTCTAACTCTACTGTATCAATCACAAATCCTTGGCATGACACCAATAACACTCATGGTACAGGTTGTAGTTTATCCTCTAGTATTGCTGCTTATTTAAGTTTAAATAACGATTTAGAAACTGCAGTTACTAAAGGCTGTGAATACGTTAATCTAGCTATAAAAAAAGGACAATATAAGGTTTTAGGACAAGGTAATGGACCCATAAATCACTTTGGATTATAACGTTATAACTCCTAGATCCTTAATACTTTCAAGTTACTTAAAAGGGTATTACTTGTAAAATAAAAATGATTTTTTACTATCTGTTTTTATTTAATATCAAAATTCGTATATTTGTATCGTACGCGATTTAATCTTAAAAGATATGAATATAAAAACAACACATACGCAAAACATATTTAGAATACTTTTAGGAAGTCTAATGCTAATTGCAGGAATAGGTCACCTAACCTTTCAGAGACAAGAGTTTTTAGCTCAAGTTCCAAGATGGTTACCAAATAATCCACAGTTTATGGATTTTATCGTCCTATCTTCTGGTATTGTTGAAATCACACTAGGCTTAGCTATGATTTTTATTGTTAAGCATAAAATTAAAGTAGGCTTAACATTAGCTATATTTTATGTTTTAATTTTTCCGGGTAACATCTCTCAATACACAAATCAAATTAATGCTTTTGGATTGGATACGGATTTAAAACGATTAATCCGATTATTTTTTCAACCTGTATTAATTCTTTGGGCTTTATGGTCTACAGGCACTTTAAGCTTTCTTATTAACAAAACAAAAAACTAATCATGAGTACTTCATGCGAACATCTTAAACTAGATAATCAATTGTGTTTTCCGCTTTACGCAGCCTCTAGATTAACTACCAAAATCTATAGTCCACATTTAAAACTTTTAGATATTACGTATCCGCAATATCTTGTAATGCTAGTCCTTTGGGAACATAAAACAATGTCTGTAAATGCTATTGGATCGCTATTATTTTTGGAGTCCAATACTTTAACTCCATTGTTAAAACGTTTAGAACAAAAGCAACTAATAAAGCGTCAAAGATCTACAGAAGACGAACGTACTGTATTGATTACTTTAAAAGATAAAGGCGAAAAACTAAAAACTAAAGCAGAACAAATACCTTTAAAAATCAAGGACACTTTTAAAACAGATGAATTTAGTGAAGACGAATTAATTTCGTTTCAGAGTAACTTAATAAAGTTATTAAACAGTATCCAAAAACAAATAAACAATAAATAAAAATATTGAAAATGAAACAATTATTTGAAACATCAGCAACTACAACAGGAGGAAGAAATGGTCATGTAAAAAGTGCTGATGGTGTATTAGATTTTAATTTAAAAATCCCTACTCAAATGGGTGGAGAAGGTGGACAATTTACTAATCCAGAACAATTATTTGCTGCAGGATACTCGGCTTGTTTTGACAATGCCTTACAAATGGTTGCTGGTATGGAAAAAATTAAAATAGAATCTACCACTACTGCTAATGTTGGATTAGCAATGCACAACCCTACTTCTTATGGTTTAACAGCGACCTTAGATGTAGAGGTTAAAGGTGTTGATAAAGACAAAGCACAAGAATTGTTAAATAAAGCACACACTATATGCCCTTATTCTGTTGCATTAAAAGGTAATGTAGACGTTAAAATAAATTTAGTTTAATAATCAAAGTTTGATTATTTGACTAAACCCTAGTAATTAATAGCAACCTAAAAGGACTTTAAGAGCAATCTTAAAGTCCTTTTTTTATATTTCACAAATAGTGAATTGTAAAATGGATGAGAAAATAAATATTCAATGAATTAAGTAAAGACTTCTACTCTTCTTTCAATAATTGATCAATAAATGTTGTGAAATCTGTTTTAAATTCTGTGAATTTGTCTCCAGTAGCAGGACCATTAAAACCAGTGTGTATTTTTCTTACTTTCCCTTTTTTATCTAAAAAAATAGACGTTGGATAACTTAACACATGATTAAGCATAGGTAATTTCTCGTTTGCTTTAGACTTACTTGTTGTACCTGTTTGGGCTAACAATATTGGATAAGTAATATTTAAACGATCTTGTAATCGTTTTATAAAACTAAAAGCTTTTTCTTCTGTTTTAGCATACTCAAAAGCTAAAGCTACAAACTGAATGTCTTTATCTTTATTAGCGTTATAATAGGATGTGTAGTATTTACTTTCGTCTAAACAATTAGGACACCACGTTCCCATAATTTGTACAACTGTTACTTTATTTTTAAACTGAGCATCTGTTAATGAAACTTGGTTACCATCTGCATCAGGAAATGTAAAAGCTAATGTGTCATAACCCTCTTTTAAGTAAGTTAATTGATCTGCACTTTTTAATTGATAACCCTCATTACGTTTAGCCGTAAAAGGCTCTTTCCAGTGGTTACCTGAATAAAACTGACCATTAATTGTACTATCTGTTACTGTACCAGTAAA
This sequence comes from Olleya sediminilitoris, assembly GCF_016785945.1. Taxonomy (GTDB): domain Bacteria; phylum Bacteroidota; class Bacteroidia; order Flavobacteriales; family Flavobacteriaceae; genus Olleya; species Olleya sediminilitoris. The sequence goes on along the minus strand of NZ_JAEMEF010000004.1, from coordinate 156,667 downwards.
CATAAAAGCATGTGCACCATCAAAAGTTGACAACTGTAATTGGTTACCATTTACAACGCCTTCAAGATAACGATAGTCTCCTGTTTCGGTTAAAAAAGTACCTGTTACAATATTTTCATTTTGGGTAAAAACGCCTTTTGCAACATAGCGATCAGCTTCGGTATTTGGACTAAATACTGTTTGCCAATTACCAGTTATATTGGTTTCCGCTTTAGCTTTATTATCAAATCTGCTATTATTTTTTGACGCTGTAAAAGCTTGTTGACGACCTTTTTCTTCTACTAAAAAACGTCCATTTAAGGTTTGATCTGTAATTTTTGCTACTAACATCCCTTCAAAAACAGGAAGTTTGATATAAACTGAATCATTTTTATATTCAATTTCATCGACTTCAATCACTTCTTCTGCATTATAAATTTCTAATGTATTTGCATCTTTAACCTTAAATGTAAAAGGTAATTGTACTGTTTCACTAACTTTTAATTGTCCTCTGTAAGTACCAAAAGTTAAAAATTCGGTTTCATTTTTATCACAAGACAAAACGATAAATAAGGTTAGTATGACTAAAAGGTAACGCATAATTATGTTTATTTTTTTTATTAATCGAAATATCGTTAAAATACTTACAAATAAAAAGACATTGCGCTAACAATGTCTTTTTATTTAATTTATTAAGTGTTAAAAATTACTCTTCAGTAACTTCTAATTTAGTTAGCTTCTCACGATTTTGTTCTAAAAGTGTTTTACTATTTTCTAACGTTTCTTCATTTTGACTTAATTTATCTTCAATACGTTTAAATAAAGCTTCGCGTTTTGTGATTTCCTCATCAGATAAAGTACCTTCTGCTTTTTGAGTTTCAAATTTTAATTTAGCTTCTGCTAAACGAGATTTTCCATTTGTTACTAATTTATCATTTTTAGTTAACTGCTGATTACTAGTTTCTAATTTTGATTTAGCTTCAACTAAAAGTTCTTGCTTATAAGCTTCTTTATCTCCTTTATATGCCTCACGTTTTGCTTTAAGCTCATCTCTTTTTTCAGATAAAGATTGCTTTTTCTCTAACATTTTAGACTTAAGTTCTGCTTTTTCTTCTGGAGATGCTGTTGCCATTTTCTCTTTCATTTCGGCTTTTACTGCAGCACTCTGTTCTTTTAACTCACCTTTTTTAAGCTCTAAAGCTTCCTTTTTATCTTTAAGCGCTTCTTTCTTTAGTTCACCTTTTTGTTTAAGCTCACCTTTTTTAGCATTCATTTTGGTTTCACCAAGCTCTTTTTTTTCTTTTAACTTAGCTTTCCCTTTTTGCTCTAATTTATCTTGTGCTAACTCTTGAGCAAATACTGTTTGCTGTGTACCTAACACAAATAAACCTACTGTTACTACTACTATTTTTAAATGTTTCATCTTATTCTACGTTTTCAAGTTGTTCTAATTCATCCAAATCATTTTGTAAATCTTGGGCTTGAGCCTCTAAAACATCATTAACACTATCTGTAGCAATCTCAATGTTTTCAATAGTTTCAGCATCTTTTACTAAAGCTTCTTCTTTTTTTGTATCACGACAAGAAAACGTCGTAAACAATACTGCTACTAGAGCTAGTTTTAAAATGGTTTTCATAAATATTTAAGTTTGATGGTTTATATCTATTTAAAGATACGTGTAGTAAAGCTATTATAGATTATAATAAGCTTAATTAAGATAGAAAATACGGCTTAACTGTTAATAAAACCGATAAATGACACACGTAACATAACATGAGTAAAATATTACTAAAAAAAATGCTCTAAAATTGAAATAAAAGCTGATTTTAAAATCTTAAAAACTACTAAGTATTGTTATATTTGTGGTCTTAATTAGTATACAAAATGAAGATTTCTTACAACTGGATTAAACAATTTATTAAAATTGATTGGACTCCAGAACAAACTAGCGAATTACTTACAGATTTAGGACTTGAAGTAGAAGGTTTGGACCTTTATCAAAGTATTAAAGGTGGTTTGCAAGGTGTTGTTGTTGGTGAGGTTTTAACTTGCGAACAACATAGTAATGCTGACAAACTTAAAGTTACAACCGTAAATATTGGTCAAGATCAACCATTACAAATTGTTTGTGGTGCACCTAATGTAGCTGCTGGTCAAAAAGTACCTGTTGCTACTATTGGAACAACTTTGTATACCAATGAAGGTGAAGCTTGGACCATTAAAAAAGGTAAGATTAGAGGTGAAGAAAGTCACGGAATGATCTGTGCTGAGGACGAGCTTGGTTTAGGTAAATCTCACGATGGTATTTTGGTTTTACCAGAAGATACTGTAGTTGGAACACCTTGTGCAGAACTTTTTGATGTAGAAAACGACCAAGTGTTTGAAATTGGTTTAACACCAAATCGTGCAGATGCAATGAGCCATTATGGTACTGCTAGAGACCTTAAAGCTGGTTTACAACAAAAAGGTATTAATGTAGAGCTTATTACACCAAGTGTAAGTGCATTTAATATAGACAGTCGCATACTTAAAATGGATGTAGATGTCTTAAATAAAGATTTAGCACCAAGATATTGTGGTGTAACTATTTCAGGTATAAAAGTTGAAGACTCTCCTGAATGGCTACAAAACAGATTAAAAGCTATTGGTTTATCACCTATTAATAATATCGTGGATGCTACCAATTATGTATTACACGATTTAGGACAACCGTTACATGCATTTGATGCTAATAAAATAACTGGTCAAAAAATTGAAGTTAAAACACTTCCATCTGGTACTAAATTTACAACATTAGATGGCATTGAGCGCGAGCTACATGAAGATGATTTAATGATTTGTGATGCAGAAAAACCAATGTGTATAGCAGGTGTATTTGGTGGTATTGACTCTGGTGTGACAGAGCATACAACAAACATATTTTTAGAAAGTGCTTACTTTAATCCTGTAAGTGTCCGTAAAACTGCAAAGCGTCATGCTTTAAATACTGATGCTTCATTTAGATTTGAACGTGGTATTGACCCAAAACTTACTGAATACGCTTTAAAACGTGCTGCTTTATTAATACAAGAAATTGCTGGAGGAGAAATTACTAGCGAAATAGCAGATTTATATCCAAACAAAATTGAAGATTTTCAAGTACGATTAAGTTTTGATAAAGTCACAAAATTAATAGGGCAAGAAATTCCAACTGAAACTATTAAATCAATACTAACCTCTTTAGACATAAAAATAAATAGCGTTACCGAAACTGGTTTAGGTTTAACCATTCCTCCTTTTAGAAACGATGTTACGCGTGAAGCTGATGTTATTGAAGAAATTTTAAGAGTATTTGGTTACAATAACATTGAAACTAGCTCTAAATTAAATGCATCAATAGCTAATGCCTCAAAATTTGAAGACTATAAACTTCAAAACGTTATAGGTAACCAATTAGCTGCACAAGGTTGGTATGAGATTATGGCAAACTCATTAACTAGCGCTAGTTATACCGAGTTATCAGAGCAATTAAACGCAGATCATAATGTACAAATGCTAAACCCTTTAAGTCAAGATTTAGGCGTAATGCGTCAAAGTTTATTATTTTCTGGATTAGAAGCTTTAAGCCATAACATTAACAGACGTCAAACCAATCTAAGATTTTTTGAATTTGGAAAAACCTACCATGATTATAATGGTAAACGTGAAGAATATAAGCATTTATCACTATTAATCACTGGTTTTAAAACCGAAGAAAGTTGGTCTAATGCACCACAAGCAAAAACAAATTTCTTCTATTTAAAAGGAAGCATAGCCAGTATTTTAGAACGTTTAGGTATTAAACGCTATCAAGAAAGCACATCTACAAATGACGTGTTTTCCGAAGGATTGCAGCTTAGTATTGGACGTGATACTTTAGTTAATTTTGGAGTATTAAAATCTAAAATAGCCAAACATTTTGACATCAGTCAAGACGTTTTTTATGCAGATTTTAATTGGGACAAAATAATTGAAGTAGCAAAACGTAATAAAATCAAGTTTACAGCTATACCTAAATACCCAGAAGTACGTCGTGACTTTGCCTTATTATTAGATGATAATGTAACATTTGATAGTTTACAAGCCATTGCTAAAAAAACCGAAAAACAATTACTTAAAAAGGTTAACCTTTTTGATGTATATCAAGGTAAAAACCTTCCTGCAGGTAAAAAGAGTTATGCAGTAAGTTTTACATTTTTAGACGAGCGTCAAACACTTACCGATAAAGTTGTAGATAAAATAATGAACAAACTGCAAAATAACTTTGAGCGTCAGCTTGGTGCTGAGTTGAGATAATTAAGAGCAAATAACTAATATGGAATCCTTAAGAAACAATAAAATGTATAATTTACTATCAGGACTATTGTTAATAGGTTTTGGTTGTTTTAGATTATATCAGCATTTTAATACCAAGTTAACTTTAAATAATTTAAAGTTGGCAATTGCTGTTTTTGCAATTGTCTACGGGATTTATAGCTTGTATAAATATACACAGCTAAAAAAACAAGAATAAACTTTATAAAAAACCTTCAAATAATATTTGGAGGTTTTTTATTTTAACAAAATCATAGCAATACACTAAACGGTTACTTATAGTATTTATTCGTATATTTAAGTAAACACATAAATATAAAAGCTATGACAGATTATATAAAAATTTTTGAAGGTAACTTTATTGTTGTTCAATTAATTAAAACAAGATTAGAAGATATAGGTATAAACCCTGTAATTAAAGATGAAAACGAATCTGGAAGACTTGGTGGATTTGTTCATGACATGCCTAGGGTTCCAGAAGTATATGTACATCAATCTGAGGTTGACAAAGCATTACCAATTATCGAAGCTGTAAAAGCTGAAACTGAAGCATAAAAAAAACGCTTTATTCTAAACTAGAATAAAGCGTTTTTAGTAAGACTAATTTGATATTCTATCACCTTACGACTTAGGTAATAATACTGTGTCAATAACGTGAATTACTCCGTTTGATTGATTAACATCTGCTATTGTTACTTGAGCAGAGTTTCCGTTTTCATCAGACACATAAACAGCACCATCTTTTTCCCAAGCAGTTAGTGTAGCACCAGAAACGGTTTTAATCACTGCTTTTCCTTTTCCTTTTTTAATCATTTTAGCAATGTTTTTAGCACTCCATTTTCCAGCAACAACATGATACTTTAAAATAGTTTGTAATTGCATTTTGTTTTCTGGCATTACTAAAGTAGCCACTGTACCTTCTGGTAATTTGTCAAAAGCTGCATTAGTAGGTGCAAACACAGTAAATGGTCCTTCACTTTGTAAAACGTCAACTAGTTCGGCTGCTTTTACTGCTGCAACTAATGTTGTATGATCTTTAGAATTTACTGCATTTTCAACAATATTTTTTGAAGGATACATAGCTGCTCCACCAACCATTTTAGTGTCTTTAGACATCATTTTATCTTGAGCTAAACCTAAATTTGCTACAAGCATTACACTAAGTCCTAATACAATTTTTGATAATTTTAATGTTTTCATAGTTTTAATATTTTTATTGATTTTTGTGTTCGGTTTATCTACGCAACATTTATAAAGTCGGTTTTATTTTATTTTAAATTAACACCATATTAACAACAATTAGAGACATAAAAAAAGCCTTCAGATGACTCTGAAGGCTTTTATATATTGAGGTTAAAGTGTAATTATACAGTATACATTTTATCTCTTAATTCTTTTATTTTTTTGTCTTGCATATAATCATCAAACGTTGAGTATCTATCAATAACTCCGTTTGGTGTTAACTCCACTACTCTATTAGCAACTGTCTGAGCAAACTCATGATCATGTGTTGTAAACAACATGGTACCTTTAAAATTTTTAAGCGAGTTGTTAAATGCTGTAATACTCTCTAGGTCCAAGTGGTTAGTTGGCTCGTCTAATTGTAAAACATTGGCTCTAGTCATCATCATTCTAGATAACATACAACGTACTTTTTCTCCTCCAGAAAGTACATTACATTTTTTTAGTGCTTCTTCACCACTAAAAATCATTTTACCTAAAAATCCTCTAATGTGTACTTCTTCACGTTCTTCTTCTGTTTGAGCCCATTGACGTAACCATTCTACTAAAGTTAAATCTTTATCATCAAAAAACTTACTATTATCTAATGGTAAGTAAGATTGTGTCGTAGTAACTCCCCAAGCAAATTTACCAGAATCTGCTTTTAGATTGTCATTTAAAATTTCGTAGAATGCAGTTGTTGCTCTAGAATCTCTAGAAAACACAACCACTTTATCTCCTTTTTGTAAGTTTAAATCTATGTCTTTAAATAATGTTTCACCATCTAAGGTAGAGGTCAAACCTTCAACATTTAATATTTGGTCTCCAGCTTCTCTATCACGTTCAAAAATAATAGCAGGATAACGACGACTTGTACGTCTAATATCTTCAATATTAAGTTTATCTATCATCTTTTTTCTACTTGTTGCCTGTTTACTTTTTGCAACATTGGCAGAAAAACGACGAATAAATTCTTCTAATTCCTTTTTCTTTTCTTCAGCCTTTTTATTTTGCTGTGCATGTTGTCTAGCTGCTAACTGTGACGACTCGTACCAGAATGTATAATTACCAGAAAAATGGTTTATTTTTCCAAAATCAATATCACTAATATGTGTACAAACTGCGTCTAAAAAGTGTCTATCGTGGGATACTACAATAACACAGTTATCATAATTAGCTAAAAAGTTTTCTAACCATGCAATTGTTTCGTAATCCAAATCATTGGTAGGCTCATCCATAATAAGGACATCAGGATTTCCAAAAAGCGCTTGTGCTAATAAAACACGTACTTTTTGTTTACCATCTAAATCTGCCATCAAAGTATAATGCAAATCTTCTTTAATCCCTAAGTTAGATAACATTGCTGCTGCATCACTATCTGCATTCCAACCGTTCATCTCTTCAAAACGTACTTGAAGCTCTCCTATTCTTTCTGCATTTTCGTCTGTATAATCTGCGTATAATGCATCAATTTCAGACTTGATTTTATAAAGTTCTTGGTTTCCTTTTAAAATAGTTTCTAAAACAGTATCCTCGTCATGTTTGTTGTGATCCTGAGTTAAGACAGACATACGTTTACCAGCTTCTAGGTGCACTTGACCTGAAGTTGGCTCCATTTGTCCAGAGATTATTTTTAAAAACGTTGACTTTCCTGCTCCATTAGCTCCAATAATTCCGTAACAATTTCCGTTATTAAAAGAGGTACTAACTTCATCAAAAAGTACACGCTTACCGAATTGAACTGATAAATTTGATACTGATAACATATCTATAATTTTAATTTTGTGCAAAAGTAGAAAATTAACACCAAATAGCCATTATACATTCAGTCTTTAATAAGTTTTAACAACGCCTTAACACGACTACTGTTTTGCAAAACATATTTTTGTTTAATTATGATAGCTTTACAAACTAATTTATGTCTTTAAGACCCATATTATATAGTATAATCTGCCTAAGTGTTTTAGTATCTTGTAAAAAAGATAACAACGTAATTGAAGAAAGCTCTGCTTTTTTTGGTGGTCAGATTATAAATCCTAGTAGTAACCACATTATTATTTTCAAATCTTCGGATATAATTGATACTGTATATTTAGATTCTAAAAACAGATTTAAATACAACTTTAAAAATTTTGAAGCAGGTTTATATAATTTTTATGATGGTAAAGAGTCTCAGGCTTTTTTGATACAACCTAATGATAGCATCATGATACGCGTTAATACTATGGAATTTGATGAGTCCTTAGTTTTTAATGGTATTGGTGAAAAAGAAAACAATTATCTTATTAATTTATTTCTAGAAACCGAAAAACAAGAACAAGAAGTCTTAGAGATTAGTCAATTAAAACCTGAAGCATTTGATGAAAAACTATCTAAAATTAGACAAGAAAAACTTGATAAATTAGCTAAGTTTAAATTAAGATATGGAGCTTCAGAATTATTTACCGTATTTGCCTTAGCTAATATAAATTACAATTATTACTACAGTAAAGAAGCTTATCCTTTTATAAATTACAGTAAAAGTGAAAGCGAGTTATTTAAAGATTTACCTAAAGATTTTTTTGATTTCAGAGAAGAGATAGATTATAACAACAATGTATTAAAAGACTACAGACCTTATATTTCATTTTTAAGATTTCACTTTAACAACATAGCATTACAAGAACATTTTAAACACTCAGAAGACGACATTTACAATAACCAGTCTTTAGAGTATAACCTTGATAAATTAGACTTAATTGAAAACAAAATAACAGACACATTTATAAAAAACAGACTGTTATATTACAATATGATTAAGTTTATTAACGCTTCAAAAAGTGTTGATGATTATGACAAGCTTTTAAAGTCTTTTTCACAAAAAAGCACCAATAACAAACAAAAACTAAAAGCTAATCATTTAGTAAATTCTTACAAACGATTAAAACCTGGTAATACCATTCCTGATGTAATGGTTATTGATAAAAACGAAAACACACTACACTTAAAAGACATTATATCCAAACCTAGTATTGTATATTTTTGGGATGTTAAGGATAGGTACCATTTAAAAGTATGCCATCAACGTGCTAAAGAGTTAAAGAATAAATATCCTGAATTTGATTTTAAAGCCATTTGTGTTAATCCAATTAGCAGTAAAGAACAAGCTTCAATCTTACAACGAAACAACTTAGTTTACAAAGATGAATACCATTTTGAAAATGCAAAAAAAGCTATAGAGTTTTTGTCTATCAAACCTATTAACAAAGTATTTATACTAGATAAAAACGCTGTTATTGTTAACCCAAAGGCTAATATGTTTGACATTTCTATTGAAAAAGAAATGTTGTCTTTGATTAATCAATAAACCAAACTTTATTATATTAAAAAAGCGTCTACAATGTTGTAGACGCTTTTTTTATAGTCAACCTAAAAGTTATTCCTTTTTATGATCATATTTAATAGCTTCATCTCTATATTTACAGCAATCATGAACAGATGCGTAAGCTTCATCAGATGCTTTTAAACCCTCTGAATCATGTCCAGCATTAAGAACACTTTGTTGTATTGTTTTTAAATCTGTTTTACGCTCGTCGTAAATTAATTTTAACTCATGTGTTTCCACACTCCAAATAGCGCTTTTAACACCTTTGGTTTTGAAGCAAGCTTTTTCTATTCTGGCTTTGCACATTCCGCAAACACCATCTACATCTAAAGTTTCTCTTTTGTTTTTGTCTTGGGCAAACGTCATTGCTGATGTTACCATTAGTAGTAAAACTATTATTTTTTTCATTTTTTTATAAGTTTTTATTTTAGTTTATATCTTAATCCTGCGTAATACATACTTCCAAATATTGGTCCATACACAAAGTTTGTATCAAAACTTGAGCCAAATGGATTTTCTGCACTAACTATTGGATTACTTTGTCTAACATTTGTGATGTTTTCTCCTCCTAAATATACTTCAAATTTTGGAGAAAACACTTTGGTTACTTGAGCATTAATTGTACCTATTGTTGGAGAATAATCATCAAGCACATATGGTAAAGCGTTACTAGTTGTTGATGCAAAACGTTGCTGACTTAACCAATTGTAAGTTACATCAAATTTCCAGTTACTATTATTTTTAATATTTGTTTCATAAGATGCATTAGCAAAAAAACGATGTTTTGGCGTTAATGGTTTTGCCAATTTACCTGTTTGGTATTCCGTTTTTACATCATAAAACTTGTAAGCAGTTCTAAAATCAAAATGATTAAATACATTATAATTTAATTCGACTTGAAAACTATTTGCATAACTATCACCTTCTAAGTTATAAAAATTGACTTGTTGTGCGTTTTCTAAATCAACAACAATTTGGTTTTTAAAATCTGTACGATAAAAGTCAAACGTAACATCTGCAGCTCTGCCAAAAAGATTAAACCCTTGCAAGTAGGAAGCTCCATAATTCCATGCAATTTCAGGATCTAATCCATAAATACTTCCGTTAGAATTTAAAATTGAAAATACTCTAGACGATGCAAATAAGTTTTGGTTTTCAGCAAAAATATTTGCACTTCGCTTACCTCGTCCAATAGAAGCTTTGAAAGCAGATTTACTCCATGGTGAATAACGCATATGAAGCCTAGGTGTTATAAATTCGCCTAATAAATTATGACTATCAAAACGTAATCCAGCAGTCAGTGTGAATTTTTCTAAATTATCAAACGAATATTCTCCAAAAGCTCCAAAAGAGCGCTCTACTCTTTCAAAATTTTGACCAATAGCAAATTCGTCATAGGCATCATAAGTAAAATTAACACCAGTTTTTATTTTATGTCTAGAGTCATCTATAATTGAGTTATACATAACATTTGTGTATACACTTGTATGTTCTATATCATATTGGTTTAATCCAAAGTAAGAGTTTTGATCATGCTGACTAAAGGCTAATTGAACACCAATACTTTGCCAAGGAATTTCTGGATTAACATAACCTAGTTTAGCAGACAACTCATAGCGTTGTGTATTAATCTCGCTTCCCCAAGCGTTTGTAGTTAATTTGTCTGTATCTGGATTAAAATCTAACTGACCACCTTGTTTATCGTCATTTAAATATTTTAGATTTATAAAACTTACAAAACCTTTTTCGGTATCAGTATATTGCCAACGGTTCATTAGATTAACTTGACTATATAAAGGCATATCTAAAAACCCATCATTATTTACATCATGCTTCTCCTGGTGCGTATTTCCGTGAATGTACAGACCTGTACTCCATTTATCGCTTAAACTAGTATTAAAATGAGTATTAAGCTCTAAACGTGTACTACTTGCTCCATACAGATTTAAAAAAAACGAATTATCTGTAGTTGGTTTTACTAGCTCTGCATTAATTTGTCCTGCAATACTCTCATAACCATTAACTACACTACCTGCTCCTTTGGTAATTTGAATACTTTCAACCCAAGTCCCAGGAATAAAACTTAATCCAAATGCTTGGGAAGCACCTCTTACTGACGGAATGTTTTCTGTTGCAATCAATATATAAGGACTTGATAATCCTAACATTTTTATTTGTCGTGTTCCTGTAACTGCATCGCTAAAATTAACATCAATTGACGGATTGGTTTCAAAACTTTCAGACAAGTTACAACAAGCTGCTTTTAAAAGCTCATCACTACTAACCAACATTGTATTTGTGGCTTTTAAATAGGATCTAGAAGTTGCTTTTTTTCTGGATTGCACAACAACTTCATCTAAATCTGTAGTTGGATTTAAATAATGTTTAATAGTCTTGTTACTGATTACATCTATAGTATCGGTTTTAAATCCAACATAACTGACTATAAGCTTTTTGTAATTTGAATTATATGGTATTTTAAATTGTCCATTTATATCTGTAGAAGTCCCAACACTAGTACCTAACCAAATCATGTTGGCACCAAATAAAGGTTGTGGATTGTTATCTGTTGAGGCTTCATAAATAACTCCTGACAATTCGGATTGACCAAAACTTGTTACTGATAACAAGCTAAACACAACTAAAAACAACATCAAAATAGGATTTACAACCTGTTGTTTATTTGGTTTTATAGGATTAACTGAATATGTATTTAACAATGTGTACTGCAATTGATTTTTTAAAACAGGTTTAGAAACGTCCAAAATTACTTTGGTAGTATCTAAATCTACAACAGCAGATTGTACATGTTTTGTGGATTGTAAAGCAGATTCAATATCTACTTTACAAGTATTACAGGACATACCTGTAATATTATAAGTTTGTTTCATTTATATATTTTTTTAATAAAAAATTCCTTTATGTGTTTTCCGCATAAGCGAAAACTAAACAAAGCTTTTTATCAAATAATATATACGTCGTGAAGGACTTGATAATCCACAATTAAGGAAGGTGGATCGTAATTTTTATGGGGGATTTTTAACTTTGGTAGACTTTCAAATAAATCAAAGTAAGACAATACCAAAGTGGTAATAAAAGATTGCGTTTTAAAGTCTAAATCATCAAAAGAGTTATTTTTTAATTGGTCTTGACCTTTTACAACATCTACTTCATTTTTACAACATGGTTTCATAACAACCACAGTCTCTTCATTTACATTAGAAACATCCTTATTACAACTTTTAGCTTTAGTAAATACTGCTGTGTCTACTAAAAAATCGCCACAATAATGACGCTCTACAGTAAAAGACAATGTTGAAAACAACACGACTAATGCCATAACAAAGGACAAACTTTTATGTAAAATTTCTTTTATCACATCACAAAGGTACAAAATTGATTTATTGGTAGAGATGTAAAAAAAAGCTTTAACATGATTTTAAATTCATACAATAATTTCGGCACAATTAATGTTAAGTTATATCTTTGACAATTAAATACTCATATTATGAATTTTAAACTAACCTTATTATTACTATTAGCTGCTTTAACTTTTAGCTATGGACAGGACAATAGAGCTTTTAAAGCTGGCGAAAAACTTATATTTTCTGCTGCTTATAACATGTCCGGAATTTTAACAGATGTAGCAGAAGTTAGAATGGAAACTAGTGAAATGAATACTAGCTCATCCAAACTTTTACATTTAAAATGTACAGCAACCACTTATAGTAGTTTTGATAGTTATTTTAAAATTAGAGATCTGTATGAAAGTTATGTTAACCCAAGAACTATAACACCATATTTATACAACCGAGAAATTAATGAAGGTGGTTATTACAAATTTGTAAAATATAAATACAACCATAAAACCAATCGCGTAAATAGCGTCATTAAAAAGAAAACAAAAAACACTGCTTCTGGTTTTTGGGATAAAAAAGAAAATGTAAAAATCAATGGAGGAACAAAAGATATTGTTGCCACTATATATAAAATTAGAACTTTAGACATCAAAAAAGCACCAATTGGTGCATCAGATTCTTTTACCGTTTTATTTGATAATAAGCAGACTAAATTTAGATTTAAATTATTAGCTAAAGAAACTATAAATACAGCTTTAGGTAAAAAAGAATGCTACAAATTAGCAATTAGCACATCAGGAACAGATGTTTTAAAAGGAAGCAATTCTAACTTATTATGGTTAACTGCTGATGAAAACAAAATACCTGTTTTTGCAAAATTTAAAATTGCGGTTGGTAGTGGTGAGTTAAAAATTAAATCGGCAACTGGATTAAAAAACTAAAAAAAGCATGAGAAAACTAAGTATTATTTTAGGTCTAATTTTTGCTGTATTAGCAGTAATATTATCTGTTTTACCGTTATATAAACTAGCATTTATACCTGCTATTTTAGCTGCAATATTTGGTATTTTAGCATTTTTGAAAGCACGTAATCAAGATTTACCAACACATGTCATTCAGGTTGTTTTTTTATTGACTATTATTAGCTTAAGCCTTGCAACTTATAAAACTATTTTTACTGTTGCAGAAGTTGGAGATACTAAAGAACTTAAGCAAACAGAGGACAAAAGAAAAGAAGAAGCTAAAGAAGAATTAGAAGATATAATCATCACTGATTAAAGCTATAAATTATAATCTTACACCAAAAAGAGCCTATTTTAAAATTTAAAATAGGCTCTTTTTTTATTGATTTTTTCTAATCTAGAAAATGTAATTATAATTTAGTAAAAGCCTAAAATTTCTTGTACTTTTACAAGTGTAACTGTAAAATATATCTTATTAAATGAAATCCATTTTTTCAATAGCTTCATTAAGCCTATTATTTATTGCCTGCGGAAGTTCGCAAAAAAGCAAAACTACAACAAACACTACTACTGATCCTAGTGTATATGCTAAGACCATAACTCAAGAAGAATTAAAAACAGCATTATATCAATATGCTTCTGATGAATTTGAAGGAAGAGAAACTGGAGCTGAAGGTCAAAAAAAAGCTGTTCAGTTTTTAAAAGAACACTATATACAATATGGTATTCCTGCAGCAAAGTCTGACGGAAACTACTTTCAAGACGTACCATTACAATTACAATCAAAACCAGAGGTCAAGTTAACTGTTAATGACAAAAACTTAACAAGTCTTGAAGATTTTGTATCTATTAATCCAATGGAGACCTCTACACTAAATGCTAACGAAATTGTAAATCTAGGTTACGGAATTGAAGATGATAAATTTTCAAACTATAAAAATGTAGACATTAAAGATAAAGTCGTCTTTTTTATTAATGGTGAGCCGAAGAATGATGATGGAACTTACGTGATTTCTGGTACTAAAGAAGATTCTAAATGGTCTAATTTTAGACAAGAATTTGCTTTAAAACGTGACATAGCAATGAAAAAAGGTGCTAAAGCCGTATTATACTACAATCCAAAAGTATTTGCTATGGCTGCATTACGCTACGGAACTTCAAGCGGAAGAATGAGCTTAGTTAGCAAGGATAAAAAAATGTTTTACTTTTTAGTTAATACCGAAACTGTAAAAGCATTATTTAATAAGGACATTACTAGTTTTGACAAATCTTTTACTAATGAAACACAACCTGCTACTATAGCCTTAGACTATACAAACAAGTCTAAAGCATTGTCTTCTGAAAATGTTGCAGCTATTATTAAAGGAAGCGAAAAGCCAAATGAATACGTTGTCATCTCTGCACATTTAGATCACGAAGGTATTAAAGATGGTGAAGTATATAATGGAGCTGATGATGATGGTTCTGGTACTGTTGCTGTTTTAGAAATAGCTCAGGCTTTTGCTAAAGCTAAAAAAGAAGGTCATGGTCCAAAACGATCAATAGTCTTTTTAAATGTAACAGGTGAAGAAAAAGGATTACTTGGAAGTAGACATTATACAGATAACGATCCTATTTTTCCTTTAGAAAACACTGTTGCTAACTTAAACATTGATATGATTGGACGTACAGATCCAAAACGTAAAACAGGAGATAGAAACTATATTTACTTAATTGGAAGTGATAAGTTAAGTACAGATTTACATAATATATCTGAAGACGTTAATACTAAATACACAAACATTGAGTTGGACTATACGTTTAATGATGATAATGATCCTAATCGTTTTTACTACAGATCGGACCATTATAACTTTGCTAAAAACAATATTCCTGTAATTTTTTATTTTAATGGAACACACGATGATTATCACAGACCAAGTGATACACCAGATAAAATTGAATATGATTTATTAGAAAACAGAGCACGATTAGTGTTTTACACTGCTTGGGAAGTAGCTAACAGAGACGCGAGACTTGTAGTTGATAAAGCTGAGTAATAAATTAAAAAATCCCGTAATTAAAATTACGGGATTTTTTATGTCTTATTTGTAAATTTCTATAAACAAAAAAAGCTTCTCTTTTCAGAGAAGCTTTTTACTTTTGGGTGGAAGACCGGGTTCGAACCGGCGACTTTCGGTACCACAAACCGACGCTCTAACCAGCTGAGCTACAACCACCATTTGTGCGCATTTAATAATGCGTGTGCAAAGGTAATTTATTTACTAGTTATTACAAATATTTTTAATAAAAATTTTTATTTTAAATCAAATAAACTTTCCACAGCGACGTAACGCTCTACATTATAACCTTCTGCGTAATCAACATTTATAATTCTTCCTAGGTCTTGAGCTCTATATTTTACGCTATCTGTAAAGTTTTTGCTAGAAATTGGTGTTTCAGGCTCTTTACTATCAGGATCAAAAAACTGAGTTTTGTAAGCTAACACACTTTTTAACTTAGTATCCATATGACTTGAAACATCTACTACAAAGTCAGGTTCAATGGTTTTCCATTGTATGTAATGGTACACTTGTTTTGGTCTCCATTGCTTTTGTGGTTGACCATCAATACTAGTTTCAATTTTAATTAAACCACTTAAAAAACAAGCATCACTAACTAATTTACTTCCTTTACCATGATCTATATGTCTATCGTCAATAGCGTTACATAAAATAATTTCTGGTTGATACTTACGTATCATTTTAATAATTTCTAACTGATGTTGTTTGTCATTAATAAAAAAACCATCAGCAAATCCTAAATTTTCTCTATAGGATACACCTAATATGTTTTTAGCATCTTCAGCTTCAGCTTTACGTGTAAACTCTGTCCCACGTGTTCCTAATTCCCCTTTAGTTAAATCTACAATTGCAACAGTTTTTCCGTTTGCAATTTCTTTAGCTATGGTACCTCCTGCTCCAAGCTCGACATCGTCTGGATGTGCACCAAATGCTAATATATCTACTTTCATTTTTTTTATTTTTTATTCCAATTTTGTTTTTGTTCTTCATTTAAAAAAGTCCAAGCAACAATACGACTTTTTTTGTTTCCTATATTCATTGCTATAGTCATTACTGATGTGGCTCCTAACTTTTTAAGAGATTGGTTCATGGTCTTAATATTATCTTTATTAGAAACCAAACTAGTATACCAAAAACTGCTTGTTTTTTGTAATGAACTTTCGTAAAGATAAGTATGCAAAAAAGCTTTTTCTCCTCCTTTATACCATAACTCATGAGCTTGTCCTGCAAAGTTACGCACCATTTGGTCTGTAGGTTTACCTAAACCTTTCAGTTTACTTGTTGTTGCTTTAATTGCATCTGCTTCGTTTTTAAAAAATGGTGGATTACACATCGTGATAGTAACCTTATCATTTTCATTTAAAACATCCTGCAATACATGTGTATCGTCTGTTTGTTTTTTAAGCTTAATTTTATTTTGTAAGTTGTTTTTATTAATAATATTTTGTGCAGACTTTATTGCGTCATCATTACTGTCTACAGCTATAAAGTTCCAATCATAACTTGAGGTCCCTAATAAAGGGTAAATGCAATTTGCACCTGTACCAATATCCATAATAGTAATGTCTTTATCTAATTGTGAACGTTGTAATAAGTCTGATAAATGATGAATATAATCTACACGACCAGGAATTGGAGGACACAAAAAATGATCTGGAAAGTCCCAAAAGCTTACATCATAATGCGTATGCAATAATGCTGCATTTAAGGTTTTAACCGCTTTAGGATTTGCAAAATCAATGGTCTTTTTATTATTGGCATTTGTAAACACAAAAGATTCTAGTTTTGGGTGTACTGTTGCAAGTGTTTCAAAATTGTAATCTTCAGAATGTTTATTTTTTTTATGCACAACTTTTGGTTTTATTGGATTGTTTTTATCGCTTGTTTAATGTCTTGTTTTAAGTCTTTAGCTTCTTCTATTCCTAATGAAAATCTAATTAATCCATCAGAAATCCCTACAGCTTCACGCTGTTCTGGTGTTAATAATGCGTGTGAAGTTTGTGTCGGAGACAGTATTGTACTTTCTACACCTGCAAGACTTATTGATGGTTTTATTAATTGTAATTGTTTCATGAATTGATCAGAATTAATACTGTCTATCAATTCAAAAGACAACATAGCACCAAAGCTTTTCATTTGTAATTTAGCTAATTTATGTTCTGGATGACTTTTTAGTCCAGGATAATATACCGTTTTAACAAAAGATTGTTTGTCTAACCATTTTGCCATTTTTAAAGCATTTTTACTTTGTGCTTTAACACGTAATCCCATGGTTTTCATGCTACGCTCCAACATCCAAACAGTAAAATCGCTTAAACTACCACCATAATTTTTAGACACATGCCAAATTTTTTCCATATGCTCATGACTTCCTGCTACTGCACCAGCGCAAATATCTGAATGACCACCAAAATATTTAGTTGCAGAATGCATAATCAAATCTATTCCAAATTGCGCTGGATTTTGATTAACAGGACTTGCAAACGTATTATCAATACTAGTTACAATATTGTTTTGCTTACCTAATTTTGCAATTGCTTTGATATCTGTAATAGTTAGTAACGGATTAGAAGGTGTTTCAATATGAATTAGCTTTGTATTAGGCTGAATTACTGCTTCAAAATCTTCAACTTTATAACCATCTGTAAAAGTAAATTCTATATTTAGCTTAGGAAACTCTTCTCTTATAAAATTTGCTGTTCCTCCATATAATGTATTTTGTACAACAATATGATCACCTGATTTTAAAAAGGCTAAAAACATATGACTGATTGCTGCCATACCTGAACCAAAAATCATTGCAGTTTCAGTAAACTCTAATGCTGCAATCTTTTTTGCTAAATATTCTTGATTTGGTGTGTTAAAATATCTTGGATATCGTTTTACATCAACATCCATGAATTGATAAGATGAAGATAGATATATTGGAGAAATTGCACCTTTGAACTGATCATCAGGCACTTCTCCAACGTGAGTGCAAATGGTATTTAAACCTTGTTTTTTTGCTTTCATTTAATACATAATTTTAAAGCTGTAATTTACTAATTTAATAGCTGAATATTTAATTGTAAGCTACAATAATATAAATAACTTATTCAGATTTAACGACTTATTAACGCAATAGGTTTTATTTATTTTGTATAATATTGATTATGATAGCACAAGACAAAACTACACACGAAGACATTTTACAACAATCTATTAACCATTTAGAATTTTTAGGTTTTGAAAACATTAAAGCAGATTTAACTGGTTATGAGCAGCCAAAAACTTTTATAAAAAAGGAAAACAATTTAGTTATGACACCAGATATTACTGCTTATAAACGAACCAAAAAATACTACTTTGAACTTGGGTTAAAAAGTGAGAAGCCTAAATTATTAAAATCTAAATGGCGTTTATTAGATGTTTTTACAAGAATGAAAGACCATAGATTTAAAATTATAAGCACAAAAGGACATTATAGTTTTGCTAACACTATAATTAAGGAGCTAAATCTTGATAAAACACTAATTAAATTATAGTTTAATTACTATCATCCTCTTTTGAAGCGCCTTTTATAATTGCTTTAAGACGTTGTTTTCTGAGCAACTCTTCTTTTTTCTTTTTGTTAATCTTTTTAGCCATTAACTTAGAGTGCTTTGCTTTATTTTTAGTGTTTTTTTGACCTTTTGGTTTTGGCATGACCTTATTTTTTAGATGCTTTTAGTAAAGAATTTTGCTCTTCCATTAACTCTGATAATCTTGACAGTAATTCTATATCCTTAGGAGTTTTAACAGTTTTATTTTTAACATCTTGAGACTTATCTCTTAATCTATTCATAGCTTTTACAACTAAAAACACTGTAAATCCTACGATTAAAAAATCTAAAAACACCTCAAATAACTCTCCATAATGCACTGCTACTTCTTGAGTAGTAATTACACCCTCGTTATTTGTAATAGCATCTCTTAAAATTAAGCGTTTATTTTGAAAGTTTAAACCATCTGTCATTAAAGATAAAGGTGGTAAAAACACTTTTTTAACCAATACATCTATTACCTTATTAAAGGATGCACCTATAATAATACCAATAGCCATATCCATCATATTACCTTTTACTGCAAATTCTTTAAACTCTTTTAAAAACTTCATACTATATAATATTATTTATGTCTCAAAGTTAATAAAGATTACTAATCAAGTCATTTTTGAAGCTGCTAAAACTATATGATTCTTACTTAACACAAAGCATTGCTTTATGTTTTGTCAGAAAATCACTCGATTATCTGTTTATATTGAATGAAAAAGACGAGACAATACACTTAAACTACTTTATATGCATTTAATCGAATAACAAACCTCTACTTGTTGTAAAAAATGCATTTCATCGAAAAAAAAACGCAATTCACGGTTGTAATTCAAAATAAAATGTAACTTTGTCGAATAAATTTACCGTTTAACCGACAAATAAACTAATTATGAAAAAATCTACTTTACTATTATTACTATTAATCTGTAACAACATATTCGCTTTAAACTCTAATGTTACTTCAGAAAACACAAACAATGCATCAAGCAGTGTTCAAATATTAAGATTAGAATATACTTCTCCAAATGGAGCTGTTAGAGAACTTGTATTAGGTTTTACATCAAATAACATTGCTACAGAAGGTGTTGATTATGGTTATGATGCCTCAGCTATTTTTCCTCAATCCAATGATTTAAACTGGATTATTGAAGGTAATAGATATGTTATACAAGGAGTTGGTAGTTTTGACGATAGCAAACAATATTTACTAGGAATGTATAATGAAACTTCTGGAACAGCACAA
Organism: Olleya sediminilitoris; assembly: GCF_016785945.1. Lineage (GTDB taxonomy): Bacteria > Bacteroidota > Bacteroidia > Flavobacteriales > Flavobacteriaceae > Olleya > Olleya sediminilitoris. Next base: position 136,571 of record NZ_JAEMEF010000004.1, on the reverse strand, counting down.
ATTGCATTAACAAGCTTAGAAGGATTTACTAATGATATTGATGTTTACATACACGATGCTTTATTAAACACCTATACTAAAATAAACGATACTGCTTATACAGAAACTGTAGATGCAGCAGATTACACAGATCGCTTTTACATTACTTTTAGTCAACCAGAAACAACGGATGAAAATAATGACAATATATCATCTTTAGATCCAAAAAAGAAAAAGAAAGCTAAAGTTGGATACCTAATCAACTCTGGACAATTAAAAGTTACTGCTCCAGATAATGACACAATAAAAGAAATTAAAGTTTACAATTACAACGGTAACACATTACAAATGGCTAGAAATATAAACGCTAAACAAACGTATTTAAATTTTGCTAGCGAAGAAAAAAACATAATACTACATATTATTACTGAAAAAGAAACTATAATTAAGCAAATTGTATTGAATAATTAATCATTTAATTATTACCAACAACAATTAAAAGACTTGCTAGTATTAGCAAGTCTTTTTTTTATTAAATACACACATGTTATTTGTATCCAAATCCTTGATACATCTATATAAAATTAACCTCTCCTTTTTTATAAGTACTTCATAAAGCAAAAAAAACTCACTACTAATAGTGAGTTTTTTTTATGTAAAAGTAAATTCTTTTTATTTCTTATAAAACTTAGCGTACTTTCTATAAGAAAACACAGCTAATATTGCAATAATCACCAATGCAATTCCTATAAATTTAAAGCTTACAATTTGATCTCCACTTGCATAACTATGCAATCCTGACAAGTAAAAATTCACTCCAAAATAAGTCATTAATATACTTCCAAAAGTAATTATTGACATTAAATTAAAAAACCAACGTCCACGTAAACCTGGCACTAATCGCATGTGAATAACAAATGCATATAACATAATACTAATTAAAGCCCAAGTTTCTTTTGGATCCCAACCCCAATATCTTCCCCAACTCTCATTAGCCCATTGACCACCAAGGAAGTTCCCTATGGTTAACATAACCAAACCTACGGTTAAAGACATCTCATTGATTATAGTTAATTCTTTTATATTTAAATCCATTTTAGCTTTATTGTTTTTGTTGGTCAACAAAATTAAAACCAAGGATACTATTCCTAATATCATACCTAAAGTAAATGGACCATAACTTGCTACAATTACAGCAACATGTATCATTAACCAATAACTATTTAAAACCGGTTGAAGATTTGCAATTGCTGGATCCATCCAGTTCCAGTGTGCTATCATTAAAATCATGGCTGTCACAAATGCTGTAGATGCTAACGTTAAGTCACTTTTACGACCAAAAGCTAAACCAAAAAACATTGTAGCCCAAGCCACATAAATCATAGACTCATAAGCATCACTCCAAGGTGCATGACCAGAAATATACCAACGCGCTATTAAACCTAGAGTATGCAATACAAACAACCCTAAAATAACAAACTTGAATATAACAATACTTGTGTTTAACCATTTATTGTTAGATTTAAAGATTTGCCATAGTAACAACACAAACAACAAAGTTCCTGCATACATGTACCAACTAAACAGTTTTTTAAACACATCGTACTTATTATATAAAATTTCAGTATCAATCTTATCATCACTAAGCATTACGTTAGCTCCAACTTTTTTCTGTGAAACTTTAAAAGCATCTAACAACTTTTCAGCTTTAGTAAAATCACCAGTTTTTTTGGCTTCATTTAAAGTTAATAAATACCAATCAAAACCAGAACCTATAAAACTACCATAAGTTGTGTCTTGTATTTTTTGGTTAAACCCTTCGTTTTTATATTCAAAAGGAGAAATCCATTTATTGTTTTCATCATCAGGAACAGGAAAAATCTTTAACGATCGACCTTCAATAGCATTACTTAAAAGGTTAATGCGCTGATTAGCCTCTATAAACTCTTTTTGTATTCCTGTTTGTGCTTTTACTGCAGAAGCTTCTTCTAAATAAGAATCTAATTTATACTGAAAATTGTCATCAAAAAAGTCTAACATTGTTGCGTATTTCTGACTTTTATCCAACCCAATAATTCCTCTAATAGAATCTGCTTTTTTGGGTGCCAAATAAATTATTGGCACGTTATACCAAAGCATTGGACTTTCTAGAATACTCAAAAACACTTGATTAGAAGTTAAACCTTCATAACCTTCGTGCTTTGTTAGTTTTCTAACCAATTCTGACGCATACGTATCAATTGGCATCATACGACCATCTAGATCCTGTATTACTAAACGTCCAAACTTTTCGGCATGTTTAATAGGAGCCACATTAGCTTTTAAAATAGAGTCTATTTGGGCTTTTGTTGGCCTACTGTTTGGTGTAACAGCAACTGTCTCGTGATCGTGACCATCATCTTCCGTATGTTGCTCGTGTTGTGCAAAAGCACTTAAACTAAAACATAATAAAAGTAATGTAGCCGCTTTTTCTTTTTTGTTTTTAATTTTTTCTAAACCATTTTGTAAATCTCTAAATCTTGTATGGTTAGCAAATAAAATTGCCATCATACCAATGTATAACAAAAAGTAACCTAAATAGGTCACCCAAGTTCCCCAATAATCATGATTTACAGACAGAATGGTTCCTTTTAAATCTTTGTCAAAATCGGCTTGAAAAAAACGATAACCTCTATGATCTAGTATATTATTCATATATATATGAAAATCAAAATCACCTTGTTCTTTATCCAATACTGTTACTTTACTTTCGTAAGAAGAATAATTACTATCTGTACCAGGAAACTTTTCGGCTATAAAATCATTTAATTTAACTTCAAAAGGTAATTCTAAAACTTTAGACCCATATTTTAAAGCTATATCTAAACCACCAACAGTAACTTGTTTAAAACGATTATTAGACCATTGACTACCCAATAATTTAATTTCTTTAGTTTCGCCATTAGCAGACACATTTAAAACAACTGCATTATCATCTTGTTTAAGGAAACTTGCCTTTTTTACAACATCAAATTTTCCTTTTACAACAGGTTTAGGAAACACCAATTGCATGTCTCCAATTACGTATCTAGAACGCAACATTAAAGGCTGAATACTATCTTTAATTAATTGACCTTGACTCATGGTTGCCATTTGCAGGTATTCACCCTCAAAAGGAGACTCAACCATCAACCCATTTTCTGTGGTTGTAATATTTACTGCACCTTGAGTTGGTTTATCTAAAGCAATTAAAAGGTTGTGTATGTTTTCTACACTACCTTGTTTTAAGAAGTGATTATGTGGTCCATTACCTCTAGCTTCAACTATTTTCAAATAATTTTCACCAGAATCGTCCGGAACAACATCTTCTTCTGCTCCAATAAAAAAATCTGTTAATTCAAAATTTACTGGAGTACCATTGTAAGACGCAGTATAATCAAAACTATTAGTCATACGACCAGAAAAATCTACTTCTTCTTCTACAGGTAAACGCTGTGGTACACCATCAATTTTATAATCACCATCAATGTAAGCTGTGATGTATGTTTTTTGAGATAAAAAACCACTTTCAGTTTCACCTTCTCTGATAGCTATCATTCCTTCAAAACCAAAATAACGTGTAATTCCAGCACCTAAAATGATAAATATAAAAGCCAAATGCAGCAATAATGTAGCCCATTTTTCTTTTCGTAATAATCTAAATCTAAAAATATTACCAATAAAATTAACCATAAATAATACCATAATGGCTTCAAACCACCAAGCATTATAAATTAAGTTTCTGGTATAAGGTGTTGGAGAGGTATCCATATTTCTATCTAAAAGCGTTCCTGCTGCCATAGCAACAGCAAAAACAATAAATAAGACAGATGTCAATCTAGTAGAAAACAAGATTTTGGCAATTCTATTTTGCATAATAATAGGCCTTTTTTAGCTCGTGCAAAGATAATTGTTTTTGTTGGTTTTAATTCCTCAAAAACTTCCAAATCTTGTGTTAAAATTACGGTTAAGCCTTTTGCCTAGCTTCAAAAATCTTTAAGTACATAAAGGTTCCCATTTTTCTTGCTCGACGTTTAGCGTTATCAGCAATTTCACCTTCAAAATATTGATCGATGGTTCCATACCATAAATTCAACCAAATACCAAAATGCATTTCGGTAATAGTGTGCTTCATTTTAGCATCTACTTTTTCATGAGCTTCCAAAGGATTACCAACATATTTATGTGCTATTTTTTTACCAATAAACAAACTAGACTCCCAAAAGGTAGTTAAATGATTTAAATGACTGTCCCAATCTGTAATAACGTCATTAAAAATAGGACCTAATACATTATCTGCTCTTACTTTTAAATAAAACTGATCTACTAAAAGCCTAACATCTTGACGGTTTGATATAGTTTTCCTATTCATAATAACAAAGATAAAGTTTTGCACTTCTAAATTTCTATTTTCTTAGTATTTTAGCGGTATGATTAAAATAGTTTTGCTTGGCGCAGGAAATGTTGCCACACACTTATATAAAGGCTTTAAAAAGGCTAATACTGTCAACGTTGTGCAATGGTACAACCGAAACTTAAAAAGTATTGAAACTTATAAAAATGAGGTTAAAATCACAGACAACGTAAACAACTTAATTGAAGCTGACGTATATATTATTGCTGTAAATGATGATGCTATACCAGAATTAAGTAGCACACTACCCTTTGAAAACCGATTGGTAGTACATACCTCTGGTAGTGCAAGATTATATGATATTGACCAAAAACTTTATAGAGGCGTTTTTTACCCATTACAAACCTTTAGTAAAGCTGTCGATTTAGATTTTACAACTGTACCAATTTGTATAGAAACCCTTAGAAAAAAAGATTTTAAATTACTGGAAACACTAGGACAAAGCTTAGGCTGCGTCACCTATAAAGTAAATCCAAAACAAAGACCAGCTTTACATCTTGCTGCTGTTTTTGTTAATAATTTTACAAATCAAATTTACAGAATAGCACATGAAATAACTGAAAAACAAGGTGCTGAATTTGACATTTTAAAACCATTAATTACCGAAACTGCAAGAAAAGTCCAGGAAGTATCACCTTACATAGCACAAACAGGACCAGCAAAACGAAACGATAAAAAAACCATTAAAAGACATTTAAAGTTATTAGATAATCCTGACCAAGAAGCGATTTATAAACTAATGACAGAATCTATAAAAAAAACCCATGGACACTAAAAGTTACAAAGAGTATTTACACCAAATTACAACCTTCATTTTTGATGTTGATGGTGTTTTAACCAACGGAATGATCACAATTACTTCCACTGGTGAGATGATAAGACATATGAATGTTAAAGATGGTTATGCTATGAAACAAGCCTTAAACCATGGTTTTAATGTTTGTATTATATCTGGAGGCACAAACGAAGGTGTACGCACTAGATTAAACCACTTAGGTATTAAAGATGTATATTTAGGTGCACACCAAAAAGTTGTACAATTTGACGAGTATTTAAACAACAATCAAATTAAAGCCGAAAATGTATTGTATATGGGAGACGACATACCTGATGTACCTGTATTAAAACAAGTTGGTTTATCTAGTTGTCCACAAGATGCTGTACCAGAAGTCAAACGTGTTTCTAAATACATATCTCACAAATTAGGAGGAGAAGGTTGTGTACGCGATGTCATAGAACAAGTACTAAAAGTACAAGGTAAATGGGATAGCGATTTTGACGCACAAACGTTTTAATAATTATTTTGAAACACTCTAAAAGAAGACATAACATTGGATTTGGATATATTGGTTTTGGCAACAAAACTTGGGCATTTAACCAAAAATCTAAAACACCTTTCTCTAAATTAAAATCGCATTTGAATTCTGAATCCAATAAACAATTCAAATCTGATTTTAAAATAGATAAACTCTCTGAAATAGAAAAATTGCAAATAAAAAATAAAATTAGAAGACAAACAAAACACCAAAAAAATATTGCTATTGCTACAACAATAGTTTTGCTTATTATAATTACTATATGCTGCATTAAAATGTTGGAAGGTGTATTATTCAAATAATTTTTATTTAAAACATATACAACTTGAAATTACTACAACTTATTAGGTTTAAAAATTTGCTACTAATAGCATTAGTACAAATATTGATTAAGTATGCCTTATTCCCATCGCTAAGCATGTTTATTGACGGAACTTCGGTTTTTGTATCTACTACACTAGATCCCTTTCAGTTTATACTTTTAGTAATTTCAACACTTTGTATTGCATCAGGCGGTTATATTATTAATGATATTCTTGATGTTAATGCAGACTCCATAAACAAACCAGACCAACTTGTTATTGGCAAACACATTTCTGTAAACAAAGCCTACAATTATTATATGATATTTACGGTAATTGGTGTCGTTTTAGGGTTTTATTTATCTCATGCTGTGGGTCAAAGTAGCTTTTTTGCAATATTTGTTATCATAGCAGCCTTACTTTACATTTATGCTACTTTTTTACAGCAAATACTACTTGTTGGTAATATTGTTATTGGTTTAATGGTTGGTTTAAGCTTAATTATAGTTGGTATTTTTGACTTACTGCCTGCTGTAACACCTCAAAACCAATACTTACAATCCTCAATGTTTGAGGTACTTTTTGATTATTCTGTTTTTGCTTTTATTATAACATTAATCAGAGAAATTGTTAAGGACATACAAGACGTTGATGGCGATTATAAAGCACAATTAAAAACCTTACCAATAGTATTAGGTATTAACAGAGCTTCAAAAATTGCATTTGTAATAACAATAATAGCCATAGGTATTTTAATTTACTATTTAGCTGCTTTTCTATACATGCAAGAAATAGTTGTTGTCTATTTTTTAATAACCGTCATAGCTCCTTTAGTTTACGTTGCAATCAAACTGTTTACTGCCGAGAAAAAAACAGAGTTTAAAAATATAAGCAAATGGCTTAAAGTAATCATGTTATTAGGTATACTATCAATGGTCATTCATCTTTTAAACAAATAATTATGCTAAACCAAAAACTAAAAGACAGACATATAATATTAGCCTCAGGCTCACCAAGACGACAACAATTTTTTAGAGATTTAGGCTTAGATTTTGAAGTTCGTTTAAAAGACACTAAAGAAGATTACCCTAAACATTTATTACACTACCAAATCAGTGATCATATAGCCGAGCTTAAAGCTATTCCGTTTATAGATCAACTTAAACCTCATGAAATATTAGTTACCAGTGACACCATTGTTTGGTACAAAAGTAAAGCTTTAGGGAAACCACAAAACAACGATGAAGCCTACGCAATGTTAGCCTCATTAAGCAATGATACTCACGAGGTCATTACATCTGTAAGCATACGTACTAAAAACTTTCAAAAAACCGTAAATGCTGTCACTAAAGTCACGTTTAAAGAATTTACTGATGACGAAATCTGGCATTACGTAAACACCTATGCGCCTCTGGACAAAGCAGGATCGTATGGTATCCAAGAATGGATTGGCCAAATTGGAGTTATTAGTATAGAAGGATCCTTTTTTAATGTCGTTGGTATGCCAACACACCTTGTTTATGAAACGTTAAATACCATTGCTGACCAATTTTAGAATTGTACTTTTATAGTAAAACAAACTATGAAAATCCTAAAATACACTACAGTAATTATAATAGCTCACTTGTTATTTAGCTGCAACAATCAGCCCGAAAGTACAACTAAAACAACAGCAAAAGCAGAAACAAAGGATACTAAATCCACAAAAACACCTGCTTTCAAACCTAATAAACTATTTAATGACTATTGGTACCAAGGTCAAGCCGAAATCACCTCATACCAATTAGACCAAGCTCGTTATGGCGAAATACGTGACGGAAAAGCAGTTTTGGTCTTTGTAACCGAACCCTTTCTTAAAGACCAACAAGTCAAAGCAGACCAAAACACTTCACAAAACATAAACGTTTTAAAACTAAATGCCACAAAAAAATTTAATACAGGTATTTATCCTTACAGCATAATGCAAAGCACATTTTACCCAATAGCCAATAACCAACACGCTATAAAAGTTAGTGCATCAATGCAAGAATGGTGTGGACATGTATACACACAACTAAATAATCGCGAGCAATTTCAAATCAGCTCTCACTCTTACTTTCAAGGTGAAGCAGATCAAAATTTCAACTTAGACAAAGCCATTTTAGAAAATCAACTGTGGACACAATTACGTATCGACCCTAAAAGTTTACCTGTTGGTGATTTTAAAATCATACCAAGTTTAGAGTTTACTAGACTAACCCATAAACCCCTAAAATCTTATAACGCTTTCGCGGAAATAAAGCCAGGACAGTACACGCTAACTATAGCCGATTTAGATAAAAAGCTAGTCATCAACTTCAGTCCTAAATTCCCGTATACTATCGAATCTTGGCAGGAAACCATCAACGGTCTAACTACAAAAGCAACAAAATTAAAAACCATAAAATCTGCCTATTGGAACAAAAAAAGTAACGCAGATTTAGAGTTAAGAAAAACACTTAAATTAGAATAAAAACTATATTTGCCAACTTATTAAAACGCTATATGTTTTTTAAAAATTTACAATCAGAAATTTTAGCATCAGCTATATTGTTATTAGTTTTTATAGTCATTCGTTTACTATTAAAAATTTCAATAAAAAAAATAGGTCGTAAAAGCGGAATTAATGATGCAAGAATTGGTTTAATATCAAGATACACCACCTTTACCCTTTTTTTGGTATTCCTTTTAATACTTGCTTATATATTTGGTGCAGAACTAGAAAACTTAACCGTTATATTTTCTTCTGTATTTGCAGTTTTAGGTGTTGGATTATTTGCAGTATGGTCAATATTAAGCAACATAACATCTGGTATAATCATGTTTTTTTCGTTTCCTTATAAAGTAGGTGACAAAATAAAAATACACGATAAAGATGCTCCAATCGAAGCTATTATAGAGGACATTAGAGCCTTTCAACTATTACTAAGACAAGATGATGGAGACTTAGTAACATACCCAAACAACCTAATTCTGCAAAAAGCTGTAACTTTAGTTAAAAAAGATGCTATCGAGCATTTTGGTGACATGCACTAGGTAAACATTATGGCTAAAAAAAGACAAAAAAAGCGTACCCAAAATTATAAAAAACATCTAGGTCAAGTACCAGGTGCATTAGTGTATACAGGTGCCAAAGACAATAAACAATTACAACTTCATGCTTTTGATTATAATGAGCATGATTATAAAGAAGCCGATTTATCTTCTGTCGAAGAAGCATTTAGATTTAAAGATTCTGAAACCGTAACTTGGTTTAATCTAAACGGTTTAAACTTTATAAACCAAATCGAAAAAATTGGACAACATTACAATCTTCATCCTTTAATATTGGAGGATATTGTAAATACATCACAACGACCAAAAATAGACGAGTATAAAGACTACTTTTTTATAGTTTTAAAAATGATGTATTATGACGAATCTGAAAAAATAGTCTCAGAGCAAGTTAGCATGGTCATGGGTAAAAATTACGTTTTGACTTTTCAAGAAGCAGAAGGAGATGTTTTTAACGGTTTAAGAGAACGTATTAGACATAAAAAAGGACGTATTCGTGATGAAGGGTCCGACTATTTACTATATGCGTTAATCGATGCTATTGTTGACCATTACTATGCTATTATTGAAACCATGGGTAACAAAATCGAAGATCTTGAGGACGATTTATTTACGGGTTTAACGCAAGAGGAAATCTCTCAGCAAATACAAAACTTAAAACGAGAAATTTTAAAAATTAGACGTGCCATTTTTCCGCTTCGCGAGATAATAAATAGACTAGAAAAAAGCGAAGGTCCGTTAATAGAAGAAAAAACCACACACTATTTTAGGGACGTTTACGACCATATTATTCAGGTAACAGAAAACATTGACATTTACCGAGAAATGATTTGGAGTTTAATGGATATGTACATGACAACTATCAGTAATAAAATGAACGAAGTTATGAAGGTATTAACCATAATGGCTACTATCTTCATACCACTAACCTTTATTGCTGGTGTCTATGGTATGAATTTTAAAAACATGCCTGAACTAGAAAACCCTGACGGTTATTATATTGTTTGGATAGTCATGATTGCAATTTTTATTGGTATGGTTGTTTATTTTAAACGTAAAAAGTGGTTGTAAGCTAATAGACATAATCTAAAATAATTTCATTATTAAACCTTTTAATATTGTCAGTTTTCAACTTTCACTTTGTGTTAATTTAAGTTAAAGAAAACTAAAAATCCAATAATCACTACATGACTTGTTTATATTTGAAATAGTTTCAAATTTGAAAAAATAACCATGCAAAAATTATTGGCTTCGGTCTTACTACTACTATGTTTTTCGCTTACTACACAAGCACAACAACCGGAAAAACTTAACGCTTCAGAGATACATCAATCTGTTAAAAAACTAAACTTTTTGGGTTCTGTTTTATATTTGGCAGCACATCCTGATGACGAAAACACAAGATTAATTTCTTACATGGCTAACCATGTTAAAGCACGCACTGCTTACTTATCATTAACACGTGGTGATGGTGGACAAAACCTTATAGGTCCAGAAATTAGAGAGCTATTAGGTGTAATACGTACGCAAGAGCTATTAGCAGCAAGGCGTACAGATGGTGGAGAACAACGCTTTACAAGAGCTAATGATTTTGGATACTCTAAACATCCTGATGAAACTTTAGAGATCTGGAATAAAGACGAAGTTTTAAGTGATGTTGTTTTAGCTATTAGACAATTTAAACCAGATATAATTATCAATCGTTTTGACCACAGAAGTCCAGGTACAACACATGGTCATCACACAAGTTCGGCTATGTTAAGTGTAGAAGCTTTTGATCTGGCTAACGATAAAAATGCATATCCTGATCAAGTTAAACAATACGGAACTTGGCAACCTCAACGCGAGTTTTTTAATACCTCATGGTGGTTTTATGGTAGCCAAGAAAAATTTGATGAAGCAGATAAAACAAATCTCTTAAGCTTTGACATTGGTGTCTATTATCCTGCATTAGGCTTATCAAACAACGAAATAGCAGCATTAGCCAGTAGCCAACATTTGTGCCAAGGTTTTGGTCGTTTATCTCAACGTGGAAGTCAAACTGAATATATCGAGTTAATTAAAGGTGATTTACCAAAAGATAAAAACAATATTTTTGATGGCATAAATACCACTTGGACAAGAGTTAAAGGTGGTAAAATAATTGAAGCTATTTTAAAAACTATTGAAAACAATTTTAATTTTGAAAATCCTTCAGCGCATTTAAGTCAACTATTAGAAGCTAGACAATTAATTGCTAACATAGATAACCCTCAATGGAAAACTCAAAAAATTAAAGAAATTAATAGAATAATTGAAGCTTGTGCAGGATTATACCTTGAGGCTTCAGCAAGCGCTCCAACAGCTTCAACTGGCGAAACTATAGATGTAACTATAGAAGCTTTAAACCGAAGCAACGCAAACATAACATTAGACAGTTATTCTATATTAAATAATAAAATTAATACTACTAAATACGGTAAACCTTTAAATTACAACAACAAACAACAAATAAAGGAGCAGCTTACTATATCTACAAAATTACAACCTACAGCTCCTTATTGGCTAAATAAAAAAGGAAGTTTAGGAATGTACACTGTTGATGATAAAAACTTAATAGGAAAACCAGAAACACCACGTGCAATAACGGTTGATTTTAATTTAAATATAAATGGTTTTGCTTTTACTCTAAAAAAAGACCTAATTTATCGTTATTCAAAACCTGATAAAGGTGAATTGTATAGACCTTTTGAAATTATACCTGAAGCCTCTGCCAAAATAGATCAGAAGGTTATTATTTTTGAAAATGACCAACAAAAAGAGATTCCTGTAACTGTTAAAGCAGGAAAAGATAATTTAGAAGGTTTTGTTACCCTTGCCTATCCAAACGGATGGTCTGTGTATCCTGAAAAGCAAAACATTTCTATTGCTAATAAAGGTCAAGAGCAAACCTTAGTTTTTACTGTTATTCCTCCTAAAAATCAAAATGAAGGCTTATTAAGTCCTATTGTTACTATTGGTAATAAAACTTACACTAGAGAGTTAGTAGAAATTGACTATGAGCATATTCCATTTCAAACAGTATTACTACCTAGCGAAAGTAAAATTGTTCGCCTAGACATTCAAAAAAGAGGAAATAACATTGCTTACATTGAAGGTGCTGGAGATGTGGTTCCTGAAAGTTTAAAGCAAATTGGTTATAATGTTATGGTTTTAAAACCTGAAGAGATTACAGCAGAAAGACTTAGTGCTTTTGATGCTGTAGTCGTAGGTATTAGAGCTTACAATATTGTTGAAACTTTAAAATTTAAACAAGACCTACTGTTTGATTTTGTTAAAAATGGAGGAAACATGATTGTGCAATACAATACTAATCGTCGTTTAAAAACAGATCAAATTGCACCTTACGACTTAAAATTATCTAGAGATCGTGTTACAGATGAAAACGCCGAAGTTAAATTATTAGCTCCTAAACATGAGATATTAAACTTTCCTAACACTATTACTACTAAAGATTTTGAAGGCTGGACGCAAGAGCGTGGTTTGTATTTTCCAAATCAATGGGCTCCACAGTTTACGCCAATATTATCTATGCATGACAAAAACGAAACTGCTAAAACAGGAAGCTTACTTGTTGCTAAACACGGAAAAGGACATTACATATATACAGGTTTAAGCTTTTTTAGAGAGTTTCCTGCAGGAGTTTCTGGTGCTTACAGGTTATTTGCTAATATGCTAAGTATAGGTAAAGACAATATTAATAATGATAAAGCATTAAAACACTAAACCATGCAAAAAGACCAACCCAAATACCAATGGAAACCATTATATACATTATTATTAATTGCTAACCTTGCGTACGTTATCGCATTTTATTTTATCACAAAACTGTTCTAAATTATGCAAACACTAGATTGGATTGTCTTAATCGGGACACTATTAACCATTGTTATTTATGGTACGTATCAAACCAGAGGAAGTAAAAATGTACAAGATTATTTAAAAGGCGGAAGCAACAGTAAATGGTGGACTATTGGTCTATCTGTAATGGCTACACAAGCTAGTGCTATCACGTTTTTAAGTACACCTGGTCAAGCATTTCACTCTGGAATGGGGTTTGTACAATTCTATTTTGGACTACCAATTGCTATGATTGTAATTTGTATGGTTTTTATACCATTGTATCATAGACTAAAAGTGTACACTGCTTACGAGTTTTTGGAAAACAGATTTGACCGTAAAACACGTACCCTAACTGCTGTTTTATTTTTAATACAACGTGGACTTGCTGCAGGAATCACCATTTTTGCGCCTGCTATAATACTATCTGCTGTACTAGGCTGGAATCTTTTACTATTAAATGTAATTATCGGAGTATTGGTAATCATTTACACGGTTTCTGGCGGAACCAAAGCGGTTAATGTGACACAAAAGCATCAAATGGTGGTTATTTTTACAGGAATGGTCATTGCTTTCATTTTAATCTTAAATCAATTACCAGATGACATTACTTTTAGAAAAGCTCTAGACATTGCAGGTGCTAGTGGTAAGATGGAAGTACTTGATTTTTCTTTCGATTTAAATAATAGATACACCGTTTGGAGTGGTTTAATTGGAGGTACGTTTTTAATGCTTTCGTATTTTGGTACAGATCAAAGTCAGGTCCAACGTTATTTATCTGGTAAATCTGTAAAAGAAATGCGTTTAGGGTTAATCTTTAACGGGTTATTAAAAGTCCCAATGCAATTTTTTATACTCCTAGTTGGTGTCATGGTTTTTGTATTTTATCAATTTAATGAAGCGCCTTTAAACTTTAATCCAACTGCTACAGATTTAGTGTTAAATAGTCAATATGCTGAGGATTATAAAAGTTTGGAAGCTGAACAAAATAAGATTTTCAAGGATAAACAAACCATTATTAGTGCCTTTACAAATAACGAAACACCTAATGCTACAAAATATATTTCTATTGCAAATGAAGCTAATGATGATATCCGAAACGAAGCTAAAGCGTTAATTGAAAAAGCTGGTGAAGCAAAAGGTATAAAAGTAGAAAGCAACGATAAAGATTATGTCTTTATTCATTTTATACTTAATAATTTACCAAAAGGATTAATTGGGTTGTTATTGGCTGTTATTTTAAGTGCTGCTATGTCAAGTACTGCTTCAGAGCTTAATGCGCTAGCTAGTACAACAACTATTGATTTATACAAAAACAGAGTAGGATCTAAAACAGACGAAGAAATGGTTAAAGCCTCTAGAGGATTTACATTACTTTGGGGTATTTTAGCTATTGGTGTAGCTTGTGTTGCTAATCTAGCAGAAAATTTAATTCAGTTAGTAAATATTATTGGATCTATATTTTATGGTAACGTCCTTGGTATTTTTTTATTAGCCTTTTTCTTTAAACACATCAAAGCTAATGCTGTTTTTGTAGCAGCTTTAATTACGCAAGTATTAGTCATTGGATTATTCTTTTTAGATGAATTTGAGGTTATAAACCTTCCTTTTTTATGGTTAAACTTTGTAGGTTGTGTGATCGTCATGATTATTGCTTTTGCCTTTCAAGCATTGTTTAAAAATACAGATTTAGAATTTTAAAAACATTAAACTAAAATGAGTCCTGAAGTTCCTGTTATTGTTATAATTATAGCTTGTATAGTTTATTATATTTCAAAATTAATTTTGAAAAGATTAAATTTTGGAACTTCAAAAAAAAGAAAAATTGTTGCGTTAATTTCATCAATAATCTTAAGTCCTTTAATCTATTTAGGAATAATATATATGATGCTTTTTACAATCTCATATTATCCATCTAATGATTTTGATAAAATAAAATGGGACACTAACAAAGCTGAACGATATAAAATGTCTGAGGATATAATTGAAAGTGAAATTTTAATTGGAAAAACAAAGACTGAAATTATCCAATTACTAGGAAATGACTTTTATAGTTATAACAATAATCATATTGCTTATGAACTTGGTTTTGTTCCAGGACTATTTAATATTGATATTGATGTATTGGATATTTATTTTGAAAATGAAAAGGTTATAAAAGTTAGTCAACACAGCTCCTAACTCAATTATTTAAAACAAAAAAACAACCACTTTTTAAGGTTGTTTTTTTGTTTTTTTAAAATGAATAATACACTATCGATCATCCAGTGTTTTCATAAAACTAATCACAGCTTTAATTTCTCTATTGGATAATTGTAATGAATCCGAAGGTAACGTTTGGTATTCTAAATCCATTTTAAGTCCTGCTCCTCCTCCATTGTTATAAAATGTCATGACTTGCTCTAAAGTGGTATAAACTCCGTTATGCATATAAGGTGCAGTTTTAGAAATATTCCTAATGGTTGGTGTCTTAAAAAAGTGTTGTCTTTGTGGTGTATTAAATACATTATATCGTCCTAAATCTGTATCAATTACATTATTAATTGTGTCTTTAGGTACACCTAACAATTCTAATTCTGTTTCGGTAAAAATAGGTGGAACTGTTCCGTTAAATACTGGTGGGAAGTGACAAGTAGCACATTTTGCTTTTCCCATAAATAGATTAAACCCATTTATTTCTTGAGTGGTTAAAGTGTTTTCTTTTCCATTAATATTTAAATCAAATTTAGAATTAAAATCTCCTAAACTTCTAACATAAGCAGCAATTGAGTTTCTAATGTTTTGCTGATTAACACCATCCCTAAACAATGTATTAAAAGTATTAACGTAAGTAGAATCCGTTTTTATAACCTTTGTTAAATTGTCTAAATCCGAATGGAATTCGGCTTTATTATTTACTACATCTACAATTTGACCTTCTAAATTACCAGTACGACCATCGTAAAAAAAGCTTTGCTGATAAGCTGCATAAAGTAACGTTGGCGAGTTTCGTTTTTGATTAGGAAACACCTTTAGACCATCAGTAAACGCTTTGTTTTTATGGTGGCAACTAGCACAACTCATACTATTATCTTTAGACAATCTAGTATCATTAAACAATACTTTACCTAATTGTTGCTTTTGCAATTGTAATGTGTCTGCATGAGGTAAATCTGCAAAAAAATCAAGGTTAAAAGTCGTGTTAGAAAACAAAGACGTCATGTCGTTATTAAAAGCTAATTCCAATGGAAAATCTACAGACCAATCTTTTTTAATCGCTTGTAATAACTCTAATTGTTTATGCGCATGGTTTTTAATGAAACTATAACGATCAAAAGTTTCAAAATCACTTGAATTTAATAAGTTTTGCGAAGCTTCAATCTCAGATTTAAAATTTTGATATACTGTTTTAGACTTAAACTTACCCTCAAAAACTTCTAATACATCTAAAACCCCTTGATAAGCAAGCGAAGATTCTTTTAAAGATTGCAAAACAGGTGAATCAAAACCTGAAATACTTGTCAGTGCAATTCTAGCAATTTGATCACGAATAACCCATAAAACATGGTAATCTTTCAATCTCAGATTAGTGTTTTCTGCAATTAATTGTAATCTGTTTTTTGTTTTTAAAACTATCTTTTTAAGCTGAACTGTGTCTATTGTATCCTCATACACAGCCTCTTCAATCACCTGAAAACCAAACGGATTATTTATTTTAATATCTGTTGCATCTTCTTCTTCAATTTTTAAAATATTTGGAGCATTTATAGTTTTGTAATTTTCTTTATCTACAAAAGCAAATACAGCTTCAATGTGTTTAAAATGCTGTCTAGCTTTTACATAGTTTTCCTGAAATTTAGTTCTAGAAGTACTAGACACTATAGTATCTAAATAATTTATACTAGCGTTTAAGTGTTTTAAATATGTACTTTGATATTGCTTAATTGGACTAATATTAGTAGTTGCTTTATCCTTTTTACAACCACATAAAACCATTAAAAAAAGACACACCAATAGTTGGTGTGTCTTTATATTTTTATAAAAATATACTATCATGTATTAACGCTCTAAACCTTCAACAACAAAAAGCATACTACCTTCTTTACGGTTTTCTAAGTCAGGATTAGCATTTGGATCTGTAAAAGAAGAACCATCTTCTGGTTCCCAACCATGATTTTGAGTAATTAATATAAATGTATCTTCTTTTCCAACAGTTTCAGAAATATCAATCATACCTGTAAGCTCCCAAATACGATTCTCTTCTCCATAACCTTGAGCAGCTGCTGATATTTGATCACATTCTAATACTGTTTTAAACTCACCAGTATTTAAATTATATTGGTATAATCTTGCAAAGTGTGTTTTATCATCTGTATCAAAATATCCGTTTGGATCTTCTTGGATGTAAGCATAATTTTCAGTCACTAAAATATTATCTGGACTATGGAATGCTTTTGCTACACCATCTAATTTATCTCCATCTAAAACACAAGTAATAGTTGCTGGTCCTGTTGGATCGTTTTCGTTTAAAGTAACTTTATAGATTCTTCCATATAAGGATCCTTTTCCTATTAAATCTGGTTTATGTCTTCCTGTAACGCAAAAATAAATTTCTCTGTTATTAGCAGCACTACCTCTTCTCCAGTCTATATCTTCTAATCTAGAAAAGCCCATAACACCTTTACTTTTAGCCTCAGCATCCAAAAGGTCTATTTGTGTTTCATCTAACTGAACAAATTCTGCAGTATAAGATTCACCTTCTTCCATATCTACTTCAAAGTCAACACCATCTGTAGTTACTTTTAATCCATATAATTGACCTCCATATAAATCTCCAGCATCACCAACATACATTCCTAAATGTCCTGAAGGTACAGAGTTATCAGAATGATCATCTCCAATAAAAACTACTGTTTTATCAGAATATGCATTTTTACCTATAGCCACAGCGTTTTCTGTTGACCATTGTCCCATGGCGTCTAACAATGTTGCTGTTGATGCATTACCTGCACTTTTAAATGGATCTGTGATAAAAACACCTTTAGAGGCTCCTCCCCATTCTCCACCAGATAAATATAATGGTCCAAAACCATGCTCTTCTGGAGTAATTAAAGATCCAGAACATTGTGCTGTGGATGCTGTTGCAGCAGCATTTAAGATGTACTCTCCACCTACAGGTTTAAAGGTCTTGTCCAAAGTTATTCTAGCAATAGAGTAATCTGCTTCAATATTATTGATTAAAGTAAAAGTCCCATCGTCATTTTTAATTAATCCTGCTCCATCAGCCATAGATCCATAAACAAAATCAGGAGTATTTTCCAACTGATCCTCTGATGACATTAAGTTATATATATTGATATTATTAAAATCGCTAGTTTTTTGTAAAAAATTTGGTGTCGTAGAGTGCGACATTAAATTTACTGGATTTACGTCCACGTTTGTGTCTGTACCAGAATCGTCATCATCATTACAAGAGGTGACTGTAAATAATGTTACAAATGCTAATGCATAGTAATTAAATGTTTTCATTTTAGTTGTGTTTTTAAGTTGAATATTTTTCACAAAAAAACAATAACTATCAAAGAGGTTTTTTAACTAAAAATTACCAAAGTATAACCAAATTGTAACCTACATTAAATTTAGGTTATACCTACATCACTAAATTTATTTAATAAATAAATACACTATTTTTATAAGTTAAGCTTTTTGTTAACGCCTTAAAAACAAACAAATGAATACTTAATTTGTTGTTTTGAAATTATAATCAAATAATTTTGCAACTTTCTAATAGTCAATTCAAAACAAAAGAGTACTTTCGCGCCTTATTAAAAAAAACACCTGTTATGAAACGTATTAACGAGTACAAAAAGCTATTTAACGTTGATCAAGATTTATCTTTAAAAACTTTAAAAAAATCTTACCGTAATTTGGTAAAAGAATGGCATCCTGACAAATTCCAAGCTGGAGATGAAAAAGCTATTGAAGCTGAAGCAATGAGCCGAAAAATTATTGATGGTTACCACTTTTTAGTAAGTATGGCTCCTGAAACTATTGAAGCAAATAAGGAAGAGTACATGACAACTATTACCACACCTATAATGGACTGGCAACATAAAGGTCTTTTATTAGAAGTGACGTTTTTAAATGGTGATACTTATGAGTATTTTGGTGTAAATAAAGGATTATACATTAAATTTTCGCAGAGTGATAAACAAACTCGTTTTGCAAAACGTAGTATTTTTAATTCTTTCCCTTACAGAAAAATCAAAAAAAGTGAAGTTACTGCTTAATAAAGTAACGCTACATTATATAAGATATAGAGTAATAAAAAAAGAGCTTCAGTTTAAAACTGAAGCTCTTTTTTATATTTTATCTTTTTATGTTTACAAATTAAGTAAACCAAACCATAGGTTTATGTTTTGGTTTTATTTTTTTCTTCAATCCAACGACTCATAAACTTAGTACTTTGTACTGTATGATGCATTAATACTTGACCAATAAAATGTTGTTGTCTATGACTTTGCAATCCTGCTTGAAGCTGTTCAAGTCTATGTAAAACATCTTTAGTATAGATTGCTTTATCATACAAGGTATTAATAATCATAAAACCAGTTTTTTGTTTACCATTCCAGTAAATGCGGTTCGCATACAATTCTGCTGCTTGTTTAGCAAATGCTTTAGCATCGTCTTCAATAAACGCATTGGTATCTCTTAATGTTCCGTACATACCTTCTGCTCCAATAGTTGTTGTTACGCAAGGTGTACCGTTTATCATGGCATCAATAAGTTTTCCTTTTAAACCAGCTCCAAATCTTAAAGGCGCTAAACAAACTTTAGCCTCTTGCATTACTTTATTAGCATCTTCAGTAAAACCTTTAATTAAAAATCCCTCTTTAGGATTGTGTAATTGTTTTACTTTTTGAGACTCATAGGCACCATAAACATGCATTTCTATTTTTGGTAATTCTTTTCTAATAAGAGGCCAAATATCGGTTTTTAAAAAAAGTACTGCATCAAAATTTGGTGGATGCATAAAATTACCAATGGTAATAAAATGGTTTCTATCTTTAAATTTAGGGCTTAATTTTTGTGTTTCTGGAGTAATTGGATCTAATAAAAACGGTAAGTAATATAAAAGATGCTCGTTAATATTAAACTGATTTACTAATATTTCTATTTCTACTTGACTGATTATAAACGATAAATCGCTACGCAATATACTTGCAATTTCACGTTTTGCAGTATCGTTTTGCAAATAGCTTTTATCAAAAATGGCTTGATCTTTTAAAGCTTGTTCACGACCTTTACGTAAGCAGTGTAAGTCTTCTGTATCTAAAACTCTAAGCGCATTAGGACACTGCTCTGCTACACGCCAACCAAATTGTTCTTCAACCATAAAACGGTCAAACAATACCATATTAGGGTTTAAGTCTTTTATAAATGTATCAAAACTACTATCGTTTAAAACAATAGCTTTAGTCGTTACGTCAAGGGTTGTTAAATCAAAAGCATTGTCCGTTTTTACACAGGCAGATGCAAAGGTAATATCATAGTTTGCAGATTTAAATACATTTATAAGTTGCATCATCCTGCTACCTGCTGCCGAACTTTTGGGTTCTGGCCAAACAAATCCTATGATTAATAATTTTTGGTTCAAATGAGGGATTTTTACGGATTATTAATTGGTACTACTGTGCTTTTGGCGCTAACGCATAGCCTACTCTGACTTGGTTAACCCAATCTACTATAGCTTTAATTTGATCTTGGGTTAAATTTGCTTCTGAATGCGTCCACGTATAACTTGGTAAAGGCATTTTATGTTCTTCTACTTCTTCAGCTATTTCTTCAAATTTATGGTCTTTTCTTTTTACTGAATAGTCAGACCATTTAGAAAAATCTAAATGTTTACGACCATCTTCAACATGTTCTGCTAACCAATAATTAACAGGTGTAATTTTATCATACCATGGATAGTTAGTATGACTACTGTGGCAGTCAAAACATGTGGTTTCTAATATTTTTTGAACCTCTGGACTTGGCTTAGTTTCGGTTAAAAAAGCGGATAGATCCTCTGTGTTTCCTTCGTTTTTTTCAGGAGAAAAAAACTGTGCAATCACAAAAAGTATTAATAAAAGAAGTCCTAACTTTTTAAGTATTTTCATTTTTAGCTATTTTTAGGTTTTAAAAATAGTAAATCTTTGAGTACTGACGCTTTATATCAAGAATTAAATTATGTAAATCACTCGAGAGAAAAACGCTTGTATTATGCAAAAATGCTATTAAACGACAGTGAACTAATACCAAAAACCCTTGATATTCTATTTAAAGTAGATGACAAAATATCTGCAAGAGCCGCTTGGATTTTAGAGTTTATGTGTGGCGAAAATCTTGAAGCCATCATCCCATACTTAGATAAGTTTACAGACCAAATGGGTTTAGTGCATTTAGATTCGGCAGAAAGACCTGTCGCAAAAATCTGCGAATATATTGCTAAAGCTTACTATGGAAACTCGCCTTCAAAATTAAAAAAGGCCTTGCTTCCGATACATCAAGAAAAAATTATTGAAGCTTGTTTTGATTGGTTAATTAATGATTGTAAAGTGGCTCCAAAAGCTTACAGTATGACTACTTTATATTTATTTGGTCAAGATTACGATTGGATACATCCTGAATTGGTGCAAATTTTACAGCGCGATTTTACTAGTCAAAGTGCTGCTTTTAAAGCAAGAGCTAAACATATCTTTAAAAAACTGAAGGTATAGGTTTTAATATTTGTTAAATTCTTAAAGTGTAATCCTTTAGTCTTATAGTTAAAAAAACTATATTTATAGCTTGTTAAAAAACAACTATTTTTATGTCTTTAAATCAACTTAATGCCATCTCACCAATTGATGGTCGTTACCGTAATAAAATTGAAAAATTACAAGATTTTTTCTCTGAAGAAGCTTTAATCAAGTATCGCGTTTTAGTAGAAATTGAATACTTTATTGCTTTGTGTGAAGTACCATTACCTCAACTAGAATCTATAGATAAAAGTAAATTTGAAGCTTTACGCGACATTTACAAATCTTTTAGCACTGAAAATGCTCAGGCTATTAAAGATATAGAAAAAGTAACCAACCATGATGTTAAAGCGGTTGAATATTTTATTAAAGAGCAATTTGATGCTTTAGGTTTAAGTGATTATAAAGAATTTATACACTTTGGATTAACCTCTCAGGATATTAACAATACTGCTATACCGTTAAGTATTAAAGAGGCTATGAATGATGCCTATGTCCCAGAATACTTAAACGTTGTAAAAGAATTAAAACGTTTAGCTGAAGAATGGAAAGACATACCAATGTTAGCCAGAACACATGGCCAACCTGCTAGTCCAACACGTTTAGGTAAAGAAATTAAAGTCTTTGTTGTACGTCTTGAAGAGCAATTTAATTTATTAAATGATATACCAAGTGCTGCTAAATTTGGTGGTGCAACTGGTAATTTTAATGCACATAAAGTGGCTTATCCAAATATTGATTGGAAAGCATTTGGAAGTACTTTTGTACAAGAAAAACTAGGGTTACAACACTCGTTTCCAACGACACAAATAGAGCATTATGACCATATGGCTGCTTTATTTGATTGTTTAAAACGCATAAATACTATTGTTATAGATTTAGATAGAGACATTTGGACGTATGTATCTATGGATTACTTTAAACAAAAAATTAAAAAAGGTGAAGTTGGTAGTAGTGCAATGCCACACAAGGTAAATCCTATTGATTTTGAAAACAGTGAAGGTAATTTAGGTATAGCAAATGCTATTTTTACACACTTATCTGCAAAATTACCAATTTCTAGATTGCAACGTGATCTTACAGATAGTACTGTTTTACGTAATGTTGGTGTCCCTTTTGGACATACATTAATTGGTTTTGGATCTACACTTAAAGGTTTAGGGAAATTATTATTAAACCAAGCTAAATTTGAAGCTGACCTTGAAAATAATTGGGCTGTCGTTGCTGAGGCAATACAAACTATTTTAAGACGTGAAGCTTACCCTAATCCATATGAAGCTTTAAAAGGTCTAACAAGAACTAACGAAGCTATTAATAAAAACTCTATTTCAAATTTTATTGATACGTTAGAGGTAAGTGATGCTATTAAAACCGAATTAAAAGCGATCTCTCCAAGTAATTACACAGGTATCTAATTATGTTTAATGACAAAACATCTTTAATACTTTGCACTGTAACAGCCATATTATTTATAGTTGGTGTAGCAACAGATTGGTTAAGCCATCCTGTTTATATTGGTATTAATGTTTTGGTTTATTTAATAGTAATTATTAACGTTTTTATGGTTAAAAAACCTGAAGATTACGACGATAATTTTTTTGAAAAAGAAAATAACACATAATAAAAAAGGCTTATCCAATGGATAAGCCTTTTTTTTATAACTCTATTAAGGATTATTTAAAAAAGTTAGTTAAGCTTTTAAGTTGTGCTTGATCTATGTCTGCATTTTGTAACTTATCTGTCAATTTAATTAACTCTTCTGGTTTCATGTTATCTCCTAAAATTCTAACAATTGTAAATCCAAACTCATTGGAGCTTGCAAGTACTAAAAACTCGTCAATTGCATCTTCATTACCTAAAGTGCTAACTTTTACTTTAACACCTTTGTCTTTAAACTCCATTAACTCTTCATACTTTTCGTTATTAAAGACCTTTTTAGCTTTTTGTAACTCTGTTTTATAGCTTTCTAGGTTATTGTCTTTAATTCGGTAAGCTAAAATGTCTAATTTATCTACAGATTGATATGCTTTTTGCTCATCTGGACTTAGGTTAGCTTTAGAAAAGTCTACAACATCTGCAGCAACATCATAAGACATAAAAGCTGGTAACTCTTGATGGTCTACAAAATAGGTTTGTATCGAGTTTTGGTCTTTACAACTTACTAAAACAATACTTAAAGCAAGGAGTGTTATTATGGATTGGATGGTTGTTTTCATGGTTTTAGTTTTTTGTTTTCTTTTCTAACTCCTCTCCTCCTGGAAGATTCATTTTTTGAGTTAATTTAGAAATCTGGTTTAAATCTATATCTCCTGTTAATGATATTACAACAGTTTCGATACTACGTTTTTCTCCGTTAATTTCAACCTCAGAATCTTTCATTACAGCCTCTAGACCATTAATAAACATTAATAACTCACTTACATGATCACTGTCTTTACCTTCTTTTACATAAAACTTCATGATAACACCATTGTCCTTAACTTCCATTAATTCTTCTAAAGTACCACTACGTGTACTTACCCATTTAGTAATGTCTTTTGCTATAGTTTTATCTCCTGTAGCCATTGTTTTAAAGCTAGTAATACTGTTTACCATATCCATGTAAGCTTTAGCTTCGGCATCATCTGTATTAATATCTATTTTAGCCAACATCTGAAACATTTTTGGCTTAATTGAGACGTAACTTACTTTGTCCTCATCACTATATTTTTCAAAAATGTCTTGAGCCATTCCTGTTAAAGGCATCAATAATATTGCTAATACTGTTATTGTTATATATTTTTTCATTGTGTTGGGTTTTAAAATTTATGTTATTGTTTTTGGGGTTTGTTATTATTTAAAATGCGACCTACTGGGTTTTCCATTTCTTTTAAATAGTCAACTTGTGTGCCTGCTTTGTTAATAGCGCCTAAATAATGGACTTGTGCTGTACCTTTGTTGAAGGTTCTGGACACCAACTCTAAATACGATTTAGCTTGATTATAAGCTAACCTGTCTGCCTCTGTTATTGTGTCTTCTTTAGGTCTATTAAAATATATACCAACCATTAAGACTGCTACTGCTGCAACGCTTAACCACTTAATTTTATAATTATTTTTAGCGTTTAGTGGTACGTTTTTAGTAAAAGTTTCTTGTTGATTTGCTATATAGTAACCAAAAATAACTTTGTAATGCTCTAAATGAGGTGCAACAGTCTCTTGTTTAAAATAGTCTTTTAACTGTGCTTCTTCCTTTAAAGTAGTCAGGCCATCTTCGTACTTTTCTAGTAATTGTTCTATATTATTTAACACCATAATTATGTGTACTTGTTAATTTTTCTCTTATTGCTTTTCTTGCTCTTGATAATGCGACTCTAACAGCTGTTGGATTCATGTCTAACATTTTTGCTATTTCGTCATTATCATATTGTTCTATATCTCTTAATTGTACTACCATTTTTTGTTGCTCTGGTAGATCTTCTATAATTTTTGCGACCCATTTTAAACTATCATTAACTTCAATTTGCTTTTGTAAAGCAACATTATGATCTTGATAATTACTATGCACAATTTTTAAATTTTGTGCTTGTTTAGATTTTAACTTATCTAAACAAAAGTTTTTGGTCATGGTCATGGAAAACGCTTCAACGTTTTTATACTGTTCCATTTTAGCTTTGTTTTTCCATAATTTTAAAATAACTTCTTGTGTCGCATCTTCTGCTTCTTCTCTAGACACAAGTAATCGTTTGGCTAATCTAAAGACCTTGTCCTTAAAAGGCATCACAATATTTAAAAACTCGGTTTGTGTCATTTTGGTTGGTTGGTTTCTATTACGACGAGCCATTATTAAATTTGTTACAATTTATTTTCAATATAAAATAAAGTAAGTACATTTATAAAGATAAATTTAAATTATGACTATGAAAAAGACTTGGGCATATGCCTTGCTATTACTATTATCCATTAGTTTTACAGCGTGTTTTGAAGATCAGGATGATAATACTATTGCTGATGTCGATATTAAAGATTTTGTATGGAAAGGATTAAACCTTTGGTACTTTTGGCAAGATCAAGTTACAGATTTAGCTGATAATAGATTTTCTAACTCTGAAGATTACACTGCCTATTTAAATAGCTTTGATGCTCCTGATGATTTGTTTTATAACCTTTTATCCGACGAAGACCGTTTTAGCTGGATTGTTGACAATTATTTTGAACTAAATGATGCTTTAAATGGTGTGTCAAAAAGCAACGGTATGGAATTTAGTTTAGGTTTCGTTGACGCTTCCGAAACTGATGTGTTTGGAGTTGTTAATTATGTGTTACCAAACACAAGTGCTAGTTCTAATGGTGTACAACGTGGTAATGTATTTTTAAGTGTTGATGGTGTACAATTAACTGAAAACAATTTTGGTAGCTTATTATTTTCTGACAACGACACCTATACAATTGGTCTTGCCGAAATGGATGCTAATGACAACTTTGTTTTAACAGGCGAAACAATTACACTGACCAAACAAGTATATGAAGAAAATCCAATATTAATTAGCAACACCTTTACTGTAGATGGTATTAAAGTTGGTTATTTAATGTACAATCGTTTTACAAGTAATTTTGACCAACAACTTAACACTGTTTTTGGACAATTTGTAGCCGAAGGTATACAAGAACTAGTTCTAGATTTACGTTATAATCCAGGAGGAAGTGTTGCCTCTGCAATTAACTTATCAAGTATGATAGCTGGTCAAGACACCTCGGATTTGTTTTTAAAACAACGCTGGAATAATAAAATACAAGCTGCATTAAGCGAAGAAGATGTTACCAGAAACTTTGTTAACCAATTATCAGACGGAACAGCTATTAATACACTTAACCTGGATAAAGTTTACATTTTAGCTCAAGGCAGTAGTGCTTCAGCTAGCGAATTGGTAATTAACGGTTTAAACCCATATATTAATGTTGTACATATTGGAGACACAACTCGTGGGAAAAACGAATTTTCAATAACATTATATGATAGTCCAGATTGCGCTTATTCTTGCACATCAAATATAAATCCTAATCATACTTGGGCTATGCAACCTTTAGTAGGTAAAAATGAAAATGCTAATGGTTTTTATGAATATGAAGCTGGGCTAACACCAACTATTGAATTAGAAGAAACCGTTTCTAATTATGGAGTTTTAGGACAACAAGACGAACCACTTTTAGCTAGAGCTATTCAACATTTAACAGGTAATGGAAGATTTAGTAACACACAAAATGAAGCTAAATTTAAAATTATTGAAAGTTCTAATTCTAAAACAATACTTAAAGATAATATGTATATCGATACTAATGATATGCCTAACATTTTTAAATAACCAATGCTATTGAAACACAAAACCTATTTTAACTGGAGTACAGGAAAAGATTCTGCTTTAGCATTATATTATTTATTAAACGACAACAATTATAGCGTCAACCAATTGGTGACTACCATAAACTCTCATTACAATCGTGTCACAATGCATGGTTTAAGACAAGAGTTACTAGTAGCACAAACCCAAGCTTTAAATATTAAAGCTAGTTTTATACAGTTGCCAGAACAACCATCCATGGAAGTCTATAACCAAATCATGCAAGACAGTGTGACTAGTTTAAAAAATCAAGGATTTACACATAGTGCATTTGGCGATATTTTTCTTGAAGATTTAAAAGCCTATCGTACAAACCAATTAGCGACTTTAGATGTTGAAGCTGTTTTTCCTTTGTGGAAAAAAGACACTAAACAGCTGTTGACTCAATTTTTAAAACTTGGATTTAAAACTATTGTTGTTTGTGCAAATTCTAAATATTTTGACCAAGATTTTGTTGGTACTATTATAGATGAAAACTTTATAGATAATCTTCCTGAAGGAGTCGATCCTTGTGGAGAAAATGGAGAATTTCACACGTTTTGTTTTGATGGTCCAATCTTTAAAAATCCGATACCGTTTACAATCGGAGAAAAAGTATATCGCGAATACAAAGCACCTAAAACCGATGATAATGATGTCTGTAAAAGTGATGCCGAAACTTATGGTGTGTGGTATTGTGATTTAATACCTTAACAATTTCCTAAAATATAATGTATAAAAAAGCCTCTAAATAATTTAGAGGCTTTTATTTGTATTAAATCTGGCTTACTTTTTAACAACTTTAAGCGTAGCACTTCCTTTATTAGTAGTAATATTTACGATATAAACTCCTGAGCTTAAATCTTCGATATTTACTGGATTATCAGTAGACTCCACATTTTTCTTTAAAACCAAACGTCCTTCAGAAGAATAGATAGTTATTAAACCAATTTCTGAAACATAAAATTGTGACGTGGTAGGATTAGGAAAAAGAGAGATTTTTATTTCTTTTGAAAAAGAAGTTACTCCTAATGTGTTTCTGTTAATAACTCCAACAGCATTCAAATCAAATCCACTTGAAGCGTAAGGTGTTGAAAAGGGATCGTTAATAATATTTCCGTAAGAATCGTATGTTGCATATGTAGGATCTATGGATCCTACTACATCTATAATTTTAACATGTGTAATATTATTTTTATCTAACATAGTAGACGCTTCAATGTCGCTAATATCAAAAGGAGTACCAAATCCAGAACGATATTTTCCTGCTAAATTATTTACATAAGTGGCATCTACATTACCAAAACCAACTACTTGCGTAGCAGTTTGTGTTTGACTGTGCGAAGGGAACCTAAAATAGTTAACACCATCTGAACTTACCTCAACAAAAGCCAACTCTAAAAACGTATCACTAAAGCTATTCTCAAATACAGCAAAATCAAAACCTTCGTCATCTTTAATAGGTGTATCAAATGTTAAAATTGCTTCTCCACCATCTCCTAAACTCACAACACTTCCGTCTGCGATACCCAAAGCAGAATCTGAATCACCAACACTAGCATATGTATTATTAGATGGATTTGAAATATCTACTAATCCTCTTGTTATAGTCGCTCCAGTTGCCCA
The DNA here is from genome assembly GCF_016785945.1 of Olleya sediminilitoris. Taxonomy (GTDB): domain Bacteria; phylum Bacteroidota; class Bacteroidia; order Flavobacteriales; family Flavobacteriaceae; genus Olleya; species Olleya sediminilitoris. Next base: position 107,847 of record NZ_JAEMEF010000004.1, on the reverse strand, counting down.
TTCTGAAAACAATGAACTATCTTGTGCTATTGCTGTTGTACCTGTTTGCCCAGCAGGAGGCGCATATATACCTAATGGTATTTCATATTTATAAACTCCATTTGGGATAATCCCAACGGTATATTCATTTTCGTATGTACCAGACGTTGTATAGGTTCTAATTTTACCATTGCTAACATAATCCTCAGCATCAGCCAAATATAACGTATCATCAATTAAAGATAAACCATAAGCTAAAGTTACGTTTTGCGCAGATGTATCAATAAAAGCAGTTGTTGGTAAACTTCCTGTAAAGTTAAAATTATATATATCATTATTCAACACGTAAAAAGCATTATTATTTTGTACTTGTAAATAATTTGGGTGCTCAGTCGCTGCAAAATCAAAAATACTCATGACAGAAAAATCATTTAAATCAATTTTATATAATTGTCCAAAAGTTTCATCTCCTGACCATCCAGGTTTTCCTGCGCAAAGCACATACAAATAATCATTATCTGCTATTATAGAATTAGGTATATCTCCAACTACTATTTGAGAGACACTATTATCGACTAAGTCAATTACAGATACAGAATTACCAAAACCATAACCTCCTTGATGTGCTACAAACAATTGATTGTTCTTTTTAATGATCTTTTCAGGACCTTCAATAACAGGTATGGTATTTACGACAGTATTTGTAGATAAATCCATGACAGCAACATAATCATCTGTAGTAACTGCTGGATCTCCCCAATTAGTTATGTAACCAAATCCATTATCAAATGCAATATACCTTGGGTTATTAATATCCGTTGTTACTGTTGCAATGTGTGTAAATGTCACACGATCTACAACATTAATCTCATTACTTCCACTTCCAATGATGTAAGCATGATCGCCATCAAATCCCATGCCTTGTCCTAATTGCCCAATATCTTGACCTGGATTTTGTGTTTCAAAAATGTCGTTTTCTAATGTTCCTGAATCATTTAAAAAAGAGACCGAAGCAGTGTTTGTACCAAACATACCTTCATTTAATATAAAAACACCATTATCAAAGCTTTGCGCATAACCAGAATAGGCTAATAAGCTAAAAATAAGTATTAATACGAATAGATAGTTTTTTTTCATGTATTTAAGTTTTAGTTTGTTTGTGATTTTATCCTTTAAATTATTTAATTACTCGCTTTGATTAAAATTACAAGTACAGATGAAATTGTTATACATAAAATAAAAGCCTCTAAATATTTTAGAAGCCTTTATTAATGGTTGGTTTGTGGTTTGTTTGTTTGTTTGTTTGTTTGTTTTTAGTTATTGAAATAAACTTCTCCTGCAAAAGGCCCTAAATCTATAGATTTAATTTCAGAATTTGTATCTAAACTAAATACTTTTAAATAGCTAGTTTCTGAAGAATATACATTATGATCTAAAGCAAATAGTTGATTACCTCTAACACTAAAATCATATAAGTTACTTACACTAAATTCTGCTATTTCAGGTAAAGTAGATTCTGCAGATGACATTTTATAAACATCTCCTGATAGTCCATAATACAAATTATTTGTATCATAATATAAGTTACTAGGATGTAGACCTTCATCAAATGTAATAGATGATGTAATTGTGTTTGTAGATGTATTTATTTTATATAACGCTCCATCAGTTTCATTTGCAGTATGATTTGGATTTCCACCACATAACACCCATAATGTATCAGATTCATCTATTTGTAAAGAGTTAGGCACGTCTCCAACAGTAAGAGTTGTTATTACTTCATCAGACACAGCATTGATAACTGTTAATTGGTTGTTTTGAGTAAAGCCACCTTGATGAGCAACATATATATTATCGTTTAAAGACACTATTGCTTCTGGCCCAAATGCAACAGGTATTTGACTCACAAATGTATTTGTATTTAAATCTAAAACAGCTACATAATCATCTGTCTCATCATTTCCATCTCCCCAATTTGTTATATAACCTTTACCATTTACTACAGTCATATATCTTGGATTATCTAATCCTGAACTTATTGTTGTAATGGCTTGAAATGTATATCTATTGACTACTTTTAAAGCGTTTGATCCATTTTCAATAATATAACCTAGACTACCATCAAAAGCCATACTTTGTACTAAATTTCCTAATGTTTCTTCATTAACATTTTCAAAAACTGTATTTTCAACATACTCTAAATCATTTGACACAAAAGATATTGCTCCAGTACCATTGGTAAAGTTCCCTTCTTCTGTAATTATAATACCATTCACATATTCTAGTATAGGCTCCACAGTCACAGTTGAGTCATCATCATTACTACAAGATGTAAAAGCTAAGCTTATGCTTAAAGCTAATATTGCTAATTTGTTAAGTTTCATTTTTTAAAATTTAATTGTTGTTTGAATTGTAAAGTTTCTGTTTGGCATTGGGCGCAATGCTACATTCTCATAATAGGTATTAAAAATATTATTAACTTTTAATTCTACTATGTAGTTTGTATTTCCTTTTGAATTTAAATTATAAGCGACACCTATATTACTGACGTTATAAAATGGTAATTCGTCTCTTGATAAAGTAAAGACTTCTCCATTAAACAAATGCTGATAATACATACTAAACTGTTTGTATCCATAAGATAAATTAGCATTTGCTTTATGAAAAGGGACATATAATAATTGTTGACTAGCAGTTTTATCTTCAGCTATTGTGTAAGAGTAGAGCCCTTTTAATTCTAGGTTATGATTTTTAAACTGTTGTTTAAAACCTAATTCGGCTTCAACCCCATAATGTTCAGTTTCAGCAATATTTATTGGACTCCAAAGTCCTGATGTATTAGGTCTCCATTGTATTAAATCTGAAGTGGTTATATAATAAGCATTCAGTTTTAAATTAATTTTTTTATAATTTAATTCTTGTCCCAAATCTATTTGATATGATGATTCTGGAACCAAATCAGGGTTTCCTCCTGGTTGCCAAAACAAATCATTAAATGTTGGGACTCTGTAATTTTTAGATGCATTTATTTTTATAGCATAATTTTTAGTTAATTGAATTTTAGAATCTACTGAAAACACTAAAGGGCTTGTAAACCCACTAGTAAAATCCTTTCTTAGGTTTAAACCATATGTGATTTTTTTGGTTGGGTTATGCTGTAATAAAGCGGTCGCTGAAAACACTTGTCTATTGGGACTACCAAAACTACCTCCTTCTCCATCAATAGTGTTGTATTCTAAAATTGATTTTAATGCTATTTTATCAGATACATCATAATTTAAATCGTGCTTTAAAACTAGAGTATTAACCTTTCCAAACGAAAAATTAGCCTTCTCCTTATTTTCAAAATATTTATATTCTTCATGTAAATTGGCTACTTTAAACTTGGACTGGATGGTTGTACCAATATGTGACCATTCTAACATGTTCCTGTAATTAAAATCTTTATATCCACTTTTAGAAGGCGCTACCAATGTACCTGAAAAATTACGGTCACTAAAAAAAGTTTGATGGTACAACTTTAAGACATCTGTATCGCTTATAAAATATCCTAAATTAGCATTAATATTTTGATTATTAAAAGCTCCATTTTGGTTGGTTAAATCGGTATCTAAATACTTATAATCATTATCAGAATCCACATAACTTACACCTATATTTCCTGCAAAATTGGTGTTTCCAAAATCCGTAGATAAACTATATTGCTTAGTATTAAAACTACCTAAACTTACACGTGCTGTTGAATTAAAATGATTAATAAATTGTAATTTATTATTTAAATGTACAGTACCTCCAATACTACCACTTCCGTATTGTACACTTCCTCCTCCACTTTTAATATCTACCGAACTAAAGTTTGTTGTATTTATAGTATTAAAATCAGTTTGACCGTTTAATTGCGAGTTTATATTTATTCCATTCCAGATGACAGCAGTTTGTGAGGCATTTGTCCCTCTAAATGATGGAGAAGACACCATTCCAAAACCATTTTCTTTAAAGTAAATATTAGAATTAAAGCGTAATAAATCTGTAAAAGTAGATGTGTTTTTGTTTAATACAGAATCGTTTAAAACGGTGACTTTAAATCCAGCAGCATTACGTTTCAATTTAACATCACTCAACTCAATTTCATCTAAAAATTGAATAGAGTCCGTTGGTGTTTGTCCAAAGGATAACACGCAATAACATACAGCAAAAAATACTACAATATTCTGTTTCATAAATCTTAAAAATCTTTCTCCCGAAGATTGTATTAGATGACAAATTTGGCAGGTCTCCTGACTTGCGTCTTGTTATTGGTCTTCCCATCTTAATGACAGTGACATGAAGTATAATAACAAGCGTTATAGCTTACAGTTGCGGGAACAGTTCTGGATTTTAACCAGATTCCCTTTTAATCCATTCAATAAAACTGAATGAAACCTAAATTCGATTGCGAAAGTACTATTAAATATTAATTTGTGACTACTTTTTTTTGTTCATTTTATAAATCAAATAAACAAAGCCAATTAAAAAATGGACAATAATCACACCTCCTACTATATATATTGTTAAATTTGAACCGTCTCTCATAACTAAAATTTTATATAAATTTAAAGGAAACAATTCCGCTAAAGTGTTACCTATGTTACAAAACAAAGTCTATTTATTACTGTTTATATCTTCATTTTTACTATTTAATTGTAAAGAAGATAAAGGTATTATCCGAAAACTACCACCTCTTGAAAAATCAACAAATAGTATTACTTATGCTGAAGGTTTTAGTGTTGAAGAGGTCAGTGGTTTTAAAGTTTTAAAAATTAATAACCCTTGGCCAAATGCAGACAAAACCTATAAGTATGTATTAATATCTAAAGAAGAAGCTGCAAAAAGATCTTTTATGAAAGGTGAATATGATGGCATTATCATAACTCCTGTCAAACGTATTGTAGTGACATCAACAACACATATTCCTGCATTGGAGTTGTTAAATGAAGAAGAAAGTTTGATTGGTTTTCCTGGCACAGATTATGTCTCGTCGCAAAAAACAAGACAACTTATAGATAATGGTAACATCAGAGAGTTAGGAAAAAATGAAGGTTTAAACACAGAAGTACTTCTAGATCTAAACCCTAATCTTGTTGTTGGATTTGGTGTAGACGGTTCTAGCAAATCTTTAAATACAGTCAGTAAAGCCAATATACCTGTAGTTTATAATGGTGATTGGGTAGAAAAATCTCCTTTAGCTAAAGCTGAATGGATTAAGTTTTTTGGTGCGTTATATAATAAAACAAAACAAGCCGATTCTATTTTTAAAACCATAGAAACGGATTATAAAGCAGCAAAAAAACTAGCACAAACGGTTAAAAACAGACCAACAGTAATAAGTGGAGCAATGCACAAAGATGTATGGTACCTTCCAAACGGAACAAGTACTGAAGCTCAATTTTTAAAAGATGCTAATGTGGACTATTTATATGCTGACACAACTGGTAAAGGAAGTTTAGCTTTAAGCTTCGAAACCGTCTTTGAAAAAGCAAAAAGTGCAAACCTTTGGTTAAGTCCATCCTATTTTCCAACAATGGAAGCTTTAAAAGAAGCCAACACACATTACACACAATTTGATGCTTTTAAAAATAATGCGATATATACATTTTCTAATACTACAGGTAAAACTGGAGGTGTTTTGTATTATGAGCTTGGTTTAGCAAGACCTGATTTGGTATTAAAAGATATTATTAAAATTAGTCATCCAGAGCTATTACCATATTACCAACCGTTTTTCTTTAAACAACTAAAGTAATACAAATACAATCCCTAATATTTAAACAATATTCTACCCTAAGTCAAATACTAAACTATTGAAAAACAACTATCAATATAGCTTTATAATTTTAATAATACTATTGGTTGTCTTGTGCTGTGTAAACATCAGTTTAGGCTCTATATCCATTAGTTTTAACACTATAATAGATAGTTTTTTGGTGGATTCTTCAGACTATAGTAGTAAAGAATACATCATACAAAATTACCGTTTACCAAAAGCCATCACAGCTATTTTAGTAGGTTCTGGCTTAGGTATTTCTGGTTTATTAATGCAAACATTATTCAAAAACCCTTTAGCTGGACCTTTTGTTTTAGGTATAACCTCTGGAGCCAGTCTTGGTGTCGCTTTAGTTATTTTAGGTAGTGGTATTTTTGGCGGATTTCTAGCCACATTCCTATTATCAAAATGGAGTTTAGTCATTGCAGCAAGCATAGGTAGTTTTTTAGTCCTACTATTAGTCTTAATAGTCTCTTCAAAAGTTAGAGATACTATGGCTATTTTAATTATTGGATTAATGTTTGGTAGCATTACATCTGCCATAGTTAGCGTACTATCCTACTTTAGTAGTGCAGAACAATTGCAGCAATACATTTTTTGGGGATTTGGTAGTTTAGGAGATTTAGATTGGACCGAAGTCAAAATATTTTCACTTATTTATACTATTGGCATCCTTTTTAGCGTAGCATCCATTAAAGGGCTAAACACCTTATTATTAGGTCAAAACTATGCAAAAAGCTTAGGTTTAAACATCAAAAAAAGTCGCTTAATAATTATTATTGCAACAAGCTTATTAGCAGGTACAATAACTGCATTTGCAGGACCAATTGCATTTATAGGTTTAGCCATTCCGCATATAACAAGACAAGTATTTAATACTTCAAACCATAAAATATTATTACCTGCAGTTTTTTTATTTGGTGCAATAATCATGTTAATTTGCGACAGCATTGCACAATTACCAAACACAGACTATTTATTACCAATCAATGCCATCACCTCTTTAATTGGTGCTCCAGTTGTGGTTTGGTTATTAGTTAGACAACGTAGAATGGTGTTTTAATATTATGAAAACCTCTTTAAAACATACCATCCTAAAAACCGAAAATCTACACATTGGATATACCTCTAAAAAAGAAACTATTACAGTTGCCTCCAATATTAATTTAGCCTTAAACAAAGGCGAATTAATAGGCTTAGTTGGTGGTAACGGAATCGGGAAATCTACATTATTAAAAACACTAACAAAAGTTCAAAACCCTTTACAGGGAAATATTAGCATTAACCAAAAAACTTTAGAAAACTACAGTAATTTAGAACTAGCAAAAACGCTAAGTTTGGTTTTAACCGAAACTTTAACAGCAAAAAATCTAACCGTTTTTGAATTGATTGCCTTAGGAAGACAACCTTACACCAATTGGGTTGGCACAATAACCGAAGCTGATTTAAGTATTATTAATAAAGCTATCAGTCAGACAAATATTACAGATTTAAAACATAAAAAATGTTTCGAGCTTAGTGATGGTCAACTACAAAAAGTAATGATAGCACGTGCTTTAGCACAAGATACCGATTTAATTATTCTAGACGAACCAACGTCACATTTAGACATGTACCACAAGGTGTACATCTTAAAACTACTTCAAAAAATAACCAAAGAAACCGGTAAAACAATCTTGTTTTCGTCTCACGAAATAGATTTAGCCATCCAATTATGCGATAGTATGATTGTCATGTCAAATAATTCTATTGTTAGTGACTCACCTTGTCATTTAATCGAAAAAGGTGCATTTTCTAACCTGTTTCCGGAAGATATGATTGTTTTTGACCCAAATACAGGCAGTTTTAGAGTTAAAAAGTAATTTTATCTAATACTTTAAAATTCAAATAACAAACAAACATACGTCATACTGAACTCGTTTCAGTATCTCATCTTTATTGAGTATTTTGTGTTTTCTTCAATTAAATTATACTAACTTAAATATCAATCAGTAGTAAAAACCATCAAACATACGTCATACTTAACTTGTTTCAGTATCTCATATCAAATTTAGCATTTTAAAAGTCTATTTTAATACCTCATAAACTAACTATTAATTACTTTCAGTAGTAACTAAATTAAGTATTCAATTTATAAAAATACTAGACTTCTCACTGAGAGACAAATTAACTATCTTTACACAAATTCTTTGTTAATAAAAATGAACGACAACATCATCCTTATTATTGCTATATTAATTGCTGCCACTATTGGTGGTTATTTAGGTATGCTATTTACTAAACTAAAAAGTAAAAGCGAAAAAAGCACCTTAGAAGAGCGTAACAATAACCTACAACAGCAATTAAATGACTTAAAACACTACCATACTACTGAAAACGAAAAGCAAACCTCTAATTTTAATACACAATTAGGAGATTTACGTGATACGATTTCTAAAATCGAAACTGACAGAGAGTCTATTAGACGCGAAAAAGATTTTTTAAGTCAAGAATTAGCTAGAAAAAATACCGAGTTTGAAAATCTACAACAACTTAATATAAAACGTGATGAAGAACTTGAAATTAGACAAGAACAATTACGTAAAGATTTTGAGCTATTAGCTACTAAAATATTAGACGAAAAAAGCGAAAAGTTTACACTTCAAAATAAAGAAAACATCAAAAACATTTTAAACCCTTTACAGGAAAAAATTATGGTTTTTGAGAAAAAAGTAGACGATACTCAAAAAGAAAGTATCAGCATGCACAGTGCTTTAAAAGAGCAATTGTTAGGTTTAAAAGACTTAAATCAACAAATGACTAAAGAAGCAACCAACCTAACTAGAGCTTTAAAAGGTGACAGTAAAATGCAAGGAAATTGGGGAGAATTAGTCCTAGAACGTGTGCTTGAAAAGTCTGGTTTGGAAAAAGACAGAGAGTATTTTGTACAACAAAACTTTACCAGAGAAGATGGCTCTAGAGTATTACCAGATATTGTATTACACTTACCAGGAAACAAAAAAATGATTATTGACAGTAAAGTGTCTTTAACCGATTATGAACGCTATGTTAATGCCGAAGATCAAGAACGTGAGACTTATTTAAAAGCACACTTAAACTCGATTAAAAAACACGTAGACCAACTGTCTGACAAAAAATATGAAGATTTATATGATATTGAATCTCCTGATTTTGTCTTACTTTTTATTCCTATCGAGCCTGCTTTTGCAGTTGCTATAAACGCAGATAATACGTTATACAATAAAGCTTTTGAAAAAAATATTGTTATTGTAACACCTTCTACCCTATTGGCTACATTACGTACTGTTGATAGCATGTGGAATAACGAGAAACAACAACAAAATGCTATTGAAATTGCAAGACAAGCAGGTGCTTTATATGATAAATTTGAAGGATTAGTATCTGACTTAACTGGTGTTGGAAAGAAAATTGACGATGCCAAAAAAGACTATTCTGCTGCAATGAACAAGCTTGTTGATGGACGCGGAAACCTAATTAGAAGTGTAGAAAAAATTAAAAAACTTGGTGCAAAAGCAAAAAAATCTTTACCAGAAGCTTTTATTAAACGTGCCGAATCTGACGATTAACCCAAAGATATTATGATAAAATTTTTAGTAAAAACCTTAGTTGTAATTATATTAATAATCGCTGCATACTTCAGCTTTATCTATTTTGCAACTTATAGTGAAGGTGTAAGAGCTGGTGAGCTTGTTAAGTTTAGTAGCAAAGGTGTCATGTTTAAAACTTGGGAAGGCGAAGTTAGTCAAGGTGTGTCTGAGGCTCAACTTTTTAAATTTTCAGTAGAAGATAAAGAGACACAGGTTATTAAAGATCTAAATCGTTTGCAAGGTAAATTTGTAAAATTAACGTATTTTGAACGCTACAAAACCTTTTTCTGGTTAGGTGACACTAAATATTTTATTACTAAAGTAGAAGAAGACAAAGACCGACGATCTAATTATTAATTATGAAAAATTACAAAAAAGTAGACGCTTCACGCATTAGTATTTCAGAATTAATGCTGCCATCACACTCCAATTTTAGTGGAAAAATACATGGTGGATACATCCTAAATTTAATGGATCAAATTGCGTTTGCTTGCGCTTCTAAACACTCAAAAGCCTATTGTGTTACTGCTAGTGTGGATACTGTAGATTTTTTAAATCCAATTGAAGTTGGAGAGTTAGTAACCATGAAAGCGTCTGTAAATTTTGTTGGAAACACATCAATGGTTGTTGGTATACGTGTTATTGCAGAAAACATACAAACAGGAGTTATAAAACATTGTAACTCGTCTTACTTTACAATGGTTGCAAAAGACGAAAGTGGTAAATCCACACCTGTACCTGGTCTAATTTTAAATGACAAAAATGAAGTCAAACGTTTTTTAAAAGCTTTAAAACGTATGGAAACAAAAAAACAACGTCAGTTTGAATTTGATCATCAAGATTTTTCACATATTGATTATTTACCATTACTTCAAGATCATAAAGTTAGGATAGATTTACCTGATAATTTTTAAAATTTAGATAAAAAAAGAAAAAAAACAGTCGTCTTTAAGAATTATGAGAAATTATTAGTTAAATTAACAAAAAAAATAAAATTGCCTGTCCTTAAAACATTACTTTATTTTTCAATTTTTAATTATCCAATAACTAAAGAAGAAATTTATAGATATTCGGAAATTAATTCTATTGAAGACGTAAGTAAACAAATAAACTACTTATTAAACAAAAACGTTATTTTTCAATTTGGCTCTTATTTTTCTATAAAAAACGATAAACACCTAGTAAACAGAAGAGAGATAGGCAACCAAAAAGCAAAAGCTATTTTACCTAAAGCTAAAAAAGTAAGTGGTTTTATTGCTAATTTTCCCTACGTAGAAAGTGTTAGTATTTCTGGAGCATTATCCAAAGGTTACTATGATGATGTTGATGGTGACTTCGATTTTTTTATAATTACCAAACCAAATCGACTTTGGATTGCTAGAACACTTCTAATTTTATACAAGAAAGTTTTTCTACTTAACTCTAAAAAGTACTTCTGTGTAAATTATTTTATAGGAAGTAACCAATTAAGTATTGTAGAACGTAATAGGTTTACTGCTACCGAAATTGTAACCTTACTCCCTTTTTTTGGCAAAGAAGCTTTTAGTAAATTTATTACAAATAATGAATGGACAATGCAACAGTTTCCCAACATTGAAAAAGTGAATTTTGAAGCCATAAAAAACATAAAAAAGCCTTTACTTTCTAGATTTTTAGAGTTCATTTTAAACACTAGTTTAGGAAATACTTTAGACGATTTTTTTAGAAAACTAACGTTAAAAAAATGGCAAAAAAGTTTTGGACACTTAAGCAAAGAAGATTTTAAAATTGCAATGAAATCTACCAAAAACGTATCTAAACATCATCCTCAAAACTTTCAGAAAAAAGTGATTTTAAGTTTAGAAGAGTCTTATAATAATATAATAGAAAAGTATAATTTAGAGTACCTTTAAAATATGATTGATATTCTTTTTTCTCATTCCTATTTCTATAAATTCGACCAAAAGCAATGGAATAACAAAACACCTTTTCCTCCTTTAGGTACACTTTATGCTGCTTCTTATTTAAGAAAAAATGGTTATGCTGTTTCGCTTTTTGATACTAATTTAATAGATAATCCCGAAAGTGTTTCGGATAAAATAAAAACAGAAAAACCAAAATACTTTGTAGTTTATGACGATGGTTTTAATTACCTCACAAAAATGTGTTTAACCACAATGCGTGAAGCTGCTTTTAAAATGATTAAAATAGCAAAAGCATTAAACTGTAAGGTTATTGTTTGTAGCTCAGACTCTACAGATCACTACGAAAAATATTTAGATAATGGTGCAGATTTTATTATACAAGGTGAAGGAGAAATCTCTTTAAAAGAACTTATTGATGCCTTAACCAACAACCAAAATACTTCACAAATAAAAGGTTTGGTTTTTAAAAATAAAACTGAAATAATAAAAAATCCAAAACATGCTGTTTTAAGAGACCTAGATGTTTTACCAATGCCAGCTTGGGATTTGGTAAACATAAAATCTTATAAAAATATTTGGGAATCTGGCGGAAAACAATTTACATTAAACATAGCAACTACAAGAGGTTGTCCTTTTAAATGTAATTGGTGTGCAAAACCAATTTATGGAAATAGATACAATTCACACTCACCAGAATATATAACTAAGCACATTAAATTTTTAAGCGAAACTTACAATGTAAATAGGTTTTGGATGTGTGACGACATTTTTGGTTTAAAACCAAATTGGGTTCAGAATTTTAATTTTTTATTAAAAAAAGAACAACTAAACATCTCTTATTATATACAAAGTCGTGTAGATTTATTATTAAAAGAAGACACTATAGATGCTTTAGAGCAAAGTGGTTTGGAAGAAGTTTGGGTTGGTGCAGAAAGTGGTTCGCAAACCATTTTAGATGCTATGGATAAAGAAACCAAAGTAGAACAGATTTACAAAGCAACAAAGTTATTAAAAGCAAAAAAAATTAAAGTTGCATTTTTTATTCAGTTTGGTTATTTAAACGAGACTAAGGAAGATATAAATAAAACTATTGCAATGATTAAAGAGTTGGTTCCAGATAATATTGGAATCTCTGTGTCCTATCCTCTTCCTGGAACAAAATTTTACGACAAAGTAAAAGACGATTTACAATTAAAAGCTAATTGGACAGATTCCGATGAATTAGCCATGATGTTTAAAGGAACCTTTAACTCTAAATACTATAAAAAACTACATCGTTTTGTACATAAAGAGTATCGAAAAAGTCAAGGTTTTGCTAGTTTAAAATCTATTTTTAGTACGAATAAAACCACAAATTGGAGAGCCATTGGTTTATTACCTTATTATATTCCAACTTCTTTTTTAGACAAAATAACGCTTAATACAATGCAAAACACAAATGATTAATAATTTTGATGTTGCTGCAAAAACCTACGATTTCGATTTTACATTGTCCAAAATAGGACAAGCACAACGCAATGTTGTATACCGCAATTTAAGCGCTGTTTTTAAACCTAAAAAAGCACTTAATATTTTAGAACTTAATTGTGGTACTGGTTTCGATGCTTTAAATTTCGCAAAATCTGGACATATTGTTACTGCTACAGATATATCTAAACAAATGATTGCTGTTGCACAGTCTAAAAAAAACGAGCACAATGTTAAGTTTGCTACTCAAGATATAACAAGAATAACTACAGCTTCATTTAAAACTAAATTTGACTACATATTTTCAAATTTTGGAGGTTTTAATTGTTTAACGACTTCCCAAATTGAAACTTTTTTTAAAACTTCAGCTAAACTATTAAAACCAAAAAGCAAAATCACTTTAGTAATAATGCCTAAATATTGCATTTGGGAATTTCTATATTTCGGCTTAAAATTTCAGCTAAAAAAAGCTAAAAGAAGACAAACTAAAAGCTATGCAATAGCCAATGTAAATGGAACTGAGGTTAAAACGTGGTATTATAATCCAAAACAAATTGAGGCTTTAGCGCAAAAACAGTTTAAGATAAATACTGTAAAACCAGTTGGATTAAGCATTCCTCCTTCGTATCTTGAACATTCAATTGCGTCAAAACCCTTTTTATTGTCAATATTTAAAGCTTTAGATGCTATTTTTACTGCTTCTTTTTTATCAAAATTCGCAGATCACTATTTAATAGAATTGGAATTAAAATGAGTATTGTTTTAACACATAGTTATTTTTTAAATGAAGATGATAAGGAGCAAAAAATAATGAAACCATATGCTCCTCTTGGTTTACTATACGTTTCTGGTTATTTAAATGAGAAAGGTATAAAAAACGATGTCTACGATTCTACGTTTTATTCTAGTAATGCACAATTAAAGTTTATTGAAGAAAAACAACCTAAAGTGGTAGCTATTTACACTAATTTAATGACCAAAGTAAACGTTATTAAATTAGTAAAAGCATTAAAAACTGAAGCCAAATATGGTTTTCCAAAACTTATTTTAGGAGGTCCAGATGTTACTTACAATTTAGAAAACTACCTTAATACAGGAATAGATTTTATAGTAATTGGAGAAGGAGAGCAAACCACTTTAGAACTTTACAATGCCATAATTAACAATACCAATTTTAGCACTATTTCTGGTATTGCCTATTTGCAAAACAACGCTGTTTTTAAAACTGCTCCAAGAGTAAAAATGAAGAGTTTACTAGAGTTGCCTTTACCAAATAGAGAAGCAATAGCCATAGACAAATATTTAGATACCTGGAAAACACACCACGGAAAAAGCTCTATGACAGTTAGCACACAACGTGGCTGTCCTTACACTTGCAAATGGTGTAGTACTGCTGTTTATGGACAAAGTTACAGACGTAGACCTGCTAAACAAGTTGTGCAAGAATTAAAGCTTATACAAACTAAATACAATCCAGATTCTATTTGGTTTGTAGACGATGTGTTTACAGTAAGCCACAAGTGGATAAAAGAGTTTTACCAAGAAATGATTTTGCAAAACATTACTATTCCTTTTGAATGTATTACAAGAGCTGAACGTTTAAACAACGAAATACTTGAGCTTTTAAAAAAAATAGGATGCTATCGTATTTGGATTGGAGCAGAATCTGGATCGCAAAAAATAATTGATGCAATGGACAGACGTGTGGATGTAAATGTTGTTAAAAAAGCCATACAAAACACCAATAAATTAGGTATAGAAACTGGTACTTTTATAATGGTTGGTTATCCAGGAGAAACCTTAAACGATATAAAAGCAACGACTACATATTTAAAAGAAGCTAATCCAACTCATTTTACAATTACAAAAGCATATCCAATCAAAGGAACTGCATTATATACAGAGATTGAACAAAAAATTACCATAAAACCAGATTGGGAAACCTCTACAGATCGTGATATAGATTTTACACGTACTTACAAGACAAAATTTTATGATTATGCTATAAAATATATTGTAAACGAAGTAAATTACAGTAAAGAAAAACTAAAAACCAAACCCAATTTAAAAGCTCTTTTTAAGTTGAAAACAAAAGCTTTTGCTGCATTTAATATAATGAAATTAAGCCAATGAGAATAATAGCATTTATACTTTTTTCTTGCCTTTTTATTTGTTGTAAAAGCGAATATTCTGAAATTGATAACACTTCGGAATTAAAACTTAAATGGAATAAATCTCATCAAGATGACTCTATAAACAGAGCTGTAATTGGCTTACAATGGGCTTTATCGTATGTTGGATCAAATACACCTTGCAATTCCAAAAGCATTAAAGTTTCTGGAAATATAATAACTATTTATCCAGATTACGTTGGCTTAAATAATAAAGCATTAGCAGTTTTTAAAACTTTAATAAGTAAAATTAAACAAACCGAAGCTTTCAAAAATAACAACACGTTGGATTTAGGTCGCTTTATTACACTGCTACTTGCAAGTCCAGAACATTATTATGCACTTGTGGGTACACCAAAAACTTTAGAGCAATTAAAAGCAAAATACAAGCTTAATGCACAAAAAGGATATGTAAATAACTCGAGTGTAGCACTACAGGATAGAATTATTAGTTTTTCTGATTTAAAAGACCTTAATCAACTTTGGATATCTGAAGAAATAGATTCTATCTCAAAAACTATTTACGAATTGGAGACTATTGAGTTACTTAAAAACGGACAGTTACGTTTTGGTATTTATAACAAAAATGGAATACTTAAAAACGTAGCCAATAGTAAACATACAGCTGCAGGAAAGCCTGGTAAATGTATTTGGTGCCACGAGTCTAATTTAAACCAGATGTTTAAAAAACAAGACAATGTGTATGGTTTTTTATCAGCAGATGCATTACAGCAAAAAATAAAAGCAAGTAGGGATACATTTAAAAGGAAAAGAAAACTACTTAAAGAAACCGTAGACTTCAATAAAAAACAACAACACACTTTTACCGAAATACTTTACATTTCGTTTTTAGAACCTTCAGCAAAACGCTTAAGTTTAGAATGGAATATTAACGAAGATGAAGTAGTTAAAAGCTTAAAACACTTAAAAACTCACAAACACAAAGAGTTTCAGTTTTTAGGTGATTTGTATTACCGAAAAGATGTAGAGCAATTTGCTCCTTTAAAAGCTATAAAAGTTTCTAGCAGTGTTAGAGAATTGTCCGCAAACGAAATAAATCATTTAAACTAAAAATGATAAATAACAAAAAAATTGTTGTTGTAATGCCTGCTTACAATGCAGCAAAAACTGTTGAAAAAACATTTAAAGAAATCCCTTTTAATATAGTAGACGATGTTATACTTACAGACGATTACAGCACAGATAACACTGTAAATATTGCAAAAAGATTAGGTATAAAACATGTACTAACTCATAAAAAAAATATTGGGTATGGAGGCAATCAAAAAACATGCTACGATAAAGCTTTAGAGTTAAATGCAGATATTATAATAATGCTTCATCCAGACTATCAATACACACCAAAATTAATACCAGCAATGTGCGATTTGGTTGCAAATAATGTAAATGATGTTGTTTTAGGATCTCGTATTTTAAGCGAAGGAGCAGTAAAAAACGGAATGCCAATTTACAAGTATATTTCTAACCGTTTTTTAACCTTGTTTCAAAATATATTAATGTCGCAAAAGCTATCCGAATATCATACAGGGTACCGTTGTTTTAATGCCGAAACACTTAAAAAAATTGATTATAACAGCAACTCTAACGACTTTGTTTTTGATAACCAATTATTAGCACAATGCTGTTTTATAAAAGCTAGAATTGGAGAAATATCATGTCCTGCAAAATATTTCGAAGATGCATCATCTATCAATTTTAAACGGAGCGTTACTTATGGTTTTGGTGTTTTAAAAGTGTCACTAATGTATTTTTTTCAAAAATTAGGTGTGTTTAAGTTTAATATATTTAAGTCTTTAACTTAAGTTATTTAGTCCACTTTTGTATTGCAGTAGTTCTCTCTTCTTCCGAAAACAAAATGAAGTTCATATTTAGAATTGTAAACTTCATTTAAATAGTGTTCTGGAAATTTAATAAAGTTTTTAAAATTGTTATATAATACCAATACAAATCGATCTTTAATATAGTATTTTAAAAAGACTATCAATTGCTATTTATATTTATCTTTTTTAAAGTAAATGCTCCTCTTCTAGATTGAGAATCTGTAAGGTAATACACTTCTTTACTATTAATTAAAACAGGTTTTTTCTTTAAAGAAGGATCGTTAGTAAGTTGTTCCCCGTTTAATACTATTTGGTTATTTACTAGCTTACAAGCAGAAGTATTAAAGGTATTAACTGAGATTTTTGTTGTTACAGTTTCTTTACCATTTTTACCCAACGCAAAGTAAGTTAAAAGATTATTGGTTTGTGAAAAATCGTAAATTATAAAGAATTCTTGTGTTTTTAAAACATACAGTGACATCAATTTTTTTGAGTTACTAAAAACACTCAAATAAAAAGGGATTAATAAAATTATTGATGCAAAAATAAATAAGAAAGATTTGCGCTTAGCAAATGTAGAGAAAACAATAATAGCCAAAATTAGAGCAAACCACATACGCGAAAACCGCAGTAGTATTGGTAGATTTTCTAATTTTGACAAAGGAAAATTACACAATAAAAATAGAATTAAAAAAAAAGCTATTTTTTTCCACATATTCATTTTATTACTTATAATATAAAAAGCAGGAATAATCCATAGTATTTGTGCATAAGTTGCTGTTCTGGATTGTACTAAAAACAAGGTGACAATCCATATAGAAAGTAAAGCCAAAACATCCTTTTTAACCTTAAAACTCATAGAAAAAGCTAAACCAAGAAACACAGCTTTAAATATCCAAATTATAGCAGTATATAAGCGTTCGCTATTATATAACACATTAGGATTATAATAGGAATCGTGAATAAAAAGTGTTTTAAAAAACACATCGAAAGATTGCGAGTTAAATTGAAAATTAACAGTGCTTTTATTAGCAATAGCATTAGGAATAACTTCGAGAAAATAGGTTTTCCAAACAGGAGTTCCTGTTAAAGTAATGCCTAAAACTAATAATAAAAATCCTGAAATAACAGCATAAATTATTGCTTTTTTATTATTGTTTAAAACAAAAACAACACCATAAAAAACAGGAAAAACTTTAAGCAAACTTGCCAGTGCCAATAAGGTTCCTCCTGCTTTTGCTTTGCCTTTTTTAATTTGCAAAAAGCTAAAAACAATAAGGGCAAAAATTAAAAAATAAGTTTGTCCAAATAATATTTGGTTTCTTATAGGTACGTAAAATAAAACAGGAATTACATAAACTAGTAAATGGCTTTTTTCTCCATAACGCTTAATTAAAGCAGCAATAGACAATACAAAGAGAATACAACTAATTCCATTAAAAACAGCTTTTGCTGTATATGCATTTTCAATAAATGCAAAAGGATAAAAAGCAACAATGTTAAAAGGAGAATTTAAATAAAAATCGGCAAAAACCTCATTATAACCTAAAGACCATATATAATTGTTAAACTCATAAATATCGAATAGAAAAAACTCTGGAGTATTGTTATATATAGCTAAATGCGCAGGAAAATAGCTGTTTGCAAAATCGTGTAAAGGAAACGATAACGACCTATAAAAAACATACCCTAAAAATAAGAGTAATGGGAATATAGACTTAACCGTAAAAATATGTTTAATAATGTTTTGTTTCATATCACTCTATAAAAGTAATGCTAATTAACCATAGTTAAATATAAAACTCCAAGAGAAATAATGTAAATTGCATTTAGCTTTAGTGACTAATTTATATGATAAATAAAAAAAATATAACTCGAGTTTTACCTATTGCTTTAAATGGGTTTAGAAGTTTCCTAAGTCCAATAATATCTATATTCTTTTCTTACATTGTTGTACACTTTTTTTCTAAAGAACTTTGGGGAAACTTTGTAGAGTATTTACTTTTTATATTAATTACATCTGTAATTATTAATTGGGGAAATAAAACCTATTTAATGAGGTTATTTAGCCAAAACCCAAAAGAAATAATAGCTAATTGGCAAATGTTATTTAAAGCAAGGTTTCCTATATGCCTTATTATAATTTTAATAGTTCCATTTTTATATGGCATAAACACATCCATATTGTTAATAATCTGGCTTCTAAGTGCTTTTGTACAAAACTCCTTTTTATCTGTTATATTTTATAACAGAGATTATATCGAATTTATTGGCATCGAACTTACAGGTTTTGCAATTTTATTATTACAATTATACTTTTTAAAAACCAATATAACCTTATTAATTTTATTACAAACTTATGTAATTGCAATGCTAATAAAAGCAGTAATTACAGCTCTACTCTACTCTAAATATTTACGCTTTAAAAACATAAAAATAAACACAAAAGTATTGTTCTTGAGTTTTCCTTTTTTTTTATTAGGGATTTCTGGTTTCTTACAGTCTAAGATTGATGTTTACGCTTATAGTTTAATAACAAAAGGCACACCTTTAGGCGAATACCAAATAATATCTGGATTTTTTGTTTTTTCTCAATCAATAGCAATGCTGTTAATTTTTCCTTACGTTAAAAACATTTATAGAATGAATTCTAAAAGTATACTAAAAATAAAAAAAGGCTTTGTTATTTATGGTTTTTTACTCAACTTACTAGTTGTAACATTTATCTATTTTTCTCTTTTATATTTTAATATAAAATTATCGTTAGTTCAACTTATTTTTGGTTTTATTATAGGCTATCCATGTTATATTTATAGTCTAGACATTTTAATGTTATTTAAAAAACACAAGGAATCTCTAGTTATAAAAATTTCGGCAATAAGCTTAAGTATAAATTTCGTCTTATCTTTAACTTTATTATATTTAGGATACAATTTTACAGGACTTTTGGCAGCTAATGCTATAGCTCAAATTTTTAGTTTAAGCTGTTATATATATCTATACAACAAAAAAACCACCTATATAAACCTAAGTTAATAAATGCTATTTAATAATTATCTTAAAAAAAAAGCACTAAAAAAGCTATATAAATCATTAGTAATAACTCATGATTTGTGTTTTGATATTGGAGCAAATTTAGGATATAAAAGTATCATTTTATTAGAGTTAAAAAACAATGTAATAGGTTTTGAGCCACAAACAAGTTGCAAAAAACCATTAAAAAAAATAGCAACTAAAAACTCTCATTTTTTATATGAAAAAATAGCACTAGGAGCAGAAAATTTTGAAACTGAATTAAACTTAGGAAACCATATAGAAATAGCAACTTTATCTAATAAATTTATTCAACATTTTAAAAATGAAAAAATTTATTGGCATGCAAAAGAAAAGGTGACCGTTAAAACATTAGACTCACAAATAAAAAAATATGGCTTACCTAAATATTGTAAAATAGATGCAGAAGGATACGAATATGAAATTTTAAAAAATTTAACTTATAAAATTCCTATTATCGAATTTGAATTTACAGGTGGCTTTATAAAAGAAACATTATTGTGTATAGAAAAAATTTCTAGTTTAGGAGATTATACATTTAATTATATTTTAAACGAAAACCCTAAATTAGAAATTAA
This sequence comes from Olleya sediminilitoris, assembly GCF_016785945.1. Lineage (GTDB taxonomy): Bacteria > Bacteroidota > Bacteroidia > Flavobacteriales > Flavobacteriaceae > Olleya > Olleya sediminilitoris. Next base: position 87,442 of record NZ_JAEMEF010000004.1, on the reverse strand, counting down.
ACAATGGGTTTCTAAAAAAGAAATTTTAACCATAATAAAGGTGTTAAAATCTAAAAATCTACATGGCAATATTTTTGCCAGAATACAGAATTAATGAAAAACAAAATTATCATATTCAATCCAAAAAGTGCAAATGGAAAGCATAGAATACCTAATTCTATACTTCAAGTTGGAGGATCAATACATGGAAAACATGAATATGTTTTTGTAGACGGAAACCTAGAAAAAGACCCTTGGCAAACTATAAACACTTATTTTAAAACAGGAGAATTTAAATATTTTTGTAGTACTGTAATGCCTGGACCACAATTAAAACAAGCCATACCTTATACAAAAAAAATTAAAACACTTTACCCAAAAACCATAACAATTTGGGGAGGATATTTCCCGTCCAATCAATACAGAGTTTGTTTAAATTCTGGCTATGTAAACTATATTGTAAATGGTCCTGGAGACAATACTTTTCCTCATTTAATTGAGGCTTTAGAGCAAAATAATTTAGACGAAATTCCTAAAATAAAAAATCTTATATACCAAGACAATAATGGAGCAAATCATAAAACTCCTGTCGAAGCTTTAATAAACCAAGATGATTTAGCTAAATTTCCTTATCAATATCTCAACAGTTTTTATCCAGTAAATAATTATTTAGCAAAAACATTTATGGGACAAAAAACACTATCCTATCACTCAAGTATGGGTTGTCCTTTTTCATGTTCTTTTTGTGCTGTAGTACCAATTTATAACGCAAAATGGAAAGGTATGTCTGCTGCCAGGATTTACGAAGATGTAAAGTATTTTAAAGACAATTACAATATTGATGCTATAGAATTTCATGACAATAACTTTTTTACATCTAAAAAAAGAGTATTAGAATTTTCTAAATTAATATTAAACGATAATCTTAGTTTTTGGGGAGAAGGAAGAATAGATACCATAAATAAATATAGTGACGACGATTTAAAACTAATGCGTAAAGCAGGTTGCAAAATGATTTTTCTTGGAGCAGAAACTGGTAACGACGAGGTTTTAAAACAAATGAATAAAGGAGGTACACAGTCTGGACAAATGATTAAAGATTTTGTTTTAAGAATGAAAAAAGCCGATATTATTCCAGAACTTTCTTTTGTTTTAGGAATGCCTGCTAAAACCGAAGAACAAGTTTACAAGCAAATACTTTGGGATATTAATTTTATAAAAGAAATAAAAACCATTAATCCAGATGCCGAAATAATTATTTACTTATACAGTCCTGTTCCTACCGAAGGATCTGAGCTTTACCAACAAATTTTAGATGCTGGATTTTCGTTCCCAGAAACTTTAGAAGAATGGATAGATCCTAGTTGGGAAAGTTTCGATTTACGTAAAAACCCTCTTACTCCTTGGTTAAAACCTTATATGATAGACACCATTAAAAATTTTGAAACCGTATTAAATGGTTACTATCCAACGGTTTCAGATTTTAGAATAAGAGGTTATAAAAAAACAGTTTTAAAAGGAATCTCTAAATTAAGATACAATAGTGGCTTTTATAAATATCCATATGAGATTAAAGTGTTACATAAAATTTGGAAATACAGACAACCTGAAATAGAAGGGTTTTATTCGGAATGATTAGAACATTTATAAAAAAAATAACGCATCCTTTTTTAAAGTTTTTTACCGAGAATTACTTTAATAAAACACGAAATTACACCTATAAAAACATTACTGTAAAGGTTGTACCTAGTGTATTTCCTCCACATTATACAATTAGCACAAAAATATTACTAGACTATATTTCTAGTTTAGATTTAAAAGAAAAAACCTTATTAGAATTAGGTTGTGGATCTGGTATAATCTCTTTGTTTGCAGCATCTAAAAATGCTACTGTTACTGCTTCAGATATAAATAAAAACGCTTTAAATGCGCTTAAAACTGCAGCAGATTACAATAAGTTAAATCTAACTATTTTATATTCAGATTTATTTCAGAAATTACAAAAGTCACCTTTTGATGTAATTATAATAAATCCTCCTTACTACCCTAAAAACCCTAAAAACATTAAAGAAAATGCTTGGTTTTGTGGTGAAGATTTTGAGTATTTTAAAAATTTATTTTTTCAACTAGATACTAGAGAAGACAAACTTGTATTAATGATATTATCGCAAGACTGCGACCTTGAAAAAATAAAAAATATAGCTGATACGCATAACATAAAGTTGGAATGTGTTTTAGAGAAAAAAGTTTTGGCAGAGAATAATTTTATTTTCAGTATAAAAAAAACCTTCAATTAAAATTGAAGGTTTTTTTGTATTGTATCTATTTTGACAATTACTTACTTAAGTACATTTTACGTCTTGAGTATAAATTGTAAAATTCGTCATCTTTTAAATCGTCAATAAATAAGATGCTTTCTCCAGTACTTTTCATTTCTGGACCTAGCTTTTTATTTACATTATGAAACTTGTTAAAAGAAAACACAGGTTGTTTTATTGCATAACCGTTTAATTTTGGGTTAAATTCAAAATCAGTTACTTTCTTTTCACCTAACATCACTTTAGTTGCATAGTTTACGTAAGGTTCTCCGTAAGCTTTAGCTATAAACGGAACCGTTCTTGATGCTCTTGGATTAGCTTCAATTATATAAACTTTATCATCTTTAACTGCAAACTGTATGTTTATTAAACCTACTGTATTTAATGCTAAAGCAATCTTTTTAGTATGATCTTTAATTTGTTGCATTACTAAATCTCCTAAGTTAAAAGGAGGTAATAAAGAGTTACTATCACCAGAGTGTATACCACAAGGTTCTATATGCTCCATAATACCAATAATGTATACATTTTCACCATCACAAATAGCATCAGCTTCAGCTTCAATTGCACCATCTAGATAATGGTCTAAAAGTAATTGGTTTCCTGGCATACGACTTAATAAGTCTACGACATGCTTTTCAAGTTCTTCTTTATTAATAACAATCTTCATACCTTGACCACCAAGTACGTAAGAAGGTCTTACTAATATTGGAAAATCTAACACATCTGCAATTGCTGCTGCTTCATCAGCTGTTGTTGCAATATCAAATTCTGGATAAGGAATTTCTAAATCCTTTAATAAAGTAGAAAAATGCCCTCTATCCTCGGCTAAATCTAATGCTTGGTAACTTGTACCTAATATTTTAATACCGTAACGCTCAAGTTTTTCGGCTAATTTTAAAGCGGTTTGACCACCAAGTTGCACTATAACACCTTCTGGCTTTTCATGCTTAATGATATCGTAAATATGTTCCCAGAATACAGGTTCAAAATACAGTTTATCAGCAGTATCAAAATCGGTAGAAACCGTTTCTGGATTACAATTAATCATGATGGTTTCGTAACCACATTCTGCTGCAGCTAAAACACCATGAACACAACAGTAATCAAACTCGATCCCTTGACCAATACGGTTTGGACCAGATCCTAAAACAATTACTTTTTTCTTATCTGAAACAATACTTTCATTATCTGCTTGTCGTGTTCCGTCTGCAGTTTCAACATCGTTTTCAAACGTTGAATAATAATATGGCGTTTTTGCTTCAAACTCTGCTGCACAAGTATCAACCAGTTTATAAACACGATTAATATTTAATTCTTCACGTTTATTATAGACTTGACTTTCTAAACAACCCAACATGTGTGCTATTTGTCTGTCTCCATATCCTTTTTGCTTCGCTTCAAGTAATAAATCCTTTTGAATAGTATCAATAGTAAAAGTTGAGATTTCTTTTTCTATGAAATATAATTCTTCGTATTGCTTTAAAAACCACATGTCTATTTTTGTGATTTCATGAATACGACTTAACGGAATTCCCATTTGAATGGCATCATAAATAGCAAAAACACGATCCCAACTAGCGTGTGTTAGTTTATCTATAACTTGGTCGTAGTTTTTATAACCTTTACCATCAGCACCTAAACCGTTACGTTTAATTTCTAGCGACTGAGTTGCTTTGTGCAAGGCTTCTTGAAAGCTACGTCCAATTCCCATGACTTCTCCAACAGATTTCATTTGTAAACCTAAAGTCCTGTCTGATCCTTCAAATTTATCAAAATTCCAACGTGGTATTTTTACGATTACATAATCTAAAGTCGGCTCGAATAAAGCAGAAGTAGATTTAGTAATTTGGTTTTCAAGTTCATCTAAATGATATCCTAAAGCTAGCTTAGCTGCAATTTTTGCAATTGGATAACCTGTCGCTTTACTTGCTAAGGCAGAAGAACGCGATACACGAGGATTAATCTCGATAGCAATAATATCTTCGTTTTCATCTGGACTTACAGCAAATTGTACATTACAACCTCCTGCAAAATCACCAATATTGCGCATCATATGGATTGCCATATCACGCATTTTTTGGTATGTTTTATCACTTAATGTCATTGCTGGAGCAACAGTAATCGAGTCTCCTGTGTGGATACCAATAGGATCCATGTTTTCAATAGCACAAATAATAACAACATTATCGTTTGAGTCTCTAAGTAACTCTAACTCATATTCTTTCCAGCCAATTAAGGCTTTATCAATCATGACTTCGTGGATTGGAGACGTCTCTAAACCACGTGTCAACAACTCGTCAAAATCTTCTTCTTTATATACAAAAGAAGCTCCTGCTCCTCCTAAAGTAAAGGATGCTCTAATAATTAAAGGGAAACCAAACTCTTGTGCAATTTCTTTTCCTTTTAAATAAGAAGTCGCTGTTGCTTGAGGTGCCATAGGAATACCAATATCAAGCATTAACTCTCTAAACTTCTCTCTATCTTCGGTAATGTTAATAGCGTCAATATTTACACCTATTATTTCTACACCAAAATCTTTCCAAATACCTTTTTCGTCTGCTTCAATACATAAATTCAAGGCAGTTTGTCCTCCCATTGTAGGTAAAACAGCATCAATATGTGGATGCTCTTTAAGTATTTGGATTATTGATTTAGTCGTTAATGGCAACAAGTAAACATGATCTGCCATACTTGGGTCAGTCATAATTGTTGCTGGATTAGAGTTTATTAAAATGGTTTCGATACCATCTTCTCTTAACGATCGTAAAGCCTGAGTACCAGAGTAATCAAACTCACAAGCTTGACCAATTACTATTGGACCTGAACCAATAATTAAAATCGATTTTAAATTAGATTGTTTTGGCATTTTATTAATTTTATTTCGGTTATCAAAAATAATCAAATTTGGATACAAAAAAAGGCGTTACACCTAAGTAACGCCTTTAATATATTAACAATTGAAAATCATTAATTATCTTTTATGTCTAGTCTCAGTTGAAACAGATATTTTCTTTCTTCCTTTAGCACGACGACGCGCTAATACCTTTCTACCATTAGCAGAAGCCATTCTCTCTCTAAAACCATGTTTATTTCTTCTTTTTCTCTTTGATGGTTGAAACGTTCTTTTTGGCATTGTCTTATGTTTTTAAATCTAAATAGTAAATGTTTTAAATGTTTTAGACTTTCCCTAAAACTGAGCGCAAATATACAACGACTTTTTTATTTGACAAACCTAATTTTAAAAATATTTTTAAAGATTTTTTTAGTTTCTTTGTACTCCAATAAAAAATACGCCTAAAAGCGTTTAAATTTAAGTAAAAATAAGACATTTAAAATTAACAATAATGTACAATAAAGTAATAAAATTAATAATAGCAATCGGAATTTTTGGTGTAGCCATCTGGCAATTTGTAGAAGGAAACATAGGAAATGGTATCATGTACATCCTTTTATCTCTGATATTTGTCTTTTTATATTTTAAAAATGAATTTATTTTACTTGCGTTTTTAAGATTAAGAAAACAAGATTATCCTGGTGCTAAAAAATGGTTAGATAAAATTAAAAATCCAGAAACTGCTTTAGTACAAAAACAACAAGGTTACTATAACTTTTTAAATGGTATCATGGTGTCTCAAGATAATATGAGTGAAGCTGAGCGTTACTTTAGAAAAGCTGAAAAGCTTGGATTATCTATGGATCATGACATGGCAATGGTTAAATTAAACTTAGCAGGTGTTGCTTTATCAAAAAGAAGAAAGCAAGAAGCGACTAACTTATTGGCCGAAGCACAAAAATTAGATAAACAAGGCATGTTAACAGATCAGATTAAAATGATGAAAGAAAACATGAAACGTGCCCAAGCACCAAAACAACATTATGGTCAAGGTGGATCTATTAGAGCACAAAAAAGAAGAAGTAGATAATCAAACTACATTTTATAAAAAAAGGTCAAACTATTTAGTTTGACCTTTTTTTATGCAAAATAATACTACTTATAATAATGGTGCCCAAAGCCTACAATATGCTTCTTGAATGCGTTTTATATTAGAACGCTCTGTCCATTGATTAAAATCTATTTGAGCTGCACTCTCTAAATCATTCGTAAATATAGCTTTGGCTTCTTTGGCTTTATCTTTATTGTAGATTAAAGCATTGATTTCAAAATTAATATTAAAACTTCTATAATCCATATTACAAGTTCCAATAGTTGTAAAGACATCATCTACAACCATAGTTTTAGCATGAATAAAACCTTTTTCGTATCTATAAATTTTAATATTTGCTTCTAATAACTGTTCTAGATATGAATTTGTTGCGTGTTTTGCTGTCCAAGAATCGGATTTATGCGGAATTAAAAGCCTAACATCTACTCCACTTTTTGAAGCTACTTGCATGGCTGTAATAATTTGATCGTTTGGTATAAAATATGGTGTTGTGATGTACACATAATCCTCTGCAGTAACTATAGAAAAAAATATGGCTTCCATAATATTAGCCCAATCGGTATCTGGTCCACTGGCTGCTATTTGAACAGGTTGAATAGTTTGGACCTTATTTTGAGGAAAAAACGAACGGTCTAATTCTAAAGTCGTATCTGCTACAAAATTCCAGTTTGTCAAAAATTGTGTTTGTAAAGTAAATACAGCCTCTCCAACAATTTTTAAGTGTGTATCTCTCCAATAAGCTTTATTTTCTGGATAATTAACATAGGTGTCGGATACGTTTATACCTCCAACAAATCCAATTTCTCCATCAATAATGACTATTTTCCTGTGGTTTCTGTAATTCATTTTACCAGCAAACCTAGGGAATAACACAGGCATAAAAGCATGAAACTTAATACCAGATTCAGTCATTTTTTTCTTCATTTTAGAAGAAATTTTACTACCTACATCATCAAAGCTTAATCTAACAATAACGCCTTCTTTTGCCTTTTGACATAATAAGTCAATAAACTTTGTACCAATTTTATCATCTTTTAAAATGTAATATTCAATATGAATATGCTCCTTTGCATTTTGAATATCTTTAAAAAGGATTTCAAATTTATTTTCACCATTTAAAATAATTTCGATGTCATTATACTTAGTTAATGGTGATTTATCATTTTTTTGAAGTAAATGAATCAACCTAATTTGGTCTTCTTCAATATTAGCTTCGTAACTTGTTAAAGTCTCTGGATCAAGATTTAACTTTTGGTTTATTGATTTGATTAATGAATTGTTCAAGACGTCCTTTCGGTTAAAAATCTTATCTTTTCTATATTCTTGACCAAAAAAATAATATACAATCAATCCAAAAAAAGGAAACACTAACAATACAATAATGTATGTTAGTGTTTTAGTTGGATTAATTGACTTAAATAATATGGTTGCTACTGCAATAATTACTAAAATATAATTTAAGACAATTGCAACAGTCCACCAATATTGACTTATAAAATCTAGCATTTATGGGTTTGTTTGATAATATCCTTCTCTAGGAATGTCAATATAATATTGCTTTCTAGATTTGTTATTTAATTGAGGCTCTCTCAACCAAGGGTTATGCAATTTTAAAATTTTATAGTTTATACCAAACTGTTTTGCAAAATCTGCAAAATCCGTAACTGCTGTATCTACAGCTACCTGATAAGTTGGCACAGTAGTATATAAATCTTTATCTCTAAAATTAAATCCATATTTATCTGGGTTTGATAAGATTTCTTTTAAAGCTATAATTCTAAACACATAACGACCAGTTTCTTCTCCTAAAAGTAGATCGTAATAACTTGTTACATCTTGTGCTTTTAATCGTTTTGAGATCCCGTAATTTCCTGCATTATATGCTGCTGCTGCAGAAGTCCAAGACCCTAAACTTCTTTTAGCTTTTATTAAATAATCACATGCTACTTCTGTTGCTTTTTCTAAATGGTAACGCTCATCTACATTATCATTAACTTCTAATCCATGCTCACGTCCAGTAGCTTTCATGATTTGCCAAAATCCACTTGCTCCTGCTGGAGAACGTGCGTCAGTCAAACCACTTTCTATTACTGCTAAATATTTAAAATCATCAGGAATACCATGTTTTGCTAAAATAGGTTCTATAATAGGAAAATACTTTTTAGCTCGTTTAAACATTAACAATCCATTAGATTGCCAATAAGTGTTTACTAAAAGCTCTTTATCCATACGCTCATAAATATCTGGATTTGACAAAGGAACTTCCTCTCCTGCAAATTCTAAATACGTTGGCATCTGTATAGCGTAAACATTATAATCGTTTATAATTTGTTTTTGAAAATTTTCGTCTGTTGGAGCATCTTGATAGGCGTTAATAAATAACATGCCTAATGCTGCCAAACCTACTACTGCTAGGCTTTTTTGTACTATCTTCATCGTCTTATCTTTTTCTTTTAAATATAAAATATTTTATGTGATTTACTTAATGTTTAAGCAATTAATTTTGGTAAATTTTGATTAAACCATCTGTACCTATTTATTATCATAATATGCGTACCTCCTTTGATTGTAATGCAATCTGAAAGATTGGAAAACGGAAAAACCAAATCATTATCTCCATGGATATGCACAACACCATCAATAGGTTGTTCTTGTTCCCAACACACAACTTGTTCTATAGCCCAATCAAGGTAGTTTTTATCACTAACAGACAGGTACTTTTTGTATAATTCAATACGCTTAGTAATAGTATTCCCAAAAGCATATTTTGCTAATAAATCTATATTACTTAGCAATTGAGTTGGTAAAATCTTGTAAGCTTTGGTTGCTTTAAGTAGTTTCATACGTTTTGGTAACTCATGCTTAGTCTTTACACTTGACACAATAATTACCTTTTTAGTATTAATTAGCTTACTAATTTCTTGAACCAAAATACCTCCAAAAGAAACACCAATTAGGACTGGATTGTCATGTTTTATATCTTGACAAATACGTTTTGCATAGGAAGAAATGCTTTCGTTATTTTCTGGAATTTTCCATTCTAACCAATGTATTTGATATTGATGTTCGGGTAATTTTATGTGCTCGAAAATTGTCGGATTAGCTGCCATTCCTGGCATTAAATAGACTGGTATTACTTGCTGACTCATAAGGTTTTAACATTACGCAAGGCTATTGCTAATAGTTTTTTTGTACATTTGTAATGTAAATTTATAAAATAGTTTGGTACTATTTTTGAAACTCTCCCAATAATTAATAAAACTTTATAAACATGATTGATGCAGCAGAGTTAGTTGACAATGAGTTTTTACGTCAATTTGAACTGAAAATAGACGATCATTTTGCTAAAATTGAATACTCTTTACAGGAACGAAAGATTTTTTTAACTAAATTAATACTTCCTGAACCACTTAATAATGAAGAGTTTATTTCAGAATTTTTAAAAACTGTTTTGGACACAATGGAAGACCGCAACTTAAGTGTTGTGCCAACAAGTCCAGAAATCGCAAAATTTATTAGACGAAACAGACGATACAAAAAATTATTACCTGTTGGTCTAAGAATCTAAACATTGAAATAAAAAAACCGAAGTAAAATTACTTCGGTTTTTTTTATGCTGATTGCTGATTAATAAAATCAAATCTTACTAAACCGTCGTCATCAATTTTAGTTAATTCTATATTATGTAAGGTATTAACAAACTCTGGATTCCATGGTGTTTTAACTTTTACATAATTGTCTGTAAACCCATGGATATAACCTGCTTTATTTTCAGACTCAAATAACACTTTTCTGGTGGCACCAATTTGACTTTCGTAAAATGCACGACGTTTTTTTGCGCTTAAACCACGTAACATTTTACTGCGTTTAGTGCGTATGTTTTTAGGTACAACTTGATCTAAACTTGCTGCGACAGTATTAGCTCTTTCAGAATAAGTAAAAACATGCAAATAACTAATATCAAGTTGGCTTAAAAAATTATAGGTTTCTAGAAAATGATCTTCGGTTTCACCAGGAAAACCAACTATAACATCCACACCAATACAAGCGTGAGGCATAACTTGTTTAATTTTCTCTACCCTATCTACATATAATTCACGCATGTAACGACGACGCATTGCCTTTAAAATGTCGTTGCTTCCGCTTTGTAAGGGAATATGAAAATGAGGCACAAATGTTTCACTTTTAGACACAAAATCTATGGTTTCATTTTTAAGTAAATTAGGTTCGATTGAAGATATTCTTAAACGCTCTATACCTTCTACTTCATCTAAGGCTTGTACTAACTCATAAAACGTGTGCTCATGCTTTTTATTACCAAATTCACCTTTACCATAATCACCAATATTAACTCCTGTTAATACTATTTCTTTTATGTTTTGCTTAGATATTTCTCTGGCATTTTTTAATACATTATCTAATGTATCACTTCTTGAAATCCCTCTAGCTAAAGGGATTGTACAGTAAGTACATTTATAATCACAACCATCTTGGACTTTTAAAAAAGCTCTAGTACGATCACCAATGGAGTAACTTCCGACGTAAAAATCTGCATCTTCTATTTCACATGAGTGGACTTCACCTAAATCGTTTTTGGACAAGTCGTTAAGGTAGTCTGTTATTTTAAATTTTTCGGTAGCACCAAGGACTAAATCTACACCATTTACATCTGCTAACTCTTGAGGTTTTAACTGTGCATAACATCCAACAGCAACCACAAAAGCGTCTGGATTAGATTTTTGAGCTTGCTTAACGATAGTCTTAAAACGTTTGTCTGCATTTTCTGTAACAGAACAAGTGTTTATAACGTAGATATCTGCTGGATCATTAAAATCCACACGATCAAAACCTTCGTCTTTAAAAGATCTGGCAATGGTTGATGTTTCAGAAAAATTAAGTTTACAGCCTAAAGTATAGAAGCCAACTTTCTTTTTAGTATTCAATTTAAAATAGTCTTTAATGCTAAGTAAGATTGTTTATATTTACCTAGTGTAATTACAAATTTGTGATTGCAAAATTACGTATTTTTTTTAAGCCTTAAAAGGTGTTTAGACGCTTATATATTGATTACTATTAATGACTGTTTTAAAACGCAACACTACTAATTATCTTATTTTACTTGCCTTTATTAGCAGTATATTATCTTGTACAAATCAAGATAAAAACAACAAAGACCATTTAGTTTTTAGATATAATGAACACAAAAACATTGGCTCTTTAGATCCTGCTTTTGCTAAAGACAATGCAGATATTTGGGCTGTTAACCAATTATTTAATGGTTTAGTCCAAATGGATGATAGCTTATTGGTTAAACCTAGTATAGCTAAACGTTGGACTGTATCTGAAAATGCTTTACAGTACCGTTTTGTTTTACGTGATGACGTGTATTTTCATAAACACAAATTATTTAAAAAAGATTCCACCAGAATTGTAACTGCTTATGATTTTGAATACAGTTTTAATCGAATATTGGATCCTAAAATAGCGTCTTCAGGACGTTGGATTTTTAATAAAATAAAACATTTTGAAGCTGTTAATGATAGTGTTTTTGATATTACATTAAAACAACCCTTTCCTGCTTTTTTAGGATTATTAACCATGAAATATTGTAGTGTTGTCCCTAAAGAAATCACAGGACATTATGGTACAGATTTTAGAGCCAATCCAATTGGAACTGGTCCTTTTAAATTTAAACGTTGGGAAGAAAACGTCAAATTAGTATTCAGAAAAAACAATCAATATTTTGAAACTGACGCTAAAGGCGAAACATTACCTTATCTTGAAGCAGTAGCTATTACGTTTTTACCTGATAAACAAAGTGAATATATGCAGTTTATACAAGGTAACTTGGACTTTTTAAATAGTTTAGATGCTTCGTATCAAGATGACATTTTAACTACAAAAGGAGCCTTAAGTGATAAATACGCCAACACTATTGACTTAATTAGAGGCCCTTATTTAAACACTGAATATTTAGCATTTTTCATGGAGTCTAACCTAACAGAAATACAATCTAAACGTATTAGAGAAGCGGTTAATTACGGTTTTGATAAACAAAAAATGATGACCTATTTAAGAAACGGGATAGGTATACCTGCTACTGGTGGTTTTATTCCTAAAGGTTTACCTGGTTACAGCAGTACTATTGGTTATACTTATCAACCAGAAAAGGCTAAACAATTAATAGAAGCTTACAAGACCCAAACTGGAAATAATAATCCTGAAATAACAATAACCACAACTAGTAATTATCTTAATTTTTGTGAATACATACAACGTGAATTAACTAAAATTGGACTAACAGTTAATGTAGATGTTATACCTGCTTCCACACTTAAAGAAGGTAAAGCTAATGGAAAATTAGATTTATTTAGAGCTAGTTGGGTTGCGGATTATCCTGATGCACAAAATTACTTGTCATTATTTTACTCTGAAAACTTTGCTCCTAACGGACCTAATTACACACATTTTTACAATACAAAATTTGATAGCCTTTACAAAGCTTCGTTTTTAGAAAACGATATAAAAAAGAGAACAGAATCTTACAAAACTATGGATAGCTTGGTATTAAGCAACTCGCCAATTGTTCCTTTGTATTATGATGAAGTGATTAGATTTACTCAAAAAAATGTATCTGGATTAAGTAGCAATCCTATTAATTTATTAGAAATTAAACACGTTAAAAAAGAAAAACAATAATATTATTTTAGACTAATACACTTTTATTATCATGTGCCTTTCTATTTAGAATTAATCCTAAAATAATAAGGTATTGCCCCATTGCATATCCAAACATGACCAAAAAGTCCTGAAACATTACATCTCCATAAAACATTTTAATAACCATTGTAGCTTCAGATAGCACAAACAAACCTACACCTAACAAAACAGTATAATAGCTTTTATTATTAACAACACCTTTTCTAATGTAAGCAAATAGAGTCATGACCAATGATATAAAAAAATACAATGTTATTGGTAAAAAATAATCTTTTAAATTAGTAAAAATAAGACTGTATAATATAGCTACTAGTAAAAAACAAATTACAAAAAATGGCACTAATCGTTTATTACTAAAATCCTCTTTATGAGAAAACTTAACAATGTATAATATTTTACCTATTACAAATAAACCTATACTTATTATAAATTTAATTTTATTTAAATGGTCAATTATTAATATATCTCCTATAAAAAATAAAATTAAACCATAAAAAATATATTTTTCTACATAAACCTTTTTTTTATAAATAGCGTAAGCTGTAAAAACCAATAAGCTACCCATTACTAAAACCTTACTATAATACCTGTAAGGCATTGAAGGTAAATAGATTTTAGTATAAATATCTATTACAAGTAAGCAAATAAATAGAGGTGTATAGTATCGTATTAACTTTTCCATAATTACAGATTAGTTTTTAATACGTTTTCTGTATAATCAATAGTTGTTTTTTCTTTTAAAACCCCAACAATAATTAAATACTGTGACAAACAATAAAATAACATTACAGTTATTTTATTATAGGCTATCAGTGGGTTATAAAAGGTTTTCAAGATATTAATGCTATCTGCAATCATTGATAAAAACACACCTAACATTACTAACCAAAAGCTACTTGTATTAACTTCGTTTTTTCTTAAAAAAGCAAACTGCATTAATAACATTACCACAAATAAGTAGATTAAAAAAGGAAAAAAATAATGATCTAAATTATTATAAACTATGGACGTAATTAAAGTCATGTAAGCAAAACAAAAGACTAAAAACGGAATTAACTTAGAAATTTTAAAATCTTCATTATTTAAAAACCTTACAGAGTAGCATATTTTTCCTGCAATAAACAAGAATGCAGCAATTACAAAATGAGTCATTTTACCAGAATTACCGGTAATAAAGAAAAAATCTCCTATTAAAAATAATGACAATGCATAAATAACTAATCGTTTTTTAGTGTTGTCCTTTTGTTTATTATTTAAAACATAAAATAATAACAAACTAACACCTAAAGCAATTTTAGAAAAATATCTATACGAATATAAATCGTAACTATTTTTAAAAAATGAGTCCAATAAGTACAAGCTTAGATATAAGATTGAAAATCTTAAAGTATTTTTAAAAATAAAATTCATATTGATTTTTAAAACAAAACAATATAAAAATTTAAATCAAAATTAACCCATAAAACCTTACAATTTCGATGATTAACCGTTTAATAGCAAGAGAATCAGTTAAATTAACGGTTAGTCTTTTCTAAACTTTTTAGTCTCTTCAAAAACATGTGTTAAAATAGCCTCGTCTTGAGCTGTAAAATCTATACCTCTTCTTTCCATAACTACCTTTGCTACCTCAAAAGCTTTAGAAGTCAGATACGTTGTAAAACCTGAAGCTCCTCCCCAACTATAACTTGGTATAAAGTTTCTAGGAAAACCACTTCCAAAAACATTAGAATTAACTCCAACCACAGTTCCTGTATTAAACATTGTATTTATACCAGATTTACTATGGTCTCCCATCATTAAACCACAAAACTGTAAACCTGTTTTTGCAAAACGTTCAGTTTCATAATCCCACAGTTTAACCTGTACGTAGTTATTTTTTAGATTAGAATTATTAGTATCTGCACCTAAATTGCACCATTCACCTAACACTGAGTTTCCTAAAAAGCCATCATGTCCTTTATTTGAATACCCAAACAATACAGAATTATTGACCTCTCCTCCTACTTTACTGTGTGGTCCAACAGTTGTTGGTCCATAAATTTTAGCTCCTAGCTTTAATGTTGCATGATCACACAATGCAAGAGGACCTCTAATTAAAGTTCCTTCCATTATTTCGGCATTTTTACCAATATATATTGGACCTGTACTAGCGTTAAGCGTAGCAAATTCAACTTTAGCACCTTCTTCAATAAAAATATGTTCTGGAGAAATCACATTATTACTTTTTGGAATAGGCTGTGAAGTATTGTCTTTTGTTAACAACTCAAAATCTTGCTGTATAGCTTCACCATTTTTTGAAAAAATATCCCAAGTATGCTCTATTTTTAAAATATCTTTATCAAATTCTATAGCTTCATAAGTATCAAAATCTACTGCTTCTTGTGTATCTGTTGTATAAAAAGCAATAACATCTTCATCTTTAAAAATAGCCTGATTTTCGGTTAAACCTTTAATAATTTCTACTAAATCTAAATTTGGTAAATATGCAGCATTTAGCATTACATTAGCCTCCAACTCAACCATAGGAAATTTTTCTGATAGATAGTCTTCAGTAATTGTAGTCGTTGTGTTACCTAAGTACAATTCCCATTTTTCTCTAATAGTCAAAATACCAACCCTAACATCTGCTACTGGTCTTGTATATGTAAATGGTAAAAGCTGATTACGAACTGGTCCGTCAAAAAGAATATAATTCATACTAAAAGTGAGTTTTGATTCAAAAATAATTCAATTTAGGGTAACAAAAAAGCCTTTCATTAAAATGAAAGGCTTTTAAAATATAGTTGACGCTAAAATTATTTTTTAAATTTTGCGTATTTGTTTTTAAACTTATCAATACGTCCAGCAGTATCAATTAATTTAGACTTACCTGTGTAAAACGGGTGAGACGTTCTAGAAATTTCCATTTTTATTACTGGATACTCAACACCATCAACTTCTATAGTTTCGTTAGTGTTTGCAGTAGACTTAGTTAAAAATACGTCGTCATTTGACATGTCTTTAAATGCTACCATTCTATAATTTTCTGGATGTATACCTTTTTTCATCGCTAAATGCTTTTTATCTTAACTAAATTCGAGGTGCAAATTTAAGTAATTTTTACAAACCTACAACTAATTTTTTAAAAAATTTTATTGTTAAAATTTGTAACGTTTTATTGTACCTTTATACTTATCATGTATTAACAAAACAAATATAATTATATCATGGACAAAACTATTAAATCTATTGCTACAAATTTTGGTATTTATCTTGGAGTGATACTGTCTTCCGTTACAGTAATTGCTTATGCTACTAATCTTGAATTACTGACCCAAGCATGGTTAGGTATTAGTTTGTTTGTCGCTATTATAGTCTTTGGTATAATAGCTGTAAGCAAATCTAAAAGTGCTTTAGGTGGTTACATTAGTTTTAAAGAAGCCTTTACAGCCTATTTTATCACAGTTATGATTGGTATTTTAATTAATGCAGTTATAAGTGTTATAATTTTTAATTTTATTGATCCAGAAGCAGCAGTTACTTTAAAAGAACTTGTTATTGAAAAATCTATTGAAATGATGAGAAATTTTAACACTCCTGAAGACGCTTTAGCTGATGCATTGAACCAAATGGAAAATTCACCAAGTCAATTTGCTATTAGTAGTATGGTACAGTCAGTAATAATTCAATTAATAATTTATAGTGTAATTGGTCTAATAATTTCATTAATAATGAAAAAAAACAACGAAGACTTATAATAGTTTTATATTTGAAAATATTTTTCAAATTAAATTATGAACATATCAGTAGTCATACCACTACTTAACGAAGAAGAGTCTTTAACAGAGTTACACCATTGGATAGCAAATGTAATGCAATCCAATGGTTTTTCATATGAAATACTTTTTATCGACGATGGTAGTACAGACCAATCCTGGAAAACTATTACTGCTCTACAAGCTAAAGATAGCAATGTAAAAGGTATTAGATTTTTAAAAAACTTTGGGAAATCTCAAGCACTGCACGCTGGATTTGCTAAAGCTGAAGGTGACGTTATTATTACTATGGATGCCGACTTACAAGATAATCCAGATGAAATACCAGAACTTTATAACATGATTACCAACCAAGGGTTTGAGTTAGTTTCTGGATGGAAAAAAAAGCGTTACGATAATAAGTTAACTAAAAACTTACCTTCTAAATTATTTAATTGGGCAGCAAGAAAAACTTCTGGTGTCCAACTTAATGACTTTAATTGCGGACTTAAAGCTTACCATAAAGATGTTGTTAAAAATATTGATGTAAACGGAGAAATGCACAGATACATTCCTGTTTTAGCTAAAAACGCTGGTTTTTCTAATATTGGCGAAAAAATAGTCCAACATCAAGCCAGAAAATATGGCGAAACTAAATTTGGAATGGACCGCTTTGTTAATGGATTTTTAGACTTAATAACTATTTGGTTTTTATCAAGATTTGGAAAAAGACCAATGCATCTATTTGGTGCTTTAGGCGTTATTATGTTTGGCTTAGGACTTGTTTTTGCTTTGTATTTAGGAATAGACAAACTCTTTTTTAACACCTCTGGCAGACTAATTACCCAAAGACCACAATTTTATCTAGCATTAGTAACCATGATATTAGGATCTCAGTTTTTTGTGGCTGGTTTTTTAGGTGAAATAATTTTACGTCAAAAATCAGAAAAAAAACGCTATTTAATTAAAGAATCCTTAAATTTAGGTGAGTAAAACACATTATTACTAGCACTTAATCAATAGTTTATACAATCACCAAGTATTAAAAAAGTAAACCTATGAGACATATTGAACCAGAACTTTTAAACCGAGTAAACACTTGGCTTACACCAACTTTTGACCAAGACACACAAGACCATATAAAAAACCTAATAGCAACACAACCTAATGAGCTAAATGAAAGTTTTTATAAAGACTTAGAGTTTGGTACAGGAGGTATGCGTGGTGTAATGGGTATTGGTACAAACCGTATTAACAAATACACACTAGGTAAAAACACACAAGGTATTAGCAATTATATGCAAACCGTTTTTCCTGGAGAAGACCATAAAGTAGCTATCGCTTTTGATTGCAGACACAATAGTAAAAGTTTAGCAAAGGTTGTTGCAGATGTTTTTTCTGCAAATAATATAAAAGTCTATTTATTTGAAGACCTACGTCCTACTCCAGAGTTATCTTTTGCCTTAAAACACTTAGATTGTCATTGTGGTATTGTACTTACAGCATCACACAATCCTCCAGAATACAATGGTTACAAAGTATATTGGCAAGATGGTGGACAATTAGTACCACCACAAGATGCACAAATAATTAATATTATTAACGCTTTAGATTATGCTGAAATTAAATTTGAAGCTAAGCCTGAATTAATAGAGTATATTGGACAAGAAGTTGATGATGTGTTTATTGATGCTTCAGTAAAAAACGGAAGTTTTGACACACCACAAAAAGATAAAGACAATTTAAATGTTGTTTTTACATCATTACATGGTACATCAATTACAACCATACCAGAAACCCTTAAACGTGCTGGTTATAACAACGTACATATTGTTGAAGAACAACGCGAACCTAATGGTGATTTCCCAACTGTAAAATCTCCAAATCCAGAAGAACCTGAAGCATTAAAAATGGCTTTAGAGTTAGCAGAAAAAGTAGATGGAGACATCGTTATTGGTACAGATCCCGATAGCGACAGAGTTGGTATTGCTGTTAGAGGGTTGGATAATAAAATGATTTTATTAAACGGAAACCAAACCATGGTCATGATGACTCAGTTTTTATTAGACCAATGGAAAAACAATAATAAAATTAATAACAATCAATTTATAGGAAGTACAATTGTATCTACTCCAATGATGTCTGCTTTAGCTAAAGCATATAATGTAGAATGCAAAGTAGGTTTAACAGGATTTAAATGGATTGCTAAAATGATTAAAGATTTTCCTAACCAAGAATTTATTGGTGGTGGAGAAGAAAGTTTTGGATTTATGGTTGGTGATTTTGTGCGTGATAAAGATGCAGTAACATCTGCACTATTAGCTTGCGAAATTGCTGCACAAGCCAAAGCAAAAGGTAGTAGCTTTTATAAAGAACTAATAAGCTTATATATAAAACATGGCTTTTATAAAGAAAGACTAATATCAATGACTAAAAAAGGCATTGAAGGCGCACAAGAAATCAAGCAAATGATGATTGATGCAAGAGAAAACCCATTAACGACCGTTAATGGATCTAAAGTTGTTAAAATTGAAGATTACCAATTATCTGAATCAAAAAATACTATAAACAATACTACAAGCACTATTGATATCCCTAAATCAAATGTATTAATTTATTATACTGAAGACGGAAGCAAAATAGCCTTAAGACCAAGTGGTACAGAGCCTAAAATAAAATTTTACATTAGCGTCAATACTACTTTAGACAATGTGTCAGATTTTGAAGCTACGGAACAGAAATTGGAATCAAAGATTGATGCTATATTAAAAGATATGCAGTTAAATTAAATGGATCAAAACTTAAAAAAAATAATCCCATATATTAAACCTTATAAGTTTAATATAGTGATGAATATCATTTTTAATATTCTATATGCGCTTTTTAGCACATTATCATTTATAACAATGTTTCCATTGTTGGAAGTGCTATTTCAAAAAAAATCAGAGACCACAACTATTCTTAAAAAACCTGTTTACACAGATATTTGGAGTATTACTGATTATTTAAAAGATTCATTCTTTTATGAAATTGGTAATCTTAATCAAATCCATGGTCCTCAATACTCGTTATTGTTAGCTGTAGGTTTGGTAATTACTACATTTTTACTTAAAAACTTATTTAACTATTTAGCATCCTTTCATATGATGCATTTAAAAAATGGAGTATTAAGTGATTTACGTAAAAAAATGTATCAGAAGATTATTAGCTTATCAATCCCTTTTTATTCAAATCGTACAAAAGGAGATATAATGGCTAGAATGTTAGGTGATATTAGCCAAGTACAATCGTCATTTTTTGTTATTTTAGAACTTATTGTTAGAGAGCCTTTAACAATACTATTTACGATTTATGCCATGTTAAAAATTAGTGTAAATCTTACACTTTTTGTTTTTGTTTTCATGCCTATTTCTGGTTTTATAATTTCTAGAATCGGTAAAAATTTAAAATCAAAATCAACAAAAGCTCAAGAAGAATCAGGAAAACTCATATCAATTGTAGAAGAAAGCTTAACAGGATTGAAGGTTGTTAAAAGCTACAATGCAGAATCTAGTTTTAGAAAAAAATTCAATAATTCTGTTGACCGTTTATTAAAATTATCCAACAGTATTGGTAACAAAAACAACTTAGCCTCGCCAATGAGTGAATTTATGGGTATTGTTACAATTGCTATTCTTTTATGGTATGGAGGTAATCTAGTATTAGTTGAAAAAACACTGGAAGGTGAATTATTTTTAGTGTATCTACTATTAGCTTATAATATTTTAACACCAGCAAAAGCAATATCTAAAGCATCCTATTCTGTAAAAAATGGACTAGCAGCTGCAGAGCGTGTGTTTGAAATATTAGAACAGGAAGAAACCATAACATCAAATACTGATGCTATTAACTTAACAGGCTTTTCAAATGAAATTAATATCCAAAACATCAATTTTAGATACGAAGATGAAAATGTACTTAAAAAATTCAGCTTAAAAGTACCTAAAGGAAAATCTGTTGCTCTTGTAGGACAATCTGGAAGTGGAAAAAGTACAATAGCTAATTTACTAACTCGTTTTTACGATGTAAATGAAGGAAACATTACGATTGATGGTAATGACATAAAAAAGGTGACAAAAAAATCATTACGTAATCTAATGGGCTTAGTAACACAAGACTCAATTTTATTTAATGACACCATAAAAAATAATATATTAATTGGTAAACCTAATGCAACCGAAGACCAAATTATTGACGCTTTGAAAATTGCAAATGCTTGGGAGTTTGTTAGCGAATTACCAAACGGTATAGAAACAAATGTTGGAGATGCTGGAAATAATTTTTCTGGTGGACAAAAACAACGTTTAAGTATTGCAAGAGCTGTACTTAAAAACCCTCCAATTATGATATTAGATGAAGCGACCTCTGCTTTAGACACTGAAAGTGAGCGTTTAGTCCAAGTTGCTTTAGAAAATATGATGAAAAACAGAACATCTATTATTATTGCACACAGGCTATCAACCATACAAAATGCAGATCAAATTATTGTGATGCAAAAAGGAGAAATTGTAGAACAAGGTACACACACTCAACTATTAGATAAAAACGGAATGTATAAAAAGCTGGTAGAAATGCAAAGCTTTGAATAATTACAATATATATAAATCAAAAAAAGGATAAACAATTGTTTATCCTTTTTTTTATCAGTTGTTAGATTTGGGGCTAACAACATAAATACGCTTACAAGACAAAAGTAAACCTTTTTTAACACTAAACAAGAAAAAAAAACGCTTAATCGTTAAAACACAACTCTTAATCGTATCAACCGATTCAATCAACTAAAAAACAACACTTTAAACAACAAGATTATTCTTACTTTTTTAAATTAAACTTTTGTGTTAAATTACAGTCTAACTTAATGTATGTTACAAGAAGAAACACTTTTACTGCAACAATTACAGTCTGAAAAAGACAAAGATGCAGCATTTAAAAAACTAATATCGCTTTATAAAGAGCGTTTGTATTGGCACATTCGTCATATTGTAAAATCTCATGATGATACAGATGATGTTTTACAAAATACCTTTATAAAAATTTTTAAAAACATAAATTCTTTTAAAGGTGATAGTAAATTATATTCGTGGATGTATAGAATTGCAACTAACGAAGCATTAACTCATATAAAACGAAATTCTAGAATAAAAAACAGCAGTAATGAAGAAGTTAACCAATTAGCTATAGATAGTTTACAATCTGATGTGTATTTTGAAGGCGATGATATTCAATTAAAACTTCAAAAAGCTATTGCAACACTTCCAGAAAAACAACAATTAGTTTTTAATATGAAATATTTTCAAGAATTAAAATACAACGAATTGTCAGAAATTTTAGAGACTAGCGAAGGCGCTTTAAAAGCCTCTTACCACATTGCAGCAAAAAAAATTGAAACCTATTTAAAAGACAATTAAACTATTTTACTTTTTTAAAGTCCTATTAATACAATGAAAAAGAAACTATTAAATACAACACAAGCTTCTGGTTTTAAAATTCCTGAAAATTATTTTGAAGGATTAGAAGACAAAATGCTTACACAAATACATTTAGAAACCCAATCTAAATCCTCTGGATTTAAGGTTCCTGAAGACTATTTTGATACAATTGAAGCTTCAGTATTATCTAAAATAAATAAACCAGAACCAAAAGTTTATAAGTTATTTACAAAAAAAACATTACTATCTGTATCTAGTATTGCAGCTGCATTGATGTTATTTTATAGCCTGAATTTATTTAAATCATCTCCAACAACATTAGATGCTTTAGATACTGATACTGTTGAAAATTATATTTTAGACGAAATTGAATTAAATGATTTAAATCTTTTAATTAATGACACAGAATTATCCCAAACAGATTTTATTGATTATAATACCATAGAGGTTGACGATTATTTAGATGATATAGATTTAAACGACTTCTATCAAGAATAAAAAAATATTAAAAATGAAAAAAAACATATTAATAGCACTAGTTTTATTGTTTTCTTTTAGTGCTTTTGCACAGAGAGACAAAGAAAAACAACACGAAAAAATTAAAGCTCTTAAAGTTGCTCATATTACAGAGCAATTAGATTTAACCACTAAAGAAGCCGAAGCTTTTTGGCCTATTTATAACAAGTTTGAAGAGGAGCGACACAAAATACGTGAATCCTATTCTGAAAAAAGAAAACGTGTTGATGCACAAAAACTAACAGAAAGTCAAGCAGAACAACTTGTAAAAGAAATGCAAGAATTAGAAGCTACTAAATTTAAAATGGATAAAGATTACGTCGCTAAACTTTCTAAAATTATAAACTACAAGAAAATTGTACTATTATTTAATTCAGAACGTACATTTAAGAAAAAAATGATTGAAGAATATCGAGGTAGACACCGAAAAAATTAAGAATAAAAAAGAAGCCAAATGGCTTCTTTTTTATTGTTTAATATGGAGTATTACTTTTATAATCAGTCTACTTAAAACTAAGTTTACTAATCTTTTTATTTCCTGCAGCATAAGCTGTACTGTCATTTACAAATCGTAATGTATAATAGCCATCGTCACTTAAATGCGTCCAAGTATGTCCTGCATCACCACTATAATCTATACCTTTAAAACCAATAGCAACTAGTTGTTTAGCATTACTATTTGGCACATACTTAACACAACTTCTGTAACCTGGTCCTACTCCATCAGAAACTGTTTTCCAAGTTTTCCCTCCATCTTTAGTTATAATTTTATTAGCTACGTTATCCTCTGCTTTTGTGTAATCTCCACCAATAGCGAAACCATTGTTTTGATCATAAAAATCTATACTATACATTCCCGTAGTTTCTAAGCCTTGAATAATTGGAGTATTAAACACTTCCCAAGTCATCCCTTTATCTGGTGAAAACATAACACGACTTGCTTTACCTCCTGTAGCAACCCAAGTATTATCTCCAACTATAGCAATATTGGTGTCACTTGCAGCAAAAGCAGCTTCACCAGGTTTTGCCTCAGGCAACTTACTACAAGGTATTTTAGTCCAAGATTTACCTTTGTCTCTAGTTATAATTATGCTTAGACAATTATCTGTAGGATCTCCAATTGCAATCCCTTCTTCGTCATTCCAAAATTCCATCGAATCATAAAACGCTTTGCTATGATTTTCTTGATAAACCACTTTATTTTTATGCAAATCTATATCAAGATTAAAAACCAAAGCAGGTGACCCAATACTTAAACCGTAACCTTTATTATTAGCAAGAGCAAGAGCTCTAAAATTAGGTGTAATAGTATCGTGTGTTATTTGAATAGGAAAAAGATCTTTAACTGAATTAAACTCTGGTGCATCATTATGAAAATACATTCCAAATTTACCATCAGAGGTTAAATAAGCTAAACCAATAGTATCCATTATTTCAATAGCTCTTACATTAAGAGTCTGTTCTTCAATTAAAACTTCAATATTAACAGAAGAGAAGCTTTTTTGTTCTGTTTTTAATTCTGATTTGTTTTGGCCAGCTCCACAACTTAATAAAATTATTGTTAATGTTAAGCTCAGTACAATATATAGTGTTTGTTTCATATTTTAAATTTTCATAAAAATAGAAAAGCTCCACCATTACAGCGAAGCTTTTCAAAAAAAATAATCAACCAAAATTATTTACCTTCATGCTTTAAGGTTTTTATATCTGTGATTAATTGGGCTATTGAAGCTCTGTTTAATCCATTATAAATTCCTCTAATATGTTTTTGTTTGTCTATTAGTAAAAAATTTTCGGTGTGTAAAAAATCATTAATATCTTTACTTTCACCTAAATCATTTTCGACAAAATATTGTTCTCTTCCTAAATTATATATTTCATTTTTATCACCTGTAACAAGGTGCCATTTATTATCTTTTACGTTATAATCTGTTGCATATTTTTTTAAAACAGCTACAGTATCTATAGTTGGTGTCACAGAATGTGACAGTAATAACACCTCATCATCATCTTTAAATGCCTCTTGTATTTTTGCCATGTTACCCGTCATTTTGGGACAGATTCCTGGACAAGTGGCAAAAAAGAAATCCGTAACATAAATTTTACCCTTAAATGTACTTTGCGTAATTGTATCTCCTAGTTGGTTTATTAATGAAAACTCTGGTATTTTATGAAAATCCCTTTCTGCATCACTATTTGGTGTTAACCAATTTGGTGTAAAAGACTCATCATTATAATACGGTAAATAGTCTGTCCTACTATTTTCTTCTATAACAATAGTTTCTTTTTTTACTTTACTATCGCAACTAGTAAAAATGATTAATAAGAGTATTAAAAACTGTTTCATTATTCTTTTTTATCTAGTAATACAACTTCGTCTTCTAGTTTAAAACAAGAGTTAGCTCGTCTCATACCAAAAATTCTTCCGTTTTTAGCCTCATAATTTACATAAAGCTTTCCGTTTTTTAACCAAGCTTTTTGTAAACCATCTTCTTTACCATTAGCTAATTGCCTTTGTTTTGATAATTGACCAGTATTGTACCATGATAAAGCTTCACCATTTACTGCTCCATTAACATACTTACAATCTAAAGCTAAAGTTCCGTTTTGCCACCAGGTTTTATAACTACCTTCTAAAACGTTTTGTTTGTAATGTGACTGTAATTTTAGTACACTATTTTCAAACCAAACACAATACACGCCTTCTTTTTTTCCGTTTAAGAAGCCTGTTTTTTCTTTTAACTTATTATTTTTATGTAATCTTATGGCATAGCCAGTATACGGTTGACCTTTATAGAACCACACTCCTGTGTTTCCGTCTAACGATAAACTATCTTTAATTACATTTTTGTCTGCATCAATTGATGCTACATTTACTACACTTACTTTATAATTGCTGTTTGAAGTTGTATTAGTATTACAACTAACAATTAAAAAAACTAATATAATAAAAAAAAGTTTATAAACTTTCATTTTTTTTAATAACCTTGATATGGTCCTGCAAAAGCAAGATATGAACCAGTTGTTGAGTATAACTCATTAATAATATGATAGTGATATTCTTCTTCTCCATCTGTATATTGAGTAACTGATGTGTGACCACCTGAGGCATCTAAATCTGAAGGGTAAGTCCCTAAATTATTACACTTACGACCATATAAAAACACACCATCTAGTAAAACACCCACTAAAGCGTCATCGTCATTAGAGAATGCTTTTGGCTCTAAATGATAGTGATAAACACCAGGACCAATGTGGGCACCTGTCCAATCTAAACTTGCTGCAGCTGCATCAAGTGGTCCACCACCTTCTTGATCGTTAAAAATTGAAGCACCACTAACAGCTATACCAATAGTATCAAAATTTGTTGCTACTGAACTACCTGTTAAATCAGGTATAGCATCTACTGTTATTGTTGTTGCGTTATTATTACTTGACATTATTGAAGGGGTTGTTTCTACACTAGGTTCGTCTAAGTATAAATCATGTCCTTCTCCCCAATATACTGTTTCATGATTTGGCAATCCTGTAGTTTCAATAGTAACAGTAGCACCATTATTTGACAAATAAATGTCTGTAGCATCTTTGTTAAATGCTTCAAAAGCAGCATGAAGCTCTGTTACTGTGTCATCTGTACTTACTGAGTCTGATGTATCTGTTGATGAATCATCATTACTATCACAAGCATTGGTAGTTAATACTATACTTAATACGACTACAAAGGGTTTAAAAAATAATTTCATGTAATAAAATGTTTTAATTTATAACTATATAATTTAGATGCTACATTAAAAAAATACTTGCGTAAAAATTAAATTAATCTCTTCTTTTTCTTTTTTTAGAGTTGTCTTGGGTATTTTCATAAAATACTTTTAACTCTTCTAAATCCAATTCTCCGTCTCTATTTGTATCTATTTCACTAAAATGTTCTGATAATTCTTGTCTTTGTTGTGCTGCAACTTCAAGCTTGTTTAAAGTACCATCATCATTATCATCTACTTCTTTTAAAACTCTTTTAGCCGAAATTTTTCTGGGTTTATCACTATTAATTACAGCTTCTAATTCTTCTAAGTCAATAACACCATCTTCATTAAAATCTATAGTATCAAATTGCTCTGATATTTTACCCTTTTTATCATTGGATGCCTCTTCTTTATCTATAACATCATCACCATTTTTATCTAGTAATTCCATTATTTTTGAAGCATCTGGTTTTTGTTTACCTTGACCTCTTCCACCACCTTGACCACGTCCACCTCCTTGCCCTCCACCTGGAGGTCCTTGAGCAAATACGCTAAAGCATAATACCATTGAAAAAATTGTGATTGCTGTTTTAATATTTTGTTTCATTTTGGTTAGTTTTTTTTATAAAGATTACTTTTTTTTATAAACGTTTAATATTAAATTTTAATTACGTTCTCTTCGTTTTGGTTTTGGTGCTTTTTTAAATTCTTCTTCACTAATAAACCCATCTTCATCAGTATCAATTTCTGTAAAGCTTTCTTTTAATGGTCCCTTAATTTCAGTTTTAGATAATTTACCATCTTCATCTGTATCCAACTCTTTTAATAATTCACTAAATGTTGGAGGAGTTCTTTTTGCTCTATCTTGTGATTGCGCTTTAGCATTAGTTAAATTGAATACTGTTAATCCAAATATTAATATTCCTGTTTTTATTGCTTGTTGTTTCATCATTAAATTGTTTTGTTATATAGTTTTAGATGAAGCATTAACTATTTACTTGTGCTAGCTTATGTTAATTAAAACACAAAAAAAGACCTTCGTTTTACTGAAGGTCTCTATTGTTTTAATGTTATTGTCTTTGACTTGGTCCTGGTGGTCGTTGACCATCAAATTGTCTTGCGTTTTTTATTATTTCTGTAAATCGTTTTTTTTGTTCTTCATTACATATCTGGTAAATGCGACGCAATCTGTAAAACATCTCTTTTTCTTTAGTTGTTTCTTTTTTAGCAATAGATTCAAATAAACCATCAATAACTTTAGTGTCTATGTTTGGCTGCTGCATGGCGTTAAACAATTGATCTTTATCTGACTTAAGTTGGTCTCCAAAACGTCTCATAACTTCCATATGTTTGGCTTCGGACGTTTTAAATTGCTGTAATTGTGAGTCGTTAAAATTTAATTCAGAAACTATAAAATCACTAGATTCTCTTGGACCTTTATGATTTGGTCTTCCTAAATAATTTATTAAGAAAAACACATTCATTATTATTAATACCAAAAGAAGCAAGTATAAAATTGTATTTTTTTTCATTTTTATAAATTAAATAATGTGTCTTCTGTTGAAGTATCTAATCCGTAATCTGATGCAAAAGTAGACACTGAAGATTCGTATACTGAATTTTTAATTTGCGTTACAGTATAAACATTTACTGCTAATATACAAACTAAAGCTGCTAGTTGTAATTGAGGTGTAAACCAACTCCAAAAAGTCTGTTTTTCTTCTTCTTTATCAAATAAACGTTGCAACGTTTGATCTTTAAAAAAAGGAGAAACTTTAACTTGCTGTAAGCTTTCAACCACATCAAGTGTTTGATTCACTTTATCTTGTATGTTTTTATCTGTTTTCATAATTGTATAGTATTAGATGCTATAGTTTTTAAAAACTTGCGTCTACATTTGACTTTTATAAAATTCTTCTAAAATGTTTTGTAAATTCTTTTTTGCTCTAAATAATAATGACTCAATAGATCCAATACTTTTATTAGTAATCTCAGCAATTTCCTTATAGCTTTTATCATCAATCTTATTTAAAGTGAATACTAACCTTTGTGTCTCAGGTAATTTATTGATTGCTAAAAATAAAGTTTCACTAATTTCTTTTTGCTCTAAAACCAAACCAGGATGATTAATCTCTGTAAAATAACTAGCTTTATCTAATGTATAATCATCACCTGATAACGATTGTAAAAAAGCAAAACGCTTTTTAGTTTTTCGTTTTCTAATCAACTCAAGACACTTATTAGTTGTTATTCTGTAAATCCAAGTAGATAATTTAGAGTCTCCTTTAAATTTATTAATAGAATTAAATACCTCAACAAATACCTCTTGCGCAATGTCTTCAGCATCTTCTTTATTTGGCACAAATGACAAGCAAGTCCCAAATACTTTTTGCTCATAATCTTGCAACAGCCTGGCAAAAGCTGCTCTAGACTGAGTTTTAAGGGCTTCTATAAATTGGGTTTCGGTCAAAAATTTTTAATTGTGCTATTAATAAATATTAGATGCAATCTAATCCAAAAACTTGCGCTATTAGATATTTTTTTATTTTTATTAATAAAACTAGTCATCTTATAACAAAAAAGCAATACTAATTTGTGTTATTTAACGTAACTTTGCACGCTTTTAAAACTTAAAAAATGCGCTTACACAGAAACTTATGCTTTGCAACCGTTGATGGATTATTATTAATTTTCAACGAAGGCAAATATGCAGATAAAGTAGTACAACAATTATTAAAACGTGATAAACGTTGGGGAAGTCGTGACAGAGGTTTTGTTGCAGAAACCACTTACGATATTGTCCGTTGGAAACGCTTATATGCTGAAATCGCAGAAGTAAAAGAACCTTTTAGCAGAGAAGACATCTGGCGTATGTTTGCTGTTTGGGCAACTTTAAAAGGAATAACCTTACCTGATTGGAAGTATTTTGAAAATACACCTACTAGAAAAATTAAAGGTCGTTTTGACGAATTATCTAAAGTAAGAAAAATCAAAGAATCTTTTCCAGATTGGATGGATGAGTTAGCTGCTAAAGAGTTAGGGGAAGTGGTTTGGACTAAAGAGGCAACTGCTTTAAACCAACAAGCAGATGTAATATTAAGGGTCAACACACTTAAAACAA
Organism: Olleya sediminilitoris; assembly: GCF_016785945.1. GTDB lineage: Bacteria > Bacteroidota > Bacteroidia > Flavobacteriales > Flavobacteriaceae > Olleya > Olleya sediminilitoris. The sequence goes on along the minus strand of NZ_JAEMEF010000004.1, from coordinate 57,896 downwards.
CCAAAGAAAAGCTTAAAGCTGAGTTGTTTGATTTAGATATTGAAACTGAAGAAATAGCAAAACATCCAACTGCTTTAAAATTAGCCGAACGTGGTAATGTATTTACTACTGAAGCTTTTCAAAATGGTCATTTTGAAGTACAAGATGCCTCTTCTCAATTAGTTGCAGAATATTTAGACGTACAACCAGGTATGCGTGTTGTAGATACTTGTGCTGGAGCTGGAGGTAAAACGTTACACCTTGCTGCTTTAATGGAAAACAAAGGTCAAATTATTGCTTTAGATATATACGATAATAAGCTAAAAGAACTTAAGCGTCGTGCTAAACGTAATGGTGCACATAATATTGAACCACGTCATATTGAGTCTACTAAAGTCATTAAAAAACTTTATGACAAAGCAGATCGTGTTTTAATAGACGCTCCTTGCTCTGGATTAGGTGTTTTACGTCGTAATCCTGATGCTAAATGGAAAATGCAACCGGAGTTTATTGAAAAAATAAAACAAACTCAAGCCGAAATATTAAGTACTTACTCGCGTATGGTAAAATCTGGAGGTAAATTAGTGTATGCTACATGCTCTATCTTACCATCAGAAAATCAAGAACAGGTTACTAAATTTTTAAATTCAGAAAACGGTAAAGATTTTACACTTGTAAAAGACAATAAAATACTATCCCATCAATCAGGTTTTGATGGATTTTATATGGCTTTATTAGAAAAAAAATAAATTACAACAACACACAACTACTATGAAACACTTTTACTTATTAATTTTATTTTTAATTTCTTCGTTAAGTTACGGTCAATTAACTCCACCTGCAGAGCTTCAAGCATATTATAGTGATGTAGATTTTACAAAAACTCAATTAGATTTATTTAATGACTTAGCTGTGACTACAGCTGTAAAACACACAAATAGTTTAAGCTATACACCAGGTATATGGGAAGCAAGTAAAGTCACAGACGAAGATATTGACAACCCAAATAACGTTATTTTATTTTATGGATATAGTGATACTGATGGAAATGGTGTTACTGATAGAACTAGAAATAAAAATTTAACAGGAGGTGACAATGGAGAATGGAATAGAGAGCATGTTTTTCCAAATTCATTAGCAAATCCTAGCCTAAATAGTTCTGGTACATCTGGCCCACCTTATGCTGATGGGCATAATTTGAGACCTTCTGATGTTCAAATGAACTCAAATCGCGGTAATAAAAAATTTGCTGCTGGTTCTGGTAATGCTGGAAACACTAGTAATGGTTCTAGTTTATGGTATGCTGGTGATGAATTTAAAGGTGATGCTGCTAGAATTATCATGTATATGTATACACGATATGGCTCACAATGCCTTCCTTATTTTGCTGTAGATGGAACTACTAATAGTATTGACCCTAATATGGTAGATTTATTGTTACAATGGAATGCAGAAGACCCTGTGTCATTAATAGAAGACAATAGAAATTCTTTTCATGGTGATTTATCTAACACATATGCACAAGGTAATCGAAATCCATTTATTGACAATCCATATTTAGCAACTGTTATATGGGGAGGAATTCCTGCAGAAAACAGATGGGGAGAACAACCTCCAGCCGACACACAAGCACCAACAGACCCTACTAATTTAGTAGCTAATAATCCAACCGAAACGAGTGTTGATCTTAATTGGAGTGCCTCAACAGACGACACAGGAGTTACTACATACATTATTTATGTTGATGGTGTTATATATGCATCAACAAATAACAATACGACAACTTACATTGTTACAGGATTAGACCCAGAAACTACATATACATTTTCTGTAGTTGCTAAAGACGCATCAAACAATGAATCTGGACAAAGTAATACAGACACTGCTACAACACTTTCTGCAGCTCCTGTAGATTCAAACTGTATTAACCCTGTAAATCAAGATTTTGAGACCATTCCTGATAATAGCAGTTCATATAGTGACAGAACTTGGACCGATGGTTATGGTGTTTGGAATGCAACTAGATCTAGAACAGATCAATCCATTAATGGATCTAGAGCTATCGTAATAGACATGAGAACTAATAGTAATGGAACTTTGACCTCTCCTGTAATTTCTGGAGGAATAGCAGACTTAACAATGACAACACAACAAGTATTTTCAGGTTCTGGTGGTGTATTAAGTATATATGTAAACGGTGTTTTAAAAGGAGATATAGCATACAATGACACTGTTCAAACCACAACAATTACGGACATTAATATAGAAGGTGATATAACACTTTTAATTAAGGATGACAATGCTACTAATGGTGCTAGAGTTGCTATCGACAATTTACAATGGACTTGTTACAGCTTATTAAGCACTAAAGACTTTGATTTAAATAAAACAAAAATTTATCCTAATCCCATTAATGGATCTAGTTTAAATATTGATACAAATCAAGATACAAATTACAAAATATACGACATATTAGGTAAAGTAATTATTACAGGAAAAGTAACTCAAACTAATAGTAAAGTTAGCGTTGTAAATTTAAAAAAAGGAGTTTACATCATAAAACTAGAAACAGCCAACGGAAATAGCATTACTAAAAAACTAGTAAAAAGCTAAATTCCGTAAAATCTTCACAAAAAAAGCGATTCTAAACTGAATCGCTTTTTTTTATGGTTAATAAAATCGTGAACAACTATTAAATTAAGTCTCCTTTTTAAGCGCAAAATTTAACTAAAAAAGCTAAATTTGTGTCTTTATTATAAACAACACTCAAACTAAACATATAATGATTCATTTCTTCGGAAACCAAAACAGTAACGTATTTGCTGTTCAAGCAACAAAAGAATTATCAACCGACACCATCTCAAAATTGACATGGTTATTTGGCGACCAACCAAAAATAGAACAAGCATCTTTAGATGCTTTTTTTGTTGGACCAAGAGCTGCAATGATAACTCCTTGGAGTACTAACGCTGTAGAAATCACCCAAAACATGGGTATTGAAGGCATCCTTAGAATTGAAGAATTTGAGGCATGCGACAAAGACTTCAAAGGATTTGACCCGATGATTTCTGAAAAATACAACAGCTTATCACAAACCGCTTTTAATATAGATGTTAAGCCTGAACCTATTTTAAACATTGAAGACATTGCTGCTTATAATGTTAAAGAAGGTTTAGCTTTAAATGATGAAGAAATTGAATACCTTGAAGGTGTTTCTAAAAAAATTGAAAGACCTTTAACAGATTCTGAAGTTTTTGGATTTAGCCAAGTAAACTCAGAACACTGTAGACATAAAATATTTAACGGTACTTTTATTATTGATGGAGAAGAAAAACCAACCTCTCTTTTTAAACTAATTAAAGAAACCTCAAAACAACATCCAAACGACATCGTTTCTGCTTATAAAGACAATGTGGCTTTTATAAAAGGACCAACTGTTGAGCAATTTGCACCACAACGTGCTGATATTCCTGATTTTTATACTACAAAAAATTATGATTCTGTTATTTCGCTTAAAGCGGAAACACATAACTTTCCTACTACAGTAGAACCTTTTAATGGAGCTGCAACAGGATCTGGAGGAGAAATTAGAGACCGTTTAGCAGGAGGAAAAGGGTCATTACCATTAGCTGGAACAGCTGTATATATGACCTCTTACTCTAGATTAGAAGACACTAGATCTTGGGAACAAACTATGGAAGCTCGTCCTTGGTTGTACCAAACACCAATGGACATTCTAATAAAAGCAAGTAATGGTGCATCTGACTTTGGTAACAAATTTGGTCAACCATTAATCTGTGGTTCTGTACTAACTTTTGAACATGATGAAAATACAGACGCAAATCCTACAGCAAAACCACGTAAACTAGGTTATGATAAAGTCATCATGCAAGCTGGAGGTATTGGTTACGGTAAAGCAGATCAAGCATTAAAAGACACACCAAAAACTGGTGATAAAATAGTAATTTTAGGTGGTGAAAACTACCGAATTGGTATGGGTGGAGCTGCAGTATCTTCTGCTGATACTGGAGAGTTCTCTACAGGTATTGAGCTAAACGCAGTACAAAGATCCAATCCAGAAATGCAAAAACGTGCTGCCAATGCTGTACGTGGCATGGTAGAAAGTGAAGAAAATTTTATTGTTTCAATACATGATCATGGAGCTGGAGGACATTTAAATTGTCTTTCAGAGTTAGTTGAAGAAACAGGAGGTACAATAGACTTAGATAAATTACCTGTTGGTGATCCAACATTATCTGCTAAAGAAATTATTGGTAACGAATCTCAGGAAAGAATGGGATTAGTAATTGCTGAAAAACATTTAGAAACTTTAAACAGAATTGCAGATCGAGAAAGATCTCCAATATACACTGTTGGTGACGTAACCGGAAACGACAGGTTTACTTTTAAATCTAAAACCAATGGTGACAAGCCAATGGATTTAGCCTTAGAAGACATGTTTGGAAGTTCTCCAAAAACTATAATGACTGACAATACCATTAACAGAAATTATAACAATGTTACTTACAAATCTGATGAATTTTACAACTATTTAGATCAAGTATTACAGTTAGAAGCTGTCGCTTGTAAAGACTGGTTAACAAACAAAGTAGATCGTTGTGTTGGTGGTAAGGTTGCTAAACAACAATGTGTTGGACCATTACAAATCCCATTAAACAATGTTGGTGTAATGGCTTTAGATTACAATGGTAAAGAAGGTATTGCAACCTCTATTGGTCACTCTCCTATCTCAGGATTAATTAACCCTGTTGCAGGAAGTAGAAACAGTATTACCGAAGCTTTGACTAATATTATTTGGGCGCCTTTAAAAGATGGATTACAATCTGTATCTCTATCAGCCAATTGGATGTGGCCTTGTAAGAACGAAGGTGAAGATGCAAGATTATACGAAGCGGTAAAAGCAATATCTGAATATGCTATTGATTTAGAAATCAATGTTCCAACAGGAAAAGATTCGTTATCAATGAAGCAAAAATATACTACAGAAGAGGTTATTTCTCCCGGAACAGTAATCATTTCTGCTGCAGCAAACTGTAACAATATTAAACAAGTTGTAGAACCTGTTTTTAAGAAAAATGAAGGTGATATTTATTATATAAACATCTCTCAAGACGAGTTTAAATTAGGAGGAAGTAGTTTTGCTCAAGTATTAAATAAAGTCGGTAATGACACGCCTAATACTAAAGATGCTACTTATGTAAAAACAGTGTTTAATACCATTCAAAATTTAATAAAAGATAATCAAATTGTAGCTGGACATGATGTTGCATCAGGTGGTTTAATTACCACTTTATTAGAGCTATGTTTTGCTGATGTTAATCTTGGTGCCGAATTAGATATTTCTGATTTAAAAGAAAAGGATTCACACAAAGTACTATTTGCAGAAAATTCAGGAATTGTATTCCAATCTAAAGATGCTTCAATAGAAAAGGTACTTAAAGATGCTAACATTACTTTTAATAACATAGGAAAAGTAACTGATACTGATGTTTTAAGTATCATCAATGATGCTGAAGTCTTTACTATGACAGTCTCTAGATTAAGAGATATGTGGTATAAAACATCTTATTTATTAGATCAAAAACAAACTGCAAATAATCTTGCTGAAGCTCGCTATAAAAATTATGCTCAACAACCATTACAATATAGTTTTCCAAAACAGTTTACAGGACAATTACCTGTAATTGACTCTAGCAAACCACGTCCAAAAGCTGCAATTTTACGTGAAAAAGGAAGTAACTCAGAGCGTGAAATGGCAAACGCCATGTACTTAGCAGGATTTGATGTTAAGGATGTACATATGACCGATTTAATTTCTGGAAGAGAGACCCTAGAAGACATTCAGTTTTTAGGAGCTGTTGGAGGGTTTTCTAATAGTGATGTTTTAGGCTCTGCAAAAGGATGGGCTGGAGCAATTAAATATAATGCAAATGCTAATAAAGCTATTAAAGACTTCTTTAATAGGGAAGATACACTTTCAGTTGGTATCTGTAATGGATGTCAATTATTTATGGAATTAGAATTAATAAATCCAGAACATGATGTACATGGCAAAATGCTGCATAATGACTCCAAAAAACATGAAAGTGCTTTTACTTCTGTTACCGTTCAAGATAACAATTCTGTAATGTTATCTACATTAAAAGATGCAACTTTAGGTGTTTGGATAAGTCATGGTGAAGGTAAATTTAACCTTCCTAAAACAGAATCTGACTACAATATTGTAGCAAAATATGGTTACAACAGTTATCCTGCTAATCCAAATGGATCAGACTTTAATACAGCTATGCTATGTGATAAAACTGGTCGTCACTTAGTAATGATGCCACACATTGAGCGTTCAACTTTTCAGTGGAATTGGGCTAATTACCCAAACAATAGAACAGATCAAGTATCACCTTGGATTGAAGCTTTTGTAAATGCAAAAGAGTGGATAAATGTTAAAAAAGACTAAAACCATACTGAAATTTAAAAAAATCATTAGGTTTATAGTATAACCACATTGAATTTAAAAAGCTATTAATGAATTTTAGATACATTGAATGTAGCAAACCTAACCAGTTGATTCAAAATTTTTTCGAGCTTAATGTTGAACAATCAAGTACACCATTAAGCTCTAGAATTATTCCTACAGCGCAGTCACATATTTTATTTTTCAAATCTCAATTACCATTACAAACAGGTGTCAATGATAAAATTTTTAAAAATAAAGGCATCGTGGTTTTTGGGCAATCATACAAATCGTACACTTTACTTGCTCAAAAACCATATTATAATTTTGGAATAAACTTCCACCCTACTGCACTTTATAAAATTTTAAAAACAGATATTTCAAAATTTACAGACCAACATATCAATCTATCTGAAGTAGATCAAAAACTATATCAATTACTAGATCCTATTTTTAAACAAGAATTTTCAGGTGAAGAATTAGCTAATAAGATAGAAAAAAAGCTATTAAAACTTGAATTATATGAAAGTAAAAATACGAAGTTAGTCGATGATGCTATTCATGTTATTTATAAAAAAGAAGGTAGAATAAATGTTGAAGAAATTTTGAAAATTTTTCCAATATCTCAAAAACATTTAGAAACTCAGTTTAAAAAAACAATAGGCCTTACACCATTAAAATTCATTAAACTTTTCAAGTTTGTAAGCCTTATGAGAAAGTACGAAACTACTAACACTCCTATCTCTCAATTAATTGATTATTACGCATATTACGATTTTTCTCACTTTACAAAAGACTTTAAATTATTCATGAATTTAAAGCCTTCAGACTACTTTAATACTAAAACCCCTTTTCTATCAAATTATTTAAAAAAATAATTTTTACGAAAATTTACATTTTATTTAAATAGATTTTACATAATTTAGCTTCGAAATAATGTGATTTATTTAATTTAAATGGAAGTTAAGGGATTCATTTAAACACAGTTAGTTATTAAACAAAAATCATCAAAACATTTTTTCACGCTATCAATCAGTTAGCTTAGGAGCTGTTTAATTACAGCTCCTTTTTTTAACTACTATTTGAAATCGAGATAAAATTTCATACTTTGCAAAACATTAACTTCGCAAACTAACAAATGATAGAAATAACTAGACTCTTCGATTTTCCTTACTATCAACTTGAAAAATATAATCTTGAAAAAGCTTTATCAACAAAATATGATGATAAATGGATATCTATTTCAACTAAAGAATATATTGAAAAAGCAAATACTATTAGTAGAGGACTACTAAGGTTAGGAATTTCTCAAAATGACAAAATAGCGGTAATATCTTCTACAAACCGCACAGAATGGAATATCATGGATATTGGTATTTTACAACTTGGTGCACAGAATGTACCTGTTTACCCAACCATTTCTGAAGAAGACTATGCATACGTACTCAACCACTCTGAAGCTAAATATTGCTTCATTTCTTGTCAAGACGTATATGATAAAGTAAAAAAAATAAAATCAGAAGTACCTTCTTTAATAGAAGTATATTGCTTTGATCAACTAGAAGACTGTAAAAATTGGCAAGAAGTTTTAGATTTAGGTAAAGACACATCTAACCAAAATGAAGTTGAAAATTTAAAAAACAAAGTTAAAGCCAGCGATTTAGCAACATTAATTTACACTTCTGGTACTACAGGAAGACCAAAAGGTGTAATGTTATCTCATGACAACCTTGTTAGTAATGCTCTAGAAAGTTTTAAACGCATACCAATTGAGCTTGGTAAAGCAAGAGCTTTAAGCTTTTTACCGCTTTGCCACGTGTATGAGCGTATGCTTATTTACTTATACCAATATTGTGGTGCCTCAATACATTATGCACCTATTGATCAAATTAGCGAATATGCTCAAGAGGTAAAACCACAAGTGATGACTGCTGTACCTAGACTTTTGGAAAAAGTTTACGATAAAATTATTGCCAAAGGAGCTGATTTAACAGGAATAAAGAAAAAATTATTTTTCTGGGCTGTAGAAGTTGGCTTAGATTATAAACCTTACGGAGAAAATGGCTGGTGGTATACTCAAAAATTAAACTTAGCTAATAAATTAATTTTCAGTAAATGGAAAGCTGCTTTAGGTGGTGAAGTTGCAGTAATGGCATCAGGTAGTGCTGCCTTACAACCTAGGCTTGCTCGTGTATTTAACGCAGCAGGATTTGGTGTTATGGAAGGCTACGGACTAACCGAAACCTCTCCTGTTGTATCTGTTAATGATATGCGAGACGGAGGATTTAAAATTGGTACAGTAGGAAAACTACTGGATCGTACTGAAGTTAAGATAGCTGAAGATGGTGAAATTTGTGTAAAAGGCCCACAAGTCATGATGGGATATTACAAAGATGATGCAAAAACCGCAGAAGTAATTAAAGATGGCTTTTTCCATACAGGAGATATAGGTGTTATTGATAATGAAGGTTTCTTAAAAATTACAGATCGTAAAAAAGAAATGTTCAAAACCTCAGGTGGTAAATATGTTGCTCCACAACTTTTAGAAAACAGATGTAAGCAATCTAGATTTATAGATCAAATTATGGTCATTGGTGAAGGCGAAAAAATGCCAGCAGCATTTGTACAACCAGATTTTGATTTTATAAGAGATTGGGCTAAAATACACAACAAAACATTAGGTACTAATGAAGAAATTGTAACTAACCCTGAGGTTGTAGCTCGTTTTCAAGAAGAAATTGATGCTGCAAACGAAAACTTTGCTAAATGGGAAAAGATCAAACAATTTAGATTAACACCAGAAGCATGGACGGTTGAAGGAGGTCACCTTACACCTACTTTAAAATTACGTCGTAAAATTATTAAAGAACGTTATAAAGCATTGTACAATGACATTTATGGTCATTAGTAAAAAATAATCACCAACCAATTAATTGGTTAGCAATATTTTACAATTAAAAACATTGTTATTTTAAAAAAGCTATCTATCTTTAGGTAGCTTTTTTTTGTGCACATTTTTTTGAAATTTATTATGCATGCATAATAAATTTTTATTATCTTTGAAAGTAACAAACTAATTGAGTTTTCAATATGAAAGACAAAACCATTGATTACATGCTAAGAACCACTTGGTTAGCTGTCAACAAAATGTACAATGAAGAGGCTGCTAAATTTGGTACAACAATGGCAACTGGTTTTACTTTATTAAGCATAGATCAAGACGAAGGGACTCCTTCTACATCACTAGGACCAATTATGGGTATGGAAGCAACAAGTCTATCTCGTATACTTAAACGTATGGAAGAGTTAGATTTAATTATGCGTAAACCTAACCCTAACGATGGTCGTGGTGTTTTGATATATTTAACTCCTTACGGAAAAGAAAAAAGAAACGATGCAAGAGAACGCGTTCTTGTTTTTAATGAGGCTATAAAAAGTAAAATACCTCAGGATAAACTGAAACACTTTTTTGAAGTTTCTGAAACTATTAACGAAATGATTTCTAACAAAAAAATTTACAATCAAAAAGAACACACTTTAAAATAATCATGAGCAAACGTAGAATTAAAAAAGTAGCCATTATTGGTTCCGGAATTATGGGAAGCGGTATCGCTTGTCACTTCGCCAACATTGGTGTAGATGTACTATTATTAGACATCGTACCTAGAGAATTAAACGACAAAGAAAAAGCTAAAGGTCTAACTTTAGAAGACAAAGTCGTTAGAAACAGATTAGTAAACGATGCCTTAACTGCATCACTAAAATCTAAACCATCACCTATTTACAGTCAAGCTTTTGCAAGTCGCATTACCACAGGTAATTTAGAAGACGACATTGCTAAAGTAGCAGATGTAGATTGGATTATGGAAGTTGTAGTAGAAAGACTTGATATTAAACAACAAGTTTTTGAAAAACTAGAACAGTACAGAACACCAGGAACTTTAATTACCTCTAATACTTCTGGTATTCCAATTAAATTCATGAACGAAGGACGTAGTGAAGATTTCCAGAAACATTTCTGTGGAACACACTTTTTCAACCCAGCACGTTACTTAAAATTATTCGAAATCATTCCAGGACCAAATACAGATGCTTCTGTATTAGAGTTTTTAAATGAATATGGTGAAAAATTCTTAGGAAAAACTTCTGTTGTTGCTAAAGACACACCTGCTTTCATCGGAAACAGAGTTGGTATTTTCAGCATACAAAGTTTATTCCACGCAGTTAAAGATTTAGATTTAACTATTGAAGAAGTAGATAAATTATCAGGACCAGTAATTGGTCGTCCTAAATCTGCAACCTTCCGTACAGTAGATGTTGTTGGATTAGATACTTTAGTTCACGTGGCTAACGGAATTAGAGAAAACTGTCCTAATGACGAACGTTTAGAGTTATTTGAATTACCAGATTTCATCAACACCATGATGGAAAACAAATGGTTAGGAAGTAAAACTAAACAAGGATTTTATAAAAAGAGTGTTTCTGCTGAAGGCAAAAAAGAGATTTTAGCTTTAGACTTAAACACCTTAGAATATAGACCTTCTAAAAGAGCAAAATTTGCAACTTTAGAACTTACGAAAACGATTGATAAAGTTGTTGACCGTTTTAAAGTATTAGTAAAAGGAAAAGATAAAGCTGGTGAGTTTTATAGAAAAAGCTTCACTGCATTATTTGCTTACGTATCTAATCGTATTCCAGAAATTTCAGACGATGTTTATAAAATTGACGATGCTATGAAAGCTGGTTTTGGTTGGGAACACGGACCATTTCAAATTTGGGATGCTATTGGTGTAGAAAAAGGTATCGAGTTAATGAAAGCTGAAGGTTTAGAACCAGCTGCTTGGGTTAATGACATGATTGCTTCTGGTAATACATCTTTTTACACAGTAAAAGAAGGTGCAACATATTACTATGATATTCCTTCTAAAACACAAACAAAAATTCCTGGTCAAGATAGTTTCATCATCCTAGATAACATCAGAAAAACAAACGAGGTATTTAAAAATTCTGGCGTTGTTGTTGAAGATTTAGGTGACGGAATCCTTAACGTAGAATTCCAATCTAAAATGAATACTATTGGTGGAGACGTTCTTGCAGGTTTAAATAAAGCTATTGATTTAGCCGAAAAAGATTTTGCTGGATTAGTAGTTGGTAACCAAGCTGCAAACTTCTCGGTTGGTGCAAACATCGGAATGATTTTCATGATGGCTGCAGAGCAAGAATATGACGAGCTTAACATGGCTATCAAATATTTCCAAGACACAATGATGCGTATGCGATACTCTTCTATCCCAACTATCTCTGCTCCTCACGGAATGGCTTTAGGTGGTGGATGTGAATTATCACTACATGCAGACAAAGTAGTTGCAGCAGCTGAGACTTACATGGGACTTGTAGAGTTTGGTGTTGGTGTTATTCCTGGTGGTGGTGGATCTAAAGAAATGGCTTTAAGAGCGCAAGATCTTTTCCAAAAAGGAGACGTACAACTTAACGTGTTACAAGAGCATTTCTTAACTATTGGTATGGCTAAAGTATCGACTTCAGCTTATGAAGCTTTCGATTTAAACCTACTTCAAAAAGGAAAAGATGTGGTGGTTGTAAATAAAGACCGTCAAATAGCAGTTGCAAAACAACACGCGATGTTAATGGCTAATTCTGGTTACACACAACCTGTAAAACGTACTGATGTAAAAGTATTGGGTAAACAAGCTTTAGGTATGTTCTTAGTAGGAACAGACTCTATGCAGGACTCTAACTACATTTCAGAACACGATATGAAAATTGCAAATAAATTAGCTTATGTTATGGCTGGTGGAGATTTATCTGAACCTACTTTAGTTAACGAGCAATATTTATTGGATTTAGAACGTGAAGCATTCCTTTCTCTTTGTACTGAAAGAAAGACATTGGAAAGAATTCAACACATGTTAACAAAAGGTAAACCTTTAAGAAACTAAGAAAAATGAAAACAGCATATATAGTAAAAGCATATAGAACCGCAGTTGGTAAAGCACCAAAAGGCGTGTTCCGTTTTAAAAGAACAGATGAATTGGCAGCAGAAACCATCAAGTATATGATGAAGGAATTGCCAGGTTTAGACCCAAAGCGTATTGACGATGTTATTGTTGGTAATGCAATGCCAGAAGGTTCTCAAGGTTTAAATATGGCACGTTTAATCTCTTTAATGGGATTAGATATTGTAGATGTTCCAGGAGTAACTGTCAACCGTTTTTGCTCTTCTGGAGTAGAAACTATTGGTATGGCAACTGCAAAAATACAAGCTGGAATGGCAGATTGTATTATTGCTGGTGGTGCAGAAAGCATGAGTAGTGTACCAATGACTGGTTTTAAACCAGAATTAAACTACGATATCGTAAAATCGGGTCACGAAGATTATTATTGGGGAATGGGAAATACTGCTGAAGCTGTTGCTAAACAGTTTAAAGTATCTCGTGAAGACCAAGATGAATTTGCTTACAATTCACATATGAAAGCTTTAAGAGCACAAGCTGAAAATCGTTTTCAAGATCAAATAGTACCAATTGAAGTAGAACAAACTTACATTGATGCTAACGGAAAAAAAGCAACAAAATCATATACAGTAACTAAAGATGAAGGTCCTAGAAAAGGAACCAGTAAGGAAGCTTTAGCAAAACTTAGAGCAGTATTTGCTGCTGGAGGAAGTGTTACAGCTGGTAACTCGTCACAAATGAGTGATGGAGCTGCTTTTGTAATGGTTATGAGTGAAGACATGGTTAAAGAACTAGGTTTAGAGCCAATTGCAAGAATGGTAAACTATGCTGCTGCAGGTGTTGAGCCTCGTATTATGGGAATTGGACCAGTTAAAGCAATACCAAAAGCATTAAAACAAGCAGGATTAAAACAAGATGATTTAGCTTTAATTGAATTAAACGAAGCCTTTGCTTCTCAATCTTTAGCAGTAATTAGAGAACTTGGTCTTAACCCAGATATTATTAACGTAAATGGTGGTGCAATTGCATTGGGTCACCCATTAGGATGTACGGGAGCTAAATTATCTGTACAACTTTTTGATGAAATGCGTAAGCAAGACATGAAAGGTAAATATGGTGCAGTTACCATGTGTGTTGGTACAGGTCAAGGTGCTTGTGGAATATTCGAATTTTTAAATTAATCAAAGAACTTAATACAATACTATAAAATGGCAGATTTAGAAAAAGACATCTTAAGAGGTGGTCAATTCTTAGTAAAAGAAACAAATTGTGACGATGTGTTTACTCCTGAAGATTTTTCAGAAGAACAAGCAATGATGAAAGATTCTGTAATGGAATTTAATGACCGTGAAATTATACCACATAAAGCACGTTTTGAAGCTAAAGACTACGCACTAACTGAAGAAGTTATGCGTAAAGCTGGAGAAATGGGCTTTTTAAGTGTTGCTGTTCCTGAGGATTTTGGAGGAATGGGAATGGGATTTGTTTCTACAGTATTAACATGTGATTACATTTCTTCTGGAACTGGATCATTTAGTACTGCTTTTGGTGCACATACAGGTATTGGTACTATGCCAATTACTCTTTATGGTACTGATGAACAAAAACAAAAATACGTACCAAAATTAGCTTCTGGAGAGTGGTTTGGTGCTTACTGTTTAACAGAGCCTGGAGCTGGATCTGATGCTAATTCTGGTAAAACTACTGCTGAACTTTCTGCAGACGGAAAATCATACAAAATTAACGGACAAAAAATGTGGATCTCAAATGCAGGTTTCTGTAGCGTGATGATCGTTTTTGCTCGTATTGAAGATGATAAAAACATTACTGGATTTATCGTAGAATATGATGGTGAAAATCCTAACGGAATTACTTTAGGAGAAGAAGAACATAAATTAGGTATTCGTGCGTCTTCTACGCGTCAAGTATTTTTTAACGACACTGTTGTTCCTGCTGAAAATATGCTAGCTGGACGTGGTGAAGGTTTCAAAATTGCCATGAATGCACTTAACGTTGGACGTATTAAATTAGCTGCTGCATGTTTAGATTCTCAAAGAAGAATCTTAACAACAGCTGTAAATTATGCAAACGAGCGTAAACAATTTAAAACACCTATTGCTGAATTTGGTGCTATAAAAACTAAATTAGCTGAAATGGCTGCTAGTGCGTATGCTGGTGAATCTGCTACTTATAGAGCTGCTAAAAATATTGAAGACAGAATCGCAATGCGTGAAGCTGCTGGAAATACACACCAAGAAGCAGAGCTTAAAGGTGTTGAAGAATATGCAATTGAATGTTCTATCTTAAAAGTTGCGGTATCTGAAGATGTACAAAACGCAGCAGATGAAGGTATCCAAATTTTTGGTGGAATGGGATTCTCTGAAGAAACTCCTATGGAATCTGCTTGGAGAGATGCTAGAATTGCACGTATATACGAAGGTACTAATGAAATCAACAGAATGTTAACCGTTGGTATGCTTGTTAAAAAAGCTATGAAAGGTCACGTTGATTTATTAGGTCCTGCATCTAAAGTTCAAGAAGAATTAATGGGAATACCATCTTTTGAAACTCCTGATTATTCTGAATTGTTTTCAGAAGAGAAAGAAATGATTAAAAAGCTTAAAAAAGCATTTTTAATGGTTGCTGGTGGAGCTGTTCAAAAATTTGGTCCTCAATTAGAAGAGCACCAACAATTATTAATTGCAGCTGCAGATATCTTAATTGAGATCTACATGGCAGAGTCTGCAATTTTAAGAACTGAGAAAAACGTTAAACGTACTAGCGAAGCTGAGCAATCTGCTCAAATTGCAATGGCTAAATTATATTTATATCACGCTGTTGATATCGTTGAAGAAAAAGGAAAAGAAAGCATTATTTCTTTTGCTGAAGGAGACGAACAACGTATGATGTTAATGGGTCTTAAGCGTTTTACAAAATACGCTAACTATCCAGATATCGTAGACTTACGTATCGAGATTGCTGAAAAAGTAAAAGCAGAAAACAAATACTGCTTCTAAAAATTTAGTTTTAATTATCTTAAAAAGGCTACTTTGTAATGAAGTAGCCTTTTTTTGTTACTTAAAACTTACTCTTCACAATCTTAATTATATAAATCATTTAAGCTTTAATAAATTTAAAAAGTATAATCAATCCTCTAGTATAGCAGAGAATTGTTTGGAATTAAGTTTGTCAAACAATTATATCACCAAAACTACTAATTAAAAAAACAAGATAATTTATTCTTTAAAAACAATAAAAAACTGAGCTTAAAATTTATAAAAACTTTTTTTTATATATTTAAATTCAAAAACCAACTAAATATATAAATATGAAAAAAATTGGAGGTTATATGGCCTTTTTCGGGTTATTCGCTATTGTTTTAAGTTTTATGGGACGTGTTCCTACAATTTTAATGTGGATTTATGAATGGGGAGAAACACCTGCTTGGATCATTAAAATAGGACTTATTGTTATTGGAGGTGCTTTATTTTTTATGGGCAAATCAGAAGAACCAACAATAGAAAATGAAACTAAAAATGAAGTTGTTGAGTAACAAATATTGTTATAAAAGTTTAAAAGCTGTTTCTATTTTGAAACAGCTTTTCTTTTTTCGTATTTTTAGGAAAAAAATAAATGAAAAAATTAATTCTTCCCTTATTACTATTAACAACTGTTATAGTCTCTGCGCAAACTAGTCAAAAAATATACGATATTATTGATGCTGTTTCTGCAGAACGTATAGAAAAAGACATTCAAAAATTAGTCGATTTTGGTACTAGAAATACGTTTAGTGATACTATTTCTGAAACAAGAGGCATTGGTGCCGCCAGACGTTGGATAAAATCTGAATTTGAAACTATATCAAAAGACTGTAAAGATTGTTTAGAGGTGTTTTACCAAAAGGATTTTGTAACCAAAGAAGGTAACAGACGTGTACCACACGATGCTTGGGTAGTAAACGTGGTTGCGATTCAGAAAGGTACAAAATATCCAAATCGTTACATTATAATGAGTGGAGATATTGATTCTAGAGGTAGTGATACCATGGAGTTTACTAAAGACGCTCCAGGTGCTAACGACAATGCGTCTGGTATGGCTGGAACAATTGAAGCTGCTAGGGTTTTATCTAAACATCAATTTGAAAACAGTATTGTTTATGTTGGCTTATCTGGTGAAGAACAAGGTCTTTTTGGTGGTGGTGGTTTAGCTAAATATGCTAAGGAACAAAACTGGGATATTATTGGTATACTTAATAATGACATGATTGGAAACATTAAAGGTGTAGATGGTGTTATTGACAACCGTACGTTTAGAATTTTCTCTGAACCTGTTCCTGCTAACGAGACTGAAAAACAGCGAAGATTAAGACGTTTTTATGGTGGTGAAGTTGATGGTATTTCACGTCAATTAGCACGATATATCCATAAAACTGTAAAAACGTATATGCCAGAAATGAATCCAATAATGGTTTATCGTTTAGATCGTTTTGGACGTGGTGGACACCACAGACCTTTTAATGACCTTGGTTTTGCAGGAATTAGAATTATGGAAGCACATGAAAACTATACGCAACAACATCAAGATATTAGAGAAGAAAATGGAATTAAATATGGAGATGTTATAGAGCATGTTAATTTTGAGTACGCTAAAAAACTAACAACTGTTAATGCTATAAATATGGCCAATTTGGCTTGGGCTCCTCCTGCTCCAACAACTGTTGCTATTGGTGGTATTGTAGAACCGTCGGTTAAATTTAAATGGGATAAAGTTGAAGGTGCTGTTGGTTATAAAATATATTGGAGAGATACCACGTCGCCAACTTGGGATCATAGTCGTTATGTTGGTGATGTTTCAGAGTTTATGTTAGATGGTATTGTAATAGATAACTATTTTTTTGGCATAGCTTCGGTAGGAAAAGATGGTTTTGAAAGTCCTGTTGTGTTTCCTAATAAAATCATGAGATAACCTTACACCTTTTTATAATATAAGCAAACAAGCCATTTCAGATTGAAATGGCTTGTTTGCTTATTCTGCTTTTCACTTAAAAAAAAATTAACTTATAGAGTCTTTTACTTTTTCTTCTGCTGTAACATTAGATAAATTAATAGCAGTTTCAATTAAAGCTAAATGCGAATAAGCTTGTGGGAAATTACCTAGTAATCGTTTTGTTTTAAAATCTATATCTTCACTAAACAAGCCTAAATGATTACTGTAAGACAACAGTTTTTCGAATTGTTCTGTTGCTTTTTGCTCCTCTCCTATTTTATATAAACTATTTATAAACCAAAACGTACAAATAGTAAAAGATGATGAAGGTAAACCAAAATCGTCTTTATTTTTATATCTATATAATAAACCTTCATAACATAAGTCGCGTTCTATGGCTTTAACTGTGCTTACAAATTTAGGGTGTTTTGCATCAATAAATCCATAAGATTCCATTAATAAGACTGAGGCATCTAAATCCTCAGAGTTATAAGCTTGTGTAAAAGCTTGTGCTTTTTCGTTCCAAGCATTTTGCATGATGTCTTTTCTAATATCTTGTTCTAAAGCTTCCCAACGTGGTAATTTGGATGTTTTACCTAATATTTTGGCTACTTTTAAAGCTTTATCTACTGCTGTCCAACATAATACTTTTGAAAACGTAAAATGCTGATCTCCTTCTCTAAATTCCCAAATACCTTTATCTGGTTCTTGCCAATGACTACTTACTACCCAAACAATACCTTTGGTCATGGTCCACAACTCTTCTCCATTATCGATATCATTACTAAAATTAAGAAGTAACTGATGTATTACATCCATTAATATACCATATATATCATTTTGCTTTTGCATATAAGCAGCATTACCAACTCTAACTGGACTTGAGTTTTTGTAACCTGATAGATGGTCTAAAGAGGTTTCTGTTAATTTTTTTTCTCCACTTATACCATACATGATTTGCAGTTTTTCATCCTTATCAGGCATCAAATCTATAATAAACTTCAAGTAACGTCTGGCTATATTTTTATGACCAAGTTTTGACATGACCTTAATGACCATGGATGCATCTCTAATCCAACAAAAACGATAATCCCAGTTTCTGACTTCTCCTATAGTTTCTGGTAAAGATGTGGTCGCAGCTGCTAAAACTGCTCCTGTTTTATCATAACTTAGTAATTTTAAAGTCATGGCACTTCGTGAAATCTGTTTGTTATATTTCTTATATGTAGGTGTACGCTCTAACCAATTTAACCAATAAACTTTAGTACGCTCATATTCTAAACTTGCATATTTCAAGTTTGGTACAAATAATTTTTCGTTATAACCTACCAAGAAAAAATGATCAGAATCTAATGTTATAACATCTCCATTTAAGACCTTTTCTTTGTCTAAATCTGTATATAAAAATAATGTATCATAAGTGTCTTCATTATTTAAACTGACAATAAAATCATCTTTTACATAGGTTGAAGTTACACCTTTAGCATATTCTAATTTAGGGTCATAAGCTACCTTTATTTTTGGTTGTCCAGAGATGTATTTTATATATCTAATAAACTCTGGAGGAGAATGGTAGCTTCCGTTTGGCTTATGATATCTTGGCATAAAGTCAACAACTTCAAATATATTATCTCCTTCTGTAAATCGTGTTACTAATATTGCTGTATCTTCTAGATAAAATTGTTCTGTAGTATAGCCATCGTCAACAGTAAATCCAAAACTACCTCCTATATTATCATCTAACAACTTAGCGAAAACAGATGCTGAATCAAATTTAGGCAAACAACACCAATCTACTGATGCATCTTTTGATATTAAAGCTGCACTTCTACAATTTCCTATAATTCCGTAATCTAAATTGTTCATTATTTTTCTGTTTAAAGTAGTGGTATAAATACTAATTTCTTTAAATTAACAAAAAACTATAAAACCATCCAAAATATTACTATGAATAAAACAATAATAGTTTCTAATAGGTTACCGCTACAAATTTCAATAGAACAAGACCAGCTTAATGTAACACCTAGTGTTGGTGGATTGGCAACAGGTATGAAATCTGTTCATGCAGATGGTAATGGACTTTGGGTTGGTTGGACTGGTATTACTGATGAAGAACTAGATGCTGACCTAAAAAAAGAGGTTGATGCAAAAGTTAAAGACGTAAAATGTAAAGCTGTTGGACTGACACAAGACGATATTGACCAGTTTTATTTAGGATTTAGTAATCGTACTTTATGGCCTTTATTTCATTATTTTTTAGAATATACTGAGTTTGAAGACAGCCAATGGGAAGCTTATAAACGTGTTAATCAAAAATTTGCTGAAGTCGTTTTAGATACCATTGAAGATGGAGATACGGTTTGGATACACGATTACCAATTATTATTACTACCTCAGCTAATTAAAGACGTTAAACCAGAAGTAACTATTGGTTTCTTTTTACATATACCCTTCCCTTCTTACGAAATATTTAGGACGTTTCCTTGGCGTGAAGAATTACTAACTGGTATGCTTGGTGCAGATCTTATTGGTTTTCATACCTACGATTATGAACGTCATTTTTTAAGTTCTGTTAAAAGAATTTTACGTTTAGACGTTAATTTTAATGAAATTACTTATCATGATAGGATTGTAAAAGTGGACTCTTTCCCAATGGGAATTGATTATAATAAATTTCATGACGCTGCTTTAGAACATGATAACCCCAACACTGAAATTTCTGAACTTCAAAAAAGAATTGACACACATTTAAATGAAGATGGTGATAAAAAATTAATCTTATCCATAGACCGATTAGATTATACCAAAGGAATACCAAATAGAATTAGAGCTTTTGAATATTTCTTGAATAAACATCCAGAATACAAAGAAAAAGTAAGACTAGTAATGCTTGCTGTACCATCTAGATCTGGCGTACCACAATACCAATTATTAAAAAAAGAAACCGATGAATTAGTCGGAAGGATTAATGGAGAATTTTCTACTGTAAGCTGGACTCCAATCTGGTATTTTTACAGATCATTACCCTTTGAAAACTTAATAGACTTATATACTTCTTCAGACATTGCATTAATTACTCCTGTAAGAGATGGTATGAATTTAGTTGCTAAAGAGTATGTTGCTACTAGAACTAAACAAGATGGTGTCTTAATTTTAAGTGAAATGGCTGGAGCTGCAAAAGAAATGAATGAAGCCTTACTTATTAACCCAAATAGTTTTGAAGATTTTGCTTCTGCACTTAAAAAAGCATTAACAATGCCTTTAGAAGAACAAAATAACAGAATGAAAATCCTTCAAAAACGTTTAAAACGTTATGATGTTGAAAAATGGGCTGATGAGTTTTTTAAAACCCTAGAGGCTACTAACAAATTACAAGACGTAGTCGTGTCTAAAAAAATAAACGAATCTTTACAAAACGATATTGTTGAAGCCTATAAAAAAGCAAAAAAACGATTAGTCCTTCTTGATTATGATGGTACTTTAGTTGGTTTTAAAGACAATCCTCAAGATGCTAAACCAGATGAAGAACTTTACGGTTTATTAGACCAATTTGAAAATCAAAATAATACTAAGTTGTGCTTAATAAGCGGAAGAGACAAAGCCACTTTTGAAAACTGGTATGGTAATAAATCTTATGATTTAATTACAGATCATGGAGTCTGGATGAGAGAACGTAGTCAATGGACACCGTTAGAAATTTTAAAAACCGAATGGATGACAAACATCAAACCCATTCTAGAAACTTTTGTAGACAGGACTCCTGGTACCTTTATAGAAGAAAAAGAATACTCTTTAGCTTGGCATTACAGAACAGCAGATCCAGAACTAGCACAAATTCGTACTATGGAGTTAAATACTGTTTTAACCAGTATGGTTGCTAATAACGAGTTGTCTGTTTTACAAGGAAACAAAGTTATCGAGATAAAAAGTAGTAACGTTAACAAAGGTAGAGCTACAACACAATTATTAATGAAAGAAGATTATGATTTTATTTTAATAATGGGAGACGATTGGACAGATGAGTATATGTTTGAAGCTGCTCCTGATTTAGCCACAACCATAAAAATAGGATACGTTAAAACAAAAGCTAAATATCAAATTAAGGATCCAGAAAAAGTAAGAGCACTTTTAAAGCAGCTAGTTTAATTATTCTTATTTAAAAAACTAATCTATTTTTGTTCTTTACATTCAATTTAAATACATGAAAAATCTAGTTATATTAATTACTTGTTTTATCGCAACTTATTGTATATCTCAAAATAACGAAGGCTTACTTCAAGAAAAAAACAATTTTACACATCAAGATACACTTCGTGGTAGTATTACTCCAGAGCGTGAATGGTGGGATTTAACGTATTATCACTTAGACATTAAGGTTAATCCTGAAAACAAAACTATTACTGGAAAAAATACAATCACATACAAAGTTTTAAAACCGTATCAGGTTTTACAAATAGACTTACAAGAGCCATTAACTTTAACAAAAGTGACACAAAATGAAAAGGAATTAGAGATAAAGCATGATGGAAATGCGCATTTTGTAACTCTTAAAAAACAACAAAACATAGGCGAAATTAATAGTGTTATTGCTTATTACGAAGGTAAACCACGTGAAGCTGTTAGAGCACCTTGGGATGGTGGAATTTCTTGGAAAAAAGACAATAACGGAAAGCATTTTATAGCCTCCTCTTGTCAAGGTTTAGGTGCTAGTGTTTGGTGGCCCAATAAAGACCATATGTATGATGAAGTTGATAGTATGGATATTAGCGTTACAATCCCTAAAAATTTAATGAATGTCTCTAATGGTAGACTTAAAAGTATTGTAAATAATAAAGACGAAACCATTACAACCCATTGGCACGTAGCAAATCCAATTAATAACTATGGTGTAAATATTAATATTGGTGATTACGCAAATTTCTCTGAAGTATACAAAGGAGAAAAAGGAGATTTAGACATGAATTATTATGTACTAAAAGACAATCTAGAAAAAGCTAAAAAACATTTTAAGGATGCTCCAAAAATGATGAAAGCTTTTGAGCATTGGTTTGGTCCTTATCCTTTTTACGAAGATAGTTTCAAACTAGTTGAAGTCCCTTATTTAGGTATGGAACACCAAAGCTCTGTAACCTACGGAAACCGTTACATGAAAGGCTATTTAGGTAGTGATTTATCTGGATCAGGTTGGGGTTTAAAATTCGACTTTATAATTATACATGAAGCTGGACACGAGTGGTTTGCTAACAATATTACAAATGTAGATATTGCAGACATGTGGATTCACGAAAGCTTTACAGCTTATTCTGAAAGTTTATTCTTAGACTATTATTATGGTACAAAAGCTTCAGCAGATTATGTTATTGGAACAAGACGAAACATTCAAAACGATAGACCTTTAATTGGATATTATAATGTTAATAAAGAAGGATCTGGAGACATGTACTATAAAGGTGCAAATATGCTTCACACCATACGTCAACTAGTTAATAACGATGAAAAGTGGAGACAAATACTGCGTACTTTAAACAGTAAGTTTTATCATCAAACAGTAACCACACAACAAATAGAAGATTGTATAATTCAAGAATCTGGTTTGGATTTAAAAGGCTTTTTTAATCAGTATTTACGTTCTACTAAAATTCCTGAATTACAGTATAGTATTGATGGTAAAAAACTAACGTACAAATGGAATAATACAGTTGAAAACTTTGTAATCCCAATTCAAATTGAAATCAATGGTGTTTCACAGTGGATTACACCTACTTCAAAAAATAAAACTTTAAAATTAAAAAGCAAAAATGCCACGATCGTTATAGATAGAGATTTCTTTATAGAGACAAAAAACATTTAAAATGAAACAAGAAGAACTCTATTTTAAAACTGATTCTGAATGGAGAGCGTGGCTACACGAAAACCATGATAACGATGAAGGCATTTACCTCATCTTTTACAAAGTAAGTCACAAAAAGCTAAGCATGCGTTGGGAAGAGGCTGTAAAAGTAGCGTTATGTTATGGCTGGATTGATAGTACTGTTAAAAGTTTAGGTGACGGAAAACGTAGACAATATTTTTGCAAACGCAACCCAAAAAGTGTGTGGAGTGCTTTAAACAAAAAACATATTAAAACTTTAATAGCTGAGGATTTAATGCATCCTAAAGGTTTAGAAATAATAGATATTGGTAAGAAAAACGGAAGTTGGACCGCTTTAGATGCTGTTGAAAAAGGTATTATTCCAGACCTGTTACAACTAGCATTTGATAAAAATCCAAAAGCATTTAATAACTACAATAACTTTGCGCCTTCCTACAGAAAAAGTTACTTATATTGGTTAAACCAAGCTAAAAGAGAGACGACTAAGCAAAAAAGAGTTACAGAAATTATTAAATTATGCGAAGCAAATATTAAATCTAGAGAGACGTGGTGATATAATCATTTTGAAAGGCTTCAAATATTTTCCGACTGAATTAAAAACCAATTACAATGAACATTCAAAAAGTAAATTTTATAAATACAGAAGGACAACAACTAGTTGGACGTTTAGAGCTTCCTATAAACCAACATCCTCATAATTTTGTCATTTTCGCACATTGTTTTACTTGTAATAAAAATTTATCTGCTGTAAAAAATATTTCAAGAGAATTAACAGCCAATGGTTTTGGAGTATTACGCTTTGATTTTACTGGATTAGGAGAAAGCGAGGGTAATTTTGAAAACACAAATTTTTCTGGAAACGTAGAGGACTTAATTAGTGCATCTAATTATCTAGAAGAAAACTATATTGCTCCTTCCCTATTAATTGGACACTCTTTAGGTGGAGCTGCTGTTATTTTTGCTGCCTCAAAAATAAAATCTATTAAGGCAGTCGCAACTATTGGTGCGCCTTCTAACCCAAAACACGTACAACATTTAATACAAAGTAGCGTCAAAGAAATTAACACTACAGGAAAAGCAAATGTTAATATTGGAGGACGTCCATTTACTATTAAAAAACAATTTTTAGATGATATCGAAACCAAATCGCTACCTGATGTTGCACAAAACTTGCGCAAAGCATTATTAGTAATGCATTCGCCTCAAGACACAACGGTTGGTATTGAAAATGCAGAAGACATTTATGTAGCTTCAAGACATCCAAAAAGTTTTGTAACTCTAGATGGTGCTGATCATTTATTATTGAAAAAAGAAGATTCTGTTTACGCAGGAAGTGTCATTGCTACTTGGGCAAAACGCTATATTTCTATCCCTATTATTGATACCCTTAAAACCACTCATCAAGCGGTTGCTAGTTTAGATAAAGAAGATGGTTTTACAACACAAATGACGGTCGGAAATCATACCATGATGGCAGATGAACCAATTAGTTATGGAGGTAATGATTTTGGTCCTTCTCCTTATGAGTTTGTTTCTGCAGGATTATCTGCTTGCACTGCAATGACAGTTCAAATGTATGTAAAACGAAAAGGTTGGGATCTACAAAATATTGAAGTTCATACTTCACATACTAAAGTTTCAAAACAAGTTATTGAAAATAATGAGTCAAAAGAGATTAAAGTAGATACCTTTAATAGAGTCATTAAACTAACTGGAGCTTTAGACGATAAACAAATACAACGTATACTTCAAATTGCAGATAAATGTCCAGTTCACAAAACATTACACAATGATATTGAAGTGGTTACCACTTTAGTCTAAATTTATTAAAAATTGGCAGTCTTAATATTAACTAATTTTTAAGAAGTTAATGTATCAACTTTTGTCAGATTAGTTGTTAATTATAAGCTGTGAAACAAAAAAATAAAAACTTAGCCAAATCAGCACGTTGGTATAGACAAACGCATCGCAAGGTAGCTATTGTGTTACTTCTTTTTATTGTAGTAATGAGTGCTACAGGTTTATTATTAGCATGGAAAGATCAGTTAGGTATTAAACCTTCCTCTGTTACTGTACACTCTGATAATAGATCTTTAATTTCTTTAAATGAAATTGAACAACATGCAATACATTATATTGATAGCCTTAATCTTTCAACTGAAATTAACAGAATTGATTACAGACCTAGAAAAGGTATTGCTAAGGTTAGATTTGAAACCCATTTTACCGAATTACAGATTGACTGTTACACCGGAAACATTGTTTCAGAAAAAACAAGAACTGCAGATTTAATTGAAATGATTCATGATGGATCAATCGTAGATTATTTATTTCATTTTAAATATTCAAAATTAATCTACTCTACAGTTCTTGGTTTAGGATTATTATTTATTTGTGTTAGTGGTTTTTATTTGTGGTTAAAACCAAAACAAATTAAAAGGAATAAACGATTACTTGATTAAACCTTTAATTAAAAATAGTTATATCTAAGACTTAACTATTTTAAAGCTTTTATTATCTATTTTAAGAAAATAAACACCAGTTTTAAATTGTGAAATATCCAATTTTAATTCTGATTTTTTTACTTGGTTTTGATAAAGTTGCTGACCATTAATCGAATACACTTCTACAGTTCTAGATTGTGCTGTTTTAAACTGAATATGCAAAGTATCTTTAACTGGGTTTGGATAATATTTAAATGTATCTAAAACATTTTCAGTTGTACTTAGCGTGTTATCTTGAATTGCATTATACATATTTCCTGATAAAGCAAACATATAAATAGCACGTAAAGTCGCTCCAAAATACGCTGTTGTTGCTTGATTTTTTAATTCAGAATACCCATTATTTACAAAAGATTGATTGGTTGAAGTCATTGCTGCAGTAGCATAAGCTCCTGTAAAAGTTGGATCTTTGTAAGAAGTGTTAATGGCTACACCAGATTGAGAGTAACCTGGATAAATCTGATTAAAACCACCTTGCGCATTAACAAAATCAATACATAATTGATTGTAATTACTAGCTTCTGTATTACCATACCAGATATAATCGGTAGCAAATCTCCATGGTGTACGTGCTGCATCATAGTAATAAGATTGACCTTGGTTATAAGCCCATGATACTTCTGTTGAGTAGGTTCCATCTGCTTTACACCAATCAGATACTAAATTATAACTCGCATTATTCTGAGCTAAATTGGCATTAATAATAGCGTAGCTTTTATCTGCAACAGCATTCCAATAAGCACTATCATCAGTATAGACACCAAAAACTTTAAAGTAACCAGGAGCTAGATAAGACGGGTTAGTCGTGTTACTTCCTCCCCAAGCATCACCTGGTTTAAGGACGTTTGATCCAGCTTCAACCTCATGATTTTTAATAATAGTAATTAGTGATATAGCATCACTTTGATAGTCAATTGCACCTAAACTTTGCCAACGTTGGTCAGCAACTATTAATGCATAAGCTGCATCTAGTTCTGCATCAGTAGCTCCATTATTACCAATAACACTATTACAGCCATCGATTTTCCAATTCATAACTCCATTAGCGTTTACAAAATCTTGGTAGTATAACCATAAGCCATCAAACAACTCTTTGTCATTGGCGTAAACAGATAATAACATACCGTAAGCAATTCCTTCTGATACTGTTTCAGTTGGAGTATCAAATTTTATACGATAGCGACCATTATTACAGGGTTCGGCAAAAGTGGTTCTCCAAGACACGTATACATCATAAATGTCATTAGATTGAATGTTATCAGGCTGTATACCGTGTAGGTAAGTCTGATTTTGAAAACTTACTGCTGAAATCTGTGCATTAAGCGTTGTAAAAAACAGAAAAGCAGTTAAAAAGGTTAAGTTGTAAAAATGTTTCACGGTTGATATATTTTTTTTGGGTTTAAATATATACGAACAAACCACCTTTTATGGTTGCTCAAAATATATTTTTTTATAAAAAAAAGTGCCTAAAAAAATTCAGGCACTATTATCTATTGCAGTTTTTATTTCAAGAACTTATAATCCACTTATAAAACTTCCATAAGGGTCTTTAAATTGAATACCTTCTGTAAATCTATATTTGCTTAACAACTTATATTCTACTAAAGCCCAAAGCACGAATTCTTTCACAAAATAGCTTTCTTCTTTTAATAATTTAGGTTGATGCTCTCCAAGTAAATCATCTAATGGCGACACTGCATCTAATAAGCTAATATATTCTTTATCACGTAAATCGTCTAACAATTCAAAACCATCAGAATTATTAAAAAACCATGATACAATAGTGTCGTAAGGACTTTCGTCTTCTTGCTTTTTCAATTTCTCTATCTTAGGGAAGTACTCTGGAAACAAACTTTTTACAGCTTCACCAATTAAATTATAAGCGACTTGCGCTGCACCTTCTTGTTCTCCTTCATAAACCAATTCTACTTTACCTGTAATTGCAGGAATAATCCCTAAAAAGTCTGATAATCGAATGGTTGTCTTTTCGTCTCCAGATTTTAACGATCGTAACTCTGCTGCACTTAATAAGTTTTCAAAAGCAGTAATACTTAAACGTGCACTTACACCACTTTTCTCGTCTATAAAATCACTATCACGAGCTTCAAAAACAATTTGTTCTAACAAATCTTTGGCTAATTCGGGTACATGAATACTCTCTTTTTGTCTTCCATCAGACTTAGCTTCTTGCTGTGTGATGGTTTTAGCGGTTTCAATATCTGTTGGATAATGCGTTAATATTTGCGATCCAATTCTGTCTTTTAATGGTGTTACAATACTTCCTCTATTAGTATAGTCCTCAGGATTTGCAGTAAAAATAAATTGCATATCTAAAGGTAAACGCAATTTAAACCCTCTAATTTGAATATCTCCTTCTTGTAAAATATTAAATAAAGCAACCTGAATTCTTGCTTGTAAATCTGGCAACTCATTAATTACAAAAATACAACGATTGGCACGAGGAATCATTCCGTAATGTATCACACGATCGTCTGCATAGCTTAGTTTTAAATTGGCTGCTTTTATAGGATCTACATCTCCAATAATATCTGCAACAGTTACGTCTGGAGTCGCTAATTTTTCGGCAAAACGCTCACTTCTGTGCATCCAAGTAATTGGTGTATCATCACCTTTTTCTGTAATCAACTCTGTAGCAAAACGTGAGATTGGTTGTAAAGGATCGTCATTAATTTCACTACCTTCTACAACAGGAATATATTCGTCTAGCAAATTAAGCATTAAACGTGCTAAACGTGTTTTAGCTTGACCACGTAATCCTAAAAAATTAATATTATGTCGTGATAAAATAGCACGTTCTAACTCTGGTATTACAGTATTTTCATAACCATGAACACCTTCAAAAACGGTTGTTTTATTCTTTATTTTTTCAATTAAATTATCTCTTAATTCGTCTTTAATCGATTTGCTTTGGTATCCAGCTTTTTTTAATTCGCCTAAAGTTTTTATTGTTTCTATTTTCATTATCCTTTAATTCTTTTTTTTCTGTTTGTTTCGTAATCTTGAAAAATCATTTCTCCTAAACCTTTTAAACCTGTATAAAAAGCTTTACCTTGATTAGCATGCGTAAATTCTTCAACAAATTGCATTAAATAAGGATCTTGAGCAATCATAAAAGTTGTAATAGGAATATGTAATTTTCTAGCTTGCTGTGCTTGTGCATAACACTTATTGGTTATGTAAGGATTTAAGCCATTACTGTCTTTATAATAGGTTCCATCAGGTAAACGCAAGCAACTGGGTTTACCATCGGTAATCATAAAAATTTGTTTGTTGGTGTTTCGTTTACGTCTTAATAAATCCATTGCTAATTTTAATCCTGCTACAGTATTTGTATGATAAGGACCAACGTTTAAATAGGGTAAATCTTTAATTTTAATTGGCCAAGCATCGTTACCAAAAACTAGAATATCTAATGTATCTTTTGGGTAACGTGTCGTAATCAATTCAGCTAAAGCCATAGCTACTTTTTTTGCAGGAGTAATTCTATCTTCTCCATAAAGAATCATACTGTGACTAATATCAATCATCAAAACCGTACTCATTTGAGATTTGTGGGTCGTTTCTTCAACCACTAAATCATCTTCGGTTAAGTTAAAATCTCCTATTCCGTTGTTAATTTGGGCATTTCTTAGACTTTCTGTCATGGACACTTTATCCAAGCTGTCTCCAAACTGGTAATTTCTAAAATCGCCAGTATGCTCATCTCCTACTCCTGTACCTTTACTTTTATGGTTACCAGAGCCACTACGTTTTATGTTACCAAAAATTTGGTCTAAAGCAGATTGCCTGATTGCGCGTTCGGTTTTGGCAGTAATGGCATTTCCTTTTTTTCCATCGGGTTTAATCTCTTCACGAATAAAACCTTTAGCTTTCAAATCTTCAATAAAGTCATCAATGGTATATTCTGGAGTGGTTAACTTATATTCTTTATCTAATTCACGAAGCCAATCTATAGCTTCGTCAAAATCTCCTGAAGTATGTGTAATCAACTCTTTAAATATGTCAAAAAGCTTCTCGAAAGGTGATAGTGAAGGTGCTTCGTAGGGTTTAAATACGAAACCTTTTTTGTGTATATTTTTTTCTTTCATTGCAGTATAAAAATACAACAAATTAACATCTAAATAAACGTGTTAACAGCTTTTTAAGAATATGTTGCTTAACTTTATGCAAACTAATTTACCAAAAATGAAAAAATTATCCTTTTTACTTTTATTACTCTTCTCTATCACAGCTTTTTCGCAAGAATTCTCGATGGATTTAGTTAAAAACATGACACCAAGAAACATTGGTCCAGGTGGTATGTCTGGTCGTGTAACTGCAATTGACGTTGTCCATAGCAACCCTGATATTATGTACGTTGGTACAGCATCTGGAGGTTTATGGAAGTCTACTTCTGGTGGTATTAAATGGGATCCTTTATTTGACAAAGAAGTAACAGCGTCTGTAGGGTCTGTTGCAATACAACAATCTAATCCAAGTGTCATTTGGGTTGGAACAGGTGAAGGAAACCCAAGAAACAGTTTAAATGGTGGTTACGGCATTTACAAGTCTTTAGATGCTGGAAAAACTTGGACGTCTATGGGATTAGAAAAAACCAGACACATACATCGTGTGGTAATAGATCCAACAAATCCAGACATAGTTTATGCAGCTGCAATTGGTAGTCCTTGGGGAGAACATCCTGAACGTGGTGTTTTTAAAACCACAGATGGTGGATTAACCTGGAAAAAAATACTGTTTGCTAACAACAAAACAGGAGCAGCAGATTTAGTTATGGATCCTACTAATCCTAATAAATTAATTGCAACTTTATGGGAGCACAAGCGTGATCCATGGTTTTTTAAATCTGGTGGAGCAGGTTCGGGTTTACACATTACACATGATGGTGGTAAAAACTGGACTAAAGTAACAGAAAAAGAAGGTTTCCCTAAAGGGGAATTAGGACGTATTGGAGTTGCTATTGCTAGAAACAAACCCAATAATGTTTATGCTTTAGTTGAAGCTAAAAAAAATGCGTTATACAAAAGTGAAGATGGTGGTTTTAAATGGAAAAAAGTTAACGATAAAAGTGATATTGGTAACAGACCATTTTACTACTCTGAAATATATGTAGATCCTCAAAACGAAAATAGAGTATACTCTGTTTTTACTTACATAAATGTTAGTGAAGATGGTGGAAAAAACTTTTCGCAATTAATGCCAGCTTATGGTGCAGATAATGGTGTACATCCAGATCATCATGCTTGGTGGATCCATCCTACTAACGGAAACTTTATGATAGATGGAAATGATGGTGGACTAAACATAACCAAAGATGGTGGAAAAAATTGGCGTTTTATTGGTAACATGCCTGTTGCACAATTTTATCATATTAATGTAGATAACGAGTATCCATATAATGTGTATGGAGGAATGCAAGATAATGGATCTTGGAGAGGACCTGCTTATGTTTGGCGTGCTCAAGGTATACGTAATAGCTATTGGCAAGAGATTAGTTTTGGTGACGGTTTTGATGTTATACCAGATAAAGACAATTCGCGTTACGGTTGGACTATGAGTCAACAAGGTTATGTTAGTTATTACGATTGGCAAACTGGTAATAATTTTGGAGTACAACCAACACATCCTGATAAGGATGTTAAACTACGTTTTAACTGGAATGCTGCTATAAATGTGGATCCTTTTGATAATAATACAGTCTATTTTGGTAGTCAGTTTGTACATAAATCTACAGACAAAGGTTTAACTTGGGAAGTAATATCTGAAGATTTATCTACTAATGATCCTAACAAATTAAAACAACATGAAAGTGGTGGATTAACTTTAGATGCAACAGGTGCTGAAAACCACTGTACTATTTTAGTTATTGAACCTTCTACTGTTGAAAAGGATGTATTTTGGGTTGGTACTGACGATGGACGTGTACATATCACACAAAATGGAGGTCAAACTTATAGTGATGTTTCTAGTAATATTAAAGGCTTACCTAAAGGAAGCTGGATTGCACAAATTAAAGCTAGTAATAAAAATAAAGGTGAAGCATTACTTATTGCTAATGATTACAGACGCTTTAACTACACACCATATGCTTACCGAACTAAAAACTATGGAAAAACTTGGGAAAGAATTGTAGACCAAAACGATGTTAAAAGTTATGCGTTGTCCATTGTTGAAGATTTAGTTGAACCAAACCTTATGTTTTTAGGTACTGATGATGGTTTATATGTATCTATTGATGCAGGAAACAAATGGACAAAATGGACCAAAGGTTTTCCTACGGTTTCAGTAAAAGATTTAGTGATCCATCCAAGAGAACATGATTTAGTTATTGGTACATTTGGTCGTGCTGCATGGGTTTTAGACGATATTAGACCGTTAAGAGCAATAGCTAAAAACAAACAAATTATAAACAATAAAATTCAACTATTTTCTCCTCCTACTGCTTACCAAGCTGCATACCAACAGCCAACAGGAAGTCGTTTTGGTGCAGACGCTATGTTTCATGGTCAAAATAGAGGTCGTGGTGCACAATTTACTTACTATGTAACACCAGAAAAAGCTTCAAAAGAAACTAAAAAAGGAGATGACAAAGAGGAAAAGAAAGAAGATTCTGAAACCAAAGAAAATGAAGTTGAATGGGATTCTATGTCACTTAAAATCTATAACAACGATAAGTTAATTAGAACTTTAAAACGAAAAGTTCCTAAAGAAAAAGGGTTACATAAATGGACTTGGTACATGGATGAAAAAGGTAGTAGTAGACCTTCAAGAACCATTAGAAAACAAAAAAGAGAACCAGGTGGAGTTGATGTTAAACCAGGAACTTACAAAGCGGTTTTAGAATATGGTGATCAAACTTCTGAAAGTATGATTACTGTCGCTTCTGACCCTAGATTAGAGGTGTCTTCTAAAAACACAGATGAAGTTTATGCTGCTTTAAAAGAAATTGAAAAATTACGTCAAATTGCTGCTGACGCGACAAAACAATTAGCTGAAAATAAAAAACTAGCTGAAAAATATAAAAAAGAATTAACCGATTTAGATAAGTCAAAATACAAAGAAGAGATAAAAGCGTCTAAAGACATTATTAAGGAGATTGATACACTGTTAGACATTTACACAGGAAAACAAGACAAACGACAAGGTATAACTAGAACATTAGATGTTAGTGTTAATAGTAGATTAGGTACAGCGTCTTGGTATACAGCGACTAGACAAAATGGTCTAACAAAAACAGAAACAACGTTGATAGAACATGCTAAAACAGATTTAAAAACTGCATTAGAAAAAACAAACACCTTTTTTAATGACAGTTTCAAACCATATTACCAGTCTATCATTAAAATTAATATGACTAAACCTATCGAAGAAATAAAGACCTTTAGCTTAGATTAAGGTACAGTAATTTGGATAAGCACATTTATCTGCTTAACTTTATAATTATTAAAGAAAACAACTATTTAAAATGAAAAAAATAACACAATTAGTATTAGCTTTTACACTTATTTTAGCGGTAAGTTGTAAAGATGAAGCTAAAACAAATGATGCTGAAAAAGAGACGACTAAAACAGATGTTAAAACTGAAAAATTTGTAGTTAAACCTGAAGCAACAACAGTAAAGTTTACAGCTTATAAAACCACTGAAAAAGTACCAGTTGGAGGACAATTTAATGTATTAAAATTTGACCAAAAAACAGGAAGCACACCTCAAGAAGCACTTAATGACTTAAGTTTTTCTATTCCAATTACTGGATTATTTACAGATAACGAAGCCAGAGATTTAAAATTAAAGACTTCATTTTTTGGAGAAATGCTTAATCCTGAGTTTATTAAAGGAACCATTAAATACGTTAACAACAAGTATGTTGCTTCTATCACAATGAATAATGTTACTAAAGATTTACCATTAGATGTAAAAATTACTGACAAAAGACGTGTGGCTATGACAGCAACTATGCAATTAAAAGATTGGGATGCTTTAGGTGCTTTAAGTGCTTTAAATAAAGTTTGTTTTGATCTACACAAAGGTGCAGATGGAGTTAGTAAAACTTGGGAAGAAGTTGCAATTAATGTGAATACCTTTTTAAGAGAAAATTAATTATAATTTATTATCTTTATACCAAACAAAGCAGCTAAATATTAGCTGCTTTTTTTAGCCTTAACCATTAATTCAATTTATGCAATTAGAACTTTTAGTTTCAAAATTTAAACAAAAAGACGAAAAAGCGTTTGAAAAATTATACAACATGTATAAAGACAGCATGCATGGTGTAATTTATAATATTGTTAGAGATAATGATATTGCAGAAGAAATCATGCAAGATGTATTTATCAAAGCTTGGCATAAATCAGATAGTTATGATGCAACCAAAGGTCGTTTTTTTACTTGGCTAATTAATATTGCTAGAAATGCTGCGATAGATAAAACCAGATCAAAGGCTTACAAAAATGCTAGTAAAAACCTTAACTCGGATTTTTTCGTAGATATTATAGAGTCGCAAGATAATTTAGATAATAGTACAGATGCTATTGGAATAAAAAAGTTTGTAGACAAACTAGCTAAAAAATGTATTCAGGTAATCGAGCTATTATATTTTAAAGGTTTCACACAAAAAGAAGCCTCAGAAGCTTTAGATATGCCAATTGGAACTATCAAAACTAGAAACAGAAATTGTATTAAAGAATTAAGAGAATCCGTATTATAATATGAACATTAACGACTACATAAACTCAGGTGTACTAGAACTATACGTTGCTGGTCAGCTTTCTGAAAAAGAAAGCAAAGAGGTGTATGACCTAATGTTAAAACACCCTGAAGTTTTAAAAGAAGTTTTAGAAATTGAAGCTGCTTTAGTAAAACTAACCGCAAGTGTTGCACCTAAAAAAGACATTGATTTTAATACTATTAAAGGACGTTTAAATACAAATAGCGAGACTAAAGTTATTAGTTTAAATAGACC
This sequence comes from Olleya sediminilitoris, assembly GCF_016785945.1. Classification (GTDB taxonomy): domain Bacteria; phylum Bacteroidota; class Bacteroidia; order Flavobacteriales; family Flavobacteriaceae; genus Olleya; species Olleya sediminilitoris. The sequence goes on along the minus strand of NZ_JAEMEF010000004.1, from coordinate 23,130 downwards.
AAAAACTAAGTGGTTTAACTATACTGGTTGGGCTGCAGCTGTAATATTAGCTGGTGGTCTTATTTGGACAATTAATCAAAAATCTAATTTAGAAGACCAGATACAAATAGTAAATACTGAAAAAGACTTTTTAGAAATCCAAATGGAAACTTCTAAAACGGATCTAGCCGAAACTAAAAATCTACTAAACATCATTAGAGACAAAAGTATTATTAATATCCCTTTAGAAGGTCAAGCAGCTGCACCTGGAGCTTATGCAAATGTATATTGGGATAAAAATGATGATACTGTATATCTAGATTTACAAGGTTTACCAGAACCACCAGAGGGTAAAGTTTATCAAGTTTGGTCCTTAACATTAAACCCGTTAACACCTACTAGTTTAGGTACTATTGACGACTTTATACAAGATGACAATAAGATTTTTAAGCTTAAAAATGCAAATCAATCGCAAGCATTTGGTATCACTTTAGAACCAGCTGGAGGAAGCAAATCGCCTACATTAGAGCAATTATATACGTTAGGAGCTTTAGCTTCAATATAACAAATTACTATTTTAATAGTACTAAAAAAGACACCATGTGGTGTCTTTTTTAGTTTTAAAAACTTCTACAATTTTATCTGTATTACACTTATACAGGTCTATTGATTTTAATTAATAGCAACTTTATTACATAAAGAAAGTGTTTGATAAACATTGTTATCAAACACTTTCAAAACAAACTAACAAAAAACAACCTCACTTTTTCATAGTCTTCACGTATTGTTAGTTATGCAATTAATTGTTTCCCTTAAATCGATTGCATTATACTTACGTAAATTAAACTAGTAAGGTTTTATTGTTTTTTTAAAACGAATAACTTAATGTTGTTTTAAAATAAAAAGGGGTTCCTGGTGTAAAATGAATTTCTTCAACAGAGGCTGCTTCATTTTGCAATCTTGACTCTGTTAAAAACTGAGTTTCTTTCCAGTTTGTATCAAATAAATTTTCGATACTAACACCTAATTTCCAATGATTATCAAACGCATAATTAAGATTTAAATCGGTTACAAAATAACCTTCTGCTTGTACCGAATTATCCTCGTTTGCAGGTCTATCATCAACATATCTATAATTGATTCCTCCTGAAAAATTATTAATATCTTTAAAAGACAATCCTCCTACTACAGTAAAATCTGGTGCTAATGGTATGTAATCATTACCATTGTCTTCTTCTAAACTTCTTGCTCTAGTATAGGTCGCATCAGTATTAAAATAAATGTTATCTGACACTTGATACCTTACACCAAAATCAACGCCATAACGTTCAGATTTTCCGCTAGGTTCTATAATTCCTGCATCACCAACGTAAACAAATTCTTCTTCAGAAAACAAATACCATAATGCAGAGTTTAGCACTAATTTATCTGTTGGTTTCCAGATGTTACCTAAATCTACACCATACGCTTTAGGCAAAGCATTATCTATATTTTGATTTAACACAACTCTAGAATCGTTAGAATGAAATCCAATTCCTGATTTTAAAAACCATTGTACATTATTATTTTGATTGTACTGTATGCTAAGCTTTGGTAACAATGCGACTTCAGTATCTGTTAGGTTACTATAAGTATCACTTAATTGGTCTTGGTATTGAAACTTGATGTACTCTAAACGTAAAGCTGGAGTAATAGTTACTTTTCCTAGGTCAATTTCAGCATTAAAAAAACCATATAAATTACGTTGATTAACATTTCCTAATTGTATGTTTTCTAGTGTTTCTTTTCGGTTTAATGTGTGTGATAACTCGATATCATTAACATCGTCAAAACGTAATCCAACACCTGAAGTATAATTAACATCAAATGAATTATAGTTTTTATTTTTTTTGAATTGTGTGTTAAAACCAAAGATATTTCTGTCTTCTTTTTGTTTAATTTGATCACCATTTACTGGATCGTCTAAAAAGAAAGTAAAGTTAGAATATAACAAAAAATCATAATTTGAATAAAATGCATTAGTTTGCATTTCGACATCATTATCTAAAATGGTGCTATACTGAATATTAAAGTTAGTACGACTAGTTTCTCCTCCTTCAGTATCATCTACTGCTCCAAAATTTGAGATTGTACCATCATCTACTAAACGTTGTGGAATTTGACCTGAGGCATCCCATTGACTTGTAAAATGACTTAGGGTTACTCCAATTTTTGAATTGTTATTTAAATATGCATTGTATTTAGTCATTAGGTTTAATCTGTCAAAATTTTGAGGAGACTCAAAAGGTCCATCTGTTTCAATATACTCAACTGCAACATAGGCATTTTGGGCATTTTTATTATCTAGTAAATTAAACAACCCTAAGGTTCTTAAGGAATTAAATTGTCCAGCCGAAAAACTTATTAGATTATCATCTAACTTATCTTTGGTTTTAAAATCTACAAAACCAGCAGTATTAAAATCACCATGATTTGCATAATATGGACCTTTACCAAAACTTATATTATTAATAGTTTCTGGAATTAAAAAGTGTAAATCACTATAGCCTTGACCATGTGCATGAGAGACCATATTTACTGGCATTCCGTCTACTGATAATGCAACATCAGTACCATGATCTACGTCAAAACCTCTTAAAAATATTTGTTCGGCTTTACCACCTCCTGCGTGTTGACCAATAATTAATCCAGGAACTTTACGTAAAATTTCTTGAGAAGAATTTATTGGATCTGTAGCCAAATCTATCTTAACCATACTATTAATAACATTAACAGGTTCGGTTAGCACTAATTCATCTAACAAAAATGCTTTAGTTTTTAAGTTTATAACTAAAGGTTGTTGCAAAAGCGCTTCTGTTAATAACACACTTTGTTTTTGGTATCCTAATAAACCAATAACTAAGCTGTCTCCAACCTTAGTGTCATTAATTATAAATTGTCCTAATTGATTAGTATGTGAATGCTGTTTTGAGTTTTGATTATACACATAAGCATTTTCTAAAGGCTGATTGTTATCTGTAACAAACCCTTTAACTGTCTGAGCGCTAATAGTAAGCGTAAAGCCTACTAAAACTAGTAGTATTAAAATATTTTTCATGGTTCCAAAGATTATAATTTGTTTACAATTTTTGAAGTTAATGGACCTAATTCGTAACTACTTTCTTGTAATTCTTTTTTAATTAAAGCCATTTCTTTTAATTTACCGTTGGCTTTATATATTTGGGCAATATGGTATTGTGCTTCAGGCTCAAAAGTTTGTCCTACAACGTGCTTTTCTACAATGTTTAAAGCCTCTGTAATATTTCCATTACTAAAATAACTCCAAGCTAATAAATCATAAGATAAAGGTGTTGGCCTATTTTGGACTTCAATTTTAGCTAAAGCTATCGCTTTTTTGTTTTTGGAATCTGCTAATATTTTTGAAGAATACACATTATACATGTTGCCATAACTGGTGTCTTTAATGGCTTCAAAGTAAGTGTTTAAATACTTGTTTTTTGCAGTATCATTGTTTTCATATTCTGCAATTTCTGCTTTAAACAATAAATAATCAGGTGCATGGTGTAATTGGGTTAATGCATCTAAAATACGATTAGCTTCGGTCGTATTTTTCTCGTAAGAATACACTATCCAAGCAATTCCTTTTTTAGCGTAGGCATCATCAGGATTTAAAGCTAATGCTTTTAAATAATGCTTGTAGGATTCTTCTATTTGTCCATCATGACCGTAAAAATCTGCTAAATTAGTATAAGACCACTCCATTAAATGATCTAATTTTGAAGATTCAGCTTTAGCTGTTGCTTTTTCTAAATACTTAATTGCTGCATCTAAATCGCCTTGATAATCACTCCATTTTGATAATCTGATTAAATATCCAAAATCGTTTAAATCTTTGGTTTGTTCTAAATAGTTTTTTGCTACAGTAAAGTTACCCAACTCCATGTGTACATCAAATAGCATTTTTTTTGTTCCGTCTAAATTTTGTCCATTAGCTTCTGCTTTTTTAAGCATCTCTAAAGCCTCCTTAAATTTATGTTGTGAAATATAATTACGGGCTAAGCTTCTTAAATGTCCGGCCCAATTATAATGTGTACGTGTATTTAAAGTTAATAAAGATTTTTCGGCATGTTTTAAATATTTAATATAACCAGTAGATTTAAACAATCTAGTTTCTGCACTTGCTATTTGTGATAAGTAAGATAATTGATTTGGAGCAGCTTCTATTTTTTTGTTCCAAAAATTATAATCTGCAGTGGCTTCTAGGGTCTCGTTACTGGGTTGTTTAACTAGGTATTTATTATAGTCTTCTGGATTGGTAATTGCTTGGTTTTTGTCTGAACAACTAGTTACTATAATAATAACAAGTAGTAGCATGTATAGTTTTGTGTTCATGATATTTTTGTTTTGTTGTTTGTTTGTTTTATGTGGGAAATATTATGGGTTTTGAAATAATCCAGAGTGGTTGTTTAAAACACTCTGGATTAAAATACCGTCTACCAAGGAGACGCTAAATAAGGGAAAGAGGCTAAAAATGGTTTATCATTTTCGCTTACATTGTCATTAGAAAGTGTTGGGTTTTCAGAGAAATCTTCACCTCCAAAAATTAATAACAACTCAACTGTTATTACGTCATCTGCTAAGTTACGACCAGTTAAAACATTTGTTCCGTCATAAAAAGTAGTGGTTCCGTCTAAAGACACATTAAGTACATCTGTAGCTAATAATCCTGTAAAAGCAGCAGCATCTTGACCTAATGCATTAGCATCACCTGGATTAGCAAATGCAGGACTTAAAGCTGTTAAATTAGCTTCAAACATAGACTGAAATCCAGCATTTTGGTCTGTAGGTATAGTGGTGTTAAAAGTATCCTTTGATCCTGAAGACACAAATACTGTGTTTACAGCAGGTCTACCCATTTGATCTTGTTGCGTGTATGTCCCAGAAAAATCAGTTCCTGTTGGAGTTACAACCATAGTTGCATCATCGTCATCAGAACAATTAAAGGCAACCAAAGTTATTAGTAATACTGTAAATATATTTTTTAAATTTTTCATAATTTATATGTTTTTGAAAGTTTGTAATTATTTAGACTTAGATTCTACCCAAGTATTGATTGTTCCTGTACCACCAATCATAGATTTTGGCACCTCAACTACTATTGACATTACATTTGTACCTGCAAAAGTGTCTGTTCCTGGATCGTTAAATGCTGTTGCATCACCTGCTATAATTGCAGAATACTGGTTAAAATCAAAGAAAAACGGATCGTCTCTTGGTCCTGCAAAAGCAGTAATACCATTGCTAGTTTCTGTCATTGCAGACTCACCATAAGCAGTAATGTCTACAACAGTTTGTGTTGCATCCGTCATTACTCTACTACTTAAACCTGTTGTTCCTGGAGCAACTGGTCCAAAAAAGTACATTTTACCATCTCTTGGTATAGCTTGGATCACTAGATCTTCAACATTGTCTCCTGTATTGTCAATGTTAAACTCGATCATCACGTTTTCGTCAAAACTTGCACTAGCACTTGCTGTTGGACTTAATAGACCTTGTACATTAGCAACAAACACTAAATTGTTTGTGTCTTCACCCTGAAAAGCGTAAAAATCTGTAATATCACTTGTACCACCTTGTACAGCAGGAGCATCAATATGATCTGCTGATAAGAAGAAGAAACTTGCTGCTGCAAATACACCTACTCCTAAAATAAATTTGAAATTTTTCATAATGTTTTTGAGATTTTTTGTTAATTAATATTTTTGGTTCTCGCATACACTTACGCAACTTTTATAAAAGCGGTTTTATTAAAGTTTAGTTTAAATGAAAAAATGTGAAAAATAATTTTAAAAAAGTATCTTTAACCTTTCTAATAAAAATGTTGAATGAACCCTTCTGCTTCAGGCTGGATTAAAAAATTACTTAAAGAGCTTAAACCACATGAGCTGTTTAAAGACAATGACTTGGAGGTGTATTACAGACACTTTAGAGATTGTGGTTTTATATACGGAAGTAATGTAACAGTTGTAAATAATTGGGTAAAAGACAACGATTTTGAAGCAGACGAAATTTGTAAAATAAATTTAGTCATTGCACTGCATATTGCCTACACAAACCATAATACCACAGAAGATTTTTATACCGAAGTGGTTAATTTTTATAATACTATTAACAAAGGAAAAGTTACATTTTTACAATCTATAATTAGGTCTAAAGATATTAAAGATCAAACCGAAAAGATTATAAATAAACGTATTCAAATTGATGATAATTTAATTGACAAAAGCTTTAATTACTTTATCACCAATGCCTTATTATTTGTTGATGTATTAGCCTTTAGAAATTATTTAAAAACTGGAGTTGCTAATGATGAAACTATAAAAGAATATGAATCTATAATAGAAAGTATTGTTTTAAACACTTTAAATAGTAAAAAACAAAAATCTGATTACGATAATAGCTTAATTGAACTTTTTGAACAATCATTAAGATACCAAAGAGATAGTGTTTTATTGTTTAATGAAGCTATTGCCTCTGTTGACACTAATTTATTTGCTAGATACTGTTTAGACCTAGCTGCTATGGCAACATGGACTGATGCAAAATTAGATAATGAAGAGGTTTTATTTTTAAACAACTTAGGCGAACAACTAAATCTAACACAACACCAAACCAATGAGGCGTCTAAAACTATTGCCCAATTTTATAAAACTTATAGAAGTAAAGTCCCTTTATTAGGCTCTAAAAACATTGTAAAAACGTTTTATGACAACTCTACCAACATGGTATTAAAGTTAATAAAACGCAATAGTAAACGTCTAACGCAAGAGCTTTTAGAAAGTAAAGAACTATTAATACTTTTAACCCAATCTACAGTTAGAGATTTAAGCAAAGACGAACAAAAAAAAGTACAAGAACAGCTATTAGATGTGTTTAAATCCATACCTAGTCTTGCTATTTTTATTTTACCAGGAGGTGCTTTGTTATTACCATTGGTTGTAAAATTTATTCCTAAATTATTACCTAGCGCGTTTGATGATAATAGAATTGAAGATGAAGAAGAGTAACACCTACTCCAACCATTGTTTAAAGTCCTTTACACGCTCTCTAGCCACAATAACCTGATCATCATTATAATTATTTAACTTGATTTGTAAACGTGAATTTGTATAGCTAATAATGTCTTTAATAGCATTGATGTTTACAAAAAACTTACGGTTAATTCTGTAAAACGTTTCTGGTTGCAGCTCGTTTTCAAGTGCTTCTAAAGTGGTATCTAAAAGGTAGTTTCTACCTTCTGTGGTATGTAAGTAAGTCCCTTTATTTTCGCTATAAAAGCATTCAACCTCATCAATATTTACTAATTTTATATGTTGTCCAACTTTAACAGAAAAACGTTTTTTGTAGACTCTATCAATTGGATTAACCAATAGTTTTTTAATATCCTCAAAGTCTAAAGCAATATTTGTTTTCTGCGGAAGCCTAGCCTTATATTTTGTTACAGCAGCTTCTAAATCTTCATCATCAATAGGTTTAAGTAAATAATCAATACTATTTAATTTGAAAGCTTGCAATGCATATTCATCATAAGCAGTTGTAAAAATAATAGCTGACTTGACTTCTACTTGATCAAAAATTTCAAAAGACAAACCATCACTAAGCTGAATATCTAAAAATATTAAATCTGGATGTGTATTATTATTAAACCAATCTATAGATTCTTCAACCGAATGCAACATGGTGTCTGCTTCCACATTAATTGCTTTAAGCATACGTTGTAAGCGTCTCGCAGATGGTTTTTCGTCTTCTATAATTATTACTTTCATGGTTTTAATATTTGTTTTTTGTATTTATTTAGTTTGGTTTAGGTTTATTAAACAACTGCTTATTCCCAACGTTTATTATCTTTTTCTTTATTCATGTATTTTTCAATTTTACGTTCTTCCCAGTTTTTACCAAATAAAAAATCTGTCCCAAAAACACCTAAAAAATGAAATCCTATACCTATTCCCCAAAATAAAGGTGTCGACCAAACAGCAAAGCTCCAAAAGGGTTCTCCTGATTTAGAATAAATCATTATCATTAAAAAAATATTAACTACAATGTAAATTGCAAAATGCCAATAAAAGCCAACAATTTTCTCTACTTTTTTCTTAGCTCTAATATAAGCTTCTTCTTTTTCAAAATTATTTTGATGATTATTTTCTATATAATTATCTATATCGCTTTTCATAATATTAAATTTTAGTTCCAACGTTTTTGATTGTCTTCTTCCATAAACTTTTTAATCTTCTTTTCTTCCCAAGATTTTCCTAGCATTCCGTCATTTACAAACACTTTGTATGCGTGAAATGATATGCCGACTGCCCAACCAAACATTGGAAAGAAAAACCATTTGTAATCCCAACTTGTTTTATAATTTATAAAAATTAAAAAAGGAATAACGATACAATATGAAATCAGGTTATAATAAAATTCTTTTAATTCTTCTACATGCTTACGTGCTCTTACATATGAGTCGTCTAATTGTTGTTTTGGTATTTGTTTCATAATTACTATTTCTTTTGTTAGTATAGGAATTGCAACCATAAAATCGTTTTGACTTTGGTTAATTACTACACGTTTATTGGTTAATAATTGGTAACGTTGTTTGATGTTTTCAAGACCAACTCCACTACTCTTTTTTACTATTTCTTTGGTTTGTAAATTGTTTTCAACCACTAGACTACCGTTAGTTTCATAAATTTTAATATGCAACGGTTTACTACTGGTAACAATATTGTGCTTTACTGCGTTTTCTAATAACAATTGTAATGATAAAGGCACGACTTTACTTTCTGGATTTGTGGCTTGTTTTGGTATGTCAAAAATAATACTGTCTTCAAATCTCATTTTTAATAAAGACATATAGGTTTTAGCAAACTTAAGTTCTTCATCTACAGTTACTAAATCTTTATTTTTTTGTTCTAAAACATAACGATATACTTTTGACAAACTGGTTGTAAACTTTTGTGCGTTATCTGGATTTTCTTCAATTAAACTAGTTAATACATTTAAACTATTGAATAAAAAATGAGGATCTAATTGGTTTTTTAAAGCATCAAATTTAGCACTTGCTGTTCCTGCAATTACTTTTTGTTCTTTCAGCTTATTTTTTTGATATCTGTTGTAAAAATAAACCACATGAAAGATAGATACAATGGTTAATGTTATCCATAATCCAAACGAATAGCCTTTCCAAGTTTCATTTGATATAAAAAACGAAAACGAATTACCAAAATACACTACAGAGGTAAATGCCCTTAATAAAAACAGACCTAAAAGTGTAATTAGTGTAGATCCTAAAATGCCTAAAAGCACACGTTTAACATACTGTCCTGACATCCATTTACGACGTTCCATATATGAGAAAAACGTCATGTTTGAAAAACCTAAAACAAAAGCATATAATTGATAAAATATAAAATCTTCTATAAATTGTGATGTAGTGTCATACTTAAACCCATTGGATAAATATTGCCCTATAACAAAGACTACACAGCCTATAGCAAAAGTTAATATTATATTTTTAAATACTTTGTTCATAATGTTTTGTTATTAAAACAGTTGCAATAATTAAGCTTTACATTGTGCTGTTAATTGCTCTGCACGCTCTTTTCCCCAATTGGGATCAAAAGTAGTTTCTGGTTTAAAGTTAGCAAAAAGTTGCAGAGATTTTTCTATTTGCTCACAAAATGGCTTTGTGTCCTGTCCAAAATATTTAGCACTTCCCATATCCCATTCTGCTTTACACAATATCACACGAGGGTTATTTGGTGCTAATTGTGCTGCTTTAGCATATAATGCATTAATTTTTGGAGATAATGACATACCGTAATTTGCACCATCACTAGCGACATAAGCGGTGTGTAGCATGGCTTGTAAAACCATATTTTCAGGATTATCCTTTGATCTAGAAACTGCATCATCTAAAAAAGTTTGTGCTTTTTTTAATTGTGCTTCTAAAGCGTGTTTATCTTTTAATTTTGTAAAACTGTCTAGAATTAAAACTTGAGCTGCATAATAAGATGGTAACCAGTTATCGCTTTCTACTGTTGCTATACGCTCAAATAAATTAGAAGCTTCAGCAGGTTGTCCAGATTTCCAAAGCTCGAAGGCTTTATTCATACCAGTTTCATAAGTGCTTTGTGCAGATAAAATCTGACTGAACATTAGTGTAATAATAATTGCTATTTTGTACATAATTAATGATTTAGATATTAACACTACAAATATCCAACACTACTACAGTTTAAAAAAAAGCAGATGACCCAACTGTAACTTTTTTAGTCTGAATTGTAATAGTTTTATCATTTGTCTTCATTTAGCATTGTTTTTACAATACAAAACCACTAACTTTAAGTCTTTAAACTCGCTATTCATGTCCATAACAACTGTTGAAATTATTGTATTTAGTACCATTGGCTTATTAATTTTATTAAACACGATTTTAAATATTAACTACTATAAAAATGATACTATTAATGTTGTAATTAAAAATTGGAGCTATAACAAGTACTTTTTTATACCTTTTCTTTGGGGAGTTTTTGGTGGTCACTTTTTTTTAGGAAGTAAAAAACCTGTACTTGATATTTTTATTACCCATTGGGAAATTCCTCCAATTGTGTTAGCTGTAATAGTTATTATTATGATTATATATGGTAGAAAATTGCCTAAGGATTACATAATTAAGACCAAGTATCAAATTATCTTATTGGTTAGCGGTTTACTATTTGGTCATTTTATATGGTCACAACGTCATGAAGAATTTATCCAATTTACATTAAATAACTAATAGTATGCGACCTTTAAATCAATTATTAGACAATGATGCTTTTGTAAAAAAAGTACAATACCTAATTATTATTTTATTTATACTACTAATTGGGTTTGACATCTATTTAGCTGTAGATAATACAACTGATAACGATACCATCAGCCGAATTATAAAAACGTACACAGATAATGGCTTATATGTATTAACCTTTTTTTGGGGAGCTTTGGCTGCCAATTTCTTTTTTACAACAAAACACGTTTTACTAGTCAGTGGTACTGTAGGTAGTATCATTTTGGTTGTTTTTGCTATTTTTATTTACTGGTTTAGCTTAGGTACTAAAGTTGAAACTCTTATTGGACCAACCGAAAACGACATACGCATTGCTCATGGTATTTACATGGCTTTTGGGTTTATAATGGCTTTTATTTTTTGGAGACAAAGTAGTAAGAAGCAGTGATTTTTATTCATTAAATCATTGCTAATAGTCCTCGATACACCTCTACTACGTCAAAGTACTAGAACTGACGTTATGTGATGACTCAAAACTATTACTTGCGCTAACTTTATTAGTACTAATTACTCAATTCGTCACTTCGAGTGATTTGTGAGGCACGAACAAATTGTATCGAGAAGCTATAATTATAAATTATCCAATTGATTGTCAGTACCTTTTTCACTTATGGTCCAAAAGAAACCTACAAAGAAAAACTGATCTGCTGCAGGACGCAACGCACGACTATTAAACTGTCCATTTAAATCTGGTGTATTAGCGTATTGGTAACCGTTTATATTATTAAATCCTAAGGCATTATTTACCGAAAAATATAAGATTTTTTGAGGACTTAAAAGGTAAGCCCAATTTAAACTTAAACTATTATAGCTTTTTGTTTTCTGATTTAAAAATCCTTCTTGATTTGGATCTGTATAACTACGCCCTGAAGCAAAATTATAACTTAATCCCACTTGACTTTTTAAATTATCAATCCAGTATTTACCTACGACTGATAAATTATGGGCATTAGCAAAATTAGGTTGGGCTGCATTTGCATAATTTTTATAATCACGTTGCGTATCTAATAACGAATAGCTTACCCAGTAATCTATATTTTTAATGCTTTTATTATCACGAAAAAACAAATCGATACCTTTTGCAAATCCATCTCCTGAATTATTGAAATCAGTATCAAAACTTGTAAAATCTGAATCGTATTTTACTAAATCACTGTATTGTTTGTAATAGGTTTCTGCTCTAAAAATCTTTCCATCTGCATTATATTGATAGTTTAATATATAATGTTGCGCTTGTTGTGCTTGCAAATCTTGATTAAATTTTAAGATATCACTATTGGGTTGCTGAAAAAAACGTCCATAAGCTAATGACAACTGACTTTTAGATCCTGTTTTATAAGCTAAAGACAATCGTGGTGACACATTAACAGCATCAAACAAAGCACTATATTCTGCACGAAAACCAGCTTTTAAAGCTATCTTTTTCGAGAAAAACACATCTGCTTCCGTAAATGCAGCAGATAGGTTATTATTATAACCATAATTAACATTAGTGATAGTTTCGTCATTATAGTTTTCTGTAAATTGTGTGGTAAACTGCTCTACTCCAAAGTTTAATTTAAATCGATTATTAAAACGATATTTTAATTTTACTTTAGCATGAACCGAGTTTTGTGTGCTTTTAATTTTACTTTCAAAAACCTCTGTTTTAGCGTTTGCAAAAGTATAACTAATACCTCCTGAAATAGTCCAATTATTATTTAATGCTTCTTTATAAGAACCATTAAAATATAGGTTGTTATTATTTAGACCAAACGGAATACCATTACTGTAATTTATATCGTCTTGGACTAAGCTAAAATCTGTGGTATCAAAAGCTGAGTATAATTTTAATAATCCATTGTTAGTTTTATGTCTAAATACGGCTTCTCCAGAAAGGGTTTCAAAAGGTTTTTTCCAGTCGTTTCTATCTTTAAAAAGCTCTAAATATGGCGCTAAATTAATATAAGATGCATTGACGCTTAAACTATTTTTACCCCAAATTTGAGTATTACCTAGATTTGCTCCTACACTCATGATACCTATATCTGTTTTTTCTTGATCTGGCTGATGTATTGTATTCAACTCTAAAACACTTGACAAAGCTTGTCCATATTCTGCGCTATAACCTCCTGTTGAAAAGGTGATTCCGTCAAATAAAAATGGAGAATATCGTCCACGTGTTGGTACATTATTTGTAGTTGGCGAGTAAGGTGTAAACACACGTATTCCGTCAATAAATATTTGCGTTTCTTCGGCTTCTCCACCACGTACAAATAAACGTCCATCTTCAGCAACTGTTGTGGTTCCTGGAAGGGTTTGTAATGCTCCAACAAAGTCTCCTAAAGCACTAGCTGTTGTCACGACGTCTAATGGTTTTAAAACTGAAACTTTACTATTATCTCCTGCTGCAAATGTACCAGCTGATATGACTACTGCATCTAATGTGTTAACATCTTCACGTAATGTAATTTTTAAATCCTTAAACTGGTTTATATTATTAACTAAGGTTTTAGTCTCATAGGATAAAAACGAGATTATTAAGGTTTGCGTTCCTGTTGCTGTACTTGTAAAACTAAAACGACCATTGTCTAAGGTACTGGCTCCATCGTAGGTTCCTTTTAGGTAGACATTGGCTCCTAAAACGGGTTGTTTGTTTTGATCTATTACTGTACCAGATATTGTGGTTTGCGCTTGTAGCGTTAGGGTTAAAAGTAATAGTAGACATGATAATAAAGATTTCATAACGGTGTTTGTTTTTTGATTGTTTGATGGTACAAAGATGTACTGAACCTCTAGGATTTGGAATTTTAAATTTCTGAATTGTTGTTTTTGGCGGATGAGTTGCGTTAGCGGTTGCAGTGGTATCCTTTTTTTGCTGCCACATATGGCAAAAAAAGATTTTAACGTAAAACGCGACCCTCGTGGTAACGCCAAAAAAAATATTTTTATTTTTGTGTAACATCTTTATATTAATTGCTACTAATAGTTAAACTAACTAATCAAACCATTGAGTAAACCACTAGAACAAAATTTTGTTGAATTGTTGGAACAGCACCAAAATATTGTGCATAAAGTTTGTAGACTTTATACCAATAATTATGATGCGCACAACGATTTATTTCAGGAAATAACGATCCAACTATGGAAAGCTTTCCCGAAGTTTAGAGGTGATAGTAAGTTTAGTACTTGGATGTATCGTGTGGGATTAAATACCGCAATTACACTTTACAGAAAGTCTAAACGTACTATTAATACTCAGCAATTTGATACTGTACAATTTAAAATTAGTGCGGAAGAGTACGATAGTACTGAAGAGGAACAATTAAAATTGTTATACAAGGCTGTCCACCAATTAAATGATATTGAAAAGGCTTTGGTGTTTTTATATCTGGAGGACAAAAATTATAGAGAAATAAGTGAAACAATGGGTATTACTGAAGTTAATGCTAGAGTGAAAATGAATAGAGTGAAAACTAAATTAAGAACCATTTTAAATCCGTAACCTATGGATGAATTAGAATTATTAAAGAAAGACTGGGTTAAGAGCGACGATAAATTTGAAAAAAAATCGGCTTCCCAAATATATCCAATGCTATTAAAAAAATCGTCTAGCATTGTAAAGACGTTATTTTATATAAGTATTGCTGAGTTGGTGTTTATATTATTCTGTAATTTTATTCCGTTTTTTGTTTCTGAGGATTATAAAAATCAGTTTAACGAAACTTACAACAATGGCACTTTTCATTATATAATCTTGGGCTTATCCTATGTGGTTATTGTAATTTTTATCTATTTGCTGTACAAGTCGTACAAAACAATTTCGGTTGTGGATAGTACCAAACAGCTAATGAAAAACATTTTAAAAACCAGAAAAATTATTAAATACTATGTGGTTTATAATTTGTTTATGATAGTAGTAATGGCACCTTACTACACCTATTTATCATTAAAAACTAAACGTACTGAGTTTGATGTTTCTGCACTATCTACCATTGAATTGTCAAAATTTATTGGTGTAGTTACCTTACTTACTTTAATTACTGTTGGTATTGTTTATGCGTTTTACAGCTTGATTTATGGTATATTACTGAAGCGATTAAACAGAAATTATAAAGAACTTAAAAAGATAGAAATCTAAGTTTAAACACAAACTAAAAAAGCATCAAAATAAATATATTTTGATGCTTTTTTTATGTTGTAATATTTAGCTTAACTTAAAAACTCACGTTGTTTATTAAGTTCTTCCTGTGCTAATAATTCTTTTTCTGGTATTACTTTTAAAAACGAAGGATGTTGCTCGATTGCATATTCTATTTGCTCTACAATATCTGCAATACTATCGTTTTCGTAATCAATTTTTAAAGGCGCTTTAATTTCAAAAGATTGGTATACGTTTTTCTTTTTAACGCGTAAACCTTTTTTATCAAAACTACGTCTAAAACCATCAATAACAATTGGTACTACTACTGGTTTGTAATGTTTTATTATGTGTGCTGTACCTTTACGGATGGGTTTAAATGGTGTTGTTGTCCCTTGCGGAAAAGTCACTACCCAACCATCATCTAATGCTGTTTTAATAGCAGATATGTCAGACATTTTTACTTGTCGTTTAACATCTTTACCTTGGCTACGCCATGTACGCTCTATACTTATAGAGCCTGTGTAAGCAAATATTTTAGGAATTAATCCAGACTTCATAGTCTCTTTGGCTGCAACGTAATAAAAGTTAAGCTTAGGATTCCATAAATACCCAACATTTTTGATAGTATCTTGACGATTACTTAAAGCTGCATTAAAAACATGAAACATGGCTATTACATCTGCAAAATAAGTTTGGTGATTTGATATAAATAATACGTTAGTATCTGGTAAGTCTCTAATAATATCAGACCCTTCAATCTGCAATTCGTTAAAACCCCTGTAACGTCTGTGTGTTAAGACACCTAAGATCCTAATCAACCATTTTTTTACAAAAAGGATGTGTCCAAAAGGATTTTTTTTAAATAAACCCATAGTTTAATTTTACATTTAGTAGATACAAATATAGCAAAACCTTTAGGTTAAAGGGTTTGTTTTAACAAGTCTTTGACTTCGCTAAGCATCATTGCAGTTGCTCCCCAAACTAAATGATTGTTTAAATTAAATGCAGGCACCTGTACATCAGCACCATAACTAGTAGTCACTATTTTTTGTGTTAAATTACTTTCGCTTAACAAATCGGATAGGTAAACTTCTAATAAATCCTCTACCTCACTATCTTGTTTGGTGAAAATTGGTGTACTATCTGCCACTCCAATAAAAGGTTGTACATAAAAATTACTTGGTGGAATGTAAACTTGAGTAAGTTTTTTATAAACCGTAACTAACTCTGGAGAGACACCAATCTCTTCGTGGGTTTCTCTTAAAGCAGTATGTTTTAAGTCATGATCTTCTAATTCTACTTTTCCACCAGGAAAACCAACTTGCCCAGAATGGACTCCTTTGTAGGTTTTTCTTAATATTAAAATTAACTTTGTTTGGGCTTCTAAATCTGGGTAAAACAAAGCTAACACAGCACTTTGCCTTGCATTTTTAATAGTATCACCTTGTTGTTTTACCAACTCTTGTCTATAAGGTGGTACCATTTTAAGCTGTGATGCTTCGGCTGGCAAAGGGATATTTTTTATTTTTGGTAACGCTATGATAAATTCATTAAAATTCATTTTAAAAATGCGCGTATTATTATTGGTTAGTTTCTGTTTAGTTTTATTTAATTGTGAAGATAAACAATCCAAAGCTAAAACAAAAGACATTAAAACTGAAGTCGCTACTAAAAAAGACACAACGCCTAAACGTCAATATCCTTACTTAGATAAGGATAATGTAATGGACTTTTTTTTAGAGTTTGAGCCACTTCATAAAGAAAACAAAGTCCGTATTGTAACTTCTGTTGGAGATATTGATATACAATTGTATGACAAAACTAAATTCCATCGTGCTAATTTTATTTTTTTAGCCAAACAAAAAGCTTTTGACAATACCCAATTTCATCGTGTGGTTAAAAATTTTATTATCCAAGGTGGTAATACAGACAATGTAAATGTGGCTGCAAAACGACGTAAAATTGGCCATTATTTATTACCAACAGACACAAACCGTGGGTTTACTCACAAACGTGGAGTTATATCTATGCCAAGCAGTGATATAGAAAATCCGCATAAATTAGCCTCGCCTTATGAGTTTTTTATCACGCAACAAGATGCGTTTCATTTAGATGGTGACTATACCGTTTTTGGCGAAGTCATTAAAGGTATGGACATTGTAGACAACATTAATAGTGTAGATGTTGATGAAGCCGATTGGCCTTTACAAAACATATACATTGAAACGGTAAAAATTTTAGACTAAACAATACGATTTCATTTTAACAAGCTACATTTTTTAGCAGTACACAAAATACTTATCTTTAAGCTTCAATTAAAAACTAAACATGAAAACAAACTCAATTTATTCCTTTATAACCTGTACAGTGCTACTGTTTTCTACAAGTTGTAAAGACGAAACAACTAAGACCGAACATACTAAAACCGAAACAGCCATGAGTGACAATATTCTTTTACAAGATTACACTGGACCTTATGGTGGTGTACCTGCTTTTGATAAAATGAAAGTGGACCAAATCCAACCTGCAGTTATTGAGGGTATGTCTCAAGGTTTAAAAGACATTGAAGCTATTGCAAACAATACAGAAGTGCCTACTTTTAAAAATACCATAGAAGCTATGGAACGTGCTGGACACGGTTTAGATAACGTATTTACTTACTACGGGATTTTTAGTAGTAATATGAGTAGTCCAGAATTTAGAGAAGTGCAAAGTCAATTAGCACCTAAACTGTCTGACTATCGTTCTAAAATCAATCAAAACGAAGCGTTATTTAAACGCGTCAAAGCGGTTTATGATGCCTCACAAACCAATCCGCTTCCTGCAGACCAACAACGTGTGACAGAGTTGGTTTACAAAGGTTTTGAAATGAATGGAGCCGAACTGGATGCTGAAAAGAAAAAACGCTATGCCGAAATTAATAAAGAGTTATCATCCCTTTACAATAAGTTTGGTGATAATGTATTACATGACGAAGAAAACTACATTACCTACTTAAACAAAGACCAATTGGATGGTTTAAGTGATGGGTTTATAAAATCGGCAGCAAAAATAGCTACAGATAACGGTAAAGATGGACAATATGCTATTACCAATACCAGATCATCAATGGATCCATTTTTGACTTACAGTACAGAGCGCGAATTACGTAAACAAGTTTGGACCAATTATTACTCTAGAGGAGATAATGGTGACCAATATGATAATAATACGCTTATCGCGGAAATTTTAAAACTACGTAGAGAGCGTGTTAAATTATTAGGATATAGTAATTATGCCGAATGGCGTTTACAAGACCGAATGGCTAAAACACCAGCCAATGCTATGGGACTAATGGAAGCTGTATGGCCAGCAGCAATAGCTCGTGTAAAAGAAGAAGTTGCAGACATGCAAGATGTTGCAGGTGATGATTTAAAAATACAACCTTGGGATTACCGTTTTTATGCTGAAAAAGTAAGACAAAAAAAATATAATTTAGACAGTGACGAGGTTAAACAATACTTACAATTAGACAAGTTAACACAAGCCCTATTTTATACAGCTGGACGATTATTTAACTATAAATTTACTCCAGTAAAAGAAGGTAAAGTTCCTGTTTTTCATGAGGATGTAAAAGTTTGGGAAGTAACAGACAAAGACAGTGGTAAAGCCATAGGCTTATGGTATTTAGATCCATTTGCAAGACCAGGAAAACGCTCAGGTGCTTGGGCGACAACCTACAGAAGTCACACCACATTTGATGGTCCAAAAACAGTATTAGCATCCAACAACTCAAACTTTGTAAAACCTGCACCAGGAGAAGCTGTATTAGTGTCTTGGGATGATGCCGAAACATTTTTCCACGAATTTGGACATGCTTTACACTTTTTCTCTTCTAACGTAAAATACCCAACTTTAAATGGTGGTGTTAGAGATTATACCGAGTTCCAGAGTCAGTTATTAGAGCGTTGGTTATCTACAGACGAAGTTATTAATCAATTTTTAGTACACAACAAAACTGGCGAACCTATACCAGATAGTTTAGTACAAAAAATTAAAAAAGCATCTACCTTTAATCAAGGATTTGCTACAACCGAATATTTAGCATCTGCTTTAATGGATATGAAACTACATTTAGCAGATCCAGAAAACATTGATATTGATGCTTTTGAACGCGAAACTTTAGCCGAATTAAATATGCCAAACGAGTTACCAATGCGTCACAGAACACCACACTTTGGACACGTATTTTCAGGAGAAGGCTACGCAACAGCCTATTACGGATACATGTGGGCAGATGTGTTAACAAGTGATGCCTCTGAAGCATTTAAAAATGCACCAGATGGTTTTTATGACAAAGCTGTAGCAGATAAATTAGTTAAATACTTATTTGCACCAAGAAATAGTATTGATCCTGCTGAAGCTTTTAGGTTATTTAGAGGTCGTGATGCTAAAATCGAAGCCTTATTACGCGACAGAGGTTTTCCTGTACCAACAAATAATTAAACCAAAATAATCATCACTAAAAGGAATAAACATCCCGTAATATTACGGGATATTTATTCCTTTAATTATTATATAACTAGTTGTCTGTAATTTAAGCTAATCGTAAACAAAAAATAATTTTAATGAAATTCATAGAATTAGAACTTTATACAAAAAAATTTGAGTCTGAATTAAAATTCTATTCAAAAACATTAGGTTTTAAACTTTTAAAACAAAGTGATATTTCATTTACAGTCCAAATCGGTTGGAGTAAATTAACTTTTAAAAAATCCAAAAAAGAATATAAATACCATTATTGTTTTTTAATCCCAGCAAACCATCTAAACAAAGCATTAGATTGGATGGAAAAGAGAACAAAAGTAATAGATATTGAAAAGGGTAGAAAAACTCAAAAATTTGAATCTTGGAATGCAGACTCTTTCTATTTTTATGATGCTAGCGGAAATGTAGCTGAATTCATTGTCCGTTATGACCTGAAAAATGACGATAAAACTGATTTTGATATTTCAAAAGTATTAGGAATAAATGAAATGGGAATGCCTACAAATGACGTAAGAAAAATAAATACACAATTAGAAAACGAATTGGGTACTAAATTTTGGAAAGGAGATTTCGAAAGATTTGGAACTAACGGAAATCAAGAAGGAATTTTATTGTTACCTAACTATAAAGTAAAAGAAATTTGGTTTCCAACAACTTTAAAGATAAAACCACAATCTTTTAACGCTATTATTGAAAATAATGAAAAAGAATATAAAATAGAATACATAGAAGAACGATTAAAAATAAAAATGATTGCCAACACCAGTAACCGTTGCACAAGACTATAAATTATAAAAAACAGGCTTCAATAATTGCTTTTTAAGGCGTTTTCTTTTTTAAGTCCACTTTACAATTAACTATTTTAATATTCCTTAAAAACAACTTCAAAAACTTATATAAATGATTTATGCTAAAAACAATAAAGCAAGCTGAAAATTTACGCTTACTTCAAAGCAAATTTTCAACAAACATGTTTATTAGACATAAGTTCCCGAAACAGTTATAAAAAATAATCAGAATTTAAAAAGCCAAGACATAACACTACACATAATTTATAACTCCCTTAACCTATTCACAAAAACACTCCCAGATTTTCTATTCGGTTTGTATCTACTAACCTAGTTACACAAGCACACAACAACCTCATAAACAAACATATTCAACACAATGCGCCAAAGCAAATTTTCTGCAATACATTAACAAAAATCAAACAATTAAATACAGACACCTATCTAAACACAAAATAAACACTGGCTAAAAATACGTAGTTATACGTATTGAATTTGCAAGTGCATTATTATAATTTAGCTATCAATAAACAACAATAATAAAAAGACAATTATTTGATATAAGTCACAAAAAGTTGTCATAACGGGAAATATAACCCCAAAAACAACTATATTAGTTGTCATATAACCAGTTGGCAACAATTAAAAAAACTGAATAAATGAAAAAATTATTACTTGTATTACTTATTGCAATAACATCAATTGGACATTCCCAAAAATTATATAAAGCTGTTGAAAAAGGAAATTTAGAAAAAGTTAAATCACTTATAGAAAAAGGAGAAGATATTTCTGAATATAATAAAAATGGACTATTTCCTCTATGGAGGGCAACAGCCGACAATAACTATGAAATTTCAGAATATTTAATTAAAAATGGAGCTGATGTAAATCAAGTAAACAAAGTAAATCCAGGAAACTCAACACCAATAGAATTCCCTTGTCAAGAAGGCTATTTTGAAATAGTTAAACTTTTAACTGAAAACGGAGCCGATGTTAATTTTAAAGGATACCGTGATTTTACTCCAATCAGAGTAGCTGCAAGGAATGGTCATCTAAAGATTGTAAAATATTTAGCTCAAAATGGTGCAGAAATTGACATTAAAGCTATGGATGGTGCTACACCTCTTGAGCACGCTGCTTCAAAAGGACACTATGAAATAGTTAAATTTCTTATTGAAAATGGTGCAAACGTAAACAGTAAGGATAAAGATGGAGATTTTTCCCTTGGAGAAGCGGCAAAAAGAGGATATTTAGATATAATTCAGATATTAATAGACAACGGTGCTGATTTGAAACTAAAAAATAAAGAGAAGAAAAATGCATTTGATTTAGCTAAAGAAAGAGGTCAAAAAAAAGCTGCTGAATTGATTGAAAAACATATGTAAAATAACTGTTGCCAACACCGTATATAATTTATTGCTAGTTCTAGCCTACTTACGAAAATCCTCGCGGATTTTCTATTCGGTTTTTATTTGCTAACTTTAGTGCTTAAACCACGCAACAAACCATATACAAAACCGTTCTACGCAATTTGACCAAACCAAGAAAATGATAGTAAAATATAAAAATTCCGTAATTGAAATAACAAATGAATCTGATTTGGATTCAGCGGAATTTGGTCAGAGATTTAAGAAACAATATCCAGCCGATTTAGGATATAAATTGGAATATCAACCTTCCTCAAAACACGGAATTCGAATAACAGAAAACGGAATTGAAAAGTGTAGCGCATTATTGTTGGAATCTGGAGGAGCAACTGGAATTTCTGAAAATTCATTTCTAATTAAGAATGACCGAATTTATATTTGCTGTTCTGACCAAATATATTCTCTGAATTTAACAGACTTATCAGCTAATTGGAGAAATCAATATGACGTTGCAACTTGTTTCGGAATTTATGAATTTGACGAAGATTTTATCGTTCACGGAGAAATTCAAGTTAGCCGAATTGATAAAAATGGAGAAACTAAATGGAATTTTAGTGCGAGAGATATTTTTGTAAATCCAGACGGAAAAACGGAATTTAAAATTATTGAAAACAGAATTGAATTAATAGATTGGGAAGGTTATAAATATGAACTGAATGGAGAAGGAAAAATATTAACGGAAATAAAAACTGCGTAGAACACCGTGTATAATTAATGGCTAGTTCACTCCTACTTACGAAAATCCTCGCGGATTTTCTAATCGGTTTTTATTTGCTAAATTAGGTGCTTAAACACGCCACTAATCATACACAAACACGTTAGCTTTAATGCGTGAGCAAGTTTGCGGAATTGAAAAAAAGCGTGTTTATTTTTCGATTTTTATTTGAGTTTTAAGAAAGTAAAAACCGAAAAACTATGTTGTCGAATTTTGAAAAACGAGCTGAATTCTCACTCAAACTCTAAATTGAATTACGTCTGATTTTTTAGCTTATTTGCGAAATCAAGAAAACAGAATTTAAAACTCTGAATTTAGCAAGTTGCGGAATTTATTACTCGAAACCTGAATTAAAACACTATCGAATTTCATCAAGTTTGCGGAATAAAAACTAAGTAAAAAAAAAGAAAACAACGAATTTTAAAAGCACTAAAAGCTAACACTGTATAAAATTAATTGCTTATTTTAGATCAATCAAAAGGTCATTGCTTTTTTGACTACTGCTGATTTTCCTACGGAAAATAAGCCTCGTCAAAACGCAACTAATCTTATACAAAACCGTTGGCATTCATTGACGAACGAACTCAAAAGGAAAATTATGGAAGAATTAAAATTGCATTCTTTTGGACAAAATGACCATATTGAATCTCTAAAGAAAAAATACAATTCTCTAAAAGAGAAAATTA